>NZ_CP155793.1:0-1306357 GCF_039729145.1 Microbacterium sp. SY138 | reverse complement strand
GGAACAGCTCGTTGACCTGCGCGCGAACCTCGGGCACGCGCGCCACGCCGCTCACCGCGCCGGAGACCCTCGGGTCTCGGATGGCCTCGGTGACCTCGACGTCGCCGACGAGCACCGTCCGCTCGTCGGGGTCGAGCCCCAGCGTCAGAGGGAAGTCTGCCGCCGCAGCGCGCACGGCCTCAGGGTCTTCGGTGTCGGCGCCCCGATCGAGCACATGCCAGGCGAGTGCGCGGTAGGCGGAGCCGGTGTCGAGGTAGCCGAAACCGAGTGCGCGGGCGACGGCCTTCGAAACGCTGGACTTGCCCGATCCGGCCGGCCCATCGATCGCGATGAACTTGTGCGCGTCGGTCACCGAAGCGTCCGCAGCAGAGGTCGAGATATCAGTCATTCGTGCTCCCAGCGATGCGCCATCCACGTTCCTGCAGCCCGGTGATCGCGCCATGCAGCGCCGCGGGATCGACGCTGATCTCGGCGAGGCCGAACTGCGCGCCGGGCGAATGCTCGAGGCGGAGGTCCTCGACGTTCACACCGAGCTCGCCGAGCTCTCCGAACAGGCGGCCGAGCTGACCCGCGGTGTCGTCGACCATCACGACGAGGGTTTCGAAACGCTGATTCTGTCCGTGCTTGCCGGGGAGCCGTTCAACGCCGTCGTTCCCCTGCCGGATGGTCTCGGCGACGATGCGGCGGGCGCCCGGAGCGCTCGGCTCACGCAGGGCATCGGAGATCTCGCCGAGGTCGGAGGCCAGCGCATCGAGGATCTCGACCACGGGTGCCGCGTTCGCCCCGAGGATCTGCACCCAGAGCTCGGGGGCGGATGCCGCGATGCGTGTGGTGTCGCGGACGCCCTGGCCTGCAAGGCGGAGCGCCCCCTCTTCCGCTTCGGCGAGGCGACCGGCGAGCAGGCTCGCGACCACCTGGGGCACGTGCGAGGTCAGCGCGACCGAACGATCGTGCTCCTCCGGAGTCATCTCGAGGGGCGTCGCTCCGACGTCGAGCGCGAGGGCCTCGACGAGGGCGAGGTCGGAGGCTCTCGTCTCCTCATCACGGCACACCACCCAGGGGCGCCCGATGAAGAGGTCGGCACGCGCTGAGATCGCGCCCCCGCGCTCACGACCGGCGAGCGGGTGAGAGCCGATGTAGCGGGTGAGGTCGACACCGCGCGCCTGGAGTGCACGGAAAGGCTCGAGCTTCACGCTCGCGACGTCGGTGACGACGGCCTCTGGGAACCGTTCGAGTTCGGCCTGGATCACGTCGGCAGTGACATCCGGCGGCACCGCGACAACGACCAGGGAAGGCTGATCGTCCTCGTTCGAGATCCTTCCGGCGCCGTAGTCGACGGCGAGACGCAGTTGGGCGGGCGAGGCATCGGTCAGGACGACATCTACCCCCTTCGCGCGGAGGGCGTGGCCGATGCTCGCGCCGAGGAGTCCGGCGCCGACGATGCGGACGGTACCGGAGAGGCGCGGCGCGACGACGCCCGCTCTCCGCCCCGTGGGCGCACTCGTCGTATCGGTCATTCGTTCTCCTGCTCGCCTGGCGCCTCGGCGACACCGGAATCACGGCGCGACAGGGTCAAAAGCGCGCCGAGTTCGATTTTACTCAGTTCCCGCGTCTTCCCGGCCGGGAGGGTTCCCAGGTGGAGCGGACCGAACTGCCGGCGGACCAGTTCGGTGACGGGGTGGCCCACCGCCGCGAGCATGCGTCGCACGATGCGGTTGCGACCGGAGTGCAGCGTCAGCTCGACCAGGCTCTCCTCGCGGGAGGTGTCCAACAGCCGTGCCTTGTCGGCGGCGATCGGTCCGTCCTCCAGCTCGATGCCCTTCGTCAGCTTCGAGATCGTCTGCGGCAGCACTGTGCCCTCGACCTTCGCGATGTACACCTTCGTCACGCCGAAAGACGGGTGGGCCAGCACGTGGGCGAGCGCGCCGTCGTTCGTGAGGATCAGCAGACCGCTCGTCTCGGCATCGAGGCGGCCGACGTTGTAGAGGCGCTCCTCGTACTTCTCGGTGAAGCGACGCAGGTCGGGGCGGCCGCTCTCGTCCTTCATGCTGCTCACCACGCCGGTCGGCTTGTTGAGCATGACGTAGCGCTTGGAGACGTCGAGCTGGATCGCGGTACCGTCCACGTCGACGAGGTCGCGCTCGGGGTCGATCCGTCGCCCCTGCTCGGACACGACGATGCCGTTGACGCGGATGCGGCCCTCGGCGATGTACTGCTCCACCACGCGGCGGGAGGCCACGCCTGCCGCCGCGAGCACCTTCTGCAAGCGCACGCCCTCGGGCGCGGCCTCGGAGTCTGTCGAGGCGTCGAAGCCTGTCATCGGATGGTCCCTTCGTCGAAGCCGTCTGCACCGTCATCGAGCAGCGGGGAGATCGGGGGCAGCTCGTCGAGCGAGTTGATGCCCAGGTGCTGCAGAAGCGCGTCGGACGTGCCGTAGTTGATCGCGCCGGTCTCGGAATCCGCGAACAGCTCCGTGATCAGCCCGCGGGCGAGCAGCGTGCGCACGACGGAATCGACGTTCACCGCGCGGATGGACGCGACCTGGCTGCGCGTCACCGGCTGCTTGTAGGCGATGACCGCCAATGTCTCGAGCGCGGCCTGCGACAGTCGCGCCGGGGCCTGCCCTCCGACGAACTCGGCCACCATGGCATCGAGATCTTCGCGGACGTACAGTCGCCATCCGCCGCCCACCTCGCGCAGCTCGAAGCCGCGCCGTGGTCCCGTGCCCCGCCCGTCGTAGTCCTCGACGAGCATCTCGAGCGTCTGACGTACCGCTGGCACCGGCGACCCGACGGCGGCAGCCAACGCGACGAGGCCGATCGGCTCATCCACGATGAAGAGGATCGCTTCGACCCGCTCGGCGAGGGGAATCTCGGGTGCCGTCCCGGCAGGGTCCGAGGTCTGATCCTCCGACACCGTGAGGTCGGTCCCCGCCACAGCGTCGGTCCCCGTCACAGCGTCGGTCCCCGTCACAGCGTCGGTCCCCGTCACAGCGTCGGTCTCCGTCACGTCATCGGTCATAATCGGCTCCCAGGGTCGCCAGCGTCTCGTCCGACCAGGAGTCGGCGGCCCAGCGGAGCGTCAGCTCGCCGAGCGGTTCCAGTTGTTCGAAGGACAGCGCCGCGTGCCGATAGAGCTCCAGCACCGAGATGAAGCGCGCGACGACGATGCCCGGCTCCGTGACGCCCGCGACGAGCTCACGGAAGCTCACCGACTCGGTCCCACGCAGCAGTGTCACGACGATCGCCGCCTGCTCGCGGATGCTGACCAGCGGTGCGTGCAGATGGTCGAGCCCGACGTGCGGGATCTCCTTGGGTGCGAACGCCAGCAGCGCGAGCGCGGCGAAGTCGTCGGCGCTCAGCGACCAGACGAGCTCCGGAGTCTGCCGCCGGTGCTTCTCCTCGAGGGGAACGGCACGGACGTGTCGGCGATCCTCGCGCTGCAGGCAGCGAGCGAACCACGTCGAGACCTCCTTGAAGGCCCGGTACTGCAGCAGGCGGGCGAACAGCAGGTCACGCGCCTCGAGAAGGGCCACCGCCTCGGCATCCACCAGCTCGCCCTGCGGCAGGAGTCCCGCCACCTTCATGTCGAGCAGGGTCGCGGCCACGACCAGGAACTCGGAGGCCTGGTCGAGGTCCTCATCGTCGTCGAGTTCCCCCAGATACGCGATGAATTCGTTCGTGACCGCGCTCAACGACACCTCGGTGATGTCCATCTCATGTTTCGAGATGAGATTCAGCAGCAGGTCGAAGGGGCCGTCGAAGTTCGACAGGGACACCCGGAAGCCTGCCGTGTCTGTGGCCGCGGCATCGCCCGCGCTCTCCTCGAGCGTTGCGTCGACAGGCCCCTCGCTAGGCGACGGCGCCACGGGCGACCAGCTCCCGCGCCAGCCGCAGGTACGCCTGAGCGGCGGCGTGCTCGGGGGCGAACTCGGTGATGGGCACGCCCGAGACCGACGCGTCGGGGAACTTCACGGTGCGGCCGATCACGGTCTCCAGCACATCGTCGCCGAATGCCTCGACGACCCGCTCCAGAACTTCGCGGGAGTGCAGCGTGCGCGGGTCGTACATCGTCGCCAACAGGCCGTCCATCGTGATCGACGGGTTCAGCCGGTCACGGACCTTGTCGATCGTCTCGATCAGCAGCGCCACACCGCGCAGGGCGAAGAACTCGCACTCGAGGGGGATGATCACGCCGTGCGCCGCGGTCAGCGCGTTCACGGTGAGGATGCCGAGGGACGGCTGGCAGTCGATGAGAATGACGTCGTACTCCCCCGCCACCTGGCGCAGGACACGTGCGAGGATCGTCTCGCGCGCGACCTCGTTGACGAGGTGGACCTCTGCGGCAGAGAGGTCGATATTGGCCGGCATGACGTCGAGACCCTCGACGCTCGAGTGCACGATCGCATCGTGCGCGTCGCGCTTGGTGTCCAGCAGCAGGTCGTAGATCGTCGGCACATCGTGCGTCGGGATGCCGAGGCCGGCCGACAGGGCACCCTGCGGGTCGAAGTCGACGGCGAGGACCTTCCGGCCGTACTCCGCGAGGGAAGCGGCGAGGTTGATCGAGGTCGTCGTCTTGCCGACGCCGCCCTTCTGGTTGCACAGCGCGATGATGCGCGCCGGGCCGTGCGACTTCAGCGGCTCCGGGATCGGGAACCCGTGATAGGGGCGGCCGGTGGGTCCCATGGGGGTCTCGTCGGCCTTCTGCGCCTTCGCCCTGGACTTCGCCACTTTCTCAGCCACCCGTTCTCCTGCTCCGTCGTGCTTGGTCGATTGTACCGGCCGGGCCCCCGCTCAGCTGCCTCGGCACGCGGCAGACGCCAGGCCGGCGCTGCGAGGTCACCGGGCGCGCGGGTGCGACGTCGCGTAGATGTCGCGAAGGGCGTCGACCGAGACGTGCGTGTAGATCTGCGTCGTCGCGACCGAGGAGTGTCCGAGCAGTTCCTGCACGACACGCACGTCGGCACCCCCTTGCAGGAGATGCGTCGCGAACGAGTGCCGCAGCGTGTGCGGCGATACGTCCACGGTGATCTGGGCGCTCTCGGCTGCCGCGCGGATGACGAGCCACGCGCTCTGGCGGGAGAGCGGGGCGCCTCGCGCCCCGAGGAAGAGCCGGGCCGAGGCGCGACCCTTGGCGGCGAGGGCGGGGCGCACACGGGTCAGATACGTGTCCACGGCGGCGCGCGCGTAGGAACCCAGCGGCACGATGCGTTCCTTGGATCCCTTCCCCCGCAGCCGCAGCACATCGCCGTGCGCCAGGTCGTCCACATCGAGGTCGATCGCCTCGGACACGCGCGCACCGGTCGCATAGAGAAGCTCGAGCAGAGCGCGATCACGGATGCCGAGCGGCGCTTCGGGAGACGGCGCGGCGAGCAGACGCTCGACCTGTTCGATCGTGAGGGCTTTGGGCAGCCGTCGCGGCGCCTTCGGCGGGCGGAGCCGACCACTCGGGTCGTCGGCCTCTATGCCCTCTCGTGCGAGGAAGCGGTGCCATCCCCGCACCGACGACTGCAAGCGTGCGAGGCTCGTCGACGCGGGTGGCGGCTCCGCGGAGGCCCGTTGCGCGATGAATCGGTCGATCGTCGCCGGCGTCACCTCGCCGGTGTCGTCGATCCCCTCGGCGACCAACCACTCCCGGTATCCCTCGAGGTCGCGCCGGTAGGCCGCGATCGTGTGCGCGCTCAGACCACGCTCGATCGTGACATGACGCAGGTAGGCGTCGAGGGCGCGCTCGAGCTGCATCCTCAGCCCCGGTCGCGCAACCTCTGCGAGGCCGCCAGCACGCCGATCGCGAGGATCCCATTGCGCATCCGACCCTCCATGACCGCAGAGACCGCATCGGCCAGCGACACCCACTCCACCCGGATATCCGCTTCCTCGTCCTCGCGATCGTGCGGCGCACCGGACGGTCGGACGCCGGTCGCGAGGAACACGTGGATGATCTCGTCGTTCCCACCGGGCGTCGTCCACGAGGAGACCAGTGGCTCCCAGTGGACGGCGACCAGGTCGGCCTCCTCGGCGAGCTCACGCTGGGCGGCCTCGAGAGGCTCTTCGCCCTCCACATCGAGCAGTCCGGCCGGGAGCTCCCAATCACGATGGCGGATCGGGTGGCGGTACTGCTGGATCAGCAGCACCCGCCCCTGTTCGTCGAGGGCGACGATCGCCACCGCGCCGGTGTGGGCGACGTACTGCCGCACGATCTCACCGTCGCCATAGCGCACGCGGTCAGAGCGCACGTCCCAGACCCTGCCGCGGTAGACGAGGTCGCTCTCGAGAACCTCCGGCTCGAAGGTCTCGTCCCGGAGGCTCTCCGTCGACTCCGTCATCATCGCTCGATTGCTCGATTCAGTCGTCCGCGCTGACGTCGAACAGCTCGCTTGCGCGGTGCCGATCGATCGCCGCGCCCACCAGCCCGCGGAACAGCGGGTGCGGGGCGGTCGGACGCGAACGCAGTTCCGGGTGCGCCTGGGTGGCGATGTAGTACGGGTGCACGTCGCGGGGCAGCTCGACGTACTCAACGAGGTCGAGCTCCGGGTTGAGTCCGGAGAACACCAGCCCCGCCTCGGAAAGACGGTCACGGTAGGCGTTGTTCACCTCGTAGCGGTGGCGGTGACGCTCGGAGGCCTCGGGGGCGCCGTAGAGCTCGCGGGCAAGCGAGCCTTCCGCCAGGGCTGCCTGGTACAGACCGAGGCGCATGGTGCCGCCGAGGTCGCCACCGTCGAGGATGTCGACCTGCTCGGCCATCGTCGCGATGACCGGTTCTGCGGTCTCCGGGTCGAACTCGCTGGACGAGGCCCCGACGATGCCGGCGACGTCACGTGCGTACTCGATGACCATGCACTGCAGACCGAGGCACAGGCCGAGCGTCGGGATGCCCTGCTCGCGCGCGAACTTCAGCGCGCCGAGCTTGCCCTCGATGCCACGGATGCCGAAGCCGCCGGGCACGCAGATACCGTCGAGCTGTGCCAGCTGCTCCTGCGCGCCTTCCGGCGTCTCGCAGAGATCGGAGGGGATCCAGCGGATGTTGACCTTGGTCTCCTGCGCGAAACCGCCGGCCTTGAGCGCCTCGGTCACCGAGAGGTACGCGTCGGGCAGGTCGATGTACTTGCCGACCAGACCGATCGTCACCTCGTGCTTGGGGTTGTGCACCGCGTGCAGCACCTTGTTCCAGCGGGTCCAGTCGACGTCGTCCGCCTTCTGGTCCAGGCCCAGCCGTCGCACGATGTACGAGTCGAGCCCCTGCTCGTTCAGCGTCGAGGGGATGTCGTAGATGCTCGGCAGGTCGACGGTGTTGATGACGCCTTCGACGTCGACGTCGCACATGAGAGCGATCTTGTTGCGGTTGCTCGCGCTGACCGGACGGTCGCTGCGGAGCACCAGGGCATCGGGCTGGATGCCGACCTGGCGGAGCGCCGCGACGGAGTGCTGCGTCGGCTTGGTCTTCTGCTCCCCCGACGCGCCCATGAACGGGACGAGCGATACGTGCACGAAGAACACGCTGTCGCGTCCGAGCTCGTGACGAAGCTGGCGCGCGGACTCGAGGAACGGCTGCGACTCGATGTCGCCGACAGTGCCGCCCACCTCGGTGATGATCACGTCGGGGCGCGGGTCTTCCGAGGCCTGCAGGCGCATGCGGCGCTTGATCTCGTCGGTGATGTGCGGGATCACCTGGACCGTGTCTCCGAGGTACTCGCCGCGGCGCTCTCGCGCGATCACCTGCGAGTAGATCTGACCCGTGGTGACGTTGGCGGCCTCGGACAGGTTGATGTCGAGGAAGCGCTCGTAGTGTCCGATGTCGAGATCGGTCTCGGCGCCGTCGTCCGTCACGAACACCTCACCGTGCTGGAACGGGTTCATCGTTCCCGGATCGACGTTCAGGTACGGGTCGAGCTTCTGCATCACGACGCGCAGACCGCGGGCCGTGAGGAGGTTTCCGAGGCTGGCTGCCGTCAGCCCCTTGCCCAAAGACGAAACGACACCACCAGTCACGAAGATGTGCTTGGTCGTGTCGTTCTTGGGTCCCGCAGAAGAAGAGTTCATCACGGGCTTCGATCCTATCAGGAGGTGGGGACGCGGAGGCTGAGAAGTTCGCGGGCGTGGGTCAGGGCGGCGTCGGAATCGGCGAGTCCTGACAGCAGACGAGCCATCTCGGCTTCCCGTTCCTCCCCTTCCAGACGGCGCACGCTGGAGGCCGTGACCGCACCATCATTGGCCTTCACGACCGACAGATGGTTGTTCGCGAAGGCCGCGACCTGCGCGAGGTGCGTCACCGCGATCACCTGCGACTTCTCGGCGAGTCGGGCGAGTCGCCGACCGACCTCGATCGCCGCGGCTCCGCCGATGCCGGCGTCGACCTCGTCGAAGACGAACGTCGGAACCGGATCGGTCGCGGCGATCACCACTTCGATCGCCAGCATCACTCGCGACAGCTCTCCGCCGGAGGCTCCCTTCGAGACCGAGCGCGGCTCGGCTCCCGGATGGGGGGCGAGGAGGATCGCGACGTCGTCCCGGCCGTGGGCGCTCTCGGCGCCCTCGGAGACCGAGACCTCGAGGCGCGCGTCCGGCATCGCGAGCGCACGCAGTTCTTCCGTCACGGCAGCACCGAGACGAGAAGCCGCCTCAGCGCGCGCCGCCGTCAGCGCCTCGGCGTGGGCGTCGAGTTCGACCCGTGCCGCATCACGCTCGGCGATCAGTCGTTCGATCCGATCGCCGTCGTCATCGAGTTCGGCCAACCGAGCAGATCCGGTCTGCCAGACGGTCAGCGCCTCGTCGAGCGAGCCGTGTGCACGGATCAGGGTGCCCAGCGCAGCGCGGCGTTCCTCGACAGCGGCGAGCTCGTGCGGACCCGTCTCGTCGAGATCGGCGAGATAGGCGGAGAGAAGGCCTGCGGTGTCGGCGATCCGATAGCCGATGTCGGCGAGGCTCTCGCTGATCTCGGTCAACTTCACGTCGGCAGCGCGTTCGAGTACTCGACGCGCCTCCGCGACGAGAGCCGAGGCATCAGGTTCGCCCTCTTCGCTCGAGAGCGCGCCGTGCGCGAGCGAGGCCGCGAGACGCAGCTCCTCGGCGTTCGCGAGACGCTCGGCACGCGCGGTGAGCTCCTGGTCCTCCCCCGGCTCCGGAGCCGTCGCCTCGATCAGCGCGAGGGCTTCTCGCAGCCGCGACGCCTCTTCAGCGCGACGTTCACGGTTCTCGGTGATCTCGGATATCTCGGCGTCGAGTGTCCGCCAGCGTGCGAAGGCCCGGGCGTATTCGTCCACGGCCTCAGCGATCGGGGCCCCACCGAAACGATCGAGCGCATCACGCTGCGCGACGGCCGAACGCAGTCGCAGCTGCTCGGACTGGCCGTGCACGACCACGAGCTCGTCCGCGAGCGAGGAGAGCACACCCGCGGGGGCCGCGCGCCCACCGACACTGGCACGGCTGCGCCCTTCCGAACTGAGCGTGCGAGACACGTAGAGTTCCGCGCTGCCAGCACCGACAGGCTCCAGCTCGCCACCGGCCTCGGCGACGATCTCGGCGACGGTTCCGCTCTCGGGGACGATCCAGACGCCCGCGACCGATGCCTGCGCCGCGCCCGCACGCACGGCTCCGGAGTCGGCACGCTGGCCCAGCAGCAGTCCGAGCCCGGTGACGACCATGGTCTTTCCGGCGCCGGTCTCGCCGGTGATGGCGGTGAATCCGGGACCCAGCGGCAGCACGGCATCGGCGATGACGCCGAGCCCCTGCATCCGCATCTCCTCGATCATGACGTCTCCTCGATCATGACGTCTCCTCGATCATGACGTCGCCCCCGGCGCCTGTCCGCGCCACCCTTCGACGGGAAGCTGGAACTTGCGCACGAGTCGGTCGGTGAATGCCGTGGGGTGCAGGCGAGCCAGCCGCACGGGACGCGAAGAGCGGCGCACCACCACGCGTGCGCCCGGCGGCAGGTCGTGCGAGCGGCGGCCATCGCACCAGAGGATGCCCGAGCCGTCCGTGCGTTCGAGCATCTCGATCGCCACCGAGGCATCGGGGCTCACCACGAGCGGCTTGGCGAACAGGGCATGCGCCGACAGCGGCACCACCGCGATCGCCTCGACACTCGGCCAGATCACCGGTCCCCCGGCGGAGAAGTTGTAGGCCGTCGAGCCGGTCGGGGTGGAGATCACCATGCCGTCGCATCCGAAACTCGACAACGGCCGGCCGTCGATCTCGAGAACGATCTCGATCATCCGCTCACGACTGGCCTTCTCGACCGTGGCCTCGTTGAGGGCCCACGTCTCATAGACGACCGTGCCGTCGACATCCTTCACACGCACGGACAGGGCGAGCCGTTCCTCGACCTCGTAGTCGCGGTCGATCACACGACGTACGGCTTTGTCCATGTCGTCGCGGTCGATCTCCGCGAGGAAGCCGACATGCCCCATGTTGATGCCGAGCACCGGAGCCCCGCTGTCGCGTACGAGTTCCGCTGCGCGCAGAATCGTCCCATCCCCACCCAGCACGATCGCCAGTTCGAGGTCGGCCGGATCGACGGAGATGCCGAGTACGGCGATGTCGGCGAAGAAAGGATCCACGGCCACGAGGGCCTCGTGATCGTCGGCGGCCAGGACCGGTCGCGCTCCGGCCTCCCGAAGCGCGTCGACCACCCGCCGAGCGGCGTCGACGGTGTCCACACGGCCCGCGTGAGCGACGACCAGGATGCTGCGCTCGTTCATCGTCCTCCTGCCAGTCGGTTGATGCTGTCCAGCCATTCTGTCGGATTGCTGCCTCGACCCGGTGCGAGGTGCACGAGATACTCGGCGTTGCCGTGGGTTCCGAGGATCGGGGAGGGAAGGATGCCGAGCATTCCGAACCCCACGTCCCACGCGCTCCACACGGTGCGCGCCACGGCGTCGGCGCGTGTTGCGGGGTCGGTGACCAGTCCCCCACGGACGGCGGTGCGTCCGACCTCGAACTGCGGCTTCACGAGAAGCAGGACGTCGGACTCCGATGCGACCACCGCGGCGACGGCCGGCAACACGAGTTCGAGAGAGATGAACGAGAGGTCACCCACGACCAGATCGGGGGCTGCGACCTCGCCCGTCGCCTCGGCGAGGTTCTCCCGTGTCATGTATCGGACGTTGTAGCCCTCGACGGACACGACTCCGGGATCAGCGGCGATCGACGCGGCGAGTTGTCCATGCCCGACGTCGACCGCGAGCACCTCACGTGCTCCCCGCTCACGGAGCACCTGGGTGAAGCCGCCGGTGGATGCGCCCATGTCGAGTGCCAGCCGCCCCTCGACCGGTATCGCGAAGCCGTCGAGGCCCGCGATGAGCTTGTGCGCGGCACGTCCGACGTAGTGGTCTGCACCGGCGATGGTGATCTCCGCCGCATCGTCGACCGCAGTGGAGGCCTTCACGACAGGTCGCCCGTCGACGCTGACGAGGCCCTCCGAGATGAGAGTGGCCGCGTGGGTGCGCGAACGGGCGAGTCCTCGGGCGGCGAGGGCAGCGTCGAGTCGCGTCATCGGGATCCCGAGGTCTCCCGCTGCTCGAGCTTCGCGCCGCTCTCGAGGCGACGGGAGAGCTCGTCGTGGAGGGCCGAATACGCGTCGGCCCTCGCCGGCAGCGGCTGCCCCTCGATCAGACGCAGTCGACTCCACAGGCCATCGGTCGGCGCGCTCGTCGTCTCATCGGTCACGGTTCTACTGTACGCGGCCCGTCCGACGCGGAAGGGCGCCACGCGAGCACCGTCAGGGACGGTGGAACGGGTCGTCGTAGAGGCGCTCCGGAACCCTCAGCACGAACACGGGGGTGCCGGATGCCCAGATGGCGGCGGCTCCCGCGCGCAGCAGGTCGATCTGCTCACCGGAATCCGCCACGATCTCGACTTCGGCGCCCGAAACCCGCACCGCCGCACCGTTCACGCGGAAGACGCCGTCCTGCTCGGTCACCTCGGGATACGGGGCATGCAGTTCGCGCAGGTCGCCGAGGATGTAGGTGGGACGCGAGCCCTCCGGGGCGGCCAGCACATGCTTCGGGCGGTCAATGCCGGTGAGCACCAGGACCGATTCGATGCCGACCCTGCTCGCCCCCATGATGTCGGTGTCGAGACGGTCCCCGATGAAGAGGGCCTTCTTCGCGCCGAAGCGTGCAAGGGCCTCCTGGAAGATCGGCTCCTCCGGCTTCCCCGCGACGGTGGCGAGCCTGCCGATCGCCGTGTGCACGGCGGAGACGAGCGTCCCGTTGCCGGGCGCCACTCCCCGCTCACGGGGGATCGTCCAGTCGGTGTTGGTGGCGATCCACGGGATGCCGCCTTCGTCCTCGGGAAGCTTGAGAGCGAAGGCCGCCTCAGCGAGATCCGTCCACGCGACCTCCGGAGCGAACCCCTGCACGACGGCGCTCGGCGCATCCTCCGCGCTCCGCGTGACTGTGTACCCGGCTTTCTGCACCTCGTCGACGAGGCCGTCACCGCCGATGACCAGGATCGTTGCCGGGGCGGGCACGATCTGAGCCATCAGCCTCATCGCCGCCTGCGGGCTCGTGACCACGTCGGATGCCTGGACGCGCAGCCCGAGACTGCTCAGGTGCGCTGCGACCGAGGCATCCGTGCGTGCCGCGTTGTTCGTGATGTAGCCGAGTCGAGCCGACTTCGCCGCCTCGTTGAGGCTGTCCACCGCGTAGGGCAGGGCCCCGGGGCCGGCGTACACCACACCGTCGAGGTCGGCGAGTACGGTATCGACTCCGTCAAGCGGAGTGCGAGGCGATCGCTTCCGAGAGAACAGCGCCACTACGCCTCCGGTTCCGACTCGTCGTCCTCGCCGAGGAGCTCGCGCACCTCGTCTTCGACGGTCGGTTCCTCAGCGACGATTGCGGCTTCGTCGACGTCGGCAGGCGCATCGGACGCTGGCTCTTCCCGATCCGCGTCATCTGCCTCCAGGGGCGTATCCGCCGCGGAATCATCGTCATCCTCGTCGGGGAACTCTCCCTCGATGAGGCTGTCTTCGATGAAGATCTCCTCGTCGCCGGCCTCATCGACCCCTAGCGCCTCAGCGGCGACTTCGGCGCGGTGCGCCCAGAACTCCGCCTCCTCGGTGCGCCCGAGGTCTTCGAGCACGGCAGCGCGGGCGGCGAACAGCGCCGGGCTCCATTCGAAGGCCCGATCGGGATCGAGCTCCGGGATCTCCAGCTCGCCGAGTGCGAGTTCGAGATCGCCCTGGTCGAGACGGGCACCGGACATCGCGATCGCAAGCGCGACCCGGACCGGAGTCTCGAGCGCCGAACGATCGACGGCGCGTCCGGTCTCGAGCGCACGATCGGAGCGACCGATTCCGCGCTCGCTGTCGACCATCAGAGCGATCTGATCGTCCTTGCCGGAGATACGACGGTAGGTCCGCAGTTCGCGGAGCGCCAGGGCGAAGTCTTCCGTGGCGTAGGCGGTGATGCCGAGGGTCTCACGGACGATCGCGATGCGTCCAGCGCGGCGCGATGCGGCCAGCGCGTGCTCGTGGGCGAGCGCCGGGTCCTCGTCGATGAGACGAGAGGCCATCGCCAGGTGACGGGCGACGTGTTCGGCGTTCTCCTTGCTCAGCGTCTTGAGCTCATTACGCGCTGCGCCGTTGAGGTCGCGAGCCGTGACGTCGTCGGGGATCTGCGGCTCATCGAACCGCGGACGCTCGTTCGTCGCCTGAGCCGGACGCTCTCGCCCCGCTCCCCCGCGCTGCGGGAATGAACGTGAACGATCGCGGTCGCCGCCTTCGCGACGCGGGGCGCCACCGTCACGGTTGTAGCCGCCACCTTCACGACGGGGAGCTGCGCCGTCACGGCGCGGGGCACCCCCGTCACGGTTATACCCGCCACCCTCACGACGGGGAGCTGCGCCGTCGCGACGCGGGGCGCCACCGTCACGGTTGTACCCGCCCTCGCGACGGGGAGCTGCGCCGTCACGGTTGTACCCGCCCTCACGACGCGGGGCACCACCATCACGGTTGTACCCGCCCTCACGACGCGGAGCACCACCATCACGGTTGTACCCGCCCTCACGACGCGGAGCACCACCATCACGGTTGTAGCCGCCCTCGCGACGGGGAGCAGCACCGTCGCGACGCGGGGCGCCACCGTCACGGTTGTAGCCGCCACCTTCACGACGGGGAGCAGCACCGTCACGGCGCGGGGCGCCACCGTCACGGTTGTAGCCGCCACCTTCACGACGGGGAGCTGCACCATCACGGTTATACCCGCCCTCGCGACGGGGAGATGCGCCATCGCGGTTGTACCCGCCCTCACGACGCGGAGCGGCGCCGTCGCGGTTGTACCCGCCCTCACGACGCGGAGCACCACCATCACGGTTGTAGCCGCCACCTTCACGACGGGGAGCTGCGCCGTCACGACGCGGTGCACCACCATCACGGTTGTACCCGCCCTCACGACGCGGAGCACCACCATCACGGTTATACCCGCCCTCACGACGCGGAGCACCACCATCACGGTTATACCCGCCCTCACGACGCGGAGCACCACCATCACGGTTGTACCCGCCCTCACGACGGGGAGCTGCGCCGTCACGACGCGGCGCACCGTCACGGCTATTGCTGGGGCGTCCGCCAGAAGCGCGGTGCCCGCGCGATCCACCGTCGTCGTTGCGACGCGGACGGCGCTCTTCCTCTTCTGGCATGATGCTCCCTGTTCTTTTCGTGTAAACGCAAAATGGCCACCCAACGATGGGTGGCCATTTTGTCTAAAAGGAGTCCGGCGGTGTCCTACTCTCCCACAGGGTCCCCCCTGCAGTACCATCGGCGCTGTGAGGCTTAGCTTCCGGGTTCGGAATGTAACCGGGCGTTTCCCTCACGCTATGGCCGCCGAAACACTATTGATGTTTCAATCAAACACATAACAAAGTCATTGTTGTTATGCGGTTCTCGACCGTACATCGAGAACCACTCAGTGGACGCGTAGCACCAACAAACGGTGTGTTATCAAGTCATCGGCTTATTAGTACCAGTCAGCTGCATGCATTACTGCACTTCCACATCTGGCCTATCAACCCAGTAGTCTGGCTGGGAGCCTCTCACCCGAAGGTATGGAAATCTCATCTTGAGGCCGGCTTCCCGCTTAGATGCTTTCAGCGGTTATCCATCCCGAACGTAGCTAATCAGCGGTGCTCCTGGCGGAACAACTGACACACCAGAGGTTCGTCCAACCCGGTCCTCTCGTACTAGGGTCAGATCCTCTCAAATTTCCTACGCGCGCAGCGGATAGGGACCGAACTGTCTCACGACGTTCTAAACCCAGCTCGCGTACCGCTTTAATGGGCGAACAGCCCAACCCTTGGGACCTACTCCAGCCCCAGGATGCGACGAGCCGACATCGAGGTGCCAAACCATGCCGTCGATATGGACTCTTGGGCAAGATCAGCCTGTTATCCCCGAGGTACCTTTTATCCGTTGAGCGACAGCGCTTCCACAAGCCACTGCCGGATCACTAGTCCCGACTTTCGTCCCTGCTCGACCTGTCAGTCTCACAGTCAAGCTCCCTTGTGCACTTACACTCGACACCTGATTGCCAACCAGGTTGAGGGAACCTTTGGGCGCCTCCGTTACTTTTTGGGAGGCAACCGCCCCAGTTAAACTACCCACCAGGCACTGTCCCTGAACCGGATTACGGTTCGAAGTTAGATATCCAGAGTGACCAGAGTGGTATTTCAACAATGACTCCACACGAACTAGCGTCCATGCTTCAAAGTCTCCCACCTATCCTACACAAGCCACACCGAACACCAATACCAAGCTGTAGTAAAGGTCACGGGGTCTTTCCGTCCTGCTGCGCGTAACGAGCATCTTTACTCGTAATGCAATTTCGCCGAGTTCGCGGTTGAGACAGTTGGGAAGTCGTTACGCCATTCGTGCAGGTCGGAACTTACCCGACAAGGAATTTCGCTACCTTAGGATGGTTATAGTTACCACCGCCGTTTACTGGGGCTTAAATTCTCAGCTTCGCCTTGCGGCTAACCGGTCCTCTTAACCTTCCAGCACCGGGCAGGCGTCAGTCCGTATACATCGTCTTGCGACTTGGCACGGACCTGTGTTTTTAGTAAACAGTCGCTACCCACTAGTCTCTGCGGCCTCCAAACGCTTTCGGGAGTAAATCCCTATACGCCGAAGGCCCCCCTTCTCCCGAAGTTACGGGGGCATTTTGCCGAGTTCCTTAACCACGATTCTCTCGATCTCCTTGGTATTCTCTACCTGACCACCTGAGTCGGTTTGGGGTACGGGCGGCTAGAACCTCGCGTCGATGCTTTTCTTGGCAGCATAGGATCACCCACTTTTTATCCGCATCGTGTCTCAGCCTATGTGAATCGCGGATTTGCCTACGACTCGGCCTACGCACTTGCACCAGGACAACCATCGCCTGGCTTGGGCTACCTTCCTGCGTCACACCTGTTAATACGCTAACCGCACCAGAATGGGGTCGTGCGCTAGGCCCAGAGCGTCACCCCTAAGGGATCAGTCACTGGGATTCAGACACTTAGCACTACTGGATTAGCTTGGGCGGTTCTTCGCCGGTACGGGAATATCAACCCGTTGTCCATCGACTACGCCTGTCGGCCTCGCCTTAGGTCCCGACTTACCCAGGGAAGATTAGCTTGACCCTGGAACCCTTGGTCTTTCGGAGGACGTGTTTCTCACACGTCATTCGCTACTCATGCCTGCATTCTCACTCGTGTAGCCTCCACGGCTGGTTTACACCGCCGCTTCGCTGGCCACACGACGCTCTCCTACCCATCAACACGGCTGGACCACGAAGGCCTACCAATAATGTCAATGCCACAACTTCGGTGGCGTGCTTGAGCCCCGTTACATTGTCGGCGCGGAATCACTTGACCAGTGAGCTATTACGCACTCTTTCAAGGGTGGCTGCTTCTAAGCCAACCTCCTGGTTGTCAAGGCAACTCCACATCCTTTCCCACTTAGCACGCGCTTTGGGACCTTAGTTGGTGGTCTGGGTTGTTTCCCTCTCGACTATGAAGCTTATCCCCCACAGTCTCACTGCTGCGCTCTCACTTACCGGCATTCGGAGTTTGGCTGACGTCAGTAACCTTGTAGGGCCCATCGGCCATCCAGTAGCTCTACCTCCGGCAAGAAACACGCAACGCTGCACCTAAATGCATTTCGGAGAGAACCAGCTATCACGAAGTTTGATTGGCCTTTCACCCCTATCCACAGCTCATCCCCTCAGTTTTCAACCTAAGTGGGTTCGGTCCTCCACGACGTCTTACCGTCGCTTCAACCTGGCCATGGATAGATCACTTCGCTTCGGGTCTAGGACATGCGACTGAATCGCCCTATTCAGACTCGCTTTCGCTACGGCTACCCCACACGGGTTAACCTCGCCACATATCGCTAACTCGCAGGCTCATTCTTCAAAAGGCACGCTGTCACCCCTACTAAGGAGGCTCCAACGGTTTGTAAGCAAACGGTTTCAGGTACTATTTCACTCCCCTCCCGGGGTACTTTTCACCTTTCCCTCACGGTACTTGTCCGCTATCGGTCATCTGGGAGTATTTAGGCTTATCAGGTGGTCCTGACAGATTCACACGGGATTTCACGGGCCCCGTGCTACTTGGGATACTCTTCGCGCCAAGAGAGGCATTTCGACTACGGGGTTGGCACCCTCTATGACCGGCCTTTCAAGACCGTTCGTCTATACCTTCTTGTAACGCCGCCACCTCGGCAGAGATGACTGAAAAGTCCCACAACCCCCAACGTGCAACGCCTGCCGGCTATCACACACGCTAGGTTTAGCCTGTTCCGGTTTCGCTCGCCACTACTAACGGAATCGCGGTTGCTTTCTCTTCCTGTGGGTACTGAGATGTTTCACTTCCCCACGTTCCCTCTACCCGCCCTATATATTCAGGCGGGAGTCACTAGGTCGGCACGCCGCCCAGCGGGGTTTCCCCATTCGGACACCCTCGGATCAAAACTTGCTTATCAGTTCCCCGAGGCTTATCGCAGATTGCTACGTCCTTCTTCGGCTCCAGATGCCAAGGCATCCACCGTTTGCTCTTAAAGACTTGAAATCACATGAGTTTGAATCAAAAACTCGACCCCATCCGAAGATGGAATCTGAAATTGACTAATGATCTTTAAGATCATCTTGTGCAACTGACCGAAGCCAGCTGCAAGATGCTCGCGTCCACTGTGTAGTTCTCAAAGTACGGGCGGTGCCCCTATCCACAACCCCACACGGGGGAAACAGAAAGAGGCCCAGAGGTTCAGACCAGATCCCGAAAGATCCGCATCCGGTCCCTCAGGACCCAACAGCGTGCAGGTGCGACATCCGCCACCCTCCCCGTTCCAACCACCGAAGTGGCGTACTGGAGAAGAACAACATCCTTCGCACCATGTCAAATGTTCCACCCATGAGCTCCCAGCGAGAAACGAACGTTCTCGATCTGGGTTCTGGACACCCGAAAGTGTCAGATGCTCCTTAGAAAGGAGGTGATCCAGCCGCACCTTCCGGTACGGCTACCTTGTTACGACTTAGTCCTAATTACCGATCCCACCTTCGACGGCTCCCTCCACAAGGGTTAGGCCACCGGCTTCAGGTGTTACCGACTTTCATGACTTGACGGGCGGTGTGTACAAGACCCGGGAACGTATTCACCGCAGCGTTGCTGATCTGCGATTACTAGCGACTCCGACTTCATGAGGTCGAGTTGCAGACCTCAATCCGAACTGGGACCGGCTTTTTGGGATTCGCTCCACCTCGCGGTATTGCAGCCCTTTGTACCGGCCATTGTAGCATGCGTGAAGCCCAAGACATAAGGGGCATGATGATTTGACGTCATCCCCACCTTCCTCCGAGTTGACCCCGGCAGTATCCCATGAGTTCCCACCATTACGTGCTGGCAACATAGAACGAGGGTTGCGCTCGTTGCGGGACTTAACCCAACATCTCACGACACGAGCTGACGACAACCATGCACCACCTGTTTACGAGTGTCCAAAGAGTTGACCATTTCTGGCCCGTTCTCGTATATGTCAAGCCTTGGTAAGGTTCTTCGCGTTGCATCGAATTAATCCGCATGCTCCGCCGCTTGTGCGGGTCCCCGTCAATTCCTTTGAGTTTTAGCCTTGCGGCCGTACTCCCCAGGCGGGGAACTTAATGCGTTAGCTGCGTCACGGAATCCGTGGAATGGACCCCACAACTAGTTCCCAACGTTTACGGGGTGGACTACCAGGGTATCTAAGCCTGTTTGCTCCCCACCCTTTCGCTCCTCAGCGTCAGTTACGGCCCAGAGATCTGCCTTCGCCATCGGTGTTCCTCCTGATATCTGCGCATTCCACCGCTACACCAGGAATTCCAATCTCCCCTACCGCACTCTAGTCTGCCCGTACCCACTGCAGGCCGGAGGTTGAGCCTCCGGATTTCACAGCAGACGCGACAAACCGCCTACGAGCTCTTTACGCCCAATAATTCCGGATAACGCTTGCGCCCTACGTATTACCGCGGCTGCTGGCACGTAGTTAGCCGGCGCTTTTTCTGCAGGTACCGTCACTTTCGCTTCTTCCCTGCTAAAAGAGGTTTACAACCCGAAGGCCGTCGTCCCTCACGCGGCGTTGCTGCATCAGGCTTGCGCCCATTGTGCAATATTCCCCACTGCTGCCTCCCGTAGGAGTCTGGGCCGTGTCTCAGTCCCAGTGTGGCCGGTCACCCTCTCAGGCCGGCTACCCGTCGACGCCTTGGTGAGCCATTACCTCACCAACAAGCTGATAGGCCGCGAGCCCATCCCCAACCGAAATTCTTTCCAGACGCAGACCATGCGGTCACGTCACATATCCAGTATTAGACGCCGTTTCCAGCGCTTATCCCAGAGTCAGGGGCAGGTTGCTCACGTGTTACTCACCCGTTCGCCACTGATCCCACAGAGCAAGCTCCGTGTTCACCGTTCGACTTGCATGTGTTAAGCACGCCGCCAGCGTTCATCCTGAGCCAGGATCAAACTCTCCGTAAAAAAGAAATGCATACCCCACCGGGAAAACGGTGACGCAGCGAGTTTGATGCTGACCAAAGAGACAAATTCATTGCTGACTTCATCCATTGCCAACCCCCCGGAAGGAGTTGGTCTTTGATCCAAAGGAATTCTCAACTAGCCGAAGCTAGACGAGGATAATTTGGCATTTGACAAGTGCACGCTGTTGAGTTCTCAAGGATCGGATGCTCCCACGACCCAGCCATCACAGCCAGGCCCGAAGGGCAACTTCTCTATCTTACCCACTCTCTCTTGCTTGTCAAATCGGCGCGCCGCGCGGATCGAAGATCCGCAGCGCAGCTGATGACAGCCGCAGAAGAGGTGGAGTCCCTATCCTAGACGCAAGCGCCTGATCTCTCAAGTGAGAGTGGATCGGGAGTGGTTCTCCGCTTGAGGGGGGTGAAGCTCTTGGCTCCTCCGCGTCCCTGTGGGGCGAACAAGTAATAAGTTACGTGGATCTCGGGGTTCTGGCAAATCGGGCCCCACCGCCCGGGCGTGTCGCTGGCGCCCTCTCCCATGTTTCTGCCGGATCAGTAATGGTTTCCGCCCTCTCTGGGCCTCAGGAGTACGATCACGCCATGCCTGCGTCTGCGGATTTCCGCCCCGTCGCTCCCCCGCACGATGAAGCCTCGGGGCATGGTGACGCGGGCGCCGCGCTGCTCGATCGCGTGCGGCGTGAACTCGGGATCGACCGTGGCTCGACGGTGCTCCCGCCTCCCCCGACTGTCCCGCTTCCCTCCCGACTGGCCACCGGCGCGCTGGCGTGGGCGAGCGTCAGCGCGGCGGTGCTCGCGGCTGGCTGTTCCCCCGTCTCGCTGGATCCGGCCCGCGTCGCCATCGCCTACCGGAGCGACCGCGTGCTCACGATCGATGGCGACGCTCCCCCGGTCTGGTCCCCGTACTCCGGGTTCTGGGAGACCACCGACGGATGGGTCCGTACGCACGGGAACTACCCGCATCACGCTGCCGCGCTGCGTGCGGGCCTCCACCTGCGAGAAGACGCCGATCCGGCTGCCGTTCGTGTTGCACTCGCGGAGCGGAGGACAGCGAGTGCCGTCTCCGACATCACATCCGCCGGCGGTCTGGCTGTTCCTGTCGCCGTCGAGAGGCCCGCCGTCGATCGGGCACTGCGCGAACGACCACTCCTCGAGGTAAGCCGGGTGGATGAGGAATCCGTCTCGCACCCCCGTCGATCGGAGCTCGCGGCAACGTCACCGGGTTCCCTCCCCCTGAGCGGCATGCGCGTGCTCGATCTGACGCGCGTCATCGCGGGGCCGGTCTGCACGCGGACCCTCGCTCTTCTCGGCGCCGACGTCTTGCGCATCGATCCCCCGCACCTGCCGGAACCGGCGTGGCAGCATCTCGATACCGGCCACGGCAAACGATCCGTCATACTCGACGCACGCAGTGCCCGACTCCAGGAGTTGCTGGCCGAAGCCGATGCCGTGGTGCTCGGCTACCGACCGGCCGCTCTCGACAGACTCGGGCTGCATCCGGAGCTGCTCGCGCGCCGACACCCTGGGCTCATCGTCGCGCAACTCAGCGCCTGGGGTACGGAGAGTCCGGACCTCGCCGGCTTCGACAGCCTCGTGCAGGCCGAATCCGGCATCTCGCGCATCGAGTCCGCGGAAGGCGGGCGTCCAGGAGCACTCCCGGCGCAGGCCCTCGATCACAGCGCCGGGTATCTTCTCGCCGCCGCGGTGACCACGCTGCTCAGGCGGCGGTCACGGGAGGGAGGGTCACGGATCGTGCGCACGTCACTGCGTCGCGTCGCCGCGGAGCTGCTCGGGATGCCGCGCCGAGGAGACCCCGCAGCCGAGGTCGATTTCGACGTTCGGCCGCACCTCGCGCGATTCGATGTCGACGGGAGCGCCCTCGTGACGGCGCGACCCGCCCTGCCGGGTTTCGAGTTCCGGGCCCCGCATCCCTGGGGATCGGATCAGCCCGTCTGGTGACGGCCGCGCACCGACAGCGCGACGCAGAGAACGAACGTGATCGCGCCCCACAGCGCACATGCCGGAGGAAGAACCCGGTACGCGAGGTGCTGGACGGTGAACTCCGCGTCGAGCGGACCGAAGACGACGAGTCCACCGACCCAGGCGGCGAGCAGGATCACGGGAAGCGACACCCACCATGACACACGCAGCCAGGTGGGTACCGACTGCGTGACTGTGCGACGCGGAGCCTGCCGACACAGCCACAGGAGCGCCCAGACACCGATGATGGCGAGGCCGACCAGGCTCGACCCGTGCTGAAGCCACTTGAATCCGGGGAGCGGACCCCACATCTCATCGAGCCCGGGAATCAGACCGACGCCCCATCGTCCCTCGTGCGTGAAGAGGTCCCACACGATGTGCGAGAGCACCCCGATCACGAGCGACGCGGCGAGCAGGAACGGATACGCGCGCTTCTGACCGATGCCGACCGCCGCTCCTGCTGCCGTGGCCCCGCGATCGGTCCAGTCCTCGGGCAGCCGCCGCGCCACCCACAGCGGACCGAGTTCGGGAACCGCCGGACGCAAGACGACCCGCCAGATCAGGAACAGTGCGAACGCGAGCAGCGCGGTCCACACGACGTTGCCGAACGTATGCGTGAACGAGTAGTTCAGTCCGACACCCCGCACGAACAGTGGCAGGTCAGGCGCCATCGCGCCGATCGCGATCGCCGCCGGCACCAGCGGCGTGCGGACGAACGGCAGCGCGACCAAAGCGTGACTGGCGGTGAACGGCATCCGACCCTGCTACCCGAAGACCTCTGCTGCCGACAGCCGGGGACTCAGTCGAGGAAGACGCCGGCGAGGGTCTTCTTGCCGCGGCGGAGCACGGAGACTCCTCCGGGAAGGGTGCCCTGGACCGCGGCTGTCTCGTCTTCGACCCGTTCGCCGTCGAGAGTGACGCCACCCTGCGTGATCGCACGCCTGGCCTCGGACAGGCTCGCCACCAGACCGGTCGACACCAAGACCTCGACCACCGGTGCACCGAGAGCGACCGTCGCGTTCGGAAGCTCCTCCAGAGCGGTGCGCAGCGTGCCGGCATCGAGCGCGGTCAGATCCCCCTGCCCGAACAGTGCCTCGGACGCGGCGATCACGGCCGCAGTCGCCTCGACACCATGCACCGTCGCGACGACCTCGAGGGCGAGCCGCTTCTGCGCAGCCCGACGGAACGGCTCGGTCGCCACGAGTTCGGCATACTCCTCGATCTCGGCTCTGCCGAGGAAGGTGAACACCTTCAGGCGATCGATCACGTCGGCGTCGGTCGTGCTCAGCCAGAACTGGTACATCCGGTACGGGCTGCACATGTCGGCATCGAGCCAGATGGCATTGCCCTCGCTCTTGCCGAACTTGGTGCCGTCGCTGTTCGTGATGAGCGGCGTGCCGATGGCATGCACCGACGCTCCCTCGGCACGACGGATGAGGTCGGTACCACTGGTGAGATTGCCCCACTGATCCGAGCCGCCGGTCTGCAGCACGCAGTCGTACTGCCGGTACAGCTCGAGGAAGTCCATGCCCTGCAGGATCTGGTAGCTGAACTCGGTGTAGCTGATGCCCTCGTCGGAGTTCAGGCGCGCGGCGACCGCATCCTTCTTGAGCATCGTGCCGACACGGAAGTACTTGCCGATCTCGCGCAGGAAGTCGATCGCGCTCAGCGGGGCCGTCCAGTCGAGGTTGTTCACGATGCGGGCGGCGTTGTCGCCCTCGAAGCTGAGGTAGCGCTCGACCTGCGTGCGCAGGCGACCGACCCAGTCCTCGACCGTCTCCCGAGTGTTCAGCGTGCGCTCGGCCGTGGGGCGCGGATCTCCGATGAGTCCGGTCGAGCCGCCGACGAGGCCGAGGGGCTTGTGGCCGGCGAGCTGGATGCGGCGCAGCGTCAACAGCTGCACGAGGTTGCCCAGGTGCAGGCTGGGAGCCGTCGGATCGAACCCGCAGTAATACGTGATGGGGTCTCCCGCGAGCAGGGCGCGCAGCGCCTCCTGGTCGGTGGACACATGGACCAGACCACGCCACACGAGTTCGTCCCACACGTTCTCGAACGTGGGGTCGATCGCCTGGGGTGCGGTCGTCAGAGCGGGAGTTGACACGCGCTCCAGGCTATCAGCGCAGCGCACCGGCGAAACGACTCACACCGGCCCGTCGAGAAGAGTGATCTCGTCCGCAGACAGAGTGATCGACGCGGCATCCATCGCGACGTCGAGCTGATCGACCCTGCTGCCGCCGAGGATCGGGCGGATGCCGCGGGCCAGCTGCCAGGCCAGCACGATCTGCCCCCGTCCGACCCCTCGCGACGCCGCGACCTCACCCAGCACCGCGAGCCGACCTGCGGTTCCGGGATGGTCGTACACCGGGGGCACGGGCTTCGCGGGATTGTCATAGGCCCCCGAGAGCAGGGGCGTGTACGCCCAGATCTCGAGCCCGTTCGCCAGGGCGAAGTCGCGCTGCTCATCGCTCAACACACCGAAAGGATGGGCGACCCCGGGGGGAAGCGTTCCCGGTCGCGTGCGCAGGTACGTGCTGTTCAACTGGAACGCGTCGATGGGAACGCTGCCGATGGACCTGGCGTGCGCACGGGCGCGCTCGATGCGCCAGGCCGGGTGGTTCGAGGCACCGACGCGGCTCACGGTGCCATCTGCGGTGAGCGCCGCGAGAGCGTCCACGGTCTCCTCGATCGCGACGGCCCGATCCTCCTGGTGCAGCCACAGCAGGTCGATCCTGTCGACGCCCAGACGCGCGAGGCTCCCGTCGACAGCAGCGCGGATGGCTCGCGGGGAGAGCCCTGTCCGATGTTGGGGCCAGGACCCGGGCCACAGGGGTTCGGCACCGACCTTCGTCGAGATGCGGACCTGTGCTCGCGCCTGCGGCCGCGCCGCGAGCCAGCGTCCGAGAACCTCCTCGGAGGCTCCCCCCTGCCCCGTGTCGCTCACCCAGAAGCTGTAGCAGTCGGCGGTGTCGATCCAGATGCCGCCGCGCTCGACGAAGCGGTCGAGCAGCGCGAATGAGGTCTCCTCGTCGACGAGCGTGCCGAAGGACATCGCTCCGAGGACGAGCGGGGATGCAGAGGCGTTCCGGTTGGTCATGACCTCACTGTGCAACCTGGAGTGCGCTCCAGGTCAAGTCCTATGCTCGGGTCATGACCACGTACACCCCGGCGGAGGCTGCGGCACGCTCCGGATTCAGCATCGACACGCTCCGGTACTACGAGCGCGAGGGCAGCCTGCCCGCCGTGTCCCGCACTGCGGGCGGACATCGGGCGTACACCGACACCGAGCTCGGACTTCTGGAGTTCCTCAAGTGCCTTCGCGAGACGGGCATGCCCGTGGAACGCCTGCGTCGCTACGGCCGGCTCTGCCAACGCGAGGACACCGTCCCCGAGCGGATAGCGCTCCTCGAGGAGCACGCCGCGACGGTCGAGAAGCAACTCGCCGACGTTCTCGCGCAGCAGCGGCGTCTGGCGGAGAAGCTGGACTGGTACCGGTCGAGAGGCTGAACTGCCTGCCGTCAGCTGTGCGCGGCCCACCACACGAGGAACGCGGCGCCGAGGGCGATCACCCAGCTCACCAGGCTGCCGACGAGGAAGTACTCCGCGCGGGCCCCGGTCTCGCCGTCGCGCGAGATCTCCGGGAATCGGACGATGCCCTTCGCCGCGAGCATCGCGGCCAGGATCGGATAGGCCGCAGCGAGAGTGAGGATCAGGACGAGGATGCGCTCCAGCGGTCCGATCAGTCGTCCGCCCTTGAATCCGCTGCGCGGATCTCGGGGCGCTGCCACCGGGAGCGTCGCCGACATCGCGACAGCATCCTCCGTGGCGTCGTCGGAGACACCATCGACCGTCTCGGAGGCCACCGGGGTCTCGGCGGCCGCGACAGTCTCCCTCGACGCGCTCGCTGCCGGGTCTGCCGGGTCCGCCGGGAGCCAGGTGTGCTCCCCGTCGAGCGCCGCACGCACCACGAGATTCGAAGACTCGAGGAGGAAGACCCCGGCTCCCAGCGCCAGCAGCGCGAGGTCGAAGGGCACCTCACCGAACGGCGATCGGAGGTGCCAGATCGCGCCGATCAGACCGGCGTCAGCACGGGCACCGAGCCCGACGACGGCGCCGACGCTCACGACCGCGAGCAGCACGGCGGGCCAGAACCCCAGCGGGGCGGGGCGCCCGGTGGGAATGCACCACACCCAGAGGGCACCGACGACGATCGCGAGCACCATGGGAAGGAGCGCGTCGCTGACGCTGCCGAGCAGGAGCAGGATGACAGCGACGGAGAGATACCCGATCCAACGGCGCGGTGCGAACTGACGCACCAGGTCGGCGGCGCCGACCGCCAGCAGGATGAATCCGGCGACGATCATGCGCGCTCGCCTCGGAGCGCGGCGACGCCCTCGATGAGTGCGGCCGTACCCGCTGTGCGCAGCGACTTCGAGACGCTGGGCTGTGTGATCCCCTCGTCGGTCGCGAGCTCCTGCTGCGATCGACCGAGCAGACGACCGTAGGTGAGCCGTCGTTCCCGCTCGCTCATCGCGCCGACCACCTCGTCGCGGACGAGGAGATAGGCGTTCGATGCGGCGATCGTGCTCTCCATGACCTCATCCTGCCCCGGGGCTCCGACAATCCAGGATCTCGTGCGCGGCACGGCGCGACCCTCACGGGCGTGCACGGTCTCGATCGCCGCGCGGGCCGCATACCACCCCGGTCCGTCAGCGAGCTCGCGATGGACCGACTCGACAGGACGCACCTCCCCCACACCGATGCCGAAGCGGAAGGCGATGCCGTCAGGCAATCGCAGCTGGATCATCAGCAGCGACACCATCGCGTCGCTCAGATCGCGGTAGACACCCTGCTGCTCGTCTCCTACGGTGGGCGTGAGCGGCTGCGTCGCCAGCGGGAGGTCGACCTCCACCGCGGCTATGGTGTCGTCGAGGACGCGTTGCGCGGCGGTGCGATCGTCGAGTCGGCGAGACCCCACGATGTCAGCGAGTACCGCGATGACCATGACATAACCATAACACGAATAATGCTCGACTTATGCGCTTATCGGCTATATCTTGAGAACATGCCTGAATCGCACATGATCCCCTGGTCTCAGGGAACCTGGACCAACGCCCCCGCCTCCCCGTCCACCCTCCCCGACGGTTCGGCTCCGCTCGACATCACCGCCGTGGAAGGCAGCGATGCCTGGCGGCACACCGCCTATGGCTTCGTGCACGATAACGAGCACGCTCTCCTCGCCCCGCTCGCGGTGGGCGAGGCCATGGAGGTCGCTTTCCGGGCCCCGTGGGACGGGCAGTTCGACCAGGCGGGCGTGTTCGTGCGCATCGACGACGAGCACTGGGTCAAGACCGGCCTGGAATACGCCGATGATCACCTCGGGCTCGGCGCCGTGGTCACCGCGGGAGGCTCCGACTGGTCGGTCGGCCACGTCGACGAATGGTTCGAGAGCGAGATCACGGTGCGTGTCAGCCGCTGGGCGGACTCCGTGATCGTGCGTGCCCGCGCCGACGACGGACCGTGGCGACTGGTGCGGGTCGCGCCGTTCGACGGGCAGTCCGCAGCCGCAGCCGGCCCCTTCCTCGCTGCACCCACCCGTGCCGGACTCACCGTCCGCTTCACCCGCTGGGAGCGGTCGGCGGCCGACGCCGAGCTGCACTGAACCGCCGCGGACCGGCCGCCGATGCCTTCGGCTAGAGGCCGAGGGCGTGGGCGGCGGCCTGCGCGCGCGAGACCAGCTCGGCACGCTGCTCCGCGACCCGCACAGGGGCGGTCCCCCCGGCGCCGGTGCGCGATGCGACCGAACCCTCGATCGTCAGGACTTCGCGCACCTCGGGCACGAGATGCGGCGACACCGACAGCAGCAGCTCGTCGGAGGCATCCTCCAGCCCGATCCCCTGCTCCTCGCACGCACGCACGAGCGCACCCGAGATCTCATGGGCATCACGGAAGGGCACCCGGCGCTTCACGAGCCATTCCGCGACATCCGTCGCGAGAGAGAAGCCCTGCGGAGCCAGAGCTGCCATCCGTTCGGTGTCGAAACGCAGCGTCGCGATCATGCCCGCGAAGGCGGGGAGCACCACCTCGAGGGTCTGAACCGAGTCGAACACCGGCTCCTTGTCCTCCTGCAGATCGCGGTTGTACGCGAGCGGAAGGCCCTTGAGCGTGGCCAGCAGACCGGAGAGGTTGCCGATGAGGCGACCCGACTTGCCGCGAGCGAGCTCGGCGATGTCGGGATTCTTCTTCTGCGGCATGATGCTCGACCCCGTGGAGTAGCCATCGTCGAGCGTGACGAAACCGAACTCGCGGGTGTTCCAGAGGATGATCTCCTCGGAGAGGCGCGAGATGTCGACCCCGGTCATCGCCGTGATGAACGCGAACTCCGCCACGACGTCGCGGGCCGCGGTGCCGTCGAGGGAGTTCTCGGCCGGGCGGTCCAGACCCAGCTCCGTCGCCACGAGCGTCGGATCGAGACCGAGCGTGGAACCGGCCAGCGCTCCCCCGCCGTACGGTGAGACGCCGGCACGACGCCGCCAGTCCACGAGGCGTTCGAGTTCGCGCACCAGCGGCCAACCGTGGGCCTGCAGGTGATGGGCGAGCAGCACCGGCTGCGCATGCTGCAGGTGCGTGCGTCCGGGCAGGATCGCGGCGGGATGCGCTTCGGCCTGGGCCACCAGCGCGTCGATCACCCGCAGGATGTCACGGGCGATCACCCGCGCATGATCGATCAGGTACATGCGCACGAGGGTGGCGATCTGGTCGTTGCGGCTGCGACCGGCGCGCAGGCGCCCGCCCAGTTCCGGCCCGAGCTCGGCGATCAACGCCTGCTCGAGCGCGCCGTGCACGTCCTCGTCGGTCGGCACCGGTCGCAGCGTGCCGTCGGCGACCTTGCGCGCCACGGCATCCAGCCCCTCGTGCATCCGTCGTGCCTCGTCGGGTTCGAGGTATCCGGCAGCTTCGAGCGCCGTGGCATGTGCATGCGAGCCGGCGATGTCGTACGGCGCGAGGATCCAGTCGAAGTGCGTGGAACGGCTCAGCTCGACCAGTTCCGGCGACGGGCCCGTGGCGAAGCGGGCGCCCCAGAGCGCGCCCTCGTTGGTGCCTTCGTGTGTCGGTTCGCTCATCACGCGTCCTTCTTGCCGAGGAGCCAGACCAGGAGGGCCTTCTGCGCGTGCAGACGGTTCTCCGCCTCATCCCAGACCACGCTCTGCGGCCCGTCGATCACGCTGGAGTCGACCTCATAGCCGCGATCGGCAGGGAGGCAGTGGATGAAGATCGCCTCGGGGTCGGCGAGCGTCATCGTCTCGGGGGTGACCTTGTAGCCGCCGAGATCGCGGATGCGTGCGAGCTTCTCCTCCTCCTTGCCCATCGAGACCCATGTATCGGTCACCACGACGTCGGCACCGGCGGCAGCCTCGACCGGGTCGGTGTAGAGCGTGATCGAGCCACCGGTCTCGGCAGCGCGGCGATCGGCGGCCTCGATGACATCCGCGCGGGGCGCATAGTCCTCCGGCGACGCGATGCGCACGTGCATGCCCGCCGTCACACCGGCGAGCGCGTACGAGTGCGCCATGTTGCTCTGTCCGTCGCCGAGGAACGTGAGCGTGAGCCCCTTCAGATCTCCCTTGTGCTCGCGGATCGTCAGCAGATCGGCGAGCAGCTGGCACGGGTGGAAGTCGTCGGAGAGCGCGTTGATGACGGGCACCCTCGTGCCTTCGGCCATCTCTTCGAGCCCGGACTGCGCATAGGTGCGCCACACGATGGCCGCGACCTGGCGCTCGAGGACGCGCGCGGTGTCGGACGGCGTCTCTTTGCCGCCGAGCTGGCTGCTCGCGGTCGAGATGATCAGCGGCGAGCCGCCGAGGTCGGCGATGCCCACCGCGAACGAGACACGGGTGCGCGTGGAGGACTTGTCGAAGATGACCGCGACCGTCTGAGGACCGGCCAGGCTCTTGTCGGCCCAGCGGTCCTTCTTCAGCTCGATGGCGAGGTCGAGGATCTCCGCCTGCTCGGCGGGGGTCAGGTCATCGTCACGCAGCAGGTGGCGGGTCATGCGGATACCTTTCCGGCTACAGAGGCCTGGACGTCGGCGAGAGCGGCCGTGAACAGCTCACGGAACTCGGCGAGTTCGGCGTCGCCGATGGTGAGAGCGGGCGCGATGCGCACCGTCTCGGGGTTGGCGGCGTTGACGATGAGCCCGCGCTCCTGTGCGGCCGCGACGACGGCACCGGCCACCGGAGCGGTGAGCGCGACGCCCACGAGCAGACCACGTCCGCGCACGCCCTCGACCAGCGGGGAGTCGATCCCGAGGAGGATCTCGCGAAGCTCCGCGCCGCGACGGGCCGCGTTCTCCACCAGGCCGGCGCTCTCGATCTCGGCGAGCACGGCGTCGGCGACAGCAGTCGCCAGGGGATTGCCCCCGAACGTCGAGCCGTGCGACCCCGGGGTGAACAGTGCGCTCGCGCTGCCGTAGGTGACCAGCGCGCCGATCGGGAAACCGCCGCCGATCCCCTTCGCGAGCGTGATCGCATCGGGAATGATGCCCTCGTGGCTGAACCCGAACCACTCACCGGTGCGGCCGGCTCCGGTCTGGATCTCGTCGACGATCAGGAGCGCGCCGTGCGCGAGGGTCAGCGAGCGGGCGGCGGCGAGGTACCCCTCCGGCAGCTCGACCACTCCGGCCTCGCCCTGGATCGGCTCGACGATGATCGCGGCGACGCGGTCGTCCATCGCCGCTTCCAATGCCTCGATCGTGGCGGGGATGTGCTCGACGCCCGCGGGCATCGGCTCGAACGGCGCGCGCATCGATGCCTTCGCGGTGAGAGCGAGCGAGCCCATGGTGCGTCCGTGGAAGCCGTTCTCGAGCGCGAGGATGCGCGGCCGCTCGGTGCCCCCGTGCAGCCGGGCGAGCTTGAAAGCGGCCTCGTTGGCCTCGGCGCCCGAGTTCGAGAAGAACACCCGCCCGTCGATACCGGCACCCGCGAGACGCTTGATGCGTGCGGCGAGTGCGAGCTGGGGCGGGGTGGCGAAGTAGTTCGACACGTGTGCGAGTGTGGCCGCCTGCGTCGAGACGGCCTCGACGAAGGCCGGGTGCGCGTGCCCGAGGGAGGTCACCGCGATGCCGGCGAGGAAGTCGAGGTGGCGTCGACCGTCGGCATCCCACAGGTACGAGCCCTCACCGCGGACCAGCAGCGCGAGCCGCTCCCCCGCATTGAGCACGAGATCGCGTGCCGCGTCGTCCTGCCAGACGGTCATCCCGTCACCTCCGACTTTCCCAGGACCACTTCGGTCCCGATTCCCTTGCTGGTGAACAGTTCGACGAGCACCGAATGCGGCACCCGTCCGTCGATGATCGCGGCCGCGTCCACGCCGCCTTCGACCGCGTCGAGGCAGGCGCGCATCTTGGGGATCATCCCCGACTCGAGCTTCGGCAGCATCTCGATGAGGGCCTCCGAGGTCAGGTGCGAGACGAGGGAGTCGCGGTTCGGCCAGTCGGCGTAGAGCCCCGGCACATCCGTGAGGATCACGAGTTTGCGCGCATGCAAGGACACGGCGAGAGCCGCGGCGGCGGCATCGGCGTTGACGTTGAGCGACTGGCCGGGATGATCGAGATCAGGCGCGATGCTCGACACCACCGGGATGCGCCCGGCGGCGAGATGGTCGAGCACGGGAGTCGGATCGACTTCGACGACATCGCCGACGCGACCGAGGTCGACCTCTTCGCCGTCGATCACGACACCGCGACGGCGCCCGCCGAAGAGTCCGGCGTCCTCCCCGCTGAGGCCGGTCGCGATCGGCCCGTGCGAGTTGATCTTGGACACCAGCTGCGGATTGACCTGACCGGTGAGCACCATGCGCACGACGCTGATCGCCTCGGTGTTGGTGACCCGGTAGCCGCCCTTGAACTCGCTGGGGATCTCGAGCCGCTGCAGCATGTTCGAGATCTGCGGGCCGCCGCCGTGCACGACGACCGGCAGTACGCCGACGTAACGGAGGTAGGCGATGTCCTGCGCGAAGGCGTCCTGCAGCTCCTCCGACACCATCGCGTTCCCGCCGTACTTGATGACGACGATCTGGTCGCGGAACTTCTTCAGCCACGGCAGCGACTCGATGAGGGTCGTGGCCTTCTGTGCGGCGACTTCGGCCGGGGTGTCCTGGATGTCGGTCATGAGGCGTAGGCGCTGTTCTCGTGCACGTAGTCGTGGGTGAGGTCGTTCGTGAGCACGGTCGCCGTCGACTCGCCGACCTTGAGGTCGATCACGAGGTGCGTGGCGCGCGGCATGAGGTCGACCTCTTCACGGGGACGGTCGGGGCCGCCCGCCGTGCAGACGCGGACGCCGTTCATCCAGACGTCGACGTCGTAGGGATCGAACTGCGCGTTCGTGGTGCCGATCGCGGCGAGCACACGGCCCCAGTTCGGGTCGTTGCCGAAGATGGCGGCCTTGAAGAGGTTATTGCGGGCGACCGACCGGCCGACCTCGACGGCGTCCTGCTCGGAGACCGCGTGCTGCACCTCGATCGTGATGTCGTGACTCGCGCCCTCGGCATCGCCCTGCAGCTTGACCGCGAGCTCTTGGCACAGCTCGATCAGCGCGGCGGCGAAGTCGTCGAGATCGGGCACGACCTCGGAGGCGCCGTTGGCGAGGAGGGTGACCTGATCGTTCGTCGACATGCAGCCGTCGGAGTCGAGCCGGTCGAAGGTCCGCCCGGTCGCACGGCGCAGCACGTCATCGGCCTGGAGCGGCTCGAGGACGGCGTCGGTCGTGATCACGACCAGCATCGTGGCGAGGCCCGGCGCGAGCATTCCTGCTCCCTTCGCCATCCCACCGATCGTCCAGCCGTCGCGGCTGACCACGGCGGTCTTCGCGACGGTGTCGGTGGTCATGATGGCGTGCGCCGCGCTCTCTCCGCCATCAGCGCTGAGCTCGGCGATCGCCTGCTCCGTGCCGGCGAGCACACGCGCACGGAACGTCTCGTCTCCTGTGCCGATGAGACCGGTGGAGCAGATCAGCACGTCGCCGGCGCTGACACCGAGGAGCTCGGCCGCCTTCTCAGCCGTCTGATGCGTCGTCTGGAATCCGAAAGCGCCGGTGAAGCAGTTCGCCCCGCCGGAGTTGAGCACGACGGCCTCGACCACCCGGTCGGCGACGGCCTGCTGCGACCAGATGATCGGGTTGGCCTTGGCGCGGTTGCTCGTGAAGACGGCGGCGCCGACCTTGCGCGGTCCGCGGTTGACGACGACGGCGACATCGGGCTTGCCGGTGGACTTGAGTCCTGCGGCCACACCGGCCGCCTCGAAACCTGCGGGGGCGGTGACGCTCACGGCGCGACTCCGTTCACTGAGAGGGCGCGGGCCTCGGGAAGCCCCAGCGCGATGTTCATGGATTGGATGGCAGCGCCGGCGGTGCCCTTGACGAGGTTGTCGACCGCGGTGACCACGGTCACCCGGTTCGCGGCGCGATCGATCGCGAGCCCGATCAGCGCGGTGTTGGCGCCGAGCACGTCGGCCGTGCGCGGGAAGCGTCCCTCCGGCAGCAGCTGCACGAAGGTCTCGTCGCCGTAGGCGCTCTGCCAGGCGTCGCGGATCTGCGCATCGGTCACGCCGTCGGCGATCCGTGCGGTCGACGTGGCGAGGATTCCGCGCGACATGGGCACCAGCACCGGAGTGAAGGAGATACGGATGCCGTCGGCGTCGATACCCGATGCCGCGGCGAGCGCCTGACGGATCTCCGGTATGTGCCGGTGGGATCCCCCGACCGCATACGGGTTCGCGGTGCCGAGGATCTCGCTGCCGAGAAGGTTCGTCTTGAGGCTCTTCCCGGCACCGGACGGACCGACCGCCAGCACCGAGACGATGTCCGCGGGGTCGATCATGCCGGCGGCGACGCCCGGCGCGAGGCTGAGACTCACGGTCGAGGCGTTGCAGCCGGGAGCCGCGATGCGAGTCGCGCCGCGGAGGTGCTCTCTTTGCTTGACCCCGTCGATCAGGAGCTCGGGGACGCCGTATGTCCAGGGCTCGTGGAACGCCCCGCCGTAGAACGCCTCCCACGCGGACGCCGACGTGAGCCGATGGTCGGCTCCGGCATCGATCACGAGCGGAGCCGCACCGAGCGCATCGGTGTACTGCCCCGACTGCCCGTGCGGGAGTGCGAGGAACACGATGTCGTGGCCGGAGAGGATCTCGGGCGTCGTGTCCTGCAGGGTGAGGTGTGCCAGAGAACGCAGATGCGGCTGGTGGTCGACGAGAGGCTGCCCGGCGTTCGAGTGCGCCGTGACGGTGCGGATCTCCATGTCGGGATGATCGGCCAGGAGACGGAGGATCTCGCCGCCTGCGTAGCCGGATGCGCCGGAGACGGCGACGGAATACGTCATGCTTCTACCTTAACGGTCGGGTCCTTCCTCGAAGGGAGCACCGGGGACGGGGCCGGAGGCGGCGACACCGGCTCTCGACCGCTGCGCGTGCGCAGGCAGGAGGGCGGGGTCGCCTACAGTCGGCGGCCGCGGCGTCGGCGCACAGCGATGACGCTCGGAGCGAGCGTCGGAGAAGCGGTGGCGGCCGAAGGCATGTCGCGACAGTAGCGCGGCCCCGGCGGCCACCGCAAATCCACCCCGTCATCTGAGCGGCTGCAGCCCCATCGGCGCGGCGAAGAAGGCGAGCTCGTGTGCGCTCGATACCGCGAACACCCGGCGCATGCGCGCACGGGTCGGGGCATCGGCCTGCGCCGCAGCCCCGGAAGCGTAGGCGATCGCCTTCTCCGTCGCCGCCTCGAATGCCGGATCCGCGTACGTCGTGAGCCAGGACGCGAAGGGATGCTGCGGATCCCGCGCGTACTCCCCGAACTCTCCGGCATGCAGGCGTCGGCCGAGGTCGGTGTAGAGCCAGAAGCAGGGAAGGACGGCCGCGACGATCTCGCCGTAGTCGCCGCCGAACGCGACGGAGCGCAGGTGGTCGAGGTACGCGGTGGTCGCCGGCCCCGGCTCGGCGGCGAACGTCGCCGCGCTCACTCCCTGAGCCGGGGTCAGGTACGACGCGTGCAGCTCGAGTTCACCCACGATCGAGCCTTGCGCGGAATCGGCCCAGAAGGCCTGTTCCTCCGACGTCGGCGCGAGCCGGGCGGCTTCGGCGAGGACACGGGCGTACTCGCGCAGATACAGCGCGTCCTGCGCGAGATAGATCAGGAAGGGGCCGCGCTCCAGCGTCCCGTCGGCGAGCGCTCGGATGAACGGGAGTTCGTCGATCCCCGCGCGGATCTCCGCGATGTCCTGCCACCAGTCCGCGGCGATGTCGTCAGCCGCCGGTCGGGTCTGCGCCGCCGCACGCTCCCGGAGCCCGGCGAAATGGTCGATCGGCCCGTGACCCCGCCCCACGCTCAGCGCGTCCCCCGCGCGCAGGGATTCGCGGAGCCAGGCGCGCGCGGCGCTGACCGCATCGGCCGGCCGCTCCCCGCGCGCGAGGAGCGTCGCGAGCGCGGACGACAGCGAACAGCCGGTGCCGTGCGTGTTCCTGGTCGGGATCCGGGTGCCGGCGAACTCCTGGCGCGTCCCGCGATGCGCATCGACCAGCGCATCCGGAGCCGAATCGCCGTCGAGGTGTCCCCCCTTGACCAGGACAGCCGCCCCGACCGCGGCCGACAGCTGCTCCGCCGCGGAGAGCGCGTCCTCCCAGTCGACGACGTCGCGGCCGGACAGCACCGCGAGCTCGGCGAGGTTCGGTGTCACCAGAGTCGCCCGCGCGAGGAGATCGTGCAGCGCTCGCTCGGCATCCGGATCCAGCAGCCGATCGCCGGAGGTCGCCACCATCACGGGGTCGAGCACGACGACCGGCGGACGAACGCGGTCAAGCCACGCACCCACCACGCGGATGACGTCAGCGTCGGCGAGCATCCCGATCTTCACGGCGTCGATCACGATGTCGTCCGACACCGCATCCAGCTGCGCGCGGAGGAAGTGCGCGGGCGGCACGTGCACGGCACGCACTCCCTGCGTGTTCTGCGCCGTCAGCGCAGTGAGGACCGCCATCCCGTATCCGCCGTTCGCGGCGATGGACTTGAGGTCGGCCTGGATGCCCGCGCCCCCGGACGGATCGCTGCCGGCGATGCTGAGCACCCTCGGCACGGCGCCGGCGAGCCAGCGCCGGCGGAACTCCGCTGCCGTGGCCTCGGGATCGTCGGCGGCGCACAGCACCGAGACGACGGCGAGGCCGGCCGCACCGGCGTCGCGGAGGGGTTCCGTGTCATCGATGCCGACGCCGCCGATCGCCACGCACGGCAGAGAGCTGGCAGCCACGAGATCACGGAAGCCGTCGACGCCGAGAGGAGCGGGGTGATCGGGTTTGGTGGCGGTCGGACGGATCACACCGACACCCAGATAGTCGACGGTGCCGGCGGGCAGAGCATCGACCGCGTCGAGATGCGCACGGGTGTTCGCGGTGAGGCCGACCAGCGCGTCGGGTCCGAGCGCCTCACGCGCACGCAGCACGGAGGCATCGCCCTGTCCCAGATGCACGCCGTCGACCCGAGCGCCCCGTTCCCGGGCAGCGACCACGGCGTCCAGCCGGTCGTTCACGACGAGCAGCGCCCGCCCGTCGATCACCCGCGACAACGCGATCAGCTGATCGACCGTCTCGGCGTCGGTCGCGTCCTTATCGCGCAATTGGACGATCCGCACCCCACCGTCGACCGCTCGGCGCACCGTCTCGACGACGCCCCTGTCCCCGCAGAGCGCCGCGTCCGTGACGAGGTAGAGCGAGAGATCGGCGTTCACCGGACACCGCCTTCGACGCGTGCATCGGCTCTGATGTCGTCGGGGCCCACCGCGGCGAGCGCATCCAGCAGGGCGACGGCGAAGCTGCCCGGCCCCGCGGATGTCGCCGCTGCCCGCTCGGCGGCGATCGTGTAGACGAGGCTCGCGGAAGCCACAGCGGTCAGCGCATCGTGATCCGTCGCCTCGGCCGCACCGAGGAAGGCCGCCATCACCGCACCGAGCGCGCATCCTCCTCCGGTCACACGGGTCAGCAGCTCGTGGCCGTTGGCGAGGCGCAGCATCCGCTCCCCGTCAGTGATGAGATCGATAGGCCCCGACACTGCGACCACCGCGCCCGTGGTCCGCGCGAGCGTTGCGGCGGCATCGGCTGCGGAGTCCGTGCTGTCGGTGGCATCCACCCCACGTCCGCCCGTGCTGAGCCCGGCAAGGACGAGGATCTCGGAGGCGTTGCCGCGGATAGCGGTCGGTCGGTGCTGCGCGAGCCGGTGGGCGAGGGCGGTGCGCACCGGAAGCGCACCGATAGCTACCGGGTCGAGAACCCAAGGCGTACCGTTCGCCGCGGCTCCGGCGACCGCCTCCAGACTCGCCGCCCGCTGCTCGGGCGTGGGAGTCCCCAGGTTGATCAGCACCCCGGAGGCGACCCCGGCGAACATCCCCGCCTCGTCGACGATGTCGACCATCGCGGGTGCGGCCCCCAGTGCCAGCAGCACGTTGGCGGTGAATCCCGTCACGACCGCATTGGTGATGCAGTGCGTCAACGGCGGAGCCTCGCGCAGCACCTCCAGCAGGGTCGCGGCGGAACCGGCGAGGTCGTGGGTGGATTCAGGACGCAGAAGATCGCTCATCGCGACATCCCTTCGCTAGTACGAACTAGATCAGGTTCGACGGGTCTGTTCTCAGCCGCGGATCGCGGCACCCCGTGTCACTGATCGCAGTCTAGCGATCGCTCAGCAGCGCCCTCTCCTCCGCCCGCGTGAGTCCGGCTCGGCGTTCCCGGTCGACGCCGCGTCTCCGCTCGTCGACGATGACGCGCTCGATCGTGTCCGTGAGCGGACGGAGTCGTCCCCCGCTCGCGTGGAACGCGCGATTCGAGCGGGTCATGAAACCGCTCATGTCAGTCGGAAGCCACAGCGGCAGGGAGCGCGGTCCCGCCCAGTACTCGACGTCGTGCGCACGGAGCCATCCCTCGTCCGCGACGAACACGGAGCCGGTGTGACAGACCGCGAGGCGCACCGCACCCAGCACATCGGCGAGGGGGTGCTCATCGCCTACGCCGTTGACCGCGCCGCTGCGTGTGGCCGTGACGATGTACGCCGCGAGATCGTCGACATCGATGACCTGCGTGCTCCTTCCCTCGAGCGGCGGCAGCAGCACGGCTTCCGAGCCTGCTCGCGCGAACGCCGCCGCCCAGTACCCGAACCGGTCGCTGGGGTCGCCGTCGCCCACGATGAGCCCAGGGCGCACGATGAAGCCGCGCTCCCCCAGGCGCAGGACAGCATCTTCGGCTGCTGCCTTCTGCGCACCGTAGTCGTACTCATCACCCGGGCTCGCAGCCGGATGTCGCGGCGTCGACTCATCTGCTCCGACCGTCTCGTCATCGGAGTACACCGAGACGGACGATACGTAGGTCCAGCGCCCCGCCCGATCGCCGAGCGCATCGACCGCGGTCTCGACCTGCACCGCCTGGGACGAGACGTCCACGACGTGATCCCAGTCCCGCCGCGAGAGATCGGCATAGACGTCGGCATCCTCACGATCGCCGCGCACGAGCACGGCACCCTCGGGGGCCGGACGGGATCCGCGGCCGAGACACGTGACCGCGGCGCCTTCGTCGACCCACCTCCGGGCGATGCGCCCGGAGAGCCAGCCCGTACCGCCGAGGATCAGAACATCCGTCATGATTCCATGTCATCAGGTGGCGGATCTCTGCGGAACCTCTTCCGCCCACAGCAGATCGCTTCAGAGCAGATCGGGGGGCGTGCTCAGACGATCCAGGCCCGCGAGCACCGGGACGCTCCACGCGGGATCGGGCTGCCAACGTGTCCACGCGGCGTCGAACGGCCAGTCACCGGACTCGAACGAGGCGATGGCCGCGTCTGCGTGCCGCTCGATCTGCGCCGCCTGCTCGGGGCTGAGCCGCCCCTGCTGGATCGCGGCGACGAGCTCGTCCTCGTCTTTGAGATGGATGCCGCCCGCCGGATCGATCTCGACGTCGAGGATGTGGTCGGACGAGTAGGTGTCGTGATCGGTGCGCAGATGGGCGTTCTCGAGGTTCACGTACCAGCCGGCGAAGGACCAGTCCGGGTCTGTGGTGTCGCTCCAGAACAACCAGACCGACCATGGCAGCCCGGCGGGGGCGATGCACAGCACGCCGTTCCCGCGCCAGGGCTCGACGATGCGCGTCCGCGGCTCGAGCCAGCGTCGCGCGAGCGGTACTTCACGCACTCGCTGTCCGCCGAGAGCTCCCGGAGCCTCCTGCAGCGTTCCGGGCGCGAGCCATGCGACGAGCCCCCGTTCGTCGTCGCGCACCACCCGCATCGGAGCGATCCTGGAGGGCTCCCCCGGCTGCCATCCCGGCTTCCGATAGTGCCAGTCGATCTGCATGCCCGACTCGAGGAACGGTCCTTCTCCGAGCGGCCGCGCGTCATCCGGGACGGCGGCCGGAGTGCCCTGGGGGAGGATTCTCATCCCGCCACGGTACTCCGGCGCCGACCGGAATCGTCTGACCGACGACACGGTACGTCCCACGACGCGGTGCGTCGCGCTCCCGTGCTCAGTCGCGCAGTGCGGCTCCGAAGCGCTGTGCGGCGACCTCGACACCGGCGAGCTTGGCCTCGGTGGCCTCGGCCGCCGTGAGCGTGCGATCGTCGGCACGGAAGCGCAGGGCGAACGTCAGGCTCTTCGAGCCGTCCGGCACGCCCTCCCCGCGATAGTCGTCGACGAGACGCACCGATTCCAGCAGCGCACCGGCACCCTCGGCGAGAGCCGCCTGCACATCCGCGGCCGGAACGTCTGCCGGCAGCGTGAGCGAGACGTCCTGCGTCGCAGCAGGGAACGTCGACAGCGAGGCCGCGACGACCCGACCACCGGCGAGCGACAGGATGCGGTCGAGGTCGAGCTCGAACACGGTCGCGCGCCCCGGAAGGTCGGCGCCCTCCGCCACAGCGGGATGCAGCTCACCGAGGTAGCCGACCTCTTCCCCGGCGACCCGGAGCGATCCGGTGCGTCCGGGGTGCAGGGCCGCACGCTCGGCCTGGACCACGTCGATGTCGACGCCGGCCGCCGCCGCGATGACGCGGACCGCGTCCAGTGCCTCGACGAGACCTGCGGCTTCGGCGGGACGACCGGGCTGACGCGGGGAGACAAGGCCGGTGAGCAGCGCGGAGATGAACCGGTGCTGCGGCGGGATCGACGCGTTCAGGGCGGCGAGCGTCTCATCGGACGGGCGCTCGCCCAGCGGCGGCACCTCGTCCGTGCCGTACTCCACGCCCGGCTCGGGCAGGAAGACCACGCCGGTCTCGAAGATCGCCAGGTCGGTGAGTCCGCGCGAGATGTTGCGGTGCGCGGTCTGCAGCAGACCGGGAATGAGCGAACGACGCAGATACGGCGCCTGCCCGTCGAGTGGATTCGCCAGGCGGATGCTCGGGAGGTGTTCACCCGATGCGGAGCCGTGGAGGTCGTTCTGCGCCTCGGTGGTGAACGGGAACGACGGCGTCTCGACGAGACCGGCAGCAGCCAGGGCATCGGCTACGCGTCGACGACCCTGCTGGTCGGCGGTGAGGCCGCGACCGGACGGGGGCGTCGGCAGCACCGAGGGGATGCGGTCGAGCCCGTGGATGCGGGCGACCTCCTCCGCGAGCGTCCACTTGTCGGTGAGGTCGGGCCGCCAGGTCGGCGGGATCACGGTCCAGCCGGAACCCGCATCCGACGCCGTGACATCGGCACCGATGGTGGTCAGCGCACCGGTGATCTCGTCGTCGGAGTAGTCGACGCCGATGAGCCCCTGCACGAATCCGGCGGGGAGCTCGATCTCGCCGACGAAGACCTCGGCGAACAGCGCGCCACCCTCCTCCGTGAGCGTGCCGCCGGCGAGCTCGACCATGAGGTCGGCAGCGCGGCGGGCGGCCACGAACGGGATCAGCGGGTCGACACCGCGTTCGAAGCGCTTGGACGCCTCACTGGGCAGCTTGTGTCGACGTGCCGAGCGGGCGATGGTCGTGGGGTCGAAGTTCGCCGCCTCGATCAGCACGTTCCGCGTGGTGTCGCTCATCTCGGTCGTGCCACCGCCCATGACGCCGGCAAGGCCGATCGGGCCGGACTCGTCGGTGATGAGGAGGTCTTCCGCGTGCAGAGCGCGCTCGACGCCGTCGAGCGTGGTCATCTTCTCGCCGGGAGTGGCGCGGCGCACCGTGATGCCGCCCGTGAGCTTGTCGAGGTCGTAGCCGTGCAGCGGCTGGCCGAGCTCGAGCATCACGTAGTTGGTGATGTCGATCAGCACGCCCAGCGAGCGCATGCCCGCAAGACTCAGCCGGGCGACCATCCACGGCGGCGTCGGACGTGAGGGGTCGACACCGCGGACGACGCGGGTCACGAACTCGCTCGCACCCACGTTCCCGCGCACGGGTGCGACGTCATCGACCACGGTCGTGTGCCCGGACCCGGGCTGGAGCTCGGCGAAGTCGCGCTCGGCCGGGTCGCGGAAGGTCGCACCGGTGGCATGCGCGTACTCACGGGCCACGCCGCGGAGCGAGAAGGCATATCCACGGTCGGGAGTGACGTTGATCTCCACCGCGACGTCATCGAGGCCGAGCAGAGCGATCGCGTCGGTGCCGACGGGCGCGTCGATGCCGAGATCGGACAGCACCACGATGCCGTTGTGCTCATCGCCCAGGCCGAGCTCGCGCGCCGACGCGATCATGCCGTCCGACACGTGACCGTAGGTCTTGCGGGCGGCGATCGGGAACGGACCGGGAAGCACGGCACCGGGCAGCGTCACGACGACCTTGTCACCGGCGACGAAGTTGTGCGCACCGCAGACGATCCCACGGATGCCGCCGTTCGCCTCGCCGACGTCGACCTGGCACCAGTTGATGGTCTTGCCGTTCGACTGCGGCTCGGCCTCGAGCGAGACGACCTGTCCGACGACCACGGGACCGGTGATGTCGAAGCGATGCACATCCTCTTCTTCGAATCCGACGGTCACCAGTGCCGCGAGGACGTCCTCGGGCGTGGCATCCGCTGCCAGATCGACGTACTCACGCAACCACGAAAGCGGGACGCGCATCACACCACCATCCCGTACTGCTCGCTGAATCGGACATCGCCCTCGGCCATGTCGCGCATGTCCTGGACGTCGCTGCGGAACATCAGTCCCCGCTCGATGCCCATGCCGAACGCGAAGCCGCTGTACACCTCGGGGTCGATCCCGGCGGCGCGCAGCACGTTCGGGTTGACCATGCCGCAGCCGCCCCATTCGATCCAGCGCGCGCCGCCCTTGAAGGTCGGGTGCCACAGGTCGAGTTCGGCGGAGGGCTCGGTGAAGGGGAAGTAGTTGGTGCGGAAGCGCGTCTTGGCCTCGGGCCCGAAGAGCTGCTTCGCGAAGTGATCGAGTGTGCCCTTGAGGTGCGCCATCGTGATGCCCTTGTCGATCACGAGTCCCTCGAACTGGGTGAACACCGGCAGGTGCGTGGCGTCGAACTCGTCGGTGCGGTACACGCGGCCGGGGCACAGCACGTAGATCGGCACCTCGCGGTCGAGCATCGAACGCACCTGCACCGGGCTCGTGTGCGTGCGCATCACGAGATGGCGGGAGGTGGGGTCGACGTAGAACGTATCCTGCTCCTGACGGGCGGGGTGGTCGACATCGAAGTTCAGGGCGTCGAAGTTGAACCACTCGTGCTCGAGCTCCGGCCCCTCCGCGATCTCCCATCCCATGCCGACGAAGATGTCGCAGACCTGGTCCTGGAGCAGGGTGAGCGGGTGCCGGGCACCGACGCGGGTGCGCGACGGCACGGCGGTGATGTCGACCCGCTCGGCCTCGAGCCGCGCAGCGACCTCGGCCTCCGCCAGTTCGGCTTCCTTCGCCGCCAGCGCCTGCGTCACCCGCCCGCGTCCCTGACCCACGAGCTTGCCGAAAGCGGCCTTGTTCTCGGGGGCGACCTGTCGCATCGAGGCATTCAGGACCGCGAGCGGCGATCCGTCGGCGACGTGTGCGGCACGAGCCGCTTTCAGCTCGGCGGTGTCGGTGGCTGCGGCGATCGCCGCGAGGGCGTCGGCGACAGCGGCTTCGACCGCTTCCGGGGTGATTTCAGGAGACTCTGACACGAGAATCGAGTCTACCCGGGGGCGCGTGGGTCGCTTTCGCGGATCAGCGCGACGCCTCGGACCCGTCGCCCTGCAGGACGATGAGCGAGGTGTTCGTCTCGCCCCCGTGCTGACGGGGATCCGGTACCGCCGGCCCGGCCTTCGGCGAGCGCTTGGCACGGCGCTGGAGGCGGTAGGCGATGTAGGAGAGCAGGAGGCACACGGCCACGTACATCGATCCGCCGACGATCGCCGCGGGGATCAGCGGGGACCCGTAAGGCGCCTGGTTGCCGATCTGGTTGATGACGTAGAGGAGCTCCTGGTACGTGATGATGAACCCGAGCGCGGTGTCCTTGAGCGCCACGACGAGCTGCGCGATGATCACCGGCATCATGGCCCGCACGGCTTGCGGGATCAGGATGAAGTACATCACCCCGGTCTTCCGGAGTCCGATCGCGTAGCCGGCTTCCTTCTGCCCGCGCGGCAGCGATTCGATGCCGGCACGCAGCACCTCGGCGAGCACGGAGCCGTTGTACACGATCAGAGCGATCACGACGGCCCAATACGGCGGCATCTTCACGCCGATCACGGGAAGGCCGTAGTACAGCAGCATCATCAGGATGAGCACGGGCACTGCTCGCAGCACCTCGATGATCCACCGGACGGGCTCACGCACCCAGGCGTGCTCCGACAGGCGGCCGATGCCGAGCAGGAAGCCGAGCGCGATGGACCCGACGCCGGCGACCGCGAAGGCGGCCAGCGTGGCCAGCAGCCCTTCGCCGAAGCGGACCCAGACGGCGGAGAACGTGAAGATGTTCCACTTCTCGGCGGAGAACTGTCCGGTGGCGAACAGCCTCCACACGACCCAGCCGAGCACGGCGAGGACGACGAGGACCGTGGCGGCCCCGATGAGCCGGTTGCGGGCGATGGCACGGGGGCCGGGGACGTCGAAAAGAACGGAACTCATCGCGCGATCCTCCACTTGTTCTCGAGAACGCGCTGCACCCAGGCGAGCAGCAGCACTAGGACCACGAAGACGACCATGACCCAGAGCAGCACGGCCAGAGCGTTCTCCCCCTGTTCGCTCAATGCCGCCCGGATGGTCCCCAGGTTGGCGACGGAGAAGCCCGCAGCCACCGTGGTGTTCTTCATGAGGGCGATGAGGACGCTCATCATGGGCGGGACGACGGAGCGCGTCGCCTGCGGCAGCACGACATAGCGCATGACCTGTCCGAAGTTCAGGCCGATCGCTCGCGCCGCCTCGGCCTGACCGACCGGCACGGTGTTGATGCCGGCTCGCAGCGCCTCGGCGACGTACGTCGCGGTGTAGATGCCGAGAGCGGCCACTGCCAGAGGCAGGGGGTTCACCCGCTCCCCCAGCAGGATCGGGAGGCAGAACGCGAAGAAGAACATGACGAGCGTCAGCGGGGTGTTGCGGATCCAGTTGACGTACACGCCGCCGACGGCGCGGGCGATCGGAACCGGAGACACACGCGCGGCTCCGACGATCAGCCCGAGGACCAGCGCGATGATGCCGCCACCCAGGAACAGCACGATGGTTCCCCACAGTGCCTCTCCCCAGAGGTCGAGGTGGTCGGTGATGACTCCCACTGCTGCTCCTGTCGATTCGGGTTCTCGGGTGGTTCGTGCCGATGAGCGGGGCGGTCGACCGGGTCGACCGCCCCGCCGGGATCAACCGATCGGGTCGACCTCGGGCTGGGTCGCCTTGACGCCGGACGCGCCGAGGTTGTTGTCGAAGATCTGCTGCCAGATCTTGCCGCCGTCGGTCAGCTGCGTGTTGAAGTACTCGGCCAGAGCGTCGTCGCCCTTGGCGAGTCCGATGCCGTAGCGCTCCTCGCTGAAGGGCTCTCCGACGACCTTCAGCTTGTCCGGGTCCTGGGCCGCGTAGCCGATGAGGATCGCCTCGTCGGTCGTGACGGCGTCGACCTGACCGTTCTTGAGGTCCTCGACGCACTTCGAGTACGTGTCGTACTCCTTGGTGGGCACGTCGGGGTAGTTCGTCTTGATGTTCTGGATCGGCGTCGAGCCGGTCGCCGAGCAGACGGTCGTCTCCGCGCTCAGGTCATCGACGCTCTTGATGTCGCTGTCGGCACCGACGAGGAGGCCCTGACCCGTGACGAAGTAGGGACCGGCGAAGGAGATCTGCTCCTTGCGCTTGTCGGTGATCGAGTACGTGCCGACGTAGTAGTCGATGTCGCCGTTCACGATGGCCTGCTCGCGGTTCGCGGAGGCGATCGCCTGGAACTCGATCTTCTCCGGGTCGACGCCGAGCGATGCCGCCATCCAGCGGGCGATGTCGACGTCGAATCCGGTGCGGTCGCCGGTCACCGGGTCGAGGTACCCCAGACCCGGCTGGTCCTCCTTGACGCCGACCTTGACCGTGCCTGCCGACTCGATCCGGTCGAACGTCGGGCTTCCCTCGATGCTGACGTCGGTCAGCACGGTCCACGGCGTGCTGCTGGACGTGTCGCCCTCGTCGCCGCCCTCCGGGGCTCCTGTGCTGGACGGCGTGCCGCTGTTGCAGGCCGTGAGCGCCAGCAGCGCGGCCGCTGCGATTCCGATACCTGCCAGTGTCCGTGTGCGTCGCATGTGCGTCTCCTTCGTGTGCTGTGTGTGCAGGGTCTGTGTGGTCGGTGCGGGGGCGTCAGTGCGTGAGGAGCTTCGAGAGGAAGTCCTTGGCGCGGTCGCTCTTCGGGTGCGTGAAGAACTCCTCGGGAGTCGCCTCCTCCACGATCCGTCCGTCGGCCATGAAGACGACGCGGTCGGCGGCCTTGCGGGCGAAGCCCATCTCATGGGTGACGACGATCATCGTCATGCCGTCCTGGGCCAGCTCGACCATGACGTCGAGGACCTCGTTGATCATCTCGGGGTCGAGGGCGCTGGTCGGCTCGTCGAACAGCATCACCTTGGGCTGCATCGCGAGGGCGCGGGCGATCGCCACGCGCTGCTGCTGCCCGCCGGACAGCTGGGCCGGGAGCTTCGATGCCTGCTGCGCCACGCCCACGCGTTCGAGCAGCACCATCGCCTCCTTCTCGGCATCCGCCTTCTTGAGGCCGCGGACCTTGATCGGGCCGAGGGTCACGTTCTCGAGGATCGTGAGGTGGGCGAAGAGGTTGAAGGACTGGAAGACCATGCCGACGTCCGCACGCAGGTGGGCGAGTCCCTTCCCCTCCGCCGGCAGCTCCTTGCCGTCGATGCGGATGGTGCCGCTCGTGATCGTCTCGAGGCGGTTGATCGTGCGGCACAGGGTCGACTTGCCGGAGCCGGACGGGCCGATCACGACGACGACCTCTCCCGAGTTGACGGTCAGGTCGATGTCGGTGAGCGCCTGGAAGTCGCCGTAGTGCTTCTGGACGTTCTCGACCACGACAAGCGGGGTATCAGAGGTCATCATTTCTCCAAACTAGCCACGTCGGACGCGGGTCTCCAGGCACCTCGGTGAGATTTACACGTTCGTAATCACCTGATCGCGGCACCAATGCTGCTGTGCATGGGTACCCCGCGGCCCGCCCCCACGGGCCGCGGAATCGTCCTGCTGCAGCTCCCCAACGACAGTTGAGCAACAGGCGACGATCGTGCGCGATCGACCTCACAATGGCAGAGCGCCACCCACGGTGTCAGACTTCTTGAGGATTTCTTGAGCAGTCAGCCGCGCTGATCCCGGTAGTAGTCGGCTGCCCCGGGGTGCAGCGGGACGGGGCCGGTGAAGATCGCCGAACGCCGGTCCAGCAGCGCGGCGGTCGGCACCTCCCCCGCGATGCGCAGACGTGCATCGAACAATCCGGCGAGCACGTCACGAGCGACGGCGTCCGGGGTGGAGGCTGCGGTGACGAGATAGTTGGGAACGGCCATCGTGGGCGCGGAATCCTGCAGGCCGTAGGTGCCGGCCGGGACGTCGGCCGGTCGGTACGCGTGCGAGTACCGTTCGTTCACCTCGTTGACCCACTCCTGCTCGATCGGGAGCAGGCGGACCGATGACCTCTCCGAGAGCTCGGCCACCCCCGGGGTGGGCAGCCCGCCGACCCAGAAGAAGCCGTCGATGTCGCCACGCTCCATCGCCTCGATCGACTCGCTGAGGTCGAGCTGGGGATTGCGCACGGAGCCGAGATCGACACCTGCCGCATCCAGCACCCGAGCGGCGATCACGTTCACCCCGGAGTTCTCCGCACCGAGGGAGATGGTGCGGCCGGCCAGATCCCCGATACCCGAGATCTCCGACTCTCCGCGTACGACGACCTGCACGTACTCGTCGTACAGGCGGGCGAGGGCCTGCACCTCCAGCGGATGGTCGAAGGCGCCGGAGCCCGCCACCGCGTCTGCCGCGGCGTCTCCCTGCGCGAACCCGATCAGCGCCTCCCCCGAACTCACCCGGAGCAGGTTGTCGACGGAACCCGCCGTCTCCTGCGCGACCATCCGGATATCCAACGAGTCCGACAGGTCTTCGGCCAGGTGGCTGCCGTAGTCGTAGTAGACGCCGGTGGACCCGCCGCTGGCGATGGCGTACTCCTCGTCCGTCCACTCGCTCGCACGCGGACTGCACGCGGTCACGCCGACCGCCAGCAGGAGAGCGCTCGCGCCGGCGAGCAACCGTCGCACGCCGGCCGTCACGGGGTCGTCCCATCGTGGAGCACGAGTGTGACAGCGAGACCGCCGCCCTCCGCCGCAGCGACGGCCAATTCGCCGCCGACCGTGGCGAGCAGGTCACTCGCGATGGCGAGGCCGAGTCCGGACCCCGGGGTGTCCCCGCTGTCGACACTGCGCCAGAACCGGTCGGTCGCCGCCGCGGCCTGCTCCTCCGTCAGCCCCGGACCGTGATCGCGGACGGTGATCCGGCAGACCTGGCCCTCGCGTTCCGCACCGATCTCGATCGGCGCGCCCTCGGGAGAGAACTTCACGGCATTGTCGATCACCGCATCCAGCGCGCTCTCCACGATCGTCCGGTCGGTCACGCTCATCACCGGCGAAACCCCCGTGGCACGCAAGACGACCCCGCGCTGGGCGGCGACGTCGCGCCACGCGTCCCGTCGGCGAGCGGCGAGCGTCGCGAGGTCGACCGCCGAGATGGTCGAGTCGCCTCGTCCCCCACGAGCCAGCCCGAGGAGCGTTTCGAGGATGCGGGTCATCCGTCGCCCCTCTTCCCGCGTCTCCTCGACATCACCCTGCCACTCCTTCCCCAGTCCCGTCGCCAGATGCTCGACGCGCAGGAGCAGGGCGTTGAGGGGGTTGCGCAGCTCGTGGGAGGCATTCAGCGCGAACTCCTGCTGCCGCGTCATCACACGCTCGATCTCGTCGGCCATGCCGTTGAAGACCTGCGCCATGCGGCGCAGCTCCGGCGGACCGTCGTCGGCGGCGACACGCGCGTCCATCTCGCCCCGCTCGATCGCCACCATCGCCTCGTCGAGCCGTCGCACCGGCGACAGCACCCACCGGGCGAGCCGGAACACGAGCAGCACCCCGAGGGCGACCAGCACCAGCGCGATCGCCGAGATGAGCAGGATCTGCTGAAGGATCGCCGCGCGCGGTGCCTCCACATCTCCGGCCACCAGCACGGCACCGATCACGTCCCCGTCGTCGAACACCGGCTCGGCCAGGGCGGCGTCCGCGACGGTCCACGGGAACAGGACCGTCGGCTGCTCGGCACGCCGCCCGGAAAGCGCGAGTCTGACCCGCTCGGCGTCCTCGTCCGGGAGCGCGGCCGGGTCCTGCTCCCCCGCCGCCCAGACATTGCCGCCGAGATCGAAGACCGTGACCTCGATTCCGTACACCTCGCGGAAGCGCGCCACCTCGGCGTCGATCACGGCGGCGCTGCCGGACCGCAGGGCCTGACGCGCACTCGTGACGAAATACCCGAGGTCGCCGAGCTGCTGCGTGTAGAACGCCTGCTGGACGCTGTGCGCCGCACTCCATCCGGCTGCGCCGCCGAGCGCGGCCAGGATCGCGACGAGCGGCACGAGGAAGACGATGATCAGACGGCGCCGCATGGCTCAGGACCCCGCAAGACGGTAGCCGACTCCGCGCACGGTCTCGATGACCCCACGGACTCCGGTCTTCTTCCTGATCGCTCCGACGTGCACCTCGAGCGAGTGCCCGAACCCGCGCCAGTCGGTGTTCCATACCTCACGGATCAGGCGCTCCTTCGGCACCGCCACCCCCGGGTATCGGGCGAGGACCGCGACGATGTCGAACTCCTTGCGTGTGAGGTCGATCGCCGTGCCGTCGACGAGCACCTGACGGGCGACGAGGTCGATGTCGACATGGCCGTCGTGCAGCAGCACCCGGGCGTCGGCCTCCGGTCTCATCGGCCTCGACCTCCGGGTGACCGCCTCGATCCTGGCGAGGAGCTCGTGCACGTCATAGGGCTTCACGACGAAGTCGTCCGCGCCCGCGCGCAGTCCCTTGATGCGTTCGGCGACCTGGTTGCGGGCGGTCACGATCACGATCGGAACCTCCGAGCGCCCCCGGATGCGACGGCACAGGTCGACGCCGTCGATGTCGGGGAGACCGAGGTCGAGGAGGACCACCTCGGTGTCGGCTCCCAGCATGCCCAGCGCGGCAGCGCCGTCCGCCGCGCGCACAGTCGCGTATCCCGACCGTCCGAGGAAGGCCTCGAGCGCCCCGGCGACCCGGTCGTCGTCCTCGACGATCAGAATCCTCATCGACTCCGCTTCCTGCTTCCCTCGGCGCCCGAGAACTCAGTCGCCAGCGGACGCACGCTGTGCAAATGCACTCTCGTAGAGGCACACGCTGGCGGCCGTCGCCAGGTTGAGGGATTCGGCACGACCGAAGATGGGCAGCTTGAGCACCTGGTCGGCGAGGGCCAGCGCATCGTCTTCGAGCCCCCGCGCCTCGTTCCCGAAGAGCCATCCGGTGGGCTCGGCGAGCACGCCCTCGGCGCGCGCCTCCAGGAGATCGTCACCCTTCACATCGGCTGCGAGGATGCGGAGACCTGCATCGTGTGCGCGCTTGACGACATCGGCGAGGTCTCCCCCGACCGACACCGGGAGGTGGAACAGCGAACCCGTCGTGGCACGCACCACCTTCGGGTTGTAGGGATCGACGGTTCGTCCCGTGAGCACGACGGCATCGGCGCCCGCCGCATCCGCCGCCCGGATGATCGTGCCGAGATTGCCGGGATCGCGCACCTCTTCGCAGATCGCCACCAGTCGCGGCGCGGCGTCGAAGATGTCGCGCACGGAGGTCGGTGTCTGCTGCACCACCGCCACGAGTCCCTGCGGGGTGACGGTGTCGGCCATCGCGTTGAGGACGTACTCGGTGACGTACTCGACGTCGATGTCGGCATCGGCGGCCTTCGCGCGGATGTCGGGGTGCCGCTCCCACCCGTTGGGCGTCGCGAACAGCTCGACGATCGCCTCGGGACGATAGGTGAGCGCTTCGCGCACGGACTGCGGGCCTTCCAGAAGGAACAGGCCCGTCTCGGTCCTCGCGCTTCGTTTGGTCAGCTTCGCGACGGCTCGGACTCGGGGCGAACGGGGGTTCTCCAGCACGATCACAGTCTAGGGAACGCCGGGCTGGTTCCCGCACCATCGGGATAAGGTGCCGGGATGACCCACAGCGCTGCTGCGAACACCTCTCGTCGGCGGGTCGCCCTCGCCGTTCTCGCTGTCGCGACGGTCGGGATCGGTCTGGTCGTCCATCGTGGCATGAGCGGTGCGGTCGGCGACATCGCGGGCGACGCGCTGTACGCCGTGCTCATCTACCTGCTCGTGGCCCTCGTCGCCCCGCGATGGCCTCGTCCCGCTGTGGCGTTCCTGTCCTTCGTCGTCTGCGCCGGCGTCGAGCTGCTGCAGCTCACCGGCCTTCCGCGCGAGTGGGCGGCGATGTTCCCGCCGATCCGACTCGTCCTCGGCTCGGGCTTCGACCTGCGGGACCTCGCCGTGTACGCGATCGCGGTCGCCGCGACCTCCCTGATCGACATGGGAGTCACGCGGGTCGTGGGCCGCAGTGCATCCAGAAACGCCACAGGGCGCCCTCCCGAAGGAGAGCGCCCTGTGTGAAGAGGTGCTTACGCAGCCGACTTCGGTGCGTTGACGTCGGAGGGCAGAGCCTTCTTCGCCGTCTCGACCAGCGTCGTGAACGTCGCCGCGTCGTTGACCGCGAGGTCGGCGAGCATGCGACGGTCCACCGTGACACCGGCGATGCCGAGGCCCTGGATGAAGCGGTTGTAGGTCATGCCGTTCTGGCGAGCAGCAGCGTTGATGCGCTGGATCCACAGGCGACGGAAGTCACCCTTGCGCTTGCGACGGTCACGGTACGAGTAGACCAGCGAGTGGATGACCTGCTCTTTGGCCTTCCGGTACAGGCGCGAACGCTGTCCGCGGTAACCGGAGGCGCGCTCGAGGATGACCCGGCGCTTCTTGTGGGCGTTTACTGCCCGCTTGACTCTTGCCATTTTCCTGTGTTCCTATTCGTGCGTTCGGCGCGCGTCAGCGACCGAGAAGCTTCTTCGCGACCTTGGTGTCAGCCTTCGACAGCACCTGGTCCTGGTTCAGACGACGGGTGCGACGGCTCGACTTGTGCTCGAGGTTGTGGCGCATCCCGGCCTGCTGCTTCTTCAGCTTTCCGCTTCCGGTGATCTTGAAGCGCTTCTTAGCACCCGAGTGGGTCTTCTGCTTCGGCATCTTCTCTTCCTTCGTATGGCGCCTTCTCAGGCGACGGTGTCAACCCGCGGTGCGGGAGTTCTGGGGGCGGGAGTCACTCCGCCGGAGCTGCGGCCGGTGCGTCCGACTCGTTCTTCGCGTCGCGCGAAGCCTGCTTGTTCGCCGCGCGCTGCGCGTCACGAACCGCATTCTGCTCCTGCTTGGCCTCGGACTTGCTCTTGAGCGGCGCCACGATCATGACCATGTTGCGACCGTCGATGGTCGGGTTCGACTCGACCGTGCCGAGCTCGGCCACGTCTTCGGCGAACTTGCGCAGCAGACGAACACCCTGCTCGGGACGCGACTGCTCACGACCACGGAAAAGGATCATGGCCTTGACCTTGTCGCCGGCCTTGAGGAACCCCTCGGCGCGCTTGAGCTTGGTCGTGTAGTCGTGGGCCTCGATCTTCAGACGGAAACGGACTTCCTTGAGGATCGTGTTCGCCTGGTTGCGGCGAGCTTCCTTTTCCTTCTGGGCGGCCTCGTACTTGAACTTGCCGTAGTCCATGATCTTGACGACGGGCGGCTTCGAGTTGGGGGCGACCTCGACGAGGTCGAGATCGGCTTCCTGCGCGAGGCGCAGCGCTGCCTCGATGCGGACGACGCCGATCTGCTCACCCGCGGGGCCGACGAGGCGGACCTCGGGGACGCGGATGCGCTCATTGGTACGGGGATCGCTGATGCGGAACTCCTTAGACGATGTGATTCGGCCACCGCGATGCTGTCTGCATCACGGGCGAAATCGGAATCGTCCCCGCCCACCGGCATTCAGACGCCGGCTCCGCACCCTACCTGCCGGTTCCGTCTTGAGAACGGAGCCGGTGGAGTGCAAGACCCGGTAGCCTTGAACGGCAAGCGCGGGTGGGAAGTGAATCCTCTTTCGATCCGGAGCATGACGCTCCGGAGCCCGCCAAAGTCTAACAGAAAGCAAGGCGAAGTGACGAACCAGGCACCGGACGAGGCTGCACGCGAGCGCGAAGAGCGCTGGGCACGTCAGGAGGAGGCCGCATCGTCGGCCACACGAGACATCGCCGATGTACCCGCCGTCGAGGTGATCACCACCGCCGCCGTGCACCTCATGAGCGCGGCAGCCGTCAAGCTCGGGCTCGCCGACGATCCGGACGCCGCGGCGCAGATCGACCTCGACGAAGCGCGCAAGCTCATCAACGCCCTCGCCGGACTCATCACCGCCGGCGCTCCGGAGATCAGCGACATGCACGCGCGCTCCCTGCGCGACGGCCTTCGTTCACTGCAGCTCGCCTTCCGCGAGGCCTCCACGATCCCCGACCCGATCGGCAAGGGCCCGGGCGAGAAGTGGACCGGACCGGTCAACTAGCTTCGGCGCAGGTGTGACACCTGCGCAACCGACGGGCTCACGAAGCCGCGCATTCTCCGCCGCCGACAGAGCCGAGATGGCGGGCGAAGAAGCGCGCGGCATCCTCGCCGGCGAACTGCGGGACGCCCGTGTGGCCGCCCATGTTGGCGTAGAGCGTCTTCTCGGTCGATCCGAAGGCGTCGAACAGGTCGAGCGCCATCCGGCGGTCGTTGCCCTCGTCATCCCATTGCAGGAGGACATGCAGCGGGATGGTGACCCGACGCGCCTCCTCCATCGTCGTACGGGGCACATAGCTGCCGGCGAAGAGGCCTGCCGCGACGATGCGTGAGTCGATCGCGGCGAGACGTACTCCGATTGCGATCACCCCACCGGAGAATGCCGTCCGCTCGCCGATCTCGGGAAGGGCAAGAGCCTCGTCGAGCGTGGTCTGCCATTCCGGCACCGCCTGATCGACGAGAGGAAGTATCAGCTGGTCGATGACCTCCTCGCCCGGCCCTTCGCCGGCAGAGATCGCACGAACGAGGTCGGCCCGCGCCTGCGCCGCGCCAGGCAGCGGCGTTCGGTCGCCCGCTCCGGGCGCCTCGATCGAGATCGCAGCGAAGCCTTGCGCCGCCGCGCTGCGCGCTCGTGCCGCCAGGCGTGGGTACATTCGTCGCATGCCGATTCCGCCGGGTTGGCCCATCAGGATGAGGGGAACCGGCGCGGAGGAGGAAGCGGCTGGCGGCGTCCACATGATGCCGGAGATGTCACCGATGGTGAATTCGCGCTCGGTGAGTCCGCCGTCGAGATTCTGTTCAGAGGTGAAGTTCATGGTCGTGCCTTTCGGGAATGCTGCTGATATGCGGCGCTCCCGGACGACCTATCGCCCGACCGTGACTCCCCGGAGGAGCACCGACGTCACTTCGTTCACGGATACCACCTCCTCGCTTCCTGCACGGATCTCCGACGCTATCAGCACCGGCAGCAGCGATCGGACCGCGCACCTCCCCGCGGAGACGCGTTCCCGTTCCCGCCCGCGGTCCGAAGTGGAGACCGTCATCTCCGGCGACGAAGGATCAGGGCTCCAGGATCAGGGGGTCCGCGGTGGAGGGGCCGCCGCACGGGCCATCAGCGTGGGTCCAGGCGATCGGTTCCTCGGATTCGTGGATGACGGTGCCCTGCGCGTCGAACAGGCGGATGTCGACCTCCTCCGGTGTCGACATGTCGAACATGAGCCGCCAGGTCCCGTCGTTCTCACGGGACGCCGCGAACAGGTTGGTCGAGGAGGTCTCGTCCTCCCCCGGCGCCGGTGAGCACTCCGCGTCCACGCAGAACTGGACGGCCGCTGTCTCCGGGAATACGCTCACGTCGACGACCACCCCGTTGACATAGCCGATCGCCGGGCACGCGGTGTAGCAACCCGTGATGCCGGTCGCGGCACCACCCAGGAGCGCGACCACGGCGAGGACTCGCATCAGACCTCGGGACATGCCCCGATCGTAGCGAACGCGATCAGACGCCGCGGCGGAGCTTCACGGTCAGCGAGTCGGCGTGCACAGCGATGCGATCATCGGACGCCCAGCGCTGAGCGAGACGCGAGAGCACGGCATCGAGCACCTCACGCTCCAGACCGTCGACGAGCTCGAGGACCACGATCAGCTCGGGGCCCCGGAGCCGCGCGTCGGGATCGCCCGCGGCCACCGCCACATCGATCACCGCCAGTTCGTGAGCCACGCTCTCCTGGACAGCCGTGAACACTTCTGTCGACAGGAAGCTGGGCTCCCAGCGCTGCTCCTGAGCGATCGCCCAGACCGCGGGACGCCGGATCACGAACTCCGTCTCTGACGTCGGGTCGAGAACGATGAGATCGGTGTCCTCCGCCGACGCCGCCAACGCGGCTCGAACGGCCTCGACGGGGATCGGTCGCGCGGTCGGATCCCATGCCTGCATCGCCTGCACGGACGAGAAGACCGGCTGCACGCGCCGGCCGTCAGGCGCCGCGACCGTCACGATGGACAGTTCCTGCGTCTTGTCGACGGTGAGACCGCTCGGCGCCACACCCTCCTCACCCTTCTCGGCGATAAGCGGAATCAGCACGCGTGCGGTACGGAAGGCGTCGACCACGTCGACCTGACTGCCTTCACCCGCACGGAACCGCAGCAGCGCGGCCAACAGAGCGGGATCGGCGGAACCGTCGTCCGACGCGTGCGGATTCGACTCGAAGCTGCGCCCCTCCCAGGGGACGCCCGCCGAATCGCCGTGGTTGTGCGATTCCGGCCCACAGGCGTGCGCGTCAGTCTCCTGCGACATCCAGAGCCTCAGCCAGCGTGAACGCGCCGGCGTAGAGTGCCTTGCCGACGATCGCACCTTCGACGCCCAGCGGCACGAGATCGCGGAGCGCGGCGATGTCGTCGAGGCTCGAGATCCCGCCGGATGCGACGACCGGTTTCGGGGTACGTGAGGTGACCTCGCGGAGCAGTTCGATGTTGGGGCCGCGAAGAGTGCCGTCCTTCGTGACGTCGGTGACGACATAACGGCTGCAGCCGGCGTCTTCGAGGCGGTCGAGAACCTCCCAGAGGTCACCGCCCTCCTTGGTCCATCCGCGGGCGGCGAGCGTCGTCCCCCGCACGTCGAGGCCGACCGCGATCGCCTCGCCGTAACGGCCGATCACATCGGCCGCCCACTCCGGGTTCTCCAGCGCGGCCGTGCCCAGGTTGATCCGGGTGGCCCCGCTCTCCAGAGCCGCCTCCAACGTCGCATCATCACGGATGCCACCGGAGAGCTCGATGCTCACGCCCTTGAACTGCTTGATGACCTTGCGCAGGATCGGTGCGTTGCTGCCACGGCCGAACGCGGCGTCGAGGTCGACGAGGTGGATCCACTTCGCTCCCTGCGCCACCCACTCCCCTGCGGCATCCAACGGGTCGCCGTAGCTGGTCTCGGTTCCGGCCTCGCCCTGGGTCAGGCGGACGGCCTTGCCCCCGGCGACATCGACGGCGGGAAGGAGCGTGAGCGAGGGGGACTGCGCGAAGTCGTTCATGGGGTCCTTGTATCGGGAAGCTCTACGGCCCGGTGCGGGCACGAGAACCGAGGGTAGTCCGCCGGACGGCGGGGAACAAAACGGGTGACGCCTGCCGAAGACGTCAGAGACTTCCCACCCAGTTGCGCAGCAGCTGGATGCCGGCTTCCCCGGACTTCTCCGGGTGGAACTGCGTCGCCGAGAGCGGCCCGTTCTCGACGGCGGCGAGGAACGGGTCGCCGTACGTCGTCCAGGTCAGCACAGGCTCGGGGAACGGCGGGATGACGTCGAGTTCCCAGGACTGCGCGGCGTAGGAGTGCACGAAGTAGAAGCGCTCCTGCTCGATGCCTCGGAAGAGCACGCTGTCGGCACCGGGCTCGACCGTGTTCCAGCCCATGTGCGGCAGCACCGGGGCATTGAGCTCGGTGACCGCGCCGGGCCACTCGCCGAGCCCTTCGGTGTCGTGCCCGCGCTCGACGCCGTGCTCGAAGAGGACCTGCATCCCGACGCAGATCCCGAGGACCGGACGGCCGCCGGCGAGACGGCGATCGATGATCTCGTCCCCTCCGTGGGCGCGCAGGGCATCGCGGACGGCCTGGAATGCACCGACACCGGGGACGACGAGTCCATCCGCCTCGAGAGCGGTGGCGCGGTCGCGCGTCAGCACGGCATCCGCGCCGGCGGCGACGAGCGCCTTCACCGCCGAGTGGACGTTGCCCGACTCGTAGTCGAACACCGCGACCCGGGGCGCTGCGCTCACAGCGCGCCCTTCGTGGACGGGATGCCGTCGACGAGCGGGTCCAGAGCCTTGGCTTCGCGGAATGCGCGAGCGAAAGCCTTGTACTCCGCCTCGGCGATGTGGTGCGGATCACGCCCGCCGAGCACACGCACGTGCACGGTCAGACCGGCATTGAAACTGATGGCCTCGAATGAGTGACGCACCAGCGAACCGGTGAAGTGCCCGCCGATGAGGTGGTGTTCGAAGCCTTCAGGCTCTCCCGTGTGCACGAGATACGGACGACCGGAGATGTCGACGACCGCCTGCGCCAGTGCCTCGTCGAGGGGAACGAGCGCGTCGCCGTAACGGGAGATCCCGGACTTGTCCCCGAGAGCTTCGAGAATGGCTTGGCCGAGCACGATCGAGACGTCTTCCACCGTGTGGTGCGCGTCGATGTGCGTGTCGCCGGAAGCCCGCACCGTGAGGTCGGTCAGCGAATGCTTCGCGAAGGCGGTGAGCATGTGGTCGAAGAACGGCACGGACGTGTCGATTCGGCTCGCCCCGGTGCCGTCGAGGTTCAGCTCGAGCTCGACGGTGGACTCCGACGTGCTGCGCACACGGTTCGCGGTGCGCGGGGTCAGTGCGGGGGTGCTCATGAAGCCGATCCTATCGAGGCCAGCGCCTCGAGGAACGCGGTGGTCTCGGCCTCCGTGCCCGCGCTGACCCTGAGGTGTCCGGGGATGCCGACATCGCGCACGAGCACGCCGCGGTCGTACAGCTGCTGCCAGGTGGCCCGCGGGTCGGCGACGCCGCCGAACAGGACGAAGTTCGACCACGATTCGTGCGGCTGGTATCCGAGCGCTTCGAGAGTCGCCGTGATCCGATCGCGCTGCTCGACGATCTCCTCCACCATCGCGAGCATCACGTCGGCGTTGCGCAGGGCCGCTATCGCCGCCGCCTGGGTGAGAGCGCTCAGGTGATAGGGCAGACGCACCAGACGCAACGCGTCGATGAAGGCGGGGTCAGCAGCGAGGTACCCGACCCGGGCCCCGGCGAAGGCGAAGGCCTTGCTCATGGTGCGCGAGACGGCGAGACGCGGGCGTCCGTCGAGCAGGGTCAGGGCGGAGATCGCATCGCGCGGCGCGAACTCCTGGTACGCCTCATCCACGATCACGATGCCACGGGCCGCGTCGTACACGGCTTCGATCACGTCCAGCCCGAGCGGCGTGCCGGTGGGGTTGTTGGGAGAACAGAGGATGACCACATCGGGATCGGCGGCCCGCACCTGCTCGGCAGCCTCGTCCGGGGTGATCGTGTAGTCGGGCTGACGAGTGCCGGCGATCCAGCGTGCTCCCGTCCCCTGGGCGATGAGCGGGTACATCGAATACGTCGGCGCGAAACCGAACGCCGTGCGCCCGGGACCTCCGAAAGCCTGGAGGATGTGCTGGAGAACCTCATTCGAGCCGTTGCCGGCCCAGATCTGCTCCGGCGTGAGCCCGTGCCCCAGGTACTCCGCGAACGACTCGCGGAGCGTCGTGAACTCCCGGTCCGGATAGCGGTTGACGTCGCGGATCGCGACGGCGATGTCGTCGAGGATGTCGCTCGCCACCGCGTCGGGGATCGGATGCGTGTTCTCGTTCACGTTGAGCGCGATCGGGAGCGGCGCTTGCGGAGCGCCGTATGGCGTCAATCCGCGAAGATCGTCACGTAGCGGGAGATCGTTGAGGGAGAGGGTCACCCTTCCCATGTTAAGCGGCGCCTCGCCTCGATGACGCAAAGTTGCTGCAGTGCTGCCGCCGTCGGATCAGTTCACGTACTGGGCCGGGATGGCGAGCGTCTGGCCGATCTGGAGTTCTCCACCGCGCAGCAGGTTCATCCGGCTGATCTCACCGATGACGTCCCGCGGGTCGGCATCGGGAGCGACGCTGGTGGCGATCGACCAGAGAGTGTCTCCCGGCATGACGGTCACGGTCTCGACGCTGACGGCGGCCGAATCTGCTCCCGAAGCGATCGCGCTGCCGCCGCTGAGCGCCGCGAAGGCGATACCGATCGCGAGCGGAACCGAGGCGAAGGCCAGCAGCACGGCGCGGCCACGCGTCGTCAGTCGGAGTCGCGTCGTGGGACGGGTCGACGCCGGAATGACTGCTGCGGTGCTGAAGCTGATGCTGCTCATGTGGTGCTCCTTAGCCTGTCCCGGAGCGGTGAGGCCGCCGGGGAAGTTGGCGTAGCGTTCGCATTCCCGTCTCGGCCGGGAGCCGTGAATGCGAAGCTACGTACCGAAGATATCTTCGAGTTCGAACATCTGTCAAGTATTCTTCGAAACCGAATCCGGAAATGAGCCGACACGCTCGAACAGATCTTCCAGATCGGCCCGTTTCTCGGATACGGTTTCGATAAGGACACCCCACCACGGGCCTCCGACATTCGAAGAGGGACGTCGGATCACGCACTGAAGGAGCACCATGAGCGAGAACTCTGCCCCCGAGTCGGAGGCACCGCGCACGCGCCGCCGGAAGAGCCTCAGCCCGAAGCAGATGGCGATCCTCGAGGTCATCCAGAACTCGATCGCGCACCACGGTTACCCGCCGAGCATGCGCGAGATCGGCGACGCCGTCGGTCTCAAGTCCCTCTCCAGCGTCACCCACCAGCTCGGGCAGTTGGAGCTCAGCGGCTATCTGCGTCGCGACCCTGGGAAGACCCGCGCCATGGAAGTGCTCATCGACCTGCCGGGGGCCAGCACCGAGAACCCCGCCGACGTGGCGACCCCGGTCGGCGATGCGGCACTCGTCCCCCTGGTCGGACGCATCGCCGCGGGTGTGCCGATCACCGCCGACCAGCAGGTCGAGGAGATCTTCCCGCTCCCCCGCCAACTGGTGGGCAAGGGCGACCTGTTCATGCTCAAGGTCTCCGGCGAGTCGATGATCGACGCCGCCATCTGCGACGGCGACTGGGTCGTCGTCCGTTCGCAGAACAGCGCCGAGAACGGCGAGATCGTCGCGGCGATGCTCGACGGCGAGGCCACCGTCAAGGTGCTGCGCCGTCGCGACGGCCACACGTGGCTGCTCCCGCGCAACTCGGCGTTCGAGCCCATCCTGGGCGATGAAGCCGTGATCCTCGGCAAGATCGTGGCGGTGCTCCGCGCGGTCTGAGACGAGAGCACGACGAAGGCCCTCCCGGTTCCCTGGAGGGCCTTCGTGTGCGCCCCGCGTGACGCTCGTGCCAGCGCCCCATAGGCTCGAAGCATGACGTCGTCCCCCTACGGTTCCTGGCCTTCGCCTTTCTCCGCACCATCAGTCGCGGCGTCCTCTCCTCGCATCGACGGCGCCCGCTTCGTCGGCACGGAGATCTGGTGGGGTGAGTCGGTGCCGTCCGAGAAGGGACGGGTGACGGTACGGAGTTCCACGGGCGCCGAGGTCCTCCCCGCGCCCTGGAACGCCCGCTCCCGCGTGCACGAATACGGTGGCGGCGCCTGGACGGCGGACGATCGGGGGACGCTCTACTTCGTCGACGCCTCAGACCAGCGGGTGCGCCGCCTGACCCCCGACGGGGATCTCGTCACGCTCACCGCGGCCGGTCCCGCGCACGGAGGTCTGCGCGTGCAGGACGGACGTCTGCTCGCCGTGCGCGAAGACCTCTCGACCACACCGCACCTCCGTGCGATCGTCGAGATCCCGCTCGACGGCTCCGCCGCAGAAGACGAGTCCGCAGTCAGCGTGATCGTGCAGGGCGAGGGGTTCTTCGCCCACCCCGCATTCTCCCCTGACGGGACCCGCGCCGCGTGGGTCGCCTGGGAACGGGGGAAGATGCCGTGGGAGAGCGCGCGCGTGCAGGTCGCCGAGGTCGACGGAGGCCTCCCGCGGACGATCCCCTCGCGAGCGGCGCTGCAGCCCGAGTGGCTCAGCGACACGGAACTGGTCTTCGCCGACATCGCCGATGACCGCTGGACACTCCACCGCATCGCCATCGACGGGGTGACGCCTTCCGGATCCCCGCGGCCGCTGGCCCCGTCCGATGCCGACACGGGCTACGGGCTCTGGGTGCTCAGCAACCGCTGGTATCAGCCGTTGGAGGACGGCCGCATCCTCGCCGTCCGCACGAACGGGCGCGACGACGTCGTCGTGATCGACACCGGAGGGGGCGAGAGCATCATCGAGTTCCCCGGCGACGGTCATGTGAGCGTCGATGCGGTCCACGGCACCCGGGTGCTGCTCTCCGGCAACGGTTCCCGGGTGGCGGCGGGGCTCTGGTGCGTCGATATCGAGTCGGGAGAGGTCGTCGCCGTGCGCGGCGGGGAGCCCGTCGATCCGCGCTGGATGCCGGCGTCGATGTCGATCGAGATCGACGGTCCGCACGGCGCCGTGCACGCATTCGCCTATCCGCCGGCGAACCCCGACGAGGAGGCCCCCGACGACGAGCTCCCGCCCTACGTCGTGCTGGTCCACGGCGGACCGACGGCGCATGTGACCGGGGCAGCCTCGGCAGCGATCGCCTTCTACACGAGCCGCGGGATCGGCGTGCTCGACGTGAACTACGGGGGCTCCACCGGCTATGGTCGTGCCTATCGCGAACGCTTGGACGGCCAGTGGGGTGTCGTCGACGTCGACGACGTGATCGCGGCGGCGCGGGGCCTGGCTGCCACCGGGCTCGCCGACCCCGACCGTCTGGCCATCCGCGGCGGATCGGCAGGCGGCTGGACCGTGCTGTCGGCACTGGTGCGAGGCGGAGCCTTCGCCGCGGGGATCAGCCGCTACGGCGTCGCCGACCTGCGCATGCTGGCCGCGGAGACTCATGACTTCGAGGCATCGTACATCGACGGTCTGGTGGGCCCGCTGCCCGAGTACGAGCATCTGTACGTCGAGCGTTCACCGCTCACGCACACAGATCGCATCACTGTCCCGGTCCTGCTCCTGCAGGGCGGCGAGGACCGCGTCGTCCCTCCATCCCAGTCCGAGGCGATCCGCGATGCTCTGGCAGAGCGCGGCATCGAGCACGAGTACGTCCTCTATCCCACCGAGGGACATGGTTTCCGGAGCGCGGAGACCATCGTCGACTCCCTCGACCGCGAGCTGGCGTTCCTCGGCCGCGTCTTCGGCTTCCACCCGCGCCCGTGACGGGCTGTCGACTCGTCACGGCAGTGCCGGAGAGTCGGGGCCTGAGAGCCCGGGGCTACTCTCCCACGCGATTGCGCAGACGCATGGCACGGTCGGCCTCACGGGTGTCCTGACGCTCGCGCAGGGTCTGCCGCTTGTCGTATTCGCGCTTGCCCTTCGCCAGGGCGATCTCGACCTTGGCACGACCGTCGGAGAAGTACAGCTTCAGCGGGATGAGGGTGTATCCCCCGGCCGAGACGGCGTGCGCGATCTTGGCGATCTCCTCGCGATGGAGGAGCAGCTTGCGGATGCGTTTGGCCGAGTGGTTCGTCCAGTGCCCCTGCGAGTACTCGGGGATGTGCACGGAATCGAGGAAGACCTCGTTCCCCTTCACGAACGCATAGCCGTCACTGAGGTTGGCGCGACCCTGACGCAGCGACTTGACCTCGGTGCCGGTGAGCACCATCCCCGCTTCGTACGACTTCTCGATCGTGTAGTCGTGACGTGCGCGACGATTGGTCGCGACGACCTTCTCTCCGCGTTCCCTGGGCATGATGCTCTCCTGTTGCCGTGATGAGCTCGATCGATCGTTCCGACCGAGCAGCCTTTCAGGCTATCAGGTACGCAGCCAGCGTCGGATCGCGAAGCCGGCGGAGAGCGCGGCGAGGATCACGCCGATCCCGATCAGCACGGGAACCACGAGAGCCGCGTCCTGCATCGTGACCCATGTGGTGATGAACGGCACCCTCCCCCGCAGGTAGCCGTTGACCCCGAAGTGCATACCGGCGACGACGGCGGCACTGGCCAGAGCCGAGCCGAGGAACGCGGCGAACACGCCCTCGAGGACGAACGGCGTCTGGATGAAGCGGTTCGAGGCTCCGACCAGGCGCATGATGCCGATCTCCTTGCGCCGCGCATACGCCGACAACCGGATGGTCGTTCCGATCAGCAGGGTCGCCGCGATGAGCATAAGCACGGCGATTCCGACCGCGATGTAGGTCGCGACCGTCAACGCGGAGAACAACGGCTCGAGATACTGCAGCTGGTCCTTAACCTGCTCGACGCCGGCCTGTCCACTGAAGGCCTCGGCGAGCACCTGCGACTGACCAGGGTCCTTCATCGTGACGAAGAACACCTCGAACGCCTGGTCGGGCGAGAGCACGCTCGCCTGGTCCGCGCCGAGCTGGTCGACGAGCTTGGCGTACGTCTCTTCCTTCGTATCGAAGGTCATGGAGCTGATGAGCGGCTTGAGCGCGTCACCCTCGAGCTGAGCCCGGACGGAGGCGACCTGCTCCTCGCTCGCCGCGCCGTCGAGGCACGTCTCGGATTCCGAGACCGCCGAACACATGTACACCGCCACCTGGGCACGTTCGGCCCAGTACCCGCGCATGACCCCGATCTGCCCCTGCATGAGGATCGCGGCGCCCACGAACGTCAAGGAGACGAAGGTGACGAGCACGACGGAGATCACCATCGAGATGTTCCGCCGCAGGCCGCCCAGGGCTTCGGTCAGGATGAGTCCGATTCTCATGAGGTCGGGCCCACTTCCTCGTCGTCTTCATCGGAGAGTCCGAGGCGATCGGCGACGCCGAGCTCGGCGACGTCCACCGTCGGCAGAGCGATCGGATGGGTACGCGGCCGGATCACCGTCGGAGGTTCCACGACAGCACGAGGCTCCGCGACAGCAGGGGTCTCCGCGACAGCAGGAGGCTCCACGACTCCGGCCGCGGCGCCGGTCTCCGGGGAATGCACCGGCTCCGGAGGTTCGACCGTGCGCGGGGCCGGGGGAACCACGGTCTCTCCCTCGCGGTCGACGGAGGACGCGGCCGCCGTGCGCTGAGTGCTGAGCTCCTCGGCCAGCGCGGCACGCACCACCGAGAGATCGGCTGTCTGACGCTGCACCTCCTGGACCGCGGTGAGAGCAGCCGCCGCCGCCGCTCCGCGCACCTCCTCCGGGACGAGGCGCGGGATGTTGGAGGTGTCGCCGTATCCGCCGTGCACCTCGTCGCGCACCATCTCCCCGTCACGCAGCTCGATCACTCGGCGCTGCATCTGGTCGACGAATCCGGCTTCGTGCGTGGCCATCAACACAGTGGTGCCGCCGGCGTTGATGCGAGCGAGCAGCTGCATGATGTCGACCGACGTCGCGGGGTCGAGGTTTCCGGTCGGCTCGTCGGCGAGCAGAACCTGGGGACGGTTGACGAGGGCTCGCGCGATGGCGACCCGCTGCTGCTCTCCACCCGAGAGCTCGTGGGGCATCCGCTTCTGTTTGCCGTCGAGACCCACGAGGGCGAGAGCCTCCGGAACCGCCTGCTGGATGAAGCCGCGCGACGAACCGGTCACCTGAAGCGTGAACGCGACGTTCTGGTAGACCGTCTTCGAAGGCAGCAACCGGAAGTCCTGGAAGACCGACCCGATGTGGCGGCGGAAGTAAGGCACCTTCCGGTTCGCGAGCGCGCGCAGGTCTCTGCCGAGCACCGCGACCCGCCCCGACGTCGGGACGTCTTCGCGCAGAATAAGGCGCAGACAGGAGGACTTGCCGGAACCCGAGGCTCCGACGAGGAAGACGAACTCCCCGCGTTGCACCTCGAAGTCGACTCCGGAGAGGGCGGGCTTCGACGTCCCGCGGTAGCGTTTCGTGACGTTCTCGAACCGAATCATGGCGCTACGAGCCTACGTGCGGGCTGTCGCCTGGCCGCGAGCGACACCCCGCACGGCGCTTCCGCCCTCAGGGCCGGATGGGGAGAGCTCCCCATCCGCGACCCGGTGGCGCGTCGCCTCCCACTGCTATACATGAAGATGTCGGCTGCAGGAAGCAGCTGCCGAGTTCTTTCAAGGGGGAGCCATGACAACGCCCGCAGGATGGTACGACGACGGATCGGGTCGACAGCGCTGGTGGGACGGCCAGCAGTGGACCGAGCACTTCGCCCCGGAGGCCGCGGACGCCGCGGTCGATCCCGACGCGCACGCCGGGTCCTCGGAACAGGCCGGGTCCTCGGCATCGTCGATCGACGACACCGTGATCCGTGCATCCGACGACACCGCGACCACACCCCCGTCGCCGGACGCGACCGCACCGACGACTCCCCTGAGCGACGACCTCGGCGCCTACTCCGCACCAGCCGCTCCGGCCGCTCCAGCCGCCCCGGCGGAGGTTCCGACGCCGTCGGCCGACGTCTACCCCGGCACCGCAGCGGCGTACTCCGGCAGCACGACGGGGTATCCGGCTGCAGCCCCGTACGGGCAGCCTGCCGTCGAGGAACCGAAGAAGCTCTCGATCCTCGGACTCGTGGGGCTCGGGCTCGGGGTGCTCGGCACCATCCTGGTCTTCATCCCGGTGATCGGATTCTTCGGCTTCATCCTGCTCGGCGCGGGATTCATCGTGTCGCTCATCTCGCTGTTCCTCAAGGGGAAGAAGTGGCCGGGCATCGCCGGACTCATCCTGGCGGTCGTCGGGACGATCATCGGCATCGTGATGTCGTTCGTCTACCTCTTCGCCTTCGCGCAGGGAGTGAGCGAGGAGATCGACAAGCTGCCCACCTCTTCTCCGTCGATCGAGGCCACCGCGCCGAGCGATACCGACGGCTCCGAAGGAACGGATGTCGGAGTTCGTCCGACCGCTCCTGAGGTCGCGCAAGGTCTGACGGCCATTCTCTCCTCGTCGGGTGCAGAGGGGTACACCGAGGCTCAGATCACCTGCCTCGCCGACCTCTTCGTCGCCTCCGACCTCGACAATGCGACGCTGCGCACGATCGCCGACAGCGACGGCACCCTCACCGACACCGATGCCCTGTACGGTGTCGCCGAGGTGCTCGGCGACACCGATGCGATCACCGGGTGCTTGGTGCCCTGACCCGTCCCCAATGGGCCAAGAAGGCCTCGGGAGCACCGTGCTCCCGAGGCCTTCTTCACGTGATCGTCTTCTCATTCGACACAGACCCCGCAGCGCCGCTACCGTCGTCACTGACGGCCCAGCCCCTGTGGAGAGGCCTGCGTGGCGAGAACGACCTCACCGCGCATCCGCCGACCGAGAAAGACGCACGGAACGCCTGATGACAACACCTGCCGGTTGGTACGACGACGGCTCCGGAAACCGACGGTGGTGGGACGGACTGCAGTGGACGGAGCACGTCGTCACCGGGCAACACGCACCCGCCACCGAGACGACCGCAGCCGAGACGACCGCAGCCGAGACGACCGCAGCCGCGTCGACCCCCGCCGGGTCGACTCCGGAACCGGCCGCACCTGTCGTTCCCTCCGCCGACGCCGAGCAGACGCCCTTCGTCCCGCCATACACGCTCGCCGGCCAGACGTTCTCTCCATCGGCTGCCGCAGCACCCCAGACCAGCACGACCTCCGCGCCCTATGGCGGGTATCCGGCGGCCACGTGGCCGGTGACTCCTTCTCCGCAGCCTGCGGCCGGAGTGCCGGTGGTGGGCATCTTCGGCCTGGTCGCCGTCATCGTCGGCGTCGTCAGTGCCTGCATTCCCGCGATCGCGATCGCCGGATGGGCCCTTCTCGCGGTCGGGTTCGTGATGTCGCTCATCTCCCTGTTCCTCCGCGGAAGGAAGTGGCCGGGGATCACCGGTCTCGTCATCGCCGTGGTCGGTGCGATCCTCGCTGCCGCTGTGTCCTTCCTGGTGGCCGCGACGACCTCGTCGCCGGATACCGACGGCACGTCGTTCGGCACTCCCAGCGAACGGCCGACGGATGGCGGCACCGCCACCGAGAGCCAGGACCCCTCGTCGATCGAGGGTGCCGAGATGGTGCCCTTCGCCGACCTCGAAGTGGGCGACTGCCTGCCATTGGTCGAGTACGGCGAAGACGAATTGGTGTTCGAGCTGCCCGTGGTTCCCTGTGAGCAACCGCATACCGACGAGGTCTTCTTCATCTACGACGTCGAGGACGGCGAATTCCCCGGCGACGACGTGCTGAACGAAAGTGCGTGGAACGGCTGTTATGAGGCGTTCGAGGCGTATGTCGGCAGATCCTACGAGGCTTCCGAACTCGACTTCTACAACTACCAGCCGACGAAGGCGACCTGGATCCGGGAGAACGACCGCACCGTGCAGTGCATCCTCTTCAGCTACGAGGATGTGACCGGGACCCTCCGCGACTCCGGGCGCTGAACGCGCGCGCGCAGCAAGAAGGCCCCGGATCGCTCCGGGGCCTTCTTCGTGGACTCAGTCCTCGATCTTGCGCTTACGCCAACGGATGCCCGCGGAGATGAAGTCGTCGAGATCGCCGTCGAAGACGGCCGCGGGGTTGCCGGACTCCTGACCCGTGCGGAGGTCTTTCACCAGCTGCTGGCCGTAGAGGAAGTAGGAGCGCATCTGGTCGCCCCAGCTCGCGGTGATGTTGCCCGCGAGCTCCTTCTTCTTCGCCGCCTCCTGCTCCTTCTGCAGCAGCAGCAATCGGGTCTGCAGCACGCGCATCGCTGCGGCGCGGTTCTGGATCTGCGACTTCTCGTTCTGCATGGAGACGACGATGCCGGTCGGGAGGTGGGTGAGGCGCACGGCCGAGTCAGTCGTGTTGACCGACTGCCCACCGGGACCGGAGGAGCGGAAGACGTCGACGCGGATATCGCTCTCCGGGATGTCGACCTCGGTGGCCTCCTCCATCAGCGGGATGACCTCGACGGCGGCGAACGACGTCTGGCGCTTGTCGGCCGAGCCGAACGGGCTGATGCGCGCGAGGCGATGCGTTCCGGCCTCGACCGAGATGGTGCCGAAGGCGTAGGGCGCGTCGATCTCGAAGGTCGCCGACTTGATGCCCGCGCCCTCTGCGTAGGACGTGTCCATGACCTTGACCGGGTACTTGTGCCGTTCCGCCCAGCGCAGGTACATGCGCATCAGCATCTCGGCGAAATCGGTGGCGTCGTCGCCGCCCGCGCCGGAGCGGATCGTGATGATCGCGGATCGCTCGTCGTATTCGCCGTCGAGCAGCGTCTGCACCTCGAGCTGGTTGATCAGTTCGGTGAGGGCGGCGAGTTCGGCACGAGCCTCCTGTGCGGAGTCCTCATCGCCCATCTCGTTCGCGAGCCCGACGAGCACCTCGAGGTCGTCGAGACGCTGAGCGATGCCGGTGATGCGGGCGAGCTCGGACTGACGGTGGCTGAGTGCGCTGGTCACCTTCTGCGCGTTCTCGGTGTCGTCCCAGAGGTCGGGGGCGCCGGCCTCCTCGCTGAGACGCGCGATGTCGTCGCGGAGACGGGAGACATCGACGACCTCGCTGATGTCGCCGAAGGTGTGCCTGAGCGCCTGGATTTCGGCGGAGAGATCTAGTTCGAGCATGACACCTCAGCCTAACGTGCCGCCTGCCCGCGCGGGGACCCCGTCGTCCGAGATCCCTGGTCGAGCGGAGTAGCGTGAAGCTGTGAGCAGTGCATCGACGGTCCTTCGGCAGTTCGGACCCATGGTGTACCTGCCGACGATCCTCTTCGCACTCGGCGAGGGAGCCGTGATCCCGCTGATCCCGGTGCTCGCCGCATCCATGGGCGCAGACGTGGCGTTCGCGGCACTCGTGGCCTCCGCGCTCGTCATCGGGCAGCTGTGCGGGAATCTCCCCGCCGGATGGGCAGTGGGCAAGATCGGCGAGAGATACACGATGGTGATCGCCGGCGTGATCGCGATCGTCGCCGGGATCGGGATGGTGTTCGCGCCGTCGCTGGGCGTGCTGGCGGCATCCGTGTTCCTCCTCGGGATCTGCGCGGCGGCCTTCGGTCTCGCCCGGCACGCCTTCATGACCACTCGGGTGCCGGTCACCTTCCGCGCGCGCTCCCTCTCCCTTCTCGGCGGCAGCTTCCGCCTCGGCATCTTCATCGGACCGTTCGTGGCCGCAGGACTCCTGCAGCTGTTCGGGAGTGAGAGCGCGGCGATCTGGTTCTTCCTCGCCTGTCTCGTGGTCATGGTGGTGCTGGTGCTCTTCGGGCCCGACCCGGAGAAGATGATCCCTCCCGTTCCGGCGACCGCCCACGAGCGCTATCTGGAAGACTCCGGCGAGGCGGTGAGCGGGTCGATCCCGACAGTCGAACGCCTGGGCATCTTCCAGACGATGTGGCGCCAGCGGGCGGTGCTCGGACGCCTCGGACTCGCCGCCGCGTCGCTCTCCGCCGTGCGCTCGGCTCGTCAGGTCGTTCTGCCCCTGTGGGGACTGTCGCTGGGATTGGACGCCTCGACCATCGCCCTCGTCGTCGGTGTCTCCGGGGCCATCGACTTCGCCCTGTTCTACGCGAGCGGGCAGGTGATGGATCGCTTCGGTCGACTGTGGGCGGCGATGCCCGCGATGGTGCTGATGGGAGCCGGCTTCCTCGCGCTGTCCTTCACGCACGATGTCGATGCGGCGGTGCTGTGGTTCGGCATGTTCGCCGCGGTCCTCGGTGTCGGCAACGGCCTGTCGAGCGGGATCCTGCTGACCCTGGGCGCCGACGTCGCGCCGAAGCGCGAACCCGCGGCCTTCCTCGGTTCCTGGCGCACGCTCACCGACGCGGGCGGGGCGATCGCTCCGCTACTGGTCTCGGCCATCACCGCTGTCGCCGCCCTGCCGTTCGCGGCGGCCGCGATGGGTGTGGTCGGTCTGGTCGGCGCCCTCGGCTTCCTGCGCTGGATCCCGCAGTTCGTCCCTCGCGAGCGACCGGAAGCCGACGACGACTCCTCCGAAGGAGAACAGGAATGATCTCGACTCTGGAAGCGGACGCCCACCGCCTCATCTCGGCCTTCGCTCCCCGATCGGAGCGCGACCGCGCCGCGCAGGCCGACTTCGCCTCGTTCTTCGGGGCCGACGGAGGCCCGGTGCATCGTGAGTCGGGCCCGGATCACCTCACCGCGTCATGTGTTGTATTCGATGTGTCGCTCGAGCACACGCTGCTCGTCTTCCATCGCAAGGGGCAGTTCTGGGTGCAGCCGGGAGGTCACGTCGAGGACGGAGACGATTCAGTCCTGAGCGGTGCATTGCGCGAACTGCGCGAGGAGACGGGTATCGCGGTGGACCCGGCGGCCGCACCTCTCGCCTACGATCTCGACCATCACGGACTTTCGTCCCGCTTCGGCTCCTGCGCCTCGCACCTCGACGTCGGGATCGCCGTGGTCGTCGACCGCGACGTTGCGCTCACGGTGAGCGAGGAATCGGAAGACCTGCGCTGGTGGCCGGTCGACGCGCTGCCGGCCGAGGTGCCGCCGCAGCTCGTTCCTCGACTCGACGGACTGCTCGCGCAGCTGCGCGCCCCACGCTGATCCCCAGCGGCCGGTCACCGCAGGGGCCGGTCACCGCAGGGGCCGGTCACCGCAGGGGCCGGTCACCGCAGGGGCCGGTCACCGCAGGGGCCGGTCACCGCAGGGCGGTGCGACTCGTGGCGGTCGACTCCAGCGGGACGCCGTCGGGCACGAACACGGACACCAAGGGCGGACGCCACTCCGCCGTGACGGTGACTCGTGCGGTGACGCCGTCAGGCGTGCCTGCGGCGGTGATCGACGCCTCCCCCGGCAAGGCGGACACCATCGCCTCGGCTTGCTGCTCGACGCCGTCATCCGTGAGTTCGGCACGCACGCTGCCGTCGCGCACCGCCAGGGTGAAGCCGTCCGCTCCGGCGAGCGCGGCGGAATCTGCGAGCGCATCCAACCGCTTCTGGGCGATGTAGAGATCGGTCGCGCAGACGCACACGAAGATCACAGCCAGAGCCAGAAGCACGTAGCCGAGGGTGAGGAGCAGCACACTCCCCTCTTCGTGGTCGCCGACGGCGCCCGTCCCTGTCCGGGACAGGTCTCTCATTCTGCGCCCCACAGTCGCGACACCTTCTGCACCGCTTCGGCTTGCACGGGGACAGCGGTCGAGCGATCGAGTCCGAGCATCTCCGGCACCAATGGAAGCCGCACCGACGTCGTGACGGTGACGACGATGGTCGCCCCGGCTGACGGGCACTCGACCGCGCGTGGGGTGCAGGCGATCGTCAGATTCACCGCTTCCTCATCCAGACCGTACTCGTCCACGATCCCCGCCAGCACCGCATCGCTCCTCTCCGCCGCCGTCATCGCATCGGGTGCGCGCGCGACGACACGGGCGACGTGCCGTGCTGCTGCCTCGGCTCCGAGCGTCTGTTCCTGGATCGCACCGAGCGCGATCACGAGATAGATGAGCGGCACGAGAAGGATCACCCCCACCGCGATGAACTCGAGCGCGGCCGATCCCTCGTCATTCTTCTCCGAAAGTCTCGGCAGGTGCACGAGCCTCCACCTCCATCGCGAGCAGTGAGTTCGCCGGAGCCCACGTCGGCCACCCGACGCAGAGAATCGAGGAACCCCTCACCTGCGGAGAGGCACAGATCCAGGAACTCGAGAGTCGTCGGGAGCTCGTCGGTGAGTCGCACCCGGCGAGCCTTGGCCCTCACAGAGAGCTGAAGGTCGTACGCAGCGGCGGCAGCCGCCCCGCAGAGCAGCGGCATCACACTCGTCGGCACCGTCAGCCGTCCGGCCAGCGCGAGCACGGTCAGCACGACTGCGCCCACGCCGATCCCGGCGAGGCCCCAGCCCAGTTGCCGACCACGGAACGATGCGGGGCTCGTGCGCACACCCGCCTGCGCGAGGCGCTGGCGGAGAGCCTCTCCCCCGCCGACCAGCCTCTCGAAAGCGCCCCGCGCACGCTCCCACAGCGTCCGCCCGCTCGTGGGAAGTGATCCCACCGCGGGGAGGACACCTCGGGGCAGGTAGTCGTCAGCGACGACATCGCGCACATACGGCCCGATCCGCACGACGAGAGATGCCGCTCTCCAGCGCGGAAGCACGGAGAGGATGCTCAGCATCCCCGCAGCGAAGCCGCACCCGATCAGAACCGCGATCGCAAGCGCCGAGACCCCGTTCACCCGAACCACCGCCGCGGCTCAGGAAGCCTGCCGATGCGGACCATGATGTGAAACGCGACCACCGACACCGCTGCTCCCAGGCAGATCACGAGCATCCCTTCGGGAGTGCCATACGCTGCTGCTCCCTCAGGCCGGAGAACGAGCAGCCCCATGATCACCCAGGGGGCGATCGCGCCGAGGACGGCCGCGCCCCGGATCCATGACTGGCGAGCCTCGACTTCGCCCCGCAGGGCGGCATCCGCCCGCACCGAACTCGACAGCGCGCGCAGCACACTGATCAGTTCCGTGCCACCGACCTGACGCGCCATCCGCAGTGTCTCGGCGATGCGATCGCCGATGGGGTCGGCCAGCGTGGATTTGAGTCGGTCGAGGCTGGTCTCGAATCTGCCGCTCGCACGCAGATCTCTCGCGAACACGACGAATGCCGGTCTCAGCGTCTTCGGCGCGGACTCCGCCAGGCTCGCCACTGCGTCGGGGAGCGACAGGCCCACGCGGATCGCCGCGATCAGGAGATCGCACACGTCCGGCCAGAGCTGTCGCCGCAACCGTCGCAACCGCGCTCGGCGCCCCCGCAACAACGCGATGGGTGCGACGGCTCCCGCGACGCCCGCCAGCAGCGCGAGTACGGCGATCCCGGTCAGGAGCCAGGCGACCGATGCGGCTATCAGTCCGGCCGCGGTGACGATGACGAGGAGCGTGCGCCGGGAGAGCCGGTCGAAGCCGGCCTCCTCGATCAGGCGGACGAGTCGCCCTCGCCGGGTGGCCACCTCGGCCGCGTCTGATCGCGGCCACATCCAGGGCGACAGGCACAGAAGCACCCCGGCCGCGAGGAGGGCGCCGACGAAAACTGTCACGACACGATCCCGATCAGGCGTGGCTCGCTGCGGCCGGTGCCGATGCCGTCGCTCGTTGGCGCTCCTGCCCGGTAGACGTTCCTGGTCTGGAGCCGTCCTCCGGCGAGGTCGCCGGTCGGGGCGATGATCTCCTGCACGTGTCGCTGCCCCGCGCGGTCCCTGGCGCAGTGCACGACCAGGTCGACAGACGCGGCGAGTGCAGGGGCGATGAACTCGCGATCGATGTTCCGCCCGGCCAAGAGTGGAAGGATCGTGAGCTTCTCGATGGCCTCGGCCGCAGAATTCGCATGCACGGTGCATGCGCCCGGCACCCCGGTGTTGAGCGCGAGGACCAGATCGAGAGCTTCCGCGTCGCGGACCTCGCCGACCACGAGACGGTCCGGTCGCATCCTCAACGCCTCCTTCACCAGCCTGCGCAACGTGATCTCCCCGGTCCCCTCGAGGCTCGCCTGTCGCCCCTGCAACGCGACGAGATCGGGCCCCTCCACGGCCAGTTCGAACGTCTCCTCCACCGTGACGATGCGTTGAACGTCGGCGCACGAGGCCAGCAGCGCGCCGAGCATCGTGGTCTTCCCCGCGTGCGTGGCGCCGGAGACGATCACGCTCTTGCCGTCGTTCATCGCCGTCCGCAGCAGCTCGGCGACATCGGCGGGCATCATCCCCTGCGCGGCGAGCGCTCCGAGAGATCGGTACTTCGGCAGGAACTTGCGGATGTTGACCGCCCACGAGCCCCTCACCACATCAGCGATCGCCACATGCAGACGGGACCCGTCCGGCAGCGAAGCATCCACGAACGGCTGGCTGATGTCGACCCGCCGACCGGTCGACTGCAGCATGCGCTCGACGACGTCGCGCACGGTCCCTTCGTCGAGACGAAGGGTCGTCCGCTCGGCCGTTCCCTCTCGCGCGACGTGCACGTGTCCCGTTCCGTTGAACCAGATCTCCTCGATCTCCGGATCGTCGAGCAGCGGTTGCAGCGCACCGAATCCGCTGAGCGACGCCATGACCTCTCTCACACACGCCGCTTCATCGTCGATCAGGGCCTCGCCGCGGGCGAGGGCGAGATCGTCGTGACGCCGGACCTCGGCGTGGGTGATCCGCCACGCCGCGTCCGGATCGACGGACGGATCGATGCCCTCTGCACGCAGACGCGACCGCACGCGCTCGGCGACAAGGGCGGACGGATGACTCACCCCGGCATCCTCGCAACAATCCGAGGCCTGCCTCGGAAGTTATCCACAGGCCTTCCCCGCGCCCGACCGTCGGACGGCGCGGACTACGGGCTGATCCCCAGACACGCGGATTCGGTGATCAGTAGACTGATTCCACCGCGCGGGAGTGGTGGAATTGGCAGACACGCAGGATTTAGGTTCCTGTGCCCCAGGGCGTGTGGGTTCAAGTCCCACCTTCCGCACGAGAGACGACGACGACCTTTCTCCGGTCGTCACGACATCGCTCTGTTCTACCGCCGACCATTCACGACCGACGGGACTCCCCCAGTGCTCGAAACCATGCTGCACGCACCGACCGCTCTCATCCCCTGGCTCGATCCTGCGACGATCATCGGGACCGCCGGGCCGTGGGCACTGCTCGTGGTGTGCTTCATCATCTTCGCCGAGACCGGTCTGCTCGTCGGATTCCTACTTCCCGGTGACACCCTCCTGGTGATCGCCGGCCTGCTCTCGCACCCGATCGCGGGCTCCGAGCACGGCGTCTTCGGCATCAACGTCTGGTGGGTCGCCCTCCTGATCGGCCTCGCGGCGTTCGTGGGCGGTGAAGTCGGATACGTCATCGGCCACAAGGGCGGACCGGCGGTCTTCGAGCGCAAGGAATCGGGCCTCTTCAGCAAGAAGAACGTCGAACGCACGAACGCGTTCTTCGAGCGCTTCGGCGGCATCACCGTGATCCTCGCGCGCTTCGTGCCGATCGTGCGGACCTTCGCCCCGGTCGCCGCCGGCGTCGGCCACATGCCGTGGCGCAAGTACACGCTCTACAACCTGATCGGTGCGGTCCTCTGGGGCTTCGGGCTCACGATGTTCGGCTACCTCATCGGGTTCATCCCGCCGGTCGCCGAGTTCGTGGAGAGCTACATCGACCTCATCCTGCTCGCGGCCGTCGGTGGCACCGCACTCGTCACGCTGTGGCACTACCTGTCCGAGCGCCACAAGGCGAAGAAGGCCGAGGCGGCCGGCGAAGACGTGGTCACCGATGCCGAGGAAGCGCAGGAACTCGTGCTCGACGCCGACGTGTTCGACCGCGCCCCTGACCTGGACGGCGACGGCAAGCACTGATCGATCATCGGGTGCCGGTTCCTCGGCACCCGATGATCACCCCGCGTTCTTCGCGCGCTCTTCCTTCGAGCGCGCCACGCTCGCGCGCAGCGCCTCCATGAGGTCGATGACCTCGCCGCCCTCGGCCGCTTTCTCTGCTTCCCCGAAGGTCTCGGCCACGTCGAACGTGTCGCCCGCCTCGATCTTCGCGTCGATGAGGGTACGGAGCTCCTTCTGGTACTCGTCGACGAATGCCTCGGGGTCGAAGTCCGCCGAGTAGCTGTCGACGAGCGAGGCCGAGAGCTCCAGCTCCTTCTTCGAGATCCGCACGTCCTCGTCCAGCGAGGGGAACGCGGCTTCGCGCACCTCATCGGCCCAGAGCAGGGTCTGCAGCACGAGGACCTTCCCCCGCACCCGGAGCGCGGCGAGCCGTGTCTTCTGCCGAAGTGTGAAGCGCACGATCGCCGTGCGGTCCGTCTGTTCGAGCGTCTTCCGCAGCAGCACATACGCCTTGGGCGACTTCGAATCGGGTTCGAGGTAGTACGGCTTGTCGAGCGTGAGCAGGTCGACCTGTTCGGAGGGCACGAACTCGACGACGTCGATCTCCCGGCTCTTCTCCGCGGGGAGGGCGGCGAGGTCGTCCTTCGTCAGCACGACGGTCTGGCCTTCGTCGACGTAGGCGCGGTCGATGTCGGCGTACGCCACGGTCTCTCCGCAGACTTCGCAGGTGCGCTGATAACGGATGCGCCCGCCGTCCTTCTCGTGCACCTGATGCAGCGGCACGTCGTGGTCCTCGGTCGCGGAGTACACCTTGACCGGCACATTCACGAGCCCGAACGTCAGTGCGCCCTTCCAGATCGTCCTCATCACACCAGTAGACACCAGTCACAGCCGTCACGACCAGCCCCTTGAGGGCGCCAGCCCCTTGACGGCGCTACCCTGGCGGCGCTACCCCTGGCGACGCTACCCCTGGCGATGCTGCGCCTTGACTACGCTGGCCCCATGGTCGCAGACGCGCAGATCGTGCAGGTCGACGGTCGTCGTCTGCGGGTGACGAACCTCGACAAAGTCGTCTACCCCTCCACCGGCACCACCAAGGGCGAGGTCATCGCCTACTACACGGCCATCGCTCCACTCCTGCTCCCCCTCCTCGCCGGGCGCCCCGTCACGCGCAAACGCTGGGTCGAGGGCGTCGGGACCGCGGATGCCCCGGCCGACGCCTTCTTCACGAAACAGCTCGAACCGGGCGCCCCCTCGTGGATTCCTCGACAGGCGATCCAGCACTCGGACGGTCCGAAGGAATACCCCCTCGTCCAGGACATCCCGACTCTCGTGTGGCTTGCGCAGGTCGCCGCCATCGAGCTGCATGTGCCGCAGTGGCGCTTCTCCTCCGCGGGCCTTCCCGGCAACCCCGATCGACTCGTCCTCGATCTCGATCCCGGCCCCGGCGTGGGGCTGTCGCAGTGTGCCGAGGTCGCCCGCATCGCGCGCGTCCTCCTGTCCGGCATGGGGCTCGACCCTCTGCCGGTGACCAGCGGAAGCAAGGGCATCCACCTCTACGCGTCATTGCCCGGCGAGCAGACGAGCGACGAGGTCTCCGCCGTCGTCAAGGAACTCGCACGGATGATCGAGAGCGATCACCCGGACCTCGCGACCAGCGTCATGGCGAAGGCGGTCCGAGGGGGAAAGGTGTTCCTCGACTGGAGCCAGAACAACGGCAAGAAGACCACCATCTCGCCCTACTCCCTCCGCGGACGTGCACAGCCCTGGGTGGCGGCCCCTCGCACGTGGGAGGAACTCGACGCCCCGGAACTCGCGCAGCTCGACCTCGACGAGGTGCTCGCGCGAGCCGCCGCGGGAATCGACCCGCTCGCGATGCTCCGCCCGCCGGCGACGACTCCGCTCCCGCAACCCGCGAAGACCCATCACTCCCATCGATATCCCCGAAGCTCTCCCGCCCCTGTCGCCGCTGTCGCCCCTCCGGCCACGGCGTCGATGGCGCCGATGCTCGCGGAGAACGGCACCCCCGGAGTGGCACGTGCACTGAGCGACCCCTCGTGGGTCGAGGTGAAGTGGGACGGCATCCGTGCGATGGGCACCTGGGCAGACGGGCGCATGCTGCTGCACGCGCGCCGCGGCACGGACATCACGGCCCGGTATCCCGAACTCACCGCTGACGGCGCCCCCTTCCTCCCCGTGGCGGATGCCGTCGTCGACGGCGAGATCGTCGCGTTCGACTCCCACGGCCGGCCGAGCTTCTCCCTCCTCCAGAACCGGATGCACCTCACCCGGCCACGCGAGATCGAACGCGAAGTGGTCCGCACCCCCGTCGTCTACATGCTGTTCGACCTGCTGCGTCTCGACGGACACGACCTCACCGGTATGACTCTGCGCGAACGCAGGACCCTGCTCGAGGAGCTGATCGACGATCTCGACGCCCCCGTGCAGGTCCCTCCCGTGTTCGACGACGTGGACGCGGCACTCGCCGCGAGCAGGGAGTTCGGACTCGAGGGCGTCGTCGTCAAGGATCCTCAGTCGCGATACCGGCCAGGGCAGCGCTCCCCCTCGTGGCTGAAGCTGAAGCACACGCGGATGCAGGAGGCGGTGATCGTCGGTATCCGGCCAGGGAAGGGCGACAGGGAGAGCACGCTCGGATCTCTGCTGCTCGCCGTGCCCGATCCGGACCGAGGAACGGGCGGTCTCCGCTACGTCGGACGTGTGGGGACCGGATTCACCGACCGAATACTGCGCGACCTGCTCGCACGACTCGATCCGCTGCGCGTGGACGCTGCCCCACTCGACGGCGTCCCCGCGCCCGATGCCTCCGACGCCCTGTGGGTGCGTCCGGAAGTCGTGGGCGAGGTCGAGTTCGCGAACTGGACGCCCGACGGTGTGCTCCGCCATGCCCGTTGGCGGGGGCTCCGCCCGGACAAGAGCCCGCACGAGATCGCCGTCGAAAGCTGAGGTCAGGACCGGATCGCTCAGGCGTGTCGCGGTTCGCAGTCCGCCTGTTCCGCAGGCTCGATCTGGAAGGTCGAGTGCGCCACGTCGAAGTGGTCGGCGAGGCATGCCTGCATCTCGGTCAACAGCTGCGACGAGCGTCCGTCGGCGAACAGCTCCGGGTCGATGCTGACGTGGGCCGTGAACACCGGGGCCCCGCGGGTCAGCTGCCAGACATGGACGTCGTGCACCCCGACGACACCGTCGTACCCGAGCAGGTGGGTACGGATCTCGCTCACCGCCGTGCCCTTCGGCGCGGACTCGGCGAGAACCGAGAACACCTCCCGCAGCAGCGCGATGGCCCGGGGGATGATCATCGCCGCGATGAACAGCGAGGCGATGGCGTCGGCCGGCATCCATCCGGTGATGAGGATGACCGCGGCTGCCACGATGACCGCCACCGAACCGATCAGATCTCCCATCACTTCGAGGTACGCACCGCGCACGTTGATGCTGGTGCGCTGCGCACGACTCAACAGCCACATCGACACCGCGTTCGCGAGGAGCCCGACCACGGCGACGACCAGCATCAGCCCGCCGGCGACCTCGACCTCCCCCGGATTGATGAGTCGCCCGATCCCCTCGATCGCGACCCAGGTCGCGAGGGCGATCAGGATCACCGCGTTGATCAGCGCGCCGAACACCTCGGCGCGCTGGTACCCGAAAGTGCGCCGGTCGTCGGCCGGACGTGCGGCGACGGTGGCGGCGATGAGGGCGATCACGAGACCGGAGGCATCTGTGAACATATGCGCGGCATCGGCGAGCAGCGCCAGAGAGCCCGAGAGCAGTGCGCCGACGACCTGCACGAGCATCACCGTCGCAGTGAGGGACAGCGAGATCGCGAGCAGGCGTCTGCTGCTCGCGGAACGGATGCCACCGGGGGCGGGTGCGTGATCGTGCATGCCCCCAGGCTAGACCGGGATCGAGGGCCGGAAGGCGGGTTCCGGCTAGTCGGGAAGGGTAACGATTCTCAGCTTCAGCAGCGGTTTCTCGCGGCCGCCGCGCTCAGAGCGCGGCAAGCAGCGGAACCAGTTCCGCGAAGGCGCGCGCTCGGTGCGACTGCGCCTGCTTCTCATCGGAGGAGAACTCACCCACCGACCGCTCCTCCCCTGCCGGCTGGCCGTCAGGGATGAAGATCGGGTCGTACCCGAAGCCGCCGGCGCCCGACACCGTATGCGCCAGGCGACCCGGCCAGCGTCCCTCCACGACCTGCTCCCGGCCGTCCGGCAGCACGAGGGCGATCGTCGAGGTGAAGTGCGCGGAGCGGTGGGGGTCGGCGATGTCGTGCAGCTGGTCGAGCAGCAGCTCGAGATTCGCCGTCGCGTCCTTCTTCTGCCCCGCCCAGTAGGCGGAGAACACCCCCGGTGACCCGCCGAGCACGTCGACGCAGATGCCGGAGTCGTCGGCGAGCGCAGCGAGTCCTGTGTGAGCGGCGGCCGCTCGCGCCTTGATGAGCGCATTCTCGGCGAACGTCACGCCGTCTTCCACCGGCTCCGGACCGTCGTAGCCGACGATCTCGAGGTCGGGGCGTGTCTGCTCCACGATCTGCTGGAACTCCGCGACCTTGTGCGGATTGTGCGTCGCGAGAACGACTCGCATCGTCATTCCCCCTTCAACGCGGCGATCTGCGTGCCCTTCAGATCGGCGCATCCGGCCAGACCGAGCTCGAGCAGCGCATCCAGTTCCCGCTTGTCGAACGGTGCGCCCTCGGCTGTTCCCTGCACCTCGACGAAGAGCCCGCGGCCGGTGACCACGACATTCATGTCGGTCTCGGCGCGCACGTCCTCGACATATGCCAGGTCGAGCATGGGCTCGCCGTCGATGATCCCGACCGACACCGCGGCGACCGAGTCGAGCAGCGGCGTGGAGTTCTTGCCGATGAACTTCTTCTCCCGGCCCCATTCGATCGCGTCGGCGAGCGCCACGTACGCGCCGGTGATGGCCGCCGTGCGCGTGCCGCCATCGGCCTGCAGCACGTCGCAGTCGATGACGATCGTGTTCTCGCCGAGCGCCTTCGTGTCGACGACGGCCCGCAGCGCGCGCCCGATCAGTCGCGAGATCTCGTGGGTGCGACCGCCGATGCGGCCCTTGACGCTCTCTCGGTCGTTCCGGCTGTTCGTGGCGCGCGGGAGCATGGAGTACTCGGCCGTGACCCAGCCCTTGCCCTTGCCGGTCAGCCAGCGCGGGACGCCGTTGGTGAAGGAGGCGGTGCACAGCACCTTGGTGCCGCCGAAGCTGATCAATGCCGATCCCTCGGCGTGCGCGCTCCAACCGCGCTCGATCGTGATCTCACGAAGCTGATCGGTGGAGCGGCCGTCGACGCGGACGATTTCGGACATGTGCTTCTTTCAGGTCGGGATGGCGGAGCGAATCGGAGCGACTCGATCCGGGTTACTCGAAAGCGATCTCGGGGAGGGTGATCACGCCGGTCTGGACCAGTTGCACGTCCCGGACCTCGCGGCCCATCAGGCGGTTGGCCAGCGCGGTGAAGTCGTCGGTCGAGGCGCCGGTGGCCTCGTACACGTAGCTGGCGGTGGCATCCGGCGACGCGAGCAGATCACCCCGGACGAGCTGGCGGTAGACGTCGCCTGCCGTCTCATCGTCGCTGGAGACGAGGGTGACGCCCTCTCCCATGACGTAGCTGATCGCGCCCCGAAGGAACGGATAGTGCGTGCAGCCGAGCACGAGTGTGTCGACCTCGGCGTCTCGAAGGGGCGCGAGATACTCCTCGGCGACCGCGAGCACCTCCGGGGTACCCGTGATCCCGGCCTCGACGAATTCGACGAAGCGCGGGCAGGCGGCGGTGAACACCTGCAGCCTCTCGTTGACCTCGAGCATGTCCTGGTAGGCGCGCGAGCCGATGGTGCCGACAGTGCCGATCACACCGACACGTCCGTTGCGCGTGGTGGAGACCGCGCGGCGCACCGCGGGGCCGATCACCTCGACCACGGGAACGTCGTAGCGCTCGCGAGCGTCGCGGAGCATGGCGGCGGAAGCGGTGTTGCACGCGATCACCAGCATCTTGACGCCCTGCTCGACCAGGGTGTCGAGCACTTCGAGGGAGTAGCGGCGCACGTCCGCGATGGGCTTCGGACCGTACGGCGAGTGGGCGGTGTCGCCGATGTAGACGAACGACTCCCGGGGCAGCTGGGCGCGGATGGCTCGCGCCACCGTGAGCCCGCCGACACCGGAGTCGAAGATCCCGATCGGCGCGTCGTTCATGACTCCCCAGCCTACCCGCGCGGAACCCGCCGCGTGCATCGGCGCTCTCACTAAACTGAGCGCATGACCACGTCGACGGCGCTGCTCACCGACCGCTATGAGCTGACGATGCTCGCCGCTTCCCTGCGTGATGGGACGGCGTTCCGCCCCAGCGTCTTCGAGTTGTTCTCCCGACGGTTGTCCGGCGGCCGCCGTTTCGGTGTCGTCGCGGGCACCGGCCGCCTTTTGGGCCTCTTGCGCGACTTCCGCTTCGGCGACGACGAACTGCGGTTCCTCAGAGACGAGAACGTCGTGGATGCCGCGTCCATCGCTCACCTCGAGAACTATCGGTTCACCGGATCCATCCGCGGCTACCGCGAAGGCGAGCTGTACTTCCCGGGCTCTCCGATCCTCACAGTCGAGGGCACGTTCGCCGATGCGGTGGTGCTCGAGACTCTCGCGCTGAGCGTGCTCAACCACGACTCCGCCGTCGCCACCGCCGCATCGCGCATGAGCATCGCCGCCGGCGAACGTCCGCTGGCCGAGATGGGCTCCCGCCGGGCCGCCGAGCGCTCGGCCGTCGCCGCAGCCCGAGCCGCATACATCGCCGGTTTCGGGGCGACCAGCAATCTCGAGGCCGGACGACGCTGGGGCATCCCCACGATGGGCACCGCCGCGCACTCCTGGACGCTGCTGCACGACACAGAGGAGGAAGCCTTCCGCTCCCAGGTCGCGAGCATGGGCACCGGAACGACGCTGCTCGTCGACACGTACGACATCCGCACGGGTGTCGAGACGGCGATCCGCGTCGCCGGCACGGAGCTCGGCGGCGTCCGGATCGATTCCGGTGACCTCCCGATCGTCGCGGGCGATGTCCGCGCGCAGCTCGACGAACTCGGTGCGACGTCGACACGCATCACCGTGACCAGCGACCTCGACGAGTACGCGATCGCCGCCCTCGCCGCCTCGCCCGTCGACGCCTACGGGGTCGGAACCTCGGTCGTGACCGGGTCCGGGTATCCGACCGCCAGCATGGTCTACAAGCTGGTGGCGCGCCAGGATGCGGAGGGGTCCTGGATCGGCGTCGCGAAGGCGTCCGCCGACAAGGCATCGCATGGCGGACGCAAAGCGGCGTTCCGCACTCTGGTCGACGGCGTCGCCACCGCAGAGACGGTCGTCGTGTCGGACGGCTTCGAAGATCTCGACACTGCGGCCGAGCACCCCGACGGCCGCCCGCTGCAGGTGACGTTCGTCGAGGCAGGCGAGATCGACTCCTCGTACGAGGGAGTCGACGGCACGGCAGCGGCACGCGCTCATCATCTGCGTGTGCGCGAAGAGCTCCCGGTACGTGCGCTCGCGCTCAGCAAGTCCGACCCGGCGATTCCCACCGTGTATCTCGAAGCCGACTGAGGTCAGCCGATCATCGACTCGTAGATCTCCTTGCATGTGGGGCAGATCGGGAACTTCTCCGGGTCACGGCCCGGGGTCCACTTCTTGCCGCACAGCGCGCGCACCGGCTTGCCGGTGATCGCGGACTCGAGGATCTTGTCCTTCTTCACGTAATGCGAGAAGCGCTCATGGTCACCCGGTTCGAGATTCTCCTCGCGGAGGAGCTCTTCCAGTTCGCGATCAAGCGTTGCCACGCCGCCCTGATCGGGGCTGTCCAGCGGAGTACTCATCCCGTGAGTCTAGCGGCGTCGAACGCCCAGCGGGCGGTCCTCACGCGGTCTCGACGAACTCCATCAGGCGCTCTCCACTGCGCTCGAAGATGCGACCGCCGACGACGGCTCCGGCTGCCGCGGTCACGAGACCGACGAGAAGCCCGACCCAGAAGGTCGCCGGAGCGTACGCCGAACCGTCGAGAATCGTCGCTGCGAACAACCAGATGGTCGGCACGCTCAGCACGATGGCGCCGAGCAACGCCGCTGCAGGACCGTACGCCCCGCGAGAGGTCGGTCGCTGCGGCTGCTGGAACGGACTGTCACCAGGCCGCGAGACCGCATACGGAGCCACGACCGAGACGATGCTCGAGACGCCGAGCGCGCAGAACAGCAGACTGGCCGCCAAGCCGCCCAACGGCAGCAGCAGACTCCAGTCCCCGATCAGCGCGAGTGAGAGCGGAACCGCGATGGCGAGAACGGGGATGGCGACGAGCAGCACAGGAACGAGACGCCCGAGGCGATCAGGAAGACCCCGGACGCCACTCGCGACGTGGGTCCACAATGCCGTCGAGTCGTAGGCGACGTCGTTGTGCGGCAGCCACCCGAAGAACAGCGCCATCACCGGCACGGGCACGAGCGCGGCGATCTCCAACGGGACTCCGGCCACGACGAGCGGGAGCATCGAGAGCACGCCGGCCACGGGGACGACGATGATGTTCATGATGTAGCGGCGGTCACGAAGCCAATACACGAGGCTTCGCGCCGCGATCGCACCGAAGGCGTTCGACGGCAGCAGCCCGAACCACCCGAGTCCGGTGCGCTCGCGCAAGGCGACCGGACGCTCGGTCGTGGTCAGCAGACGCCGGACGAGCCACGTCCACACCATCCAGAGGAGAGCGACGGTGAGCACCACGATGACACCGCTGATCCACGCGGAAGCGGTCGCACCGGCCGCGGAATCGAAGAGGAAGGCGGGGGCAGCAGCGAACGGGCTGTAGCCGAACACGCTCGACAGGGTCGCCAGAGACGAGGGCACGAGACCGTCCCAACGAAGCGATCCGAAGAAGACCGCGACAGGGAAGGCGACCACGATCAGCGCGAGTGCGAACAGCGCCGTGAGCTCGCGGGAGCGGCGCTCGGGAAGGAGCAGTGCATTGAGGGCCATACCGATCCGCGAGACCAGCATCGTTGTCAGGACACCGGCGATCGTCACCAGCACAGCCAGAGGCCAGGGCGTGCCTGCTCCGATCGCGACGATGCAGACACTGATGTAGACGGCGAGAAGCGCCATGCTCGGCACGCTGACGAAGGCGGCCAGTGCGAGCACCCAGGGCATCTGGCGATCATCGACGCCGAAGACCGCGAAGCGTCTCGGGTCGAGCTGATCGACGGCCCCGACGAGGATCGGGCCGACGAGGAATCCGATGAGAAGGGCCGCGCCACCGAGCACCGTGACCGCGCGGGCCACCGGTACAGAGGCTGCGGCAAGGCTGAACACGGCGACGCACACCGCGGCGGTGACCGCGACCACCGCGACGAACGAGACGATCGATCGAACCCGACGGTCGCCGCGCAGGGAACCGAGAAGAAGCGCGAGTCTCAGTCGGAGAACGTGTGCAGCCACTCGAGCCCCTCCACCTCTCCGCTGGTGCCGGCGAGTTCCACGAAGCGCGCTTCGAGCGTCTGACCCGCGCGCACCTCGTCGATCGTCCCCTCGGCGAGCACTTCTCCGCCGACGATGATCGCGACGCGCGAACACACGCGTTCGACGAGATCCATGCCGTGGCTGGAGAGGATCACCGTGCCGCCGTGCGACACATAGGCGCGGAGGATGTCCAGGATGACCGCCGACGAGACGGGGTCCACCGACTCGAACGGCTCATCGAGGACCAGCACGCGCGGCGAATGGATCATGGCCCCTGCGAGCATGATCTTCTTCGTCATGCCGGCCGAGTAGTCCGAGACCACGCGGCCGAGGGCATCGCCCAGATCGAAGGCACGAGCGAGGTCGGCCGCGCGCTTCTCGATCACATCCGCGGCGAGGCCGCGCAGCAACCCGTAGTAGTAGAGCAGTTGCCGACCGGTGAGGCGGTCGAACGTGCGCAACCGATCGGGGAGCACACCCATCAGCCTCTTCGCCGCGAGCGGCTTCTTGGCCTGGTCGACACCGCAGATGACGACGCTGCCCGCGTCGGCGCGGAGAAGCCCGGCGACGATCGAGAGCGTCGTGGTCTTGCCGGCACCGTTGGGCCCGACGATTCCGTAGAACGACCCCGCGGGCACGGTCAGGTCGATGCCGTCGACTGCGCGGTTGTCGCCGAACTGCTTCACGAGCCCGCGGATGCTGATCGCCTCGCCGGCGGAGAAGACCTCATCGGGCTTCACGGCGTCGGAAGCTGCGTCGTCGGAGTCCCCGACCGCCTGGATGGCCTCGCTCGACTCCACCTCGGACGGATCGCCGACGGGCGTCTCCGTCTCGAGAAGTTCCGCACTGACAGATTCCTCGACAGGCTCCGCGGCGAGAGGCGGCTCCGAGGCGGGCGCGGGCGCAGGCTCTGCGGCGGGCACGGGCTCCGCGACAGACCCGGTCGGCGCCGCAGCGGAGGCGGCCGGAGGAACGGTCTCGACGACCGATGCGGTCTCGATCACGGGAGAGGCTGCGAGAGGAGCAGCCGTGACGGGCGGAACTTCGGGTGCGGTCACCGCCGTCTCCGCGGCCGCCTTCGCCTCCTCTGCCGCCTTCTTCGCCGCCGCCTTCTTCGCGGCCGCCATCTTGGCGGCCGTGGCCTTCGCGGCCGTGGTCTTCGCGGCAGCCGAGCGCGCCGTGGTCTTCGCCGCGGCCGCTTTGGATGCAGCGGCCTTCGCCGCCGTCGTCTTGGCCGCGGCCGTCTTCGCAGCCGTCGTCTTCGCAGCCGCTGTCTTCGCCGCCGTCGTCTTCGCCGCCGTGGTCTTCGCCGCCGTCGTCTTCGCAGCCGTCGTCCTCGCCGCCGTCGTCCTCGCAGCCGTGGTCTTGGCCGCGGTGGTCTTCGCAGCCGTGGCCTTCGCGTCGGCATTGCGCGCCCCGGCGGTGCTCCGAGCGGAGCTCGCGGTCGACGAGAGTTTCGCCGTCGAGCCGGTGACGGCCTTGACGAGCGGCTCGACCACGACATCCGCACTGGGAGCCGCTTTCTCGGCAGCAGCCTGCGTCCCGGACGTCGCTGCCGACGACTTCCCAGCCGACGACTTCCCAGCCGACGACTTCGACACCGCGGCACTGCCGGCCTTCGAACCCGCGGAGGTGCTCGCGCTCGCAGGCTTCTTCACCGCGGGTTTCTTCGCGGCGGGTTTCTTCGCGGCGGGCTTCTTCACCGCGGGCGGTCGCGCCGACTTCTCGGTGGCGGATGCCGCGTCCGGACTCTGCTTCTTCGCCGGCGCGCGCTTCGCCGACGTCTTCTCTTGCGCGGTCTCGGTTTGGTCCACCTGGGCGGTGCGGTCGTCAGGGGAGGCAGTCACCGTCCTACGGTATCAACGGGTGCCTGTACGCCAAGGCCGCCGCGCAATAAACTGCCCTCGGATCGCGCATTTCCGCCGCGATCGCACGGGAGACGGAACCCTGTGCATCCGGTGTGTAGTCGGTCACGAAATGACAACAGGGGCCTCCCGGCCCTGAGCTTCCCAGGCGGAATCGATACCATGAACGCGGCACGACGAAGTGTCTGGTCGGTTAATCGACCGTGAACACAACTTCCTTTAGGAGCACTCGTGACTCTTCAGACCGTCATCCTCGCCGCCGGAATGGGCTCGCGCCTCGGCCGCGCGCTGCCGAAGCCGCTCACCGAACTGAGCGACGGCCGCACGATCATGGGCCAGCAGCACGACAACATCCGCGCCGCATTCGGTTCGGACGCCCGCATCACCACCGTCGTCGGCTACCGCGCCGAGACCATCATCGACGCGTTCCCGCAGGTGAACTACGTCCACAACGAGCGTTATGACGAGACCAACACCTCGAAGAGCCTCCTGCGCGCCCTGGGCGCGACCGGTCGCGGCGGAGTTCTCTGGATGAACGGCGATGTCGTCTTCGACCCGATGATCCTCGGCCGCGCACTCGAGTACATCGAGCGCGACCAGTCGTTCGTCACGGTGAACACCTCCAAGGTCAGCGACGAAGAGGTGAAGTACACGGTCACGGCCGAGGGCTTCATCAACGAGCTGTCCAAGACCGTCAAGGGCGGACTCGGCGAGGCCGTGGGAATCAACTACATCTCCTCCGCGCACAAGAAGGCGTTCATGCGTCAGCTGCAGCGCGTCGAGGACCAGGACTACTTCGAGCGCGGGCTCGAACTCGCGATCGCCGAGGACGGCCTGCTGCTCGAGCCGATGGACGTGTCCGACCTGTACGCGGTCGAGGTCGATTTCGCGGAAGACCTGGAGCGTGCGAACCTCTTCGTCTGATCGCTCGACTCGAAAGCCCGGCCTCGCAGAGGGGCCGGGCTTTCGGCGTATTCGCGGGCGGGCTCCATAGGATCGCACCATGGCCCCCAAGGTGCACAAGATCCATTCGCTCCCGGACGACGCTCCCTGGGACAAGGGCGTGCCCCCTGCCGGATCGGCGGAGCACCCGATGATGGTGCGGGGCCTCGACCGCGTGCTGTCGATCCAGCGCCCGCTCGTCCTGGCGCACATCCGGAGCATCCGCCTGCGCAATCCGCAGGCATCGCCTGCGGAGATCATCCGCATCCTGGAGCGTCGCTACCTCGCAGCCGTGACGACGGGCGGAGCGGCGGTCGGCGCGACGGCGGTCGTCCCCGGGATCGGCACCGGCATCACGCTTGCGCTCTCCGGCGTGGAGACGGTCGGCTTCGTGGAGTCCACCGCTCTGTTCGCACAGTCGGTCGCCGAGGTGCACGGGATCGCGGTCGCGAACCCGGATCGCGCCAGAGCGCTGGTGATGACGCTGATGCTCGGCAAAGAGGGCGTCGACCTCGTCGGACAGCTCGCCGGTCAGGTGGCCGGGCGTGGAGGAAGCAGATCGTCGTACTGGGGCGAGCTCGTCACGAAGTCGCTCCCCCGCGCCGCGGTCGGCCCCCTCGTCGATCAGCTCAAGAGCATGTTCGTGAAGCAGTTCGCGGCGAAGGGCGGCGCTTCGGTCATCGGCAAGGCACTCCCGTTCGGCATCGGCGCTGCGATCGGAGGCGCGGGGAACAACATCCTCGGCCGTCGCGTGCTGACGACGTCCCACAAGGCCTTCGGTGCCGCCCCGATGGACCTTCCCCTCGAGTTGGAACCCGTGCCCGGCGCCGAGAAGCTGGAGCTGCGGATGCTGCGAGGTGCCCGCTACGCGGGCAACGCGGTCGCGGGAGCGGCCGGCACGACCGTGCGCGGGGTGGAGTGGGCGGGACGCAAGGCCCGCTCGATCGGCCGCCGCCCCAAGACCGACCCGGAGCTCGAGTCCGGTGAACCCGAGCGCTGAGCGCACTTCGCCAAAGGATCGGGCGACCCGTTGTGGCGAGCATCCAACAGCCGGAGGCGAGCCGACGATAAGGTGGAATCCGTGACGGACAAGCCCGACCTCTTTACCACCGCCGGCAAGATCGCGGATCTGCGCGCTCGCTATACAGAAGCCGTCGTCGACGCAGAAGCGAAGGCGAAGGAGAAGCAGCACGCGAAGGGCAAGATGACCGCCCGCGAGCGCATCGAGCTGCTCGTCGACCCCGGGAGCTTCGTCGAGTTCGACGAGTATGTGCGCCACCGCACCACGGCCTTCGGCATGGATCGTTCGCGACCGTACGGCGACTCGGTCGTCACCGGCGTCGGCACGATCAACGGCCGCACGGTCGCGGTGTACTCGCAGGACTTCTCCACCTTCGGCGGTTCGCTCGGCGAAGTCGCCGGCGAGAAGATCATCAAGATCATGGAGTTCGCCCTCGCCGGCGGGATGCCCTGCATCGGGATCCTCGACTCGGGGGGCGCACGCATCCAGGAAGGCGTCGTCGCCCTCGGCAAGTACGGCGAGATCTTCCGCCTGAACACCCGCGCGTCCGGAGTGATCCCGCAGATCTCCATCATCATGGGGCCGGCTGCGGGCGGCGCGGTGTACTCCCCCGCCCTCACCGACTTCGTGATCATGGTCGACAAGACCAGCCAGATGTTCGTGACCGGCCCCGACGTGATCAAGACGGTCACCGGCGAGGACGTCGGAATGGAAGAGCTCGGCGGCGCCTACACGCACAACACCCGATCGGGCGTCGCGCACTATCTCGCCGAAGACGAGGACGACGCGATCGACTACGCCCGCACGCTCCTCAGCTTCCTGCCGGACAACAACATGGCGGAGCTTCCCACATACGAGAGCAACTTCGAGTTCGAGACGACCGACGCCGACCGCGCGCTGAACACGCTCGTCCCCGACTCGACCAACCAGCCGTACGACATCCACACCGTCATCGAGCACGTGGTCGACGAAGGCGACTTCCTCGAGGTCCAGCCGCTCTTCGCGCCCAACATCGTGATCGGCTTCGGACGCATCGAGGGCCGGTCGGTCGGCATCATCGCCAACCAGCCTTCGCAGATGGCCGGCACGCTGAACATCGAAGCCGGCGAGAAGGCGAGCCGCTTCGTACGCTTCTGCGATGCCTTCTCGATCTCGATCGTCACGCTCGTCGATGTCCCCGGCTACCTCCCCGGCACCGATCAGGAGTGGACCGGCGTCATCCGCCGCGGTGCGAAACTGCTCTATGCATACGCCGAGGCGACCGTGCCGCTGGTCACCGTCATCCTGCGCAAGGCCTACGGCGGTGCCTACATCGTGATGGGCTCGAAGCAGCTCGGCGCCGACGTGAACCTCGCATGGCCGACGGCCGAGATCGCGGTGATGGGCGGCCAGGGCGCGGTCAACATCCTGTATCGGGGCGAGATCAAGAAGGCGGAGGAGGCCGGCGAGGACGTCGCGGCCGTCCGCACCCGACTCGCGAACGAGTACACCTACAACGTGGCCTCCCCGTTCCTCGCGGCAGAGCGCGGCGAGCTCGACGGGATCATCGAGCCGGCCAACACCCGCGTCTCGATTGCGAAGGCGCTGCGCGCGCTGCGTGGCAAGCGTGCCGAGCTGCCCCCGAAGAAGCACGGGAACATCCCGCTGTGACCGGGCATGACACGCAGGACCACGGTGCTTCGAGTTCGGAGGCGCCGATGCTCGACATCATGCGCGGGACGGCTACGGAAGAAGAACTCGCCGCCCTCATCGCCGTGATCAGCGAGGCCTACGCGACCGAGGCGGCGGATGCCGTCGCCTCGGAGCCGTCTGTATCGGCGTGGACGCGGACACAGCGTCCGCTCCGCCGTCCGCTGCGGCGCGACATCCCGTGGGGACGTTTCGCGGGCTGACAGCTGCGGAGCATCATGCGTCGACTCCGGTGACGTAAGAGTGCGTCTGCGTGATCCGAGAACCCTCCGCTTCACGAATCACGCAGACGATCGTCGCAGGACCCCCAGAGCCCCGCTCGGCGACGTTCCCCGTTGCCGCCTCGCCCTTCCCGTGAAGGGTCGGGCGTCCACCCCGGCTCAGACCGGAATCGCTTTCTCGACGTGCGACGGTGCCGAGCGCACGGGGAGACGGTGGATTCCCCTGGTCTGATCGTTGGGGGAACGCCAAATACTACATCGAATAGACTTATAGTCGCAAACCCGCGACCTCGACCGCTGCCGGACGGCGTAGGGTCCGGAGATCAGCTCTCGAGCAACAGGTCGGAGGCGCGAGGGCTGAGAACGGAATCGAGCACGACGCACGCGGCCCCCACGGCACCGACGTCGTCCCCGACGACGGTGCCATCGACGGGGAGAGTGCGCACCGCGCGGGTCGCACTCGCGTGATCGAGCCTGCCGGGAACCTCTCGGAGGTACACATCGGCGAGCCGTGACCAGAAAGGGCCTCCGAACACGACCCGATCCACATCGAGCATGTTCGTCAGAGCCGCCGTCAGCACCGCGATGTGTGCCGCTGCCTGTCGCAGAACCTCGACCGCCGCGGCATTCCCGTCCGCTGCGTACTCGCACAGTCGGCTGAATCTCGCATCGACTGCCGCAGCATCGGACGTCTGGTGGGCGTCGTCGAACACTCCCGCGCGCTCAGCCCGTTCGACGATCGCCTGCGGGGTGCAGACGACCTCCACGCACCCTCGGGACCCGCACCAGCATGAGGGCCCGTCGGGGTCGACGATGATGTGCCCGACCTCGCCGATGTTGCGTGTGCTCCCGCGGACCGCCTCGCCGTCTCTCGCCAGGGCGGCGCCGATGCCGATCCCCAGGTAGACGAACACGAAGGAGTCGTCGGCCGACTCGCGTCGTGTCCACAGCTCTCCGACCGCGGCCGACGTCGTGTCCTTCTCCAGCACCACCGGCATCCCCGTCATCTCCGCCAGCACCGCGCGCAGCGGCACACGATGCCACCCGGCGAGCTTCGGCGGGTCGATGACCGTGCCCTTCTCGGCGTCGAGCGGACCGGGAGCCGCGACTCCCACCCCTGCGATCCGCGAACGATCCACACCGGACTCCGCGATCAGGGCATCGATCGTCTCCGCCATGGCCTCCACGATCCGGAGCGGATCATCGGCCGGCGTGCGCACACTCCGGCGTCTGACGATGGCGCCGGACAGGTCGAGCAGCACGAACGTCATCAGGGCGGGATCGAGGTGCACGCCGACCGCGAAGCGGCTGTCGGCGACGAGCCGCAGGGTCACGCGCGGCTTGCCCGGTCCATTGATCGTGCGGCCGGCCTCTCGGATGAAGCCGTCATCGAGCAGTCGCCGAGTGATGTTGGTGACGGTCTGCGCCGACAGCCGGGTCGCGGTCGACAGCTCGATCCTGCTCAACCCCTCGCCTGATTGGCGGATCGCCTCCAGGATCACGGACTGGTTGAAGTCGCCCATACGCGGAAGATTGGTGCCACGACGCGTTTCCATCGTCCAATGATCCCCCATCGACGGGAAAATCGTGTCCCCCGAAATGCCGAATCTTGTCCCCCAAAATACCTACAGACAATGTTTGCGGAACCCCTCAGACTGAAGAGGACGCTTCGCGTTCGGCTGGTCTCTCTGTCCCAGGGTAGACAGACGCTGATCGGCCACCAGCGGATGGTTTTCGGGTAACTGTCCGCACGGAGAGGGGCAGGCGGATTCGCCGCCCCTCTCCCACTCTCACATCCTCGACTCCGGTCACCTCCCCAGGCCGGGGCCGAGGACGGAGCCGAGGTCGCTCACCGGTCCTGCCGAAAGTTCTTCCGTCAGCGCGGAATCTCGTGCCAGAGGTCGACCGCGTCGTCATCACCCGAGGAGCGGGTGCCCGCGCGGCCCACCACCGTCACGGCGACACGCGGGTCCCGCCCCGAGCGGATGATGAGCCGAGATGTCTGTGCATGACTCAGCACGACCGCCAGTTCGTCCCTGATCGCCTTGCGACGGGACTCGTCTATGCCGTCGAACCCGCCCTCATCGAAGACGGTCACGACCACTCCACGCCGTCGGGCAGCTTCGATCGCGTTGCGTACCGCGTCGTTGAGGAGGTCGGCGCCGCGCAGTTCGTCGCGCAGCCTGCCCTCGGCGAGCCGCGCGTCCAGACGTTCCTGATCGTTCAACACGCCTCGCGCCGCGACCACTCTGCTGAGCACCGGACCGGCGACAGCCAGAGCGAACTGCGTGCGCAGACGCCTCTCGCGCTGACGCACCCGCTGCGTGGCATGCCACGCGGACACCGCCTGCTGGATCTCGGCGAGGCGCTCGGTGTCGCGCACCGCACGATCCCAGAACATCACGAGGAGTCGAGCGACGGCCACCCACATGATCGAGCCGACCAGCCCCAGGTTGAGGGCCACGACGAACCCCAGAGCCACCGACGCGGCCAGGACGAGCACCGCCAACACGAGCCAGCCGATCAGAGACCGCCGACGCACCACACACACGACCGCGAGCAGTCCGAGCGCCCCGATGTACCAGGTCGCGAACGGGGCGGTACGATCCGCCGGCTCGAGCGAGAAGGTCACGAGCACGGGAATCGCCATGCTCGCGAGCAGCGCGAGGACCGCCGACCACGTCGGCATCCGCACCGAGGAGCCGTCGCCGAGGATGGCGATGTTCACGACCACGAGATACAGGCCGATGGCGAGGACCATGAGCAGCGGAGCGGTCGGCTGCTCGATCCACCAGATGCCTCGTGCGACGAAGTACAGGGCGAAGCCGACGGCGAGAGAGGTGGCGACGCTGCGCACGGTGCGGTTCACGCGCGCTCCCATCCCAGCGTCACGGTCGTGCCGTGCGCGTCGGAGACGATGTCGGCCGTGCCGGCGACGCCCGCCATACGTGCGAAGATCGACGCCCGGATCCCGAGACGGTCGGCACCGATCGACGCCACGTCGAAGCCGCCGCCGGTGTCCGAAACCGTCACGCCGATCCCCTCGTCGCCGTGCCCCTCGACGATGATGTGGAGTCCACGACCGTTGGCGTGGGACACGGCGTTGCCGATCGCCTGCCGCGCGGCGAGCACGAGTGCGCGAGCGGCCCGCCCGGGTATGAGGCCGATGCCGCCGCGCTCCTCGACGATCGCATCAGCGCCGAGCTCGGACAGGGCTCTGCGCAGCTCCACGACGATCTGCGCCGTGCCGACCGGCTCGTCACTGCCCTCCTGCGCGACGGCCGCTTCGGTATTGGCGAGGCGAGTGAGTGCCTCCCGGGCCATGGCGACGGCGAGCTCTTCGGCACGCTCCCCCTCAGCCCGCTCCGCGGCGATCAGCGCGGCGAGGACGCTGTCATGCATCAGTGCGGACATCGTCGCCCGCTCCTCCTCCGCGGCGGCCGCCGCAGCCGCTGTCGAGTACGACGCCACCGCCTGTCCCCTGGCCTCGTCCACGCCGGCGGCGACGGAACGGAACATCCAGCCCAGGGAGATGATGACGACCCCGAGGATGAGGGTGAACGACACGTCGAACGCGGTCGTCACCCAGAACTCGCGCGAGAACTCCCCCTGGACGAGCCGCACGTAGCCGTAGACGAACGGCATCCCCGCCGCCCAGGCGAACTGGAGCGGCAACGGGAACGCGAGCATCGCCGCGACGACGCCGACATTGACCAGGAAGAAGATCCAGGGCTGCTCGCCGGCGCCCTTGTCCGACGGGTCGACGATCGTCGGCCAGGCGGCGAGCGCGAGGACGTAGACCACGGCGAAGATACCGGAGAAGGTGCGCACCCCCCGGCCCACCAGACAAGCGACCAGCATCGCAGCCAACGGCACGAACACCACGATCAGGGTGACGACGTGCGCAGGATCCGCGTGCGAGAGCGACGCCATCGCAGAGATCAGCGCCTGCGCGCCGAGAACCGCCGAGCCGATCGCGACGACGATCGCGAGGATCCGCTCCATGCGTGTGCCGGTGAAGCGCTCGTATGCCGTCTCCGTGCTCCCCGGAGAGGGGATCTTGCTCCACGCGTCGCGGATGCTGAGCGGCTCAGCGGCCACCGGGTGCCTCGTCAGCCGTGACGATCCCGTCTTCCATCGCCCGGCGCAGCAGATCGACCTTCGTCGGCGCCGGACGCCCGACCTCGACGTACTTCACGCGGATGCGGGTGATGTTCTCCTTGGCCGTGGAGTAGGCGACACCCAGCTTCTCGGCGACGGCCTTCAACGGCAGCCCCGTCGCATACAGACGGAGCACCTCGCGTTCGCGCGTGGCGAGCTGCGCATCGGCGAACGCCCGGTCTCCCTCGACCGCGCTCGCCCATTCGACGTTGTTGAGAGCCTCGCCCTGCGCCACCGTGCGGATCGCGTCGAGCACGTCGTCGAGGGCGGAGGACTTGCTCACCACGCCGGCGGCCCCGGCGGCGAGCGCCTCGCGCACGGCTGCCGGCCGATCGGCGACGCTGTGGATCACGACGCTCGCGCCGTCGTTGACCAGCGAGGTCACGTTCTCGGTCACGGTCGTGCCGTCGCCGAGGGTGAGGTCGAGGACGACCACCTCGGCAGGTGCGGCCGCGGTGGCTTTGCGCCATTCGAGGTAGGAGACCACCGTGCTCCCGGAGAAGACCACGGTCTGCGAATCACGCGCGCACGCGGCCTCGAGGCCGAGGCGAACGGACTCGTGATCGTCGATGAGTGCGACCGTGCTCATCCCCTCAGCCTACTGAGTCCCCCCGAGAAGCCGCGGATCGCTCATCGTGTGAGCAGCGCGACGACTTCGAAGTGGTGCGAGTGCGGGAACAGATCGAAGCCCCGAAGTCGGTCGACGTTCCAACCGAGGGTGCGGAAGGTGCCGAGATCCCGGGCGAGTGCCACGGGGTCGCACGCGACGTACGCGATGGCCTCCGGCGCGAGTGCGTGCACCGCTTCGACGACCTGCCGACCTGCACCGGCGCGGGGCGGGTCGAGCACGACGGCGCCCGTGCGCCCGCTCTTCTGCGTCGCCAGGAAGCGATCGACGCGCGCCGTCACGGCGTTCACTTCGAGCGGCGCGAGATTCGCGGCGGCGTGCGCAGTGGCGCGTGCACTGGACTCGACCGTCACGATGTCGGTCCCGCCGAGATCGGCGAGCGTCGCGGCGAACAGGCCGACCCCTCCATACAGGTCGTAGTGCGTCTTCTGGTCGTCGACATGTCCGTCGAGGATTCCGTAGACCGCGGCGTCGAGCACGGAGGCCGCACGCGGGTGGACCTGCCAGAAGCCCGTGGCGTCGACCTCGAATCGACGGTCGTTGACCATCTCGTGGATCACCTCGGGAGTGGGACGCTTGCGGAACCCACGCTGCACGCGGGGGGCGCGCTCGGTCTCCTCACGTCGGATGACGCGCACCGTGCCGTCGGCGGGCACGACGAGTTCGATGCGGCCGGGGGCCTCGCCCTGCAGCGCGAGCGCCGCTTCGGCGATCGCGGGCCTGGCCAGCGGATGCGAGGTCACGGGGACGACGCGGTGGCTGCGTGCGGCGAACGGACCGGCGACTCCCGTGTCGTCGACGTGCAGGGTGACGCGTGTGCGCCATCCGAGACCGTCGCCCGACTCCACCGACTCGATCTCGGGGGCGACCAGACCGCTGCCTGCGAAACGCTCCAGCGCCTCGGTCAGCACGCGCTGCTTGAGCTCACGCTGGTGGTCGATGTCGATATGGCCGAGGTCGGCGCCACCGGGGCGGTCGGCCGGGTCCCGCGACACGTCGGCTTCCGCCCACACGTGCGGGCGACGGTGCTCCGACGCCTCCAGCACCTCGATGGTCTCGGCCCGCCAGAAGCTGCGGGTCGAGGCGTCCGCCCCCTCCTGCGGGGCGATCACCCGGGCCCGGACCCGCTCTCCGGGGATCGCGTCGGAGACGAAGACCACGCGTCCCTCGTGGCGGGCGATGAACGTGCCCCCGTGCGCGATGCCGGTGATGTCGAGTTCGAGCACGTCGGCTGGGGAGGAAGTCATTCTTCGAGGATACGGTGGTGGACATGCGCGTCTGCCTCGCCTCCACCTCGCCCGCCCGCCTCATGCTGCTCCGGCAGGCGGGAATCGAACCGCTCACGGTGTCGCCCGACGTCGATGAGGATGCGGTCGCTGCCGCCGAGGAGGAGAAGAGGGGCGCCCCCCTCGCGCCCGAGGAACTGGTGCTTCTGCTCGCCCGCGCGAAGGCGGCCGCCGTCGCACGGAGCCTCGCTGCGAACGGGACCTTCGACGGCCTGGTGATCGGCGGGGATTCGATGTTCGCGCTCGGCGGGCGGGTCTACGGCAAGCCGTACACCGCCGAGGAGGCGACCAGGCGCTGGCAGGAGATGCGCGGCGAGACCGGCATCCTGCATTCCGGGCACTCGGTGTTCCGGGTCTCCCCCGACGCCGAACCCAAAGAGGCCACCGCGGTCGCCGCGGCCGCCGTGACGTTCGCCGACGACGCGAGCGACGCCGAGATCGCCGCGTACGTCGCCTCCGGAGAGCCGCTCCTCGTGGCGGGAGCCTTTACCGTCGACAGCCTGGGCGGGGCATTCATCACCCGTGTGGACGGCGATCCTTCGACGGTCGTCGGCATGTCCCTGTCGACCGTCCGCCGTCTCGCCACCGAGCTCGGTGTCCGTTGGACCGACCTCTGGTCGTAGACTCCCCTCCACGTTTTCCCGACTTTCTTGTGGGGAGTCGTCAAAGGGATCGGGGTCGTTCTCGCTAGGCTGGCAAGCATGCCTGCTATCGCCAAGGTGCTCATCGCCAACCGCGGCGAGATCGCCGTCCGCATCATCCGCGCCGCCCGCGACTCCGGGATCGCCTCGGTCGCCGTCTACGCCGACCAGGACCGGGATGCCCTGCACACCCGCCTCGCCGACGAGGCCTACGCTCTCGGCGGCTCGACCAGCGCGGAGACCTACCTCCAGATCGAGAAGATCCTCTCCATCGCCCGCCGCGCCGGTGCCGACGCCGTGCACCCCGGCTACGGGTTCCTCGCCGAGAACGCCGAGTTCGCACGCGCCATCATCGAGGCGGGGATGACCTGGATCGGCCCGTCTCCGGAGGCCATCGAGGCTCTCGGCGACAAGGTGACCGCGCGTCACGTCGCGGAGAAGGTCGGCGCGCCTCTCGCTCCCGGCACCCCCGGCCCCGTCGAAGGCGCCGATGAGGTCATCGCCTTCGCGAAGGAGTTCGGCCTCCCGATCGCCATCAAGGCCGCGTACGGCGGCGGCGGACGCGGCCTCAAGGTCGCCCGCGAGCTCGACGAGGTCGCCGAGCTCTTCGAATCCGCCACCCGCGAGGCCGTCGCCGCCTTCGGACGCGGCGAGTGCTTCGTCGAGAAGTACCTCGACAAGCCGCGTCACGTCGAGACCCAGTGTCTGGCCGATGCCGCAGGAAACGTCGTCGTCATATCGACGCGCGACTGCTCGCTGCAGCGCCGCCACCAGAAGCTCGTCGAAGAGGCACCGGCCCCGTTCCTCACGGAGGAGCAGAACGAGCTGCTCTACTCGGCATCGAAGGCCATCCTGAAGGAGGTCGGATACGTCGGTGCCGGCACCTGCGAGTTCCTCATCGGCGCCGACGGCACGGTCTCATTCCTCGAGGTGAACACGCGCCTGCAGGTCGAGCACCCCGTCTCCGAAGAGGTCACCGGTATCGATCTGGTGCGCGAGCAGTTCCGCATCGCGGCCGGCGGCACCATCGACTACGACGACCCGAAGCCCCAGGGGCACTCGATCGAGTTCCGCATCAACGGCGAGGACCCCGGTCGCGGATTCCTGCCCCAGCCCGGCCCGATCCACGTCTTCAAGACCTTCGGAGGCCCCGGCATCCGTCTCGACTCCGGCGTCACCGCCGGCGACTCGGTGTCCGGCGCCTTCGACTCCCTGCTCGCGAAGATCATCGTGACGGGCAAGGACAGGGCGGAAGCGCTGGAGCGCTCGCGCCGCGCACTCGATGAGTTCGAGGTCGCCGGTCTCCCCACCGTCATCCCGTTCCACCGCAAGGTCGTGCGCGATCCCGCGTTCACGGCGGAGGACGGCGAGTTCGGGATCTTCACCCGCTGGATCGAGACCGAGTTCGTCAACGACATCCCCGCGTGGGACGGGGAGCTCGAAGCACCGACCTCCGCCGAAGCACGTCACACCGTGGTCGTCGAGGTCTCCGGCAAGCGCCTCGAGGTGAGCCTCCCCGACCGCGTCGCCGTCGCCGCCGGCACCGCCGGACGCCCGGCAGCGGTTCCGCCGTCGCGCCGCAGCCACGCCACCACCGCCAACGCCGGGGCCTCCGGCGACGCGGTGAAGTCGCCCATGCAGGCGACCGTCGTCAAGATCGCCGTCGCCGACGGACAGCAGGTCGTCAAGGGCGACCTGGTGGTCGTGCTCGAAGCCATGAAGATGGAGCAGCCGCTGCAGGCGCACAAGGACGGCGTGGTCGGCAACATCAACGCGGATGCCGGCGCCACGGTCTCCGCAGGACACCAGCTGCTCACGATCAGCTGACACCCGGCATCAGCGGAAAGGGCGCCCCACCGAGGTGGGGCGCCCTTTCCGCATCTCTCCCGGGATCAGGAGATGTTCACGAGATGCATCGCCCTGCTCGCATCGGTGATGCTGCTGGAGAGCGAGGGGTATGCCGCGAAGACCCGCGAGACCTGGTCGACCGTGAGACGGCGTTCGACGGCGACCGCGATCGGGTAGATCAGCTCCGATGCCTTCGGCGCCACGATCACGCCGCCGATCACGGTGCCCGATCCCTTGCGGGCGATGAGCTTGACGAAGCCGTCCTTGATGCCCATCATCTTCGCGCGCGGGTTCGCCGCGAGCGGGAGCTTGTAGACCAGGCCGTCGGCCACACCGTCCTCGACGTCCTTCTCGCCGTAGCCGACCGTGGCGATCTCGGGCGCGGTGAAGATGTTCGAGGTGATCTTGATCTGTTCGAGCGGGATGACGATGTCGCCGAGGGCGTGGAAGACGGCCGTGCGCCCCTGCATCGAGGCGACCGAGGCCAGCGGGAAGAAGTTCGTGCAGTCGCCGACCGCGTACACGTTGGGGACGGAGGTGCGCGCGACCCGGTTCACCCGCACGTGTCCCGACTCGTCGAGCTCGACACCCGCCTCCTCCAGACCGATGCCCGCGGTGTTCGGGATGGAACCGACCGCCATCAGGCAGTGGCTGCCATCGACCGTGCGCCCGTCCGACAGGGTGACCGTGACCCCGTCATCCGTGACCTCGACGCGGTCGGCACGGGACTTGGAGAGCACCTGCATGCCCCCGCGCTTGAAGACCTTCTCCAGAACGCTCGCCGCATCCTTGTCCTCGCCCGGGAGCACCTGCTCGCGGCTGGAGATCAAGGTCACCTTGGCACCGAGGTTCATGTAGGCGGAGGCGAACTCCGCACCGGTGACACCGGAACCGACCACGATGAGGTGCTCGGGGAGCGCCTTCATGTCGTACAGCTGCGTCCACGTCAGGATGCGCTTGCCGTCGGGCTTGGCCGAGTCCAGCTCGCGCGGAGAGGCACCGACCGCCACGATGATCGTGTCGGCCTCGACCCGATCGAAGTCGGTCCCGCCCTGGCCCGTCGACACGATGATCGCGGTGGGTCCCTCGAGGCGACCGTGACCGGAGAGGATGCGTACGCCGGCTTCGAGGAGCGTCGCACGCATGTCCTCGGACTGCTGACCCGCCAGCGCGAGGAGCCGCTTGTTCACGGCGGCGAGGTTGATCGCGATCTCGGGCTTGAGGGGTCGCGAGTGGTCACCCTTGGCGTAGAAGTTGACCCCGAGGTCGCTCGCCTCGGAGATGGCGACGGCCGCATCGGCGGTGGCGATCAGGCTCTTCGAGGGCACGACGTCGGTGAGGACGGCGGATCCGCCGACTCCCACGCGCTCGACCAGGGTGACCTCGGCCCCCAACTGGGCTGCCGCGAGGGCCGCCTCGTAGCCGCCGGGACCGCCGCCGAGGACGGCGACGCGCTGAGTGCGCTCGAAAGTGGTGGAAGACATGGAATCCATTCTCGCGCAATCCTGGCACCCGAGCCTGCACCTTCCTAGAGTGGATCCATGCCCGAAACGCACAGCAACCCCCTCGACGACCCGACCGCGAACCCGTTCGAGGTCGCCGCACAGGCCGCCGCCGACATCGCCCGTCTGACCGGCGTCGAGAAGCACGACATCGCCCTCACCCTCGGCAGCGGCTGGGGCAAGGCCGCGGACATCATCGGCGAGACCGTGGCGACGATCCCCGCGACCGAGGTCACCGGCTTCTCCAAGCCCGCGCTCGAAGGACACGTCGGTACGCTGCGCAGCATCCGCACCCCCGACGGCAAGAACGTCCTCGTCATCGGTGCGCGCACCCACTACTACGAAGCCCACGGTGTGCGCCGTGTCGTGCACAGCGTGCGCACCGCCGCCGCGACGGGCGCCAAGATCATGGTGCTCACGAACGGCGCCGGCGGCATCCGCGAGACGTGGACGCCCGGTCAGCCCGTGCTCATCAGCGACCACATCAACCTCACCGCCGACTCTCCGCTCGAAGGCGCCACGTTCGTCGACCTCACCGACCTCTACTCGAAGCGTCTGCGCGAGATTTCCCGGACGATCGACCCGATGCTCGACGAGGGCGTCTACACGCAGTTCCGCGGCCCCCACTACGAGACGCCGGCGGAGGTGCAGATGGCGAAGCACATCGGTGGCCACATCGTGGGCATGTCGACCGCGCTCGAGGCGATCGCCGCCCGCGAGGCCGGCATGGAGATCCTCGGGTTCTCGCTCATCACCAACCTCGCCGCCGGTATCCAGCAGACACCGCTCAGCCATGCCGAGGTGATCGAGGCCGGGCGCGAGGCCGAACCGGTGATCTCCGCGCTTCTGGCCAGGGTGGTCGAGGCCCTGTGAGCGACGAGCGGCTCGCCCAGGCCCGCGCCTGGTTGCGACAGGACCCCGATCCGCAGACGCGCGACGAGCTGGCCGGCGTGATCACACGTGCCGCCGCCGGCGACCGAGAGGCCGTCGCCGACCTCGACGACCGCTTCCGCACTCGCCTCGCCTTCGGAACCGCGGGTCTCCGCGGCGAACTCGGCGCCGGCAGCAACCGGATGAACCGGGTTCTCGTCGGCCAGGCCGCAGCCGGCTTCGCCGCCTACCTGCGCGAGAAGTCGCACGGCGCGACCCCGACGGTCGTGATCGGCTACGACGGGCGCCGGAACTCCCGCGTGTTCGCGACGGACTCCGCCGAGCTGTTCGCCGGAGCCGGTCTGCGGGCGATCCTGCTTCCCCGCCTGCTCCCGACGCCCGTCCTCGCCTTCGCCGTGCGCCACTTCGGCGCCGATGCCGGCGTGATGGTGACGGCGAGCCACAACCCGCCGAACGACAACGGCTACAAGGTGTACCTCGGTGGCGCCGACCAGGGATCCCAGATCGTCGCCCCGGCGGACGCCGAGATCGCCGCGCACATCCAGCGCATCGCCGACGCGGGCTCCATCACCACGTTGCCGCGCTCCACCGAGTATGAGACGGCCGGCGAAGAGGTCGTCGAAGCCTACATCGCGGCAACCGTGGCCGTGGCGCCAGCACCCGCCGGGACGACCGGGATGCGGTGGGTGTACACCGCGATGCACGGGGTCGGCTGGGAGACGCTGTCCCGCATCGTCAAGGAAGCGGGATACCCGCAGCCGTTCGTCGTCGACGAGCAGCTCACCCCCGACGCCACGTTCCGCACCGTGTCGTTCCCGAATCCGGAGGAACCGGGGGCGATGGATCTCGCGTTCGCGCGAGCCCGGCGGGTGAAGGCCGACTTCATCCTGGCGAACGACCCCGATGCGGATCGACTGGCCGTCGCGGTCCCCGACGACTCCGCCCCCGACGGCTGGCGTCGTCTCACCGGCAACGAGGTCGGTCTCCTGCTCGGCGCGAGAGCCGCACGCGCGGCGGTCGGCACACCGGGCGCCTCGCTCGCCTGCTCTCTCGTCTCCTCCCCCGGCCTCGGCGCCGTCGCCGCGCATCACGGGTTGGACTTCCACGAGACCCTCACCGGCTTCAAATGGATCTCCCGGGCACCGGGTATCGTCTTCGGCTTCGAAGAGGCTCTCGGCTACCTCGTGAATCCGGAGACCGTGCGCGACAAGGACGGGGTGTCGGCGGCCGTCGCCATCCTCGGCCTCGCCGCCGAGGCCCGCGATCGCGGAGCCACGCTCGTCGATCTGCTCGACGAGCTGGGTGAGACGTACGGGCATTTCGCGAGCGGTCAGGTGTCGGTGCGGGTCGAGGACCTCGCCGTCATCGGCTCCGTGATGCTCGCGCTGCGCACACTCCCGCCGACGCACATCGGCGGCCGATCGATCGCCTCGGCCGAGGACCTGCTGCAGGCCGCACCGGGTCAGCCCTCCGGAGACGTGCTGCGGTACCGTCTCGGCGACGGCTCCCGTGTGATCGTGCGCCCCAGCGGGACCGAGCCCAAGCTGAAGGTCTACATCGATGCGAGGGCGGAGTCGGCCGAGAGCGCACGTGACGCCGTCGCGGAGCTCGAAGCGGGCGTCCGCGCCCTCCTCGACGAACGCTCCTGAGCATGCCGGTCCGACGCCTCATCGTCAGCGCGCACAACGGGGTTCACGCGCGTCCGGTGGCCGAGCTCGTGCGACTCGCGCAGTCGCACGAGGCTCCGGTCACCCTGCGCACGGCCGACGGCACGACCGTCGATCTGACGAGCGTGCTGGCGGTCATGGACCTGGGGATCGCCTCCGGGGACTCCGTGGTGATCGAGACGGCGCCCTCCGCGACGGCGGAGGCCGTTCTCGACCAGCTCGCGGAGGTACTCGCTCCCCGCGGGTGACCGCTGCGCCGTCAGCCGTCGATCACAGCGACGAGCTCGTCGAGGAACGCCTCGAACGTCGTTCCCTTCCGGACGATCCGCTGCACGCTCTCGCGTTCGCTGAACACCTCGACGAGCTGCTCGAACACGGTCTGGAACGCCGCACGATCGCTCTCGCTGAACGCGGCGAGCGCGACGACCTGCACGCGTCCGCCACCCCAGGCCGCTGAGCCGTCCGCGACGCCGATGGCGATCGCGGTGCGGGTGGCGGTCATCTGGAGTGCGTGGGGGACGGCGAGTGCATCGGTGAACGCCGTCGACGACATCCGCTCGCGCACGATGGTGTTCTCGACGTAGTCCTCGCCGATCAGGCCGGCCTGCACCAGGAGACCGCCGAGACGACGGATGATCGCCTCCTCCCCCTCATCGGGAAGCGGGAACACGTACGCGTCGGCGAGGAAGTAGCGGGCGAGTTCCCCACGGAGGCGCGTGAGACGGCGCCCCCGGCGCACCCGAGCGGCCGCCTGCTGGATCCGGTCGACGTCGGCGTCGGTCAGGAACGGCTGGATGCGCACGAATCGGTCGCCGGACGACCCCGGTTCGATCGTGCTGAGCACGAGGTCGGTGTCGAAGGACGCCCAGTCGGGGTCGACGTTGGTCACGACGGTCGTGACCTCGATCGCCGATCCCAGAGAGCGGTCGACGCTGGAGCGGAGCAGCTCATGCAACTCGTGATAGCCCGGGCAGACGATGGTGGCGGTGAGGATCGACTCGGCCTTGCGGCTGCGTTCGAGACGCCCACCCACGTGCATGGCGATGTAGGCGATCTCGTCGTCGTGGATGGGTGTGCCGACCCGGTCGTGCAGGCCGCTGGCGATCGAGACGGCCACCTCGAAGATCATCGGGTACGTCGTCTTCAGCGACCGGGTGAGCGGATTGCGGGTGAGCGCGCTCTCCTCGGCGCGGCGCAGCAGATTCTGCACGTGCAGGGCGAGACGCAGCACGAAGGTCTCGTCGACGAGGTCGACCTGGAAGTCCTCCGCCGCTCGGGCGATCTCCGCGCGTACCGCGGCCTCGACTCCCGGATCCACGCCGCTGCGGGCGACCTCACGCGTCGCGTCCTCGCCCGGCGCGACGATGCGGGTGAGCACGAGGGATGCGAGATGACCGCTGTCCCCCTCGCCGAGGACCACGGAGAAATGCTCGAAGGCGAGGCGGGCGATGACGGTCCCGACGCGCGGGATCTCCTCGCGGGTGCCGGCCGGGGTCGATTCGAGGGTGTGTCCAGCGGCGACCCGCTCGGCGGCGATCGCGATGTGCAGCAGCACATCGGAGATCGCGAGCTCGTTCACGTAGTAGCCGAGCTCACCGAGTTCGCGCACGAGCGCGGACTTGAACGGCCCGACCGCGCTGGCGGCCACCGCCGATCCGGAGAGCGCCCGACGGAATGTCTCCGGATGGAACGAGGCGTCGTCCATCTCGTCGTGGGCGAGCCTGCTGAGCAGGCGGCGCTGCGCCGTCTCGTTGCCGCGCAGTCGCACGGTCTCGCGCTCGCGCTCGAGCACGAGGTCCGTGCCGTCGAGCAGACCCCGCACGCGCACCAGGTCCGCTTCGAGCGTCGCCTCGCTGACGTGCAGATCCTCGGCGGTGTCGAACACGTCGATGCCTCCGTGCTCGTCGAGCAGGAGCCGCACAAGCGTGTGCAGACGGTCGCGGGGGGCGGAATCCCCCGTCTGGCGCATCCGCAGCGCGCCACGGGCGCCGGATCCGGCGCGGTAGCCCGCAGGACCCGACTCGATCACCGCGGCCCCGGGCGTGCGGGCGTTCAGCGCCGCGACATAGGAGCGGATGCTGCGCGGGGTGACGCCCATCAGGTCGGCGAGGCTCGCCGCCGTCGCCCACCCCTCCTGGCGCAGCAACGCCGCGAGGAGCTGGTCCTGGCGCTGGCGCGACATGATCCTCCCCTTCCGCGTGCTGACCGCACTGTCTCGACGTGTTCTCCATGATGTCAGGTGCCCGGCGCCCTCGGGCGGAAGGGCCTGTTCCGCAGGGGCGGAAAGGAACGTGTTGGCGCGCACCCCTCCACCGTTCCCAGACTGTTCTCAGGAAGGGTGGGCATCGATGAGGATTCTCGTGGTGTGCGGTGCGGGAGCATCGAGCACGTTCGTCGCGCAGCGGCTCCGCCGTGCGGCAGCCGCGGCCGGTCTCGATTGGGACGCGGCGGCCGGCATGGAGAGCTCCGTCGCCGGATCCGACCATGACCTCGTCCTCGTCGGCCCTCATCTGAGCGACCGCCTCGACGCCATCCGCGAAGGTGCGCGCGCGCCCGTCGCGGTGCTTCCGGACGACGTCTTCGCCGATCTCGACGGCTCGCGCACGCTCGACCTCGCCCTATCGATCCTCGCCGCCGCCGGCGAAACCCCGAAAGGAACATCATGACCGCCACCCGCACCGTTCGGATCGGCTCCTCGCACGGATTGCACGCCCGCCCCGCGAAGCTCTTCGCGCAGGCCGCGAAGGATTCCGGCATCGCCGTGACGATCGCCAAGGACTCGGGCAAGCCGGTCAACGCGGCGAGCATCCTCGGGGTCATCGCCCTGGCCGTCGAGCACGGCGACTACGTGACGCTCACGGCCGACGGCGAGGGCGCCGAGAACGTACTCGACACGCTCACCGAACTCCTCACCACCGACCACGATCAGGAGTCCGCATGAGCGAGCTCCGGGGAGTGGGGATCGGTCTCGGGGTCGCCCAGGGGCCGATCGTCCGCATGGCCGAGGCGATGCCCGCTCCGGAGAACACACCCAGCACCGCGGGTGCTGATGCGGAACGCGCCCGAGTCCGCGACGCCGTCTCCACCGTTGCGAACGAGCTGAACGAACGGGGCGAGGCCGCCGGCGGATCCGCGCAGGAGGTGCTCGAGGCCCAGGCCATGATCGCCGAGGACCCGACCCTCCAGGACGAGGTCGACAGCCGGATCGACGCAGGCGCGACGGCCGAATGGGCTGTGCACGATGCATTTGCCGGATTCCGCGCCACGCTCGAAGCCGTCGGCGGCTACCTCGGCGAGCGCGCAGCCGACCTCGACGACATCGCGCAGCGCGTGCTCGCCCGCCTCCGCGGCGTCGACGCCCCCGGCGTTCCGAACCCGGGACACCCGTTCGTCCTGGTCGCGCGCGACCTCGCCCCCGCCGACACGGCGCTCCTCGATCTGGACCAGGTGCTCGCGCTGATCACCACCGATGGCGGCCCGACATCCCACACCGCGATCCTCGCGCGGGAGAAAGGCATCGTCGCGATCGTCGGAGTCGCCGACGGCGAGATGCTCACCACCGGCGAGACCGTGATCGTCGACGCGGCCAGCGGCGTCGTCACACGCGAACCGACGGATGACGAGAAGGCCCGAGCCACGGAGCGCGCAGCCGCTCGCCAGTCGGCCGACGCGGCCCCACCCACTCCCGGCGCTCTCGCCGACGGCACGCCTGTCGCGCTGCTCGCGAATCTGGGGAAGCCTGCAGACGCGGCCGATGCGGTCGTTCGGGGGGCCGAGGGCGTCGGGCTGTTCCGCACCGAGTTCCTGTTCCTGTCCTCGGCGCAGGCACCCACCATCGCGCAGCAGCGCCAGTCGTATCGCGAACTGCTGGCGGCGTTCCCCGGCAAGAAGGTCGTGGTCCGGATGCTGGATGCGGGCGCCGACAAGCCGCTGGCGTTCCTCAACGACGCGCACGAGGAGAACCCGGCTCTCGGTCTTCGGGGCCTGCGGGCGCTGCGGGCGAGCGAGGACATCCTGCGCGAGCAGCTCACCGCGCTTGCGGAAGCCGACGCCCAGACGGAGGCGGACCTCTGGGTGATGGCCCCCATGGTGGCGACGGTCGAGGAGACGATCTACTTCACCGGCCTCGCTCGGGAATACGGGCTGAAGACCGCCGGCGTCATGGTCGAGATCCCGGCGAGCGCCCTGCTCGCCGACCGCGTGCTCGCCCATGCGGACTTCGCGTCGATCGGTACCAACGACCTCACGCAGTACACGATGGCTGCCGACCGCATGCTCGGCTCGGTCGCCGGCTTCCAGGACCCCTGGCACCCCGCCGTCCTGCGCCTGGTGCGCGAGGTCGGCGATGCGGGCGCACGTCTCGGCAAGCCCGTCGGGATCTGCGGCGAGGCCGCGGCCGACCCTCTCCTCGCCGTGGTGCTGGTCGGGCTCGGCGCGACCAGCCTCTCGATGGCACCGTCGGCCCTCGCCGACGTACGACACGCGCTGTCCGAGCGCACCCCGTCCGAGGCGCGGAGCCTCGCCCAGGCCGCCCTGGCTGCCGACGATGCCTCCTCCGCCCGAACCGCCGTGGCGACGCTCGCCGCGGAACTCCCCCTCCACAAGAAAGAGACGACATCATGACGACGACGTCACCTGCCGCCACGAAACCCGGCGGCCTCCGCGTAGGAGTGCAGCGCTTCGGCACATTCCTCTCGGGCATGATCATGCCCAACATCGCGGCCTTCATCGCCTGGGGCTTCATCACGATGCTCTTCATCCCGGCCGGGTTCTTCGGCGCGGACAGCCCGTTCGGCTGGCACTGGGTCGGCGTGTCCGAGATCATCGGCGGGGGCGGCGACTCCGCCATCATCGGGTGGCAGGGTGCCATGACCGCGGTCGCCGAGGGCGACAACGGGAACATCCTCGCCTACGTCGGCCTCGTCGGACCGATGGTCACGTACCTGCTTCCACTGCTCATCGCGAACACGGCCGGCCGCATGGTCTACGGCGAGCGCGGCGGCGTGGTGGCCACCATCGCCACCGTCGGCGTGATCGTCGGCACCAACATCCCGATGTTCCTGGGCGCCATGATCATGGGCCCGGTCGCCGCGTGGATCACCAAGCAGATGGACCGGCTGTGGGAGGGCAAGATCCGTCCCGGTTTCGAGATGCTGGTGAACAACTTCTCCGCCGGCATCCTCGGCATGCTCCTCGCGATCGTCGGCTTCTTCGCGTTCGGTCCCGTCATGCTCGGCATCAGTACCGTCCTCGGCGGCGCTGTCGACTGGCTCGTCTCGCTGAACCTGCTGCCGCTGGTGTCGATCATCGTCGAGCCGGCGAAGGTGCTGTTCCTGAACAACGCCATCAACCACGGCGTCTTCACCCCGCTCGGGATCGAGCAGGCGGCGGAGACCGGCAAGTCGATCCTCTTCCTCATCGAGGCGAACCCCGGCCCCGGCCTCGGCCTGCTGCTCGCCTTCACGTTCTTCGGCGTCGGCGCGGCGAAGGCCTCCGCACCGGGTGCGGCGATCATCCAGTTCTTCGGTGGCATCCACGAGATCTACTTCCCGTACGCGCTGAGCAAGCCGACCACGATCCTGGCCCTCATCGCGGGTGGCGCGGCCGGTGTCACCACGAACATGGTCCTCGGCGGCGGCCTGGCATTCCCGGCCGCACCGGGAAGCATCATCGCCGTGACCGCGGCTGCCATCGGACCGGGCGTCGGCAACCTGCTGGTCGTGTACCTGTCGGTGATCATCGCCGCCACCGTCACCTTCCTCATCACCGGTGTGATCCTGCGTGCCTCCCGCAAGCGCGATCTGGAGGCCGAGGGTGACGCCTTCGGTGACGCGATCGCCCAGACCGAGGCGAACAAGGGCAAGTCGTCGGCCGCGATGGACGCGCTGCGCACGTCGACCGCGACCTCGTCCCCCGAGGCCGCTGCCGCCGCGAGCACGACAGTGATCGCCGCCGCGCCGATCGAGCGCATCGTGTTCGCCTGCGACGCCGGCATGGGCTCGTCCGCCATGGGCGCCAGCGTGCTGCGCAACAAGCTCAAGAAGGCCGGCATCGAGGACATCACGGTCACCAACCAGGCGATCGCGAACCTCGACGGAACAGCCGACGTGGTGATCACGCAGCAGCAGCTCACCGAGCGCGCAGAGGCGAAGTCGCCGAACTCGGTCCATGTGTCGGTCGACAACTTCATGAACTCGCCCAAGTACGAAGAGGTCGTCGAGATGGTGCGTGAACAGCGAAAGGAAAACGAATGAGTGTTCTCAGCCCCGAACAGGTCCGCATCCACCCCGGAGGGGCGTCGCGCGACGAGGCCCTCCAGGAGGCGACCGACATCCTGGTCGCGGCCGGAGCCGTCACCCCGGCCTACGTCGACGCGATGCGGCAGCGCGAGGAGACCGTCTCGACCTTCATGGGCAACGGGCTGGCGATTCCGCACGGCACCAACGACGCGAAGGACACGATCCTCGCATCGGCCCTGTCGGTGGTCCGCTACGACGGCGGTGTCGACTGGTCCGGTGACCCGGCCACGTTCGTGATCGGCATCGCCGGCGTGGGCGACGAGCACCTGGAGATCCTCTCCCGGATCGCGATCCTGTTCTCCGAGGAGGACGACGTGGCCCGGCTCTCCGCTGCGCAGACCCCGGAGGAGCTCTACGCCCTCCTCTCGGAGGTGAACGAGGGATGAAGGCGGTCCACTTCGGGGCGGGCAACATCGGGCGCGGATTCGTCGGTCTGCTGCTGCGCGAGGGCGGGTACGAGGTCGTCTTCTCGGACGTCGCCGACGCGCTGGTCGACGCGATCAACGCGGTCGACTCGTACACCGTGCACGAGGCCGGCCCCGGAGGGACCGATCACGTCGTCACCGGATTCCGTGCCGTGAACAGCCGAACGGACCCCGCCGCAGTGGCGGAAGAGGTCGCGTCGGCCGACGTCGTCACCACCGCCGTCGGACCGACGGTGCTGCGGTTCGTGGCCCCGTCGATCGTCGCGGGACTGGCCCTGCGCTCCCCCGCCGCCGCACCGCTGCAGGTGATGGCATGCGAGAACGCGATCGGCGCCACCGACCTGCTGCGCCGCGAGATCGTCGCCGCAGCAGGAGCCGATGCCGAGACGCTGCTGACCAGAGCGGTCTTCGCGAACACCGCCGTGGATCGCATCGTGCCGGCGCAGCCGGAGGGATCGGGCGTCGACGTGACGGTCGAGCCCTACTTCGAATGGGCGATCGAGTCGGGACCGTTCGGCGGAGAGCTGCCGAGAATCCCCGGCGCGCACTTCGTCGACGACCTGGCGCCGTACATCGAGCGCAAGCTGTTCACCGTGAACACGGGGCATGCGGCAACGGCATACTTCGGGGCCCGTGCGGGCATCGAGCGCATCTCGGATGCCCTGGCCGATCCGACGATCGCCGCGAGCGTCTCGGCTGCCCTCGAAGAGACGTCGGCCGTGCTGGTCGCCGAGCACGGCTTGGACCCGGAGGATCTCGCCGCCTATCGCGCGAAGATCCTCGACCGGTTCCGCAACCCCGCACTCGTCGACACCGTGCAGCGGGTCGGACGTCAGCCGCTGCGCAAGATCTCGCGTCACGAGCGCTTCGTGGGCCCCGCAGCCATGGCCGCGGAGCGCGGACTGTCCACCGAGGCCCTGGTCGCCGCCGTCTCGGCAGCGCTCGAGTTCGACGACCCGGCCGACGAGCAGTCGGTCGAGCTGCAGCAGCTGCTGCGCGAGGAGGACGCAGCAGGGTTCACCACGCGGACGACGGGCCTCGACCCCGAGCATCCGCTGTTCCCGCTGATCCGGAATGCCGTCGCCGCCCGCCAGCAGCACATCGAGAGGGCCTGACCCGCGACCCGTCGACGCCCCCGCCTGCCGATACGATCGGTGGGCGGGGGCGTTTCGCGCACGACGACGTGCGAGAACACACAGATGTCCGGGAGCCACATGAACAGATATGCCGTGATCGGCGCTGGTCCGTCCGGTCTCGCCGCAGCGCGTGCCCTGCAGAAGCGCGGGATCTCCGTGGACGGATACGAGGCCTCGCACGGCGTCGGCGGGCTGTGGGACATCAGCAATCCCCGCAGCACCATGTACGAGTCCGCGCATCTCATCTCGTCCCGCACGACGACCGAGTTCACCGAGTTCCCCATGCGGTCCCGGGTCGACTACCCCGGACACCGGGCACTCAAGGACTACTTCGACGACTATGCCCGGCACTTCGGGCTCGCCGACCTCTTCCTCTTCGACACGCGGGTCGCGCGTCTCGAGCCGCGCGACGGCGGCTGGGATCTGACCAGTTCCGGCCCCAGGGGAGACGAGACGCACTGGTACGCGGGCGTCGTTCTCGCGAACGGGACGCTCGCCGAGCCGAACATCCCGGCATTCCCTGGTGAGTTCACCGGCGAACTGCTGCATACGCACGCGTACAAGTCGCCCGAGCAGCTCAAGGACCGGCGCGTGCTGCTGATCGGCGCGGGCAACTCCGGCTGCGATATCGCGGTCGACGCCGTGCATCATGCGGTATCCGTCGACATGAGCGTCCGCCGCGGGTACTACTTCGTTCCGCGGTATCTGTTCGGCAGGCCGAGCGACACTCTCAACCAGGGGCGACCGCTCCCCGCGCGCATCAAGCAGGCCATCGACAGTCGTGTGCTGCGGGCCTTCACCGGCGACCCCGTGCGGTTCGGGTTCCCGAAGCCCGACTACCGCATCTACGAGTCGCACCCGATCGTGAACACCATGGTCCTGAACCACCTCGGGCAGGGCGATCTGCGCATCCGTCCCGACGTCTCGCGCTTCGACGGCGCGAGCGTGCACTTCCGTGACGGCAGCGCCGACGACTACGACCTCGTGCTGCTCGCCACCGGCTACACCCTCGACTATCCGTTCGTCGACCGCGAGCACCTGCACTGGCGCGGTGCCGCGCCGCGGCTGTTCCTGAACGTCTTCCCCGCCTCGTTCAACGGCCTCTACGTGATGGGCATGATCGAGGCCTCGGGCATCGGCTGGCAGGGCCGCTAGGAGCAGGCGGAGCTGCTCGCGGCCTACCTGAACGCGGTCGAGCAGGATCCGGAGCGCGCGTCGCGATTCCGCGATCGTGTGACCGGAAGCCCCTGGCCCGATGTGACCGGCGGCTACCGCTACCTGGGCCTGGATCGGATGGCCTACTACGTCAACAAGGACGCCTACCGCGGTGCCGTCCGGAACGAGAAGCGCATTCTGGAGTCACGGGCGTAGCACCCCTCGGTGACGAGCGACCGTCGACCGGGCGGAGTAGCGTTGTCTCGTGCAGAAGAAGCCCCGCCGGATCCTGAAGCGCGTGCTGTGGAGCGTCGCGATCGTGCTGGTCGTCGCCGTCGGCGGCGTACTCGCCTGGACCCAGATCGGCGTCATGGCCGCGGAGCCGGAGCCGCTCGCCTCGGTGCGGGAGAACCCAGCCATCACCGTGACCGATGCCGACCAGGGCATCGTGCTCGCCCCCGCCGACGGGAGATCGGACCTCGGCCTCGTCTTCATCCCCGGGGCCAAGGTGGATCCGTGGGCGTATGCCGCGATCCTGCAGGGGCTGGCCGAAGAGGGGGTCACGGTCGTGATCACACGCCCGTGGCTGAACCTGGCGTTCTTCGACCCGCGCGGACTCGACGCCTTCACCTCGGCGGCCCCCGACGTCGATGTCTGGGGCGTCGGCGGGCACTCCCTGGGCGGCGTGCGTGCATGCCAGCTCGCGGACGACGCCGATGCGCTCGTCCTGTTCGCCTCCTACTGCGCGAACGATCTCTCCGGCAGTGGGCTTCCCGTCCTCAGCCTGTCCGGCAGCGAAGACGGGCTGTCCACCCCCGAGAAGATCGCCGATGCGCGCGATCAGCTGCCCGCCGATGCCGACATGGTCGAGATCGAAGGGGCGTCGCACGCGTCCTTCGGCGACTACGGACCGCAGGACGGCGACGGCACTCCGACGATCTCCCGCGACGAGATGCACGCGGAGGTCACGCGTCTGACCGACGAGTTCCTCGCACCGCTCTCGCCCTGAGCGTCACCTCCCCACGGCCCCGAGGACCGGGTCGAGCAGCGGATGGAGGTGCCGGGTGCGCAGGACCGCCGCCGCCGAACGCGCCCCCGCCTCGAGCGCAGTGGTGACGCCCGCCCCGTCGAGCCGCGCGTCGAGCACGCCCGCGAGGAACGCATCACCCGCGCCGTTCGTGTCGACGACCTCGACGGGCACCGCAGGAACCCGATGCACCACGCCGTGCTCGTCGACCGCCACGGCCCCCTCCGCTCCCAGGGTGCACACGGCCAGGCGCGCTCCCGCCGCGATGCGGGACTGCAGGAACACGACCGGGTCGTCCAGCCGGTCGGCGTTGCAGAACACCGCATCAGCGGCGTCGAGGAACGGCCGGTGGTAGTGCGCCCTGCCGTCGTAGTCGTGCACATCCACCCAGATCGGCGTGCCGGTCGATCGGGCGAGAGGCAGCAGGCGCAGGGGTTCCGCGGCGAGGTCGAGCACGACCGCATCGGCAGTGACCATCCGGTCGCGCATCCGGTCGTCGCGCGTGCCCTCGGCCGTGCTCGGGGTCGACAGGTACAGCGAGACGCGACCGCCTTCACGCGTCATCAGGTTCAGATGCCGTTCGGTGACCCCGTCGTCCCAGGAGGTCTGCACGCCGGCGGCGCGCAGTGCGTCGCGCACGCGCCCGCCCTCCGCATCCGTCCCGGAGATGGCATGCAGCCGTGTGGTCCGGCCCAGCGCGGTCAGGCTGAGCGCCTTGCCCGCGCTGGTCCCTCCGACCGTCTCCCACGTGTCCTCGGCGAACTGCATGTGCGGCACCGGCTCAGGAAGCCGATCCAGCACGATGATCGTGTTCCACGATGCCGGCCCGACGATGACGACGGAGGCGGATTCCGCTGCGGACTCTGAGGAGGAGGGCATGGGACCATCCTGCCGTGCCTCGTCTCGGCCGTCTCCTTCAGCCGATGCGCGAGACCAGCGCGTCCAGCCCCATGCCGTAGTCGATGCGCACGACGGGAAGGGCGAGCTTGTCGGTGCCGACCTTCACATATCCGGGCTCGATGGTACGTCCCATCTCGTAGCCGGCCTGGGCGACGCCCTGCTTGGTGGTGTCGTTGTAGTGCCCGTACGGATACGCCACGACCTGACCCACGCCGAGGATCTGAGCCGACGTCGTCAGGTCTGCCGCGATCTGATCGGCCGTCCAGTTGACCATCCGGCCCTTGCCGTTGTCGCCCGCCTGGTGCATGTCATGCGTGTGCGAGCGGCGCTGCACATAGACGGACGGCGCCGGATCCTGCCGATAGGCCGTGATCATGAACGACGTGCTGAGCAGCTTGTACTTGTCGACGACCGGCACCGCGAGATCGAACCACGACTGGTCGGCGTCGTCATCGGTGATGATCACGCTCTTCGCAGGAAGCGAGAGCCGCCCGTCGATGAAGGCGCTGAGCTCGTCCCAGGTGGGCAGGTAGAAGCCCGTCGTCGCGATGTGGTTCATCTGTGCATCGAAGTCACCGATGTAGGCGTAGTTGCCGCGCAGCCAGCCCTTCTCCCCCTCGGGGTTCGCCGTGAACTGGTGATACATGAGGATGGGCACTCGCACGTTCTCCGCGGCGTTCTCCTCCGGCGTCTTCCAGGCGGCGAAGAGCTCGACCTGCTGGTCCGTGCACACCACGGGGTCGGCGCCGTTCACGCGGGCCGCGACCGTCAACGCTCCGGCGTCCGCCGCCGTCGCGTACCAGCCGGCGAACACCCGACCCTCCAGCTGCGGGATCGGAAGGCCCTGGTACAGGGCGTCCTGGAACTGCAGCATCGGGTCGGCAGGAGCCCCGTCGCCCGAGAAGGTCACCGCACAGGCGCGCGGATCGTTCGCATCCGCCACGATCTGCTCCGCCGGCGTCAGCGGATGCTCGATCGTGGCGGACTGCGCCTTCGGAATCGTGTTCTCCTGCGCACGGTTCAGCCAGACGAAGGCGGCAGCGCCACCTCCGACGACGACGGCGGTCACGACGGCGCTGACGATGATCGCGGCGCGCGTGCGGCGCTTCTTCCCCCCGGAAGCCATGGTCAGGCGTCGAAGCCTTCGGCGATCATCTCCACGAGCTCCTCGCGCTCCTCGACGGGGAGGAACGCCGCGGCGGCGGCGTTGAACTGGAAGGTCTCGAGGTCGTCGAGGTCGTACTCGAACGCCTCGACGAGCAGGGCGAGCTCACGCGTGAGAGACGTGGCGCTCATGGTGCGGTTGTCGACGTTCACGGTCACCGCGAACCCGAGCTGGTAGAGCAGGTCGAAGGGGTGGTCCACCATGGTGTTGCCCCACGCGGCGATGGCCCCGGTCTGCAGGTTCGACGAAGGCGAGAGCTCGAGCGGGATCTCGCGGTCGCGGACCCAGCGCGCGAGGTCGCCGAACTGCACCTGCACCTCGTCGCCCTCCTGGGTGATGACCTCGAGGTCTTCGGCGATGCGCACACCGTGGCCGAGCCGCAGCGCGCGTCCGTCCAGCAGAGCCGAGCGGATGGAGGCGGGACCCGCCGCCTCTCCCGCGTGCACGGTGACGGGGAAGAAGTTCTCGGCGAGGTAGTCGAACGCCTTGCGGTGGTTCGACGGCGGGAAGCCATCCTCAGGACCGGCGATGTCGAAGCCCACGGCACCGCGTCCGCGGAAGTCGACCGCGAGTTCGGCGATCTCGAGAGCGCGATCGGTGTGCCGCATCGCCGTGATCAGCTGCCCGACGCGGATGCTGCGTCCCGAGCGGTCCGCGGCGTCCTCACCCTCTTCGATGCCCTGCTGCACCGCCTCCACCGTCTGTTCGAGCGTGAGGCCGCGAGCCAGGTGCTGCTCGGGCGCCCAGCGCACCTCGCCGTAGATCACGCCGTCGGCGGCGAGGTCCTGGACGAACTCCCGTGCGACACGGGTGAGGCCCTCCTGCGTCTGCATCACGGCGGTCGTGAGGTCGAACGTCTTGAGGTACTCGACCAGCGAACCGGAATCGCTCTGCTTCGCGAACCACGACCCCAGCGCCTTCGGGTCGGACTCCGGAATCTCCAGGCCGATCGCGTCCGCGAGCTCGATGATCGTGGCGGGCCGCAGCGCGCCGTCGAGGTGGTCGTGCAGCGACACCTTGGGAAGGCTCCGCAGGGAGACCCCCTGAAGTGTGACGTCGCCGTTCGCATCGATCGACATGGTGATCCTCTCGGTCGCGGATGTGCTCAGTTCAGGCTAGCGGTCCGCCGTCACGCCGTGATGCGCTCACGGACGATGGGGCCGGTCACCGGCGCCTCATCCCCGATCTCCCACGAACCATCGAGGGCGTCGAGAGCCCTGCCGAACCGGGCATCATCGGCGGCTGAGAGGGTGAAGAGCGGCTGGCCGGCGACGACGCGATCGCCCGGCTTCGCATGCAGATCGATGCCTGCCTCGAAGACCACCGGGTCCTGCGCCCTGGCGCGCCCCGCGCCGAGACGCCAGGCAGCGACCCCGAACGGAAGGGCATCCATGCGCGTGATGATTCCGTCGGTGGGGGCGAGCACCTGGTGGGTCTCGCGCGCCGTCGGGAGCGCGGCATCCGGATCTCCGTCCTGCGCGCGGATCATCGCCTTCCAGGTGTCCATGGCGCGGCCGTCGTCGAGAGCGGCCTCCACGTCGGCGTCCGGCTGTCCTGCGAGGGCGAGCATCTCGCGTGCCAGGGCGATCGTGAGCTCGCGCACATCGGAAGGTCCGCCACCGGCGAGGATCTCGACGGATTCACGGACCTCGTTCGCGTTGCCGATCGCAAGGCCGAGCGGGACGTTCATGTCGGTGAGCAGGGCGGTCGTCGCGACCCCGGAGTCGGTGCCGAGAGCGACCATGGTGCGGGCGAGCTCGCGGGCGCGATCGATGTCCTGCATGAACGCACCGGAGCCGAACTTCACATCGAGCACGAGAGCGTCCGTGCCCTCGGCGATCTTCTTCGACATGATGCTCGACGCGATCAGCGGGATCGCCTCGACGGTGCCGGTGACGTCGCGGAGCGCATACAGCTTCTTGTCCGCGGGTGCGAGGCCGGAGCCGGCGGCGCAGATGACCGCACCCACGTCTCCCTGCATCTGCGCGAACATCTCCTCGTTGCTCAGAGCAGCGCGCCATCCGGGGATCGACTCGAGCTTGTCGAGCGTGCCGCCCGTGTGACCGAGCCCGCGACCGCTCAGCTGCGGCACGGCCACGCCGAACGAGGCGACCAGCGGGGCGAGCGGCAGCGTGATCTTGTCGCCGACGCCACCGGTGGAGTGCTTGTCGACCGTGCGCTTGCCGAGGGAGGCGAAGCTCATCCGCTCCCCCGACGCGATCATCGCGTCGGTCAGCACGCGGATCTCGTCGCGCTCCATGCCGCGCTGGAAGATCGCCATCGCGAACGACGCCATCTGCGCGTCCGAGACATAGCCGCGGGTGTAGGCATCGACCATCCACCGCAGCTCCGCCTCGGGCACGGCACCGCCGTCGCGCTTGGCGCGGATCACATCGATCGCGTCGAACGGTTCGATGGCTCCCTGAGCCTGTCCAGCAGTCATCGTGCTTCCTCCAGGTCGCGCGGCCCGAACGCATCGGGCAGCACCTCGTCGATCGTGCGGATGCCGGAGACGGTCTCCAGGAGCATCCCGGGCATCGCATGCTCGAACAGCAGCTGGCGACAGCGTCCGCACGGCATGATCGTCTGCCCCTCGTTGTTGACGCACACGAACGCGACGAGCTGGCCGCCGCCGGACATGTGCAGGTCACCGACCAGCGCGCACTCCGCGCACAGCGTCACACCGTACGACGCGTTCTCCACGTTGCAGCCGGCCACGATGCGGCCGTCGCCGACGAGGGCGGCCGCACCCACGCGGTAGCGCGAGTACGGCGCGTACGCCTTCGTCATGGCATCCGTGGCGACCTGGCGCAGTTCATCCCAGTCGATGTCGGTCATTGCGATGATTCTCTCTTCCGGCAGGGGCTACGACTTGATGTAGGGCTTGCCGTCTGCGGCAGGGGCCTTGATCTGCCCGGCGAATCCGGCGACCGCGAGCAGCGTCACGACATACGGCAGCATCAGCATGAACTCGCCCGGGATGGGCGTCTTCAGGATCGACAGCAGGTTCTGCAGGTTGGTCGCGAAGCCGAACAGCAGCGCCGCGAGGGTCGCACGGATGGGATCCCATCGGCCGAAGATCACAGCGGCGAGGGCGATGAAGCCGAGCCCGGCCGTCATGTCCTTGCCGAACTGCGGCACCGAGACGAGGGTGAAGTACGCACCTCCCATGCCGGCGATCGCGCCGGCGAGCAGCACGTTCCAGAACCGGGTCGGGTTCACCTTGATGCCCACGGTGTCGGCCGCCTGGGGGTGCTCGCCGACGGCGCGCAGCCGCAGACCCCACCGGGTGCGGTAGAGGCCCCAGGCCACGACGGCGACCGTGATGAACATCAGGTACCCGATGAAGGTCTGGTTGAACAGCACCGGCCCGATGATCGGGATGTCGCTGAGCACCGGGATCTCGACGCGCGGGAATCGCACGGGTGTGTTCAGGGTCGCCTCGTTCGGAGCGAGGAGTGCGCCGTAGAGGAAGCCGGTGAGACCGGTGACGAGCACGTTGAGGACGACACCGACGATGACCTGCTCGACCAGATACTTGATCGCGAACGCGGCGAGGACGCTCGCCACCAGGACGCCGCCGATCATCGCGCCGACCAGGCCGACGAACGGGTTTCCGGTGATGCTCGACAGGAGCGCTGCCGAGAAGGCGCCGAGAAGCAGCTGCCCCTCGATCGCGACGTTCACGACGCCGGCACGCTCGCCGATGACACCGCCCAGGGCACCGAACACCAGGGGCACCGAGAGCGAGACCGCGCCGAACAGCAGGCTCGTGACCGGCACGAGTCCGCCGGCGGAGGCCCAGACGAGGAACGCGAAGACGGCCAGCACGCTGAAGGCGATCACGAGCCACAGGGACGGCGGACGGTAGGTCCATGCCCGCAGGAACGCCCCCACCGTGAGCACCACGAGGATGCCGAACACGACCCAGAAGGTCGAGGCCGTCGGCAGCGCCACATCCGGCAGCGCGAGCGCCGAGGACTGGTCGGAAAGGCGGAACGTGCTGATGCCGTCGCGCGGCACGAGCAGGAACAGCAGGGCCAGGAGCACGGTCGCTCCGGCCAGCACGATCGGCGCCTTGAGGTGCCGCTCCTTCACGGTCGCGAGCTGCACCGTGCCGTCGGCGGCCTGGGTCTGCACGAGGGACATCATGCCGCCACCGCCTTCTTCGCGGCCTTGGCTCTGAGCCGTGCCGCCTTCTCGATATCGGTCTTGGGGAGGAAGAACACCGTGCGCAGCAGCGGCGGCGCGGCGATGAACAGCACGACGAGCGACTGCACGACGAGCACGATGTCGACCGGGATGTCCTGCGCCTGCATCGAGAACGACCCCGCCTTGAGCGCGCCGAACAGGATGCCGGCGGCGAACGTGCCCCAGGCACGACTGCGCCCGAGGAGGGCGACGGTGATGGCGTCGAAGCCGATGCCGGCGTCGATCGTCTCGGTGACACCCGTGGTCACCGCTCCCTGGATCTGATTCATGCCCGCGAGGCCCGCGAGGCCGCCCGCGAAGAGCATGGCGTACACGTAGATGCGCTGCACGCTGATGCCCGCGGCCCGCGCGGCGTGCGGGTTCTCGCCCACGGCGCGCATCCGCATGCCGAGCGACGAGCGCTCGATGAGCCACCAGACGAACAGGGTCGCCACGATCACGATCACGAAGCCGAGGTCGAGAAGGGGGAACTGCGGTCCGAGCAGCGTCGGGAACTGCGCGCTCTCCGGCGTCGCCGATCCGAGGGCCTGGTTGGTGCCCGGCTTCTGCAGCAGACCCGGGGTGCGGATCATCCAGAGCAGCAGGTAGTACGCGATGTAGTTGAGCATGATCGTGAGGATCACCTCATGCGCACCGGTGCGCGCCTTGATGAGTCCCGCGATCGCACCCCAGAGCGCACCGCCCGCGATACCGGCGATGAGCGTGACCGGGATGTGCAGCCAGATCGGGAGGTCGAGCGAGAACGTCAGCAGCGCGGCGACGGCGACGCCGATCAGCATCTGACCGCGAGCACCGATGTTGAACAGCCCGACGCGGAACGCCAGCGCGACGCCGAGGCCGGCCGCGATGAGCGGTGCCGCGAAGCCGAGCGTGTTGGTGAGCGGTCGGATCTGCGCCGCGAAGTCCGCGCCACGGGCGTTGAAGATCGCCCCGCGGAACAGCGCCTCGTATCCGTTGTAGACGGCGTTCCAGGCGGCGACGAACGTGTCACCGGGCTGCGCGAAGAAGTAGACGGATGCCGCCTGGACGTCTTCGTTCGTCAGCGCGATGAGGATGCCGCCGACGATGAGCGCCAGCACGATCGCGAGGATCGTGGTCACGGCACTGCCGCGGAGGATCTCCTTGAGGATGACGTTGCCGCGCGGGGGCGGCGGCACGTCGGAAGGGTCGCGCGGGACCGTGCCGGTGCTCGTGGCGAGCTCCTGCGGCGGGATCCCCTTGGTCACATCTCCTGCGCCGGGCGTCGCTCCGCTCACGCGGCCACCTCCCCTTCGGCCGCTCCGGCCATCATGAGTCCGAGCGTCTCCCGAGGCGTGTCGCCGGGGACGATGCCGACTATCGTGCCGCGGTACATGACCGCGATCCGATCGGCGAGAGCTGCGACCTCGTCGAGCTCCGTGGAGACCACGATCACGGGCACACCCGCGTCACGCGTCTCGATGATCCGCTTGTGGATGAACTCGATCGAGCCGACGTCCACGCCGCGGGTGGGCTGCGCCGCGACGAGAAGGCGCAGATCGCGGCTCATCTCCCTGGCGATGACGACCTTCTGCTGGTTTCCGCCGGACAGCGTGCCGGCGGGGGTCTCGGGACCCTGCGTGCGGATGTCGTACTCCTTGATGCGCGCACGGGCGAACTCGTCGAGTGCTCCACGCCGCAGCGTGCCGGCGCGGCTGAACGCCGGGTCGTCCGAACGGTCGAGGATCAGGTTCTCGGCGACGGAGAATCCGGCCACCAGGCCGTCTTCCGTCCGGTCTTCCGGCACGAAGCCGACGCCGGCGTCGAGGATCGCCCGCACGCTCTTGCCTACGAGTTCGTTGCCGTCGAGTCGGATGCTGCCTTCGACACGGGCGGCGAGACCGACGATGGCCTCCACCAGCTCGGTCTGACCGTTGCCCTGGACGCCCGCGATCGCGAGCACCTCCCCCGGCCGGACGGCGAAATCGACCCCGTCGACGACGATGGCGCCGGTGGGCGTCAGAACGCGCAGACCCGTGACCTCGAAGCCGCCCTCGCCCAGGCGCGGCGGCTCCTTGTGCACGGTGAGCTCGACCGCGCGGCCGACCATGAGCGATGCCAGCTCGGAGTTCGTCGCTGTGGGCGAAGCCTCACCCACGACCTTGCCGAGGCGCACGATCGTGATCTTGTCCGCGACCTCGCGGACCTCACGGAGCTTGTGCGTGATGAACACGATCGCCGTGCCCTCGTCACGCAGTTGACGCATGATGCCCATCAGCTCGTCCGTCTCCTGCGGAGTGAGCACCGCGGTGGGCTCGTCGAACACGAGCACCTTCGCGTCACGCGACAGCGCCTTGATGATCTCGACGCGCTGCTGCACGCCGACGGGAAGATCTCCGACCAGCGCGTCGGGGTCGATGTCGAAGCCGAAGCGGGCCGCGACCGATCGCACGTGCTCTCGCGCCTTCGCGATGTCGAGCGTGCCGAGGGCCTTGGTCTGCTCATGTCCGAGCATGACGTTCTCGGCCACGGTGAACACCGGGACGAGCATGAAGTGCTGGTGGACCATGCCGATCCCCGCAGCCATCGCGTCACCGGGACCGCGGAAGCGCTGCACCTCGTCGTCGAGGAGGATCTCGCCCTCGTCGGCCTGATACAGGCCGTAGAGGACATTCATGAGGGTGGACTTGCCTGCGCCGTTCTCACCGAGCAGCGCGTGGATCTCACCCGGTTCAACCACCAGATCGATGTGGTCGTTGGCAACGAGGGTGCCGAATCGCTTGGTGATGCCGCGAAGTTCGAGCTTCATATCTGCACCTTATCCAGAAGAGTCATCCAGAAGAGCCATCCAGACGAGTCTTCCAGGGGGATCATCGTGCGTCCACGACACGGGGCGAGTGGCATCCTGCTCACCACTCGCCCCGTGCGGGAACTGCGACGGATTTACTTGGAGGTCGGGGAGTTCGGGGACTCCACCTTGATGTCGCCCGAGATGATCTGCTCCTGCAGAGTCTTGAGCTCGTCGGTCAGACCTTCCGGGAGCTTCGACTCGAAGTCGCCGAAGCCGGAGAGCTTGACGCCCTCGTTCTCGAGCGTGCCCACGTACGGGGCCGGGTCGAACTCGCCCTGGGCCGCGGCCATGGTCGCGTCCTTCACGGCGACGTCGATCGCCTTCATGATCGAGACGAGCGTGATGCCGGCGACACTCGGGTCGGCGACGGCGAGGTCGCTGTCGACACCGAGCATCAGGGTGTCCTTTCCGCTGTCGGCGATCGCCGCAGCCGCGCTCTGGTAGACGGGGCCGCCGACCGGGAGGATGACGTCGACGCCCTGGTCGAGCACACCCTGTGCGGTCTGCTTGGCGGTGTCGTTCGCGTCGAAGCCGCCCGTGAACGAGCCCTTCTGCGTGGCCTCGTCCCAGCCGAAGACCTCGACCGCAGCGGACTTGTCCTCGTTGTACTTCTCGACACCGAGCTGGTAGCCGTCCATGAACACGGCGACCGACGGAATCTGCATTCCACCGAAGGTGCCGACCTTGTTCACGCCGCTCTGCGCGGACCAGGACGCGGCGGCGTAACCACCGAGGTATGCGGCCTGAGCCGTGTCGAAGACCAGGGGCTTGATGTTGGGAGCATCGACGTTGCCGTCGAAGTCGTTGTCGGCCCAGTCGTCGATGATCGCGTAGTCGATGTCGGGGTTCGCGAGAGCCGACTCGACCGTCGCGGCGGACAGCTTGAAGCCGACCGAGACGATGAGCGAGCAGCCCTCCGAGACCGCGGTCTCGAGGTTCGGCGCGTAGTCGTTGTCATTGGCCGACTCGAACTCGAGCGGCTTGATGTCCAGCTCCTTGGCGGCGCTGTCCATGCCCTCCTTGGCGGACTGGTTGAACGACTTGTCGTTCCATCCGCCGGCGTCGGAGACGAGGCAGGGAAGGAAGTCGGAGGCAACCGGCTCGCCGGAGCCGGCGGGCTTGTCTGTCGGAGCCTGGCCGCAACCGGCGAGTGCGAAGACGACGCCAGCGGCGACGGTGACGCCGAGCAGCTTCTTGGTGGTGGAGATGGTCAACTGATGCCTCCCTCAACGAAACCGCGGCCATCGCGGATCGATCAAAGTTACCTACTGTTTCGGCTTTTGTGCACGCCCGTGCCGCACGTGCTGGCCAATGGTTACCAAGCTGAAATCAAGACAGCCGATGAGCGTCTCCGCCTGCTCATCGGAGCAGACGTCAGAGCACGTCCCCGCGACCGGTGAGCTTGAGCGACTCGACGACGCTCTTCACCCGCTGCGCATTCTGCACCGTCGTGACCAGCAGCGCGTCGGGGGTGTCGACCACGACGATGTCCTGCACCCCCACCAGGCTGATGACGCGGGACGTCTGGCTGACGAGGATCCCACTCGCACCATCCGTGAGCACCCGCGCGTTCGGGCCGAGCACGGCGAGGTCGTTCTTGCGACCGTTGGTGATGAGCTTCGTCAGCGACGCGAAGTCCCCCACGTCGTCCCAGTCGAAGTGACCGGGGACCACGGCGAGGCGTCCCCGTCGGGCGGCGGGCTCGGCGACGGCGTAGTCGATGGCGATCTTCTTCAGTCGCGGCCAGATCCGATCGACCGCGGGGCCACGACGGTCGCGATCGTCCCAGGCCTCGGCGAGTTCGAGCAGTCCCGCGTGCAGCTCAGGCTCGTTCACGGCCAGCTCTTCCAGCAGCACACCGGCCTTGGCGATGAACATGCCCGCGTTCCAGAGGTAGCCGCGGTCGGCGATGTACGCCTTGGCGGTCTCGAGGTCGGGCTTCTCCACGAAGCTCGCCACCAGCGCGGCCTCACGCGCACCGTCGACGACGAGCTCGGGTCCCATCTTGATGTAGCCGAAGCCGATCGCCGGCTCGGTCGGCGTGATGCCGATCGTGCAGATGTAGCCCTCACGCGCCACCTCGACCGCATCGCGCACGGCGAACTCGAACACCCGGGTGCCGCGGATCACGTGGTCCGCGCTGAAGGAGCCGATGATCACGTCGGGATTGCGACGGTGCAGGATGGCCGCGGCGAGCCCGATCGCGGCCGCCGACTCGCGCGGCTCCGACTCGAGGAACACGTTCAGGTCGGGGATCCCCGGCAACTCCGCCTCGACGGCCGCCCGGTGAGCCCGGCCGGTGACCACGGCGATCCGATCCGCACCGGCGAGCGGCACGAGCCGATCCCAGGTGTCGCGCAGCAAGGAGTGTCCGGATCCCGTCAGGTCATGCAGGAACTTCGGTGCATCCGCACGAGAGAGCGGCCACAGCCTGCTGCCGATGCCGCCGGCGGGGATCACTGCGTAAAAGTCCTCGATGGGTGTGCTCACCCTGCCCAGGGTAGCCGCAGCGATCATCTCGACATCGAGACACTTAGGCTCCCCTTCGTCGCTCCCAGTGATCTGACAGGAATAGGATGGACAGCGATCGGGCGTGCCTGACACTTCGACAGGCTCACACTTGGACAAGCGCAGCGCACGCGACCGAGTCACATCGATCCAGGGAGGACGACCGTGTCCACAAGCGCCCGCTTGACACCGTCGATTTCGGAAACCACGTCCAAGACCCCCCGCGGCACCCTCTACCGGGGTCGCGAAGGCATGTGGTCGTGGGTGCTTCACCGCATCACCGGAGTCGCCATCTTCTTCTTCCTGTTGGTGCACGTGCTCGACACGGCGCTGATCAGGGTGTCACCGGAGGCGTACAACGCCGTCATCGGGACATACAAGAACCCGATCATGGCCCTCGGTGAGGTCGTGCTCGTCGCCGGCATCGTGTTCCACGCGATGAACGGCCTGCGCATCATCGCCGTCGACTTCTGGTCGAAGGGCGCCAAGTACCAGCGCCAGCTGTTCTGGGGCGTCCTGCTGGTGTGGGGCATCATCATGGCCGGCTTCGTGCCCCGCCACCTGATGCTCGCGTTCGCCGGATTCGGAGGGGGACACTGATGTCTGCACAGACCATCACCGCCGCCCCGGCTCGTCGTCGCCGCGGCGTCAACCTCGAGAAGTGGGGCTGGATCTTCATGCGCGTCTCGGGCGTCGTGCTCGTCGTGCTGATCTTCGGTCACCTGTTCGTCAACCTCATGGTCGGCGAAGGCATCCACGCCCTCGACTTCGCGTTCATCGCGGGCAAGTTCGCCACGCCGTTCTGGCAGTGGTGGGATGTGCTGATGCTGTGGCTCGCACTCATCCACGGCGCCAACGGCATGCGCACCATCGTGAACGACTACGTGACGAACAGCACGGCGCGCAAGGCGCTGGTCTGGGCGCTCGGGCTGGCCGCCGGCCTGCTCATCATCCTCGGCACGCTCGTGGTCTTCACGTTCGACCCGTGCCTGGGTGTGACCGAGGACAGCGTCCTCTGGTCCGAATGCGCCGCGATCGTCGGGAACTAGAAGAAGGCATACGAGAAGTGACTACCGAGACGCAGGATTCCGTCGTCCGTGACGGCGTGCACTACCACCAGTTCGACATCGTGATCGTGGGAGCCGGTGGAGCGGGCATGCGTGCCGCCATCGAAGCGGGCCCGGGCGCGAAGACCGCGGTGATCTCCAAGCTGTACCCCACGCGCTCGCACACCGGTGCGGCGCAGGGCGGCATGGCGGCAGCCCTCGCGAACGTCGAAGAGGACTCCTGGGAGTGGCACACCTTCGACACCGTGAAGGGCGGCGACTACCTCGTCGACCAGGACGCTGCCGAGATCCTCGCGAAGGAGGCCATCGACGCGGTCATCGACCTCGAGAACATGGGCCTCCCGTTCAACCGCACGCCCGAGGGAAAGATCGACCAGCGTCGCTTCGGCGGTCACACGGCCGAGCACGGCAAGACCCCGGTCCGCCGGGCCTGCTACGCCGCCGACCGCACCGGCCACATGATCCTGCAGACGCTGTTCCAGAACTGCGTCAAGCTCGGCATCAACTTCTTCAACGAGTTCTACGTGCTCGACCTGCTCACGGTGAAGGACGCCGACGGCAAGACCCAGGTCTCCGGCGTCGTCGCATATGACCTGGCCACCGGCGAGCTGCACGTCTTCCAGGCCAAGGCCGTGATCTTCGCGACCGGCGGTTTCGGCAAGATCTTCAAGACCACCTCGAACGCGCACACCCTCACGGGTGACGGCGTCGGCATCGTGTGGCGCAAGGGACTCCCCCTCGAGGACCTGGAGTTCTTCCAGTTCCACCCGACCGGGCTCGCCGGTCTCGGCATCCTCCTCACCGAGGGCGCACGAGGCGAAGGCGCGATCCTGCGCAACGCCTCCGGTGAGCGCTTCATGGAGCGCTACGCCCCCACCATCAAGGACCTCGCCCCGCGTGACATCGTCGCGCGCTGCATGGTGCAGGAGGTCCTGGACGGGCGCGGCGCCGGCCCCCACAAGGACTACGTGCTGCTCGACTGCACGCACCTGGGCGCCGAGGTGCTCGAGACCAAGCTCCCCGACATCACCGAGTTCGCCCGCACGTACCTCGGTGTCGACCCGGTCGTCGAGCCCGTGCCCGTGATGCCCACCGCGCACTACGCGATGGGCGGCATCCCGACCAACAACGACGGCGAGGTCCTCGCGGACAACACCACCGTCGTCCCCGGCCTCTACGCCGCGGGCGAGTGCGCATGCGTCTCGGTGCACGGCGCCAACCGCCTCGGCACCAACTCGCTGCTCGACATCAACGTCTTCGGCAAGCGCGCCGGCCGCAACGCCGTCGAGTACGTCAAGACCGCCGAGTTCGTCCCCCTCCCCGAGAACCCCGCCGGCTTCGTGTCGGGCATGCTCGAGGACCTGCGCAACAACCAGGGCACCGAGCGCATCGCCGTCCTGCGCAAGACGCTGCAGGACGAGATGGACAAGGGCGCGCAGGTGTTCCGCACGCACGACTCCCTCCAGCACGTGCTCGGCGTCATCGCCGAGCTGCGTGAGCGCTACAAGAACGTGCACGTCGACGACAAGGGTCAGCGGTTCAACACCGACCTGCTCGAAGCCGTCGAGCTGGGCTTCCTCCTCGACATCGCCGAGGTCGTCGTCTACGCCGCGCAGAACCGCGAGGAGAGCCGCGGCGGCCACATGCGCGACGACTTCCCGAAGCGCAACGACGAGAAGTACATGAAGCACACCATGGCTTACCTGACCGGTGATCCGCACTCCTCCACGCCGAGCGACCACATCAAGCTCGACTGGAAACCGGTCGTCTTCACGAAGAACGATCAGGGCGAGTTCAACTACCCGCCGATGGAGAGGAAGTACTGAGCATGTCGACCGCCATCGCAGAGGCACCTGCCGATACGACCGAAGAGACCGGCATCCAGTCCTTCATCGTCACGTTCAACATCCGCCGGTTCAACCCGGAGGTCGACTCCGAGCCGCACTGGGTCGACTACGACGTGGAGCTCTACTCCACCGACCGCGTGCTCGACGCCCTGCACAAGATCAAGTGGGAGGTCGACGGCTCGCTCACCTTCCGGCGCTCGTGTGCCCACGGCATCTGCGGCTCCGACGCCATGCGCATCAACGGCCGCAACCGCCTGGCCTGCAAGACGCTGATCAAGGACCTCGACATCTCGAAGCCGATCTACGTCGAGGCGATCAAGGGTCTGCCGCTCGAGAAGGACCTCGTCGTCGACATGGAGCCGTTCTTCGCGTCGTACCGCGAGGTGCAGCCGTTCCTCGTCGCCAGCTCCGTTCCGGAGAAGGGCAAGGAGCGCGTCCAGTCCATCGCCGACCGCGAGATCTTCGACGACACCACCAAGTGCATCCTGTGCGCCGCGTGCACCTCGTCGTGCCCCGTGTTCTGGACCGACGGCCAGTATTTCGGGCCGGCGGCGATCGTCAACGCGCACCGCTTCATCTTCGACTCCCGTGACGACAACGCGGCTGTCCGCCTCGACATCCTCAACGACAAGGAAGGCGTGTGGCGCTGCCGCACCACCTTCAACTGCTCCGAGGCCTGCCCCCGTGGCATCGAGGTGACCAAGGCGATCGCCGAGGTCAAGCAGGCCGTGCTCCGAGGTCGCCCCTGACGCCGCGACAGGCAACAACGCGAGAACAGGCGGTCCCCTTCCGGGGCCGCCTGTTCTGCGTTCCTGCCCTGCTCACGCCCGTTCCGCTCTTGGATAGGGTGGGGAGGTGTCCGAACCCGATGGCTCCGCGACCGACCCCGGTCGCCTCGATGCGGCCGTCGAGCGCGCGACCGCGCTGACGCAGCGCACCCTCGGACTGTTCCCCGTGCGCGTCTGGCGCCACTTCCTGCAGCACAACGGATTCCTCCTCGCCGCGGGCGTGAGCTACCAGGCCCTCTTCGCGATCTTCGCCGCGATCTACCTGGCCTTCGCGATCGCCGGACTCTGGCTCGGAGGCAGCGATGAAGCCGTCGACGCCCTCATCGCGATGATCAACAGCTACATCCCCAATCTGATCCTTCCCGAGGGCGGTGTGGTCACGCCCGATCAGGTGAAGGACATCGCGGCGAGCACCACCGGAGTGCTGAGCGTCACCGGTCTGATCGCGCTCGGCACCGTGATCTGGACCGCGATCGGCTGGGTCACGTTCTCTCGTCGTGCGACCAGAGACATCTTCGGTCTGCCGCCCGATCGTCGCAGCTACGTGATCCTGAAGGCGCGCGACCTGCTCGCGGCGGTGATCTTCGGAGCTTCCCTGGTGGCTGGTTCGGTCCTCAGCTCGGCGAGCGCCGCGATCCTGAGCTGGCTCCTCGGTCTGCTCGGCTGGGACTCCAGCTCGAACGGGGTGATCCTCATCCGCATCGGTGCCGTCATCGTCTCCTTCGCGCTGATGTCGGGCGCCCTGGCGGCTATGGTCCGATTCCTCACCGGGACCTCCCTGCACTGGCAGACGATCTGGCCCGGCGCTCTCCTGGGCGGCGGCGCGATGACGATCCTGCAGTTCGGTGCGGGGTTCCTCCTCAGCTACACCCCGTCCAACCCGCTGCTCGCGACGTTCGCGATCTTCATCGGTCTGCTGCTCTGGTTCCGCATCAACGGCGTGGTGATGCTGGTGGCCTCCTCGTGGATCGCGGTCGCTGCACAGGACCGCGACCTGCCCCTCCTCACGCTGACCGAGGCCGAGCGCCGCATGGCGGAGTATCAGGCCCTGCTGACGGCTGCGCGCATCCGCGTGCGCGAAGCCCATGCCGCACGTGAAGCCGCACCCTGGTACCGCGTGTGGAGCGCGGCGAAGGCCGTGCGCGACGCGGAGCAGGAGCTCGCCGACCTCGAGGCCTCTCCTCCCCCGCCGCCCGATCCGAGCACGCCGCTCGCCCAGCGTCTGCTCTCCGAACTGCACCGACCGGGACGGGATGTCGGCAGCGCTCGTTAGGCTTGTGACCATGCCTCATCTGCGTATCGCCACGGTCAATGTCAACGGAATCCGAGCGGCGGCTCGCAACGGGATGAGCTCCTGGCTCGACGACGCCGGAGTCGACATCCTCACGCTGCAAGAGGTGCGCGGGCAGGACGAGCATCTCGAGGCCGCGCTCCCTGGCTGGTCGCTCGTCCATGACGAGGCCACCGCGAAGGGACGTGCCGGCGTCGCCATCGCCAGCCGCACGCCTGCGCTGGCCTCGCGCACCGCCTTCGGACCCGACGACTTCGACTCCAAGGGGCGATGGATCGAGGCCGACTACCTGATCGGCGACCGTCCGCTGACCGTGGTGAGCGCCTACGTGCACTCCGGCGAGGCCGACACCCCGAAGCAGGATGAGAAGTGGAAGTTCCTCGACGCGTTCGGCACGCGGCTCGCTGAACTCGGCGCCGACGGCGCCCTCGCCCTCGTGACCGGCGACCTGAACGTCGGACACCGCGAGCTCGACATCAAGAACTGGCGAGGAAACCGCAAGAAGGCCGGTTTCCTTCCCCGCGAGCGCGCGTACTTCGATCGGTTCCTCGGCGAGGCCGGCGCGGAGGTCTCCGGTGTCGACGGCACCGTGGGCACCGGCCTCGGCTGGATCGACGTGGGGCGGAAGTTCCACGGCGAGGTCGACGGACCCTACACCTGGTGGTCGATGCGCGGGCAGGCGTTCGACAACGACTCCGGGTGGCGCATCGACTACCACCTGGCGACGCCTGCACTCGCCGAGCGTGTGGAGACCTACCACGTCGCGCGCGCTGCGGCCTATGACCAGCGCTGGAGCGACCACGCGCCCGTCGTCGTCGACTACCGCTATTGAGCGGCGCCGGGGGTGGCATCCGCGTAGCGGTACCATCCCCGGTACTCCAGGACGGTCCCGAGCACGGGACTCGTCGCGCGCATCTCGATGGTGCGTCGGTCGTGAGTGTCGTCCCAGCCGTCCACGAGATCGACGTCGATGCGGAGAATCCCGCGTAGCGCGATCCTGCATCGGCCGAGACGCAGCGCGACGGCCCGAGTGCGCATACGCAGCGCACCGTCGTCGGTCACCGAGCACTCCTCGAGCATCTCGACCCGGCCCCTCGACCCCAGCGCATTCTGGACGAGGCCGGGATGTCCCGTGGCGAAGAGCCGGTCGACGACGTGCTGTGTCGTGTCGGCGAAACGGAACTCCCGGACCGTGTCGAGCGTCGGCCGCCCCGAGGGCGATCGACCGGACACGGTATCGATCCGGAAGGGCACGTCGCGGCCGAACCGCGTGACGAGCAGCCGCGGCCCGACGAGGGGCGACGCGAGGGCGGCGAGGCGCCCGAACCGGCTGCCGGCGACCGCGAAGACCCCCTCGGCTCCGTCGTTCCTCGCCTCGACGCGCATCTGCGCCAGGATCTCGGGATGAAGCCTCTCCGCCTCCTCCCCCAGCGCTTCGAGAAAGGCGGCTCCGCGCGCGGTCACTCGCGGATCTCCTCGCGGTACGGCTTGACGGTCTCCGGAGCCGGTCCGCCGACGAACTCGCAGGTGAAGGCACCGCGGTAGCCGAACAGGAACCCGAAGACATCGTTGTGGATCTCGAGGTCGATCAGATACCGCTCCTGCTCGTCGTCGTAGCGCTCGATGAGCCGAGCGCGCCCGCTGAAGAGCATCGGGAAGCGGAAGGCGATGGGCCCCTCGTAGAAGCGCTGTGCGCCCGAGGTGAGCAGGAGCCCGCCGTCGTCGGTGACGGCCAGATCGAGGTCGACGGCCAGGTGCTGGTGCGTACCCAGATAGTCGACCACCCGTCGACGTGCGTCGCTGTAGATCATGGTCGCGTCGAATCGGCGGCGGCGGCCGGGGCGCACGTCCATCGTCCGCACGAAGGTCACGGTCTCGCGACCGAAGTCGTCGACGTAGGCCAGGTTGTCGATCCGGAACGGCACATTCCACCCCCGCTCGGGGAACAGGATGTTGCGGAACGTGCCGATCAGCAGGAAAGGCAGGGTCCACCACGGGCCTCGCCGGACCTCGGACATCACCCCGCGTCCGATGCAGCCGTATCCGGCGTCCACGCCGACCCCGAAGCGGCGCTGCAGCTGCGGATGGAGGCGCGCGAAGTCGGCGCCCAGTGCGCGCTCGAAGATCCCGGTCCCGGTCGTCATGCGATCTCCTCGAGGGATATCGGTACGTCCTCCATGATGGTCCGCCCGGTGCGCCGGGGGCGTGAGAGGCAGTTGCGTGCGCGTGGTCGGTACCCGCGCCGGAGCGACCGCCAGCCGCTGGTCTCCTCCGGAGGTATGCCCAGCTCGGCCCACAACCGGAGACGATCGAAGCTGCGGGCGGTGAGCCACCAGACGAACCGTCGGGTCACCAGCGGATCGAGAACGCGTCCCAGCCATCCCCATCCCGGTGCGTAGTCGTAGCCGGTGAGGAATCGCACGCCCTTCTCCGTCGGCACGTAGCGCCAGTAGCCGCGCCCGGTTCCGAGCGGCGAGAGCGCATCGTCGGTGTCGAAGAGCAGCGCGGAGGTGCGCTCTCCCGAGGGGCTCTCCTTCGTGGCGTACGATACGCCGGTCCCGCGGATCGTGTGCACCACGAGATCGAGCTCGTAGCGGAAGTCCTGCGCACCGTCTGCTCGGGTGCGCTGCGGCACGATGTCGCTGAAACGCGCATCCCAGCGCACGTGCGAGGCCGGATCCTGCGTCAGCCGCCACACCTCGTCCAGGGGCGCGACGATGAGGATCTCGACATAGAGGGCCCGATCCCCTCGCGACCGTGAACGCGGGGATACGGAGGCCATGCGCCCATCGTAGGGGCACGGCGTGCACCCCATAGGATTGACTCCGTGACGAAACCTCGCCTTTACTCCGGAATGCAGCCCTCCGCCGACTCCCTCCAGATCGGCAACTACATCGGCGCGCTGCTCCAGTGGCGGGACCTGCAGAGCTCCTACGACGCGTTCTTCTCCGTCGTCGACCTGCACGCGATCACGGTCGCCCAGGATCCGGCCGAGCTCCGCGAGAAGACGCGTCGCACGGCCGCCCAGTACATCGCGGCCGGCATCGAGCCGTCGCTGTCGACGCTGTACGTGCAGTCGCATGTGCGAGCACACGCCGAGCTCGCGTGGATCCTCAGCACCATCACGGGCTTCGGCGAGGCCGGCCGGATGACCCAGTTCAAGGACAAGTCCTCGCGGTACGGCGCGGACTCGACCAGCGTCGGACTGTTCACCTACCCGGTGCTGATGGCCGCCGACATTCTGCTGTACCAGACCGACGTGGTGCCGGTGGGTGACGACCAGAAGCAGCACGTCGAGCTCACGCGCGACCTCGCCGAGCGCTTCAACTCGCGCTTCGGCGAGACCTTCACCGTGCCGATGCCGGTCATCCAGAAGGAGACCGCGCGCATCTACGACCTGCAGAACCCGACGTCGAAGATGTCGAAGTCGGCCGAAAGCGATGCCGGCGTGCTGTGGATGCTCGACGACCCGGCGAAGTCGGCGAAGAAGATCATGCGTGCGGTGACCGACAACGAGGGATCGGTGCGGTTCGACCGCGAGAACAAGCCCGGCGTCTCGAACCTGCTCACGATCTACGCGGCCCTCACCGGGCGCCAGGTCGCCGCGATCGAGGACGAATACGCGGGTCGCGGTTACGGCGATTTCAAGAAGGGTCTTGCCGAGGTCATCGTGAACGAGTTCGAGCCGGTGCGTGCCAGGGCCCTCGAGCTGCTCGACGATCCTGCCGAGCTCGATCGCATCCTGGCGGAGAACGCCGCGCGCGCTGACGCCGTCGCCGACGCGACCCTCTCCGACGTGTACGACCGGGTGGGTCTGCTCCGGCGCGTCTGAGCCTCGCCTTAGGATGGGGGCGTGACTGATCCGCAGCTGCCTCCCCCGCCCGGTGCCGTGCCCTCCGACCCGTCTGCGTCCCCCGCGACCGGCGCGTTCCCGCCGCCGACCGCCCCCGGGTACCCTCCGGCAGCTCCCGCGTATCCCCCTGCAGCTCCCGCGTATCCCCCGGCGGGTGCCCCGTATCCTCCGGCAACGCCCTCCGGCTACCCGGCAGCGCCCGCGCCCGGGTATCCGGCAGCCCCTCCCGGGGCCTACCAGGTGCCTGTCGGCGGCTACGCCACCCCGGCCGGCGCCTATCAGGTGCCCGACGCCGCGACACCGTCCACCTCCGGACTCTTCGGAACACTTGCGCTGGTTCTCGCGCTCGTCGCGGCCGTGGTGCCGGCGATCGTCGTGGGCATCAGCGCGTTCGAGATCGGTCGGTTCCTCCCGAACGGCGCATCGGTCACCGCCGACGACCTCCGCGTGCTCACCCCGGTGCGGGATCAGGTGCTCTGGGCGGAGCTCTCCTTCTGGATCGGGACCGTCGTCGGCATCGCAGCGATCGTGCTCGGTATCGTCGCGATCGCCAAGAAGCGTGGCCGCGGCGCGGGAATCGCCGCTGTCGTGGTCGCCGTCCTGGCGTCGGTGATCTTCTTCATCGCCCTGGTCGTCGCGCTGACCGCGGGCGCTGCGACGGGCCTGTCGACCTATACGGCCTGACCGCGCCACGACCCCGCAGCGGCCGTCTCAGCGCGGCGCGTGGTGCTTCTGCTGTGCCGCGAGAAGGCCTTCGTCGACCAGCAGCTCGACCGCGTCGGCGGCGTCCGCGATGAGGATCGGCAGGTTCGGCCGCTCTTCCTTGCCGAACGGGGCGAGCACCCAGTCCGCGGGATCCTGACGCCCGACCGGACGGCCGATGCCCACCCGCACACGCGGAAAGTCGGCAGTGCTCAGCGCCCGTGCGACATCACGGACACCGTTGTGTCCGCCGTGTCCTCCCCCGGTCTTGAGCTTGACCGTGTCGAACGGGATGTCGAGTTCATCGTGTACCACGATCACCTGCTCTGGCGGCACCGAGTAGAACCGGGCCAGCGCCGCCACCGGGGTCCCCGAGACGTTCATGAAGGTGTTCGGCTTGGCCAGCACGAGCTTGTCCGCGCCGGGGCGCACCCACGTCTCGACGACGCGGGCTCCGCCCTTGTGCTCACGGAAGGCTTCGCCGCGCCGCGATGCCAGCTCATCGACCACCATCTGCCCGATGTTGTGTCGCGTGGCCTCGTATCGCGGGCCGGGGTTGCCGAGCCCCACCACGAGCCAGGTCGATGCCATGTCGTCGTCCTCTCCCCGCCGGGTGCGCAGCCCCGGTCAGGATACGACAGAGGGGACGCGATCGGATCGCGTCCCCTCTGTGATGAATCAGTCGGAGGTCACTCCGCGGCGGCCTCTTCGGCAGCCTCGGTGGCCTCGCCGGCCTCGGCGGCCTCTTCGTCATCCTCGGTGGGTGCAGCCGGGACCGAGATCGCCACGACGAGGACCTCGGGGTCGGAGAGCAGCGTGGAGCCCTTGGGGAGCTTCACGTCGGCGCCGGTGATGTGCGCGCCCTCTTCCAGGCCCTCGACGGAGACCTCGATGTTCTGCGGGATGTGCGTGGCCTCGGCCTCGATCGACAGCGTGGTCGCGTCGAGGTTGACGATGGTGCCGGCAGCGGACTCGCCCGTGACGACGATCGGGACGTCGATGGCGACCTTCTCGCCCTTCTTCACGACGAGCAGGTCGATGTGCTCGATGATCTGGTGCACCGGGTCGCGCTGGACGTCCTTGACGAGGGCGAGCTGGCCCTTGCCCTCGATGTCGAGCTCGAGAAGCGCGTTGGCGCGACGGATGATGAGCGAGACCTGGTGGCCCGGCAGCGCGACGTGCACCGGCTCGGTGCCGTGGCCGTAGATGACGGCGGGGATCTTGCCGGCGGCGCGGAGGCGGCGGGCGAAGCCCTTGCCGAAGCTCTCGCGGAGCTCGGCCTGGACCTTGGTGTCTTCAGACATGGGTTCTCCTTCGGGACACGCAGCGAAGGCGCCGCGCGGTGGTCTTGGAATTTTCGAACTCGCTGACGCAGGAGGAAAGCCACCGGGCTTGCTTCGCCGCGTCGATAACGGATGTTCGCGCACGCGCAGAAGCATCCCTCGCCGAGGTACAGCCTCAATGGTACCGGATGACCCGATAGGCTGAGGACACCGGTCCTTTTTCTGCAGAACACGGAGAACCCCCATGCTCGACGGCGCCTTCCTCTCGCACGCACTCCTCTGGCTGATCGGCGCCATGACCGTGTGCGCAGCCGTCACCTCGTTCATCGCGCTGTTCGCGATGGGACGCTCGGGATACCGCAAGGACTGACCGCCGGTCGCAGAGCCGTTTCCGCACGCTCTGCCCCCGAACTCTCAGCGCCGCTGTGCCGCTTCGGCGATGACGGCGGCCGCGGTCCGGACGTCCGCCGACTCGTCCACCCGGATTCCAGCCTCATCGGCCTCGAGCGATTCGAGCGTCTGGAGCTGCGAGTCCAGGAGCGCCGCCGGCATGAAGTGATCGGCCCGCAGCCGCATCCGCTCCTCGAGCACCGCGCGACCGATAGCGAGTTCGGCGAAGAACGTCTCGGGCGCTCCGGTCCGGATGACGTCGCGATAGACGCGCTTGAGCGCCGAGCACGCCACGACGACGCGGTCCTCACTCTGCAGCGTCTCGCCGACCAGACGGAGCCAGGGCAGCCGATCCGTGTCGTCCAGAGGCACCCCGGCCGCCATCTTGCGGACGTTCGCGGCCGGATGCAGATCATCGCCGTCGATGAAGCGCGCACCGAGGCTCTCGGCGAGGAACGCACCCACGGTCGACTTGCCCGAACCGCTCGGGCCCATCACGACGACGCGCACACTCATGCCTCCCGGCCGAAGTCGACGAGCACCTTGCAGGAACTCGCGGGGTCGGCGGCCAGTGCGAACGCGTCGAGCGCGTCGTCCACAGGCACCACCTGGCTGATGATACCGCGCACGTCGAGGCTGCCATCGGCGAGGGCGGCGATGACCTCGCCGAACTCCGCGCCGAAGCGGAAGGACCCCCGCAGCGTGAGCTCGCGAGTGATCGCCGTGGCCATCGGCGCGGGAACCGCGCCCCCGCGCTGGAGCCCCAGCATCACCACCGTGCCCCCGCGGACAGCAGCGGAGACGGCGGCGTCGAGCCCCGGAACCGTTCCGCTCGACTCGATCACGACATCGGCATACAGCTCGGAGATCTCGGTCTCAGCCCGCGCATCGATCGCTCGGATCCCGCGCGCCTCGGCGATCTTCCTCGGCCGCTGCTGCAGGTCGGTGACGGTCACGGAGGACGCGCCGGCACGCTGGGCGACGGCGGCGACGAGCTGACCGATGGGTCCGGCGCCGATCACGACCACTCGCCGGTCGCGCACATCCCCCGCCCTCTGCACCCCGTGCCAGGCGACGGCCGCGGGCTCTGCCAGCGCCGCCGTCTGCAGGTCGAGGCCGGAAGGAAGCGGATACAGCATGCGCGCAGGGAGCGCCACGCGCCGCGCGAAGGCTCCCTGCGTGTGCGGCAGGTGCATCGCCGACCCGAGATACGTCGAGGCCGGTGCGAGATTCGGATGCTCGGGGGGCCAGGGCGTGCGACCGTCGCCGTGCGCGGTGAGCGGATGGACGGCCACGGGGGTGCCGACAGCCGGTCCCGTGCCGTCGGCCGCAGCGACGGCCACGACCCCGGACACCTCGTGCCCGAGGATCATCGGCTCGCGCAGCACCGATGCACCGGCCGCGCCGTGCTGCCAGTAGTGGAGGTCGGATCCGCAGATGCCGCCGTAGGCGATGCCCACGACGGCCTCGTCCGATCGGGGCGCCGGGGCTCCGATGTCTTCGATCCGCAGGTCTTCGGCGGCGTGCGCCACCACGGCGAGGTTGTTCACCGCGCTCCTTCCTCGGTCACACGAAAGCCGTGACCAACTCGATCCCCGCCACTCTGACGGTCACGATCTGCCCCGGCCCCACGGGCGCCTGCGAGTGCGGAGCACCCGTCATGACGACATCGCCCGGGCCGAGCGGCGACCACGCGGCCACGTAGGCGAGGCAGTCGCGGATCGACATCGGCAACTCCCGGCTTCCGGTCTCGGCGACCGGGCGTCCGTCGACCTCCACCTGGAGGCGCACATCGTCGATCCCGGCTGCGGTGTCGATCCAGGGGCCGAGCGGCGTGTACCCCTCCCCCGACTTCGATTCGAAATTTCGCGGATCGAACGCCGCGCGCTCCGGACTCGAGAGGTCGTTCACCGCGGTGACCCCGAGCACGTACTCGTGCGCGGTCTGCGCGGTCAGCCCCCGGGTCGGGCGGCCGATCACGACCGCGATCTCCCCCTCGGCGACCTGGCCGCCCGCATCGCGGCGCAGGACGACGTCGACGCCGCCGGCGGTCACCGTCCGCGGGCTCTTGAGCCACGCCTGCACGGGAGAGACGTGGGCGGGTCCGTTCTGGGCTATGCCGACGATCACCAGCGGATCCACCGGCGCGATGACCGTGCCTTCGATGCGCGGCCCGGCATCCTCCGGCTCCTGCCCCTCGGCGAAGGCGACGAACGGATCCGTCACCGGGATCAAGCCGTCGGCCGCCTGCCGTACCCACCGGGGGCCTCGCGTGGTGGCGACTCGTCCGAGACGCATCAGACGACCGCCGTCATACCGCCGTCGACGAACAGCGTCTGTCCATTGACGAAGTCGCTCGCGCCGCTGGCGAGGAACAGCAGGGCCCCGACGAGGTCCGCGGTGTCACCCCAGCGCCCGGCGGGTGTGCGCGCGCGGACCCACTCGGAGAACTGCTCGTCTGCGACGAGAGCCTTCGTGAGCTCGGTGGCGAAGTATCCGGGCGCGATCGCATTGGCCTGGATACCGTGCGGGGCGAGATCGGCGCACAGCCCCTTCGTGAACATCACGATCGCGCCCTTGGTCGCCGCATACGCCGCGATCGACGGGCGGGCGAGCTGCGACTGCACGCTGCCGATCTGGATGATCTTGCCCGAGCCACGCGCGATCATCCCGGCGGAGACCCGTCGCGACAGGTGGAAGACGCTGGAGAGGTTGGTCTGCACGAGGGCATCCCAATCCTCGTCGGCGAACTCGGCGATCGGCGCACGGCGCTGGACACCGGCGTTGTTCACGAGGATGTCGGGAGTGCCGACCAGATGCTCCACCTCGCCCATGCCGGCATCCACCGCCGCCGCCTCGGTCACGTCGAAGACGACGCTGTGCACGACGGCTCCCGTGCCCTGTGCGATCACTCCCGCCGCCGCCTGCGCCTTTGCGGCATCCCGCCCGTGCACGACGACGGTCGCGCCCGCGCCTGCGAGCCCCTCGGCCAGAGTCCTGCCGATCCCCTGGCTCGACCCGGTGACGAGCGCCGTGCGCCCGGTCAGATCGAAAGCGGCGAGTCCCGCCGGCAGCGCCGTCATCGTCCGACGGCCTTGATCGACACCGTGGTGGCGAACACGTCGTCGCCGCCCTCCCCGCGCGAGACCTTGATCGCGTCGTCGACACGGGTGAGGTCACGGCGGAGCGTCTCGGGAGCGAGGAATGTCGACGCGGTGGTGATGAGGGCCAGCACAGCCATGTAGATGGCCAGGAGCACCCAGTTGCCGTCGCTCACCGCGATCAGGTAAGCACCGAGGACACCGGCGAGGCCACCGGCGAGCACGGCCGAGATCTCGCGGGCCATCGCCACGCCCAGGTAGCGGTGACGGTTTCCGAAGAGCTCGGGAAGCATGGCGCACTGCGGTCCGAGCATGCTGTTCACGGCGACGCCGATGCCGATCGCGATCACACCGATGGCCACGGCGTAGTTCCCGAGCGACAGCAGCCACCACGCGGGGAACGTGTAGATCAGCATGAAGACCGCTCCGAAGCGGTAGACGGTACGGCGCCCGAAGCGGTCGGAGAGGTGGCCGGTGAACGGCACGGAGAAGACGCCGATCAGCGACCCGAGGGTGACGCCCCAGGTGAGCAGACTCTTGTCGGCGTTGTCGCCGACGACCGTGACGAAGAAGGCGAGACCGAGCGTCTGGAACATGTACGAGCCGCCGTTCTCGGCCATCCGCAGCCCCACACCGACGATCACGCCGGGCAGGCCGTGGGTGAAGATCTCCTTGATGGGGCGGTCGGCGATCTGCTCGTGCTTCTCGAGCTCGATGAACGTCGGCGTCTCGCGCAGCCGCATCCGGATGAACAGCGCGAGCAGGATCAGTGCGAAAGAGGCGAGGAAGGGCACGCGCCATCCCCAGCTCAGCAGCTGGTCCTCGGGGAGCAGCGTGATCAGGCCGAACACCACCGCGGCGAGCAGTGTGCCCGCCTGGATGCCGACGAACGGGAGTGCCGAGAAGAAGCCCCGGCGCTTCACCGGCGCGTACTCGGCCATCAGCACCGTCGCCCCCGCCTGCTCGGCACCCGCTCCGAAACCCTGCAGCAGCCGCATCAGCACCAGCAGGATCGGTGCCCACACGCCGATCGCCGCGTAGGTGGGCAGCAGTCCGATCGCGGTGGAGGCGCCGCCCATCAGCACGATGGTCGCGACCAGGACCCACTTGCGCCCGAGCTTGTCACCCAGGACGCCGAAGAACAGGCCGCCGAACGGACGCGCGAGGAATCCGACGCCGAAGGTCGCGAACGCGGCGACCGTCGCCATCGCCGGGTCATCCTGCGGGAAGAACAGCACATTGAAGATCAGCGCCGTGGAGAGGCCGTAGAGCGCGAAATCGAAGTACTCCAGCGCGCTGCCGATGCTCGACGCGAGGGTCGCGCGGCGCAGGTTCGCCGCGTATTCCGGGTCATCGGACGCTGCTCGGGGTGAGGTGCGGGGGTCTGTCACGGCCATCTCCTTCGATCGGCTTCGCCTGCGGCGTTCCCCGACTGTACCAGCCCGTTGGATTGTGTTCAACCCTTTGGACCGACTTCGCGTTCCGCTGCAGGCACGCAAAAGGACCACCGCGCCCTGCGGGCGCGATGGGGCGCAGGAGGGCGTCAGTGCCGAACGGCTGAGCTGAAGGGGTTCGTCAGCGCGGCGGCGGCGTCCCGCAGCGCCTCACCCACCCGCTCGATGCGCTCGTAGTCGGCCTCGGCGGCACGGATCGCAACACCGAGCGCGAGCGGCGGGTCCGTCGGCGCCCAGCCTTCCAGGGGCACCGCGACGCCGACGATGCCGCGGAAGGACTCCTCGGCATCGAGCGCCCAGCCCCGTCGACGGGCGGTCGCCAGCACCTCCAGCAGCCCCGGCATGGTCGTCGCGCTCCGCTCGGTGAGCTGCGGGAAGACGGCATCCTCACCGAGGAGCTCGACTACTTCCGCGTCACTCATCGCCGCCAGGAGCGCGCGCCCCGTGGCCGACAGCGGCGCCGGAAGCCGCGAGCCGAGCGGGGTGCCCAGCCGGAGCGAGCGCGACCCCTCATGTCGCGCGAGATACAGCGCATCGGTGCCATCGAGCATCGCGACCTGGACCAGCTCGGAGGCGAGCTGCGGCGAGGCCTCGCACACGCTGTAGAACTCCCGCACCTGGTTGAACTGGGCAGCGAACGCACCACCGAGCTCGGCCGTGCGCACCCCGAGACGATAGCCCTGCGGGGTGCGATCGATCATGCCCCCGGCCTCGAGCGCCAGGCAGAGGTTCGCCGTCGACGACTTCGCCAGCCCGAGTTCCCCCGCGAGCTCGGTGAGCGTTCGTGGACCCCCGGACTCGGCGAGGATGCCGAGCAGGCGGATGCTGCGGGTCACGGCAGGTGCGGGGTCGCGCCCTTCGCGGGTGTCATCATCCATGGCCGCACCTTCCGACAGCGGGGAGCCACAGGCGCTCGATCACCTGTGGGCCGATCAGTAGAACTCGACCGTATCGACCACGGCGGTCAGCGGCTCGCCATCGAGCAGGCGCGCCGCGTTCTCCGCGAAGCGACGGGCGATCCGCTCCTCCTCCTTGGAGCTGAGGGCGGCGGTGTGCGGGCTCACGAGCACGTTCGGATGCGACCACAGCGGCGACGCACCGTCGAGGGGCTCGTGCTCGAAGACGTCGAGCGCGGCGAAGGCCACGCGGCCGTCGTCGAGCGCACCGAGCAGAGCACTCTCGTCGATCACGGTGCCGCGGCCGACGTTGGTGATGATCGCACCGGGTTTGACCGCATCGAACACGTCGGCGCCGATCAGATGGTGCGTCTGCGCCGTGCCCGGAAGGGTGACGACGATCGCGTCGACGTGGGCCACCGCGTCGGTCAGCTCGTCCAGCGGCACCAGGCGATCCACTCCCGCCACCGGCTGCCCGGAGCGCGTCGTCCCCCACACCCGTGCGCCGAGCGCATGGAAGCGTCGCGCGCACTCCGTGCCGATGCCGCCCAGACCGACGACCAGCACCGTCATCTCGTCGAGCTGACGCATCTCCCAGCGGTCCGGCCAGGTACGCGTCCCCTGATCGGCGAGCAGGCGCGGGAGGTTCTTCGCGCCCGCCATCACACCGAACACCGCGAACTCCGCGAGCGGGCCCCCGTGCACACCGGCACTGGTGGTGAACACGACGCGGTCGAGCTGCGCCCGTTCGAGACCCGCGGCCTTGACCGAGGCCCCGCCACCGGCGGCAGTCGTCATGACCCAGCGCAGACGCGGGTTCGCGGCCACGGTGCGGGCCAGCGCCGCCGCGTCCACGTCGGGGATCCCGAACAGCACGTCGGCGGAGTCGATCATTTCATCGAACGCCTGCTGCGCGCTCGGCGTGCGTACGTACTCCGGGTCGCCGGACCAGTCGGCCGGTCCGCGCATAGGCGGCACGAGCGTGTGATCGCGGACCACCTCGAGGCGAGGCTCGAGTTCCTCGATCAGTCGACACAGGCGTTCCGGCAGCGGCACCGCCACGACGGCGCGCAGTTTCTTCTCGGTCCCCGTCATACTGGTCCCCTCCCTCGGGAAGTCTGGATCCCTCACCTTAGCCCAGTTCCATCCTGTTGGACACTGTTCTATCTGTTGGATTGTTGCTACCGTGTGCGCATGAGCATCTCATCCGTCACCGTCGGCGTCGTGGGCCTCGGCGCCATGGGCCGCCCCATGGCCGACCGCCTGCTCGCCGCCCGCGGGGGGCTCGTCATCCATGCGCGCCGCCCGCAGCCGGAACTGCTGGCCGCCGGCGCCTCGTGGGCGCCGACACCACGCGAGCTCGCCTCCAGAGTAGACGTCCTGCTCATGATGCTGCCCGACCTCCCCCCGTTCGAAGCCATGCTCGACGGTCCCGACGGGCTGCTCGCCGACGCCGGAGACCTGCTCATCCTCATCGGGTCCACCTCGTCTGCTCCCGCCGTCCGTGCGCTCGCTGACCGCGTCGGAGCGCAGACGGGCGGCAGGGTCAGGATCGTGGACTGCCCGGTCTCGGGTGGGGAAGACGGAGCGGTCGCCGGGACCCTCTCGATCATGCTCGGCGGCGACCCGGACGATGCCGCCGTCGCCGCCGAGGTGCTCGCGCCCTGCGGAACCCCTGTGCTGCTCGGACCACTCGGGGCCGGCGAGGTCGCCAAGGCCTGCAACCAGCTCGTGGTGTCGGCGACGATCATGGCGCTCGGCGAGGCCACCGTGCTGGCCGAGCGCTCCGGACTCGACCTCGATGCGCTCTGGTCGCTGCTCTCGGGCGGCTACGCCGGCTCGCGCCTGCTCGACAGTCGTCGCGAGAAGCTCGTCACCGGCGACGACTCCCCCAGCGGCATCGCGCAGTACATGGTGAAGGACCTCGGCTTCGCGGCCGACATCGCCGAAGCCACCGGCACCTCGCCCATCCTGCTGCCCACCCTGCGTGCGGCCTTCGACGAACTGGTCGCCGCCGGGCTCGGAGACCGCGACATCGCGGTGTCACGACGCTTCATCGCCTCTCGTGACACAGGTGGCCACTGACCTCCCGTACAGCGATACGCTGAAACCACCCCTTCTTCACGATCGAGGAGCCTTCTGTGCCCGAAGCATCAGCGAACATCGGAGTCGTCGGACTCGCCGTCATGGGATCGAACCTCGCCCGCAACCTCGCCAGCCGCGAGGGAAACACGGTGGCGATCTTCAACCGCAGCTACGAGAAGACCCAGACGCTCCTCGACGAGCACCCCGAGGCCGGATTCGTCCCGGCCCACACCTACCAGGAGTTCGCCGACTCGCTCCAGAAGCCGCGCACCGCGATCATCATGGTCAAGGCCGGCGGCCCGACCGATGCCGTGATCGACGCGCTGGTCGAGGTGTTCGAGCCGGGCGACATCATCGTCGACGGCGGCAACGCGTACTTCCCCGACACCATCCGTCGCGAGAAGGCGGTCCGCGAGACCGGCATCAACTTCGTCGGCGCCGGCATCTCCGGCGGCGAGGAGGGTGCCCTCACCGGCCCCTCCATCATGCCCGGCGGCTCTGACGAGTCGTGGGTCACGCTCGGACCGATCCTGAAGTCGATCGCCGCGATCGCCGAGGGCGAGCCGTGCGTCACGCACGTCGGCCACGACGGCGCCGGGCACTTCGTCAAGATGGTGCACAACGGCATCGAGTACGCCGACATGCAGCTCATCGCCGAGGCCTACGACCTCATCCGCCGTGGCACGGGCAAGTCGCCGGCCGAGATCGCCGAGATCTTCGCCGAGTGGAACAAGGGCGAGCTCGAGTCGTACCTGATCGAGATCACCGCAGAGGTGCTCCGCCAGATCGACGCCGAGACCGGCAAGCCGCTCGTCGACGTGATCCTCGACCAGGCCGGCGCCAAGGGCACCGGAGCCTGGACCGTGCAGACCGCGCTCTCACTCGGTGTCCCCGTCTCCGGCATCGCCGAGGCGACCTTCGCCCGCTCGCTCTCGTCGCACCCCGAGCAGCGCGCCGTCGCCGGCGGCCTCCCCGGCCCCGACGAGGAGTTCACGGTCTCGACCGAGGACACCGAGCAGTTCATCGAGGATGTGCGCCTGGCGCTCTACGCCTCCAAGATCGTGGCCTACTCGCAGGGCTTCGACGAGATCCGGGCGGGGGCGGCCGAGTACGGCTGGAACATCGACCTCGGCGCGATCTCGAAGATCTGGCGCGGCGGTTGCATCATCCGCGCCCAGTTCCTCAACCGGATCGCCGACGCCTACGCGGCGACCCCCGACCTGCCCGTGCTGATGACCGCACCGTACTTCGCCGAGGCGCTCACGCGTGGCCAGGCATCGTGGCGTCGCGTCGTCGTGACCGCGGCCCAGGCGGGCATCCCGGCTCCGGCGTTCTCGTCGTCGCTGTCGTACTACGACGGCATCCGCGCCGACCGCCTCCCCGCCGCGCTCGTGCAGGGACAGCGCGACTTCTTCGGTGCGCACACCTACAAGCGCATCGACAAGCCGGGCACGTTCCACACGCTGTGGTCGGGCGACCGCACCGAGATCGAGGCGGAAGACACGCACTGACGTCCCGTCGTCGAAGGGCCGGATACCGCGAGGTACCCGGCCCTTCGTGCACCATGGTGGTGCCATCCCACCGCCTACCTCGTGATGTCCTGGACGACACCCTTCGTGAGGCGCAGACGCCGTGTCGCGCGTCGCGCCACCGCCGAGTCGTGCGTCACCACGATGATCGTGATCCCCTCGGCGCACAGCGATTCGAGAAGCGTCAGGATCTCGTCGCGCATGCTCTCATCGAGGTTGCCCGTCGGCTCGTCGGCCAGGAGCACCCGCGGCCTCTTGACGAGGGCGCGCGCGATCGCGACGCGTTGCTGCTGACCCCCGGAGAGCTCAGCGGGCCGATGGTCGCCTCTGTCGTCGAGACCGACGTGGGCGAGAGCCTCAGCGACCCTCATGCGCCGCTCTCCCTTGTCGAGATCGAGGGGCTCGAGCGCCATGTCGACGTTCTCCGTGGCCGTGAGCGTGGGGATCAGATTGAACCCCTGGAACACGAATCCGAGCTCCTCCGCCCTGAGGCGTCCGAGTTCCTTCGCCGAGGCCGACGCGAGTTCGCGGCCGTCGAGCAGGAGGGAACCCGTCGTCGGCGTGTCGAGCGCACCGAGCAGTTGCAGGAGCGTGGACTTGCCGCCGCCGGTGGGGCCCTGGATCGTGACGAACTCGCCGGGCATGATGTCGAGGTCCACACCGGTCAGCGCTTTCACGATGCGCCCCTTCTGCGTGTACGTCCGGGTCACGCCCGTGACGCGGTAGATCGGCTGCTCGTGCCCGCCTCGGGGCGCCGTCTGATCGAGGTCTGCGATGGTCATGTGCGTCTCCTGCTCGTGGGTCGTCGGCTTCCGGGTTGTTCGGATCGGGGGTGGCGGGTCGTGCCGGACGTCGCCCGCGCGTGCGGTGATCATGCGACCGACCGCAGGGCTTCCGCCGGGCTGAGACGCGCGGCGCGCCAGCCGCCGAACGCTCCGGCGACGAGTCCGCCGAGCACCGCGAGACCGACGGCGGCGACCAGCACCCCGGGGGTGAACGGCGCCTGGAGCACGACATCCGCCGCGGCGGTCTGGAGCATCCCTCCACCTCCGGTCGGTCCCCCGCCCATGCCCCCGCCGATGGCACCGGGACCCGCGCCCTGGCTCGCACCGCTCGCAGCGACCGTGGGCCTCAGGACGTTGATCAGCACGATGCCGGCGATACCCAGGACGAGGCCGACCGCTCCCCCGATCAGCCCCTGCACCATGGACTCTCCGGCGACCTGACGGACGACCCTGCCGTTCGACCAGCCGATCGCCTTGAGCGTTCCGAACTCCCTGGTGCGACGCCCGACGCCCGACAGGGTGAGCAGCACCGAGAGCAGCACGGCGACGGCGAGCACGATGATCGAGAGCCAGGTGCCGAGGTTCGTGATCAGTGCGGTCGCGCTGGAGAGCGAACCGGAGACGGTCGCGGCGAGCTCGGACTGCGAGGTGACGGTCGCATCGGGGAGCGCGTCGGCCAACGCGGACTGCACGGCCTCGATCGAATCGGCCGAATCCGCCTGCACGTAGACGGTGGAGATGACGTCGTCCACTCCGGCGAGCGTCTGCGCGGTGCGCAGCGGCAGATAGACGTTCGCGGCGGTATCCGCGCTGTCCGAGGTCGAACCGAGGATGCCGACGACCTCCACATCGGAGCCGGCGACATCGATCGTGTCTCCCACCGCGATCTCGTCGGTACCCGCGTAGGTGCTGTCGACGAGGGCGACGAGCGCCTCGGCATCATCGGCGTCGAACCCGCGTCCGTCCGTCACCTCGGCCGACGCGAGCGGACCGACCGAGGTCGCTGCGGGGTCGATGCCGAGCACGGAGAAGGAGTCGACTCCGAAGGATCCTCCTCCGCCGCCCTGTCCGGCGTCCGGTGCGGTCTGCCCCTCCTCGGGCGCGGCCGGCTGCTCGCCGTCCTGCGGAGCGAATCCACCGCTGGGCACCTCACCGGAGAAGGTGGCGTTCGTGAGGCTGAGCGCCCCGGATGCCGCGGCGACCCCGTCCGTGGCGGTGACGGTGTCGAGCACCGATGAGTCGAGCGTGCCGCGCAGGAAATCGGTCCGCAGTGTGGACTGCGCGAGCGTGGTGGTCTCGCCGTCGCTCTGACCTGCATCCGCGTCGAAGTCGAAGCGCGGCCCTTCGCCTTGGCCGGGTTCGGCGGGCTCGCCCGTCACGGTGAGATCGGTGCCGACGCCGTAGACGGAGGCGAGGGCCTGCGCCTGCGCGTCCCGCACTCCCGCCGTGAGGGCGTTGACGACGATCACGAGGGCGATCGCGATCGCCAGCCCGATCGCGACGATCATCGTCTGCTTCTTGCGGCCGGCGAGTTCGCGCCGCAGATACGTTCCGTACATCTCTCTCCTTCCGCCGCGGCCATCGCGGGGCGAGATCGACGTTAGGAATCGCGCATATGCGAGATCGAGGGGCCGATGATGAGGAACCTATGGAGTGCGCCGGTCACCCGGCGCGCACGGCCTGCATGAATGCCCCGGCGCGGACGGCGAGCGCGTCGAGATCGCCGCCGGGACTCGCCGCATCGCCGACGAGAGGCCCGCCCACCCCGATGCCGAACGCCCCGGCGGCGAGGTACTCGGCGACAGTGTCGACGCGCACCCCTCCCACGGGGATGATCCGCGCCTGCGGGAAAGGATCGCGGACGGCGCGGATGAAACTGGACCCGAGCGCCGATGCGGGGAACAGCTTCACCGCTGCGCTGCCGAGGTCGTGGCCGCGCTGGATCTCGGTGGGCGTGTAGACGCCCGGGAGCACGCCGATGCCCAGGCTGACCGCATGGGCGACAGAAGCGCTGAGCGTGGGCGTCACCATGAACTGCGCGCCGGCGGCGAGGGCCCTCTCCACGTCGGCCTCGTCGAGGACGGTACCGGCGCCGATCAGAGCCTCGGCCGGGGCATCATGCACGACCTGGGCGATCGCCTCCTCCGCGTCAGGCAGGGTGAGTGCGATCTCGAGGGTGAGCACGCCCGCCGCGAGCAGCGTCCGCGCCGCGCCGACCGTGGCGTCGACATCCGTCCCCCGCAGGATCGCGACGAGTCGGGTGCGGCGCAGGCGTTCCTGCAGCTGCGCGTTGTCCACGGTGCTCACGAGGCCCCCTCCTCGATCGAACCGGCCGCCGTCGTCGCCGGCACCGCGCCTCGCCATGGGAACGCGGGTGCGCCGCCGACCTCCACCTCCACGCCGAGCAGTGCCCCGTCGGCGTCGGCGGGATCGGTCAGTCCGATGCTCGCGGTGGTGATCACCAGCAGCCGGTCGACCAGAGCCACGGCTGTCGGCCGCTTCGCCGGAAGGACGATCGTCTCCAGGAGCTCCCCGGCCGGCGAGTAGCGGCGCACCTCGGACGCATCCCAGACCGCGACCCAGAGCATGCCGTCGAGGTCGATCGTCATGCCGTCGGGGTTGCCTCCTTCGACCCGGCACACCGTGCGGCGGTTCGAGAGCTCTCCGTCCGGCGCCACATCGAACGCCTCGATGCGGCGATGCGGGAGCGTGTCGATGTAGTAGAGCGTGGCACCGGTGCGGTCGAAGGCGAGGCCGTTCGACACGGTGATGCCGCCGAGGCGCGCGACGGGCTCCCCGTCGGGACCGAGGCTCCACAGTGTGCAGTGCGGGTCGCGGGGCATGGCCTGGCTCCCCACCCAGAAGCGCCCGGACGGATCGCCCCCGCCATCGTTCATGTAGTCGCCGGGTCCCGCGATGTCGTCGGTGATCGGCGAGACGACGCCATCGTCGCTCACGTGGACGACGCGGCGGTCGACGCCGACCAGCCACCCCGTGCCCGGCTGCGCGAGCGGGATCGGGGCACCGATCTGCGCGCCGACGACGACCGCGGCCTCGGGAACGACCGTGATGCCCTCGATGCGTCCGCGGTGCAGCGAACCCGTCGCCATGTCGATCCAGAGGAGGCTGCCGTCACGGGCATCCCAGCGTGGAGATTCGGCCTGGACGTAGCGGGCGTCGGAGAGGATCTCGACGGTGCGGGCGGCCTGAGGGTGCGACATCCGGGTCATCCTTCTCTGGTAGGTCATAACCGTTATGTGGCAGACTATCTCACAATATGCATAACACTTGCGAGAAATGTGGATACACGATGATGAAGCGGGGAAACAGCTGATGGCTCCGACACTCCACGGCTTGATGCCCATCCTGGCGACGCCTTTCGACGAGTCGGGTGCCCTCGACCGCGAGAGCCTGCGCCGACTGGTCGAGTTCCAGCTCGCGTCCGGAGTCGACGGCGTCGCCGTCTTCGGAATGGCGAGCGAGGGCTTCGCGCTCACCACCGAGGAGCGCCGCACGATCCTGGACGATGTCGTCCGTGTGGTCGAGGGCCGGGTGCCCGTGATCGCCGGCGTCAACGGCACGTCCACGGCGACCTCGATCGAGCAGGCCCTCCTCGCGGAGGAAGGGGGCGCTGATGCCCTCATGGTGCTTCCGCCGTTCATGGTGAAGCCGCCCGCCGGGACGCTCGTCGACTTCTACGGAGATGTCGCCGACGCCACCTCCCTCTCGGTCATGGTGCAGGATGCCCCCGGCGTCACCGGCGTCGTGATGGCCCCTGCGCTGATCGCCGAGATCGCCCGCCTCGAGGGCGTCGACTCCGTCAAGGTCGAAGCCCCGCCGACCGCGCCCAAGGTCGGCGCGGTCGTCTCGGCGATCGACGATCCGAACTTCGCGGTGCTCGGTGGACAGAATGCGCAATTCTGCCTGGAGGAGTATGCCAGGGGCGCCGTCGGCACGATGCCGGCCTGCGAGTTCCCCGACCTCCTCGGTCCGGTGCTCGCGCAGTTCACGGAGGGGCGCGTCGACGAAGCCCGTGCCGAGTTCCGTCGTATGCTCCCTCTCGTGCTGATCGGTCTGCAGGGCGGCATCGCGTGGGCGGTGCACAAGGAGGTCCTCGTCGCGCGCGGCGTGATCGACCACGCGACGGTGCGCTATCCGGCTTCGCGCCTGGACGCCGGCAGCCGTGCATCGGTCAAGCTGGTCATCGACGAGCTCGCCCTTCCGCCCATCCCCACCACGGTGCGCGTGTGACCCGCCGCGGCGTGCTGCTGATCGGCGGCAGTTCCGACATCGGTCTCGCGATCGCCCGCGCCTTCGTCGACGGTGGAGACGCCGTCGTCGGGGTGGGGCTCGAAGACTCCGACGATCCCGTCTTCGAGCGGTACCTCGTCGCGGACTGCAGCCGACCGGAGGCCGCCGACCGCGCCGTCGCGGATGCGGAGCAGGCGCTCGGCCGACTCGACGTCGTCGTGCTCGCGGCCGGCCGCATGCCGATCGCCCGCGCGGAGGCGACGAGCGACGAAGACTGGCGCGGCGCGCTCGGCGCCACGCTCGACTCGGCGTTCTTCGTGGCACGAGCCGCTCTCCCCCGCCTCGCATCGGGGTCGTCGATCGTCGCGGTGACCTCGGTCAACTCGTCCCTCGCGGCTCCTGCCCTCCCGGCCTATGCGGCCGCGAAGGCCGGTGTGGACGGCCTCATCCGCCAGCTCGCCCTCGACTACGGCCCCCGCGGCATCCGCGTCAACGCCGTGCAGCCTGGCAGCATCTCGGCCGTCGACACCGGAGAGAGCGAGGGCTACCCGCTCGGGCGCATCGGGCGCCCGGAGGAGGTGGCTTCGGTCGTGGCGTTCCTCGCCTCCGACGCCGCATCCTTCGTCACCGGCACCTCGATCGCCGTCGACGGCGGTCTGTCGATCTCCTCGCCCGCCGCCTGGCTGAAGCCGGTGCTGCGGGAACGCTGGCTCTGAGCCGCTCGTTCCCACGAAGAAGGCCGCGTCCCCATCGGGACGCGGCCTTCTGACTCTGCGATCCGCTCAGGCGTTCGCGTCGAGCAGACCCTGCACTTCCTTCTTCAGCGCGTTGAGGCCGGCCTGCACCTCGACCTGACCGGCGAGGATCGTCGCGACCCCCGCTCCGATGGCCGCATCGATCTGCGCGGTGACCGCGACGCGGTCCCAGGCGGCGCCACGGGCGTGCTCGGAGACCTCGGTGCGGAACGCGCCCTGGAACTTGTCTGCCGCGAGGGCCGGGATCTTGTCGGCGACGCTCTTGGCGGCAGGTGCCACCGCGGAGTTCTCGTACAGCGCGGTCGCCGCTTCGACATTGGTCGCGGCGTAGAGGATGAAGTCACGGCTCGTGAGCTCTCCCTCGCCCGCCGTCGCGAAGACACCGCTGCCCCAGGCCCGGTTGAAGGAGTCCTTGCCCCCGGCGGTCGGACGCGAGATCGCGCCGATGTTGTCGATGATGTTCTGGGCGGCACCGTTCGTCTTGACGAAGGTCGATGCGAGCGGGGCGTCGTCGTACAGGGCCGCCCGTCCGCTCGCGAACAGGATGCGGGCATCGCTGCGCGCCACGTTCGTCTGCGTCAGCCCTGCGTCCTGCAGGGACTTGTACCAGGTGACGGCCTTGACGCTCTCGGCGTCGCCCAGGGTGCACTTCAGATCGTCGGTGACGACGTCGCTGCCGAAGCCCCACATCCACGGGACGGCGTCCTTGAGGTCGGGGTTCTTGGTGACGGCGGCGTACGGGATCAGCGAGGAGTCCTGCTTCTTGATCTTCTCGAGCGCCGTGGCGAACTGCTCCACGGTCATGCCCGACTTGATGCCGACGCTCTTCGCGATCTCTCCGTTGGTGATGATGCCGATGCCGGCGGCCGTCAGGGGCAGCACGAGCAGCTTGCCGTCCATCGTGTACGAGTCGAGCACACCCTGCGGGATGCCGAGCCCCTTCGCGAGGTCGGAGAGGTCGGCGAGCACGTTCATGGGGGTGAGCACCTGCCACCCGCCCGACTGTCCGACGCCCATGAGGTTGCCGGAGCGTCCGGTCAGCGCCAGCTGGGTGGCCGCCTGATCGTACGGGTAGATCACGGGGGCGACCTTGACGCCCTCCTGCTTCGAGAATCCGTCGAGGATGCCCTGCCATGCCGACTTCAGGGCCTCCTCGCCGAGCGAGTTGCCGTAGAAGTTGATGGTCTTGGCCTTCGTGGCCCCGGCGGCCGTGGCTCCGGCACCGGTGCCGGGGGCGGCGGGAGTGGCACAGCCGGCGAGCGCGAGAGCGCCGAACGCGGCGAGGACCGTGCCGCCTCCGAGGAAGGCTCGGCGGCTCAGCTGCGAGTTCGAGATGTTCATGAGACTGCTCCTTCGGGATGAGGGGGACGAGCTGTTCTGCGGTGCATCGCTAGCCCTTGACCGCTCCGGCGGCGAGGCCGGAGACGAAGTAGCGCTGCAGGAGGATGAAGATGATGACGAGCGGGAGGGAGGTGATGAGGGACGCCGCCATGAGTGCCGGCCAGTCGGCCGTGCCCTCGCGGATGAACGCCTGGGTGAGTCCGGCGGGCAGAGTCTGCTTGTCGGGGCCGGCGAGCGTGAGGGCGAAGAGCAGATCGCTCCAGCCGCGCATGAACGCGAACATGCCCGCGGTGATGAGACCGGGGACCACGAGCGGGAACACGATGCGGAACATCGTGCCCGTGCGCGACAGGCCATCGACCTTCGCCGCCTCGATGATGTCGTCGGGGAGGGCGTCGATGATGCCCTTCAACAGGAACACCGCGAGCGGCAGTGTGAACGTCGTGAACGAGATGATCAGCGCAGTGTAGGTGTACAGCAGCCCGGCCGAGCTCAGCATCAAGTACAGCGAGATGAGCAGAAGGGCGCCGGGGATCAGCTGGCCGATGAGGAACATGAACATGACGGCGTTCCGGCCGCGGTAGCGGAATTTCGATAGCGAGTACGCCATCAGGCCGCCGACCAGGACCGCGAGCAGGGCGGTTCCGGTGGAGACGATGATGCTGTTCATCAGGTTCTTCAGCAGCAGGTCGTTCTGGAAGAAGCCGACGAAGTTCTCGAAAGTCGGGTCGACCGGGAAGAACGGACGGTCCAGGGAGAAGACGTCCTCCTTCTTCGTGAAGGCAGTCGCCGTGAGCCAGTACACCGGCAGCAGGCCGAACAGAGCGAGGAGCAGGAGCAGCACGCGCCCCGGGATGGACAGGTGGGGGCGGATGATCGACTCCCCCACATCGCGACTACGGCGCATCACTTCTCCAGCCGTCGGTTGAGGAACAGGTATCCGGTCGTGATGATCGCGAGCAGGACGAGCCAGAGCGTGCCCATGGCCGAGGCCTTGCCGAGCTCGTAGCTGCCGAAGGCCAGGTCGTAGAGGCTGACCGCGAGCGTCGTGGTCGAATTGCCGGGCCCGCCGCCGGTCATGACGAAGATCGTGTCGAAGTTGCCGAAGTTGTAGATGAACTCGAGCACCGCGACGAGGGTGACCGGGCCGGCGATGTGCGGCAGCGAGATGTGGCGGAACCGCTGCGCACGCGTCGCACCGTCGATCGTGGCCGCCTCGATCTGCTCGCTCGGGAGGGTCTGGAGCACCGCGAGGGCGACGACCATGATCCACGGGAACGAGTGCCAGGTCTTGGCGATGACCACGGCGGCCATCGCGCCGGTCGGGGTGCCGAGCATGCTGACCTCCGGCAGGCCGAAGACCGAGAGCACGTGGTTGACGACGCCGTAGCTGTCGTTGAAGATCCAGGCCCAGAGGAAGGAGACGACCACGCCGGGGAGCAGCCAGGGCAGCATGAGAGCGCCGCGCAGGATGTTGCGTCCGCGCATGCGGGCGTTCAGCAACAGGGCGAGGGCCACACCGAGCACGAGGGGGAAGACCGTGGAGAGCGACGCGAACACAAGGGTCGTGCCGAGCCGGGCGAAGAACTCCTCCCACACGGCCGCATAGTTGTCCAGACCCACGAAGGTGCGCTCGGGACGCAGGAGCGATTGATCGAACAGGCTCGTGAAGATGCTCGACACGAGGGGGAAGATCGCGATCACGAGGAACAGAAGGACCGCAGGAAGTGCGATCATGAAACCGAAGGTGCGATCCTTCGCGCCCAGCGTGGAGCGTCGCCCGGAGCGTGGCTCGACGGCCTTCTGCTCGCTCTCCGCGGGCCGCTCGAGTATGGCTTGTTGCATTGCAGTCACTTTCCAGTAGAGACGACCCCCGGGGGCCCTGCGCGTCGTCGTCACAGTCGTCAACGTCGACGTGCGGCCAGTTAACCACAATGCGGATGCGAAATCCACAAAATGCATAAGACACCCACATTTGTGTTGCTCGAAGCCATTTCACTGCATAAGATGACTGGCAGCGGCGACCAGCCGCAGCGTCGCATCCGCGGCGGCAGTACTGAGGAGGAGTGACCATGGCATCGGAATCGGTGGGCGGCACCCAGACCGTCGAACGGGCGATGTCGTTGCTCGCATGCTTCACCGAGGAGTCCGGCGAGCTGAGGGTCTCCGAGCTCTGCACGCTCACCGGGCTCGGCCAGTCCACCGTCTCGCGCATGATGTCGGCACTCGACCGCATGAAGTTCGTGGTGCAGGACGCCCGCACCGGCCTCTACCGCCTGGGACCGGCAGCCGTGGCGCTCGGCACGATCGCCCTCAACGGCTCCCCCATCTTCCGCGCGTCGCGGCAGATCGCCCAGAACCTCGCCCGCAAGATCGAGATCGGCGTGAACGTCGCCGAGCTCAGCGGCTTCACCTTCACCTACCTCTGCAACTTCGAAGGCGCGCTCGCGCCCAAGTCCTTCGCGATGGCCGGACGCACCGGCCCTCTGCACGCCACCGGCCTCGGCAAGGCCCTGCTCTCCGGCATGACCGATGAGCAGGTGGACGAGTACTTCGCCCAGACGCCTCAGCGCTTCACCCCTCATACGATCGTCGACCGTGCAGCCATGCAGCTCGCCCTCGACGAGACCCGCAGCCGGGGCTATGCGACCGAGATCGAGGAGCTCGCCTTCGGACGCGCGTGCATCGCCGCCCCCATCCGCAACCGCGCGGGTGAGATCGTCGCCGGGCTCTCCGCGAGCGGTCCCCTCTCGGTGCTCGACCTGCACGCCCCGCACCAGGAACTCGCGCTGCAGCTGATCGAAGCCGCCGACGAGATCTCCGTGGCTCTCGGCTACAGCCCGTCCCGCACCGCGTCGGCCTTCGCCGCGCTCTGACTCCTCCGCCGCGACGCGGCCCCCTGATCCGATCCTGATCCCTGACCGCGGCACCAGCCGCCGGCCGCTCGCCCCTCGATGTCTTTGGAGACCCCTGTGAGAATCACGCGCGTCCAGACCTTCCCCCTCTACCTGTCGAAGGAGGAGGCGAACAACTCCTACGCCGGCGACACCGCAGTCGACCACCGCGGCTACGTGATCCGCCCGCCGTGGCGGAGCCTCTACTCCCCCGGCTACGAGACCCTGCTGGTGAAGATCGAGACCGACGAGGGTCTCGTGGGTTGGGGCGAGGCGCTGGCACCGGTCGCTCCCGTCGTCGCCGCGGCGATCGTCGACAACCTGCTCACCCCCCTCATCCTCGGTGAGGACCCACGCTCGGTGCGCACGCTCTGGCACCGCATGACCGAGTCGATGCGCGAGCGCGGGCACCTCACCGGCCACCAGGCCGACGCCATGGCAGCCGTCGACATCGCCCTGTGGGATCTCTGGGGCCATGCGACCGGCCTCTCGGTCTCCGAGCTCGCCGGGGGACGCTTCCACGAAGTGCTGCCGACCTATGTCTCCGGGATCCGCGGTGTCGACGACGTCGAGCGGGCGGAGAAGGCGGCCGAGCTCGTCGAGAGCGGCGTGCGCCGCATCAAGCTGCACCTCGGCGTCGACATCCGCACCGACCTCGCCACCTACGACGCGGTCCGGGGTGTGCACCCCGACCTCGACGTCGCGCTCGACGCGCACTGGACCTACCGGCTCGGCGAGGCGCGGGCCCTCGGTCGGGAGCTCGACGACCGGAGGGCGTGGTTCTTCGAAGCACCGTTGGCTCCCGAAGACGTGGAGGGCCACCGCGACCTCGCGACCGCGCTCGCCACGCCGATCGCGGTCGGCGAGGCGATGCGCAGCCGCTTCGAGTTCACCGACTGGCTCACCCGCCGCGCTGTCGGCCTCACGCAGCCCGACATCGGCCGCACGGGCATCACCGAGGGCCTCGCGATCGCGGCTGTCGCCGATGCGTTCCACGTGCAGGTCGCGCCTCACCACTCCGCGGCCTTCGGCATCGCGATGGCCGCCGGTGTGCACGTCGCGGCGAGCGCCGCCTCGCTCCTCGCGTTCGAGTACCAGCCGTTCACGCTCCCGGTCGCCAACCGCCTGCTCACGACACCGCTCGAGGTGCGTGCCGACGGCGGGTTCCTGGTCCCGACCGGTCCCGGCCTCGGCGTGACCGTCGACGAGGACGCGATCAAGGAGTACGTGCGGCACTGACGCCCCTCCGCACCCACCACGAAGGGGTGGGCCGGCCGGATCTCTCCGGCCGGCCCACCCCTTTCGTCATGTCAGTCCCCGATGCGCACGAACTGCGCCGCGCTGACGCGGTGGATGCTGGTGTTGCGGACCTCGAGCCGCACTGTTCCGGTCGCACCGGCCGCGTAGCGGAACGAACCCAGCGATCGCCACGCTGCCGCGCCCTGGGTCTGATCCACGATCACCTCGGAGCTGCCGTTCTGATGCTCGACGACGTAGGCGGCCGCGGTCGTGGTCGTGGGGTTCGTCGGGTACCAGACCGAGACGCGGTAGAGCCCCGCCTGCGGAAGGTCGACGTTCCACGTCACGGTGCTGCCCACGGAGTCGGAGTCGCTGTAGCGCGTGCGCGTGCCGTTCCAGCCGGAGAGTCCACTGGGGTACCAGTTGCCCGATTCCAGGTAGCCCGGCCACGGCGACTGCGTGTGTGCGATCACGCCCTCATCGGCGACGCGCACGAGCACTCCGCGTCGCAGAGTCTGGTCCAGGCGCGCCTCGAATCGGGTCGACGATCCCGGCGCGACGCCGGCCCCTGCCGTCACCGTCCAGGTGTGGGTCAGATCCGACCTCGGCGGCACCGTGATCGTCGCACTCTGCTGCCCGACGCTCCACCCGGTGAGGCCGTAGAGCGCGAGCGTGCCCTGCAGCGGGGTGACCCCGGTGTTGATGACGAGTGCCGTCAGCTTCGCGACCGCGCCGGGACCGCTGACGATCTCGACGTCCGAGGTGAGCGACACCAGGCGGCGACGGTCGATCACCTCGATCGCGGCGGGGCGCAGCGTCACGGGGTCCTCGCCGGCGACCGACAGCTTCGCCTTCACCTCGACCTCGCCGAGCGCCGCTGCGGTCGCGATGACGGCCGCGGACTCGACCCGCGCGGAGCCCTGCGCGGGAACGGAGATCGCCGGGACGGCACCGTCGAGGCTCCAGCCAGACGGCAGGGTCACAGCCACGGTGCCGGTGACGGGGTCGTCGGTCGCATTGCGCACTTCGATGATCAAGGGAACCCGGTCTCCGGCGGTTCCGGTCGCCTGCGCGATCACATCGCCCGCCAGCCCGGGGTTGGCCCCGCTGATCCGCGACGGCAGCTGGAGGGTGACCTCGGGCGTGGTCGTGCCCCCGGAGGCGATCGTGTACCGGAACGTCTTGGTGAGGTCGTCGACGGGGATCGTCCACTCGAACGGGTACGCCTTCTGCGGAGCCTGCTGCACCGCCTGCGCACCGATGCGGTACGACAGCGTGGCCTGCTGCTCGGTGTCGATCTGCACGTAGGCGTCGTACCCCTGCCCGTCGGGACGCACCAGAAGCATCCCGCGCGCGACCCCGTACTCGGTGGCGGGGTCGGAGTCGATCTCGTGGAAGCTGTCGCGCCCGTGATCGACGACGTCATCGAACGGCAGCCCCGGCCGCTGCACCGTGACGTTCCGCACCACCAGGGCCAGCAGTCCGCGTGCGGGCACCGTGACGGTGACGCGACCGTTCTGGGCCGCCGAGGTCGAGCGGGCGCCGTTCGCGGCGACCACCTCGACCGCGGTCGACGAGCTGCGGGGCAGGCCGGTGAGATCGGTGGAGAGGTCGACGAGCACCTGCTGCGCGGTGCCCGCGGAGTTGGTGAGGCTCACGTACAGGGCACCGTTGCCGACGCCGCCGATCCAGTTGACCAGAGGGTTGTCGACCCCGATGAGCCCCTCGGGGAAGTACGGCCACACGCCGTCCTCGCCGAAGAACGTTCCCGGCGCATGACCGTAGGCGAAGAACTTGAAGTAGGCGAAGTCGGCCTCGAACACGTGCGGGAACTCGATCGCGCCGGCGCTGCGGTAGAAGCTCTCACTGATCAGGTAGTCCATCGCGAGTCCGAGCTGGGCGGGCGCGTGGTGGAAGTAGTACCCCGTGATCCCCACCGGACCGCTCGTCGCGAAGTCGGGCTTCATGTGCGCGACCTGGAACTGCCGCCCGTAGTAGCCGGGATACGTGGTGAACCGTCCGATCACCATGTTATGCGCGATGTCGGCGAGCAGCTCGTCTCCGGTATGATGCGCCAGCCGCAGCAGAGCTCCGGCCCAGCACGGGTTGAACACGTAGCCGCCGCCCGGGTTGGTCAGGGTGCTGACGCCGAGCTTGAACGACGACAGCGCCTCGAACGTCAGGCCGGAGGGCGAGACGTACCAGGCCGGCACCGTCTCCGTCGGAACGTTCGTCGTCGGGTAGGACGGGAGCGACGAACGCGACTCCCAGTCGTACTGCTGCTTGATGACGGCTCCGACCGGGACCGTGACGTTCGTGTCGGGAACCGGGCGCACCGCCGTCTGCGTGATGAACCGTTGCACCTCGCGATATGCCCCGTCGAGGAACTCGGTCTCGCCCGTCGCCTCGAACATCTCCAGAAGGTCGACCCAGTACTTCGAGAAGCTGTAGGCGAAGCCTCCCGGCGGTTGGCCGTTGCTGCGATACGGCGTGAGGATCTGCTCCTGCGCATACCTCCGGGCGATCAGCGTCGCCTCCGCCAGATAGGCGGGATCCCCCGTGACGCGGTAGGTCGCCAGCGCGTTCGAGAACGGCGCCCTGCTCTGCCCGACCACGCCCGCCTTGGTCGCCTGCACCGCAAGCCGCTGGATGCCGGCGTTGCGGCCGTGCGTGAGCTGGTAGAGCGACGCGAGGTTCACGGCATCGGTGGGGATCTTCCCGATCCGGTACTGCGTCTTGTCGTTGTACACCGGGCTGCCGATCATCGGCGTGTGCCCGATGCCCTTGCGGGAGAGCTGGTACTCCACGAGCGGACGCGCACGACGGTCGTAGAGCGTGCTGTCGGCGGTCCCGGTCAGGTAGTGCGCGGCGAGCACGACTCCGCTGGCCGCCGTGCGGACCGCATCCTCGTTCTCGACGTCGACGAATCCCTTGGCGCGGTTCCACCAGCCCGAGTACGACGGCACGTAGTCGACGGAATCGTCGCCGCTCGGCTCGACCGCGATCAGGGCGGTCATCGCGTGCACCGCGTCGGTCAGCGATCGGTCGTACACATTGCGCCGATACGCGGTGAGGCCGTACTCGTTCCGGCACAGTTGCGTGTACGTGCCGTACAGGGTGTCGGCTCGAGCGGCGATGCCGAAGGCGAAGCCGCGCTGCTGTCCGACCGTCATGGCCGTGCGCAGCCCGGGCTGCGGCGAGTACATGGACGGCACGATGTCGAGGCTGTCGTTGCGCAGGCTCATGCCGTACGGCTGCCGATCCGACATGAGCTGCCGTTCGTGCACGAACTCGGCCACCTCCGACGGCAGGTACACACCCGAGGTGACGGCGACGTCGCCCACGGAATACTGCGTCAGCGCCATCGGGGCGAAGAGCTCCCACGCTCCCAGGGGCGCGGAACCGTCGAGCACCGAGAGCGCGTGCTGGTACGAACCGCACAGCACCTCGTCGAGGTCGTCGAGCGACTTCGTGTCCTGGCTCTGATAGCCGACGATGTAGTCCCCCGCGGTCTTGGCCGTGACCACGTAGTGCGCTTCAGGATGGGCGCCCTCCAGGCGCCACCGCACGACCAGGTCGACATCGTCGGTGCTCGTGGTCAGCTCGATCGCCTGCGGCCCGAGCACCTGGAACGAGGTGAATCCGAGCCAGCTGGGCGTGAGCGGTCCGTACAGCTCCGGCGCGCTCCCCGACGGCAGCGTCCCCTCCAGCACCAGCCACTGCTCGTCGAACCGATGGGCGGGATCGGTGATCGCCAGCCAGCCGCCGTTGCGCTTGACCTCGAGATCGCGCACGATGGTCGCCCCGCCATCCCAGGTGGCCTGGAAGAACGTCATGCGGCGGTCGTCCCCGACCAGCTGTGCGACCTGGGTGAATGCCAGGTTCGGCTTGTCCAGGCGACGGAGGGCATCGGCGTAGACCCCTCCCGACGTCGTGAGTTCTGTCGCGGCGGCGGGGGCCGAGCCGTAGGGCGAGCCCAGCACCGGAGGAAGCACACCGGCGATCACGAGCATGCGCAGCACGGAGCGGCGGCTCCACAGCAGGGGATGGTCTTCGGCTCCGTCGCCAGCTATTGAATCCATGATGCACATAATGCAATTCATATGCGATCATGTCAATGGATCCGCCTCGCCGATCACGCGCGCTTCTCCCCCTGTCGGCGCCGGTAGCGTCATCGAGGCAGACCATCTCGAAAGGACGCCCGCGGTGACCCACAATCCTCCCGAGGAGATGACCGAGTACTCGCTGGGCGCCCTGCTCACGCCGCTCGCATCGCCGGACGAGCCCGAGGACTTCGACGACTTCTGGCAGGCGACATTCCAGGAGTTCGGCGTCGGACCGGTGGCGTGGAAGGTCGCACTGGAGCACCCCGCGACCGCGACGCATCGCGTGACGGAGATCCGCTTCCGCTCCTCGGCCGGGGAAGACGCCACCGCCTTCGTGATGCTGCCGCACGCCACCGCCGACGTCCGCAGCGGCCTCGTCGTCGGACATGGATACGGCGGTCGGACCGGACCGGACATCGAACGGGTGCCCGCCGGCACCGCGGCGATCTTCCCCGTCGCCCCCGGGACGCACGTCGGCACCGCCAGCCGCTTCCCCGCCTCGCCCGACGAACACGTGCTGGCCGGAATCGCACACCGCGACACGTACTCGCATCGGTTCAGCGCAGCCGACATCTGGCGGGCGGCGACGGTCCTCCTCGAGATGGCGCCGTCGGCGGCGACAGCTCTCGACTTCAGCGGCGGCAGCTTCGGCGGTGGCATCGGCGCCCTGGCGCTCCCCTGGGATGCCCGGTTCCGCCGTGCGGCTCTCGACGTGCCGAGCTTCGGGAACCACGATGTGCGCCTCTCGCGGCACTGCACCGGGAGCGGAGAGGCCGTTCGCCAGCACCTCCGTCACCACCCGGAGGTGCGGCCGGTGCTCGACTACTTCGATGCGGCGACCGCCGCACGGCGCCTGCGCATACCCGTGCACGTCAGCGCGGCGGTGCTCGACCCCGCGGTGGACCCGCGCGGACAGTTCGCGGTCTATCACGCACTGTCGGGCCCCAAGAGGCTCGGGGTGCGCGCAGGCGGTCACCTCGACGGACCGGTCGGCGTGCTGTCCGACCGACTCGCCCTGCAGGACGGCATGGATTTCCTCGCGCTTCCCGACGAGCGCATCGCGTGAGCGCGTCATCTCCTCGCGACGCGGCATCTCTCAGAGAACACATAGTATTCTCCATAGAAATCGCATAGGAGATTCCGCAGAATAGGGACATGACCAGCGACCTGCCCGAACTGCGCCGCCCCGACGGCTCCCCCCTGCGCATCCTCGCCGTCGACGACGAGCAGATGCTCACCGATCTCCTCGCCATGGCCCTGCGCATGGAGGGTTGGGAGGTGCGCACGGCCTCGTCCGGGATGGAAGCCCTCCAGGTGGCGCGCGAGTTCGAGCCCGACGCGCTGGTGCTCGACATCATGATGCCCGATCTCGACGGGATGTCCGTGCTCAAGCGGCTCCGCGAGTCCGGCAACCTCGTCCCCGTGCTCTTCCTCACCGCGAAGGACGCCGTGGGCGATCGCGTCGCCGGGCTCACCGCGGGCGGCGACGACTATGTCACGAAGCCGTTCAGCCTGGAAGAGGTGATCGCCCGCCTGCGCGCGATCATCCGGCGCACCGGTCACGCCACGGCCGACGACGGGCAGTCGATCCTGCGCGTCGCCGACCTCACCCTGAACGAGGACAGCCACGAGGTCGTGCGCGACGGCACCGAGATCGAGCTCACCGCGACCGAGTTCGAGTTGCTGCGCTATCTGATGCGCAACGAACGCCGTGTGCTCTCGAAGGCGCAGATCCTCGACCGGGTGTGGAGCTACGACTTCGGCGGCAAGTCGTCGGTCGTCGAGCTGTACATCTCCTACCTGCGCAAGAAGATCGATGCCGGCCGCACACCGCTGCTGCACACCGTCCGGGGCGTCGGCTACATGATCAAGGCTCCGCAGTGAGCTCTGCGACGGTGATGAGGCGGCCGATGAGCCTGCAGACACGGCTGATGACCGCCGTGATCGGGTTCGTCTCGCTGATCCTCATCATCGTCGCCGTCATCACCAGCGCGACGCTGGGCAGCACGTTGGAGCGGCAGCTCGACGAGAAGGTCGAGAGCTATGCCGCGGGCATCACGAAGCAGCTCGTCCAACAGGTCCCGGCTGAACGAGCCACGGTCGACAACATCCTCAAGGGCGGCAACCCGCAGATTCCCGGCCTGCTGTTCGCCGTCGCGAGTCCTGTCACCGGGGCAACCGGAATCGCCTTCGACAACTCGAACGGCGACCTCGGCGGAACATCCCAGGCTCTCACAGCGGATCAACTGCACGAACTCATCAGCGCTCTGGGCAGCGGCACGCCGGCGACCGTCTCGCTCGCGGGGCTCGGTTCCTACCGGGTCGTCGCAAACCCTGCGAGCACGGGCGTCGTGGTTGTCACCGGACTCCCCCGTGACGAGATCCAGAACCAGCTCACGCAACTGCTCACCGTCATCGCCCTCGCGACCATCGGCGGGCTCATCCTGCTGGCGCTGACCACTGCGATCACGATCAGAGTGAGTCTGCGACCACTGCGTGCTGTCGCGATGACCGCGACCAGGGTCGCCAACCAGCAGCTCGATCGCGGCGAGGTGACGATCACCGAGCGCGTACCGGCGTCCGAGGCGGATCCGCGCACCGAGACCGGGATCGTCGGCGCCTCCCTGAACAAGCTGCTCGATCATGTGAACACGTCGCTCGCCTCCCGCCAGAAGAACGAGGAGCGGATGCGGCGCTTCGTCGCCGACGCCAGCCACGAGCTGCGCACCCCGCTCGCCTCCATCCGTGGATACTCGGAATTGTCGCTGCGCGCGCTGCGTCAGTCGAACGCGCAGGCGGAGCGTCCCGAGGTCATCGAGGGTACGACCTCGTCGTTGGAGCGCATCCAGGCCCAGTCGCTGCGGATGACCCGCCTCGTCGAGGACCTGCTGCTGCTGGCCCGACTCGACGAAGGCCAGGAGCTCGTCTACGGCACGGTCGACCTGACCCAGCTGGCCCTCGAAGGCCTCTCGGACGCACGCCCGACCGCGGCCGACCACCACTGGAACATCGACGTGCCCGATGAACCCGTCACGATCGTGGGAGACGCCGGACGCATGCATCAGGTCGTCGCGAACCTGCTCGCGAACGCCCGCACCCACACGCCCGCCGGCACGACCGTGACACTGAGCGTCGCGCAGGAGGGTGAGGATGCCGTGCTGCGCGTGCACGACGACGGTCCGGGCATCGACCCCGCCATCCGTGACGAGCTGTTCGCCCGTTTCGCCCGTGGAGACAGCTCGCGGGCCCGGCAGACCGGCGGCACGGGCCTCGGACTCGCGATCGCGAAGGCCATCGTCGAAGGGCACCATGGCTTCATCACCGTCACCAGCGAACCCGGTGACACGACCTTCACCGTCCGCATCCCGCGTAACCCGGCGGCAGCCGACGACGACACCGCCGAGGCCTGACCCGACGGGTCCCTCGGCTCAGTATCCGGCGAACGCGTCGGTGGTGAGGCTGCGGGCCTTCTGCAGGGCAGGGGCGAGGTCGGCGATGAGCCGCGGCGGGCCCGAGATGAACGCATGACGCATGGCCAGGTCGGCGACGGCGCGCTCCAGGGTCTCCGCATCCAGACGTGCGCCTCGCGCCCAGGACCAGTGCGCGGGCAGATCGCCAGGCTCGTCACGTGTGAACACCACGGTGCGCACCCCCGTCGCAGCGAGCTCATCGCGGAAGGCGAGCTCTGAGGCGTCGGAGGCGACATACACGAGCACCACATCGCGGCGCTGACCGGTCGCCTGCAACTGCCGCAGCTGCGAGACGAACGGTGTCACCCCGATGCCGGCCGCGACCATGAGCACCGGCTGGTCTCCGCGAGGAAGGATGAAATCCCCCCAGGTGCCGGTCACCGCGAAGGTCGCCCCCGGCTCTGCGGCGGCGAGAGCGCGCTTGTAGCTCGACGGATGCTTCTGGTCGCCGTTCTTGTACGCGATGCGCAACGTCGGAAGATCAGCCGGTGCCGACACGATGCTGAACTCTCGACGGGTTCCGCGTGCGTCGGGGCGATGATGCGGAACGTCGAGCTCGAGGTACTGCCCCGGAAGGAAGCGCACGCGCCCCTTGGCACGGAACGTCAGCTCCTGCGCGGTCGGGGTGACGAACTCACGCCGCTCGAGCACGAGCCGCACAGAACCGCGCAGGGCGAACGCGAACGCCACCAGGTTGCCGATCAGCAGCGCACGCTCCTGACCGAGGGTGAACAGCCCGGCCACCGAGATCGGCCACCCCGCGAGCAGACCCACCACGACGGCCACGACGAGCTGTTGCCGACGGCGCGGCGGGAGGGTCAGCGGCTCCGAGAGCATGAACGCCCCGAGGAACAGGAAAGGCGACTGCAGCACCGCGAACTGCAGCGCCGTCACGATGTCGAACGAGATGTCGAACTCTGTGGCCTGCACCATCTGACGCACGACCGACGTGGCGACGGCGACGAGCAGGAACACCAGCACGATCCGGATCTTTTCGGTGCGCCACAGCACGGCGAGGCCCAGCACCGCCACAGGGATCGTGAGCACCGGCGTGCCGACCCACCACGACGACGAGGTCCCCAGCCACTCGAACGCTCCGAAAGCGCCGAGGATCGAGACCACGGCCGCCCCGAACGCGGCGGGGTTGAAGATGTGCCGCCCGCGCCACGCGATCAGGTACTTCGAGACACTTGCGACGGCGCCGGCGAGAGCGAGACCGAGGAGCGCGCCAGGCTCGATGCCCGGCCGGAGGACGAACAGGAGGATGAGTGCGGTCACCAGTGACGATTCGACGCGCCAGGGGAGTCGGAGGATGCGCTGCGCCACCGCGTCCACGGCGGAGATGACGACCGCGAGCACGAGGAACGAGGCCACGAGCTCGAGCGGGGTCGGCGAGACGATCACGCCGAAGAGCGACAGGACGAAGGCGATGACCGCGAGTGCGACGAGCGCGAACAGCACGAGGCGGTACATCGACAGCGAGCCCAGCACCGCGAGGACCCGCTGTCGTGCGGCGGCGAATGAGGTGATCACTTCTCCACTCTTCCCTAATTCCGACCTGAGGGGTGCGACGCCCCCGCGGCGACGAACAGTTCGGCCGGGCATCCGGGCGAGCGCTGCACGCGCCCGTCGGTGCTCATGCGCACCCACTCGACGTTCCACATCGCTGCGAGCTCGACACCGCCGTCGAAGAAGAGAGCCGTCGCCACGGCGTCGGCCGTCATCGCCTCCGGCGCCCATGCCCAGGTCGCGGCCCACGTGCGCACGGGCATCCCGGTGCGGGCATCCAGCACATGATGCAGCCCGCTCCCCCACGCCCTCCGGTTGATCGCCGAGGCGCACAGCGCCTGGTCGTGCACGTCGACGACCCCGATCGCCTTCGTCGGATCGTACGGGTGCTCGAGGCCGATGCGCACACCGGAGCCGCGGACCCGGATGTCACCACCGGCGTCGACCACGAGGTCTCCGGGCACCGCTGCCAACACCGCCGCCACGAGGTCGACGAGACGCCCTTTGCCGAGCGCGCCGACATCGATCAGGGCAGGCGCCGAGGCCGCGACATCGGTATCCGTCCAGGACACGTCCTGTTCCCAGTCCGCCGGTGCGCGCACGGGTTCACCCGGCACGAGGGAGTATTCGGCGTCGTACCCGAGCGCGTCGAGGCTGTCCGCGACGAGCGGGTTGACGGCGCCTCCGGTCGCGGCGGAGAGCCCACGGTACGCGTCGAGCATCGGCCGGGCATCGGCGGAGGCGAAGCCGCCCCCCTCACGTCCGAGGCGCACGACTTCCGAATCTGCACGGAATCGGGACCACTCGCGGTCGAAGCGGTCGATCTCCGCCATCACCGCGGCGCGTGCCGACTCCGGCAGGGGTTCCGTCGTCTCGATCTCCCACTGCGTCCCGATGGCCTCGAAACGCCAGCTGGCCATGGTGGATCAGGCGCCTAGGCGGCGGCCTGCTCCTTGATCGCCTCGACGGCCTTGTTGAACCCACCGCTGGTGAGCGACGAGCCGGCGACGCGGCTGACGTTCAAGTCGTCGAGAGCCTTGCCGTCGACCTGCTCGGCGATCCCGTCGATGAACTGCCCCTGGTACTGCTTGCTCTCTGGGGCCTGCGGGTCGCCGGTCACCTCGACATCGGTCACGACGCCGTCGGCGAGGGTCAGGGTGACGGAGATCTGCTCCACCGTCTCGGGCGTCTGGTACGACCCATCGGCGGTGTAGGTGCCGTCGGCGTAGGTTCCCGTGGAGTCGCCGCCGGAGGACGACGAGGAGGAACCGGCGTCCGGAGTGCTGCTGTTGTCGGCGGGCGCCTCGGCGTCGGCGTTTCCGGAGCATCCGGCGAGGACGAAGAGTCCCGCGATCCCGAGGAGTGCGGTTCCCTTACGGACAGAGGTCGGTACGGTCGTGCGGATCATGGTGGTCCTCCCGGCTCGGTGTCGGCCGACGCGCTCGTCGGCCATTCGACCGTAAGCACCCCGGCTATGCGCGGGCTGTGCCGTGACGATGCGTTACGCGTCGCCGCCGAACATGCTCGTCACCGAGCCGTCTTCGAACACCTCGTGGATCGCGCGCGCCAGCAGCGGGGCGATCGGGAGGATGGTCAGCTTGTCCCAGCGACGTGACTCGGTGAGCGGGATCGTGTCGGTGATGACGACCTCGTCGATGGACGAGTCCTGCAGCCGATCGGACGCCGGGTCACTGAAGATCGCGTGCGTCGCTGCGACGATGACGCGATGGGCGCCGTTCGCCTTGAGCGCCTGGGCGGCCTTGACGATCGTGCCGCCGGTGTCGATCATGTCGTCGACGAGGAGACAGGTGCGGCCGTCGACGGCACCGACGATCTCGTGCACGGAGACCTGGTTCGCGACCTTCGGGTCGCGACGCTTGTGGATGATCGCCAGCGGTGCGCCGAGGCTGTCCGACCAGGTGTCGGCGACGCGCACGCGGCCCATGTCGGGCGAGACGACGGTGAGGATCTCACGGTCTTCGGGCGACAGCGTGCGCTCGAAGTAGTCCAGGAGCACGGGCTTGGCGAACAGGTGGTCGACGGGGCCGTCGAAGAATCCCTGGATCTGCGCGGCGTGCAGGTCGACGCTCATGACCCGGTCGGCGCCCGCGGTCTTCAGCAGGTCGGCGACGAGGCGGGCGCTGATCGGCTCACGTCCGCGACCCTTCTTGTCCTGACGCGAATACGGATAGTACGGCGCGACGACGGTGATGCGCTTGGCCGACGCGCGCTTGGCGGCGTCGATCATGATGAGCGTCTCCATGAGCCACTCGTTGACCGGCTCGCCGAAGGTCTGGATCAGGAAGAGATCCACACCGCGGATCGAGACCTCGAAGCGGGCGTAGATCTCGCCCGAGGCGAACGTCCGGTGCTCGACCGGTGCGATCTCCGTGCCGAGGGCCTCGGCGACCGCTGCGGTGAGTTCGGGATGCGAACGTCCACCGGCGACGACGAGCCGCTTCTTGGTCTTCGCGATGATCCCGGGGGCCACGCCGTTGTCGCGATCCAGATCGACCGTCTTCTTCTTGCGCGCCATGTCCGCCTATTCCGCCGAATTCTCGCGGGACGCAGCATCCGCCGCGCCCGTCCCTGCTCTGTTCTTCTCGACCCAGCCCTCGATGTTGCGCTGGGGGGCGACGCTCATGGCCAGCGCGCCGGCGGGGACGTCCTTGCGGACGACGGCGCCTGCACCGGTCTTCGCACCGGCTCCCAGCCTAACGGGCGCGACGAGCACCGTGTGCGACCCGGTGTGCACCTCGTCACCGATCTCGGTGCGGTGCTTGTTGACGTCGTCGTAGTTCGCCGTGATGGTGCTCGCGCCCAGGTTCACCCCGCGGCCGATCGTCGCATCGCCCACGTAGGAGAGGTGCGGAACCTTGCTGCCCTCGCCGATCTCGGCGTTCTTGGTCTCGACGTAGGCGCCGATCTTGCCTCGGGCTCCGAGGATCGTGCCGGGGCGGAGGAACGAGAACGGGCCGACGGTCGCCTCGGCACCGATCACGGCCAGCGTGGCATCGGTGCGGCGGACGATCGCGTCCTCCCCGACCTCGCAGTCCACGAGTGTCGTGTCCGGACCGATGACGGCACCGGAGGCGATCACCGTGGCGCGGAGGATCTGCGTGTTCGGGAGGATCGTGACGTCGGGTGCGAGCTTCGCGTCGTCGTCGATCCAGGTGGTGGCGGGGTCGATCACGGTCACGCCCTCGAGCTGCCAGCGACGCACGATTCGCTGGTTGAGCAGGCGCCCGACCAGAGCGAGCTGCGCGCGGTCGTTGACTCCATAGGTGACCGTGACATCGGACACCACCGATGCCGCGACACGGTCGCCGTCGCGACGGAGCAATCCCGGCACATCGGTCAGATACATCTCACGCTGGGCATTGTCGAGACTCAGCTGGGGCAGGTACGCCCGCAGCGTCGCGGCGCGGAACACGTACATCCCGGCATTGATCTCGCGGACGGCGGCCTCTTCCTCGTTCGCATCCTTCTGCTCCACGATGCGGTCGACCCCACCGTCGGCATCGCGCACGACGCGTCCGTAGCCGGTCGGATCGTCGACCAGTGCGGTCATCAGCGTGGCCGGCGCGCCCGAGGCGCGGTGCTCTGCGAGGAAGGCGGAGAGGGTGTCGGCATCGGCGAGTGGACAGTCGCCGGAGAGGACGAGCACGTCGCCGTCGAAGTCGGTGGGGAGCGCATCGATGGCCACCTGCACCGCACGACCGGTTCCGGGGATGTCGTCCTGATCGACGAACACGGCGTCGGGGTAGTCGGCGGCCAGCGCCGCGACCACCTGGTCGCGTTCGTGCCGCACGACGACCTCCACGTGCGCCGCCTGCAGCCGGCCCGCTGTGGTGAGCACATGCCCCACGAGCGGACGCCCGCTGATCGGGTGCAGCACCTTGGGCAGGCGCGACTTCATGCGCGTGCCCTGTCCCGCAGCGAGGACGACGATGGCGAGATTGTTCCCAGTCATGCTCCGCCGCCAGGACTCGAACCTAGACCTCACAGCTCCAAAGGCTGTCGTGCTGCCATTACACCACGGCGGACCGCGCCGCCCACGAGGGCGCCGCGGCATCAAGTCTGCCATGCCCCGGCCCCGGTTCCGCTGACACCCCGTGCGTCATCCACCCGAAACACCGCTCTGGGATGCTGGCGTCATGAGCATCGTGATCGAACGGGTGGAGACCGCAGACCCCGCCCTCGCCGAGTTCCTGATCGCCCATCATGCGGAGTTGGAGCACACGGCTCCACCGGAGAGCCGTCATGCCCTGGTGTTCGAGCGTCTGCTCGCCCCGGGAGTGCGGCTGTTCGCCGGGCACCTCGACGGCCGCCCCGTCGCCACCGGCGCCCTGGCGACGGTGGCGGAAGGGCACGAGGAGATCAAGTCGATGCGCACCGACCCCGCGCTGCGCGGGCGCGGTCTCGGACGCACCATGCTCGCCTTCCTGCTGGAGGATGCCGAGGCGCGCGGCATCAGCCGTGTCTCGCTCGAGACCGGGAGCGCCGAGTTCTTCGTCCCGGCGCGCGCCCTCTACTCCGCCGCCGGCTTCCACGAATGCGGCCCGTTCGGCGGTTACGTCCTCGACCCGCACAGCACCTTCATGACGATCGACCTGCCGGCGGCGTCCTGATCCCCGAGCCGCACACGCGATAATGGGCGGATGAGCGAGGTGGATGAGGTCGACCGGATCGTCGGCGCGTGGAACACCCAGCGCCCCGACCTCGACTTCTCCCCGCTCGAGGTGCTGTCGCGGATGGACCGGCTGTCGCGCCACCTCGACCGTGCCCGACGCGACGTGTTCCGCCGCAGCGACCTGGAGCACTGGGAATGGGATGTGCTCTCGGCGCTGCGCCGAGCAGGGGCGCCGTTCCAGCTCTCCCCCAAGCAGTTGCTGCAGCAGACTCTGGTCTCGAGCGGCACGATGACCAACCGGATCGACCGTCTTGTCGGCCGCCGCTTCGTGCGCCGCGAGGCCGACCCCGGCGACGGGCGCAGCGTGCTGGTGACGCTCACCGACGATGGGCGCATCCGCGTGGATGCCGCCATCACTCGTCTCGTCGATGTGGAGGCCGACCTGCTGCGGGCCCTCTCGCGCTCGGATCGGGATCGCCTCGCGGGGCTGCTGCGCAAGCTGAGCCTGAGCTTCGACTCGTGACCGGCCGCATCTGATGGGCATGCCCTCCCCCCTCCCCGTGCGTGACGGCGTGGGAGCCACACGATTGCACGTGCCCCTCTCCGGCTCGTGGCCCACCGTCGCCGCCTACATGGTCGAGCGCTTCTTCCACCTCGACCCCGAGCGTCTTCTCCAGCGGTTCGACCGCGGCGAGATCGTGCGGGCCGACGGCTCCCCCGTCCCGCGCGACGCCCCGCTCGGCAGCGTCGAATTCGTCTGGTACTACCGCGAACCCGCCGTCGAGACGCGGATCCCCTTCGAGATCGAGGTCCTGCACCAGGACGAGCATCTCGTGGTCGTCGACAAGCCGCATTTCCTGCCCACGACTCCCGGCGGCAAGTTCCTGCAGAACTCGGCGCTGGTGCGCCTGCGCAACCTCCTCGACAATCCCGACCTGGCGCCGATCCACCGCCTGGATCGCGCGACCGCCGGCCTGCTGATGTTCTCGACACGACCGGCGACCCGCGGCGCCTACCAGCTGATGTTCGAGAAGCGGCAGGTGCAGAAGGTGTACGAGGCGGTGTCGGAGCTCCCCGATCACGGCGAGCTCCCCTCGTTCCCGCTCGTCTACCGCAACCACATCGAGAAGCCCCGCGCCCAGGTGCGTGTGCAGGTCGACGATGCCAGGGAGCCGAACGCCGAGACGCTGATCGCGCTGATCGGCAGCGACGATCGCGTGGTGCATACGCTGCTCCGCCCGCACAGCGGCAAGATGCACCAGCTGCGCGTGCACCTGGCCGCCCTCGGCATCGGCATCCTGAACGACCGGTTCTACCCGGAGCTGCTCGACGACCTGCCCGACGACTTCGACCGCCCGCTGCAGCTGCTCGCTCGTGAACTGCGCTTCATCGATCCGCTGAGCGGGACGGAGCGGGTGTTCACCACTCGTCGCACCCTGCAGGAGGCGCCTGCCGACGAGAACCCGGTCGAGGCTCCCCTCAGCGGCGCATGACCTTGCGGGCCAGGCGGGTTCCGAGCGTCTGCGCCACGTGCACGAAGACGACGATGAGCAGCACGGCCGCCCACATCACCACGGGCTCGAACTGACGACGTCCGTAGGTCAGTGCGAAGTTTCCGAGACCGCCTGCACCGATGTAACCCGCCATCGCGGTCATGTCGATGAGGGCGACGATGACGAACGTGTACCCGAGGATGAGCGGCCCCAGGGCCTCCGGGATCACGACGGTGAAGAGCGTCCGCCAGGGGCCGGCCCCCATGGCGCGTGCGGCTTCGATCACTCCGGGTGAGACCCCGACGAGATGCTGTTCGACGATGCGGCCGATCGCGAACATCGAGGCCACGACGAGCGCCACGATCGCGGCGTTCGTGCCGATGCCGCTGCCCACGATGAAACGCGAGAACGGGATCAGCACCGTGATGAGGATCACGAACGGGATGGGGCGGAAGAAGTTGATGAAGAGGTTCAGGACTGCGGAGACCGCCCGATTCTGCAGCATCCCTCCCGGCCTGGTGAGGTACAGACCGACGCCGATCAGACCGCCCAGCAGGCCGCCCAGCACCAGCGTGAGAGAGACCATGTAGAGAGTCTCGACAGCAGCCGTCCAGAACTCGGGCCCCAGCTCGATGAGACGATCCATCAGCGCACCTCCTCGCTGTCGATGTCGGACACGTCGACATGTGGGGCGATGCTCGCGAGCGTCTGCTCGATGACACCGTCCTCACCGCGGATCGCGAGAGTGAGGTGTCCGAAGGCACGCCCGCGGATGTCGTTGATGCCCCCGAACACGAGCTCGAATTCCAGTCCCGCGTCGGCGAGCTGGAGAAAGACCTGCGCCTGGGACGGACCGCCGTCACGGAACGAGAACGTCACGAGGCGTCCATCGTGACGTTCACGGAGCACCGCCCGTTCAGACGGAGAGGGCACCCCCTTCACGACCGTGCCGACGAACCGCTGCGAAGCGGCGTGCTGTGGGTTGGAGAAGACCTCGAACACGTCGCCGTGCTCGATGACGCGACCGCGGTCCATGACGGCGACCTTCGTCGCAATCGTCTGGATGACATCCATCTCATGCGTGATCACGACGATCGTCACGCCCTGTTCCTCGTTCACCTTCTTGAGCAGTGCCAGCACCTCGTGCGTGGTCTCCGGGTCGAGCGCGCTGGTCGCCTCGTCTGCGAGGAGGATGGCCGGCCTCGTGGCGAGGGCTCTGGCGATGCCCACACGCTGCTTCTGACCGCCGGAGAGCTGTTCGGGGTATGAGCGCGCCTTGTCGCTCAACCCCACGAAGCTGAGCAGCTCGGTGACACGCGCCTCGATGTCGGGCTTCGACCACCCGGCCAGCTTGAGCGGATACGCGACGTTCGCCCGCACGCTCTTCGACGAGAAGAGGTTGAACTGCTGGAAGATCATTCCGATTCCACTGCGCACCCGGCGCAGCTCGCGCTCCGCGAGAGCCGTGATCTCCACGCCATCGACAGTGATCCGCCCCTCGGAGGCAGGCTCCAGAGCATTGATGAGACGAACGAGCGTCGACTTGCCTGCGCCGGAGTATCCGATGATGCCGTAGACATCTCCCTGATCGATCTGCAACGTGACGCCGTCGACCGCCGTGATCTGCTCGTCAGCCCCAGCCGGGGACGGGTATCTCTTCGATACGTTCTCGAGGGACACGATGGGCATGGAGTGCTCCGGTCTTGAAGGGGAAAGGAAGGGCGTGGTCGACCTGCAGACGACGAATCGGGCGACGCTCGCGCGTCGCCCGATTCTCTCAGGTCGACCTGATCAGCTGTTCGCCGCGACGTCCTTCTGAACGTCCTTGAGCAGCGAGGCCAGCTCGTCGGCCGGTGTCTGCAACGTGACGCCGGTGCCGCCCGACGACTTCGCCAGGCCCTCCTGCACGTTCTTGTCGGTCTGGAAGATCTCGACCAGCTTGAGGTAGGTCTCGTTGTCGACGTCTTCGGCGCGCGACGCGAAGATGTTCACGTACTGGAGCGCACTCGGGTCCTCGGGGTCGTCGGTGAAGAGCGCGTCGTCGAACGAGAGCCCCGCGTCCTCCACGAAGTCGTTGTTGATGACGGCTGCTGCGACATCGGGCAGGGCTTCAGGGGTGAGGGCCGCTTCCAGCGCTGTGACCTTGACCTTGGACGTGCTCTCATCGACGTCAGCGAGATCCGAGAAGGCGGTGCCGCCGTCCTTCAGATCGACGAGTCCGGCGGCCTGCAGCACCAGCAGCGCCCTGGCCTGGTTCGAAGCATCATCGGGTACAGCGACGGTCTCGCCTTCCGGGATGTCCTTCACGGAATCGTACTTCGTCGAATAGAGACCCAGCGGGTAGATCTGCGTCGATCCGATCGCCGCGAGATCATCGCCCGATGCCTCGTTGTACTGAGCCAGATACACGATGTGCTGGAACTGGTTGAGGTCCACCTCGCCCTCGCTCAACGCAGGGTTCGGAAGCTCGTACGAACCGAAATCGACGAGCTCGACCGTGATGCCTTCCGCCGCAGCCGCATCCACGAACGCGGGCCACTGCGGATCGCTCTCGCCGACGACGCCGATCTTGACGACCTCGTTCTCGGACGATCCCTCACTGCCGGATCCGGCATCGGACGACCCCGTGGCGCACCCGGTGAGTGCGACGAAGAGCGGGACCGCGGCGAGCGCGGCCAGGATGGAAGTGGTACGGCGTGACATGTGAAGGAGTTCCTCTCTTGGGGGACTCGAATACGTTAGGCAGGCCGCGCGACGCACGCGGAATCGAGTGTCACACGGCGTCACAGCGACAGGTCGACCGTCTTCACCCGACTCGGATCGACCGCGCACGCCTGTGCCCTGGCCGTGCGTCATCGAACGACACAGTCGGCGACGGCGAGAAACAGTCGGCGACAGCAGGACACAGTCGGCGACAGCAATCGCACCGTGTGTTCTGCTCGACGCACTCGAAAGAGTGTCGGTGCCGTCCGGCACCGATCCAACGACCGGAGACGTCATGAAAACACGAAAGAAAGTCGCACTCGCCACGGCCACCGCGGTACTTCTGTCCTTCTCGCTGCCCGCCGCCGCTCACGCGGCGACAGAGGAGCATCTGTACGCGAACTCGACAGTCGTCGTCACGGATGTGAGGACCGGAGCGATCGTGTATCAGCAGTCGGAGCAGATCCCTGTGGATACGAACAGCACGTCGGCCACGATCGAGGCGCGGATCCCTTCGACCGAATCATCAGCTGCTCCAACTGAGCCGGGCATCATCGCCCCGCGGTCCTCCGTCGGCGGGAATCACGACAACGGTTCGGTCAAGTCGTCGATCACGATCCAGTACACCTTGAAGGGCGATCAGATTCGGACAGAGAAGGTCACGGGCAGCTGGACGCCCGACCCGGGGTTCGGACTCAAAGAGCGGAAGGTGGAGATCTACAGCGGCGGTGGAGTGCCGTCGATCATCAAGAAGGCGCCGACGGCGAACAGCTATAGCTACAACACCGGATGGGGCTTCCAGATCAAGCCACCGCAGAACTCTCTCACCTCCCCACGGGTGCTGGCCGAGGTGAAGTACCAGCTCTCGGGGACGGGCAGTGCGTGGCTGAAGCTGACGCACTGGGTCGACCTGTCCGGTATCTGATCCCGTGGTGAGGAGGGTCCGAGCAGTGTTCGCACACTCGGACCCTTCTCTCACCTCACACGCGGAAGCGTGCGGCACACAGCGTCACAGCTGGTGCGAAGAGCGCGGTGCGCGCAACGCCAGCTTTCCCACGTAATGGCTTCGCAGCGCGTGGTGCGCCTGGGCGACCTCGGCCGCGTCGAACACCTGCGCCACGTGCGGGGCTATGAGACTGGACTCGATGACCTCGTTCAGACGCTGCAGCGCCGCTCGGCTGCGGTCGCCGTCGTAGAACGACACACGCTCGACGACCTCGGCCGACGGTGGCGGATTCACACCGTGCGCCCACGCGATGCGCCCCGACGGTGCCACCCCGCGCAGCGCATCCTCGGCCGCCCGACCTCCGGCGGTGACGAGTGCGCCGTCGAGGCCCTCCGGAGCGAAGCTCTCGATGGCCGCCATCACGTCGTCCCGCCTCCCGTCGACGACGACATCGGCGCCGAGGCCCCCGGCCAGCGACACGCCGTCCTGTCCTGAGGCGACCGCGAACACCCGGAGTCCACGGTGTTTGGCGAGCTGCACCGCGAGGTGACCGATCCCTCCGCTCGCGCCGAAGATCATCACGGCGTCTCCGGGGCGCGCATCGATCGTGTCGAGTCCGCTCGTGGCCGTCAGTGCGTCCCAGGCGAGCACTCCGGCCTGCTCGACGGTCAGCCGCGCGGGCACCGGGGCGACATGCTCCTGGTCGACCACCGCATACTCGGCGTAGAACCCGCCTCGCGGGACGGGGGTCGACGCGGCGTACACCCGATCCCCCGGGGCGAAGCGCGTCACGTCGGCGCCGACCGCCTCGACCGTTCCCGCCCCTTCCCACCCGAGGATGTAGGGGAAGGTCGACGGCACGCCGAAAGCTCCCTCGTAGTGGCCTTCGCGCTCCTCCCGATCCCATGACCCGATGCCGGCGACATCGATGCGGATGAGTACATCACCTTCGCCGACCGCGGGGATCGGAACCGACTGTTCACGCAGCTCCCCCTCGTCGCCGAATCGATCGAGAATGATGGCTCTCATCATGGTGGGCATCGGTCTCCTCGTTCTCAGGCGGATCGTTCTGGCGGGTGCGCGCCGTCGTCTCGATGCGCTCCGACGGCGGTGTCGTCCGCTCGGGTGTTCAGTCGTACTCCTCGATCCCCTGCAGGCGCACCTGCTCGAGGTCGAGTCGGGCGGAGATGCGGCGCACGACGATGTCGTCGACCGTGCCGGCGCCACGCAGCCCGAGGAGGACCTCACGCTTGCGGTCGATCAGGGCGAGCTTGAGTCGCGTGTGCTCCTCATGCCGGATCAGCGGCGAGCGCTGCGCGAGGTCGACATCGGTCGAGGTCGCGATCATCTGCAGCACCGTGCCGTCGGTGCCCTTCCCCTCCGTCGCCTGCGAGGTTCCGCCTCCCGTGGTGGGGTCGTCTCCGATGTCGGCGGTTCCGGCACCGAGGGGGTCGGGCTCGCCGAGCATCTCGTCGAGAGCATCGGCTTCCGCGTCGACGAGGGCCTGCTCGCGGGCCAACGACCGGGCGTTCGCGAACTCGAGCATCTGATAGCCCTCCGACCGCACGCGATCGAGGACTTCCTGACCCACGCCGTGCTCAGCCGCGAGGTCGTCGAGAGCGGCGAGCGCCGCCCCGGAGATCGCCCGCTCGGCGAGTTCGTATTCCTCGTCCTCGACGTGGTCGACGGGGAACCGCGCCCACCGCACGATCGCGGGCAGGAGCGGCCCCTGCACGAGCAGACTCAGCAGGATGACGCCGGCGGTCACGAACACGATCTCATCGCGTCCGTTGATGGCCCCACCCTCTGTGATGCTCGTGGGGACAGACAGCGCGATCGCGAGCGAGACGGCGCCGCGCATACCGGCGACGGTGGAGACGACTCTGGCCCGTGCCCTGGCGCCGCGTGCGGGTCTCGGCCCGGCCTGACGCTGGAACAGCACGTTCACCAGCTGGAACAGGTAGCGCACGGCCAGCAGCGTCGCCCAGACGGCGAGCGTGATGAGCACCAGGCGACCGATCGCCGCCGCGGAGATCTCATGCACGACGTACTGCACCTCGAGCCCGATCAGGACGAACAGGGCGCCGTTGAGCAGGAAGACGCCGAACGGCCACGCCGCGTCGGCCTGCCGCCGGGAAGAGGCCGTCGTGACCCTCGGCGACACGTAGGCGACGATGAGACCCGCGACCACGACCGCCAGCACACCGGAGGCGTGCACCATCTCGGCGACGAGGAACGCCGTGAAGGGAATCAGGAGCAGAGCGACGTTGATCACGATCGTCGACGACGTGCGCCGCAGCAGCAGGTACCCGAGAGCCGCGACGATGACACCGGCCGCGATGCCGCCGACATAGGAGACCAGCACGTCGAGCGTGACCGACAGCGGGGTGATCTGGCCGCCGAGCGCCAGCGACACCGCGATCGCGTAAAGCACCAGCGCCGTGCCGTCGTTGGTCAGGCTCTCGGCCTTGAGCTTCATGAACATGCGGCGCGGCAGCAGACGCCCGAGGGCGGCGACGGCCGTGGCATCCGGCGGCGCGACCGCGGCACCCAGGATGAGGGCGATCTCCCACGGCATCCCGAACAGCACTCCGATACCGGCGACCGCGAACGCCGAGGCGACGACCAGCACTGTGCTCATCGGCAGGATGTAGCGGAAGTCACGGCGGATCGACCGCAGAGACGTGGTGAGGCTCTCCCAGAAGAGCATCACCGGCAGGAACAGCAGCAGCACCGTTTCGGGAGGCAGCTGCACTTCGCGCAGCGGAGGCACGAACCCCAGCAGCAGTCCGAAGATGACGAGGACGAGGGGCAGCGCGAGACGCACGCGCGGGGCGATCAGGGTTCCGACGAGAATCGTGAGTCCGAGCAGGACAGTTACTTCGAGGCCTTCCATCCCTACCTCCCAACAGCGTTGAGAGAAGGATATTCCTCCGTCAGCCGATCTCCTCCGTGAGTTCGAACCAGCGCAGCTCCAGCTCCTCGATCTCGGCCTGCTGGTCGCTGATCTTCTTCATCCGGTCGCCGAGGCCCGCATAGTCGGACTGGTCGTGGTCCGCCAGCGCGGTCTTGGCGGCGTTCACCTGCTGCGTGAGCTTCTGGATGCGCCGCTCGAGAGCGGACACCTCCTTCTGCGCCGTGCGCAGTGCCGCACCGTCGAGCCCCTTCGCGGCAGCTGTGGCCGTCGCCGTCGCTGCGGCCGTCGCGGTCTGCTTCGACCCGGTGGAGGACTGCAGGTGACGCAGTCGCAGATACTCGTCGACCCCGCCGGGGAGGTGACGCAGGTGACCGTCGAGGATCGCGTACTGCTGGTCGGTGACGCGCTCCAGGAAGTACCGGTCGTGGCTGACGACCAGGAGCGTGCCCGACCAGGAGTCGAGAAGGTCCTCGATCGCGGCGAGCATGTCGGTGTCGAGGTCGTTGGTCGGCTCGTCGAGGATCAGCACGTTCGGCTGGTCGAGCAGCACGAGAAGCAGCTGCAGGCGACGCTGCTGTCCACCCGAGAGATCCTTGACCGGAGTGGAGAGCTGGGCGGAGTCGAACCCGAGCCGTTCGAGCAGCTGCCCGGGCGTGAGGTCCTGCGCCTTGGAGCCGGCCCCCATCGTGTAGGAGGTGCGCAGGCCCGAGATGATCACACGCACCGGGTCGTTCCAGTGCTGGGTGAGCTCGTCGAGCCGCTGTGTGAGGGTCTGCACCTTCACCGTCGTGCCGCGCTTGACCCGTCCGACGGTCGGCTCCACGGTGCCGGAGATGAGGCCGAGCAGCGTCGACTTGCCGGCGCCGTTCACACCGAGGATCCCGGTGCGCTCCCCCGGCGCGATGCGCCACTCGATGTCGCGCAGCACGACCTTCTCGCCGCCGTCCGCCGTCGGGTAGGTCACCCCGACGTCGAGCAGGTCGACCACGTCCTTCCCGAGTCGCGAGACGGCGAGCGACTGCAGCGACACCTTGTCGCGGATCTCGGGGACGTCGGCGATGAGCTCATTGGCCGCGTCGATGCGAAACTTCGGCTTGGCCGTGCGGGCCGGAGCGCCACGGCGGAGCCACGCGAGCTCCTTCTTGGCGAGGTTCTGACGCTTCGCCTCGGTGGCGGCCGCCATCCGGTCGCGCTCGACGCGCTGCAGGATGTACGCCGCGTAGCCGCCCTCGAAGGGCTCGACGATGCGGTCGTGCACCTCCCAGGTCTCGGTGCTGATCTCATCGAGGAACCATCGGTCGTGCGTCACGACCATGAGGGCGCCCGAGTTCGGCGACCAGCGCTTCTTGAGGTGTCCGGCGAGCCAGGTGATCGCCTCGACGTCGAGATGGTTGGTCGGCTCGTCGAGGGCGATGACGTCCCAGTCTCCGGTGAGGAGCTTCGCGAGCGACACCCGACGCCGCTGCCCACCGCTGAGAGAACCGATCTCGGCATCCCACGGGAGGTCGGTGAGCAGCCCTTCGATGACGTCGCGGATCCGCGCATCGCCCGCCCACTCGTACTCCGGGGTGTCGCCGACGACCGCCGCACTGATGGTGAGGTCGTCTGGCAGGTTGTCGGCCTGATCGAGCACGCCGATCCGCGTTCCTCCGCGCACCGTGACGCGTCCGGAGTTCGGTTCCTTGATGCCTGCCAGCATGCCGAGCAGGCTCGACTTGCCGTCGCCGTTGCGGCCGACTATGCCGATGCGGTCGCCCTCCTCGATGCCGAGGGTCACGGAGTCGAAGACGACCCTGGTCGGATATTCGAGGTGGAGGGCTTCAGCCCCGAGAAGATGTGCCATGTTCCTTCCAGGGTAGCCGCGTGCGACGAACCGTCCGGCCGTTGCCCGGAAGGCTGCCTCCGACGGACGTCGCCCGATCTAGGATCGACGGGTGCCAAGGAATCGCCGGGTGTTCTCGCTCATGCTCGACAATCGCAAGGCGAAGCTGATGGAGTCGAAGAGACGACCCGGTCGCTTCGAGCTCAGCGTCGATGGGATTCCGCAGTCCGTCGTCTCGATGACCGATCCCACCGCGCTCGAATACGACTACATCCAGCACATCGCCAGAGCGATGGACGCCGCGGCGGAGCCCGGTGCCCCGCTGTTCACCGTGCATCTGGGCGCCGGAGCACTCACGCTGGCTCGCTACGTCGCGGCCACGCGTGCCGGGTCCCCGCAGCTCGCGGTGGAGTTCGAACCCGCCCTCTACACCGCGGTGGTCGCCGCCCTGCCGCTGCCCTCCGGCACCGATCTGCGCGTCATCTTCGGCGATGCGCGAGCGGTCGCAGACGCGGATCTCCCCGACGAGAAGCGCTCGTCGGCGCCCTCGTCCTCTGTCCCCGCGGTCGCCGCGGCTGCAGCGGAGAGCACCGCGATCGACACCGACTGGGTGGATGCGCAGTTCACCGTCGTGGATCTGTGGGATGCCGCGGTCATCCGACATCGTGTGGCCAGCCAGGAGTTCTACCGCCGCGTCGCCGCACGCTCCGCCGCGGCGGGCGTCGTGGCCGTGAACCTGCTCGACGGGCACCCGTTCGAGTACTCACGGCGACAGGCGGCCACCCTGCGCACCGTGTTCGACCACGTCGCCGTCGTCCTCGACGCCGAACCGGAGGATGATGAAGGGCCACTGGGCAACGTCGTCATCTTCGCGAGCGACGAGCCGCTGAGCATCGTGACGATCCCCGAGCTTCTCGGCCCGCCACGACCTCATATGCTCCACGACGATTCTCTGACGTCGTGGATCGCCGAAGCGCGCATCATGACCGACGCCGACGGCACGGACTCCCCCGACCCCGACGATCCGATCTGGGACTAGCCCCGGCGCGACCGCCTCGTCAGCCCGCCTCGTCAGCCCGCCTCGTCAGCCCGTCTCGGTCGCTGCATCGGCCGAGACCGCCGGTGCGGTGACCGACCCCGCCGTGCGGAGGAACACGATGATCCAGCTGAAGATCAGCACGGCGGCGATCAGCTCGACAGCGGTGAGGTTGTAGTAGCCGACCGCGAAGAAGGCCGCGAGCAGGATGATCACCAGCACGTAGATCCACCCGAAGACCACGAACACACGAGGGATGGTCGGCAGGAACCACGGCAGGCCGACCACGATGATCCCGAACACCACGGTCATACCCGTCGCGACGGTGTTGTGCAGGAGGAAGAACTCGTCCACCGGGAAGATACCGACGCACGCGAGGAAGATGCCCATCAGGATCAGTCCGCCGCGCACCATGAAGCGTCCTCGCCGTTCCTCCGGGCTCTCGGCCGGGAGTCCCGCGGTCGCGTAGCGGGAGATCGTCGTGATCATCACCCCGGCGATGACCAGCGTCACATTGAACGCGACCGATGCGCTGTTGGTGCTCATGCCGAGCGCTGACAGGTTGTCGCGCCACCAGTGCACGTCGCTGGAGGCGAGCATGCTGGCGAATGCGCCGACCACGAGGAAGACGGCGAGCACCAGCGACAGCACCATCGGGGTCAGGGCGACGGCACTGAGGAAACAGACGTATCCGGTCAGCGCGAAGGCGACCGCCACCAGGATGGCGCCGGGGAACGGGAACACCGGGGCATCGGTGAAGCTCCGCTCGAGGAGCTCGGCGACGCCGAGCCAGCCGAGGTACGCGATGGCCGCATGCGCGAAGGCGATGGCGGTGAGGTCGTACCACCGCAGCCGATCCCCCGGCACGCTGAAACCGTCGCGCGCCGCGCGGGGGTCGGGCTGCGCGGGTCGCACGGCGACGCGCCCGAGGGTGAAGGCGATGACGGCGGTGATCGCGCCCCCGTACGCCGCGAAGACTCCGATCGAGCCGCTGCCGCTGATCGCCAGGTCGTGGCCCCAGAAGACCGGGAGTCCGATCAGGAATCCTGCGACGAAGAAACCGGCGCCGACGATCAGCGCCGTCGCCTCGAAGACGGCCTCCGCCGTCGCCGGGCCGCGCACCTGACGCAGCACCTGCATCACCCTGCTCGCGAGTGCGTTCATCCTCGTCCTTCCCGGTCCACATCCTAGAAGCCGCGCACGCCGCGCACCGGCTCGCGCGCCCGGGCGTTCGTCGCGTGTGCGACTAGCCTGGACGGGTGACCCAGACCATCGCCGCCCGCGCCGCCCTCCTCGACATGGACGGCACCCTCGTCGACTCGACCGCCGTCGTGGAACGGCTGTGGCTCGCATGGGCAGAGCCGCACGGCATCGATCCGGAGACGGTGCTGCGCACCGTGCACGGGCGACAGGGCCATCAGAGCATGGCGATCATGCTTCCGGAGCGCGATCATGCGATCAACCTCCACGAGAACGACATCATGCTCGCGAACGAGGCGGGTGACGTCGACGGAGTGATCGAGATCCCCGGCGCACGTGCGCTGCTCGATGCGCTGCGGCCCTTCCCACACGCGATCGTCACCTCCGCGAATGTCGCACTCATGACCGCACGGATGCGGGCCGCGGGCCTCGCCGTTCCCGCACAGAAGGTCACGGCCGAGGATGTGTCCGCCTCCAAGCCCGACCCCGAAGGGTTCCTCCGCGCGGCAGAACTGCTCGGGATCGCTCCGGCGGATTGTGTCGTGTTCGAAGACTCCGGTGCGGGCATCCAGGCGGGCCTCGCTGCGGGAATGCGCGTCGTCGGCGTGGGCACGCACGCCGCGGCCCACCACCCGACCGTCCTGGTCACCGACCTCTCCCAGGTCGCTGTCTCCCCCACGGCCGACGGGTTCGAGCTCACGATCAGCTGACGTCGCCCGCTCCTCCCGCCGACCCTTCACGATCTGCCCGCGCCGCTACGATGAGGCGATGCGACGTTTCCCCGCCTCGGTCTACGAAACCGGTGAGGAGCCCGATCCGCGCTTCTCCCTCGCGAACGAGCGGACGTTTCTCGCCTGGACGCGCACCGGGCTCGCGCTGATCGCCGGTGGCGTCGCCCTCGAGGTGCTCGGCCTCGACCTCCACGCCGGCTTCCGTCTCGCAGCCTCGCTGGTGCTGATCGTCACCGGCACTGCCGTCGCACCGCTGGCCTGGTGGGAGTGGATGCGCGCCGAACGTGCGATGCGTCGCTCCCGCCCACTGCCCGGAGCATTCTCTGCCGTGGTGCTCGCGATCGTGGTGACGGTCGTCGGCCTGCTCGTCCTGGCCGGGGTGCTCTGGCGGTGACGGCTCGCAGGTCGGATGCCGGACGACCGGATGCTCCGGGGCCACACGCACAGGGGCCTTTCGATCCGGGCCTGCAACCCGAGCGCACCGAACTCGCCTGGCGCCGCACGGCCCTCGCGATCGCCATCGGCTCGCTGGTGTCGCTGCGCGTCTTCCCTCTGCTGCTACCGCCCGCCTTCACCGCGTGGGGGTTCGTCCCCGGTGCTGTCGGCCTCGTGGCGGCCTGCGCCCTCTGGTTCGCGGCACGCCGACGTCAGCTGCGGATGACCGCATGGCTGCACTCGACGCTTCCGGGCGCGACGCCGCCGGGCTCGGCGCGGATCACGGCGCCCGGCGGAGGGCTGCTCGTCGCCCTCACCGCTCTCGCAACGGCATTCGGGGTCCTGTGCATCGGGATCGTCGTCGTGTCGTCGTTCGTTCAGTTCCGCGGATAGTCCTCGAAGATCAGCGTCGTCCTCGTCGAGCGGATCGAGGGGATCGCCTGGATGTCCTCCAGCACGATGCGACGCAGATCGCGGGCGTCGTTCGCGCGCACCAGCAGGATCACGTCGAAGTCGCCACCGACCAGCGCCATGTGCTCGATCTCGGGTATCGAGCGCAGCCGTTCGCTCACCGACTGCCAGGTCGCCTGCTCGATCGCGAGAGTCACGTAGGCACTGGCGTGGTGCCCGAGCAGCACAGGGTCGGTGCGCACCGTGTACCCCGTGATGACGCCTGTGTCGGTGAGCCGTTTGATCCTCGCGTGCGCACCGGCGCGCGAGATGTGCACGGCATCCGCGATCGCGGTCATCGACGCGCGCGCATCCTGACGCAGTTCCTCGAGGATTGCCCGATCCGTCTCATCCAGAGCAACCATGCGACCCCTTCCTCGATGCAGAATTTCTGACACTTCGCTCAAGAATGCCTCATGTGACGAGCTTTCATCCACGATTCCGCAAAAGATCTTGGATGAGTGACGCCCCAGAGGCATGCTGTCCTCATCGAGTTCGGCAAGGAGGGCGAACGCATGCTGCACACCGACCTGCTCCCGCGCGACACCGCGGTGCAACTGATCGACGAAGACGGAACGGCCGTCGCCGACGAGCGGTATGCGCTCCCCGATTCGGACACGCTGCTCGCGGCGTACCGCGGGCTCGTCGAGGGCCGGCGCATCAACGATCAGGCTGGAGCCCTCGTGCGCCAGGGCCGCCTCGCCGTCTACCCGTCGTCGCACGGGCAGGAAGCCTGCCAGGTCGGTGCCGCCATGTCGCTCGGCGCCACGGATTGGCTGTTCCCCACCTACCGCGACTCGGTCGCCGTCATCGCGCGCGGTGTCGACCCCGCCGATGCGATGGTGCTCCTCAAGGGCGACTGGCATTCGGGGTACGACGTGCGCGCCCACCGCGTCGCCCCGCAGGCCACTCCGCTCGCCACCCAGCTGCTGCACGCCGTCGGCTTCGCCCAGGCGGCGAAGCATCGGGGCGAGGACACGGTCGTCCTCGCGCTCTGCGGCGACGGCGCCACCAGTGAGGGCGACTTCCACGAAGCCATGAACTTCGCCGCGGTGTTCCACGTCCCCGTGGTCTTCTTCGTGCAGAACAACGAGTTCGCGATCTCGGTCCCGCTCTCGCGCCAGACCGCCGCCCCCTCGCTCGCCCACAAGGCCATCGGCTACGGAATGCCCGGGCAGCGGGTCGACGGCAACGACGTCGCCGCCGTGGTCGCCGTGCTCGACGAGGCCATGTCTCGCGCCCGCGCCGGCGGAGGGCCGAGCCTCGTCGAGGCGCACACGTATCGGGTGCAGGCGCACACCAACGCCGACGACGACACCCGCTACCGGGAGCGCGACGAGGTGCAGGCCTGGATCGCCCGCGACCCGCTGCTGCGCCTTCGGGCGCACCTGACCGCCACCGGCGCGCTCGACACCGCGACCGAGGAGCGCTTCGCCTCGGGAGCCGAGGAGATCGCCGCAGCGATGCGGACCGCGTTGAACACCGACGCCGACCTCGACCCCGAAGACCTGTTCCGCTTCGTGACCGAGACCCGATCCTCTCAGCTCGACGAGCAGTGGGACCTGCTGCGCGGCGAGATCGAACGGTCGCGTCTCACCGATGCCGGAGCCGGAGCCGGAGCCGGAGCCGGAGCCGGAGCCGCGATGAACGGAGCACGCCGATGACGATCGCACAGGACGACACCCGCACCGAGAGCGAAGCCGCCACGGTGACGACGATGACGATGGCCGCCGCGTTGAACCGTGCCCTGGCCGATGCCATCGAGTCCGATCCCGATGTCGTGGTGTTCGGCGAAGACGTGGGCGCGCTGGGCGGCGTCTTCCGCATCACCGACGGTCTCACCGCCCGCTTCGGCGAAGAGCGCTGCTTCGACACCCCGCTCGCGGAATCCGGCATCGTCGGCACCGCTGTCGGCATGGCCATGAACGGCCTTCGTCCCGTGGTCGAGATGCAGTTCGATGCGTTCGCCCTCCCCGCCTTCGAGCAGGTCGTCAGCCACGTCGCCAAACTCGGCAACCGCACCCGGGGCGGCATGCGGATGCCGTTGGTGATCCGCATCCCCTTCGGCGGCGGCATCGGCGGGGTGGAGCATCACTGCGACTCGTCCGAGGCGTACTACGCGCACACGCCCGGCCTCACGGTCGTCAGCCCGTCCACTCCGCAGGATGCCTACTCGCTGCTGCGTGCGGCGATCGCCTCCCCCGACCCTGTGGTCTTCCTCGAACCGAAGAAGCTCTACTGGGCCAAGGGCGAGGTCGACACCTCGGTCACCGCCGACCTGGGAACGGCCCGAATCGCCCGTGAGGGTTCCGACGTGACGCTCCTGGCATACGGGTCATCGGTTCCGCTCGCGCTCGACGTCGCCGACGTCGCCGCCGCCGAGGGGCGCAGCGTGCAGGTCGTCGACGTGCGCTCACTCTCGCCGTTCGACGATGCGACGGTGACGGCCGCCGTGAAGTCGACCGGCCGCGCCGTGGTCATCGCCGAGGCCCCGGGATACGTGAGCGTCGCATCCGAGATCCAGGCTCGCGTCTTCGAGCGCTGCTTCGAGTACCTCGCAGCTCCCGTGCGACGGGTGACCGGCTTCGACACTCCGTACGCCCCGCCGAAGCTCGAGCACTGGTACCTGCCCGACGTCGATCGCGTGCTCGACGCGATCGACACGCTGCACTGGGAGGACGACGCATGAGCACCCCGCTGAAGCCGCACGCCCGCACGCAGGTGTTCCTCCTGCCCGACCTCGGCGAAGGCCTCACCGAGGCCGGACTCGTGCAGTGGCTCGTGTCGGTGGGAGACACCATCACGACCGATCAGCCGATCGCCGAGGTCGAGACCGCGAAGAGCATCGTCGAGCTGCCGTCGCCGTTCGCCGGCATCGTCACCGCATTGCACGGCACCGCCGGCGACACGATCGACGTCGGTGCCCCCGTGCTCGAGGTGGCGGACTCCCTGCCGTCTCCGGCCGCGCCCACCGCCGAACCGGCGCAACCCGAGCACGAGGTCTACCGCGAAGAGGAGCGCGCGGGTTCGGGGAACGTGCTCATCGGCTACGGCACCACCGCGCGTCCCACCATGGGGCGACGCCGTCCGTCAGCCGCCTCGGTGTCTGCGCCTCGGTCACCGGCGACAGCATCGACCCCCACGCCGACCGCGGTCCCTTCCGCCCCGAGCACCCCCGAGACTCCTCCTCCGTCGCGATCGGCCGACCGCAGACCTGTCGCTGTCCGCTCCCCGCTCGTTCGCAGACTCGCTCGGGACCTCGGTCTCGACGTGCACTCGATCGCCGCGACCGGCACCGACGGCGCCGTGACGCGCGCAGACGTGCTGCGGGCCGCCGTCGAGAACGCCGTCGACACTGCCGTCGACACTGCCGTCGACGCTGCCGTGGACACTGCCGCCGCGCACCATGACGGCTCCACCGCAGGCGTCGGCACGCCCGGACACCCGCTCGCCGAGACGGTCGACGGCCTCGGGGTGCTCTCCCGCGAGCGGATGTCGCCGTTGCGTCGGGCTGTGAGCGCGAAGCTCACCCGCAGCCGATCCGAGATCCCCGAAGCCACCGTCTGGGTCGACGTCGATGCCACCACGCTGTGGGACCTGCGTTCGCAGATGGCACCGGAGGGAGGCAAGGCTCCGTCGGTGACCGCGCTCCTCGCACGTTTCGTCCTGCTCGCCCTCGAGGACTATCCCGTGCTCGCATCGCGCCTCAACGAGAGCGGGGACGAGATCATCTCGTTCGACGGCGTGAACCTCGGCATCGCAGCAGACACCGAACGGGGGCTCCTTGTTCCGGTGCTCCCCCGCGCGCACGCGCTCACGGTCGCGCAGCTCGACACGGCACTGCGCGAGCTCACCGCCACGGCGCGCTCCGGGACGATGCCGCCGGAGCGCCTGCGGGGATCGACGTTCACCCTCAACAACTACGGCGGCCTCGGGGTCGATGGATCGGCCGCGATCATCAACCACCCCGATGTGGCGATCCTCGGCATCGGGCGGATCATCGAGCGACCGTGGGTCGTGGAGGGGGCGATCGTGGCGCGCCGGATCGTGCAGCTCTCCCTCGCGTTCGACCACCGGGTGTGCGACGGCGGCTACGCCGCGGGCTTCCTGCGGCGGGTGACCGAGCTCATCGAGCATCCGCTGCGCGCGTTCGGGAGGGTCTGACGGAGAAGTCCTGGATTCTCGATTCCGCGGATGACGATGCGCTACGCTCGGCAATTACTGACCGACCATTCGGTCATGAATAACCGGAGTGCTTCATCGCCCTCTCCCCTCGGAATCGCAGAACAACGGAGTTCGCATGACGTCAGCAGTGTCCGACCGCACCTCGTCCGCACGAATGCCCGCCGAAGAACGGAGGGTGCTCGCCGGCACCCTCGTCGGTACGTCGATCGAGTGGTACGACTTCTTCATCTACGCCCAGGCCGCAGGGCTGGTCCTCGCGCCCCTGTTCCTCGCCCCCATCGCCGAGGAGAGTCCCGGCTTCGCGCAGGTGCTCTCCTTCGCCACGATCGGCATCTCGTTCCTCTTCCGCCCCCTGGGGGCGATCGTCGCCGGCCACCTCGGCGACAAGCTCGGGCGCAAGAAGATGCTCGTGCTCACACTCATCATGATGGGACTGTCCACGTCTCTGATCGGTCTCCTGCCGACGTACGCGGCCATCGGCGTGGCCGCGCCCATCCTGCTCATCCTGCTCCGCATCGTGCAGGGGTTCTCCGCGGGTGGCGAGTGGGGCGGCGCGGCATTGATGGCAGTCGAGCATGCCCCGAACAACCGACGAGGGCTCTTCGGGGCCTTTCCGCAGATCGGCGTGCCTGTCGGCATGATCCTCGCGACCTCGACACTGTGGGTGCTCACCAGCTCGATGTCGCCGGAGGCCTTCCTCGAGTGGGGGTGGCGCATCCCGTTCCTGCTCTCGATCGTGCTCATCGCTGTCGGTTACGTGATCCGTCGCGCGGTCGACGAGAGCCCGGTCTTCGAGGATCTGCGACGTCGCCGCAAGGAGGCCTCCGCCCCGCTGAGCCGCCTGTTCCGCCAGAACACCAAGCAGGTCGTCCTCACCGCGATCATCTTCATCGCGAACAACGCGGCGGGCTACCTGCTCATCGCCTTCTTCGCGACCTACGCCGTCACGACGCTGGGCATGGAACGTCCGCCGGTGCTGCTGGCGACGACGCTCGCCTCGTTCGGCTGGCTCATCTTCACCCTGTGGGGCGGACATCTCTCCGATCGACTCGGCCGCATCCGCACGTTCCAGATCGGCTACGTGGCACTCGCGCTCTGGGCGGTGCCGATGTGGTTCCTGATCGATACCGCGAACATCCTCTGGTACTTCGTGGCGCTGTTCGTGATGACGTTCGCCCTCGGTTTGTCGTACGGCCCTCAGGCCGCCCTCTACGCGGAGATGTTCCCCGCGAACGTGCGCTACTCGGGCGTCTCGATCGGGTATGCCCTCGGGGCCATCCTCGGCGGAGCCTTCGCACCGATGATCGCCGAGGCTCTGATGAACCAGTTCCACGCGGCATGGACAATCGGCATCTACATCGCCGTGGCCGCCGTGATCTCGCTCATCGGCGTCTCGCTCGTCAAAGAGACGAAGGGCGTGGATCTGCACACCTGACGAGCCGATCGACGACGCGGGATCGCGGTGGTCACCGCGCCTGTGCCATAATTACCGGACGATCGGTCAGTAATTCGGGCCGATCGTCCGGACAGACCGATCAGCCGGACGACGGTCGCCGTCGAGACAACGAAGTCAGGAGTTCCGCATGACCGAGGCATATCTCGTCGGAGGCGTACGCACCCCGGTCGGACGCTACGGCGGCGCCCTCGCCTCCGTGCGCCCCGACGATCTCGCATCGATCGTCGTGCGCGAAGCGGTGCGGCGCGCGGGGATCGACCCCCTGCAGGCGGAGATCGACGAGGTGATCCTCGGTGCGGCCAACCAGGCCGGGGAAGACAACCGCAACGTCGCCCGGATGGCCGTCCTGCTCGCGGGCCTCCCCGACACCGTGCCCGGCATCACGGTCAACCGGCTGTGCGCCTCCGGGATGTCGGCCGTCACGATGGCAGCGCAGGCGATCCGCGCCGGTGATGCCGACCTCATCGTCGCCGGCGGCGTCGAGTCGATGACACGCGCCCCCTGGGTGCAGGCCAAACCGGAGAAGGCCTGGGCGAAGCCGGGCGCTGCTTTCGACACCTCGATCGGCTGGAGATTCCCGAACCCCCGCCTGCTCGCACGAGAGAAGGCGACGTTCACGATGCCGGAGACCGCAGAGGAGGTCGCTCGCGTCGACGGCATCACCCGCGAAGAAGCGGATGCGTTCGCACTGCGATCGCAGCAGCGCGCCGCCGCGGCGATCGCCGATGGACGCTTCGAGGCGGAGATCGTCGGCGTCCCCCTCGACGCCGCCGTCAGCGCCGGTGCGGAGGTCCGCGTGGACGAGGGCCCCCGTCCGGAGACGACCCTCGAGGGACTTGCGCGCCTGCGTCCCGTCGTGGCCGGCGGTCAGGTCGTCACCGCCGGCAACTCCAGCGCCCTCAACGACGGTGCTTCCGCGATCGTCGTGGCGAGCGCGGAAGCCGTCGAGCGCTACGGACTGGTGCCGCGGGCACGTATTGTGGCCGGCACCAGTGCGGGCCTGGCTCCCGAGGTCATGGGCCTCGGCCCGGTTCCTGCGACACAGAAGGCGCTGCGTCGATCCGGGCTCTCTATCGACGACATCGGCTCGATCGAGCTCAACGAGGCGTTCGCCACGCAATCCATCGCCTGCATCAGAAGACTCGGACTCGACGAGTCGCGCGTGAATGCCGACGGCGGAGCCATCGCCCTCGGCCACCCACTCGGCTCCTCCGGATCCCGTCTGCTCGTCACCCTCCTCGGCCGCATGGAGCGCGAAGGCTCTCGATACGGACTCGCCACCATGTGCGTCGGCGTGGGGCAGGGCGCAGCCGTGATCGTGGAGAAGGTCTGATGGCCGCCGGCCCCCTCGACAGCGGACCGCTCGTCGTCGAGCGTCACGACGACCGCGTGGTGGCGACGCTCCACCGACCGCACAAGCGCAACGCGATCGACCAGGCCACGATCGACGCGATCCACGTGCTGTGCGCCGAACTCGAAGCCGTGCCGCGCCCGCTGATCCTCACCGGGGCCGGAGGAGTGTTCGCCGCGGGCGCCGACATCGCCGAGCTGCGCGAGCGCCGTGCGGCCGATGCGCTTCGTGGGATCAACGCCCACGCGTTCATCCGGCTCGCCGAGCTGCCGATGCCGGTCATCGCCGCGATCGACGGGTACGCCCTCGGTGGAGGAGCCGAACTCGCCTATGCCGCGGACATCCGCATCGCCTCGCCATCGCTCGCCATCGGCAACCCCGAGACCGGGCTGGGCATCCTCGCCGCAGCGGGGGCAGGGTGGCGCCTGAAGGAGATCATCGGAGACGCCAGGGCCATCGAGCTGCTGCTCACCGGACGCACCGTGAAGGCCGATGAGGCGCTGCGCATCGGTCTCGTATCGGCGATCCATGAGACCGCGGAGCTTCTGCCCGCCGCCCACGCCCTCGTCGATCGCATCGCCCGCAACGACCGGGCAGCCACCATCGCGACCAAGCGTGTCTTCCGCGCGCCGCGCGACCACCATCCCGCCGTCGACCTGGAAGCGCAGGCCGAGCTCTTCGAGAGTCCGGAGAAGTTCCGGCGGATGACCGACTTCCTGGAGCGGAGAGACCGATGACCGAGAGCAGTTCCCCGGCCCCGCGACACGTGGGGGTGCTCGGCGGCGGACGCATGGGCGCCGGGATCGCCCACGCATTCCTGCTGGCAGGCTCCCGCGTCACCGTCGTCGAACGCGATGCCCATGCGGCCAGATCGGCATCGGCCCGCGTGCTCGAATCCGTCGACTCCTCGATCGCCAGAGGCACGGCGGGCGAATCCGTCGACCGGTACCGGGAGCGTCTCGCCACGGGCACGGATACGGCGCTGTTCGCGTCGTGCGCGCTCGTCGTCGAGGCGGTGCCGGAAGACCTCGCCCTCAAGATCGATGCGCTCCGACGCGTCGAGGCGGCGATCGCGCCCGACGCGGCGATCGCCTCGAACACCTCCTCCATCTCTATCGATGAGCTGGCCGCCGTGCTCGATCACCCCTCACGCTTCCTCGGCATGCACTTCTTCAACCCCGTGCCGGCCTCCACGCTCGTCGAGATCGTGCGGGGTGCGACCACGGCTCCCCCGCTCGTCGATTCCGCCCGCAGCTGGGTGGAGGCGCTGGGCAAGACGCCGATCGTGGTGGCAGATGCCCCCGGATTCGCGTCCTCCCGACTCGGCGTCGCCGTCGGCCTCGAGGCGATCCGCATGCTCGAGGAAGGCGTCGCCTCCGCCGAGGACATCGACGCCGCGATGACGCTCGGATACAAGCACCCGGTCGGCCCGCTCCGGCTCACCGACATCGTCGGCCTCGACGTGCGGCTCGGCATCGCCGAGTACCTCGCCGCGCATCTGGGCGAGCGCTTCGAACCTCCCGCCCTGCTGCGTCGACTGGTCGCTGAGGGACACCTCGGCCGCAAGAGCGGACGCGGCTTCTACGAATGGGACGCCTCATGAAGGGAACCCTCATGAAGGGAACCCTCATGAAAGGAACCCACATGAAAGGAACAGAGATGATCGAGACCCTCCCCAGCTACGTCCAGGGAGAGTGGTGGACGCCGTCGTCCGACGCGAAGACCACCGAGGTCCGGGATGCGTCGACGGGTGAGGTCGTGGCCCGTGTCTCGACCGAGGGACTCGATCTGGGCGCCGCCCTCGAGCACGCCCGCACCGTGGGCCAGGTCTCGCTGGGAGAGCTCACCTTCCATCAGCGTGCCGTGCGCCTCAAGCAACTGGCTCTCGCCCTGACGGAGCGCAAGGCCGAGCTGTACGAGCTCTCCAGCCGCACCGGTGCCACGGCGCAGGATTCCTGGGTGGACATCGACGGCGGGATCGGCGTGCTGTTCGCGTACTCGAGCAAGGGCCGACGCGAGCTGCCGAATGCGAAGGTGTATGTCGACGGAGGCGTGGAGAACCTGTCCAAGGACGGCTCCTTCCTCGGCCGCCACATCTACACGCGGCTGCGCGGCGTCGCCGTGCAGATCAACGCCTTCAACTTCCCGGTCTGGGGATCGCTCGAGAAGTTCGCGCCCGCGTTCCTCGCCGGCGTCCCGACCCTGGTGAAACCCGCCACCCCCACCGGGTACCTCGCCGAAGCCATGGTGCGCGTGATGGTGGAGTCGGGGCTCCTTCCCGACGGCTCGCTGCAGCTCGTCTCGGGCAGCGTGCCCGGTCTCTTCGACGAGCTGCGGCTGGGCGACCTCGTGGCCTTCACCGGTTCGGCATCGACGGCCGAGCAGCTGCGCGCTCACGATTCCGTGCAGACGGGAGGTGTGCGCTTCACGAGCGAGACCGATTCGATCAACGCCTCGATCCTCGGGACGGATGCCGTCTCCGGCACGCCCGAGTTCGACGCGTACGTCAAGCAGCTCGTCGCCGAGATGACCACCAAGGCCGGCCAGAAGTGCACGGCGATCCGCCGCGCGATCGTGCCGACGACTGCCGTCGACGACGTCATCGCCGCAGTCCGGGAACGCCTCTCGACACGTGTCGTCCTCGGCGACCCCCGCGCCGAGGGCGTGACGATGGGTCCGCTCGCCTCGATCGCGCAGCGCGAGGAGGTGCTGCGTCAGGTCGGCCGCCTGCAGGCCGGCGGAGGAGAGCTCGTGATCGGCACGACCGATGCACCGACCGTCCGGCACGGCGACGGCAGCGAAGGGCCGGCCCCCGACGGTGCGTTCGTGGCGCCGATGCTGCTGCGGTTCCCCGACCCGGAAAGCGCGGCGGTCAACGAGATCGAGGCGTTCGGCCCGGTGTCGAGCATCGTCGGCTACCGCACCCTCGATGAGGCGAGCGCCCTCGTGGCCCGGGGCGGAGGGTCGCTCGTGACGAGTGTGGCCACGCACGACCCCGAGGTCGCTGTCGCACTCGCGACCGGCATGGCCGCGTACAACGGGCGCGTGCTCTTCCTCGATCGCGATGATGCGCGCAGCTCGACCGGGCACGGTTCCCCGCTCCCGAACCTCGTGCACGGCGGCCCCGGGCGCGCGGGCGGAGGCGAGGAGCTCGGCGGCATCCGCGCCGTGCTGCACCACATGCAGCGCACCGCGGTGCAGGGCTCGCCCGAGATGATGACCGCCCTCACCGGCGTCTGGCATCAGGGAGCGACCTCACGCCCGTACGAGCAGAGCGACGGAGTGCATCCCTTCCGCAAGTCGCTGGCCGAGCTCCATGTGGGCGACCAGGTGGCGAGCGGTTCCCGCACCGTCACCCTCGAGGACATCGAGACGTTCGCCGCATTCACCGGCGACACGTTCTACGCCCACATGGATGAGACCTCGGCCGCAGCGAACCCGTTCTTCCCGGGACGCGTCGCCCACGGCTATCTGCTGGTGTCGTGGGCTGCGGGGCTCTTCGTCGACCCGGCGCCCGGCCCCGTGCTCGCCAACTCCGGGCTCGAGAACCTGCGGTTCGTGACGCCGGTCTCCCCCGGCGACGACATCCGCGTCGAGCTCACCGCCAAGCAGATCACTCCGCGGGAGACCGACGAGTACGGGGAGGTGCGCTGGGATGCCGTGCTGAAGAACCAGCACGACGACATCGTGGCCACCTACGATGTGCTCACGCTGGTCGCGAAGGAGAAGGCGCAGGTCTGACGGCGGCGTCGCAACGACCGCCGGATCCCGGTCAGACGGCAGGGACTCCGGCGTCGTCGTTCGTGCGCAGCCCGTCGAGGGCGATCGCGACCACGTCGTCGGCGAGACGGTCGGCGCCCTCGCGCCCCCCGGGTCGGTACCACTCGACGATCGAGTTGATCATCCCGAACACGAGACGCGCGACCACGCTCGCATCGATGTCGGCACGCAACGCGCCCTCGCTCTGCGCCTCCGACACCAGCGCGGTGATCCGACGGTCGAAGGCCCGACGGCGGATCAGCGCCTTGCGCTCCACGTCGGTGTTGCCCCGTACGCGCAGCAGCAGCGTCACGGCCGGCAGCTGCTCCACGAGCACACGGACGGCACCGCGCAGCACATGCTCGAGGCGGTCCACCGCGTTCGAGGCCTCCGGTCCATCCTCCGATTCCGGAAGCGGGTTCTCGACCACGGCTTCCAGGCCGCTGAGCGCCGCGTCGAGCGCGAGGTCGAGGATCTCGTCCTTCGATCCGAAGTGGTGATAGATCGCCGACTTCGACAGGCCGAGCCGCTCGGCGAGCATGCCGATCGACGTCGCGTCGTACCCGTACTCGTTGAAGGCGGCGACGGCGACGCCGAGGATCCCCTGCTGGTCGTAGCCGGGGCGGCCGCGTCGTGTGCTCTGCATCTCGGACATCACCCCACAGTCTCGCACCCGATCAGCCGCACAGGCCGGATCGCCGGCCGCGAGGCGATCCGGGTGTCGCCCGTCGTCACCGCAGGTCGTACACCCGCTTGTACTTCCCCTCGCTTCGCGGCAGCGTCCCCGGCTCTTCCAGCTGGACGGCGACCGTCGACCCGACGAAGATCTTGATGCGCTGCGCGAGCACCTCCGCGGCGCTCTGGCAGGTCTCGACGGACAGGTCGGGGTGGCGTTCGATCCGCACCTTCAACGTGTCCATCCGGCCGTCCTTCGACAGCTCGAGGATGAAGTGCGGCGTCAGCTGTTCGATCCCCAGCACCAGCTCCTCGATCTGGGTGGGGAACAGGTTCACCCCGCGCAGGATGATCATGTCGTCGTTGCGGCCCGTGATCTTCTCCATGCGGCGCATCCCCGCACGCGCGGTCCCCGGCAGCAGACGGGTGAGGTCGCGGGTGCGATAGCGGATCACGGGGAAGGCCTCCTTCGTCAGCGAGGTGAACACGAGTTCGCCGAGCTCCCCGTCCGGCAGCACCGCCCCGCTCTCGCCGTCGATGATCTCCGGCAGGAAGTGGTCCTCCCACAGATGCGGGCCGTCCTTCGTCTCGAGGCATTCGTTGCCCACCCCGGGCCCCATGACCTCGCTGAGTCCGTAGATGTCCAGAGCGTCGATTCCCAGACGCTGTTCGAGCTCGTGGCGCATCTCGTTCGACCACGGCTCGGCGCCCAGAACAGCGACCTTCAACGACGTGGAGCGCGGGTCGACCCCCTGCGCCGCCATCGCGTCGGCGATCGTGAGCAGATAGCTCGGAGTGCACAGGATCGCATCCGGCTCGAAATCGAGGATCAGCTGCACCTGACGGGCCGTCTGGCCACCGGACATCGGGATGACGGTCGCACCGAGCGCTTCGATGCCCGCGTGCGCGCCGAGTCCCCCCGTGAACAGTCCGTATCCGTAGGCGTTGTGCACCTTCATGCCGGCGCGGATGCCACTCGCCCGCAGCGAACGCGCCACCAGAGAAGCCCACCGGTCGAGATCGCCCCTCGTGTAGCCGACGACCGTCGGCCGGCCCGTGGTGCCGCTGGATGCGTGGATGCGGGCGACGTCGGACATCGGCACCGCGAACATCCCGAACGGATAGGTCTCGCGCAGATCCGCCTTGGTCGTGAACGGCAGCCGCTGCACGTCATCCAGGGTGCGGATGTCATCCGGATGCACACCCGCATCATCGAACTTGCGCGTGTAGAGAGGGACGTTCGCGTACGCATGGCGAACGGTCTGCTGAAGCCGTTCGAGCTGGAGAGCCGCGATCTCCTCGCGACTCATACGCTCTTCGGCGTCGAGCTCGTCGGCTGCGGGAGGGCGGACACGGGAGGGCGTTGCGGTCGTCGTCGACACGAGGGGCTCCGGAGGTGGGGATCAGAGGGTCTGGTTGGTGGTGCGGGAGCGTCCGCGGAACTCGGCGACGGGCTCACCCTGCTCGTCGACCACGCTCACGTCATAGATGCCGGAGCGCCCCGTGCGCGTCCGTCGGACCGCCGTCGCGGTGAGCGTCTGGCCGGACACGGTCGATTTGAGAAAGGAGATGTCCGCACCCGCCGCGACCGTCACCCGGTCATCCTCGTTGCACGCGATCGCGAAGGCGGTGTCGGCGAGGGCGAACACGAAGCCGCCGTGCGTGATGTGGAAGCCGTTCGTCATGTCATCCCGCACGCGCATCGACACGATCGCATGGCCCGGATCGTCGCGTTCGACGACGAGCCCCAGTGCGGCCGATGCGCGGTCACGTTCCATCATGGCTCGATTCGGGCGCACGGCATCCGGCGTCTGCGTCGTCGCTTCCGTCATCGTCGACCTCCTCGTCGAGCGGGTCGGATGCGCACCTGCAGCACCCGATCCGCTCATACTAACCGACCGATCGTTCAGTTAGTCAAACGAAAGCCCCGCCGAGCCTTCCGAGCGCCCCGCCCCCGCGGGGTGAAGCTCAGCCGAAGTCGGGGAGCCGGCGCAGCGTCGCGTCCTCCGTCAGGATTCCGGTGATCACGGCATCCGGGTCCGCGGCGTCGCGATCGACGCGGAACCGGATCGCCTCTCCCTCGCGAGTCGTCCACTGGTACAGGTACTCCCCCGACGACACGATCCTGATCGATGTCCCGCCCGGGAACGCGCTCATGGCTTCGGCCACGGTGTCCCCGATCCTCACATCGCCTGCCGCCGGCAGCGCAGCCGGGTCCTCACGCGGCTCATCCGCGACGTTGGCGAAGCCGACCGAGGCGGCGACCACCACGGTGGCGCCGTCGTCCGTCCAGAGAAGCAACGACGCAGCCCCGTCGGGACTGACGATCCGGGTCTGCCCGCCCGCCCACTCCGACCGGATGACCTCCGCTCCCGGCACCGCCGCGATGGCGTCGTCGAGCTCGGTTCCGAGGACGATCGGTCCGATACCCTCGACGGTCACGTCCCACGTGCTCCACGCGGCTCCGGGGTCGACCGCGGGCGGGGAGGCAGGGGCCTCCGGCGGATTCGCGGTCAGCTCCTCCACCAGCCGCTTCTGGGCGGCGGATGCCTGGTCCCGGAGGAAGGACGCGGCCTGCGCGCTGTCGAAGGCGGCTTCGCCGGAGAACGGCTGCCAGAAGTTCACGAGCACATTGCCGACCGAGGCATACCCCTGGTAGAGACGGTGTCCGCCGCCGAACCCGTCATCGATCACCAGCGACCCCGCGACGGCCCGAACTCCGTCCTCGGACTCCGCCGTGGTCGAATCGAACGTCGACGCGCCGCCCCCGTACGCGAACTGCGCGCACTGCTGAGCGGCGTCGACGTACGTGTCCATGAGCCCCTGCGCCGCCGCCTCGTCGGCGAACTGGAGCACATGCAGCCACCCCTCCCTCTGCTCGGGCACAGCACTGGTCCAGGTGACGGAGCGTGCACCGATCGACGTCAGGGAGGGTTCGTACACCAACGAGCTGCAGATCGCCGGCGAGAGGTCGGGACCACCGCCGTCGGAGACCTGGATCAGGGACGGTGTCGGCGTGCCGACCTCACCGACGTCGGGCAGGATCCTCGCGATATCCTCCGCGCTCGGCAGGAACCAGTCGAGCTCGTCGTCGACGAAGACCGCGGGGCCGGCATAGGGCTCCGGTGCCGATTCGACCGGCGACGGGGTCGGTTTCGGCGTCGTCTGAGGAGCCGGGGTGCATCCGGACAGGGCCACGACGGCCCCCACGGCCAGCAGCCCGAGAGTTGATCGCGAATAGGACCGCAGCGCGGACATGAGCCCTCCGATTGCTCGTGGGTGGCCACTCGCCCCCCCTCTCCTCTGAGCTTAGGGGCCGGCCCGCCACAGCGTCACCGAGCGCGCATGTCGATATCAGAATGAAACGGAGAATATGTCGCTGCACGCATATGGTGCGGGCTGACCCGGGTCGCTCACCCGTCGGCGAGTGCAGCGGCAGCAGCCGAACGTGCCGCATCGGCCGAAGGAGCGCCGACCGCGGCGGCCGCGGCCCGTGCGCACTCCACCGAGGACAGCTCGCTCAGCTTCGCTGCCACCCGACCCAGCGACCGTGGAGCCATCGATAGCGAGGTCACGCCCAGTCCGACCAGCACGGGAGCAAGTGCCGGGTCACCGCCGGCTTCGCCGCACACCCCCACCGGCTTGCCCACCGCACGGCCTGCCTCGCCGACGGCGGCGATGAGACGAAGCACCGCAGGCTGCCACGGATCGTTCAGATCCCCCAACTCGCTGAGCAGTCGGTCGGCCGCCATCGTGTACTGCGCGAGGTCGTTGGTACCCAGGCTCACGAAGTCGACGACCTCGAACAGTTCGGCCGCGAGCAGGGCCGCCGACGGGGTCTCGATCATGATGCCGACCCGGTCCAGCCCCGCCGCCCGGCACCGATCGGCGAACTCCGCGGCCTCGTCGACCGTCGCGACCATCGGCGCCATCACCTCGACCACAGCCTCCTCCTCGGCGGCCGCCCGTGCGAGAGCCCGCAGCTGGTCGTCGAGAAGCTGCGGTCGACGTCTGGCGATCCGCAGACCGCGGACCCCGAGCGCCGGGTTGTCCTCGCGGTCCGCGTTGGCGAAGGGCAGCGGCTTGTCGCTGCCGGCGTCGAGGGTGCGCACCACGACCTTGCGTCCGGGGAAGGCCGCCAGCACCCCTCGATAGGCGGCGATCTGCTCGTCGACGCTCGGGGCGTCCGTGCGATCGAGAAAGCAGAACTCCGTGCGGAAGAGGCCGATGCCCTCCGCCTGGGCCGAAGCGGCGTTCGTCGCGTCCGCCGCACCCCCGACGTTCGCGAGGAGCGGGACGCGCTGCCCGTCGGCGAGCGCGCCTGCACCGTCGAATTCGAGGACCGTCGCCGACGCTCGCGCCTCGGCGACGCGGGACGGCGCAGGCTCGACCTCGACCGTTCCCCGGTCACCGTCGACGAGCACCGTGACTCCGGTCGGGATCGCTTCCGCGTCCGCGAGGCCGACCACGGCCGGAAGACCGAGGGAGCGCGCGATGATGGCGGTGTGCGAGGTCGGCCCGCCCTGCGCGGTGACGAGGGCGATGCATCCTCCGCCGGCGAGCAGCGCGGTATCGGCGGGGGCGAGATCCGTCGCCACCAGCACGAAGGGCTCATCGCGCTCGGGCACGCCCGGCATGTCGACCTGGAGGATCTCGGCGATGATCCGGTCGCGCACGTCACGGATGTCGGCGATGCGCTCGGCCATCCGCCCTCCCAGCGCGGCGAGCGCCTTCTCATGGACGACAGCCGTCTCCCAGACCGCACGGGCCGCACTGCGTCCCTTCGATCGCACGAGCGCCGTGGCCTCGGACACCAGCTCCGGATCGGACGCCAGAAGCCGGGAAGCGTCGAGGATCGCCCTGGTCTCCCCCGTCGCCTGCGCGGTGCGCGAGCGGAGCTGATCGGCCACAGCGACGGCCGCCCACTCGATCGCTGAGACCTCGGAGTCCCGGTCGGCCTCGGGGACGACCGTGGTCGGGTCGGGCTCGGGAAGCGGGGGCGCGAGGTGGACCACGGGCGCGGCGACTCGGCCGGAGCTCACTCCTCGTCCGCGAAGCACCGTGCCGGGCGGGACCGCACGCGCGGGCTCCCCCTCCCGCGACGACGGCGCATCGACCGCGGATGCCTCTGCGGCTCCGGACACCCCGGAAGGCGGTGCGACCGCCGTCTCGGGTGGTGCCTGCTCCGTCCCCTCGCCGAACCCGTCGTCGAACAGAGCGACCAGCCGATCCAGTGCCTCCGTCGCGTCATCGCCGCGAGCGGTCAGCTCCAGTTCATCGCCCTGGCGCGCGCCGAGCACGAGCAGGCGCGTCAGGCTCGCGGCGGCCGCATCCGGGCCGTCGGGAAGCCGTCGCAGGTGTACGTCGGTCCCGGCGGCGGCCCGGGCGATCAGGGCAGCGGGACGCGCATGGACGCCGAGCGGATTGCGGACGCGCACCCGACGCACCTGCACGTCACCATCCGCCTGCGGCACAGCCGGTGCGTCGGCGATCTGGTCTTCCCCGGCGCCGAGCGCGCCGGTCTTCACCCCGAGCGCCGCCGTGGCTTCGGCAGCCACCTGATCCAGCGTCCCGCCCGCAGCAGCGGACACGACGGCGGCGAGCAGTCCCTCCACGAACGGTGCCGGGGCGAGCCGCACCGGCACCGCACTCGATCGCAGCTCGAGGGCGAGCTCGGCGCTGAGCACGGCGGATCCCAGATCCATGAGCACGAGCACGCCCTCGCACTCCGCCGCGAGCTCATCGATGGCCGCTGCCACCGCGACGGCATCAGTGCCGAGGATCGGTGCCCCCTCGGCGTCGACTCCCGCTCCGGCCGCGACCTGCACGCGCACTCCGCCGTCGTGCACCATCTGCAGGGCAAGCTCCAGTGCCGCCTCCCCGAGCCGTGCGCTGTGGGAGACGGCGACGATGCCGATCATCAGGCCGTGTCCGCGACCGCTGCGGCGAGCGTGTCGAAGAGGATCGCCGTGGAGGCCGCTCCCGGGTCGAGGTGCCCCGCGCTGCGCTCCCCGAGGTAACTCGCCCTGCCCTTGCGGGCCACCAGCGGCAGCGTGGCATCGCGTCCGGCTGCCGCGGCGTCCGCGGCGGCCCTGGTCGCCTCGGCGACAGAGGATCCCGCGGCGAGTGCCGCGTCCATCGCGTCCACCGCCGGCGCCATCGCGTCGAACATGGTCTTGTCCCCCGCTTCCGCCTTACCGCGTGCGACGATGCCGTCGAGTCCTGCCCGCAACGCAGCCGCAAGAGCGGGGCCGTCGAGTTCGGACACCGGCCCGGCCGCCATTCCCGTCCGCAGGAAGAAGGTGCCGTAGAGGGGTCCGCTGGCTCCGCCGACGGAACTCACCAGGGTCATGCCGACGGTCTTGAGCAGTTCGTCGACCTTTCCGGGTGCGCCCGCGGAGAGTTTCTCGCCGACGGCGCTCATACCGCGAGCCATGTTGGCTCCGTGGTCGGCGTCGCCGATGGCCGAGTCGAGTTCGGTGAGCCAGTCGCGCTTCTCGGTGACGGCGGCACCGAACCGGGAGACCCAGTCGGCGAGCACGACGGTGTCGACCGCGCCCATCAGACGCCCCACCGCAGACCGGGGGTGTTCACCGGGGCATCCCACAACCGCAGCAGCTCATCGTCCGCCTTGAGCAGGGTGACCGAGCACCCGGCCATGTCGAGCGACGTGATGTAGTTGCCGACGAGGTTCCTGGCGATCTGCACGCCCGACTTCTCGAGGATCGCCGCGACCTCGCCGTACATGAGGTAGAGCTCGATGAGCGGCGTAGCTCCCATGCCGTTGAGCATCACGATCGCGGGTCCTGCGGCGTCGAGATCGGCGAGGATCGGCTCGACCAGCTGCCGGGCGATCTCGGATGCCGGAGCGAGGGGTTCGCGGTGACGCCCGGGCTCGCCGTGAATGCCGATGCCGATCTCCATCTGATCGTCCGGAAGGTCGAACGTGGGCTTGCCTGCGGCGGGCACGGTGCAACTGGTGAGAGCCATGCCCATCGAGCGCCCCTGTCCGTTGACCTTCTTGGCCAGCTCGACGACGGCGGCGAGGTCCCGCCCCTCTTCCGCGCCCGCTCCGACGATCTTCTCGAGCAGCACGGTGAGGCCCACCCCGCGGCGACCGGCGGTGTACAGCGAGTCCTGCACGGCGACGTCGTCATCCACGGTGATGCTCCCGACCTCGATCCCGTCCATCGCGGCGAGCTCGGCGGCCATCTCGAAGTTCAACACGTCGCCGGTGTAGTTCTTCACGATGTGCAGCACACCTGCGCCGCGATCCACGGCCTGGGTGGCCACCTGCACGCGATCGGGGGTCGGGGAGGTGAAGACCTCGCCGGCGACCGCCGCATCCAGCATCCCGGTGCCGACGAACCCGCCGTGCAGCGGTTCATGGCCGGAGCCGCCACCGGAGACGATCGCGACCTTGCCCTGGGCCTTGGGCGTGGCTCGGGTGATGACATGGTTCTCGAGGTCGACGGAGAGCTCCGGATGAGCGAGGGCGACACCCTTCAACGATTCGACGAGAACGTCTTCCGGGGCGTTGATGAGCTTCTTCATCATTCGATCTCCTTTGATCCTTCGAGGTCTCTTTCGCAAAAAATCCGAAAGCAATTCGTTAATGTCGAATATGCTCGGACCCTGCCGGGTTGTCAAGATCAATCGTGAAGCCCGGCTCCATCGGCTCCGGCTCGACGACGCACCGGAAGGAGGCCTCACCGTGATCCAGGCGATCGACCGCGCGGCGAAGATCCTCGAACTGCTCCAGGGAGCACGCCACCTCGGCATCACCGACCTCGCGGCGGCACTCAGCCTGCCGCCGTCGACCGTGCACGGGATCGTGAAGTCGCTGCGGTCGCACGGACTCGTCGCGAAGGAGCGGGGCGGCCAGCGCTACATGCTCGGTCCGACTCTCCTGCGCCTGAGCAACGTCTACCTCGACACCCTCGACGTACGCGCCAGGGCGATGAGATGGACGCAGGAACTCGCGCGCCGCACCAACCTCTCGGTACGGCTGGGCGCACCGCACTTCACCGACGTGCTCGTCATCCATCACAACCTGCGACCCGACGACAGCCAGCAGATGCTCGAGACCGGGGTGGCCATCCCCGCCCATGCCTCGGCGATGGGCAAGGTCCTCCTCGCCTACGACCTGGGTTTCCAGCAGAGCGTGTTCGAACAGCCGCTGCGCAGCCTCACCGGCGACACGATCACCGACGTCGCTCGGCTGACCCTCGAGCTGCCGGCCATCGCCGAACGCGGCACGGCCGGAGAGTTCGACGAGGCGGTGCTCGGCGAGTCCTCGATCGCCGCCCCCGTCGCTGACGCGTCGAACGACATCGTCGCCGCGGTCGCCGTGGTGCTGCCCACATCGCAGACACCCGCCTCGGACGCGATCCTCAATGCCCTGCGCGAGACGGCACGGAACGTCTCCCGCGAACTCGGCGCGACCACCTGGCCACCGCGCGTGGCGCCCGCCGACGATTGACGTCCGCGCGTCCGATCCGGTGCGGCGGATCAGCACTCGCCCGACGAACCGGCGCTCGCCGACGCCTCCTCCACCCAGCCGCTAACTCCGCTCAGCCGCGAATCCACTCAGCCGCGAATCCACTCAGCCGCGAAGCGCGAGGGCGAACGGCAGGACCGCGGTCGCCCCGGCCTGACGGAGAGTCCGGGCCGCGACCGTCATCGTCCATCGACTGTCGACAAGATCGTCCACGAGCAGCACCGGCCCCGACGGCACGTCGAGGTGCTGCGCGCTGAAACGGTCCCACAGCCCGGCGAGACGGAAGACGCTGTTCCCGCCCGGTCCGCCGGAGGGCCCGCCGCCGACGGGTTCGAGCGCGCCGAGGGAGGGCAGACGGCCGACGTCGGCGAGCCCGCGGGCGAGCGAGTCGACCAGTAGCGGGTGCGAACGCGATGGCATCGCGACGACAGCCACCGGGCGCTCCTCCCAGCCCCATCCGGCGAGCACGCGGACGCAGGCCTGGAGCAACTGCGGGGTCACCGCGGCGTCGGGCGCGCCCGCGGCAAAGATCTCGCGCAGCGCCCCTCCCCAGCCCAGGTCGGTGAGGCGCGCCAGTGCTCGCCCCTCGGCAGCCTGCTCGTCGGCGGGGATGCGCCCCTTGACCGGCACCTCGAGCCGATCGGCTCCGGTCGGCCAGGCACGACGAGGCTCGATCGGCACACCGACACGGTCGAGCGACTCCGCGGCCTGCGAGCTCGCGGATTCTCCGATCTCGCGAGGGAACCATCCGCCCGCGCAGTTGTCGCACCTTCCGCAGGGCGCGGCCGTGTCGTCGTCGAGGGCACGCTGCAGGAACTCCATACGGCAGCCGTCGGTCTGCTCGTATTCGATCATGTGCTGCTGCTCGGCGAGACGCTCGGCGGCGATGCGCTCGTAGCGCTCGGCGTCGTAGGTCCACGGCTCGCCGGTCGCGACCCAGCCGCCCTGCACGCGCCGCACCGCGCCGTCGACGTCGAGGACCTTCAGCAGCAGCTCGAGCGGCGTGCGGCGGATGTCGACCATCGCTTCGAGCGCCGGCGTCGAGATCGGAGCATCGCCGAGCGCACCGATCACCCGCTCCGCCCGCTCCTTGTCGGGCATCGACGCCGTCGCGAAGTAATGCCAGATATCGCGATCCTCGACGCCGGGGAGCAGCAGCACGTCGGCGCTCTCACTCGCGCGACCGGCACGGCCGACCTGCTGGTAGTAGGCCACCGGCGACGAGGGCGCACCGAGGTGGAGCACGAATCCCAGATCGGGCTTGTCGAAGCCCATGCCGAGCGCACTCGTGGCGACGAGCGCCTTCACCTCGTTGCGCTTGAGCATCCCCTCGGACTCGGCGCGTTCATCGGTGTCGGTCTGTCCGGTGTAGGCCCGCACGTCGTGTCCGTGGTCTCGCAGCAGCCGGGCGGTGTCGACGGCGGCCGCGACGGTCAGCGTGTAGATGATGCCGGATCCGGGAAGATCGTCGATGTGGCTGAGCAGCCACGCGAGACGACTCGCCGAATCGCGCAGGCGGAGCACCCCCAGACGCAATGAGGTGCGGGCGAGCGGGCCGCGGATGGTGAGCACCGGCTCGGCGTCGCGGTCACCGCTCTGGAGACTGCCGAGCTGCTCGGCGACGTCTGCCACGACCCGGCTGTTCGCCGTCGCGGTGGTCGCCAGCACCGGCACGTCGGCGGGCATCTGCGCGATCAGGTCGCGCAGCCGCCGGTAGTCGGGACGGAAGTCGTGTCCCCAATCGCTGATGCAGTGCGCCTCGTCGACGACGAGCATGCCGATGCGACGCACCAGCGCCGGCAGCTGCTGCTCGCGGAACGCGGGGTTGTTCAGCCTCTCCGGCGAGACCAGCAGCACATCGACCTCATCGCGGTCGAGCTGCCCGAGCACCTCAGACCATTCGTGCGCGTTGGTGGAGTTGATCGCGACCGCCCTCACCCCGGCACGTTCGGCCGCGGCGATCTGGTCGCGCATGAGCGCGAGCAGCGGCGACACCAGCACGGTCGGCCCCGCCCCCTGTCGACGCAGCAGCAGGGTGGCGACGAAGTACACCGCGGACTTTCCCCAGCCGGTGCGCTGCACCACGAGCGCGCGCCGACGCCCCTCGACCAGCGCCTCGATCGCCTCATACTGCCCGTCGTGGAAGTCGGCGTCGGGGCGGCCGACGAGTTCGCGCAGCGCCGCGCGTGCGGGCTCGCGGGTGTCGGCGGGAGCTGCGAATGTCATGCGCCCACTCTGCCCCACGCCGCCGACACGACGACGTCGTCATCCACAGGTTCGCCGAGCCGTCGGCGAGTCCCGTCGTCTAGCGTGAGGAGATGATCACACGCGAGCTCGCCGTCGCCCTGCGAGACTCCGGACTCGTCTGGCATCCCGCCGAGGGCGACCGCTTCCAGCTCGACCTGCCGGACGAGGTGGAACTCGAAGCGGAGGCCGAGGTCTTCACGGTCAGCGAGATGACGATCGAAGCCCGCCAGACGCCGAGCGGCACCGATCTGGCGTTCAACGGCACCACGGAATGGGCGCTCGACGCGGTGACCCTCGCGGATGCGGTGTGGCTGCCGCGGGAGGATCAGCTGCGCGACCTGCTCCGGGGCACCTTCCGCGCGCTGGTGCGCCTCGAAGACGCCTTTCGCGTCGACGTCGAGATCGGTGGCCATGTGATCGCCTTCGAGCACCCCGATCCCTCGGAGGCCTACGGCCGGGCGCTCCTCGAGCTGATCTCGCGCTCGCATTGAGCAGGTGCCTTGAAACCGGCCGTGCTCTGTGTCAGAATTACCTAACGATCGGTCAGTAAAGTTGGCCGGAGGCCGAGGAGTCGACGATGACCAGTCCCGCAGACCTGTCCCTGGTGGGCGAGCTCTCCGATGAGGAGCGTCTCTTCGACGAGCTCATCGCGAACGAGCAGCGCATCGAGCCCCGCGACTGGATGCCCGATGCCTACCGCAAGACGCTGGTGCGGCAGATCTCCCAGCACGCGCACTCCGAGATCATCGGCATGCAACCCGAGGGCAACTGGATCACACGCGCGCCGAGCCTCAAGCGCAAGGCGATCCTGATGGCGAAGGTGCAGGACGAGGCCGGCCACGGTCTCTACCTCTACTCCGCGGCGCAGACCCTGGGCACCACGCGCGACGAGATGATGGATCAGCTCATCAGCGGCAAGGCAAAGTACTCGTCGATCTTCAACTACCCCACCCCGACCTGGGCCGACATGGGTGCGATCGGCTGGCTCGTCGACGGCGCCGCGATCTGCAATCAGGTGCCGCTGTGCCGGGCCTCCTACGGTCCGTACGGCCGCGCCATGGTGCGCGTGTGCAAGGAGGAGTCGTTCCACCAGCGGCAGGGCTTCGAGATCCTGCTCACGCTGATGCAGGGCAGCGCGGAGCAGCGCGAGATGGCACAGGATGCCGTGAACCGCTGGTACTGGCCGAGCCTGGCGATGTTCGGGCCACCCGACGACCAGTCCCCGAACTCGGCGCAGTCGATGAAGTGGAAGATCAAGCGGTTCTCGAACGACGAGCTGCGCCAGCGGTTCGTCGGCATGCTCGTGCCCCAGGCCGAGATCCTCGGGGTGACGTTGCCCGACCCCGATCTGCGCTTCGACGAGCAGACCGGCCAGTATGTGATCGGCGAGATCGACTGGGACGAGTTCTTCGAGGTGGTGCGCGGCAACGGGCCGTGCAACGCCGAGCGACTCGAGCGCCGACGCACGGCCCACGAAGAGGGCGCCTGGGTGCGCGAGGCCGCCGCGGAGTATGCCCGCAAGCAGTCCCTCGAGACGAAGGCGGTGGCGTGATGGCGACACCGGGCGCGGATGAGCGCGAACCCTGGCCGCTGTGGGAGGTGTTCGTGCGCGCCAATCGCGGGCTCAGCCACGTGCACGTCGGCTCGCTGCACGCGCCCGACGCCGAGATGGCGATCCGCAACGCGCGCGACCTCTACACCCGCCGCGGCGAGGGCGTGTCGATCTGGGTGGCGCCCGCCGACGCGATCACCACGAGCGATCCCGACGCCAAGGGCGCATACTTCGAGAGCCCCGCGGGCAAGAACTACCGCCACGCCGTGTACTACACGGCTTCCGAGGGAGTGCCGCACCTGTGAGCACACCGCACCCGACCACCGCGCCCGAGGACGTCGACGTTCACGGCGACATCCACGGCGACGTCTCGGTCGACGAACTCCGCCTCTCGCAGGAGCTCTCCGGCACCGGCGCGGTGGCCACGTCCGCCGACATCGCCGAGTACGCACTGCGCCTCGGAGATGACGCCCTCATCCTCTCCCAGCAGCTGGGCGCCTGGATCTCGCGGGCCCCGGAGCTGGAGGAGGACGTGGCCCTGGGCAACATCGCGCTCGACCTGCTCGGCCACGCGCGCTCGTTCCTGCACTACGCGGGGTCGTACGACGGCCGCAGCGAAGACGACCTCGCCTTCTTCCGCGACGAGCCCGAGTTCCGTTGCGCGTGGATCGTGCAGCAGCCCAACGGCGACTTCGCCCAGACGATCGCCCGACAGTTCGTCGTGGCGACCTACATGTTCGAGCTCTACACGGCGTTGCGCGGCAGCAGCGACGAGACCTTCGCCGCGATCGCCGAGAAATCGCTCAAGGAGGTCGACTACCACCGCGATCACGCCGTGCAGTGGATGCTGCGCCTCGCGGGTGGCACCGAGGAGTCCCGCACCCGCATCATCCGGGCGATCGGTGATGTCTGGCCGTACGTCGACGAGCTGTTCCGCGACGATGAGCTGATCGAGCGACTCGGCGATGCGGCCGTGTCCCCGTCGCGCCTGCGTCCCGGGTTCGACGGCGTGGTCGCGACCGTCTTCACCGAGGCGGAGCTGACGGTTCCCGACGTCATGTCGTCGTCGGCGGGCGGGCGTCGCGGCGCGCACGCGACCCCCCTCGGCCACATCCTCGCCGAGATGCAGGTGCTCGCGCGACGGCATCCGGGGGCGACATGGTGACTCTCACTCCGACGCAGGCCGCCTGGCGGATCGCCGCTTCCGTTCCCGACCCCGAGGTCCCCGTCCTCACGATCGAGGACCTCGGCGTGCTCCGTGCGGTCGAGGTCGACGGCACCCGGGTGCACGTCGACATCACGCCGACGTACAGCGGCTGCCCCGCGATGGACACGATCCGAGACGATGTGATCCTCGCCCTCACCGCCGCCGGCTTCGACCGGGTCGATGTGCGGCTGGTCCTCTCGCCCGCCTGGACGACGGACTGGATGACGGAAGCCGGCAAGACGAAGCTCGCGGAGTACGGCATCGCGCCGCCCTCCGGCCGCGCCGCCGTCTCGACCGGGCCGATCCGCCTGGCGCTGAGCGTGCGCTGCCCGCGATGCGGGTCGCTCGACACCCGCGAGGTCTCCCACTTCGGCTCGACCTCGTGCAAGGCGCTCTTCGAGTGCCGCGCCTGCCTCGAGCCCTTCGACCACTTCAAGGTGCACTGACATGTCGCTCTTCACCTCGGCGCCCGCGCCCTCGCCGCGGACGACCGCCGCACGCGCGACCTCCCCCCGGAAGCGCGCCCGTTTCCACACCCTCGTCGTCGACGACGTGCGTCCGCTCACCGAGGATGCCGTGGAAGTGACGTTCACGGTCCCGGCCGCGCTCGCCGACGAATACGACCACCTTCCCGGTCAGTACGTCGCCCTGCGCACCACCCTCGACGGCGTCGAGGTGCGGCGCTCCTACTCGCTGTGCCGCGCACCGGAGCATCGCGACGACGGACAGGACACCCGGCTGAGCGTCGCCGTTAAGCGCGACGAGGGCGGACTCTTCTCCACGTGGGCGCAGACAGGCCTGCACGCCGGCTTCGAGATCGACGTCATGAGCCCGCAGGGCACCTTCACCTCGGCGCTCGACGACCTCGACGACCGCCATGTGGTGGGGATCGCCGCCGGCTCCGGCATCACGCCGCTGATGGCACTCGCGCACACGGTGCTGAACCGGTCGGACACGTCGCGGTTCACCCTGCTCTACACGAACCGCGCGACGCTCGACGTGATGTTCCTGGAAGATCTGGCCGACCTCAAGGACCGCTTCCCGACGAGGCTCGTGCTCCACCACGTGCTGTCCCGAGAGCAGCGGGCGGCTCCTGTGCTGTCCGGACGCATCGACGAGGAGAAGCTCCGCACGATCCTCGGCACCCTCATCCCGCCCGCGACCGTCGATGAATGGTTCCTGTGCGGACCTCTCGCGCTGGTCGACCTCTGTCGCGAGGTGCTGGCCGATGTCGGGGTCGATCGCTCGCACATCCGCTTCGAGCTGTTCACGACCGGTGATGAACCGGCACGTGCGGCCCGGCCGGTGCAGGTGCGCGCCGGCGAGAAGACCGTGCGCATCGAGGTCACGCTCGACGGTGTCTCCTCGACCGTGGAGAGCCCGGTGGATGCACACGAGTCGGTGCTCAACGCGGCGCTGCGCGTGCGGCCCGACGCTCCGTTCGCCTGCGCGGGCGGCGTCTGCGGCACGTGCCGCGCGCGCGTGATCGAGGGCAGCGTGACCATGACCGAGAACTACGCGCTCGAGCCCGACGAGCTCGAACGCGGATTCGTGCTCACCTGCCAGTCCCACCCGACCAGCGACCGCGTGGTCGTCGACTACGACGTCTGACCCCGGAGGCCCCATGATCGACCTCACCATCGCCGACGACGTCGCCACGATCGTGCTGAACGCGCCGTCGAAGCGGAACGCCCTCGATGAACAGGGGCTGGCGGAACTCGACACCGCATATGTCGAGGCGGAGACGGCGGGCGTGCGGGCCCTCGTGCTCCGTGGCGAAGGACGCGGGTTCTGCGCTGGGCGGGATATCTCCGGCGTCGACCCGCGGGATGACGATGTGCTCGGCTACCTCGGCGGCCTCGTGACGCCGTTGCTGCAGCGGATGTCCCGGTTTCCCGCGCCGACGTTCGCCGTCGCGCACGGTGCCTGCCTCGGGGTCGGCCTCGGCCTCCTGATCGCGACCGATGTCGTGTACGTAGCCGAGTCTGCGAAGATCGGCTCCCCGTTCGCGGCGCTCGGCGCGACGCTCGACTCCGGCGGCCACGCCCTGTTCCTCGATCGGCTCGGGGCGCACAAGACACTCGACCTCATCTACACGGGCCGCCTCATGAGCGGCGCGGAGGCCGTGGCATCGGGCCTGTTCTCGCGCGTGTTCCCGGATGACGAGGTCGTGCAGGCGACGACGGATGCCGCAGCGACGGCGGCGCGCGGTGCCACGGCGGCGTTCCTGGCGAGCAAGGAGCTCATCGCCCGCATCCGCGACGAGCGGCTCGCGCTGTGGGATGCGGTCGGCATCGAGAACGCCGCGCAGGCCGCGCTGTGCTACACCGACGACTACCGCGAGGGCTTCGCGGCCTTCCAGGAGAAGCGGAAGCCCGAGTTCGGCGGGCGCTGAGCGGGCCCGTCAGCACACCAGGTGGGAGACCCCTGCCACCCGAGTGTCGTACCCCGGTGCGAGAATGCCCACATGCTGCTCGCAGAGCTCGTCTCCACCACCGACCGTGTCGGAGCCACGTCGTCCCGGCTCGCCAAGATCGAGGCCCTCGCCGACCTGCTCACGCAGGCAGAACCGAGCGAGATCGCCGCGGTCATGGGTCTTCTCCTCGCGGCTCCCCGCCAGGGCAAGCTCGGGGTCGGGTGGCGAGGCATCGCCGCCCTCGACATCACGCACACCGAGAGTCCGACGTTGTCCGTGCTCGACGTCGACCGGGCCCTGGACTCGCTGGCGGCGACGTCCGGTTCCGGCTCCACCTCCGCCCGGAGCAGCATCCTCGGCGAACTCGCCTCCCGCGCCACGGCCCCCGAATGGGACTTCCTCGTCCGGGCGATGCTCGGCGAGCTGCGCACCGGCGCTCTGTCCGGGGTGCTGCTCGACGCGATCGCCCGGGCCTCCGATCGAGCGCCGGCGACCGTCCGGCGCGCAGCCATGCTCTCCGGCGACCTCGGCGAGACCGCCCGCATCGCGCTCACGGGAGACGTGGGCGACCTCGACGCGGTCGGGCTACAGGTCGGTCGCCCGGTCCTCCCGATGCTGGCGGCCACCGCGCCGACTCCCTCCGCCGCGCTCGAGATCACCGGCGAGGCGTCGGTCGAGTACAAGCTCGATGGCGCCCGCATCCAGGTGCACCGTCATGGCGACGAGGTCGGCGTCTACACGCGGAGCCTCGCCGACGTCACCCACCGGGTGCCGGAGCTCGTCGAGATCGTGCGCGCGCTCCCCGTCACGGATGTCATCCTCGACGGGGAGACGCTCTCGCTCGACGAGGACGGAGGGCCGCGCCCGTTCCAGGAGACGATGTCGCGGTTCGGCGCCGATGTGTCCCGCGAACTCGTCCTGCGGCCGTGGTTCTTCGATGTGCTGCACGTGGATGGACGCGACCTGATCGACGAGCCGCTGTCCGTGCGGCTGGCCGAACTGGAACGCGTGGCCGGCGAATGGCGGATGCCCGGCCTCGTCACCGACGATGCCGATGCCGCCGAGCAGCTGTCGCGCGACGCCCTCGCCGCAGGCCACGAAGGCGTCGTGGTCAAGGCGATCGACGCGCCCTACGCGGCGGGCCGCCGAGGCAAGTCCTGGATCAAGGTCAAGCCGGTCCTGACGTTCGACCTCGTGGTGCTCGGTGCGGAATGGGGTTCCGGACGACGTCGCGGCTGGCTCTCGAACCTCCACCTCGGTGCCCGCGACCCCGAAGGGGAGTTCGGCGACCCCGGCGGGTTCGTCATGGTCGGCAAGACGTTCAAGGGGCTCACCGATGAACTGCTGAGGTGGCAGACCGCGGAGTTCCCCGAGCACGAGTCGCACCGCACCGCATCGACCGTGTTCCTGCGCCCCGAGCTCGTCGTGGAGATCGCGATCGACGGCGTGCAGCGCTCACCGCGATACCCGGGAGGCATCGCGCTGCGATTCGCTCGCGTGAAGGGATACCGCACCGACAAAACCGCAGTCGAGGCCGACACGATCCAGACGCTGCGTTCGCTGCTGCACGCGTGACCCCCGCGCAGCAGGCTCAGGCGGAGGGCGCGAGCCCCTGATCCTCTTCGCGGACGGTTCCACGGAACGACCACGGGAAGTCGATCCAGAGGTCGGTGTCCTTCCAGGCGAAGTCGGGCTGGATGATCGTCGACGGCTTGGTGTAGATCGTGACCGACCGCACGTCGGCCCCCTTGTCCTTCAGCAGCTGCACGGCCAGGGCGAGCGTGCGACCCGAATCCGCGACATCGTCGACGAGCAGCACGCGGCGTCCGTCCAGGTACGCCATGTCGAGCTCGGGAGGCAGCACCTCCGGTGCGTCGAGCACGGTGCCGATGCCGGTATAGAACTCGACGTTGATCGCTCCGCAGTTCTTGGCGCCGAGACCGTAGGCGATCGCGCCTGCCGGGAGGAGTCCGCCGCGCGCGATGGCCACGACGACCTCGGGCATGAAGCCGCTGTCGAGGATGTTCCGTGCCAGATCGCGCGTCGCCGCTCCGAAGCCGTCCCAGGTGAGTGTCTCGCGCTCGATCTCTGCATCAGTCATTCCTGCATTCTCCCGCATTCCGCAAAGGTCTCCCGCCGGTAGACTGAGCGGGTCCGGCCCGGCCGGTGCCTGAAAAAGAGGCACGAAGCACTCCGCGAAGACGCAGAGGCGAGACACATACGGATTCCGCACTACCTCCGTCCCTGTCTCGAAAGGCTTTCGCATGCCCACCGTGTCCGCGCACGTCGCCCTCACTCTCGCCCAGCACATCGACGCCGTGTTCGGGGTGATGGGCAACGGCAACGCCTACTTCCTCGATGCGATCGAGACGCAGACGGATGCCGTGTTCACCGCTGTCCGCCATGAACAGGGCGCCGTGGTCGCGGCCGACGCCCATTTCCGGGCGTCGGGTCGGATCGCCGCCGGCACGTCGACGTACGGCGCCGGTTTCACGAACACCCTGACCGCGCTCGCAGAAGCCGTGCAGGCGCACGTGCCGCTCGTGCTCGTCGTCGGAGACGAGCCCACGTCCGGTCCCCGCCCCTGGGACGTCGACCAGATCGCTCTCGCCTCCGCCGTGGGTGCCCGCACCTATACCGTGGGGCGTGCGGACGCCGCCGCCACCACCGTCATCGCGATCGAGCACGCCCTCACCTACCGGGTGCCCGTCGTCCTCGCGATCCCGTACGACGTCGCGGCGCTCGAGGCGGGCGAGGTCCCGGAGGCGCCGTCTCCGCGCATCCCCGCTCCGCTCCCCCCGCGCGGGGAGTTCGCCGACGCGATGCTCGACGAGATCGCCGCCGCGCTGGCAGGTGCCGAGCGGCCGTTCCTGCTCGCCGGTCGCGGCGCGTGGCTGTCCGGAGCGAGCGCCGCGCTGGGAGAACTTGCGGCCGTGACGGGCGCCCTCACCGCATCGTCGGCTCTCGGCCGCGGGGTGTTCCCCGACACGCGCTACGACCTCGGTGTGACCGGCGGCTTCGGTGCCGATGGCGCGATGGAGCTCGTGCGCTCTGCCGACGTCGTCGTCGTGTTCGGTGCCGCGCTGAACCAGTTCACGATGCGGTTCGGCGAACTGTTCGCTCCGGGCACGCGCGTCTTCCAGATCGACATCGCACCGGCTGCGACACACGCGCACGTCGGAGGCTTCGTGCGTGCCGACGCCCGGCTGGCCGCGGAGGACCTCGTCGCCAGGATCGGGTCGGCCGGATCGGCGAGCCCGTGGCGCGAGACGGTCGATGTCGCGTCCGCGCGCACGTACGATGCCGGCGACGAGCTCGCTCCGGACGGACGCCTCGACCCGCGCTCCGCCGCCCGCCGCATCGCCGAGCTGCTCCCGGAAGACCGCGTCGTGGTGTCCGACGGCGGACACTTCATCGGGTGGGCGAACATGTACTGGCCGGTCGCCGCTCCCGACCGCATGATGATGGTCGGCACCGCGTTCCAGTCGATCGGGCAGGGCTGGCCGAGCGTGGTCGGTGCGGCGTTGGCACGACGGGAATCGACCGTGGTGCTGACATCGGGCGACGGCGGTGGGCTCATGGCGATCGCGGATCTGGAATCCGCGGTGCGTGCTGCCGGCGGCCGCGGCATGGCCGTGGTCTGGAACGACGCCGCCTACGGTGCCGAGGTGAACCTCTACGGTCTCAAGGGGCTGGCGGAGGGCCCGATGCGCATTCCCGAGGTCGACTTCGCGGCATTCGGCGCTGCGGTCGGCGCCGAGGGCGTGGTGGTGCGCGCGCTTTCCGACCTCGAACGCCTCGCGAGCTGGGCGGAAGAGGACCCGGCGACGCGCCCCTTCCTGCTCCTCGATCTGCGCATCTCGGGCGACGTGATCGCGCCCTACCAGCAGGAGATCATCCGCGTGAACTCCTGACCTCGGCGCATTTGCTCCGCAATCGGGATCGGAATCGGGATCGGGCGATGCCGGCACGCCGCCGAGGCCGGGTCGGCACCGCCCGTCGGATCAACCGTGAAGCCCCCGGATCCGGGGGCTGCGGCTCCCCCGGTGCCGGGTGCGCCGCCCGGGGTACCCCCTGGCGATTCGCCACCGATAGAAGCGGTCACGGTGAGCGCGACGGTCGTCTCCGCACCATCGGGGTCGATGACGACGATGCTGTGAGCCCCGGGGGATGCGTCCGCGGGAACGGTGACGGTCGCACGGAACGCGCCCGACGCATCCGTCGTCGCCGTCCCGAGCGGCATCGGAGTCGAACGCAGCTCGATCCGCAGCGCGGTCGTGGCGGGGAAATCGGTACCCGAGATCGTGACGTCGCTTCCTGCAGCGACCGAGGCCGCGCCGAGCTGCACGTTCGGCTGCTCGGGCTCGGGCTCGGGCTTCGCGCACCCCTCGTCGCAGACCGTGAAGTTCGCCAGGACAGCCTTGTGATCGGAGGGCCAGACGGCATCCGGAGTGATGATCTCATCGGCGCTGTCGTCGACGACGCGGGCGTTGCGCACGATGCTCGACTGTGGACCGACCACGGCCGCTCCGTCGATCGAGAGCCGCCGGTCCGGCGTCGCGAAGATGTAGTCGATACGGTCGCGCTCATCCGCTTCCGGCGCCCAGGTGAGCGATGACGTGGGGAACAGGGGGTTGTCCGAAGGCCAGGTGAAGCCCGGGTTCGCCACCGGGTCGGGGTGCACCGTGCGGAAGGCGTCGATCAGTCCCCCGTCGAGCAGCGTCTGCGTCGTCTGCCAGGGGACGACGACGCCGTTGTGATCGAAGAGACCGGCGGTGGCAGCCGTCCAGTCCTGCGAGGGTGGTTCGTTGAAATCTCCGCCCACGATGGCGAGTCGTCCCGCCGCTCGCTCGGCGTCGATGTCGGCGACGAGATCCGCAGCCGCAGCGGGGCGGCCGGACTGCTCGTTCGCCTTCAGGATCGCCTCGACATCGGTCACGGGAGCGCCGAGCTTGTTCCAGGTGTTCCAGCCGGCCGGCCAGTCACCGAGGACCTCGCCGCCGTACCCCCGCGGAAGGTAGGTCGTGTACCAGCGGTACTCCAGGTGACCGCCGTAGACGACCACCTCGGAGCCGTTCACATCGAGCACCGCTTTCGACCACCAGCGCCCGACCGTGTCCGTCGAGAGAATCGGATACCGCGAGACGATTCCGGTGTCGGTCGCAGTGAGGTGCTGATACCCGAGCAGTGCCGCGACCTGGGCGGGAGCCTGACCCACCTCGGGCAGGAACGTCACATCGGCATCGGTCTGCGTGATGATGTCGGCGATCTGCCGTGCCCCGTCGGCGACCTGCGTGCCGCCGTGCCACACATTGAACGTCAGCACGTTGAGGCCGCTCTTCCCCTCGATCTCCGACTTCGGCTCAGCAGGCGTGACGGGCGGCTCGGCGTCATCGTCCGTGACGGTGAGGTCGATGGGTCCGGCGAGCACGTTGTAGCCGTCGTCCTCGAGGAGATAGACGTCGTACTCCCCCGCTCCCATCGTCGACGAGTTGCGGGTCCACCCCTCACGCGTCGAAGGGTTCCAGGTGACCTCACCCGCCGCGGTGGGAACGTATCGCCAGTCCAGGGACGCCGGACCACCGGGCACCACGCCGTCGCGATAGATCCCGATCCAGTTGCGGTCGTGAACAGCCGTGCCGGCATCGAACGTGAAGGTCACGGTTTCCTCGATCGCGATGCTCGGGGAGTCGACCGCGAGCGATCCGTCCGCCGCATGTGCGGGCGGGCCCACGAGGATTCCGGCGAGAGCGATGGCGGCGCCGAGGAGAGCGAGTCGTCCTCGCTTCGGCCGGGAGGGGGAGGTCATTGCGAGGAGGTCCTTTCGAAGCGCGGTCCGTCGCGACGGTACGGGCGTCGGATGACCGGCTCGTGACCTCGAGGTGAATGCCGGTGGCGGGTGGCACGGAGAACGGCTGCCGGAGCGTCGTCGCGGGAGGTTCGAACCACCATGGGCATCGTCCGCTCCGCCGGCTCTCCCCTGGCAGACTCGGACCATGCCGGGTTTCCATCACGTCGAACTGTGGATCGCCGATCTCGACGCGGTACGCGCGGAATGGCGCTGGATCCTGCAGCGCCTCGGTTTCACGCTCGACAGCGAATGGCCCGGCGGCGAATCGTGGGTCGCCGACAGCGCCTACCTCACTCTCACGACGTCTCCGAATCTGTCGGGCTCGACGCACGACCGCCGACGTCCCGGACTCAACCATCTCGCGTTCCACGGCGGTGCGCGCGCTGCCGTCGATGCGCTCATGGCGCAAGCACCCGCCCACGGCTGGGATCCGCTCTACGCCGACCGCTATCCGCACGCCGGCGGCGACCGGCACTACGCCGGGTGGCTCGAGAACGCCTCCGGCTTCAAGATCGAGATCGTCGCCGACGCCGGGCCCTACGCTCCATAGTCGGGGAGCTGCTGCAGCGTCCAGGAGTTGCCGTCCGGGTCGTCGAACGACACGAAACGCCCCCAGTCCAGCTCCTGCACCCCGCGGGCGGAGACGCCCAGACCCTGCAGGTGGGCGAGCGCCTCATCGGCATCCGGGACCACGACCTGGATCGTGTTCTGGCTGCCCGGCTCGAGGTCGATGCCCAGGCCGGTGCCGAACGCGATCGAGCATGCCGACCCCGGTGGCGTCATCTGCACGAAGCGCAGTCCCTCGGTGGGCGTCTGGTCCCAATCGGCGTTGAAGCCGATCTTCTCGTAGAAGGCCTTCGAGCGGTCCACGTCGGTGACCGGCACGAAGATGAGTTCGATCTTCCAGTCCATCAGGTGCTCCTCCTGTCGGGCGCCGTCGCCCGTCGCCGCCAACGGTACGCGTGAGCACCGACATCCGACCAGCGACATTCGACCAGCGACATTCGACAGTGAGCGAACCGCCCCTCAGATCCACCCCTTGTCGAGGGCGATCCGCACCGCCTGCGCACGGTTCGCCGCCCCGGTCTTCCCGATCGCCGCGGAGAGGTGGTTGCGCACGGTTCCCGCTGACAGGAACACCTCCGCGGCGATCATCGCGGCGGAACGTCCGTCCACGGCGAGCCTCAGCACCTGCCGCTCCCGATCGCTCAGCGGGTTCGCGCCGTCGAACAGGCTGTCGGCGGCGAGCGCCGGATCGAGCACGCGCAAGCCGGACTGCACGCGTCGTACCGCTTCGGCCAGTTCCTCGGCGGGCGTGTCCTTGACGATGAACCCGCTGGCACCGGCCTCCAGGGCGGAGCGCAGGTAGCCGGGGCGGGCGAACGTCGTCACGACGAGGATGCGTGTGCCCCCGCTCACCTCGCGGATGCGCCGTGTCGCCTCGACTCCGTCCATCCCGGGCATCTGGATGTCCATGAGGCACACGTCCGGTCGCAGCTCCTCCGCGAGTCGCACGGCTTCCGCCCCGTCCGCGGCCATGCCGACCACGGTGAGGTCGGGCTCCAACTCGAGCAACGCCCCGAGCGCGCCCCGCACGAGAGCCTGATCGTCGGCGATCAGCAAGCGGATGCCGATGTCGCGGCTCGATGCGTTCACCAGGTCACCTCCACGCGTGTGCCCGCGTCGCCGACGGGCCCCAGGACGAACGACGCACCGGCCGCCGCCGCGCGTTCACGCATACCGCGGATGCCGTTGCCTTCCACCAGGCCGACACCCACTCCGTCGTCCTCCACCACCAGGCGTCCGGGGAGCAACCTCACCCGAACCGTTCGAGCACGAGAATGCCGGAGCGTGTTCGTGGTCGCCTCGCGGAGGATCCAGCTCGCGGTGATCGCCTGCACCGGCGACAGCGCGCTCGGCTCCCCCTCGACCTGCAGAGCGATGTCCGCCGCACGGAACGAGTCGCGAGAAGAGGCGAGCTGCTCCACGAGCGTGGTCCCCCGCGCGCCGGCCACCGTCGAGCGGACGCCCGCGATCGCCTCCGCCGTGAGCCGTTCGATGTCGGCCAGCTCGGCCTTGGCCCGCTCGGGATCGGAGTCCATCAGCCGCCGCACCAACTGCGCCTTGAGCCCGACGACGGTCAGCGAGTGCCCGATCAGGTCGTGCACGTCGCGGGCCACCGCTTCACGCCCTTCGCTCGTCGCCAGCTCGAGGCCGAGCCTCTCCGCCTCCGCCGAACGCAGGATGAGCCACGTCGACACCGTGTTGACCACGCCGAGCAGCGCCACGATCGCGAGCACGGACAGATAGCTGATCCCCCCAGGAAGCAGGAAGACGCACAACGCCGTCACCGTGACCGCGGCGATCGTCGTGATCCAGTGCCACAGGCGCGTCAGCCCGTAGGAGGCGAACGACATGAGGAACGGCAGGAAGCTGAGCGCCGATCCTCCCTCCGCCGGGATCGAGATCACGACGCACCCGATCAGTGCGACGAACGTGATCCACTGCCTCCGCGAGGGTGCGCGACCCAGTCCGCCGCCGCCCCGCATCCCGTGCATGAAACCGGTGACGTACAGCACGACGAACGCGACCAGTGCAGCCCACCCCACCACGACCCACGGGACCGGCGCTTCCGAGCGCAGCAGCGCGATCACCGGATAGACCAGGAACACGAGCCAGATCACGGCCATCAGCCAGCCGAACCGCGCCCACGGGTCCTTCCCCGTAGCGCTGCGCGCTCCGGAAGCCGCCCATGCCGCCGGGGCCGCGCCCGCCGCCGCGAACGACGCGGCCTCGCGGGCGGACCCTGGCGTCTCTGGACTCTCCGGGTTCGTGTGTCGCGTCATCCGTCCAACCTACTGTCGCCCTGTGCCGCCGTCGGGGCCGCTACTGCCGCGCCCGGGAGCGCTTCATCCCCATCATGACGAGGAGGGCGAACAGCAGGAGCCAGACGGCGACGTTGAGGAACAGCATCCAGAGCGGATCGGTCTGTCCCGTCGTGAGCGTCCCGTCGGTGAGGGGCCACCGGCTCAGGGCGACGAAGCCGTATAGGGGGGTGAAGCGCGCGATGTCGAGCATCACACCGTCGAGCGGCATGAACACGTTGCCGAAGAACGCGAAGAACGTCATCGAGATCGAGGCGAGGGCCGCTGCCGAGTCGGAGCTGAAGAACAGTCCGACGCCGAGACCGAAGAGTCCGTACATGAGGCCGATCCCGAGGATGATGCCCGCCGTCGCGACCCAGCGCCAGGCGTCTTCCGCCTCGGCACCGGTCATCATCCCGGCGGTGAACACCGCCACCAATGCCAGCGCCGCGAAGGCGACCGCGGTGATCAGCTTCGTCACCGCGTATCCGGCCGTCGTGAGCGGGGTCATCGCGAGCTGGCGTCCCCACCCCTGCTTGGCCTCCGTCGCGGCGAGCGACGTGAGCGAGCTCATGGCGACCGCCGTGCCATAGGCCGCCATCGAGGTCATCACGTAGAAGGAGACGTTCCCGTGACCGGCAGAGAGCGAGCCGTAGCCCATTCCGGCGCCGAACAGCAGGTACATCGCGACCGGCATCGCCAGAGTGAACGCGAGCGTATAGGGGTTGCGCAGCTGGCGGAGGCCTTCGATGCGCAGCATGGTGGGTGAGACGAGCATGTCAGTTCTCCGTCAGTGCCGTGAAGGCGGTCTCGAGGGTGGGCGCGGCGATCTCCAGGTCATGGGCACCGTTGTCGAGCAGGATGCGGGCGGCGGCGTCGGAGTCAGCGGTACGCAGGCTGAGACGATCGCCGTCGAGCCGCACGCCGGCGACACCATCAGCCGCGCTCAGCACGGTGACGAGCACGGCCGCGTCTTCGTCGACCGTCGCCGAGACGGTCCGTTCTCCGAGGCTGGCGCGCAGCAGCGCGGTGGGGGCGTCGGCGACGACCGTCCCGCGATGCATCACCACGGTGCGGCGTGCGAACTGCTCGGCCTCCTCGAGATAGTGGGTGGCGAAGACGATCGTGCGCCCGGCATCCGCATCCGCCCGCATGACATCCCAGAAGTGCCGCCGGGCCGTGACGTCCATTCCCGCCGTGGGCTCGTCGAGCACCAGGATGTCGGGGTCGGACACCATCGCGAGCGCGAACTTCACGCGCTGCTGCTCACCACCGGAGCACTTCGAGACCCTTCGGCGGGCGAGATGCTCCAGGTCGGCGCGGGTCATGACATCGTCCACCCGGTCGAAGGCGTCGGCACCGTGGAGAGAAGCGATCAGCCGCACCGTCTCTCCGACGGTCAGGTCGCCGAGCAGGCCCCCGGTCTGCAGCACCGCCCCGATCGAACCGCTGGAAGTGGCGCGCTGCGGTGTCGTCCCGAGCACCCGCACGGTGCCGCTGCTGGGCTCGGTGAGCCCGAGAAGCATGTCGAGCGTGGTGGTCTTGCCCGCACCGTTCGGTCCCAGCAGCGCGACGACCTCGCCACGTCGGATCGACAGGTCGACCCCGTCGACAGCCTGCACCCGGCGGTCGCCCGTGCCGAAGTGTCGTTTCACGGCGCTCAGCTCGAGCACCACGGGTTCATCGGTCGGGGCGGCGGTTACCGGTCGAGCGGAGGCCCGCGTCGCCGTCCCGTCCACGAAGGAGTTGTTCATGCCTCCAGCCTCGTCCGATGCGGGCGGTGGCGCCGGAGGGCGGTGTCATCTCCTGGACGTGACACGTGTCATGTCCAGGCGCCCCGCAGCCCCGGGAGGAGAACCACCCTCGGGCGGAACGACCGGGGCCGACGCTCCGCCCGTCGAGGGGATCTCCGCCGGACGCGGAGCGGAGCCCGGGACCTCAACGCGCCGGAAGCAGCGCCCCCTCGAGGAAGTCGGCCAGCTCGGTCGTGTCATGCAGCGGCAGGATCGCTGCCACGTACTGGTCTGGCCGCACCACGACCACCACGCCGTCGCGCGACAGCTCGCGCGCGGCGAAGATGTCGGTCTCGGTCCACTTGCTGGGGCCCGCCGCATACACCTTCTCCCAGTCGGTCAGTCCGAGCGGCCCGGTCTTCGGCTGGAACAGCGCGGGAGCCGAGGTGACCTCGACCTCTTCGAACGGCTGCCGATAGACCGCCTTGACATCGAAGACGGCATCGACGTCGGCGTCCTCCGGCGTGAAGCGCGCGAACAGCGGCTCGGCCGCCTCCGCCCATGTGGCGAGCCCTTCACCGGTGCGGTCGCCGAACGCGTACACGCGCCAGCGGCCGTCGGCCTTCGCGTGGTGCCCGAGGTGCACGACGTTGCCGTCGCCCACGCGCACGACCTCGGCGGACTTGAAGCGCTTCCCGAGCGGGAAACCCACGGCCAGATCCTGGTGCCGGTCGGTTCCGGTGATCATCGACGAGGTGTACTGCGTCATGAACCCCGACGGGAACTCTGCCGTGGCGAGGTAGTAGGTCGCCAGCTCGTTGGGGTCGGAGATCTCCTCGGGCTTCCGCGCCATCAGGCTCGACCACTCGCGGTCGAAGTCGATCAGCTGCTGCGCCACGGGCCGCCGCTCGGCACCGTACGTGGCCAGCAGGGCTTCCGGGGCACGGCCCGAGAGCACAGAGCCGAGCTTCCACCCGAGGTTGAAGCCGTCCTGCATCGACACGTTCATGCCCTGGCCCGCCTTGGCGCTGTGCGTGTGGCACGCGTCGCCGGTGAGGAACACCCGGGGCGTGCGTCCCGAACCGTCGATCACGTCGTCGAAGCCGTCGGTGACCCGGTGACCGACTTCGTACACGCTGTGCCAGGCGACCTCGCGGACATCGAGTGTGTACGGGTGCAGGATCTCGTTCGCGCGGCGGATGATCTCCTCGATCGGCGTCTGCCGTACGCGATGGTCATCGTCGTCCGCGACCTCGCCCAGGTCGATGTACATGCGCGAGAGGTATCCGCCCTCCCGCGGGATGTGCAGGATGTTGCCCGCCTCGGAGTTGATCGCGCACTTGGTGCGCCAGTCCGGGAAGTCGGTGTTGACGAGCACGTCCATGACACCCCAGGCGTGCGCGGCCGAGGCGCCCACGTGCGTGCGGCCGATCGCCTGACGCACACCGCTGCGGGCGCCGTCGCAGCCGACGACGAACTTGGCACGGATGGTCCGCTCCTCGCCCGAGCGCTCCCCCGCGACGTAGCGGATGCCGACCTCGACGGGGTACTCCCCATCGTGGTGCACCGTGAGGCCGGTGAACTCGACCCCGTAGTCGGGCACGATCCGGCCGGGCCCGTTCGCCGCGGCTTCGGCGAAGTAGTCCAGCACGCGGGCCTGGTTGACGATGAGGTGCGGGAACTCGCAGATGTCGTACGCGTAGTCGGAGGTGCGCGAGGTGCGGACGATCTCGTCGCGCTTGTCCGGGTTCGGGCCCCAGAAGTTCATCCAGCCGATGTTGTACGCCTCGGCGATGATCCGCTCGGCGAAACCGAACGCCTGGAACGTCTCGACGCTGCGTGGCTGGATGCCGTCGGCCTGGCCGAGCGGAAGGCGCCCGTCGCGCTTCTCGATGATGCGGGTGGAGATGTCGGGATACTGCGCCATCTGGGCGGCGAGCAGCATCCCCGCAGGCCCCGAGCCGACGATGAGCACATCGATCTCGTCGGGGAGGTCGGCGGGCCGCGCGACCCCGATGCCGGCGGCGCCCTGCACGCGCGGGTCAGCGGAGACGTAGCCGTGGTGGTGGAACTGCATCGTCGTCGATTCCTTCCGGACGTCATCGTCGGGTGTGTCTGTCGGAGGTGGTTCATCGGGTCTTGCACCCGACGCCATCGTGTTCTATATTCGAACACAACGTTCTACTATTGAACACAGCCTAAACCGCGCCGTCCGCGATCGCAAGGGAGCACCCGCATGCCCGACAGCACGATCCCCTCGCCCGCCTCCCAGACTCTCAGTCGCGGCATCCGCATCCTCGAGGTACTCGCCGATGCCCGCGGCCCCCTGACGATCGACGAGATCGCGTCCCGTCTCGGTGTGCACCGCTCCATCGCGTATCGCCTGCTGCGCACGCTCGAAGACCACGGGCTGGTCACGCGCGACGCCTCCGGAGCCGTGAATCTCGGGGCGCGCATGGCAGCACTCGCGGCCGGGGTCGCGCACGACCTGCAGGCCGAGGCGCTTCCCGAGCTCACGGCGATCGCCAACGAACTCGGCATGACATGCTTCCTCGCCGTCCTCGACGGCACCGAGTGCATCACGCTGGCCAGCGTCGAGCCTCGGCACGCGGTCGCGAGTGTCGCCCAACGCCCCGGCGCCCGACACCCGGTGTCGGTCGGCGCCCCAGGGAAAGCGATCCTCGCGCAGGTGCCGGTCGCGGAATGGCCGGATGAGGTTCCCGCATCGCTTCCTGCCGACGTCGATGCGGCGCGTGCCCGCGGCTATGCGACGAGCCACGACGAGGTCATCCCCACCGTCCAGTCCGTCGCGGTCCCGCTCACCCTGCGCGGACAGCGCCCGGCCGCGATCGCCGTCGTGCACGTGGCAACAGACCTCGACGATGCCGAGATCGCCGCGCGACTCCGACAGGCGGCGTCCGACATCCGCGACGCTCTCGACGGCTGACGCGCGCGCAGCCCTCGAGACGAAGCTCCCGCCGCGCTTCCTGTCGTCGCCGTGTGGCAGACGACAGGAAGCGCGACGGGAGCACGTCATGCCATCCGCGCGAGGTCAGGCCTTGGCGAGTCCGTAGATCGGGCTGACGGACTGCTCTTCCTCATGATCCGGTCCGAGCGGGATGCCCGAGCGGTCGCGGAGCAGCAGGGTCGCGACGAGACCCAGTACGGTCATTCCGGCCAGATACCAGGTGACGGCCCCCGTCGAGCCGGTCGCCTTCACGATGGCCGTCGCGATCGTCGGGGCGAACGCACCGCCGGCGATGGCGCCGATCGCGTACGAGATCGAGACACCGGAGAACCGGATGCTCGCGGGGAACAGCTCGGCGTACAGCGCCGCCTGCGGACCGTAGGTGAATCCGAGGCCGATCGTGAGGATCGCCAACCCGGCGAACAGCAGGCCGATCTCGCCGGTGTTGACCAGCGGGAACAGCGTGAACACACCGACCAGCTGCAGCGCCCAGCCGACGATGTACGTCGTGCGGCGGCCGATGCGGTCGGACAGCCACCCCGCGAGGAGCGTGGTGAGCAGCCAGGTGACCGCGGATCCGGCGACCGCCCAGAGCACGGGGCCGCGCTCGAGGCCGATGGGGCCGGCAGGGTCCGTGGCGTACCCCTGGATGTATCCGCCCGTGGTCATGTAGCCCACGGCGTTGTTGCCGGCGAACACGAACGCGGCGATGATCACGAGCAGCAGGTGCTTGCGGAACAGCTGCGCGATCGGCATCCGCGCCTTCTCCTTGCGCGCGGCGAGCTCGGTGAAGACCGGGCTCTCCTCGACCTTGCGGCGCACGTAGTACCCGACGAGGATCAGCACCACGCTGAGCAGGAACGGCACACGCCAGCCCCACGCGAGGAACTGGTCGCCGGGGGCGATCACCGTCATGAGCGCCATCACACCGGAGGCGAGCAGGAGGCCGAGAGGCACGCCGATCTGCGGGGACGCGCCGAAGATGCCGCGCTTCTTGCGGGGCGCATGCTCGACGGCCATCAGCACGGCACCGCCCCACTCACCGCCCGCCGAGATGCCCTGCACGATGCGCAGCAGCACCAGCAGGATCGGCGCCATCAGTCCGATGGTCTCGTACGTGGGCAGGATGCCGATGAGGGCGGTGGCCGCACCCATCAGGATCAGCGTCCACATCAGCACGGCCTTGCGCCCGAGCTTGTCGCCGTAGTGGCCGGCGAGGAAGGCGCCGAGGGGACGGAACAGGAAGCTGACGCCGACCGTGGCGAAGCCGATCAGGGCGCTGTTCTCGCCGAGCGGGGCGAAGAAGAGCTGACCGAACACGAGCCCGACGGCCGTGGCGTAGATGAAGAAGTCGTACCACTCGACCGTGGTGCCGACGACGGTGGCGAACACGACACGGCGCCGATCGGCCGCTGTCGCGATGGTTCCGGTGGGCGTGAACCCAGCCTGTGACTGCCCACTCATGGGGTGTCTCCTTTGGTTGTGACCGCATTGTCACGGCGTGCAGCGGAGCGGATCCGAAGTGCTTGCCGAGGGGTGAACCGATGATATATGATTTCGAATACGACGCACAAGGCGTCACGCACGACATCGCAGACGAGCGCAAGGAGGCGCCCCGTGACGGCCCCCATCACCCGCCCCGGCAAGATCATCGCGATCCACCTGAGCTATGCCTCGCGCGCCGACCAGCGCGGCAGGCGCCCTGCCTCCCCTTCCTACTTCTTCAAGCCGGCCAGCTCGGTCGGCGTCTCCGGTGGCACCGTCGAGCGCCCTGCCGGCACCGAGCTGCTCGCCTTCGAGGGCGAGATCGCTCTCGTGATCGGCACTCCCGCCCGCCGGGTCTCGCTCGACGACGCCTGGGACCACGTCGGCTGGGTCACCGCCTCGAACGATCTCGGCCTGTACGACCTGCGCGCGAACGACAAGGGCTCGAACGTCCGCTCCAAGGGCGGCGACGGATACACGCCGCTCGGCCCCGACCTGATCGATGCCCGCACGGTCGACCCCGCCGCCCTCCGGGTGCGCGCCTGGGTGAACGGAGAGCTCCGTCAGGAGGACACCACCGCCGGCCTCATCTTCCCGCTCGCGCAGCTCGTGGCCGACCTGTCCCAGCACTTCACGCTCGAGCCCGGCGATGTGATCCTCACCGGCACTCCCGCCGGTTCTTCGGTCATCGTCCCTGGCGACGTCGTCGAGGTCGAGGTGGATGCCCCGGAGGCCCCCGGCGCTCCGACCTCGGGCCGTCTCATCACCACCGTCACGCAGGGCGAGACGCCCTTCGACGGCGGCCTCGGATCACTCCCCGCCGTCGACGACCTGCAGCGCACAGAAGCGTGGGGCTCTCGCGAGGAGGCAGGCCTGCCTCCCCTCGAGAAGACGCACGGGCTCTCCCCCGAACTGCGCGCCCAGCTCCTCGAGGCGCCGACGGCCGGTCTGTCGGCGCAGCTCCGCAAGCGTGGACACCACTCCTGCTTCATCGACGGCGTGTCCGTGAACATCCCCGGCAGCAAGATTGTCGGCACCGCGAAGACGCTGCGCTTCGTGCCGTTCCGCGAAGACCTCTTCGCCTCCCACGGCGGCGGCTACAACGCCCAGAAGCGCGCGTTCGACGCCGTGGAAGAGGGCGAGATCATCGTGATCGAAGCCCGAGAGGATGCCACGACCGGCACCCTCGGCGACATCCTCGCCCTGCGCGCGAAGGTCCGCGGAGCGGCCGGGGTCGTCACCGACGGGGGCGTCCGCGACTTCGACGCCGTGGCCGAGATCGGTCTCCCCGTGTTCTCGCAGGGCGCGCATCCGTCCGTGCTCGGCCGCAAGCACGTGCCATGGGATGTGGACGTCACGATCTCCTGCGGCGGCGCGACCGTGCAGCCGGGCGACATCATCGTCGGCGACAGCGACGGCGTGATCGTCATCCCCCCGGCACTGGCTGCCGAGGTCGCGGCGAGCGCCGTCGCGCAGGAGATCGAAGATGCCTGGATCGCCGAGCAGGTGGCCGCCGGCCACCCCGTCGACGGGCTGTTCCCTCTGAACGCCGAGTGGCGAGCCCGCTACGAGGAGGCCATCTCCGACCGGAGCGCCGCCGACCGGAGCGCCGCTGACCGGAGCGCCGCTGACCGGAGTGCACGATGACCACGACGGCGGCCAGCAAGTCCGAGGTGGCTTACGAGTGGCTCCGCTCCCGCATCACGGGTCATATGTTCAGCCCTGGATATCGTCTGGTGCTGGGATCCATCGCGGACGACCTCCAGATGAGCGTCGTCCCGGTGCGCGAAGCCATCCGCCGCCTCGAAGCCGAAGGACTCGTGACGTTCGAGCGCAACGTCGGCGCACGCGTGACCCTCGTCGACGAGAGCGAATACGCCCACACCATGCAGACGCTCGGCCTCGTCGAAGGCTGCGCCACCGCGCTCTCCGCTCCCCTTCTCGACGACGCCGCCCTCGATGAGGCCACCCGCATCAACGAGCGGATGGCGCAGATGCTCGACCAACTCGACGCCCACGCCTTCACCGAGCTCAACCGCCAGTTCCATTCGGTGCTGTTCGAGCCGTGCCCCAACCCGCATCTGCTCGATCTCGTGCACCGCGGCTGGTCGCGGCTCTCCGGCATCCGCGACACGACGTTCGCATCGATCCCCGGACGCGCCCAGCACTCGGTCGAGGAGCACACCGAGATCCTCGATCTCATCCGCGCGGGTGCCGACCCTCTCGAGATCGAACTCGCCGCCCGCAACCACCGCTGGCGCACCATGGACGCGTTCCTCGACGCGCTGCACGCCCGTTCCACCCAGACGACTTCCGACCAGACGACTTCTGCCCAGACGACCGGAGAATTCTCATGACCGATTCGCGCATCCCCGCCGACCTCCCCGACCACATCCAGCACTACATCGACGGCGCATTCGTCGACTCCGTCGATGGAGACACGTTCGACGTGCTCGACCCGGTCACCAACCAGGCGTACACGACGGCCGCAGCGGGCAAGAAGGCCGACATCGAGCTCGCCGTCGCCGCCGCGAAGCGCGCGTTCGATGAGGGCCCCTGGCCGCGCATGCTCCCCCGCGAGCGGTCGCGGGTGCTGCACAAGATCGCCGACATCGTCGAGTCGCGCGATGCGCGTCTGGCCGCGCTCGAGTCGTACGACTCCGGCCTCCCGATCACGCAGGCACTGGGTCAGGCCCGTCGCGCCGCCGAGAACTTCCGCTTCTTCGCCGACCTGATCGTCGCGCAGTCCGACGACGCCTTCAAGGTGCCAGGGCGCCAGATGAACTACGTCAACCGCAAGCCGATCGGCGTCGCCGGGCTCATCACGCCGTGGAACACGCCCTTCATGCTCGAGTCGTGGAAGCTCGGTCCCGCGCTCGCGACCGGCAACACGGTCGTGCTGAAGCCTGCCGAGTTCACGCCGCTCTCCGCGTCCCTCTGGGCAGGCATCTTCGAGGAGGCGGGGCTGCCGAAGGGCGTCTTCAACCTCGTGAACGGCCTCGGCGAGGACGCGGGCGACGCGCTCGTGAAGCACCCCGACGTGCCGCTCATCTCCTTCACGGGTGAGAGCTCGACCGGACAGCTCATCTTCGGCAACGCCGCGCCGTTCCTCAAGGGGCTGTCGATGGAGCTCGGTGGCAAGTCGCCCGCCGTGGTCTTCGCCGACGCCGACCTCGAGGCCGCCGTGGACGCCACGATCTTCGGCGTCTTCTCCCTCAACGGCGAGCGCTGCACGGCCGGATCCCGCATCCTCGTCGAGCGCTCGATCTACGAGGAGTTCGTCGAGCGCTACGCCGCTCAGGCGAAGCGCGTCAAGGTTGGTTACCCGCACGACCCCGCCACGGAGGTCGGTGCTCTCGTTCACCCCGAGCACTACGAGAAGGTCATGAGCTACGTCGAGATCGGCAAGACCGAGGGGCGCCTGGTCGCCGGCGGCGGTCGTCCCGAGGGTTTCGAGGAGGGCAACTTCGTCGCGCCGACCGTGTTCGCCGACGTCTCCCCCGACGCCCGGATCTTCCAGGAGGAGATCTTCGGACCCGTCGTCGCGATCACGCCGTTCGACTCCGACGAGGAGGCGCTGTCGCTCGCGAACAACACCAAGTACGGACTCGCCGCCTACATCTGGACCAACGACCTCAAGCGGGCGCACAACTTCGCGCAGTCGGTCGAGGCCGGCATGGTGTGGCTGAACAGCAACAACGTGCGCGACCTCCGCACCCCGTTCGGCGGCGTGAAGGCCTCGGGTCTCGGTCATGAGGGCGGCTACCGCTCGATCGACTTCTACACCGACCAGCAGAGCGTGCACATCACGCTCGGGCCCGCCCACAACCCGACCTTCGGCAAGAACTGACCCACTGTCTCGTTCCGGTCGCACTCTCCGCCGCCCCACCGACGCGGATGCGACAGAGAGTGCGACCGGAACCTCACGCAAGGACGCTGACATGACACACCGCGACGACATGACCCTGACCTCCTCCGGCTTCTACGTCTCCCAGGAGGCGCCGATCCGCTCCGAGAACCCCATCGCGACGCCGCAGAGCTCGCCGCCGGACATCCTCCGCTGCGCGTACATGGAGCTCGTGGTCACCGACCTCGCGGCCTCGCGGCAGTTCTACGTCGACATCCTGGGCCTGTACGTGACCGCGGAGGACGACGAGGCGATCTACCTGCGGTCGACGGAGGAGTTCATCCACCACAACCTGGTGCTGCGCAAGGGCCCGATCGCCGCCGTGGCCGCCTTCTCGTACCGGGTCCGCACTCCCGAAGACCTCGACCGCGCGGTGGAGTTCTACACCGAGCTGGGCTGCGATGTGCGACGCGATGAGAACGGCTTCGTCAAGGGCATCGGAGACTCGGTGCGCGTGGTCGACCCGCTCGGCTTCCCCTACGAGTTCTTCTACGCGACCGAGCACGTCGAGCGGATGTCGTGGCGCTACGACCTGCACATCCCCGGCGAGCTGGTGCGGCTGGACCACTTCAACCAGGTCACCCCCGATGTGCCGCGCGCCGTGGGGTTCATGCAGGATCTCGGATTCCGCGTCACGGAGGACATCCAGGACGACGAGGGCACCGTCTACGCCGCCTGGATGCGCCGCAAGCCCACGGTGCACGACACGGCCATGACCGGCGGCGACGGCCCCCGCATGCACCACGTGTGCTTCGCGACCCACGAGAAGCACAACATCCTCGCGATCTGCGACAAGCTCGGCGCGCTCCGCCGCTCCGACTCGATCGAGCGCGGCCCCGGGCGTCACGGCGTCTCGAACGCCTTCTACCTCTACCTGCGCGACCCCGACGGCCACCGCGTCGAGGTGTACACGCAGGACTACTACACGGGCGACCCCGACAACCCGGTCATCACGTGGGATGTGCACGACAACCAGCGTCGCGACTGGTGGGGCAACCCCGTCGTCCCGTCCTGGTACACGGATGCCTCGCTGGTCCTCGACCTCGACGGCAACCCGCAGCCGGTCGTGGCCCGCACCGACGACTCCGAGATGGCGGTCACGATCGGCGCCGATGGTTTCTCGTACACGCGCGCGGACGACGACAAGGACATGCCCGAGTACAAGCAGGGCGAGTACAAGCTGGGCCACCAGCTCTAAGGGGGCACGGATGCTGTCAGCAGAGACGATCACGCAGATCGCGGCGGAACTCGCGGAGGCCGACCGCACGCACTCCGTGATCCCGCGCATCACAGCTCGGTACCCGGAGGCCACGGTCGAGGACTCCTACGCGATCCAGGGGGTCTGGCGCGACTCGCAGATCGCCGCGGGTCGCCGACTCGTCGGTCGCAAGATCGGATTGACCTCGAAGGCGATGCAGCAGGCCACGGGCATCACCGAGCCGGACTACGGGGTGATGTTCGACGACACGGTCTACGACTCGGGAGCCGAGATCCCGGTCGACCACTTCTCGAACGTGCGCATCGAGGTCGAGCTGGCCTTCGTGCTGAAGACCCCGCTCGAGGGCCCCGACTGCACCCTCGACGATGCTCTCGCGGCGATCGACTACGCCGTCCCCGCGCTCGAGGTGCTGAACTCGCACATCGAGCTCGAGGGCCGCACGATCGTCGACACGATCAGCGACAACGCGGCGTACGGCGCGATGGTGCTCGGCACCGTGCGCAAGCTCCCCGATGAGATCGACCTGCGCTGGGTTCCCGGTGTCCTCTCCCGCAACGGCGAGATCGAGGAGACCGGTGTCGCCGCCGGGGTGCTCGGTCACCCGGCCACCGGGGTCGCGTGGCTCGCGAACAAGTTCCATCAGCACGGCGCGCGTCTCGAGGCTGGAGAGATCATCCTGGCAGGATCGTTCACACGCCCGATGTGGGTGTCGCGTGGCGACGAGGTGCTGTGCGATTACGGACCGATGGGAACAATCGCATGCCGCTTCGTCTAGCCCCTTCGTTCCGCGAGCAGATCGCGGACTCCGATCGCCCCTTCGTGGGCATGTGGGTCTGCTCCGGCAGCCCGCTGCTCGCCGAGGTCGCCGCGGGGTCGGGACTGGACTGGCTGCTGATCGACATGGAGCACTCGGCGAACACGCTCGAGTCCGTGCTCGTGCAGCTCCAGGCCGTCGCCGCGTACCCGATCGCCCCGCTCGTGCGGGTGCCGTCGAACGACACCGTCGCGATCAAGCAGATCCTCGACCTCGGAGCGCAGAACCTGATCGTGCCGATGGTCTCCTCCGCAGACGAGGCCCGCGCCGCCGTCGCGGCCACCCGCTACCCGCCCGAGGGCGTGCGCGGAGTGGGCAGCGCCCTCGCCCGCAGCGCGCGCTGGAACCGTGTCGATCGCTACCTGCAGGAATCGGCGCAGCACATCTCGCTCACGGTGCAGATCGAGACGGTGGCGGGCGTCGAGGCCGCAGCCGACATCGCCGCGGTCGACGGCGTCGACGCGGTTTTCGTCGGCCCTTCCGATCTGTCCGCGTCGATGGGCCTGCTCGGCCAGCAGACCCACCCCGAGGTCACGGCCGCCGTCGAGAAGGTCTTCGCCGCGGTCAAGGCGGCAGGTAAAGCCGTCGGCGTCAACGCTTTCGACCCGGCAACCGCCGACGCCTACTTCGCCGCCGGTGCCGACTTCGTGGCCGTCGGAGCGGATGTCGCTCTGCTCGCACGGGCGTCCGAGGCTCTGGCCGCGCGCTTCATCGCCACCGACGACTCCTCCCGCGCCAGCTACTGACCTTTCGAATCGCGCACGTGGCTGTGTCCAGGACCTGGATGCAACCGTTTGCGCGATTCGAAGGACTCCCGCCCGTGGCAGGATAGCCGGGTGCACAGGAGCGAGGTCGTGAGGTGAGCCGCGGGCTCGCCGCGATGCAGGACCGCAACTTCCGCTGGTTCTTCCTCGCCCGGGCGATCACGATGATCGCCGGGTCGACGTCCTCGATCGCCCTCGCCTTCGCGGTCCTGGAGATCGACAACGACGCGCGATCGCTGTCCTTCGTGCTCGCCGCCTTCACAGTGAGCAACATCGTGTTCGTGCTGTTCGGCGGCGTGATCGCCGACCGACTCCCCCGGGCGCTGATCATCCAGGCCTGCTATGTGGTCGACATCCTGTCGATCGGCACGATCGCCGCGCTCCTGTTCACGGGCAACGCCACGATCCCGCTCCTCGTGATGCTCTCGATCGTCAACGGCGCTTCGACGGCGTTCGTGCTGCCGGCGATGCAGGGCATCATCCCGCAGCTCACGACTCCCGAGCATCTGCAGCAGGCGAACGCGATGCTGTCCTTCGTGCGCTCAGCCGTGACCATCGGCGGCCCGATCATCGCGGGCGTCCTGGTGGCGACCGCGGGCCCGGCCTGGGCGATGGTCGTGCAGGCGACCGGATGGGTGATCGCGATCCCGGTGCTGGCCCTGGTGAAGCTCCCTCCCCCGTCGCACGCGGGCGGCACCACGATGTTCCACGACCTCCGCGTCGGATGGCGGGAGTTCTGGAGTCGCTCGTGGCTGTGGACGATCGTGCTGGCCTTCATGGTCATGAACGCCATCCACGTCGGCGCCTGGGGTGTCGTGGGCCCGTACATCGCGAAGAACAACGATCTGCTCGGCATCACCGGATGGGGCTGGGTCGTGAGCGCCGAGGGCGCCGGCGTGCTGCTGATGACGCTGCTGCTTATGTGGTTCCCGCTGCGACGGCCGCTGCGCTACGGCATGATCGGCATGGCCGCCTTCGCGATCCCCGTGACGATCCTGGGCGTGCATCCCGCGGTGGTCCTGCTCGCCATGGCCGCGTTCATCGCGGGGGCGGGGGCCGAGGTCTTCAGCACGGGGTGGAACCTCGCGATGATGGAGAACATCCCCGGCGAGAAGCTCTCCCGGGTGTCGAGCTACGACATGCTCGGCAGCTTCGTCGTGATGCCGATCGGCACGCTCGTGTACGGCTGGCTGATCACACATGCCGACCCCGCGACAGTGCTCATCGCCTCGGGTGCCGTGTACGCGGTGATCGCGCTGGCCACCCTGATGGTGCCGAGCGTCTGGCGGATGGGACGCCCGGAAGCCGCGACGATCTCCGCGTGAACTAGCGGATTCATAGCATCGACCGCGAGACTGTCGGCATGACCTTCGCCGCGCTCCAGCCCCTCGCCGATCGTGCCGCCCTCTTCGTCGCACTCCGTCAGGATGCTCTCTCCGCCGCCGCCGATGCCCTCGGCGAGCACCGCTGGGACGCGGACCTGGCTGCCGGCACGCTGACCTTCACGGCCGACGCCGATCCGTCCCGCCAGCTCGTGGCCCGCGCGCACCTGATCGCGACGATCGCACCGGGACCCCGGTCGCTGCTGTGGGCCTGGGCACACCCGAGCGGCGACCCGCAGGGAGTCGCCGCGCAGCTGCACGCATACGGCAATGAGCACGGCGTCGCCGAACTCACCACCGCCGAGGTCGCGTTCCCCGCCGAGGTCTCCGGCGACGACGAATGGATCGCCCAGGCGGCCCACACGGTCGGCGGCGTCGCGGTGGAGCTCACCGGGCGCTCCCCCTACTATTCCGCCCCGGTCGGCAACGGAACACGGGCGGTCTTCCTGCTCGACGCTCCGCTCGCGCCGCTCACGGTGGCCGATGCGGTCATCGCGCTCCCCCGCGTGCTCTCCGCCGCCGTCCTGCCCGATGCACGCACGGCGGTCTGGGACCTCGCCCGCCTCGCGGGCTGGACGCTCACCTGGACCGATGAGGCGTTCTCCGGGGCGACGGTGTCGGATGCCACGGGAACCGCGACGTTCCGCTTCGACGAGCAGGCCCGCATCAGCGGGATCGAGAGCACACTGCACAATCAGGGGTGACCGGGCACTCTCAGGGGTGATCGGGCACAATCAGGGGTGATCTGCCCTGGAGGTGTGGGATTCTGGGCGCATGAAGAACGGAATCGTCCGGTTCGCCGCGCTCTACGTGTTCGACGTCGCCGTGCTGCTGCTGATCGGCCTGCTACTGCCCGGTGTGTCGGTCGGTCTGAACGCGCTGTGGGCGTCCGTCATCCTGACCCTCGCCGCCCTGTTCGTGAAGCCGCTGCTCGCCGGGGCCTTCCGCACGTCGGCCGCGAAGTCCGCCGCCGAGCGCACCAGGACCGGCGAGAAGGTCGTGCAGTACGTCCTGGTGTATCTCGTCGAGCTCATCATCTGGGTGCTCACGGTGTGGCTGAGCGGGGTGCGTGCCTCCGGCTTCTGGGCGTTCGTGCTGCCGCCGCTCGCACTGCTGTTCGGCTGGATGATCTACGACCAGATCGACGATCGGCTGCGGGCGAAGGCGGGCGAGATCTACGATTCGGTGCAGGCACGCGTGCAGGGAGGCGCGAAGGCCCCATCCTCCGCGCCCTCCGCGCCCGCCGCGCCGCCGGAGTCGCCGGAGACCCGCGCCGCCCGTGACGAGCTCCGCGACGGGCTGACGCCCGAGCAGCGACGGATGCTCGACGAACTGGGCTGATCCGGGCGGTACGCGCCCGGAACGAGGAAGGCGCCCTCCCGTCACCGGGAGGGCGCCTTTCCTGCGCGAAGGGTCGTCGTCAGAGCGACCGTTCGGCCGCTTCCACGACGTTGGTCATGAGCAGCGCGACCGTCATCGGGCCGACACCTCCCGGGTTCGGGGAGATGTAGCCCGCCACGTCGGCGACATCGGGGGCGACGTCGCCGAACACGAGGCTCTTCCCCGTCTCCTCGTCGGTCTCGCGCGTCACACCGACGTCGAGAACGGCCGCGCCGGGCTTCACGTCTTCCGCGCGGATCAGGTGCTTCACGCCGGCCGCGGCGACGATCACGTCGGCCTCACGCAGGTAGCGCGGCATGTCGACGGTGCCGGTGTGCGTGAGGGTGACCGTGGCGTTCAGGTCGCGCCGGGTGAGCAGCAGTCCGATCGAGCGTCCGATCGTGACGCCGCGCCCGACCACCACGACATGCTTGCCCTTGAGGTCGTAGTCGTTGCGCAACAGCAGTTCGATGACCCCGCGCGGCGTGCATGGCAGCGGCGTGTGGATCGGGCTGTTGACGTTCAGCACCAGGCGCCCGAGGTTGGTCGGGTGCAGGCCGTCGGCATCCTTGGCCGGGTCGATCCGCTCGAGAATCGCGTCGGTGTCCAGATGCTTGGGCAGCGGCAGCTGCACGATGTAACCGTGGCAGGCCGGGTCGGCGTTGAGCTCGTCGATCAGCGCTTCGACGTCGGCCTGGGTCGCTTCCGCCGGCAGCTCGCGCTGGATCGAGTTCATCCCGATCGCCTCGGACTGCCGATGCTTCATACCCACGTACAGCTGCGACGCCGGGTCGGCGCCCACGAGCACGGTGGCGATCCCGGGCGTCACCCCCTTGCTCTTCAGCGCGGCGACGCGCTCGGTGAGCTCGGCCCGGATCGCGGCCGAAGCCGCCTTCCCGTCGAGGATCTTCGCGGTCATGGTGTCTTCCTTACGTCGTCACCGCCGAGTGCACGGCCTCCCGTCGAGCGCACGGCTTGTTCACGTCGACAAGCCGTGCGCTCGGCAGTACCCCGTGCACTCGCGAGAGGGAGGTGCTGCGGAATTACTGCTGCAGGTCCGGGTAGAGCGGGAACGCGGCGGCCAGGGCGTCGACGCGGGCGCGCAGGGCCTCGACGTCGGCCCCCGGGAGCAGCGCGAGGGCGATGATGTCGGCCACCTCGGTGAACTCGGCATCACCGAAGCCGCGGGTCGCGAGCGCGGGCGTGCCGATGCGCAGGCCCGAGGTCACCATGGGCGGACGCGGGTCGTTCGGGACGGCGTTGCGGTTCACGGTGATGTGGATGTCGTGCAGGAGATCCTCGGACTGCTTGCCGTCGATCTCGGCGTCGCGCAGGTCGACCAGAACCAGGTGCACGTCGGTGCCGCCCGAACGTACGGAGATGCCGGCGTCCTTCACGTCCTGCTGCGACAGGCGCTCGGCGATGAGCTTCGCCCCGCGCAGCACACGCTCCTGGCGCTCCTTGAACTCGGGAGTGCCGGCGAGCTTGAACGCCGTGGCCTTGGCCGCGATCACGTGCATGAGCGGTCCGCCCTGCTGCCCGGGGAACACCGCGGTGTTGATCTTCTTGGCGAGCTCGGCGTCGTTGGTGAGGATGAAGCCCGAGCGCGGGCCGCCGATCGTCTTGTGCACGGTCGAGGAGACGACGTGTGCGTGGGGCACCGGGTTCGGGTGCAGACCTGCGGCGACCAGACCGGCGAAGTGCGCCATGTCGACCCAGAGCAGCGCGCCGACCTCGTCGGCGATCTCACGGAACGCGGCGAAGTCCATCGTGCGCGGGTAGGCCGACCAGCCGGCGATGATGACCTTCGGCTTGTGCTCGATCGCTAGGCGACGCACCTCCGCCATGTCGATCGTCGAGGTCTCGGGGTCGACACCGTAGGCGACGATGTCGTACAGACGGCCGGAGAAGTTGATCTTCATGCCGTGCGTGAGGTGGCCGCCCTGGTCGAGGGACAGACCGAGCAGGGTGTCGCCGGGACGGGCGATCGCGTGCAGGACCGCCGCGTTCGCGGAGGCGCCGGAGTGCGGCTGCACGTTCGCGAACTCCGCACCGAACAGGCTCTTCGCCCGCTCGATCGCGAGGGACTCCGCGACGTCGACCTCTTCGCAGCCACCGTAGTAGCGGCGTCCGGGGTAGCCCTCCGCGTACTTGTTCGTGAGCACGGAGCCCTGCGACTGCAGCACCGAGACGGGCACGAAGTTCTCCGACGCGATCATCTCGAGGAAGGTCTGCTGGCGCTTCAGCTCGCGATCCAGGACCTGAGCGATCTCGGGGTCGACCTCGGAAAGCGGGGCGTTGAAGTAACGGTCGGTCATGATGACGTGCTCCTTTGACAACGGATTCGAAAGGGGTGTTCCTATCGGCCCAGGCGCGCGGTCGAATTCCGTGGTCAGTCGCTCCCCGGTGGTAGTCCACCCAGACGCCAGTCGCGACGGTTACGAGCATAGCCGATGCGAGCCGCCGCGCACGCTGCCGTCTCATGGCGGTCGCAGAATCGATTCGAGTTCTGCCATTCCGCTGAGCGGCACCGACGGGTAGGTTTTGTTCATGGTCCTTCCTCATCCTCTTCCGCTCGTTCCCGTGCCCGTGTCCGCCGTCGCACGAGAGGGACGGATGCCGATCACCGCGAAGACGCGCGTGCGCGGTTCCTCCCCCGCAGCCGCCCAGCTGATCGACGCGGTCGAGCGCCGCAGTGGCATCCGGCTCTCCGTCGTCGACGAGGCCCTCGCCGACATCGAGTTGATCGTCGACCCGGAATCCTCGGCGCCGGAAGGCTACACACTCGAGATCGGCGATCAGGCCATCGTCGTCGGGGCCGACGAGGCAGGGCTCTTCTACGGTGTGCAGACACTGCTGCAGCTGCTGCGCCAGGACGACTCCGGTTGGGCGCTGCTCCGCGCCGACGTCGCGGACTCCCCGCGTTTCCCGCGACGGGGCGTCATGCTCGACGTCGCCCGGCACTTCTTCGGCGTCGACGATGTGAAGAGGTTCATCGACAGCACGAGTGCGCTCAAGTTCAACCACCTGCACCTGCACCTGAGCGACGACCAGGGGTGGCGCGTGCACATCGACTCCTGGCCGCTGCTCACCGAGCGCGCCTCCGGCACGTCGGCGAACGGCGACCCCGGCGGCTTCTACTCGAAGGACGACTACCGCGAGCTCGTGGCGTACGCCGCCTCGCGCCACATGATCGTGATCCCCGAGATCGACCTGCCCGGGCACACCCACGCGATCGGCGTGGCCTACCCCGAGCTCGTCGAGGCGCCGGTGCTGAACGACAACCTCATCGCGGATTCCGCGCGTCTGGGCCAGCCGTTGCCCGTCGCCGGCGAGACCTACCTCGGCTGGGGTGTCGGCCATTCCAGCGTCCGCATCCACGAGGAGCGCACGTACGAGTTCGTGCGCGACGTCGTCCGCGAGTTGGCCGAGATGACGCCGGGGCCGTACATCCACATCGGCGGCGACGAGTCGCTCGGCACTCCCCAGGCCGACTTCGATCTGTTCGCCGCGCGCGCGACCTCGATCGTCGTGGAAGAGGGGAAGATCCCGATGGCCTGGCACGAGATGGGCTCCGCGGCGAACATCGCCGAGGGCACCGTCGGGCAGTACTGGGGGAAGACCACGCCCGAAGGCACGCACGCCGAGGAGGCCGCCCATTTCGTCGAGCGGGGCGGCGCTCTCCTCATGTCGGCGGCTGACGTCACCTACCTCGACATGAAGTACACGGAGGACTTCCCCCTCGGACTCACCTGGGCGGCGATCATCGACGTCCGCTCCGCCTACGAGTGGGAGCCCACCGCGGTGCTCGACGTCCCCGAGGCCGCGATCCTCGGTGTGGAGGCCCCTCTCTGGTCGGAGACCACCCGCACGATCGACGAGGTCGAGCAGCTGGTCTTCCCGCGCGCCGCTGCGCAGGCCGAGGTCGCCTGGTCGCCACGAGAGACACCGGAGCGCACATGGGAGTCGTTCCGCCTGCGGGTCGGGTCGTTGGCGCCGCTGTGGAAGGCTGAAGGGGTCGATTTCCACCCCGCAGACGAGATCCCCTGGAGCGCACGTTGAGCACCCACTCCTCTTCGACCGGTTCGCTGGTCATCCACTCGGCGCGGATCATCGATCACGGCGACATCGTCGAGGACGGCTGGATCCGGGTCGAGGACGGTGTCGTGACGGCCCGCGGGACGGGATCGGAGTGGACGCCGGCGGACGAGATCGTCGACGCGACCGCCGTCGCCGGCGCGGGCGCCCTGCTCACTCCCGGCTTCATCGACATCCACGGGCACGGAGGCGCCGGTGCCGCGTTCGACGACGGCGTGGAGGCGATCCGCACCGGACGAGACCTGCACCGCGCGCACGGCACCACCCGCGCGGTCATCTCGCTCGTGACCGCGTCGCTGGACTCCCTCGCCCGCAGTGTCGCGCTCATCGCGGATCTGACCTCGACGGATACCGACATCCTGGGATCGCACCTCGAGGGGCCCTTCCTCGACCCCGGGCATCACGGAGCCCACGAACCCTCGCTTCTCCGCCATCCGGCGGCCGCGGATGTCTCCCGCCTCCTGGATGCCGGCCGCGGCACCGTCCGTCAGGTCACCATCGCGCCGGAGCTCCCCGGCGGGATCGACGCGATCCGACAGATCGTGGCAGCGGGCTCTGCGGCCGCCGTCGGCCACACCGATGCGGATGCCGCCATGGCGATCGCCGCGTTCGAGGCGGGAGCCTCCATCCTCACCCACGCGTTCAACGCGATGCCGGGGATCCATCACCGCGCTCCGGGGCCGGTTCTCGCGGCGGCGGCCGATCATCGTGTGGTGCTCGAGGCCATCGCCGACAACGTGCATCTGGACCCGCACGTCGTCAAGCTCGTCTTCGACTCCGCCCCCCGGCGGGTCGCGCTGATCACCGATGCGATGGCGGCCGCCGGGAGTGCCGACGGCCACTACGACCTCGGCGCGGTGAGCGTCACGGTGCGCGACGGCGTGGCGAGGGCTGACGACACCGGATCGATCGCCGGATCGACGCTGACGCAGGACGTGGCCCTGCGGCGGGCCGTGCAGGCAGGCGTGTCGCTGCCCGAGGCCGTTCGCGCGCTCACGGAGACGCCGGCACGGGCGATCGGCCGCGATTCTGCTCTCGGCGGTCTGCGCAACGGGATGCTCGGCGATGCCGTGCTCCTGGATGCGGAACTGCGCGTCGCGCGCGTGTGGTCAGGACCCCGGCTGCTCGTCTGAGACGGCGCCGCGCGCGACGCGCAGCTCTGCGCTCTCCGGTCATGCATGTGTGACGGGGCGGGAGGCCGCCGTTCCCCAGATCGGCGGCCTCGTTCCCCCTCGTGAGACGGGCGGCCGGGTTCTCCTCCCCCGAGGATCCCGACCTGCCCGACCAGTGCGAATGCCCCCGCACCAGTGCCTGGATCCCGCCCCCCGGTGGAATCCTCACGGCTGTCTCTATGGGATGAGACGACGCTCCTCCCGATTCATTACGCGACTTCTCGAAATTCTTTCGAGAAGTTCTTCCCGATCCTCGGATCGAACGTGCGGGAGGCCGCCGTTCCCCAGATCGGCGGCCTCGTTCCCTCTCGTGAGACGGGCGGCCGGGTTCTCCTCCCCCGAGGATCCCGACCTACCCGACCAGTGCGAATACCCCCGCACCAGTGCCTGGATCCCGCCCCCCGGTGGAATCCTCACGGCTGTCTACATGGGATGAGACGACACTCCTCCCGATTCATTACGCGACTTCTCGAAATTCCTTCGTATGAGTTTCGGGGACCCCCGACATCCGGCTCCGGCGGCACCGCTGGCGAACCCGGGCATCGCCTTGGAGTTCCGGGAAAGGGTGGCTTCCCTGGGAGATTCGCGAGAGAATGGAGAAGTCGCGTGATGAGAGGCGCTCTCATGCGTCTCTTCCCGTGGAGGCGCACCTGCGCCCGGCGACAGATGGATGATTGTGCACGAAGAGAACACGACACACGACGAAGCGATCGGCGACGCCGACCTGATCCTCCGCACCCGTTCGGGCGACACGGAGGCGTTCGGTGAACTCTGGCGACGACACTACCCGTCGGGACTCTCCGTGGCCCGCTCGGTCACCTCGTCGATCGACCCCGATGACCTCGTGCAGGAGTCGTACACGCGCATCTATCAGGCGATCATCAAGGGGGGCGGACCGAACGGGTCCTTCCGCGCCTACCTGTTCACGAGCATCCGCAACACGGCGGCAGGCTGGGGACGCGCCCGCCGCGAGACCGCGATCGATGAGCTCGACGCCGTCGCCGACCCCGACACCACCGATCAGGCCGCGAGCGAGGCACTCGACCGCAGCCTCACCGCGCAGGCTTTCCGCAGTCTCCCCTCCCGCTGGCAGGAGGTGCTCTGGTACACCGAGATCGAGCAGATGAAGCCGCAGGAGGTCGGCCCTCTCCTCGGGATGAAGGCCGGCGCCGTGTCGCAGTTGGCCTTCCGCGCCCGCGAGGGTCTGCGCGAAGCCTGGATCCAGGCGCATCTGCGCAGCGCCGAAGACGGCTCCGAGTGCCAGTGGACCATCGAGCACCTGGGCGCCTACTCACGTGGCAACCTCAGCACGCGCGACCACAAGCGGCTCGAGCTGCACCTCGATGAGTGCGCTCGATGCATGATCGTCGCGGCCGAGGCGAAAGATGTCTCCAAGCGTCTCGCCCTGGTGCTCCTGCCTCTCGTCCTCGGCGTCACCGGCGCCGCCGGCTACCTCGCCACGCTGCAAGGCGCCGGCACGCCGATCGTCGCGCTGGCGGCCATGCCGTCGAGCATTCCCGGAGCCGTCTTCGCCGGTGACCCCGGTGCTTCACACGCCGCGACGGGCCTCGCTGCGACCGGTGGTTCAGGTTCCGGTGGCGGGGCCGGCGGCTCGGCGGGAGGCACTGCCGGCTCATCCGCCGGTGCCGGATCCGCGGGTGGTGTGTTCACCGGGATCGGCGCGCTCGTCGGTGTGGGATCGGCCGCTCTGGTGGTGGCCGGTGTCGTCGCTGCCGCCACGATCCTCCCCGGACTCGCCGGTGCCGACCCGGCGACCTCGCTTCCGAGCGCGGGGGACGAGGACCCGTCGTCGATCTCGGCGGACGTCGGACCGGACGAGAAGCTGAGCCTCGACGAGCCCGTCGTCATCGAGCCGCCGGTCACCGTACCGGAGCAGCCTCCTGCGCCGCCGGCCGTGGATCCGGTGCCGGGAGCAGATGAGGTGGGTCCGGCCGCCGCCGCGCCTCCCGCCACCCTCCCTCCCGTCACACCCCCTCCGGTCACGGTGCCACCCGTGGACCCGGTCGACCCCGTGGACCCGGTCGACCCCGTGGATCCGGTCGACCCGGGTGTCCCCACGGAGGCTCCCGCGTGGGAGACCGCCACCATTTGGTTCAACGGCCTCCAGGTCCACTACAGCGTTCCGATCACCGGAATGGCCGGTCAAAGGGTCGAGGCCCTTCTCGACGACAGCACCGGCGGCGGTGACAGCATCCTGCTCGACGAGTCCGGCTTCGGCGTCATCGATCTCCGCCCGACTTTCTGGCAGTTCGTCGACGCGGACATCACAACCGTCACCTTCCGTTACGTCCTCGCGTCGGGCACCAGCCCCTCCACGGTCACCACACTGCTCGAGCTCGAGCCCAACCGTCCCGAGGGTCCGGAAGAGGAGGCTCCGATCGTGTCCGCCACCGCGACGCCGGACACCGCGAGCGATGTGTCGACCACCTCACCTGCGGCGTCCGAGCCGACGTCGGTGGCCGACCCTGTGACGGCTCCCGCACCTGCACCCGTCGACCCCGCACCCGTCGAGCCCGCGCCCGTCGAGGTCACGCCCGTCGTGGCCATGCCCGTCCCCGCAGACTCGACCGCAGCCGCACCTGCGCCCCTGGCCGAGGCCGCCGCTGCCCCGGCTGAGGACGCCCCCGCCGCCGAATAGACTGGATCCATGTCCTCGGATCCCGCTCCCGTCCCCGGCGTCGACCGCCCGGTCATCACCGCTCTCGACATCGTCCGCGCCGTCGTCCTCATCGTCGCCGTGGCCTCTCTCGCCCTCTGGGGCTTCGCGAGCTGGGACCTTCCCTGGAACGTCGTCATCGGCGTCGGGGCCCCCGTCGTCGTGATCCTGATCTGGGCGCTGTTCCTGTCGCCGCGTCCGGTCCTGCGCGTGCACCCTTTCCTCCGCGCCGCCGTCGAGTTGCTGATCTACGTCGGAGTCACCATCGCCTGGTGGTCGATGGGCCAAGCGCTCATCGGCACGGCCTTCGCCCTCGTCGCGGTGGTCGCCGGTGTGCTCAGCGGCCGACGCGCGCTGTCCTGAGGCTTCTCTCGTGAGCACACCGTCGTGAGCACGCCATCGTGAGCGCCCTCTCCCTCCTGCAGGAATCCCTCGGAGCGCTCGTCGACACCGACGACGCCTCGCTCGAACAAGCCAGGGCCGACCGCTCCGGTCATGCCGCAGTGGGCCGTCCACTCGCCGTCGTCCACGCGGAGCGGATCGAGCATGTGCAGCAGACCATGCGCATCGCCACCGCCACCCGCACTCCGGTCGTGATCCGCGGCGCCGGAACCGGGCTGGCGGGCGCCGCGAACGCAGGAACCGGCGAGGTCGTGCTGTCGCTGCGCCGGATGACAGCGATCAACGAGATCCGTCCCGATGATCTGCTCGCCGTGGTCGAGCCCGGAATCCTGAACGCCGACCTCAACGCCGCACTCTCCGAGCACGGGCTGTGGTGGGCGCCCGACCCCGCCAGTCGCGACATCTCGACCGTCGGCGGCAACATCGCCACGGGCGCCGGCGGTCTGCTCTGCGCCAAGTACGGCGTCGTGCGCGACGCGGTACTCGGGGTCGACGTGGTGCTCGCGGACGGGCGGCTGATGCACCTCGGGCACCGCAGCGTCAAAGGCGTCACTGGACTGGATCTCACCGCACTGATGGTCGGCTCGGAAGGAACGCTCGGAGTCGTCGTCGGGGCCACCCTGAAGCTGCGCCGGCTCGTCCCCGGCGAGAACTGCACCGTCACAGCGACCTTCCCCGGCGTACGCACCGCGGCCGCCGCGTCTGCCGCCGTCACCGCTGCCGGCGTCCAGCCGGCGATCATGGAGCTGATGGATGCCGCGAGCCTCTCCGCCGTGCATGCTCTCCTCGCGCTCGCTGTTCCCCCGGAGGGCGCGGCCCAGCTGACCATCCAGACGGACGGCCCGGCGGCTGCCGCCGAAGCGGACACGATTGCCGCGATCCTGCGCGACCACGAGGGGGCGGTGATCGTCTCCCATGACCGCGACGAGGGCGAGCGCCTCCTCGCCGTCCGACGGTCGATGCATGCAGCGATGGCATCGCTGGGCACGACGCTGATCGAAGACGTCTCGGTACCGCGCAGCGCCATGCCGGCGATGTTCGACGAGATCGCGCGCATCGAGCGCGAGTACCGCATCGTGATCCCGACGGTCGCCCATGCCGGCGACGGCAACCTGCACCCGAACTTCATCTTCGAGGGGACGGAGACGCCGCCGCACGTGTGGGCGGCAGCAGACGAGCTCTTCCGCGCCGCCATCCGTCTCGGCGGCACCCTGACAGGCGAGCACGGCATCGGAGTCCTGAAACGGCGCTGGCTCGCCGAGGAGTTGGGTGACGACCAGTGGCAGCTCCAACGTCAGATCGCCGCCGTGTTCGATCCGCTCGGCATCCTCAACCCCGGAAAGGTGTTCGCCTCCGATGCCTGACATCCATGTGAGCGCGGCGGTGATCGTCGACGAGTCCGGACGCGTGCTGGTCGTCCGCAAGCAGGGCACGACCATGTTCATGCAGCCGGGCGGCAAGCCCGAGGCCGGCGAGTCCGCCGCGCAGACGCTGATCCGCGAGCTCGACGAGGAACTCGGGCTGGTCCTCGACGAAGCCGCCCTCGAGCCCCTCGGCACGTTCGTCTCCGCGGCAGCGAACGAGCCGGGGCACCGGGTCGTCGCAGAGGCTTTCGCGACCTCCGTCGACCCCGGGGCGGTGAGTGTTCAGGCAGAGCTCGCCGAGCTGCGGTGGATCACCCCGGCCGACGTCGCCACGCTTCCGCTGGCGCCGCTGAGCGTCGAGCACCTGCTCCCGATCGCCTGGCCCGCGTCGGCGAGCTGAGCACGCCGGCGCGGGGCTCGGGCGCGCGTCAGATGCCCTGCCAGGCGGGCTTGTTGGCGAACGTGTAGCGGTAGTAGTCGGCGAGCGCGAGGCGCGAGGCCGCGGCTTCGTCGACCACGATCGTGGCGTGCGGGTGCAGCTGGATCGCGGAACCGGGCAGGAGAGCCGTGAGCGGTCCCTCGACCGCTCCGGCGACGGCCTCGGCCTTGCCCTCGCCGAAGGCGAGCAGCACGAGGTGACGCGCCCTCAGGATCGTTCCGAGCCCCTGGGTGATGCAGTGCATGGGAACGTCGTCGATCGAGTCGAAGAAGCGGGCGTTGTCTTCGCGCGTCTGCTCCGTGAGCGTCTTCACGCGAGTGCGGGACGCGAACGACGATCCGGGCTCGTTGAAGCCGATGTGTCCGTCCGTGCCGATGCCGAGGATCTGCAGGTCGACGCCCCCGGCGGCATCGATGGCCGCCTCGTAGTCATCGCCCGCGTGCTGGATCGTCGCCTGCGCACCGTTGGGGACATGGATGCGCTGCGGGTCGAGGCCGAGCGGCTCGACGACCTCACGGGTGATGACGGAGCGGTAGCTCTCCGGGTGCGCGGGGTCGATCCCGACGTACTCGTCGAGGGCGAAGCCGCGCACCTGCGAGACGTCGTGACCCGCGAGCTGCGTGCGCAGCGCCTGGTACACCGGCAGCGGTGTCGATCCGGTGGCGAGGCCGAGGACCACATCCGCACGACGCGCGATCAGCTCCACGATCTCGGTGGCGACCAACGCACCGGCAGCCTCGGCATTCTCGACGATGACGACCTCAGCCATGGGGAACGATCTCCTTCTCGGTGATGGAAGCGCCGACGAGTGCGGCGCCGAATGCGGCGGCGGGAGAACCCGCGGGGAGCAGTTCGATTCTCTCATCCAGGCGGAGCGACCGCATGAACGGTGACGCCTCGGCGCCCGCGTGCAGGGCGGCGCGGATGCCGTTCTCGAGCCGGTCTCCGAGAGCGGTGAGTCCTCCCCCGATGACCACCGTCTCGACGTCGGCGGAGAGCACGAGAACCCGCACGGCGGCTGCGGCTCCGTGGTAGAGGTCGTCGCGAAGGGAGAGTGCCAGCGGATCGCCGGCGTCCGCCGCGTCGAAGATGTCCCGGATCGGCAGCGCACCGGGGCGACCCCACGCCTTGGCCAGCGCGCCCCCACCGCAGAAGGTCTCGACGCAGCCGTGCTGTCCGCAGCCGCACAGTCGTCCACGCGGATCGACCGAGAGGTGACCGACCTCGCCGGCCGTTCCCCGCGCGCCGCGCCAGATGCGCCCGTCGATCACGATTCCGGCGGCGACGCCCGTTCCGAGGTTCAGGTAGGCCATGGACCCGGCGACTCCGCTCAGCACCGCGGCTCCGAGCGCCGCGGCCTTCACGTCGTTCTCCACCCGGAAGGGGACACCGAGTGCACGCTCGGCCGTGGCAGCGAGGTCCAGGGACTCCACCCCGAGGTTGACGGCGTGATCCACGCGGCCGGCCTCGGCGTCGACGAGTCCGGGGATCCCGATCCCCACGGATCCGACGTCGTCGAGGGCGAATCCGCTCTCGACGGCGAGGGCGGTGACCGCCGCGACGATGCTCTCGACGACGGCGTCGTCACCCCAGCCGGTCGGTCGGCGCAGTCTCCCCCGGATGTCTCCGGACGGATCGACGGCGACCGCGTCGATCTTCGTACCACCGACGTCCAGGCCCACTCGAATGGGCCGACCGGAGCGGTCGGCACTGCCGGCACCCGTCATCGGATGCTGCTCCCTGCCGTGACGGTGATGGTGGCGTCGACGATCACGACACTCCCAGCTGTCCGGAGAGCACCATGACGGCGGCTCCTCGCAGGACGATGTCCTCCTGGTGCGTCAGCCGCACCACGACATCCTCGAAGACGCCCTCGAGGGTCCGCGCGTGCAGCGTCTCGATGGCGGCGTCGATCAGGACGCCGTCGAGCAGTTCGGCCGGTCCGGAGAGCACGACCTCGGAGAGATCGAGCGCCGCGACGATCGGGGCGACGGCGATGGCCATCCGCGTTCCGGCATCACGGAGGATCTCGTCTCGCGCATCGGGGTCCGCAGCGATCGCCGCGCCGAGGCGACTCACGCTGAGCCATGCTTCGAGACAGCCGTCCTTGCCGCACGCGCAGCGCGGTCCGCCGTCGGTTCCGACCACGACGTGACCGATCTCCCCTGCGGCGAAGCGGCTGCCGAGCAGAGGCTGGCTGCCGGTGATGAGACCGGCGCCGACGCCCTTGCCGATCTTGATCAGCATGAAGTCGGCCTTGGCGTCACCGAAGGTGTACTCCGCGAGCACCGCTGCGTTGGCGTCGTTTCGGGCGAGGACGGGAAGGTCGAGGTCGACGCCGAGCTTCGCCTCGAGCGGGAAGTTCGTCCAGCCGAGGTTGGGCGAGCTGAGGACGAGGCCATCGGGACGCACCACACCGGGCGTGCCGATTCCCACACCCAGCAGAGGCTGGGTCGATGCGGCGACGAGGGCGTCCGCCAGCTCACGCAGTGCCGCATAGGCCGCCTCGCCGTCGGGCGATGCGGGGCGGGCCACCTCGCGCCGCTCGAGCACATCTCCGTCGAGACTCAGCACCGCACCGGTGAAGGCGTCAGGTCCGGAGAGGTCGAGACCGACGATCTGATGCCCGAAGCGGTCGATGTCGATGAGGATCGGCGGCTTGCCGGGGCCGACGGCCTCACGGACGCCCATCTCGATCACGATGCCGTCGGCGATGAACTCTGCGACCAGGTCGGAGATGGTGACCCGGGTGAGTCCGGTCTCCCGGGAGAGGTCGGCGCGACTCATCGCGCCGGCGTGGTAGAGCGTCTGCAGCACGAGGGCGCGGTTGTGCCCTCGTGCGTGCTCGGGCAGCACCTTGGATCGTGAGCGCAGGTGGCGCCCGGGGCCGAAGGCGTGCGCATTCGCACCGACGTACTCTGACGGCGATGCGGAACGCTGTTCATCCGAAACGGACATGTTTGTTAGTAGACCTTACGAACAAAATTTGCGCAACCTCTACCCGCGGACGCGCGAGCAGGGTTACCGAAACGTTACATTACTTTCGATCGTCTTCGGCGACCGTGTTCGAGCGCTCGAGGAGACGCTCCACCAGGCCCGCGACGATCTGCTCCCGCGCCTCGATCGTGAGCGGCTTCCCCGGCACGCCGGGACGGCGCTGAGCGGGTTGCGGACCGTCAAGGGGACGATACCGCACCCCGGCGGCGGCGAGCCGGCGCAGATGGGTCGGCAGGCGGCGTCCGAAGCCGGCATACGGTGCGGCGTCGCCTCCTTCCCAGAGTCTCTCGGCGATCGCCGAGAGACGCGGAAACACCGCGAAGTCGACGCGATCCGCTGTCGGCAGATGCTCGCTCCACACGTTCGCCTGTCCCCCCACTGCGCCATCCACGACGCGCAGTGTGTAGGCGCGCTCGATCGTGAGCGGCGGACCGACCCTGATCGGCTCCTCCTCGGACTCCGACTGCGGGTAGTCGAGATAGACCTCGAGGTCGGGGCACGCCACGACCTCGATACCGAGACGCAGCGCCTCGCGCATCGCCGCCGGGCCGCGCCAGGCGAGGATGCGCACCCCCTCGGGGACATCCCCTTCGAGAACCTCGTCCCAGGCAAGCGCGGTGCGCCCCCGGGAACGCACGTGCGCCACGAAGTGCGCGGTGAACCACGGCTGCACGTCATGCGGCGTGGCGAGGCCGAGCTCACGCATCCGCGCGCCGGCCGCTGCGCTCTGCGCCCACTCCGTGACCGGCACCTCGTCGCCGCCGATCCCGATCCACTCCGAATCGAAGGCATCGCACAGCGCATCGATCGCCGCACGTCCGAACGCCAGAGCGGCATCCGTGGGCGCCAGGGTGCGCGGGTTCACCCCGAAGCGCTCCCAGGCGGAGGGCGCCGGCTCCCCGACGTCGAGGTTGCCGAGCTCGGGGTACGCGGCGAGGCCCGCCTGGATGTGCCCCGGCAGTTCCACCTCCGGCACGAGGGTCACGAATCGCTCGCGAGCGTAAGCGACCAGATCGTGCAGTTCCGCCGTCGTATAGAACCCCTCGTGCACACCGGGGACGACGGTCGACGACGGACCGTGTCCCAGCTGTGTCGCCTCCCGCCGCCCGCCCACCTCGGTGAGCCGGGGGAAGCCGGGCACCTCGAAACGCCAACCCTGATCGTCGGTGAGGTGCAGATGCAGGACATTCAGGTGATGGTCGGCGAGAAGATCGATGAACCGGCGGACCTCCTCGACGCTCCGGAAGTGCCGGGCGACGTCGAGCATGGCTCCGCGCCAGCTGTACGCGGGCGCCCCCTGCCAGACCCCCGCGGGGATCAGCGCCGTCGTGGCATCCGGGTCACGGAGCTGTCGCAGTGTGGTCGCGCCCCGGAACACGCCCACGGGACTCGCGCCCCTGACCTCGATCCCGGACGCGCTCACGGTCACCCGGAAGGCCTCGTCGCCGATGCGGCCGGCGACGGCGGCATCCGCGCCGAGGGACTCGTCGATCACCAGACGGATCGGCGAGAGTTCGCCGTCGTCTCCGTCGCCGCCCAGGCGCGTCACGGATGCGCGGAGATCAGAAGCGGTGAGAGCAGAAGCGGTGAGATCAGAAGCGGTGATACCGGAAGCGGTGCGGATCGGCGTCCGTTCCGTCCACAGGAATCCCGGGGCGGCCGGATCGATACGCGCATCGACGCGCGGCACCGTTGCACGGTGCGGCGGCGGCGGCATCCGCAGCGCGCGGCCGGGAGTGAGTCCGGTGACGTCACCGTCCGACACCACCGGTACGCCGTCGACCAGTACCTCGACGATGCCCTGCGGGGCGGCGAAAGGCGCCTCGAAGGTCGCTCCCGCCGCGATGGTCTCCGGATCGAACAGCACCAGATCCGCGGTCGCACCCTGCGTGACGATGCCACGGGGTGCATCGCCGCGATCGAGCCCCAGACGCCTGGCCGGAGTTCCGGAGAGGTGACGGACGGCTTCCTCCCAGGTGAGGATGCCGAGTTCGCGCACGTAGTGCCCGAGGTATCGCGGGAATGTGCCGCGCCCGCGCGGGTGCGGCCGGGCGCCGATCAGGATCCCGTCGCTTCCGCCCGCGTGCCGCGGATGCCGCATGATCGCGCGGACGTTCTCCTCGTCGCCGATGTGCATCAGGATCCCGGTGGCCCCGGCATCGTCGAGGATCGTGTCGAGCACCACATCGACGGCGCGGCGGCCGGTCGTGGTGGAGATCTCGGCGATGGTGCGTCCGACGAGATCGGCCAGGGCCGGATCGGCGGTGCCGGAGATCTGGATCTGCGTCCAATCGGCCTTCTCACCGTGGAAGCCGTCGCAGCCGACCTCCTCGAGCTCCACGCGCACGGCCTCTCGGCCGGCACTGTCGAGCCCGGCGATGGCACCGAGCAGATCGCCGGTGGCTGCGAGCCTGCTGGGCAGCAGTGCGGAGAGGGTGGTGGCGCCGGGAAGATAGGGATACGTGTCGAGCGTGACGTCCACGCCATCCGCGATCGCCTCGTCGACCAGAGTCAGCAGGTCACGCGCGCGCCCCCGGTTCGGAGCGAAGTTCATGGTGGCATGGGTCAGATGCACGGGGCATCCCGTGCGACGGCCGATGTCGAGCGCTTCGCGGTACGCCTCGAGCGCCCCTCCCCCGTAGCTGCGGGTGTGCGGCGCCCAGTAGCCGCCGCGTTCGGCGACGACGCGGCACAGCGCCTCGAGCTCGGCGGTGTCGGCGTACATCCCCGGCGTGTAGGTGAGTCCGCTCGACATCCCGAACGCTCCCGCATCCAGCGCTTCGCCCAGGAGGTCGGCCATGGCGGACATCTCGGCCGACGTCGCCGGACGGTTCTCATGACCGACGACCATCATCCGCAGGTTCCCCTGCGGTACGAGGACGGCGGCGTTCGCGACCGCTGCGGCGTCGATCGCCGCGAGCAGATCGTCCATCGTCCGCCACGGCACCTCGGCAGGCATGCCGTTCCATCCGGCGATCTGCGCGGGGATGACCGCGGCCGCCGCATCATCGAGGGGCGCGTACCCGAGGCCGTCCTGACCGAGCACCTCGGTCGTGACTCCCTGACGGATCTTCGCGTCGTGCGCCGCGCCGCTCAACACGGCGAGTTCGCTGTGCGCATGCATGTCGATGAATCCGGGGGCCAGCACGAGGCCGTCGGCTCCGACCTCCACAGCTCCGTCGGGAAGCGCGAGCACCGGCTCCGATGCCCCTTCGGGGATGATCGCCACCACCCTCTTCCCCTCCACGGCGACGTCGGCGACATACCTCGGCGCGCCCGTCCCGTCGATGACGGTGGCTCCGCGATAGACCCGGACCAGGCCGGCGGCCGCCTTCTCCGCGCTCAGAAGCATGTCGCCACCGCTCCGATCACCCGAGGGTCGGCGGCGTCCGGATCGTCGATCACCGCGACCACCCGCCATTTGTCGAACGCCGTGCAGGGGTGTGAGAGCCCCAGCCGCACGACATCGCCGACCGCGAGGGTCACGTCATCCGCGAGACTCAGGAACGCGTGCTGGTCGTTCAGCGCGGTGATCGCGCCCGCGACGCTCTGCGGAACGGGCAGGTCGAGATCGAAGGGCACGTCGCGACGACCGGCATCGAGCAGCGCGAGACCGTCCTCAGGCTGCGACACCACGCGCGACCAGGCGTGCATCGCAGAACGCAGCGGTGCGGTCCCGGTGAGCGGTCCGAAAGGCGACATGCGGGAATAGAAGCCGTCGTCGTGGATCTGGAAGGCGCCGGAGCGCAGCACGACATCCGCCTCGGCGCCCACCGTCCCGAGCACCGCCGCCGCCCGGTCGGGGAAGGAACTGCCGCCGGCGCTCAGCACAGGGCGCACGTCGTCCGGGTACTCCAGCCGCGTGTGCAGCTCGATGAGCGTCTCCAGGTAGGCGTCGACCGCGGCCACGGAGGTATCGCTGCGGTCCGGTCCGAACGGCCCCTCGTATCCGGTGACGCCCGCGAGGCGCAGTCCCGGGGCGGCGGCGATGGCCTGCGCGATGCGCTCCCCCTCCGCCACCGTGCGCGCGCCGGTTCGACCGTGTGCGCCGCCCAGCTCGACCAGCACGTCCAGCGGACGCGACGCATCGCGCATGCCGTTCGCGAGGATCATGACGCCGTCGAGGGAGTCGGCCCAGCACAGCACACGCAGCCCGTCGTCCGCACCGAGCAGGGAGCCCAGTCGGCGCACCGCCGCGGGATCGGTGACGGCGTTCGCGATGAGCACGGTCGAGACGCCGGCATCCACGGCCACTTCGGCCTGCCAGGGCGTCGCGACCGAGATCCCCCACGCGCCCGCGTCGAGCAGCCGCTGCCACAGGGCCGGCGCCATGGTGGTCTTGCCGTGTGGAGCGAGCAGCACGCCACGGTCTTTCGCCCAGGTGAAGACGGTCTCCTCGTTGTGCGCGAGGGCACCCTCATGGACCGTCAGGACCGGGGTGACCAGATCGGAGAGGTGCAGGCCGGCCTCGGCCACCTCGGCGAGACGCAGTCCCGCAGCATGCGCCGGGAAGCCCTTCGTCCAGGCGCCGATAACGGGATCCGGAATTTGTAGAGGCATCTAACAATGCTACTAGGCTTGACGGCATGACCGAGAAGATCCGCGTTTCCACCGATGCCGCCCCCGCCCCCGCCCCCGCCCACACGTTCTCGCAGGGGATCCGCAAGGGCCCGTTCGTGCAGGTGTCCGGTCAGGGGCCCGTCGATCCGACGACGAACGAGTACCTGTTCCCCGGCGACGTGGCCGCCCAGACCACCCGCACGCTCGAGAACGTGAAGGCGATCGTCGAAGCCTCGGGCGCGACGTTCGACGATGTCGTGATGCTGCGCGTCTACCTGACCAAGCGCGAAGACTTCCCGATCATGAACGACGCCTACGGGGAGTTCGTGACCGCGCACACCACGAACGGGGTGCTGCCCTCGCGCACCACCGTCTTCACCGGCCTGCCGCGCGAGGAGATGCTGGTCGAGATCGACGGCATCGCCATCGTCGACTGACCGGGGCGAAGCGGGGAGGAACGCTATCACGGACCGTTGCCTCCCCGTTACCTCCCATCCCGTACCATTGGACGTCAGGACACGTTTGAGAACCGGGGGGTGAAGTTCGTGACCGATCTGATTTCTGCGCCGGGCGCAGCAGCCGAGGCGCGTGGAGACGACTCCGCGCCCACTGCAGTGCTCACTCCCACGGACGCTCCCACCGAGACCGTTCCACCGACCACAGGCGACCAGCCCCTGGCCTGGGCACCCATCGAGCCGTCTCCCAAGAAGCGCCGCCTCGGCCTCTGGATCGGACTGGGCCTGGGGGTCGTCGCACTCGGCGCCGGCGCCGCATCCATGATCCTCATCGCACCGGGCACCACGGTCGCGGGAATTCCCGTCGGATGGATGACACCTGGAGCCGCAGCCGACGCCATCGACTCCCACCTGGCCGAGACCGAGATCACTCTCACGGGAGACGGAGACGGCACTGTCCTGACCGGCGCCGACCTCGGCGTCACCGTCGACGCGACCGCTCTCGCCGACAAGGCCTTCGCCGAGCACCCGCTGTGGAACCTCGGCGCGTGGATGGGCGAGCCCGTGCCGGCGGAGATCGCATTCGACGCCGAGAAGGCGACCACCGCACTGCGCGACGCGGTACCGACCAGCTTCGACGACCCCGTGGACGCGGGTGTCGTCTTCGATGCCGCGAGCGGCACCTTCGTCATCACCCCGGCCGAAACCGGAACCGGCATCGACCTCACCGCGCTCAACGCCGCCTTCACCGAGGCGGTCGGCGAAGGCCGTACCACGCTCGAGTACTCGGGCGACGCGGCCGAGGCCCTGCCCGCCGTCTCGGACGACGATGCCACCGCCACGGCCACGGCTCTCAACACCATGCTCCCCACCGTCGGGTTCTATGTCGGCGAGGAGCGCACCGTGCCGGTGGACCCCGCCGTCGTCGCCACCTGGCTCACGGTCTCGGACGACGACGGTCAGCTGCGCATCGACGCCGATCCGCAGGCGATCCAGGCGACCGTCGACGGTCTTCCCGCTCTCGTCGACCGCGCGCCGGTCAATGCGACCAACATCGTCAACTCCGCCGGCACCGTGCTGCGCGCAGAGCAGGAGGGCGTCGCGGGGCGAGCGCTCGGAGACACCTCCGGCATCGCGGAGAAGTTCGCCGACCAGCTCGCCGCCGGCAACGGCGCCTTCGCGCTTTCGGTCACCGAGACCCCGTTCGAGACGGTGAGCCTGTTCCGCCGCATCGACATCAACCTGAGCTCCCAGCGCGCCGTTCTCTACGAGAACAACGTGGTCGTGAACTCGTGGGCCGTGTCGACCGGCCTTCCCGGAACGCTGACGCCCACCGGCAACTTCACGGTCTTCGCGCACACCCGTATCCAGGACATGGGCTGCTACGAAGGTGCCCCGTACTGCACCAAGGACGTGCCCTGGATCACCTGGTTCGCCCCGAACATCGGCTTCCACGGCACCTACTGGCACAACAACTTCGGCCAGCGGATGAGCCACGGTTGCGTCAACCTGCCGATCGACCTCGCCAAGTACGTCTACGACTGGTCCCCGAAGGGCCTCGAGGTCTCCGTCCACTACTGACGAGCGCTGTCCCTCTGCGCACGTGGAGGGACAGACGCGTCCCCCGCTGCCGACGACCGCATCGTCGCGCTCCGGCATCACGCGATCAGGTCGAGTCCGGAGACAGGACGCGCCACCCGCGCACCCGTACGCCCGACGCGGGATTCCGCGCGGACACGACGCGGGCTTCCGCGCGGACACGACGCGGCGGACGCGCGGGTACGCAGAAGGGGGCGGACGCCGCGGCGTCCGCCCCCTTCTGTCGACTTATGCGTCGACTGCTCAGCGCAGTGCGTCGACGATACCGTTCAGGGTCGCGGACGGACGCATGACCGCTTCGACCAACGCGTCGTCCGGACGGTAGTAGCCGCCGATCTCGACGGGCGCGCCCTGCACGGCGTTGAGCTCGGAGACGATGGCCTCCTCGTTCTGCGCGAGCGTCGCGGCGATCGGTGCGAACGCCGCAGCGAGGTCGGCGTCCTTCGTCTGCTTCGCCAGCTCCTGAGCCCAGTACAGACTCAGGTAGAAGTGGCTGCCGCGGTTGTCGATCGTGCCCAGAGCACGACCGGGCGAGCGGTCCTCCTCGAGGAACGTCCCGGTCGCGGCGTCCAGCGTCTCGGCGAGCACTCGGGCCTTCTCGTTACCGGTGCGGTCGGCGAAGTGCTCGAGCGAGGCAGCCAGCGCGAAGAACTCACCGAGCGAGTCCCAACGCAGGTAGTTCTGCTCGACGAGCTGCTGCACGTGCTTGGGCGCCGAGCCTCCGGCACCGGTCTCGAACAGGCCGCCGCCGGCGAGCAGCGGCACGATCGAGAGCATCTTGGCGCTCGTGCCGACCTCGAGGATCGGGAACAGGTCGGTCAGGTAGTCGCGCAGCACGTTGCCGGTGACCGAGATCGTGTCGAGCCCGTGACGCATGCGAGCGAGCGTGTAACGCGTGGCCTCCTCCGGCGCGAGGATGGTGATCGTGAGGCCCTTGGTGTCGAGGGTCGCGAGACCCTGGTGCACCTTGGCGATGATCTGCGCGTCGTGCGAACGGTTCGCGTCGAGCCAGAAGACGGCGGGGTCGCCGGTCGCACGGGCACGGGTCACCGCGAGTTTGACCCAGTCCATCACCGGGATGTGCTTGGTCTGCGTCGCGCGCCAGATGTCGCCCTTGCCGACCGTGTGCTCGATGAGCACGGTGCCCTCGCTGTCGAGCACCTGGACGATGCCGTCTGCCGCGATCTCGAACGTCTTGTCGTGGCTGCCGTATTCCTCAGCCGCCTGCGCCATCAGCCCGACGTTGGGAACCGTGCCGATCGTGGCCGGGTCGAGCGGACCGTTCGCGATCACGTCGTCGATCACAGCCTGATAGACGCTCGCGTACGAGGAGTCGGGGATCACGGCGAGCGTGTCGGCCTCTTCGCCCTCCTTGCCCCAGAGCTTGCCGCCGTTGCGCACCAGTGCCGGCATCGACGCATCGACGATCACATCGCTCGGCACGTGCAGGTTCGTGATGCCCTTGTCGGAGTTCACGTACGACAGACGCGGGCCCTCGGCGATGGCCTTGTCGAAGGCCGCGGCGATCTCGGCGCCGTCAGCCACGTTCGCGAGACCCGAGAGGATCGAGCCGAGCCCGTCGTTCGCGCTGAGGCCCGCAGCGGCCAGCTTGTCTCCGTACTGCGCGAACACGTCTGCGAAGAACGCCTTCACGACGTGACCGAAGATGATCGGGTCGCTGACCTTCATCATGGTCGCCTTGAGGTGCACCGAGTACAGCACGTCGTCGGCCTTGGCCTCTTCGAGCGTCTGGGCGAGGAACGCGTCGAGCTCCTTGGCGGAGAGGAACGTCGCGTCGATGATCTCGCGCGGGAGGACCTTGAGCCCCTCCTTCAGGACCGTGACCGTTCCGTCCTCCGCCGTGTGGCGGAAGCTCAGCACGTCGTCGTGTGCGGCGACCCAGGAGCGCTCGTTGTGCTTGAAGTCGTCGTGACCGAGAGTCGCGACGCGCGTCTTGGAGCCCGAGGCGAAGGGCTTGTTGCGGTGCGGGTGCTTCCTCGCGTAGTTCTTCACTGCCAATGGGGCACGTCGGTCGCTGTTGCCCTCACGCAGCACCGGGTTCACGGCGGAGCCCTTGATGCGGTCGTAACGAGCGCGGACGTCCTTCTCCTCGAGCGAGGACGGCTCGTCCGGGAAGTCGGGGATGTCGTAGCCCTGCTTCTGAAGCTCGGCGATGGACCCCTTCAGCTGCGGAATCGACGCCGAGATGTTCGGCAGCTTGATGATGTTCGCCTCCGGGAGCGTGGCGAGACCGCCGAGCTCGGCGAGCGAATCGCCCACCTGCTGCTCCGGGGTGAGCTTCTGCGGGAAGGCGGCGAGGATGCGGCCTGCCAGCGAGATGTCGCGCGTCTCCACCTCGATACCGGCCTGGCCGGTGAATGCCTGGATGATCGGGAGGAACGAGGCGGTGGCGAGCGCCGGTGCCTCGTCTGTGTACGTGTAGATGATGGCGTCGTCGGTCACCGGGAGGTACTCCGTTCGCGGGGAAATTTGTCTCGATACCAAGATACCTGAGCCGGTCTGGCCCTGCGGCCTCGGCCCACGACCGGTGGCCACCCCATATCGACGAACGGCCAGAGCGCAGCGAAATGTTGTCCGGAAAGGTGTCGCGCCTGCCGGGAGGGGTTAGCCTGGGTCCATGTCCGAACTGCGCATGGTCGAACTCTCCGCTGCGACGATCGTCGCCGTGAACAACCTGTCGCTCAAGCCCGGGCAGGAGCAGTTCCTCGCTCCGGTCTCGTACGGGATCGCAGCGACCGTCATCAACCCGCAGACCTCCTGGCAGCGGGTGATCCTGGACCGCAACGAGGTCGTGGGCTTCGTCAGCGCCAACTTCGACGCGGAGGCACCGGAAGAGCACTTCCGTTCAGTGCTGTGGCGCATCAACGTCGATGCCGACGACCAGGGCCGCGGTGTCGGCCGGTACGCCGTCGAGGCGCTCGTCGATGAGGCCCGCGCGCGCGGCGTCGACCACGTCAACGTGATCTACGAGGCGGGCGAAGGCGGTCCGGAGACCTTCTTCCACCGCGTCGGCTTCACCCCTGTGGGCGAGACCGCCTACGGCGAGGTCATCGCCGAGATCCGGGTCACGACCTAGGCCGGGCGGCGGGGTCTCGAATCCCCTCCCCCATCGAGACCTCGTCGCCCTTTCACGGGGTTCCGGGGGAGCGCTCTCACGACCTCCTCACGTGACGCACTGTCGTGGCGTCCCCTCGTGACTCAGGGGCGTTCGTCCGGCTTGCCACCGCCGGGCTTGCGCCGATTCGTCCATGACGTGAGGGCGGCCGCAGCCGCACCGGCCGCCCGGTCGAGGGCTTCCGCGGAGCGGCTGAGCATGTCCTGCGCAGCGTCCTGCCACGCTGCCGTGGTCGGCGCCTCCCCCGCCTGCACCTTCGCGGCGTGCTCGGCCGCTTCGAACGCGCGCTCGAGCTCGGCGACGGCATCGCGATAGGCGGCGAACTCCGCCGGGGTGATGCGCCCTGCCGCCGCGCGGCGCATGTCCGTCGCGTGGCCGGCAGCACGGAAGTAGGCCGCCGTCTCGGGACTCTTGACGTCGGTCATCGCCGGATAGGAGATCTGCAGTGCCGGATCGGTCTCGTACCGCATCCACCGCGCCGTCACAGCATCGTGAGCGGCGTGCAACCGCTCCAAGGGGCGGGGCTCCGATGCCGAGGGCACCGCGGCCCGCGCCGCATTGAGACGCACCTGACGCGCGCGGACATCGGCCGAGGCGGCCTTCGCATCACGCTCCCGCTCCTTCAGCATCCGTCGCGCACCGGCCACCTGTTCGGCCGTCGCCCGCTGCGCCGCCCGCTCAGCGGTGACGCGAGCCAGGTCGGCGCGTGCGATCTTCCAGGCGGTGCGCCTCTCGGCCGCGGCCAGTTGCGCCTCCCTGAGATCATGACGCGCAGCATCGACTGCGAGGCGGCGTCCGCTCACCGTGCTGTTGCGACGACGCATTCCCATCACCCCCACCGTCCCCGCGGCAACCGCACTCGGCGCGATCCACCACCACTCGGCAACGAGCAGCAACGGGTCCATACCTCGATGCTACCCACGCACCGCGCTCGATGCGCGCCCCCGGACGTTCGCCCGAGGTCTCGACTGCTGCGGCCGTGATCGCCTCGCCGGGACGATGAGGCGGGCGTGGTCGCAGCAGTCGAGAGGGCGATCAGACGAGCGTCTCCTGCCACGCCGCGTGCAGCTGGGCGAACTTGCCTGTTCCGCCGATGAGCGCGGCAGGGGTGTCATCCTCGATGATGCGTCCGTGCTCCATCACGAGAACCCGGTCGGCGATCGCGACCGTCGACAGGCGGTGCGCGATGATGATCGCCGTGCGGTCCTTGAGAAGGGTCTGCAGGGCATCCTGGATCAGTCGCTCCGACGGGATGTCCAGCGACGCCGTGGCCTCGTCCAGGATCAGCACCGCCGGGTCGGCGAGGAAGGCCCGGGCGAACGAGATGAGCTGACGCTGACCGGCCGAGACCCGACCGCCGCGCTTGTTCACATCGGTGCCGTAGCCGTCGGGGAGCGACGAGATGAACCCGTCGGCGCCCACGGCCCGCGCCGCCGCCTTGATCTCGTCGAGCGTCGCCTCCGGCTTGCCGAGGGCGATGTTGTCGGCGACGGTCCCGCTGAACAGGTAGGCCTCCTGCGTGACCATGACGATCGCGCGGCGGAGGTCCTTCGGGTGCAGCGAGCGCAGGTCGACGCCGTCGAGGGTGACCCGCCCATCGGAGGGGTCGTAGAACCGGGAGATGAGCTTGGCGAGTGTCGACTTGCCCGCGCCGGTCGTGCCCACCAGAGCGATCGTCTGCCCGGCCGGGATGTCGAGGGAGAAGTTCGGGAGGATCGTCTTCTCTCCGTTGTAGCCGAACGTCACCTCGTCGAACTCCACGTGCCCGCGGGCTTCCCAGAGGTCGATCGGCTTCTCGGGATCCGGAACAGTCGGCACCTCCTCGAGCACGCCCGACACCTTCTCCAGCGCGGCCGTGGCCGACTGGTAGGAGTTCAGGAACATCGCGATCTCCTGCATCGGGGCGAAGAAGTTGCGCACATACAGCACCGCCGACAGCAGCACGCCGACGGTCAGCGCCCCCTCTGAGACGCGGATACCACCCCACAGCACGACGATTCCGAGCACGAGGGCCGCGACACCCATGAGCCCGGGCTCGAACGTGCCGAACAGCAGCATCGAGCGACGGTTGACGTCGCGATAGTCACCGGCGATCTCCTGGAACGCCTTGTCGTTGCGCGGCTCCTTGCGGAAGGCCTTCACGGCCCGGATGCCGGTCATCGTCTCGACGAACTGCACGATCACCTTCGCGCTGATCACCCGCGACTCGCGGTAGACCAACTGCGAGCGCGAGTAGAACCACTTCATCAGGAAGAACAGCGGCACGCCGCCGATCGCCAGAATGAGACCCGACTGCCAGTCCCAGAAGCACAGCGCGATGAAGGTGAAGAGCCCGAAGAGCACGCCGGAGACGAGCTCGTTCAGACCGCCGTCGAGGAGCTCTTTGATCGAGTCGAGGTCACTCGTCTGGCGCGAGATGATGCGCCCGGACGTGTACGACTCGTGGAACTCCAGGCTCAGGCGCTGGGTGTGCAGGAAGATGCGTTTGCGCAGATCGAGCAGCACCGCCTGGGTGAGCTTGGCCGCGATGATCACGTACCACGCGATCAGCACGGCGGCGAGCGCACCCGCCAGCAGATAGATGCCGCCGATCATGAACGTCGGCATCCAGTCGGCCCGATCGATGGCCGCCGGCAGCGCGCGATCGAGGCCGATGCTGATGAGGATAGGGCCGGCGACCTGGAGGGCGGTCGACACGATCAGCACCGCGGCGGCGAGGACGATCCTCGGCTTCAACGGGCTGACCAGGGATCCGAGGAGTCGGAGGGATCGACGACGGATCTCCCGGCTCTCTTCGCGGGTGTACTCGGAACGATCCTCGTTCTGGGTTCCGGTGACGGCGGAGCTCATCGCTGCACCTCCTTCTCGGTGATCGGGTCTTCGTCGGCGGCCTGCATCCCGAGGCCCTCGCGGACCTCTTCGTCGATCTCGGCCTGCTCATCGCGGATCACGGGGATCGCGCCGGTGCGCGCCGCTTCCTCGGCCTCCAGGCTCGAGATGACGTGGCGGTAGTGCCGGCTCGACTTGAGCAGCTCGGAGTGCGTCCCCACCGCCGTCACACGACCCGCCTCGAGCAGGGCGACGCGGTCGGCGAGGGCGACGGTCGAGGGCCGGTGCGCCACGATCATGGCCGTGGTGTCGGCGAGCACGTGTCGCAGGGCCTCCTCCACGAGGGCCTCGGTGTCGACATCGAGAGCCGACAGCGGGTCGTCGAGCACGAGCACCTTCGGCTTCGCCGCGACCGCACGGGCGAGGGCGAGCCGCTGACGCTGGCCGCCGGAGAGGCTGAGCCCCTCTTCACCGATCACCGTCTCGACGCCGTCGGGCAGCGCGTCGACGAACGACGCCTGGGCGACGTCGAGGGCCTCGCGGAGCACGCGCTCGCCTTCGTCGCTGTGCACATCGAGTTCGGCACGTCCGAGCAGCACGTTCTCACGGACCGTCGCCGAGAACAGTGTCGCGTCCTCGAACGCCATGGCGATGTGCTGACGGAGCTCGGCGAGAGGGAGATCCCGCACATCGACACCGTCGAGCGTCACCTTGCCGCCCGTCACGTCGTACAGACGCGTGGGCAGCGTGGTGAGAGTGGTCTTGCCGCTGCCGGTCAGGCCCACCAGCGCCATGGTCTCACCCGGGCGCAGCACCAGGTCGATACCGTCGAGCAGATCCCGCTCGTGGGCACCGGCGTCCTGATAGCGGAAGTGCGCGTTCTGGAACGCGAGCTCCCCACGCGGGTTCTCGATGTGCACCGGGTTCTCCGGGTCGGTGATGGTGTTGGTCTCCGAGAAGATGTCGAACACGCGGTCGGTCGCCGTGCGCGCATCCAGCATGAACGAGAACAGGAAGCCGATCGACTCGATGGGCCACCGCAGCACGACCGCCATCGCGAAGAAGGCGAACAGCTGTGCCTCGTCGATCTGCCCCACGGAGATCAGCCAGATGCCGGACATCAGGCTGAGACCGAAGGCGATCTGCGGCATGAGGTCGAGCCAGAACCAGATCGACGCGATCGCGCCGGCCTTGCTCATCTCGGTCTCGCGCAGCGTCTCGGCCTGGCGGCTGAAGCGGCTGAGAGCGTGCTTGCCACGACCGAACGCCTTGAGCACGCGGATGCCGTGCACGCTCTCCTCGACACTCGTGGCGAGGTCGCCGGCCTGGTCCTGGCTGCGACGGGTGAGCGCGCCGTAGCGCTTCTCGAACAGGTAACCGCGGATCCACAGCGGGATCGCGGTCACCAGGAAGATCGTGCCCAGCAGCCAGTGCCAGCGGAACAGCAGCACGGAGCCGATGATGATCGTGAGGATGTTGACGACCAGCAGCACGAGGCCGAACGCGAGCCAGCGGCGGATGAGGCCGATGTCCTGCATCATGCGGCTGAGCAGCTGTCCGGAGCCCCACCGGTCGTGGAACGACACCGGAAGGGTCTGCAGGCGCGAGTAGAGCTCGGTGCGCATCTTGTACTCGACCTCGGTCGAGGGGTTGAGCACGAACTGGCGTCGCAGCCACACCATCAGGGCCTCGCCGAGGGCGAGAGCGAAGACGGCGACGGCACCCCAGACGATGGCGCTGATCTCACCGGAGCGAACGGGTCCGCTGATGATCTGCTCGAGCACGATCGGGATCATCAGGGCGATGACGGCGGCGATGAGCGCGCTGGCGGCACCGCCGGCGAGCCGCCAGATGACGGGCTTCACGAAGGGCTTCAGGCGCCACAGTGCGGCCGGAGTGGAAAGGGTCGATGAAGGCGAGGGATTCTGCACGGAAGGCGAGGAAGACATGTCTCTCAGACGAGTTTCGTATGGAAAGCGATTGCGGAGGGGGACGGATACGAGAGCGGACTCGTGGAGTCCGGTATCCGACGAAGAAGGGGCGGGGTGGCTCTAGGAGAGCGGACGCGCCGGGGTCGAGCCGAGAGCTGCGATCCGCGCGGTGGCGATCGTGGTCATGGTGTCCTCCTCAGGGGCTCGGCGATGTCGTCCGGTTGGCGCGACAGCCCACCAGCCTATTGCTGTGAACCAGCTGAAAGCAAGAGTCATTCCCGATTCGTCGACCGCGGCTCTCGAAGACCGCGGAGGGGGACGCCGGGAGCCTCAGGCGAGGGCTGCGGCTCCGAGCCCGGATCGGAGGAACCGCTGCAGGTTGCCGCCGAGGACGGCGAGGATCTCCTCTTCCCGCCAGCCACGACGCATCAGCGCCTCGGTCACGAGCGGGAGACCTGCCGGGCCCTCGAGGCCCGGCAGGTACCGATCGGCCGGCACGCCCTCGATCGTCGTCTGCACGCAGCACGGTGCCGTGGTGTCTTCCAGCACTTCGCGGACGAAGTCCGGCCCCATCCCGACGTGTTCGATTCCGGCGACCGACACCACGCGTTCGAAGTGGTCGATCAGTGTGTCGATCGTGTACGCGCTCTCATGCAGGTACGGAGCGAAGAAGTTGACGCACACGACTCCCCCGCTCTCGGCGACCCCGGCGATCTGGGCATCGGTGAGGTTGCGGTGGTGGTCGAACAGCGCACGGGCCGAGGAATGCGTGGCCATGACCGGGCGCGTGGCGAGCTCGAGCACGTGGTCGACCCCGCCCGCTCCGAGGTGGCTGATGTCGAAGATCATGCCGATGCGCTCCATCTCGGCGAGCGCTCGGACCCCGGTCCGCGTCAGCCTGCTGCCTGCGGCGTCTTCGCCGCTGCCGTCGGCGAACGCGCTGCGCCCGAAGTGCGCCACCGAGCCGATCCGCACCCCGAGGCGATGCACGGTCTCGAGGAGCTCGACGTCGTCGGCGATGCCGGGCATCCCCTCCAGGGCGAGCACCAGCGCGATGCGGCCCTCGCCGATCACCCGATCGATGTCGTCGCCATCCCGGCACAGACCGACGGTGTCTGCGTTGCCCTCCGCCAGCCGATGCGCGGCCTCGATCATGCGGAGGGTGCGACGCAGCGCCCCCTCCGGGCGATACACGTCATCGATGAACACGGGCAGCACCTGCAGCCCGACACCGCCTTCGTGCAGCTGGGGAAGCCACTGGGCGCGGAAGTAGTCCGACCACTCGTCCGCGGGGCGGCTCGCCACCGAGCAGAGCAGATCGTTGTGTGCGTCGGCGACGACGGCGCGGCGGTGGAGGGCGAGTGCATCGTTGGCGGTCACGGCACGAGCCTATGGCCGCGTCGGTCGGGATGCTTCGTCGACGGGCACCATGTCGACCGCCCGTCGTGGTGCCGGCGACTCAACCCGCGCGACTCTCGCGCGCGAGCAGGCTCTCCTTGACATCGATCCCCCAGGCGAATCCGCCGAGGGTGCCGTCGGTGCGCAACACCCTGTGGCACGGGACGAACAGCGCCGGTGCGTTGCGCGCGCAGATGGATGCCGCCGCTCGCACGGCGCGGGGATTGTCGAGCCGCGTCGCGAAACCGGTGTACGTCAGAGGCTCGCCCGGCTCGATCGACCGCAGCGCCGACCAGCCGGCGAGTTGGAGGACTGTTCCGGTCTGCTTCACGGCGACATCGTCGATCGCGGAGAGGTCGCCGGCGTAGTAAGCGAGCGCTGCCTCGGCGGCCTCGGTCTCACCGTCTCGGAGATCTTCCGGTCGGTGCGCCGCGGACAGCCTGCCGAGGATCGCCTCGACGTCTGAGGTCCATCCGGAAGACAGTACGCGCTGCCGGTCGTCGGCAAGGATCGTGAACGCGCCGTCCGGCGTCTCGATGGTCTGGATGAGGGCGGTCATGAGGTCTCCTTCGTCGTCGTGTCTTCCGCGGGGGTGGGACGTGCCGCAGCCGAGGCGCGTCGAGGACCCACGGGGCGTACAGGTGCTGCGCGCCACAGGTGCGCGCTGAGATAGCTCCGCCAGGGGGCGGTGCGCTCGGCCCAGGCGGTGAGCGCACGTGGTTCGCCCGGCAGGCCGGAGGCCGCAGCGCCGGCGCGCAGCGCGACGTCTCCCGGGAGCAGCACATCGGGATCGCCGAGCACACGCATGCGCACGTAGTCGGCTGTCCAGGGTCCGATTCCCGGCATCGCGAGCAGAGCAGCGCGCTGGTCGACACCGTCGTCTCCGACCGTGAGCGTCAGGGAGCCGTCGGCGAGAGCGGCCGCAGCGCCGGTGATGGCGCGGATGCGGGCGGCCGGCCCTCGCAGCACCTCGGCTCCGTGGGCGGCGATCGCGGTCATCGTCGGGAAGAGCAGCCCGTTCTCGGTGCGCTCCCCCAACGCCTCGGCGAGCGCTGTGAGCGCGGTCCGGGCGGCGACCACGGTGATCTGCTGACCGACCATGGCGCGGATGAGCATCTCATGCGGATCGGCCGAACCCGGCACCCGGATGCCGGGGGTGCGCGCGACGAGCGGGGCGAGTTCGGTGTGCGCGGAGAGCGCCTCGTCGATCGCCTGCGGATCGGCATCGAGGTCGAAGATGCGCCGCACGATCGACACGAGCGGGGCCAGGTCTCCCAGCCGCGCGACCCGGGCGCGCAGGTGCAGACGAGACGCATCGTCCTGACGCACGTCGAACCATGCGGGTCCTCCCGACATCCGCAGATGCCGGGAGAACGACGTCGACGTCGTCTCCTCGATACCGGGAACGGCGCGTGCCGCCATCCAGGCGAAGATGCCGCTCGCGTCGAGCGGGCCGCGGTAGGGCAGCACGAGGTCGATCGCGCCGGGAACCGCGGACGCCGGAAGCCTTCGTCGGGCCCTGAGCTCGCCCGGGGTGAGTCCGAAGACCTCGCGGATCGTGTCGTTGCATTGTCGGATGCTGGCGAATCCGGCGGAGAACGCGACATCGGAAATCGGCATGTCGGTGCCGACGAGGAGCATGCGCGCGGTGTGCGCCCTGTGTGCTCGCGCCAGTGCGAGCGGCCCGGCGCCGAGTTCGGTGGTCAGCAGCCGCGTGAGGTGCCGGCTGGAGTATCCGAGGCGCGCAGCCAGCCCGGGAACGCCCTCGCGCTCCACCACGCCATCCGAGATCAGGCGCATCGCCCGCGCGGCGGTGTCACCGCGGATGTCCCACGCGGGAGAACCGGGCGCCGCCTCGGGCAGGCATCGCTTGCACGCCCGATACCCGGCCTCGTGAGCCGCGGCGCTCGTCGGATAGAAGGTGACGTTCTGCGGCTTGGGCGTGCGGGCGGGGCAGCTCGGACGACAGTAGATCCCGGTCGAGCGGACGGCGGTCACGAACTGCCCGTCGAAGCGGGTGTCGCGCGCGCTGATCGCGCGGTAGCGCTCGTCGAAGTCGGTCAGGGGGAAGCTCATGCCTCCACTCTGTCACGCTCCCTCGACGCCGACTGGCGGAAATCGGACACGGCTGTCGAGTCGGGAACGCCGAGACCCACCCGCCTCGTCCACCCCCACGTCGCCGGAGCGGCGCGTGCGGGTCTCGACGTGGAGAGTGGGTCTCGAGGTGCGAGCGCGGAGAGCACTCAGTGGAAGAAGTGGCGCTCCCCTGTGAAGAACATCGTGACGCCGGCCTTGCGAGCCGCGTCGACGACCTCCTCATCACGCACGGATCCGCCCGGCTGCACGATCGCCGTGACTCCGGCGTCGATCAGGACCTGGGCGCCGTCCGCGAAGGGGAAGAACGCATCGGAAGACGCGACCGATCCGGCGGCGCGGTCGCCTGCGCGCTCGACCGCCAGCCGGCACGAGTCGACACGGTTGACCTGGCCCATGCCGACGCCGACCGTGGCGTTGTCCTTCGCGAGCACGATCGCGTTCGACTTCACCGCGCGGCACGCCTTCCACGCGAAGATGAGGTTCTCCATCTCCTCGTCGCTCGGACGCTCGCCGGAGACGAGCTCCCAGTTCTTCGCGACGGAGACGATGTCGTCGGGGAAGCGGTCGGCGTCCTGCAGCAGCAGTCCACCGGAGACGAGACGCACATCCATGCGCTCCTGCTGCCAGTCCTCGGGCAGCTGCAGCAGACGCAGGTTCTTCTTCGCCTTGAACACCTCGAGCGCGGCCGGCTCGAACGACGGCGCGACGATGACCTCGGTGAAGATGTCCTTGAGGTTCTCGGCCATCTTGAGGGTAACCGTACCGTTGGCCGCGATCACCCCGCCGTATGCGGAGACCGGGTCGCACTCGTGCGCGCGCAGGTGGGCGCTGGCGATCGGGTCGAGAGCGTTCGGCGCGGTGGTCGCGATGCCGCACGGATTGGCGTGCTTGATGATCGCGACCGCCGGCTTGACCATGTCGTAGGCGGCACGCAGCGCGGCGTCGGCGTCGACGTAGTTGTTGTACGACATCTCCTTGCCCTGCAGCTGCGTCGCCTGGGCGATGCCGTGGCCACCGGCACGGGTGTAGATCGCGCCGCGCTGGTGCGAGTTCTCGCCGTAGCGGAGCGTGGCAAGGCGCTCGGCCTGGATCGTCAGGTGGGTCGGGAGGTCGCCGTCATCCTGCAGCGTCCCCTCGGCGAACCACGACGCGACCGCCGTGTCGTAGGCCGCCGTGTGCGCGAAGGCGCGGGCGGCCAGTTCGCGGCGCTGCGACACCGATGTGCCACCGTCGGCGAGGGCCGAGATGATGCCGGGGTACGACTGCGGTGAGACCACGATCGCCACGTTGGCATGATTCTTCGCGGCGGCACGCACCATCGCGGGCCCGCCGATGTCGATCTGCTCGACGACATCATCGCCGACGGCGCCCGAGGCGACGGTCTCGACGAAGGGGTAGAGATTCACGACGACGAGCTCGAACGGGGTGATGTCGAGTTCGGCGAGCTGGCGCTCGTGATCCTCGAGGCGCAGATCGGCGAGCAGACCGCCGTGGATCTTCGGGTGCAGCGTCTTGACGCGACCGTCGAGCATCTCGGCGACCCCCGTGACGGAGGCGACGTCGGTGACGGGGAAACCCGCATCGCGGATGGTCGATGCCGTCGAGCCGGTCGAGACGATCTCGACGCCCGCGTCGGCGAGAGCCTCGGCGAGGACCAGGAGATCGGTCTTGTCGCTCACCGAGACGAGAGCGCGCCGGATCGGCACGGTGTCGCGATCGCGGTAGAGCGTGGGGTCGTGGCGGGGGCCGGCCATGATGGGCTCCTTCGTGCGGGGGGCGTCGGGTGGAGGGGGTCAGGAAGAGGGGTCGAGGACGAGCGCGCCGGTGGCGATCCCGCGGACGACGTCGATGAGGAGTCGACGTTCGACGGGTTTGATCCGTTCGTGCAGGCTGTACTCGGTGTCGCCCTCGAGGATCGCGACACGTTCCTGCGCCAGGATCGGCCCGGTGTCGACACCGTCGTCGACCACGATCACGCTGGCACCGGTCTCGGCCGCGCCGGAGGCGAGGGCGTCACGGACGCCGTGTGCCCCGGGGAACTCGGGAAGGTACGCGGGGTGGGTGTTGATGAGGCGTGGCGAGTACTGCGCGACGAGCGACGGAGGAAGCAGACGCATGAGGCCGCTGAGCACCACGAGATCGGGGGCCCAGACGGCGAGCTGGCGGGCGACCTCCTCCCCCCAGGCTTCGCGGCTCTCGTGCTCATGCCAGGGCACGGTGAAGCTGGGGATGCCGAATTCCTCGGCGTGGGCGAGTCCGTCCGCCTCACGGTCAGCACCGACGACGATCACCCTGGCGGGGAAATCGGGGTGACGAGCGGCCTCGAGGAGGGCGCGAAGATTCGAGCCGGTGCCCGAGATGAGAACGGCGACCGTGAGCACGCGCCCAGTCTACCGGGGCGCGAAGCCCTCTTCCGCCCGGCTTCCGCTCACGGGCGGTGGACGTCAATCGCGCTCGTGACGCGGCGGGGCGAAGCCGCGGACATCGTCCAGGGGCGCCGTGTCGTCGAACGTCGGCGTCTCGGAGAAGGGGATACCGGGCGCTGTCCGCGCCGATGCGAGGCTCGGGTCGAACTCGGTCATCTCGGCGATCCAGCGGTCCGTACGCTCCTCGGCCAGCTCATCGCGGTGACGCGGTGACAACAGCAGGATCGCGGCGCCGACGAGCACCTCCAGTCCGAGGGCCAGCATGAACGGAAGAGCCGCGGGACCGACATCGGCGAGCTTTCCCGGACCCATCGAGCCGTTCGCGAGCACCGCGGCGAGGCCCGCGACCCCTGCGCTGACGACGGCGATCCCCACCGCGATCGCCGCCCGCTGCATCGTCCCCAACGGCGTGCCCTCCCAGACGAGGCGCGAACGCACCGCCCAGCCGGCGAAAGCACCGGCGGCGATCGGGACGAGCACCACGATCAGCATCCACATCGAACTGTTCTCGGGCAGCAGCCCGAACACCGGGATGCCCGGAACGACTCCCAACTGCGTACCGGCGGGCGAGACCGCGGTTCCGACGCCGACGCCGAAGCCGGGGCCGGCGAGCCAGGACGCCGCCCACACGATCAGGGTCGGGAGATACACGAGCTGCGCCAGCGTCATCACGGTCGCGCCGAGCGCATCGACACGGGCAGCCTGGAACAGCGCCACGACCTCGCCACCGCGGAACAGCGTCATGACGGCGAGGGCCAGAGCGGCCGCTCCGATCACGCCGACCAGGGTGAAGGCTGTGCCGCGCACGATCGCGACGGGGACGGGCGCCCAATCCTCGCGGGCGTCGATGCGGTCGTGCAGACGGTCGAGGACTCCGCCATCCCCCTCTTCCCATGCGACCCGGACAGCCCCGCACACCGCACCGACGAGGTAGACGGCGGTGGGGAGCCCGATCGCGAGGGCCAGAGGGGTCTGCACGGCATCCAGTCGCGCGGTCAAAGCGACGCCGGTGGAGATGGCGGCAAACACCACCGTCCCTGACACTGAGCCGAGCAGCCACGTTCCGGCTGCCGCGGCCCTGGCACCCGAGCGGGCGGCGAAAAGCAGGGTGAAGAGCAGGAACGCCAGTGGAGTGATCGAGACCGCGAACGAGGCCGCCTGCGGGGGGATCGCGAGAGCGACCAGCAGCTCGTCCGGGATCGTGACCTCGAGGGGCACGCCGTGGCCGAACTCCCAGAGCGTGCCGGTGAGCGGCCAGAGCGCGCCCCAGTCGGCCGTGACCCCGAAGGCGAGCGTCCACAGCAGCGTCAGCGGCGCGAGCAGCACGACGAGACCGACGGCCGCAGCGATGGCGGCGTCGAAGGCGGCGAGGAGCGCGACGAGGAGGCGTTGCATAGCGTTTCGAGACTACGACGAGTTGCCGACGAAGGCCTGGGGGCGCGCGTGGGGTCGGCGACACGATAGCGTTTCTCCGGAGGTTTCCCGATGACAACTGCCCCGCCCGCCCCGGCATCCACCGAACCCAAGAACTCCCTGGACCGCTTCTTCGAGATCAGCAAGCGCGGATCCACGATCGGCACCGAGATCCGAGGGGGTCTGGTGACATTCGTCACGATGGCCTACATCGTGATCCTGAACCCGATCATCCTCTCCGGCAAGCCCGATGTCGCCGGAGACATGCTCAGCTTCAACGCCGTGGGCGCCGCCACCGCGCTGACCGCCGGTGTGATGACGATCCTGTTCGGACTGGTCACGCGCCTCCCGTTCGGTTTCGCCGCCGGCCTCGGCATCAACGCCTTCGTCGCGTTCTCGGTCGTCGGCCAGGTGACCTGGCCCGAGGCCATGGCGCTGGTGATGATCAACGGTGTCGTCATCGTGCTGCTCGCCGCCACCGGGCTGCGGAAGGCGATCTTCGACGCGGTGCCGTTCCAGCTGAAGATCGCGATCACGGTCGGTATCGGCCTCTTCATCGCGTTCATCGGCTTCGTCAACTCCGGCTTCGTCACGGCGACCGGCGCCTCGTCTCCTCCGGTCGGCCTCGGCGTGAACGGATCGGTCGCGACCGTTCCGACCCTGCTGTTCGTCATCACCCTCCTCCTCACCGGCATCCTCGTCGCCCTCAAGATCAAGGGCGGCATGCTGATCGGACTCATCGGCGGGACCGTGCTCGCGGTCATCGTCGAGGCGATCTGGCACATCGGGGCCCGCGGCTTCGACGACGAGGGCAACGTGGTCAACCCGGGCGGCTGGGGGCTCACGGTTCCCGCGCTCGACGGCTCCCCCGTGGGTGTGCCCGACCTCAGCCTGATCGGCGCCGTCGACTTCAGCTTCGACCTGAGCAAGGTCAGCCTCGTCGCGATCGTGATGATCGTCTTCACGCTGCTCTTCACGAACTTCTTCGACGCCATGGGCACCATGACGGGCCTCGCGAAGGAGGCGAACCTCGCCGACGACAACGGCGACTTCCCCCGCATCAAGTCGGCGCTGGTCGTCGAGGGTGTCGGCGCGATCGCCGGTGGCGCGACCTCCTCGTCTTCGAGCACGGTCTTCATCGAGTCGGGCGCCGGTATCGGCGAGGGTGCGCGCACCGGACTCGCGAACGTGGTCACCGGCGTCGTGTTCCTGATCGCGATGTTCCTGACCCCGCTGACGTCGATCGTCCCGACCGAGATCGCCGCTGCCGCGCTGATCATCGTCGGTGCGATGATGATGGCGCAGATCCGCTACATCGACTTCAGCGATTTCCGCGTTCTGCTGCCGGTGTTCCTCACCGTCTCGGTCATGCCGCTGACCTACTCGATCGCGAACGGCATCGGCGCGGGCTTCGTCAGCTGGGTGCTCATCCACGCGTTCTCCGGCAAAGCCAAGTCCATCAGCCCGCTGCTGTGGGTCGTCGGCGCCGGCTTCTTGATCTTCTTCGCCCGAGGTCCGATCGAAGCGCTCTTCGGCGTCGGGATCTGACGCCGATCCGAGATCACGAAAGAGGGCGGGTGCTGCGGCATCCGCCCCTCTTCCGTACCTCCGCCGCCGCGGCCGTCACATGCATGTGCATCGGCCGGATGCAGGAACACACGCCCCGAGCGGCCATGCATCCGCTGAGAGGTCATGCATCTGACGAAGACGGCCACCTCGCGCGGCTCAGGCGTAGGCAGCGGCGAACTCCGGCGACGGCTCGATCGGCTCGATCACGTCGATCAGCACACCGCCGGGCGCCTCGACGATGAAGTGGCGCTGACCGAAGGCCTCGTCGCGGAGCGGCAGCCGTTCCGACAGACCCCGCTCCCCCACCAGGCGCGCATGCTCGGCAGCGGCATCCGGCACCTCGACGTTGAGCAGCAGCCCGCGCACGGGCTCACGAAATCCCTTGGGGATGGTCTCGTGCGAACGGTCGAGGATCGCGAGCTCACCGCCATCGAAGCGCAGGCTCACGTACCAGTCGGCCTCGAACACCACCTCGAAGTCGAACTCCTCTCGATAGAACCGCGCGCTCGCTGCGACGTCTTCGACCATCAGCACCGGGTAGAAGCTCGTGATCCGCATTCGTCTCTCCTTTACATACAGCATGTTTGTATTCTGCGTGACTAGGATACATACAACCTGTACGTAAGGAAAGAGTCATGCCCCGAGCATCCGCGGCCGACGCCGCCGAGACCGCGCGACGAATTCTCGAGACCGCCACGACCCACTTCGCCGCGCACGGGTACGCCACCGCATCCGTGGACGAGATCGCCCGCCTTGCCGGAGTCACACGAGGTGCGGTCTACCACCACTACACGTCGAAGCCGCTGCTCTTCCGCGACGTCGCGGCCGCCCAGCAGCAGTCCGTGGCCGACGCGATCCGCGACGCCACGGAAGACAGTGCTCCGGATGCCGCTCTCCGCGACGGCAGTCACGCGTTCCTCGACGCGATCACCCGGGGAGCGGCGTCACGCGTGCTGCTCGTCGACGGTCCCGCCGTGCTCGGCGGGGAGCAGTGGCGCCGACTCGACGCGGAGGGACCGGAGCAGGAGCTGCGCACGGGCCTACGCGAAGCCGGCGTCTCCCCCGCGCTCGTGGATCCGCTCACCGCCGCACTCTCCGGAGCGATGAACGAGCTCGCGCTGTGGCTCGCCGCGCACCCCGATGACGCCGACGCGCGGTCGGAAGCGCACATGGCACTCGAGCGCATCCTGGATGCCGTGGTCCCGCTTAGCTGAGTGCGATGCGGCGCGCCGACGGCGCAGCGCACCGACCGGCGTCGAGGGTGGAGTCCCGACCCTGAGGAGATCCCGTGCATCACCGACACCGCGACGACCACCCGTTCGACCTGAGACGGGACGTCGACCGGCGCCTCCTCGAGTACCGGGAGCTCATTCTGGCCAGCCTCGAAGGCCTCACCGAAGAGGAGGCGCGGTCCGCGCCGATCCCCGGCGCTCCGAGTCTGCTGGGAGTCGTGCGTCACACGGCGTACGTGGAGGGCGTCTGGTTCGACGAGAGGATCACCGGGCGCCCCCGGGCCGAGATCGGCCTGCCGGTGGCCACCGCCAACTCCTGGAAAGTGCGGCGCACCGACGATATCGCCTCCGTCACGGCAGAGTGTCGACGCATCAGCGCCCTCGCTGACAGCAATCTGACCGATCGCGGGCTCGACGACGACGTCGGCGAGAACCGGCGCAGCCTGCTCGCGATCTACGTCCACGTGTTGAGTGAGCTGGGCTGGAACACCGGACAGCTCGACATCCTGAGGGCAGCGATCCTCGCTGCCCGCCGCCGAGCCGCCGGACCGACCGAACGGGCATGAAAGAAGGCCCCGGAGTGGAGTCCGGGGCCTTCAGATCAAGCGTAGCTCAGATCAGAGCGCTTCGATGATCGCGCGCATCAGGTCTGCCGTCTCGGACGGCGTCTTGCCGACCTTGACGCCGGCGGCCTCGAGTGCCTCCTTCTTCGCCTGAGCGGTGCCGGCCGAACCGGAGACGATCGCACCGGCGTGACCCATGGTCTTGCCCTCGGGAGCCGTGAAACCCGCGACGTAGCCGACGACCGGCTTCGTGACGTTCGCCTTGATGTAGTCGGCGGCACGCTCCTCGGCGTCGCCACCGATCTCACCGATCATCACGATCGCCTTGGTCTCGGGGTCGGCCTCGAACGCCGCGAGCGCGTCGATGTGCGTGGTGCCGATGACCGGGTCGCCGCCGATGCCGATGGCGGTGGAGAAGCCCAGGTCGCGCAGCTCGAACATCATCTGGTAGGTCAGGGTGCCCGACTTCGACACGAGGCCGATCGGTCCCTTGCCCGTGATGTTCGCGGGCGTGATGCCCACGAGCGCCTCGCCCGGCGTGATGATGCCGGGGCAGTTCGGGCCGATGATGCGGGTCTTGTTGCCCTTGCTCTGCGCGTAGGCCCAGGCCTCGGCCGAGTCGCCGACGGGCACGCCCTCGGTGATGACCACGAGCAGGGGGATCTCGGCGTCGATGGCCTCGATCATCGCGTCCTTGGTGAACGCACCGGGCACGAAAGCGATCGACACGTCGGCGCCGGTCTCCTTCATGGCTTCGGCGACCGAGGCGAAGACGGGCAGCTCGACGGCGTTGCCGTCCTTGTCGGTGTGCGAGACCGTGGTGCCGGCCTTGCGGGCGTTGACGCCACCGACGACCTGGGTGCCGGCCTTGAGCATCAGTGCGGTGTGCTTGGTGCCCTCACCGCCGGTGATGCCCTGGACGATGACCTTGGAGTCCTTGTTGAGGTAGATCGACATTCTTCTCGTCCTTCAGTCTCAGGCGTTGGCGAGCTCGGCGGCCTTGTCGGCGCCCTCGTCCATGGTGGCGGCCAGGGTCACAAGCGGGTGTGCGTACTCGGCGAGGATCGCGCGACCCTCGTCGACGCGGTTGCCGTCCAGGCGCACGACGAGCGGCTTGGAGGCCGTGGCGCCCAGCGTCTCGAGAGCACCCTTGATGCCGTTGGCGACGGCGTCGCACGCCGTGATGCCGCCGAAGACGTTGACGAACACGCTCTTGACCTGCGGGTCGCCGAGGATGACGTCGAGGCCGGCGGCCATGACCTCGGCCGAGGCGCCGCCGCCGATGTCGAGGAAGTTGGCAGGCTTCACGCCGTTGTGGTTCTCGCCCGCGTAGGCGACCACGTCGAGCGTCGACATGACCAGACCCGCGCCGTTGCCGATGATCCCGACCTCGCCGTCGAGCTTCACGTAGTTGAGGCCCGACTCCTTGGCCTTGGCCTCGAGCGGGTCGGCTGCATCCTTGTCCTCGAGCGCTTCGTGCTCGGGGTGACGGATCTCGGAGGCGTTGTCGTCGAGCGTGACCTTGCCGTCGAGCGCGATGATGTCGCCCTCTTCGGTGCGCACCAGCGGGTTGACCTCGACCAGCGTCGCGTCCTCGCCCTTGTACACGTCGTAGAGCTTCACGAAGACATCGGAGACCTTCTCGATGAGGTCTTCGGGGAAGTTCGCCGCGCGAGCGATCTCGACGGCTTTCTCCTTGTCGATGCCCGTGAGCGGGTTGACCTCGACGCGTGCGAGCGCCTCGGGGCGTTCGACGGCGAGCTCTTCGATCTCCATGCCGCCCTCGACCGAGCAGAGGCTCAGGTAGGAGCGGTTGGCGCGGTCGAGCAGCACGGAGAAGTAGAACTCCTCGGCGATGCGCGCACCCTGCGCGACCATGACGCGCTTGACGATGTGGCCCTTGATGTCGAGGCCGAGGATGGCCTTCGCTGCTTCGTACGCCTCGTCGGGCGTCTTGGCGACCTTGACGCCGCCCGCCTTTCCACGGCCGCCGGTCTTCACCTGAGCCTTGACGACGACCACTCCGCCGATCTTCTCGGCAGCCGCCCTCACCTCTTCAGGGGTGTCCGCGACGATGCCGGCGAGGACCGGCACTCCGTACTTTTCGAAAACGTCTCGTGCCTGGTACTCGTACAGATCCACTGTGGTTCCTTCACTGGGCTGCTGTCTGGTAATTCTCTCGATGTCGAGACATCGACCAGTCCCCCAGCCTACTACCCCGAACTGAGCGCTCCTGCGGCCCCGGCACCTCGACCGCTCAGCGTCGAGTCGGCACTCCGGCTCGACGCGCGGGGAGGGCGACCCGTCGAAGCTGTCGGGTGATCAGGAACGGCATGACCACCAGGGCCGTGCCCGTGGCGACGATCACGGGGCGCACCACGACCACCGGCAACGAGCCCCACAGGGCGATGAGGATCGCGCCGATCATGACGGCACCGAGCACCAGTTCGCACACGAGGAGCTGGCGGCGCACCGATGCGCTGTCCTCGGCCATGGTCGTCTCGCGCCCGCGCACCGAGATGTGCGAGGTCCATCGCGTGCCGTCCCACCAGCGCCGCGTCCCGCGCCGCCGCGTGTCGAACCAGCCGGCCGGAATCCCGTCATCTCTCACGCTCCTCAGTATGACGGCGACGCCTCGGCTTCTCCGCCCGGCGAGGTCTAGGCTTTCGCCATGCACGAATCCGCAGAACTGCGCACCGGCGTCGTCGCCGCAGCGCTCGAACTCTTCAGCGCCCAGGGGTTCGACCAGACGTCGGTGGAGCAGATCGCCAAGGCCGCCGGCGTCTCCCGCTCGACCTTCTTCCGCCAGTTCGGCGGCAAGGAGGACGTGGTCTTCGCGGATCACGAGGTGCTTCTGGAACAGCTCAGGGAGTTCCTCGACGAGGGGCACGATGACCCGTGGGGCGCGGTGTGCGCGGCTTCGGAGTCGGTCTTCGCCCACTTCGCGCACGACCCGGAACTCGCCAGGCGCCGCTATCAGATCGTGCGACAGGTCCCCGTGCTGCGCGAGCGCGAGATCATCACGGTCTTCCGCTACGAGCGACTGTTCGACGACTACCTGCGCGGGGCACTCCCCGGCGTGGATCCCCTGGACGCGGTCGGCTTCGCCGCCTTGGTGACGGCCGTGCACAACCATGTGCTGCGCCAGCTGCTGCGTGGCCGCAAGAAGGTGCCGCTGGCGACACTGCAGACGGCGCTGGCCGACGTCCGCCGTCGCTACGGGGTTGCGGGCGAGGCGGCCACCGCCCCGGATGACATGGTGGTCGCGGTGTTCCCCCGGTCCATGCCGATCGCCGAGGTCAGCCGCAGGCTGCAGTCACAGCTCGACTAGCTCGGCGTGCGGTCGGGTCGTGGAACCGAGTATCGAGGAGTACGATACTTGGTGCCACGAAGGAGTCCCATGAGCACTGCAGCCTCCCCCTTCCCCGGCGAGCGCGTCTCGTCGTACGACATCACCGGACGTCAGGACAGCGACTACTACGCCGTCTTCACCGACATCCCCGCCGCCGATCGGGAGGCGTGGGACCGCGCGAAGGCCTACGTCGACGAGGTCGCCCCGCAGATGGCCGACGCCTGGGACCGTGCGGAGTATCCGCTCGATGCCGCGCGTCGGATGGGCGAGATGGACCTCGTCGTCGACGGGGTGCAGCACCCGTCGCTCACGAGCCTGTCGCCACTGGCCGCAGGACTGGTGAACATGGAGATCTCCCGCGGCGACGGCTCCCTGGGCACGATCCTCGCGGTGCAGGGCGGACTCGCCCTGCGCACCCTGGCCCTGTTCGGCTCCCCCGCGCAGCAGGAGAAGTGGCTGACGGGCCTCGCCGACGGCTCGGTGCTGGGATCGTTCGCCCTGACCGAGCCCGATCACGGTTCCGACTCCGTCTCGCTGGAGACCGTGGCCCGCCGCGACGGCGACGGCTGGATCCTCCGCGGAACGAAGAAGTGGATCGGCAACGGCGCCTCCGGCGGCATCACCTTCGTCTGGGCGCGCATCGACGACGAGGGCGCCGAAGAGCATGGCGCCGTGCGCTGCTTCCTCGTGGAGCAGGAGACCCCGGGCTACACAGGCAGCGTCATCCGCGGAAAGGCCTCGCTGCGCGCGATCCACCAGGCACACATCGTGCTCGACGACGTGCGGGTGCCCCTCGATGCGGTGCTGCCGGGGACCAAGAGCTTCAAGGACGCCTCGATCGTGCTGTACGCGACCCGTTCCGGTGTCGCCTGGTCGGCGCTCGGACACGCGACCGCCTGCTACGAGGCCGCCCTCGCCTACGCCACCCAGCGGGTGCAGTTCGGAAAGCCCCTCGCCAAATTCCAGATGGTCCAGGAGCGTCTGACCCACATGCTCGAAGACCTCACCGCCATGCAGCTGTACTGCCGGCGGATGGCAGACCTCGAGACCGCCGGTGAACTGCGCCCGACCCAGGCCTCGCTGGCGAAGTTCCACAACACGCGTGCCGCGCGCCGCATCGCCTCGACCGCCCGCGATCTGCTCGGCGGCAACGGCATCCTGCTCGAGAACGGCGTAATGCAGCACATGGCCGACATCGAGGCCATCCACACCTACGAGGGAACCGAGAGCGTTCAGGCCCTGCTGCTCGGGCGCGACATCACCGGGATGAGCGCGTTCGCCTGAGGGCGGATCCCCGGAGTCGACTCACCGGCGTCGGGCGCTCACGTGGCGCTCTCGACTCGCCGCCGACCCCGCGACCGCCTGCACCGCGAGGAGCAGCACGAGCGCCAGGACCGGGACGACCCACCCACCGACCGCGGCGTGCAGGATGCCGAGGCCGAGCGGACCGAAGCCGGCCAGCAGGTAGCCGACTCCCTGCGCCATCGTCGACAGGTGCGCCGTGTGCCTCGCATCCGGCGCGCGGAGCACGATGTACGTCAGCGACAGCGAGATGGCGGCCCCCTGCCCGAGACCGAGCAGCGTCATCCAGAGCCAGGGCGCGGCTCCACCGGGCGCGACGAGGAGGCCGATCAGCCCCGCCGCGCAGAGCAGCGCGGAGAGCACGACGGGGAGCCACGTCGGCCGCATGCGGCGCATCATCGTCGGCACGAGGAGCGCCGCCGCGATCCCGGGAAAACTGGAGTACGACAGCAGCACCCCGGCATCCGACACCGAGACCCCGCCGTCCTGCAGCATCGTCGGAATCCAGGTCAGGGCCGCGTAGTAGCTCAGGCTCTGCAACCCCATGAACGCGGTGACCGCCCACGCGACCGGGTTCCCCAACAGCGCCGACATCCGCGGCTCGTCGAGGGGCTCCGTGATCGCATCGACGGGAACACCCGCCACGGCCGGGGAGCTGACGACCCGACGCATCGCCCGAGGCAGCCAGATCACCAGGGCGAGTGCGGCGGGAATCGCCCAGACCCCCAGCGCGCCACGCCACGACCCGTCCAGGGCGATCATGAACGGCACCGTGAATGCGGCCGCCGCGGCGGCACCCAGGAACAGCGATGTGGAGTACAGCCCCATCATCAGACCGAGACGGTGCGCGAAGTCCTGCTTGATCACGGCGGGCATGCAGACGTTCGCGACCGCGATGCCCGCCCCCACCAACACCGTGCCGCCGAAGAGAGCCACGGGTGAGGGAAGCAGGCGGACGCCGATGCCGAGTGCCACCACGACCATCGTCAGCGCAAGCAGCCGATGCAGTCCGATCCAGCGTGTCAGCGCGGGCGTCATGAACGCGAAGGCGCCGAAGGCGAACACGGGGATCGTCGTCAGGAGCCCTGCCGCGGCTGCAGGGGTCCCCAGGTCCTGCTCGATCGCGGGGAGGACGGGTCCGACGGAAGCGACGCCCATGCGCAGGTTCAGCGCGATCAGCAGCAGGCCGGTGCCCACGTAGATCCCGGTGAGGATGCCGCCGCGCCGGGTGGACGGCGTGGTCAACGGGGTCGGCGCGGTGTCGAACGGTTCCTGCATCGTGGTCATGCACCGAGTCCAGCATCGCCCCGGGATGTCAGGAAACACGTACACTGCATCTTGATGTCGAATACCCGCCAATCCTCGCGAATGGTCGACCTGAATCTGGTCGACTTCGATTCCCTCGCGGCCCTGCCCATGGAGGGGGCCTACCGGTTCGCGCACGCCGAGACCTCCCCCCGCCACGCCCACCCGCTCGGACACCTGGTGCATGCCGCTTCCGGAGTGCTGTCGCTGCTCACCGACGAAGGCGCCTGGATCGCGCCGTCGACCCGCATGGCCTGGGTGCCCGCCGGCGCCGAGCATCGTCATCGCGCGCACGGGCGCACGGACATGCGCATCGTCCATCTGACCGACGAGCTCGCCACATTGCTCCCTGCCTCCCCTGCGGTGCTTGTCGCGACGCCACTCGCGCGCGAAGCCGTGCTGGCGTTGACGTCCGACCGCACACGCAGCGACGAAGCCCTGGACCACCTGCGCCGCGTGGTCGTCGACGAAGTCGTGACCGCGCCCGAGCAGCCACTCCATCTCCCGGAGCCCCACGATCCGCGCCTGCGCCGTGCCGCACGCATCGTCGAGGATGACCTCGCCCTGCCCGTGCCGCTCGGGGAACTCGGCGCACGCACCGGCACCGCCGAGCGGACGCTGAGCCGCCTGTTCCAACAGGAGACCGGCATGGGATACCGGCAGTGGCGCCTGCAACTGCGCGTGCATCGGGCACTCGTCCTGCTCGCCGACGGCGCCACGGTGACCGACACGGCCTCCGCATGCGGGTGGGCCACGACCAGTCAGTTCATCGAGCAGTTCACACCGCTCGTCGGGATGACCCCCGGCCGATACCGGCTGTCACAACCGACCGCGTGAGGGGAAGGACCACGACTGCGGTCGGCTCAGACCACGCGCGCCATGCATACGAGGCGTTCGCGATCGTCCCATGAGGGCACCCGCTCGAAGCATCGCGATTCGTAGAGACGCACGGGGCCGTCCCGCCATTCCCACACCGACAGCCGCACCTGCGACGCACCGAGATCGACCGCATCGGCCACCGCCGCGTCCAACAGCGCCGAACCCACCCCGCGGCCGCGCACGTCGGGCTGCGCCCACAATCGCTTGATCTCCGCCACACCGTCGTGCACGGACAGCACCACGACCCCGACGATGCGTTCGTCGAACTGCGCGACCCGCACTCGATGCGCGGCGTACGCGTCGGCCGGGTCATCGACCTCGCGGAGATAGCGGTCGGGTAGCGGCACGGCGGGATCGCGCTCGGATCCGTGTTCCTGCAGACTCTTCTCCCGCTCGGTCTGCAGCAGATACGCACGCACAGCCGCACCGACCTCGAGTGCGTCGGGTCCGGTCAGGTCGGCGAGCCGGATCGACGGTCGGTCGAGCCCGGATCCCGCCTCGGCGCTCACGGTCAGTCGCAGCCGCAGCCGCCGGACGGCGTCTTCACCATGAAGCACACGTCGCACACGCCGTAGTCGCGATCCTCGACCGGCTTCGGAGCTTTGTCGGCCCGCGGGGCGGAGACGCGAGGAGTCGTCGTGCGCTTGGCCCCGCGCGGCGGGGCGAGCGGGATGAACTCGCTGGGGTGGCTCACGTAGAAGTACGGCGCCCGGCCTTCGCTCGGCTGCAGACGCAGCGGAGCGGAACCGACGACGAGGCGCTCGTCCTCGGTGAAGCCGTTCGTGTAGGTGCGCCCGATGTGCAGAGGGGCGCCCTCACCTCGACGGATCGCTTCGATGTAGCGACCGCGGTCGATGAACGAGCTGATCCCGATCTCTTCGACGATGGCGGTGATGAACGCGTGGTTGGACGGGTCGATGCGGTGGGCGCGCAACGCCTCCGGGAGCGAACGGTATGGACGGGAGGTGCCTGCGGGGGTCGGCCCCTGTACTTCTTTCATCCTTTCCAGGATCGCACGCTCCGAGGGGTACGTCCGACCGTTTTCGGTTCATATACGTGCCAAACTGACGTCATGGCCCAGGCGACGATCATCGGCTCCGGCCCGAACGGGCTCGCTGCCGCAGTGACGCTCGCGCGCGCCGGCTATCGGGTGCGAGTTCTGGAGGGCGCCGACACCATCGGCGGCGGGGTGCGCACACGCGAATCCACGCTTCCGGGGTTCCGGCACGACCTCTGCTCCGCCGTGCATCCGGCCGCCCTCTCCTCCCCGTTCTTCCAGGCGTTCGGCCTCGACCGGCGGATCGAGTGGATCCGTCCCGACGCCTCGTACGCGCATCCGCTCGATGACGGGCGCGCAGCGATCGCCTGGCGCGACATCGAGCGCACGGCGGCGGACCTCGGAGTCGACGGATCCGCCTGGACCTCGCGTCTGCGTCCGCTCAGCAGCCACATCGACGGCGTGGTCGACTTCACCGGCAACCAGCTGCTCCGCATCCCCCGCGATCCGTTGACCGCCGCGCGCTTCGCGATCCGGATGCTGGACCAGGGCACTCCCCTGGCGGCTCGCGCCTTCCGCACGGAGGAGGCGGCGGCGCTCATCTCCGGGGTGGTCGCGCACGCCAACTCGCCGCAGCCCTCCCTCGCGGGTGCGGCGGCCGGGCTGCTGCTGGCCGCGCTCGGACACGCAGGCGGCTGGCCGTACCCGCGCGGAGGTGCGCAGCGCATCGCCGACGCGATGGTCGCCGACATCGAGCAGCACGGCGGAACGATCGAGGCGGGCACCCCCGTCTCCGATCTCGGCGCCCTGGACTGGGGCGACCCGCAGCAGGACGACCTGCTGCTGCTCAACACCTCGCCGCGCCTCGCCCTCACGCATCCCGACGTGCCCGCCGGCTACGCACGGGCCCTCCGCTCGTACCGGTACGGGCCCGGAGCCGCGAAGGTCGACTTCGCCCTCGACGGCCCGATCCCGTGGACGAACGCCGACGTGGCAGCGGCGCCGACCGTGCATCTGGGCGGCACCCGTGCCGAGGTGTGGGCGAGTGAGAACGCCGTCGCCGCCGGACGCGTGGATGAGCGCCCGTACGTGCTCGCCGTGCAGCCATCGGTACTGGACGACTCACGCGCCCCCGCGGGGAAGGCCGTGCTCTGGGCGTACATCCACGTGCCCCCGGGCTCGGACCTCGACCCGACCGAGCTGATCACCGCCCAGGTCGAGCGCTTCGCTCCGGGCTTCCGCGACCTCGTCCTCGCGCACCACGCCGTCCCGGCGTCGTCGCGCGAGGCGATCAACCCCACGGAGATCGGTGGCGACATCTCCGGTGGCGTCTTCGACATGCGCCAGGCGCTCCGGCGCCCGGTTCTCTCCCCCTCCCCGTGGCGCACGCCGATGCGTGGCGTGTACCTGGCGTCCGCCTCGACACCCCCCGGCCCCTCCGTGAACGGGATGGCCGGTTGGCATGCCGCCCGCACGGCGCTGCGGGATGCCGGAGAACCCGCCACCTTGACCGACCTCTTCGGCTGATCGTCCTCCCCTTCCGCCGCGGATCATCGGCGGCCAGGATAGGAGCATGCGCTACGACATCCCCGCGCCGATGCTCGCCAAGGCGGCGCCGGCCGTCCCCGACCCCGCGAAGACGCCGGGCGGACTGCTGTACGAGCCGAAGTGGGACGGCTTCCGTGGACTCATCGCCTGGGACGGGGAGACGGTGGAGATCGGGTCACGAGGCGCCAGGCCGCTGACCCGCTACTTCCCCGAACTGGTCGACGTGATCCCCCAGCTGCTTCCGGAACCGTGCCTGCTCGACGGCGAGATCGTCGTCGCCACCGGGCCGGACGGCTCACAGCGCCTGGACTGGGAGGCCCTCAGCCAGCGCATCCACCCCGCCGCCTCACGCGTCGCGAAGCTCGCCGTCGAGACCCCAGCCATGTTCATCGCGTTCGATCTGCTCGCCGTCGGAATCGACGACCTGCTCGCACAGTCGTTCGAGACGAGGCGCGCACGCCTCGAGACCCTCATGGAGGGCGTCGGACACCCGCTGCACATCACCCGCACGACCCGCGATCGCGAGGCCGCGGTGCGCTGGCTCGCCGAGTTCGAAGGGGCAGGGCTCGACGGTGTCGTCGCGAAGCCGCTCGACCAGCCTTACGCGCCGGGAAAGCGCACTCTGTTCAAGATCAAGCACGCCCGCACCGCCGACGTCGTCGCGCTCGGCTATCGCATCCACAAGTCCGGATCGGGAGTGGGTTCCCTGCTGGTCGGGCTGTACGGCGACGACGGGGAGCTCCACCAGGTCGGCGGCGTGGCCGCGTGGAGCGATGCCCGTCGGCAGGAGCTCGTCGAAGAGCTCTCCCCGCTGGTCGAGCGCGACGAGTCGGGCGACGCCGTGACCGCCGAGGGCGAGCGGTCGCGATTCAGCGGATCGAAGGATGTGTCGTTCGTGCGGCTGCGCCCGGAGCGGGTGCTCGAGGTGCGATACGACCAACTCGAAGGCGCGCGGTTCCGCCACACCGTGCAGTTCGAACGCTGGCGCCCCGATCGCGACGCCCGCTCATGCACCTATGAGCAGCTGGACACCGTCGAGGGCTACGACCTCGCCGATGTCCTGAGCTGAGCGGGAGCCCTCACTCCTTCTCGGGCGGGGTGCCGTCCTCGTCCCAATTCGCTGCGACCTTCTTGCTCGGCTGCACGCGCGGCGGCTCACCCGGCATCTTCGGGAACTCCGGCGGGAAAGGCAGTTCGCCGAGACCGTTCTGCGTGTCACGCTCCCACCACTCCAGCAGCGTGTCGATGCGGCCAGGGTTGTGCGGCATTGACGCCCACGGGTCGCCGACCTCGCCCAGACGCTTCGGGATGCTGCGCACCGTGAACACCTTCGGATCGAGACCGTCGAGCTCGTCCCAGGCCACCGGCGTCGACACGGTCGCTCCGGGAAGCGCGCGAGGACTGTAGGCACCGGCCATCGTGCGGTCGCGGTTGGCCTGGTTGAAGTCGACGAAGATGCGCGCGCCCCGCTCCTCCTTCCACCAGTTCGTCGTGACCTGCTCCGGCATCCGTCGCTCCAGCTCACGCCCGGCGGCGATCACGGCGTGCCGCACCTCCAGGAACTCGTGGGTCGGTTCGATCGGCGCGAACACGTGCAATCCTCTGTTGCCGCTGGTCTTGGCGAACGCCTCCAGACCCGCCTCGCGCAGCACCTCCCGCAGGGTGTGCGCGGCCGTGACCGCATCTGCGAAGTCGGTACCGGGCTGCGGATCGAGGTCGATGCGCAGCTCGACGGGGTTGTCCGCGTCAGTGGCGAGCGACGCCCAGGGGTGGAAGACGATCGTGTTCATCTGCACGGCCCACACGATCGCGCTCGCACGGTTCAACACGATCTGCGGATGCTGGCGCCCGCTGTTGTACGTCACCGTCACCGCGTCGACGAAGTCCGGGGTACCTTTGGGCGGGTTCTTCGAGAAGAAGCCCTCGGCCCGCGCCCCGCCTGCGGGTCCGATGCCGTCACGGAACCGCTCGAGCGAGACCGGGCGGTTGCCGTTCGCCGCCAGGAACGGCACCGCGACGAGCTGCACATACTCGGCCAGCTCCGCCTTGGTGATGCCGAGGTCGGGCCAGACCACGCGGTTCGGGCTGGACAGCGCGACCTCGCGTTCTCCATCGGAGTCGGCGACGGTCAGGGTCACGCGTTCTGAGGCCATGCTCCGACCCTAGAGCGCCGCCCGGACAGACGGAACCCTGCCGACGCGGACAGTGCGCGGAGTCCGGATCGTCCGTGTCCGGGTCGGTTCAGTCGCCGAGGTCGACCGCGAGCACGAGGACCGGCGTGAGCGCAGCCCGCTCGACGACGATCGACGGACCGGCCGAGTCCACGATCACTCCGGCGATGTCGGCGTGGCTCGTGAGGACCTTCGCCAGCTGCTCCGGCGCGAACGGGAGCGGACGGTCACCGCGTCCGAGCGCGATGACCTCGAGCGGGTGCGAGAACAGCTGCAGGAACCGACGTCCGTCGGTCGTCTGCGCTTCGGCGATGCCGACGGGGCCACCGCCGGAGCCGTCGTTGACCGCGACCCACATCCGCGTGGTCGCAAGGGCTTCGCCGACCTTGACGACGGAATCCTGTTCCCGGGGAGCGGCGAGGATGCTCTTCACCGTCATGTCGACATCGGCCTGCTCGAGCGTCTTCTGCAGCAGCTCCGTCGGGAACACCACCCGATGCGGGGCCGACGCGTTGTCGACGATGAGGCCGGCGAAATCTCCGGACACGACCTGCTGCAGCACCGAGGTGACCGGCTGGGCGACCGCCGAGGTCGACGACGGGTCCGCTTCGAGCTGCACGGAATCACGTACCGCGCCGGCCGAGCTGAACGCCAGCATGTACTGGTTGTCTTCACTGTCGCGGACGACGGCGACGGAGAGCGCCTTCCCTTCGCTGATCTGGGCACGCGCATCGCCGTTCACGCGGATGTAGAGGTGTCCCTGAAGCGCCTGACGCATGACGCCGAGGAGCTGGTCGTTGGTCGCGCCCGCCTCGATCTCGCTGAGGGCCTCACGCAGGAGGACATTGTCCTTCATGCCGGCGACGGTCTCGGTCTGCTCCGGCGGCAGCACGGAGGCCAGAGGCAGGCGCCGCTCCTGGGGCGTCTCGGGCTGAACGGGCGGAGAGGGAGAAGCCTGCGGCGCGGCGGGCGCCGCAGAGGCGGACGAGGCGTCGGAGTTCGAAGTGCCGTCGGACGTCGGAAGGGAGACCTCGGGGCCCGCCTCGGCACCGACGCCCCGGAACGCCTGCACCGAGATCCCGATCGAGGGCGCTTCGACGGGCTGCTCGGCGGTCGGGCTCTCTGATGTCGTGTGCTCTCCGGCGACCGCGCCCGCACCGTTCTGCGTGGTGTCGTTCGGCGTGGTGTCGTTCGGCGCGCTATCGCTCGCGACAGCCTCGGCGGTGGGGGCGACGACATCGTCACCGGACTTCTTGCGGCGGGAGAAGAGGGCCATATGAGCCAGCCTAACCGGCAATCCGGTCGGTGTTTCGCCGAGGCGGAAACACCTGCGGTGGGCTAGATCTTCTCGATCGGCGCGACCTTGATGAGGAGCTTCTTCTGCCCCGCCGAGTCGAATCGCACGTGAGCGATGCGCTTGGCACCCTCGCCCGTCACCGCATCCACCCGCCCGTCGCCGAAGTCGACGTGACGGATGCGGTCGCCGGCGGCGAGCTCGAGATCACCGTTGTCGCGCATCTTGGCCGTGACCCGGTTGGGGAACTTGTCCATCGCCGTCGACAGCGGCTTCAGGGAGTCTCGACCCGGCAGCGACTTCACCGCGAAACGATCGCCCGAGCCCGAGCCGCCGAAGCCGCCCTGGCGACGCGCGTTCAGTGCGCGCGACTGCATCCCCCCGCGCGAGTTCACGTCGCCCGGAGACTGTCGCCAGTCGATCAGGCCCGCCGGGATCTCCTGCAGGAAGCGGCTGGGCATCGCCACCGTGACCTCGCCGAACTGCGCCCTCGTCATCGCGAGAGAGAGGTGCAGACGCTTGCGCGCACGCGTGATGCCCACGTAGAAGAGACGGCGTTCCTCCTGCGGTCCCCCGGGCTCGCCGGCCGAGATGCGGTGCGGGATGAGATCTTCCTCGACGCCCGTGACGAACACGGCGTCATACTCCAGGCCCTTCGCCGTGTGCATGGTCATGAGCGAGACCGAGCCCGACTCGTCGTCGAGGTCATCGGCATCGGAGACCAGAGCGACCTCGGTGAGGAAGTCGACGATCGTGCCCTCCGGGTTGTTGCGCGCGAAATCACGAGCCACCGCGACGAATTCGTCGAGGTTCTCCACGCGCGCCTCGTCCTGAGGGTCGCGGCTCGCACGCAGGGCGTCGAGGTATCCGCTCTTGCCCAGCAACAGGCTCAGGCCGTCGGCCACCGCGGTGGGGGGAGGCAGCTCGCCGCTCGCGGGGGTCAGGATGGCGGCGGCTTCGGCGAGCACCGCGTCGAGCTGCCCGATCGCCGTCTGGATCTTCGGCCCGACCCCGAGCTGACCCGGCATCGACAGTGCATCGCGGAAGCTGATCCCGTGCTCCTCGGCGAACCGTGCGATGGCCGTCTCCGTGACGTCGCCGATGCCGCGCCTGGGCTTGTTCAGGATGCGGCGCACCGACATCTCGTCGGCCGGGTTCGCGACGGCGACGAGGTAGGCGAGCGCGTCCTTGATCTCGGCGCGATCGTAGAACTTGGTGCCGCCCATGATCTTGTACGGCACCGCCGAGCGGATGAAGATCTCCTCCAGCGCACGGGACTGCGAGTTGGTGCGGTAGAACACCGCCATCTCGGAGTAGGGCATGCCGGCGCGGTGCAGGGCCTCGACCTCGTCAGCCACGAACTGCGCCTCGTCGTGCTGCGAGTAGCCGGTGAAACCGATGATGGGATCGCCGTCGCCCTTGTCGCTCCAGAGCTTCTTGTCCTTGCGATCGAAGTTGTTGCCGATCACCGCGTTCGCCGCCGACAGGATGTTCTGCGTCGAGCGGTAGTTCTGCTCGAGCAGCACGACGCGGGCGCCGGGGAAGTCACGCTCGAACTCGCTGATGTTGCGGATGTCCGCGCCGCGGAACGCGTAGATCGATTGATCGGAGTCGCCGACCACGGTGAGCGAGGCACCGGGTTCGCCGGCGTCTGCCGTGGGGGCGGGATCGGGCTCGAAGATCATCATGCCGTTGGAGGCATACGGATCCGGCGCGGCACCGGCAGCACCGGACACGGGGCGCGTGAGCTCGTGGATCAGCGAGTACTGCGCGTGGTTCGTGTCCTGGTACTCGTCGACCAGGATGTGACGGAAACGACGACGGTAGGTGTCGGCGACCTGCGGGAACGCTCGGAACAGATACACGGTCTGCCCGATGAGGTCATCGAAGTCGAAGGCGTTGGCCTTCTGCAGCTGCCGTTGGTAGTCGGCGAAGACCTCGACGAAGACGCGCTCGGCTGGGTCGCTCATGTTGGCCTGACGCGCATACGACTCGGCATCGGACAGCTCGTTCTTCAGCTTCGAGATGCGCGACTGCACGGACGCGGGTGTGAGCCCGTAGGCATCGGCCTCGTGCTCTTTGACCAGGCGCTTGAGGAGAGCCCGCGAATCGCCCGAATCGTAGATGGTGAACGACTTCGTGTACCCGAACTGCTCGGCCTCGCGACGCAGGATGCGCACGCACGCGGAGTGGAACGTGGAGATCCACATGCCACGGGCGGCATCGCCGATCAGCCCTTCGACACGCTCGCGCATCTCGCCCGCGGCCTTGTTGGTGAAGGTGATCGCGAGGATCTGGCTCGGCCATGCCTCTCGGGCCCGCAACAGCGAGGCGATGCGGCGGGTGAGCACGCTCGTCTTGCCCGATCCGGCGCCCGCGACGATGAGCAGCGCCGGGCCGCGGTAGGTGACGGCCTCGAGCTGCTGAGGGTTGAGGCCGGCGAGGAGATCGTCCTGCCCCGGGGCTCCCGACGAGCGAGGACCGGCGGAGGAGGGGACGATGAGAGGAGCTTCGGTCATGGCCCTATGAGTCTAGGCGTCGGCACCGACACCGCGGCACGGCCTCGCGCCGTCCGGAGGCCTGCTCACGACGCGGCGTCCCGAGCAGGCTACCGGGTCTCCAGCGCGAGACGTCCGGCCAGGAGCACGTACGTCGCGGCGAAGGAGCGGCGCAGCCACGTCATGACCCTCGGTCGCCCCAGCACCTGGGCGCGCATGGTGGCCGCGAAGACGCCGTACAGCGCGAAGACCACGAACGTGAGCGCCATGAACACCAGGCTGAGCCCGACCATCTGCCAGGTGCCGTTCGGCGTCTGGGCCGGGACGAACTGGGGCAGGAAGGCGAAGAAGAAGATCGTGAGCTTGGGATTGAGCACGTTGATGAGGACAGCGGTGCGGATCACTCGCCAGGACGACAGCGGGGCGACGCTCTCGTCGGCCTGGATCAACGACTTGTCCCTCATGGTCTGCCAGGCGAGGAACAGCAGATAGGCGATGCCGAGCCACTTGATGGTCTCGAACGCGATCGCGGAGGCGTTCAGGATCGCTGCGAGCCCCGTGATCGCGGCGATCATGTGCGGGATGACACCGAGGGTGCAGCCGAACGCGGCGATGACTCCGGCTCGGCGACCTCGCGAGATGCCCGCCGCTATCGAGTAGACGGCACCGGTCCCCGGCGTCGCGACGATCACCAGGGTGGTCAGCAGGAATGCGATGCTCATCGACGGCCCTCCGCGCGCGGTCCTTCCGCGCCTCCCCCATGTCTAGCGGTGCCGGTGCCCTGCGCGCATCCTCCGCTGCAGATGATTCACGCGGAGCGGCGGGCACGTGACCGTCCGGCCGCCGGAGGGGGCACACGAGCGCACGCGCGCGCCCCCTCCCATGGCTCATGCCGTGCGCTTGCGCCGCACGGCCACCGCACCGGCGGTGAGCAGCATCAGCGCCAGTGCGACGGCGGCGACGGGGAGTTCCGCACCGGTCGTCGCCAGCCCACCGACCCCTGCCCCGGCCTCTCCCCCGGCCCCGGCCCCGCTACCCGCCGCGACGCGGAGGTCCGCCCAACCGAGGAGCGCGCCGCTCGCGTCGAACACCGCGATCCTGTGCGCGCCGAGCGGAGCGTTCGCCGGGACGGTCACCGAGATGGTGCCCGCGTCCGTGAGCGTCCCCGACGCGATCCGCGTCGGGTCGGAGTACATCCACACCGACACGTCCGTTCCCGTGCCGCCGGCCCCGACCGTGATCGTGACCTTCTGCCCGCGGGTCGCGACCGACGGGTCCACCGTCAGACCGTGGCGATTGTCGTCGACGAGGCCGGTGCCCGGGAGCGGCGGGGTCTCGCCGCCGGGGGTGCCGTCGTCGACTCCCGGCAGCGTTCCCGTGCGCAGCGCCTCGGAGGCGAACCCGTCGGCGAACCACCACACCGGGCGCTGTCCGTCGACCGACAGCGAGGCCGGCGCGGTCGCGAAGCCCTCGTTGTTGATGTCGGGCATCCCGGCAGGGCGGGCGTAGTGCACGAGGCTCGGCTGCCCGGTGCCGTTCAGCGTGATCTCGGCGGAGCGGCCCTGGCAGCCGTCGTCGCACACGGCCCACAGGGTGTTACGCACGGTGTCGTAGTCGAGCGCCATGACTCCGGTGAGACCGGGAGCGATCTCCGACACGAGCGTCGCGGAGCCGTCGGCCCCGAGGGCGAATGCGTAGACGTGACCGTTGTCCTCGACCGCGACGAAGAACAGCCCGTCACCGTGACCGGCGTAGTCCTTCGGGTCGTACGCCGCACCCGTCCTGTCATCGAAGAGCTTTCCGGCGAGCGCGGCATCCGGCACCCACTGCACGGCCTCCATGCCGAGGTTCGCCCCGACGGCAGGAAGCAACGCGGTCAGATCCCATTCCTGCTGGGCGACGAGATCGCCGTCCGAGGCCTCGGGGTCGACCTTCAGCACCACGTTCTGGTTCACGCCCTTGGCGCTGTTGTCGCGTTCGGACGCCACGTAGACGAAGCCGTCTCCGTCGACCGTGATGCCTTCGGTGTCGGGGCCCGCGGCGCCCGGGTTCGCGGCGTCCTTCTGGAAGCGCACACGCTTGCCCGCATCCCAGCCGTCGACCTTCTCGACCGAGCCGTCGGCGTGCGCCTCGAGCTTCCAGATACGGCCTTGTCCGTTGTCGACCGCCCAGAGGAACGCGCCGTCGGCGGTCTCCTGCACGTCGAGCCCCGAGCTGTCCTCGAGGAACGTCGGGATGCTGTCCACCACGCGCACCTCGGCAGAGCCGGGCCACGGCGACACGGCGACCTCACCGGTGCACACGTTCGCGGTGCCCTTCGTGGGCGCTGCGGTGACGGCGAACGCGCCGCTCGTGTCGGGGCAACGCCCCCAGGTGGTGGCGGCGTGGCCCGCACCCCAGGTGGTCTCGTCCACGAGCAGGTCGCCGTCGAACACCCGCACCGCATCGCCAGCGCCGAGGCCGAAGCCGAGCTGCGCCCGCTCGATCACGAGGTACTCCCCCGCACCGATCGACGTACCGGCCGGGATCGCGTACGCGTGGGTGTCGTCGTCGTCCTTCACCACGATGCCCGACACATCGAGCGCCGTGCTCGTCGGGTTCACGAGCTCCACCCAGTCGTCGGGCGAGCCGCCGTCGGATTCGACCTCGTTGATGCGCACGGGGTTGCCGCAGGCGTTGCGCAGCCCCTTGGTCGAGACCGCGATGTCGACGAAGTCGCCGGTGGCATCAGCGCAACGCGCGAGGACCCCTGCGGCATGCGCGGCGTACACGTGCTCATCGACCGTGTTGCCGTTCGCGTCGCGGATCGACACGGTATCGCCGTTGCCGAGACCGAAGACGAAGTTCGTGGGCTGGTCGAAGACGAAGTAGCCTCCGGGCTGCAGGATCGTGCCTGCGGGCAACGGAGTGGTTTCACCGGCGTGGCCGACGGGGTCGCTGTCCATCACGGTCCAGCCGGAGAGGTCGACCGCCGTGCTGCCGGTGTTGACGACCTCGACCCAATCTGTGGTGTCGCCGTTCGACTCGATCTCGTTGATCACGACGTCGGGCATGACGCACGAGTTCGTGGCGCCCGGGGTCGGGTGCGCGAGCACGAAGGAGCCGACGCCGTCAGGGCAGCGCGCCAGGGTGGCCGCGGCGAAGTCGCCGTCGATCGCCGCGTGCCCCTGCCACGGGAGCGTGTCGTCGATCATCGCGCCCGAGGTGTCGTAGAGGCGGATGCGGTCGGCGCTGCCGATGCCGATCGGCTCGCGGAATGCGGCCTCGACGCCTCCGGAGACCCCGACCGTACCCTCTTCGACCACGAGGAACTGTCCCGCGCCGATCTGCGTTCCCGGGAGGAACTGCCAGCGGTGATCGTCCGAGTTGTCCCGGATCTCGTAGCCCGAGATGTCGAGCGCAGCGGTGCCGGGGTTGTAGAACTCCACCCAGTCGGCCGGCTGCGAGTCGACCTCGTTGATCACGATGGAACCGGCGACAGGAGCAACCTCGCAATCGTTCGCAGCGCCGGGCGTCACCTGCGTCGCCGGCGCCCAGGTACCCGTGCCGTCAGGGCAGCGCGCCCACACCGACAGCGGCGCGGTGTTCGCATAGGCATAGGAGTCGACCTCGGTGCCGTCCGGGTCGAAGAGCACGACCTCGTCGCCCTTGCCGAGCCCGAACGCGAAGTCGACGTCCTTCACCAGCACCAGGAACTCCCCCGGGGCGAGCGACGTGCCATCCGGGGCCGCGCCGAAGGTGTCGCGCTTCTCGTCCGCGATCTTCCACCCCGCGAGATCGACCACCTCGGTCCCGGCGTTGTAGATCTCGACCTGGTCGGCGAGGCCGGTCGCCGCGTCGTCGTAGACGATCTCGTTCAGGACGAGACTCGGAGCGGTCGACGTCGCCACGGACGGGCGGATGCCGGGGTCGGCGCCGATCGCGGCGATGGGAGTGGCGAGCAGGGCGGCGGCGCTCAAGGCGCACACCGCCGTGACCGCCGCTGCACGGTGCAGGCGGGGCATGGAGGACTCCTGGGTGGCTGGGCCGGCAGACCCCAGGGTGCAGGGCCGGACCGGAGGGGGGACTCAGTCGGGTACCCGCCCAGACCACCGACCCCACGTGGCCGCAGAGGATCCGCCGAGTGCACGGCAGATGAACGGAAGGTGGCCATCCGCTGCCCACGCCTTCGCCGTTCCCGGTTCCCGTCCCGGTCGCACTTGCCGCCGCATCAGAGCGTCCGGAACGGCGGGTGGTGCGACCGGAACGTGCCCGAGGGGAAGAGCCTCAGGCGATGCGCGTGCCCGGGGGCAGCCGGCGAGCCGGCGTCCGCGTGCGCGCCCATGCCCCCGCGAACAGCGAACCCGCGATGACGATCTGCACCCCCAGGCCGACGAACCAGCTCGGCACCGTCGAGTCGATCACCTCTTGGGGTGTGCGGTACCCGCCACCGGGGTCGCACTCGTCCCAGCGCTGTTCCAAGGGCGAGAGCTGCGCGCTGCGCAATCCGTACTTGATCTGACCGAACATGTCGACGGGATAACCCCCCGTCGCGTACTCGGTCGGGGTCGCGTCGGCGAGCACGACGAACGGGTTCGCGGCGAGCGTCCACCACACCAGATCGAACCGAGGCACATCCTGGGTGCTGTTCACCTCCCAGCGATCACAGTCCGGCGTGCCGTTCGCGTCGTACGGGCGCGAGTACACGGTCGCTTCGCTGCGCACCGCCATGCCGCCGAGTCCGAACACGATGAGCGTTCCGAACACGAGCGCGGCGACGACCAGGTAGGTCGTCGCGACCGAGAACAGCGGACGCGCGATGAGTCCGCTCAACCCCACTCCGATCGCGGCCACGATGATGATCTCGGCCGCGAGCACGAGCAGGGAGATGAGCAGCACGGCCGGGTTCGCTCCCCCACCCAGCAACGACAGGGCCAGGAACGGCACCGCGACCACCAGGAAGGCGCCGCCGGTCGCCACGGCCGCGACGAGCTTGCCGAGCATGATGTCGCCGGTCGACGCGGCGGTCACCTGCACGGCCGCGAGCGTCGCGGCATCGCGATCCCCGTTGATCGCGTTGCCGCTGAGCGTCGGCGACACCAGCACGACCAGCAGCAGCACGATGTTGACGACGATCGAGTAGACGCCGGCACCGACCGCATCGCCCCAGGAGTACACGGCGAACGAGAGCCCCGTGACCCCGAGCAGCACCAGGGCGAAGACCCCGAGCAGCACATACCAGCCCACGCTGCGCAGGCGCTGGGTCAGTTCGAGTCGGGCGATGATGCCGATGTTCGCGAGGCTCATGCGCCCGCCTCCGTTCCGGTGGATGCCTGGGGTGGTGTCGCATGATGCAGGTTCAGGAACGTGTGCTCCAACTGGTTCTGCGCCGGAGCGAACTCCACGACCGGGAGCCCCGCCTCGATCAGATGCCGAAGGGCCTGTGCTGCGGCATCCTCTCCCTCGAATCCGACGAGCACCGCTCCGCGATCCTGCGAGAGGGATTCGGGGGCGATGCCGAGATTCGAGGCCACCTGCCAGGCATCGGCCTTCATCCGATCCTCGGTCGCACCGGCGAGACGCACCCGCCACGCGCGCAGCATGCTCCGCGCCGGTGCGGCATCGACGACGGCACCGGCGACGAGGAAGACCGCGTCGTCGACGACCTCTTCGAGCTCCGAGAGGATGTGGCTCGAGATCAGCACGGTGCGCCCCTCCGCCGCGAAACGGCGCAGCAGCACCCGCAGCTGCACCCGCGCCTCCGGGTCGAGACCGGAAGCCGGTTCGTCGAGGAGCAGCACCTGCGGGTCATTCACCAATGCGCGTGCCAGGCCCAGCTTCTGCTTCTGCCCTCGCGACAGCACCTTGGCCGGGGAGTCGGCGAGTTCGGTCAGCCCGACGAGGGCGAGCAGCTGCTCCGCACGGACCGCGGCCTGCGGCTTCTCGATGCCGTACAGGCGGGCGGTCGTGACGATGGTCTCCCGTGCGGTGAGCGACGGCCACGCACCGAGAGCGTCCGGCATCCATCCGAGCAGGCGTCGTGCGGCGAGCGGATCGACGGAGGGGTCGACGCCTCCGATGCTGATCGTCCCGGTGTCGGGAGCGAGGAGGGAGGCGAGCATCAGCAGCAGAGTGGTCTTGCCTGCTCCGTTCGGCCCCACGAGGCCGGTGACGCGGCCGGGCTCGGCTCGGAGAGTGGCGCCCCTCACCGCCTGCACCGTCCCGAACGCTCTGCTGACGTCTTGCACCACGATTCCGGTCATGCGGTCAGTCTGGCATCCGGAGTCCGTCGCCTCCGGGACCTCGGGGCGGATGCTCAGGCCCGGCAGCAGAGGGGTGACACAATCAGCTCATGCGCACGATCCTCAACATCATCTGGGTCATCCTCGCCGGCTGGGCCCTGTTCCTCGGGTACGTCCTCGCCGGCATCCTGCTGTGCATCCCGATCATCACGATCCCCTGGGCGATCGCCTCGTTCCGCATCGCCGCCTACGCGATCTGGCCGTTCGGCCGCGAGGTCATCAGCAAGCCCACCGCGGGTGTCGGGTCGTTCCTCGGCAACGTGCTGTGGGTGATCCTGGCCGGCTGGTGGCTCGCGATCGGACACATCGTGTCCGGAATCCTGCTCTGCATCACGATCATCGGCATCCCGATGGGCATCGCCGACTTCAAGATGGTCCCGATCTCGCTCATGCCGCTGGGCAAGGAGATCGTCTCCACCCGCCGCGGCGCCTTCGACCGCACCCTCTGAGCGGGAATCCGCCGACACGGGCCCGCTCTGCACCGGCCCCTCTACACTGGCCCGATGGATGCCGCCCGTCTGATCGCGTGGGATCAGGAGCTCCGATCGGCGCATTCGCGTCTGCGCGCCGCGCTCGCCGCCACGCGCGACGCCCTCGACCACGGCACGGACGTCCCCGATGCCGCATCGGAACTCGTGCTCTACTGCGTCGGATTCTGCGCCGCCCTCGACGGCCACCACGGCGCCGAGGATCGGCAGCTCTTCCCTGCTCTGCGCGCGGAGCATCCGGAGCTCGGCGGGATCATCGACAAGCTGATGCAGGATCACTCGATGCTCGCCCACCTGCTCGACTCGCTGCGCGGTGCAGCCGAGCGCGGCGACGATGCGACCGCGATCGGCGGTCACCTCGACGGGATCGCCGCGATCATGGAATCCCACTTCCGTTTCGAGGAACGCGAGATCCTCGAGCCCCTGCGCGCCCTGATGCTCGAGAGCGACGTGCAGAGCGTGCTCGGACCGCTCTGACGCCGCGGACCTGCGCGACCGCATCAGCTGCGGAAGAAGGCGACGCCCAGATCCGGATGATCGACGAACACGCCGTCCACGCCCTGACGTGCGATGACGCCCCACTCCGCCTCGTAGTCGCCGTAGGCGCCGCGCCCACCCCGGCCGCGGAACTCCGCCGCGAGGAAGGCGTTCTCCGGCCGGCACGTCCATGTGAAGACCTGCAGACCTCGTGCATGCGCATCCGCGACGATCGTGTTGCCCCGGTCGAGCAGCATCTTCTTGCTCACGCTGATGCCGTCGACCTGTCCGACGAGGGCGTCGAGCCCCTCCGGGGTGACGGTCTCCCTGTACGTGCGGGCGTGCGTGCCCTCGGCCACCAGGAGGTCGTACGGACGCCCCGACGCCTCGATCAGGTAGATGTACGATGCGGAGATCCCGCGTTCCCGCAGCTGCCCGAGCACGGTCGACTCGAAGCACTCGATCACCAGCGGCAGCTCCCCCTCGGCCCATCCGGCGTCGCGCAGCTCGCGGTCGATGAGGGGGGCCAGGTCGAGGCCGATGCTCGCGAAGTACGTGGCGTGCTTGACCTCGAGCACCACGCCGATCTCGCGTCCATGCTCCGCCGATCCGTCGCGCACGATGTCGAGCACATCGCGCAGGCGCAGGATCTGCTGGGCGCCGTCGAAGCTCGCGCTCGATGCCCGCACCTCGGGCAGCCGCTCGCGGATGCGCAGGGTCGACAACTCGTCCCACGTGAAGTCCTCGCTGAACCATCCCGTCAGCGCCTGCCCGTCGACGCGCTTCGTCGTCTTGCGGTCGGCGAACTCCGAATGTTCCGCGACGTCGGTCGTGCCCGAGATCTCGTTCTCGTGCCGCACGATGAGCACGCCGTCCTTGGTCGCCACGACGTCGGGTTCGACCGCATCCACCCCCATGGCGAGAGCGAGCTCATAGGAGGAGCGGCTGTGCTCCGGGCGATAGCCGGGCGCACCGCGGTGCCCGATGACGAGGGGTGATTTCCTGGGCACGCTCTCAGCGTAGAACACCCCGGCGATGCGCCCTCCCGAGTATCGTGGAGGAAAGAGACCTACTACCCCCCTTTTGGAGTGAGGCCCACCAATGAGCAACTTCGCTTTCAACAACCCTGCTTTCCAGCAGCAGGACCCGCGCAACGTCGCGACGTACCCGGGCGGACCTCAGGCTGCCCAGGGCGCGCAGAACGCCTCGCTCCAGCACGGGGCGATGGACGCTGCGGCCAACGCACAGCTCGAGGGCATGTACGCCGCCCCGCCGGCCGGAGCGATCGAGACCGACCGCATGTCGGTCGAGGACACGGTCTGGAAGACGGCCGGCCTGTTCGGCATCCTGCTCGTCACCGCCGCGATCGGCTGGGTGCTGACGCTCGGCGGCCTGGACGTGCCGCGATATGACCCGTACAACCCCGCGCCCGTCAGCATGCTGCCGTGGATCGTCGGCGCGCTCGGCGGCTTCGTGCTCGCGATGGTCATCACCTTCACGTCGCGCAAGAAGGTCCGGCCCGCGCTGATCTTCGCCTACGCGGCGTTCGAGGGCCTCTTCATCGGTGGCATCTCGGCGTTCTTCGAGGTCATCTACCCCGGCATCGTCTTCCAGGCGACGCTCGCGACCGTCTCGGTCGTCGGGGTGACCCTGGCTCTCTTCGCGAGCGGCAAGATCCGCGCGTCGAAGAAGGCGACGAAGATCTTCATGATCGCGATGATCGGCTACCTGGTCTTCTCGCTGCTGAACCTGGTCCTCATGTGGACCGGCGTGCTGCCCCAGGGCCAGGCCTTCGGCCTGCTGAGCGCCAACATCTTCGGCATCCCGCTCGGTGTCATCATCGGCGTGCTCGTCGTCATCATGGCGGCGTACTCGCTCGTGCTCGACTTCGATCAGATCCAGCAGGGCGTCCGCAACGGTGCTCCCCGCAAGTACGGCTGGCTCGGCGCCTTCGGCATCATGGTCACGGTCGTCTGGCTCTACGTCGAGATCCTGCGCATCATCGCGATCGTCCGCGGCAACAACTGACCGCGCACCGATCCGACCGCGTCGAGAGGCCCGTCTCCCCTGGGGAGGCGGGCCTCTTCGCACATCCAGGCATGTGTGCGCAAGGGGTTGGCACGCGAGCAGCGATGTCGGCACTCTGGATACCAGAAGCCCCGGCACCCCGGGGCTCCCGATCCACAGGAGCTGACCATGAGTTTTCTCGGCTTTCTTCTTCTCGGCCTCATCGCCGGAGCCATCGCCAAGCTGATCCTTCCCGGCAAGCAGGGCGGCGGCTGGTTCATCACGCTGCTCCTCGGCGTCGTGGGCGCACTGCTCGGCGGCTGGCTCGGCAGTCTGATCCTCAACCGTCCGCTCACCGAGTTCTGGGACCTCGGCACCTGGCTCCTCGCCATCGCCGGTTCCATCATCGTGCTCCTGATCTACGGCCTGATCGCCGGTCGCGGCCAGAAGGCGCGCAGCTGACGGCATCCGCCGTCGACGCCACGCGCGTCACCCTGATGCCCGTCCCCTTCGGATGCCTCGCGCACCCGAAGGGGGCGGGTCATTTCTGTGCCCCTCGTGCCTTCCGCTCCAGCAGCGATCTCTCCCGATCATTGCCGGCGAGTCCGGCGGCGACGGTGAACTCGCTCCGGGCTTCCTCCTCGCGCCCGAGCCGACGCAACAGTTCGCCGCGCGTCGCGGGCAGCAGGTGGTAGCCGCGCAAGGCGCCCGAACTCGACAGCTGGTCGATGATGAGCAGAGCGGACGCCGGCCCGGTCCCCATCGCCACCGCAGCCGCTCGGTTGAGCTCGACCACCGGCGACGGAGCGAGCCGCCCGAGCGCCTCGTAGAGCAGCACGATCCGTTCCCAGTCGGTCTCCTCGACAGACGCCGCCACGGCATGGCACTCGGCGATCGCCGCCTGCAGCCCATAGGCACCGCGCCCGCGTCCGAGAGCATCGGCGGTCGCCAGCGATGCACGTCCACGCGAGATGCGGCCACGATCCCAGCGCCGACGGTCCTGATCGGCAAGCAGCACCGGGTCGCCGTGTCGATCAACGCGCGCCCCGAATCGCGCGGCCGTCAGCTCCATCAGCGCCAGCAGGCCGTGCACCTCGGGTTCCTGCGGCATCAGCGCGGCGAGCACGCGCCCGAGACGGATGGCCTCGTCACTCAGCTCGGGGCGCATCCAGTCGGGCCCGCTGCTCGCGGCGTGGGCCTCGTTGAAGATCAGATACAGCACGCCGAGGATCGCACCGATGCGCGGCGCACGCTCCTCGCGGGAAGGCACCTCGAACGGGACGTTGGCGGCGGAGAGCGTCTTCTTCGCCCGCACGATGCGCTGCTGCACGGTGGCGGTCGGCACGAGGAACGCGCGGGCGATCTCCTCGCTGGAAAGCCCACCCACCACCCGCAGCGTCAGGGCGACCTGCGCCTCTTTCGAGAGCACAGGGTGGCAGGAGATGAAGATCAGGCGCAGCACGTCATCATCGACGGCGTCCGGATCCCACAGCAGGTCTCGCCCCTCCCGCTGCTCCTGCTCCAGGTCGTGTGCGAGAAGGGCGACCCGCCCGTCCAGACGCTCCTGTCGACGCCACCGATCGATGGCCTTGCGTTTCGCGACCGCGGTCAGCCAGGCCCCGGCCTTGCGCGGGACGCCGTCGACCGGCCACTGCCGCAACGCATCCACCAGCGCCTCCTGAGCCAGGTCCTCCGCGAGGCCGAAGTCACCGACCATACGCGTCAGAGCTCCGACGATGCGGGCGGACTCGATGCGCCACACGGCGGCGACGGCGCGCTCGGCAGACCCGGTATCGGGAGCGGAACGCGCCGTCTCGCTGTGTGGGGAAGAGTCCGTCACTGCTGTGCCGTCACTGCTGTGCCATCACTGCCGTGCCGCGCGCTGAGCTGCTTCCTCGCGCCAGCCCTCTTCCTTCTGGATCCACTCGTTGTCCGCCGGGAAGTCCTCGACGCCGGTCACGCGACGCACCTCGAGGTACGACCCACGTCCGAGAGGCGCACGGCTGGCCCACTCCGCCGCCTCTTCGCGCGTGGGGACCTCGATGATCCAGAAGCCGTTGAACAACTCCTTCGTCTCGCCGTAGGGGCCGTCGGTGATGAGCGGCTTCTCGGTGCTGAAGTCGACCACGAAACCCTCGGCCGCATCGGTCAGGCCCTCGCCCGCGACGAGCACTCCGGCCTTGATCATCGACTCGTTGTACTTGCCCATGGCCTCGATGACCTGCTCGAAGGGCATGTCCTTGTAGGCCTCGACGGCCTCGTCGGTCGCGCGCATGATGAGCATGAACTTCATGATGTTCTCCTTGTTCGAAGGGCCGTCTCTCGACCCTCTCATCAATGACGTCGAACGGGAACGGCCCGGATCGACATCATCTCGGAATTCTCTCTGAAGAACTTCTCGGGGCGGTCGTAGACTCGCTCCCGTGACCGCCGCAGACCTCGTGCAGAGCATCCGATCCGCGCTCCGTGATGAGGCCGATCCGGAGCTGGCACCCGCGCAGCAGGCGTACATGAAGTCGGCGCTGCCCTTCCTCGGCGTACGTGTTCCCGGGGTGCGAGCCGTGACGCGTGGGCTCGCGCGCGAGGTGACGGACACGGCGGTGTTGCGCGGTACGGCACTCGTGCTGTGGCGGGAGGCGGCATTTCGCGAGGAGCGCTACGCCGCCAGTGCTCTGATGGCTCTGCGTCCGGTGCGAGCCCGACTCGACATGCTCGATGTGCATGAGGAGATGATCCGCACAGGAGCGTGGTGGGATCACGTCGACGAGGTCTCGCATCGGCTCACCGAGACGCTCGATGCGCACCCTGCCGAGATGACGCCGGTGCTGCGGACGTGGTCGCGCGACGACGACTTCTGGGTGCGCCGGGCGAGCATCATCTCCCAGCTCGGACGCAGAGGTGCCACCGATCGCGAGCTGCTCGCCACTGTGATCGAACCGAACCTCGCCGACACCGAGTTCTTCATCCGCAAGGCCATCGGCTGGGCGCTGCGCGAGCTCGGCAAGACCGACCCGGCGTGGGTGCGAGCCTTCGTCGAGTCGCACGAGCTGTCGCCGCTCTCCCGCCGCGAGGCGCTCAAGCTGCTCTAGATCACGCTCCGGTCGCAGTTCCTGCCGCGCGGGCCGCCGTGAGGCGACAGAAAGTGCGACCGGAGCGGTCAGCCGGAGCGGTCAGGCGACGCGGTCAGGCGACCCGGTCAGACGCGACGGGACGGGCGCGCGGCGACGTCGGCGATCGCCGCGGTCAGGGCGTCGAGCGAACGCTGCGGGCTCCAGGCCGCAGCAACCGACGGGGCCTCGGCGCTCAGCGCCGCGAGCCGATCGGGGTCGGTCAGCAGCGCGCGGATCGCCTCGCCCAGCGCCTCGACGTCGCCGCTCGGGACCAGGACGCCACCGCCCTGTTCCAGCACGTCACGGATGCCGTAGCGGGCGTCGTATGACACGACAGGGGTCCCATGCAGGAGTGCCTCGACGATCGACAACGGCTGGCCCTCGAAGGCGGTGGCCGTGACGATCATCGACGCCCGATCGAGCACGGTGCCGGGCGAATCGGTGTAACCCGCGAGCAGCACGCGGTCCCCCGCGCCGAGCTCCTCGATCAGCGCGCGCAGCCGATCCTCTTCGGGCCCGCCGCCCCAGATCTCCATCCGGGTTCCGGCGACGTCCGCGGCGAGGAACGCCCGGATCGCCTGATCGATGCGCTTGCCTGGCGCGAGACGACCGAGCACGACGACGAGCCCGTCTTCGCGGAGGTCGTCCCGATGCTCCACCGGGGCGATCGGGTTCGGCACCACGACATGAGAAGCCGCGGAGCCGAAACGCGCCACGACATCGTCGCGCTGGGTGGTGGTCGGCCAGATGACGGCGTCGAAACGGTCGGTCAGCCGGAACCAGCGCGTCCAGAGCGTGTTCATCGGAGCATCCGGGGTGTACGGCGCCTCCATGTGCATGGTGTGGATCGGGTGGACGATGCGCACACGCGGATCGGACCAGTCGGCGATGAGCTCGCCGAGCTGCCGGGATTCGCAGATCACGACGATGAGACGATCACCGAACGCGTCCGCGACGTGCTCGAGCCAGGCCCGGTAGAGCCCGCGGAACCCGTGCAGCGCCCCGACCACCTCGCCTGCGGCGTCGTGGACGAGAACGGGTTCCTCGGTCAGATGCCAGTCCGGATTGCCGGGGATGATCGGTAGCGCGGCGAACGGCCGGCCGTCGACATCCGTCAGCACGCGGTACTCGACGTCGGGGTCGGCGGTCACCGCGGGGTCGGCGGCAGCGCGCAGCCAATCGGCCGCTCCCCCACCGGAATCCGTGGCCTCGTCGAACAGGTTGCGCATGCGTGAGGGGTCGACGAGCGCCCCCTGCTCCGCGAACGTCCGACGTTGCGCGGCATGATCGGCAGCCGTTCCCGGGTCGAACGTGAGCAGCTGCGGACCCGCCCCCTCCGCGACCCCGGCCTCGGCGAGCTGCCGGGCACGTGTGAGCGTCGCGATCGTGTAGCCGCCGTCCATGCCCGGGATCAACCGACTGGACAGCACCACGTACTCGGCGTCGGGAAGCACCGGCGCCGCACCGGGGAGCATGGCGCTCCCTACTCCCACTCGATCGTTCCCGGCGGCTTCGACGTGACATCGAGCACGACGCGGTTGACGTCGCGCACGCCGTTCGTGATGCGGTTCGAGATCTTCGACAGCACGTCATACGGCAGACGCGTCCAGTCGGCGGTCATGGCGTCTTCGCTCGACACCGGGCGCAGCACGATCGGGTGGCCGTAGGTGCGGCCGTCGCCCTGCACACCCACCGAGCGCACGTCGGCGAGCAGCACGACGGGGCACTGCCAGATCTCCTGGTCGAGGCCGGCCTTGGTCAGCTCCTCGCGGGCGATGGCGTCGGCCTCACGCAGAATCTCGAGACGGTCAGCGGTGACCTCACCGATGATCCGGATACCGAGGCCGGGCCCCGGAAACGGCTGGCGTCCGACGATCGCCTCGGGGATGCCGAGCTCGCGACCGATCGCGCGGACCTCGTCCTTGAACAGGGCGCGCAGCGGCTCGATCAGCTCGAAGTCGAGGTCGTCGGGAAGGCCGCCCACGTTGTGGTGCGACTTGATGTTCGCCGTGCCCGCACCACCGCCGGACTCGACGACGTCGGGGTAGAGCGTGCCCTGCACGAGGAACTTCACGGGAGCGCCGCCCGAAGCCTTGGCCTCGGCGACCAGGTCGAGCTGCACCTTCTCGAACGCACGGATGAACTCGCGTCCGATGATCTTGCGCTTCTCTTCCGGGTCGGTCACCCCCTGGAGGTGGCCGAGGAAGGTCTCTGCCGCGTCGACCGTGATCAGACGCACGCCGGTGGACTCGACGTAATCCTTCTCGACCTGCTCGCGCTCGCCCTTGCGGAGGAGGCCGTGATCGACGAAGACCGCGGTGAGCTGGTCGCCGATGGCCTTGTGCACCAGTGCCGTGGAGACGGCGGAGTCGACACCGCCGGAGAGCGCGGAGATGACCCGAGCGTCGCCCACCTGCTCGCGGATGCGCTCGATCTGCTCGGCGATCACGTTGCCGCTGTTCCAGTCGGACGCGAGGCCCGCGCCCTTGTGCAGGAAGTTCTCGAGCACGCGCTGACCGTGGTCCGAGTGCTTGACCTCGGGGTGCCACTGCACGCCGTAGAAGCCGCGCTCCTCGTTCGCGAACGCCGCGACCTTGGTCGCATCCGTCGTCGCGAGCACGTCGAAGCCCTCGGGGGCCTTGGCGACCTGGTCGCCGTGGCTCATCCAGACGTTCTGCTCGGCCGGCTGACCGCCGAGCAGCGTCCCGCCGTCGCCGGTGATCACGGCATCCGTGGCGCCGTACTCGCGCAGACCGGTGTTCGCGACCTCGCCGCCCAGCGTCTGGGCCATGTACTGGAAGCCGTAGCAGATGCCGAGGGTCGGCACCCCGAGGTCGAAGACCGCCGGGTCCAGCTTCGGCGCTCCCTCCTCGTACACCGACGAGGGGCCTCCGGAGAGGATGATCGCGACCGGGTTCTTGGCGGCGATCTCCTCAGCCGTGGCGGTGTGCGGCACGATCTCGCTGTACACACCCGCCTCGCGGACGCGGCGGGCGATCAGCTGCGCGTACTGCGCGCCGAAGTCGACGACGAGCGCAGGACGCTGCTGGGTCTCGGACTGTTCGGTCAACGGACACCTTCCGGGGCGGGGGCGGAGGCCTCGGCGGCCTCTCTGGTGGCGAGATAGGTCTTGACTTCACGGGCGACGACGGCCTCCATGAAGAACGACAGCAGCGGCACGACGCCGCCGAGCGCGAGCAGGATGAAGCGCGGGAACCGCCAGCGCATCAGGCTCCACATGCGGAAGCACGCGAAGAGGTAGACGACGTAGAACCAACCGTGCGCCACGAGGATGAACAGCGACAGGTTGAATCCGTCGCCCAGCGAGGTCATCTCGCAGGAGTTGGTCATCGGGGCGAACAGCGACCACCACTGGCAGTCGGGCCCGGCGAGCACGCCGGCGAACCAGAGCGGTCCTCCGGAGCCTCCCATGAAGAGCTCGAGGTGGATCGGCGTGTACTTGAGCACCATCTCGGTCAGCAGCAGGAGCAGCATGACTCCTGTGATGATCGACGCGATCTGGTAGAACTTCAGCGCACCGCGGATCGCCGGAAAGCTGGCGACTTTCGGTTCGGGCATGCGTCCAGTCTAGCCGCCGGGAAATCGTGTCGAATCCGGGCACCATCGTGCGGAGAGAGCGCTGCGCATCGGTCAGGAATCGAGAAGCACGCGGGAAGACGCGCTCGTAGCGTCGTCGACATGAACACCACGATCGATTCCCTCACCCTCGACGTCCCCGACGTGGACGCCGCCCGCTCGTTCTACGCGCACGCGTTCGACCTCGGCGATCGCCTGCGATTCCGCACCGCGGATGCCGACACCACCGGCTTCCGCGGCTACACCCTGTCGCTCGTCGTCTCCCAGCCTGCGAATGTGCGTGCACTCGTGGATGCCGCGGTCACCGCCGGCGCCACGGTGATCAAGCCCGTGTCGAAGTCGCTGTGGGGCGTCGGCGGCACGATCCAGGCCCCGGACGGCGCTATATGGAAGGTCGCGACCTCGGCGAAGAAGGACACCGCTCCCCCGAGCCGGACGGTCGACGAGATCATCCTCCTGCTCGGAGCGGACGACGTCGTCGCATCGAAGACCTTCTACACGGAGCGCGGCATCCCGGTCGGCAAGAGCTTCGGCCGCAGCTATGTGCAGTTCGACACCGGAGCCGGCCCGATCGGCCTCGGCCTGTACCGGCACGCATCCCTCGCGAAGGACGCGGGCGTGCCCGCCGAAGGATCCGGCTCGCATCGGATCACGGTCAACGGCGTGCTCGGCGCTGCGGTCGACCCCGACGGATTCGTGTGGGCTCCCGTCGCAGTCGACGCCTGAATCCCGGACGACGTGGCGAAGGCCGCCGGGAGAGTCCCGACGGCCTTCGCCTGTGTCATCCCCTACCCGATCAGAACCACCGGGTCAGCAACTCCCAGAGCCAGTCGAGGATCGCACCGATGATGCCGCCGGCACGGTTGACGGTGACCGTGGCGGTCGCCGCGTCTCCATCGGCCTGCGACGCCGCCACGGTGTACTTGCCCGACGGGGCGCTCTTCGGCACGGTGACCGAGGTGCTGAACGTACCGTCGGCGCCGACCTGGACGGTGCCGACCTGCACCGGCTTGCCCTTCTTCGGGCGCAGCTCGATCGACACGGTCTCGCCGGGCACGTAGCCCTCACCGGTGACCTTGAGGCTCTTGCCCGCGGTCACCTTGGACGAGCCGAGGGCGATCGTGCCGGCGAACTCGGCTTCTCCCGCGATCGTGAACGGCACCTGCACCGTGGTTCCGGTACCGGCGACGTTCACGGTGAGCACCTGCTCGCCGAAGACACCGGACGGAACCGTGAAGGTCAGGCTGGCGCGCCCGCCCTCGTCGGTGGTGTCGACGACCGCCGGGTCGACCGCACCGGCCGCGAGCTGCGTGCCGCCGAGCGACAGCGACACCTCACCCGGAGCCGGTTCGCCCGCGCTGAAGGCCAGCGAGGAGAGCGACACGGTCACCTGGTCGCCGGCGCTGTAGCCGTCGGCATCTGCGGGGCTGACCGCCACACCGACCGCGCGCTGGGCGTAGTCGGGGCTCGCGGTCTTGTTCGCGTCGAACCAGTCGACCATGGACTGCAGGTCGACCTTGCCGGTGTCACGCTTGCCCGTGCCCTCCTTGAAGGTGAAGAAGTTGTCTCCACCGGCCGCGAGGAACGAGTTGGCGGCGACCGTGTAGTTCTTCGCCGGATCGAGCGGGGCACCGTCGAGGGTGATCGAGGTGATCCGCGAACCCTGCGCTGCGGCGGGATCGTAGGTGTAGACCAATCCCTTCGAGACTCCGAGCTTCAGGAACGGACGAGCCGAGCCTGCCGGCTGCCACTGCTCCTCGAGCACGCCCTTCAGCTGCGCCCCCGTGAGCGTCAGCGTCACGAGCGTGTTGGCGAACGGCTGGACCGTCGCCGCCTCACGGTAGGTGACGTTGCCGTCGGGGTCGGACGCGCCGGCCGACGCGTACGTGAGGTTCGCCCGGATGCCGCCTGGGTTCATGATCGCCACATCAGCGCCCGTGGACCACTTCTGCACATCGGCGACGAAGTTTCCGATGGTGGACTCGCCACCGCGGTTCTCGGATCCGTTCGTCTGACGCGCGCGGTTGAAGTCGGCCGTGATGTCGCCGACCTTGATCGCACCCAGCACATCGGCCTCGGCCTTCGCCTTGGCCACGATGTCCGCGACCTCGGGGACGGCCGGGTAGAGCGGCTTGCCCGCAGCGGTGAGGGGCTTGATCTCGTTGGTGATCGAGATCAGGTCCTTCGTCTTCGGGTCGACCTTGATGTTCATCAGGCCCAGGTTCTCGCCGTACTGCCCCGCGGAGACGACCGGGCGGCCGTCGATCACGTGGTTGTAGGCGAGGTGGGTGTGCGCCGACACGATGGCGTCCACGTCGTCATCGACCCCGTAGACGATCTCGCCGAGGGGCGAGTCCGGCGTGATGCTGGAGAGCTCGACGCTGGACGCGCCTTCGTGCACGAGCAGGATGACGACATCCGCCTCGCCGTTGGACTCATCGCCGTCGCGCAGGTCGTCGGCCACCGCGTTCACGGAATCGACGATGCTGCGGACCTCGAGGTCCTTGATGCCCTCGGGCGAGACGAGCGAATCGAGGTCTTCGGTGACCGCACCGACGAAGCCGACCCGCACGCCGTCGAGCTCCTTCACCCAGGCCGGTGCGAGCGCGGGCTCGCCGGTCTCGGTGACGAACACGTTCGAGGAGATGTACTCCCAGTCCGCGCGCTCCTGCACGCGATCACGCAGGTCTTCCCAGCCCTGATCGAACTCGTGGTTGCCCGCCGCACTGACGTCGAGGCCGGCCGCGTTGAGCGCGTCGATCGTGGGGTTGTCGTCGTTGATGAACGAGGTGAACGTCGACGCGCCGATCAGGTCGCCGGCACCGGCGAAGATCGTGTTCGGGTTCGCCTCACGGAACTGCTTGACCGCACCGGCCAGGACCGCCGCACCCGCCGCAGCGCCGTCGGCCTCGATCCGACCGTGGAAGTCGTTGACCGTGACGACGTCGATGCTCACCGGCGGGATCTCCGAGGAGACGCCGACGATGATGGGGTCGTGGTCGCTGGAGCGGTAGGGCGTTCCCTGCTCGGTGGCGCCGAACGCGTAGCCGCGGTCGCTCCATTCCGGGGAGTTGATGCCCCACACGCCCGCACCGGTGATCGACGAGGCGAGCGACGGCGACGCGATCACGTGGTCGAGCGAGCCGAGCTCGCCGTCGAACGCGTACGTGTACTGGCCGGAGGCCTTGTCGGCGACCAGGTCGCTCCACCCGTTCGAGGTGAACACGTCGATCGGATCTTCCTTGCCATAGGCGTTGAAGTCGCCGATCAGCAGCATGTCACCGCTGCCGGTCGTCTGCTCGAGCTGGTCGGTGAAGGCGAGGATGGCGTTCGCCTGCTTCACGCGGTCGGCGTTGAAGAAGCCCTGTCCGTCGGCCGGCTCCGCTCCTGCTCCCTCGGGCGGCGACTTCGACTTCAGATGGTTCGCGACGACGGTGACGACGCGGCCGTCGATGTCGAACGCCTGCGCGATCGGCTCGCGGGCGTTGCCCCACACGGTCTCGTCGGTGACGGTGACGCTGTCTCCGACCCGCTTGACCGCATCCTTCTTGTAGATGATCGCGTTGGTGATGAAGTCGGTCGTCGCCGCGTTGTTCAAGGCGGCGGGAGTGGGCACGTAGCCCCACACGTCGCTGCCGGCGTCGGCGTTGAGGCCGGCGACGAGGTCCTTGAGGGCGGTGTCGATGGGCTTGCCCAGCTTGACCGAGTTCTCGATCTCCATGAGCGAGACGATCTCGGCGTCGAGCCCGTTGATCGCCGCGACGATCTTGGACTTCTGGATCGCGAACTGCGCCGCGTTCGCCGCACCTCGGGCGTTGGAGTTCTCGCTCTTCAACGTCGTGAAGTAGTTGTAGACGTTGAAGGACGCGACCTGGACGTCGCCGCCCACGGACGGCGCGCTGTCCGTCCGCGGGTTCGTCGCCTCGAAGCCGACCTTGAGGTCGGCCGACGAGGAGTCGTCGATCGGCACGACCGGCTGCAGGCGCCAATCGTTGAAGCCCCACTGCAGCACGTAGCCGTTGTCGCCGAAGTCGACGGTGTCGCCGTTGCGGACCACCGTGTCCTTCGTGAAGTAGGGCTGCTCGCCGGGGTGGCCGCTGTTGGACACCTGGATCGACCAGCCGTCGTCCAGCAGGATGCGGTTCGCCCGGTTCGCCGCGGCGATCGCGGCAGCCTCGGCACCGGGACGCGTGGTTTCGGTGCTCTTCACGGCGAGTGCGTCACCGGCATTCAGCCAGAGCGTGCCGAAGTTGAAGAGCTGGTGGCTGGAGGCGAGACGGTAGGTCCCCTCCGGAGCCACGTACATGTTCTCGAACTGCTCGCGGTCGGCTCCCTGCACCGCGGCGGGCAGCGGTGTGACGGCGGGAACACCGACGCCTGCCGTGACGACGGAGACGTCGGCGGCCGCGGCCGGGTTGATCTGCGTCTGTCCGAAGTACTCGCTCACAGAGCCCGTCACCGAGACGAGGTCGCCGATCGCGAGGGTCGGGTTCAGCGCGTTCAGGAAGACGAAGACGCCATCCGAGGCACCGGGCGTCGCGTCGGTCGCGCCGCCGGAGCCCTGGGTCTGGATGACGATGCCCTTGTAGCCGCCGGTGCGGTAGTCGGCAGTGACCACGCCCTCGACCTGCACGGTCTGCCCGTTCAGCGGCGAGACGTCGGTCGTGCCCTGGACCTCGGCGATGGTGGCCGTGGTCGGATCCGTGCCCGGACCGGTGCCAGGGTCGGTGTCGCCGGAGTTCTGCGGGGTGATCGTGGGCGAGAGCGTGAAGTCGGCGCTGTTGACGTCGGTGTCGACGCCGCCTGTGCGGTTGAGCGACTTGACGTCGGTGTTGCCGGAGGGCGCGGTGGCCGCCGTGCCCTCGAAGGTGTTCGAGGTGCCGTAGCCCAGCAGGTCGACGACGCCGTCGACGCCGACGGCCGAGCCCGGCGTGAGGCTCACGGCCGCGGTGCCCTCGACGAGCGCGAGCGTACCGTTGGTCCCGCTCGGGGTCAGGGTGCTGACGGCATCCGGTGCGGGCAGCTCGGCACCGTTCGCGCCGTTGCTGTTGCCCTGCACCAGGTAGTAGCCGCCGGCGGGGATGACGCCGGTGAGCGGAGCCACGCCGTTGAACGCGGCCGTCCCGTTCGCCGAGCGGTACTGCAGCGACATGCCGTCGAGGGTGATCGGAGCCGAGGTGGGGTTGTACAGCTCGACGAACTTGTTCTTGAACGCCGCTCCCGCGCTGCCGCCGGAGAGATACGCCTCGTTGATCACCACCCCTGTGCCCGAGGTGTCGGCGGTGGCGGGAACGGCGGCCAGCGAGCCGAGGCTCAGCGCGGCGACACAGGTCACGGCGAGAGCGCCGATGCGCCCTCGACTTCTACGGTGCGAGACGGGAGCCATGCGGTTCCCCTCGTCTGGAGCGGACATCATCGGTGCGGTCTCCTCGGTCGGGTTCGACACTTCTCAGGACTGTCACGGCACACAGGGGAAACTCCCAGCGTGCTCACATGGTTGCGAGCATACGGAGCGGTCCGGACATCCTCAACGGAGTTTTCCGATTCGTCATCGAGCGATCACCGGATGGCCGGAACGACCCCTGACGAAGGTCACTACCCACACACGATGGCGCACAATTGCGCACATGAACGCGCGCGGATGCGCGTGAGATCAGGCGGTGGTGCCGCCCTGCGCCTCGTCCTCGAACTCCTCGACCTCGCGCTCCCAGGCATCCTTCGCGAGGCGATACCAGAGATAGAACGCGAAGCCGGCGAAGATGGCCCACTCGACCGCGTAGAAGACGTTGAGCCAGTTGACGGGAGACATCTCATCGGGTGCCGGCGAGGAGATGTCGACCAATCCTGCCGTCGCCGTGGTCGAGGCGAGGTAGGGACGGTAGACGTCGAGTTCCTCGACATCGTGCCAACGGCTGAGGAGCGCGGCCGGCGACATGCGATCCAGCCGCTGCGGATCGGAGTGCGGCGGTACACGGGGACCCTCGTCCGAGATGATGCGTCCGGTGACCTCGACCTCGGAGCCGTCGGCGCCGGCTTCCAGTTCTTCCACGGCCGCGTCAGCCGTCTGCTGATCGGGAGCCCAGCCGATCGCGACGGCGATGGAGGTGCGCTCGGCGACCCGCAGCTGACCGGTGACCCAGTAGCCCTCGACATCGTCGTTGAAGCGGCTCGACACCACGATGAAGTCCCCGGGAACCCAGGTGCCGGTGGTCTCGACCCGCTGACCCACGAGCGGCTCGGGCAGATAGGCGCCCGGCTCGAGGACGTCGGTGAGCTGCTGGACCTGCTCGGTGGCACCGGGAGCGGGCGGATCGGTCTCGATCGCGCGCTCCAGCTGCCACTGTCCGAGCCAGGCGAAGATCCCGGCGACGAGGAGGCAGAGCAGGAGCATCCCGATCCAGCGTCCCCGCAGCATGACCTCGCGGAGAGTCGGGGGGAACAGAGCAGGAGTGGTCACGGTGGAGCGCAGGACCCTCAGGCCTCGTACGGTGCGAGCACGACCTCGACCCGCTGGAACTCCTTGAGGTCGGAGTATCCGGTGGTCGCCATCGACTTGCGCAGCGCACCGATGAGGTTCGCGGTGCCGTCTGCCACGGGCGCCGGGCCGTAGAGGATCTCTTCGAGCGTGCCGATGCCGCCGACCTCGACACGGTGGCCGCGCGGCAGCTTGGGGTGATGCGCCTCGGGCCCCCAGTGGAAACCGTGGCCCGGTGCGTCGGTGGCACGGGCGAGCGCGACGCCGAGCATGACCGCGTCGGCGCCCATCGCGAGAGCCTTGACGATGTCGCCGGAGGTGCCCACGCCGCCGTCGGCGATCACGTGCACGTAGCGTCCGCCGGACTCGTCGAGGTAGTCACGGCGAGCGGCGGCGACGTCGGAGACTGCCGTCGCCATCGGCGCGTGGATGCCGAGGGTGGCGCGCGTGGTCGACGCCGCTCCCCCGCCGAAGCCGACGAGCACACCGGCGGCGCCCGTGCGCATCAGGTGGAGGGCCGCGGTGTAGGTCGCGGCACCGCCGACGATGACGGGCACGTCGAGGTCGTAGATGAACTTCTTGAGGTTGAGGGGCTCTGCGACACTCGACACGTGCTCGGCCGACACCGTGGTGCCGCGGATCACGAAGAGGTCGACGCCGGCGGCGGCGACGGTGTCGTAGTACTCCTGAGTGCGCTGCGGGGTGAGGGACCCTGCGACCGTGACGCCCGCTTCGCGGACCTCGGCGAGGCGACGGGTGATGAGCTCGGGCTTGATCGGCTCGGAGTACAGCTCCTGCATCCGCACCGTCGCCCCGGCATCGTCGAGACCCGCGATCTCCGCGAGCAGCGGCTCGGGGTTCTCGTAACGCGTCCACAGGCCCTCGAGGTCGAGGACCCCGAGTCCGCCGAGCTGACCGAGCATGATCGCGGTCTGCGGGCTCACGACCGAGTCCATCGGCGCGCCGAGCACCGGGATCTCGAAGCCGAAGGCGTCGATCGTCCAGGCGGTGGACACGTCCTCCGGGTTACGCGTGCGCCGCGAGGGCACCACCGCGATGTCATCGAACGTGTACGCGCGGCGTGCACGCTTTCCTCGGCCGAGCTCGATCTCCATGGTCACCCCACCAGCCTACCCGGCGGCCGGACGTGCCCGTGCTGGAAGACTGGCTCCGAGACCGGGAGGACGACATGAGGACCGAGACCGTGGACGTCGTTGTGGTGGGCGGCGGCGTGATGGGGCTGGCGACGGCGTGGGAGCTGGTGCGACGAGGACGTCGTCCCGTCGTGGTCGACCGGTTCGCACGCGGCCATCATGAGGGCGCTTCGCACGGGGCGACCCGCAACTTCAACAACGCGTACGACGAGGATCACTACCTCGATCTGCTCGTGCGCGCCCGCGCCGGGTGGGATGCACTGGGCGACGTCGACGGCGAGCCGCTCCTGCGCCTGCACGGACTCGTCACCCATGGCCACCCCGACCTCGCCGCGGTGCACGCGGGGCTCGACGCTCGCGGCATCCCGAGCGCGGTACTCTCCCCCGCCGAGGCGAGCGCCCGGTGGCCGGGGATGCGCTTCGACGGCGACGTGCTGTGGTCCTCCGACGCCGGGGTCGTGCGCGCGACGGAAACACTCCGCGAGCTGGAACGGCGGATCGTCGCCGGGGGCGCAGAGGTGCGCTGGAACATGCCGGTCGCGCACATCGACGAGCACCGGGACGGCGCCGCGGTCGATCTCGCCGACGGCAGCCAGCTGCGTGCGGAGGTCGTCATCGTGACCGCCGGCGCGTGGACGCAGAAGCTCCTCGCCCGCTTCGGCCTGCCGCGACTCGCCGTCACCGAAGAGACGCCGGCGCACTTCCGGCCGCTGACCGACGCGACCTGGCCCTCGTTCAATCACTACGTCGATCCCGCGGCATACCCTGCCACCGTCTACGGCATGCCGACGCCCGGCGAAGGCGTGAAGGTGGGTTTCCACCGCGTGGGAGATGAGGTCGACCCGGACGCCCGACCGCACCTGCCCACGCATCAACGCGCGCTGGCGGACTACGTGCGCGAGTGGATGCCGGGGCTCGACGCCGCATCCGCCGTGCCGATCAGCTGCACGTACACCTCGACCGACGACGGGACGTTCGTGCTGGATCGCCGAGGCCGGATCGTGGTGGGCGCCGGATTCTCCGGTCATGGCTTCAAGTTCGCCCCGGGCGTCCGCGGGATCCTCGCCGACCTCACGATAGATCCCACCGCGCGCGCCGCTGCGCCCTTCCGGTTGCCCTGATCCGCGCCGGACGTCAGCGTGTGCGCGCCACCCGCTTCTCGTCCCACACCGGCTCGTCGGATTCGTACACGTCCCCGTCCGATCCGAACACCAGGAACCGGTCGAACGACCGCGCGAACCAGCGGTCGTGGGTGACGGCGAGCACGGTGCCCTCGAATCGTGCGAGCGCCCGTTCGAGCGCCTCGGCCGACTCCAGGTCGAGGTTGTCTGTCGGCTCGTCAAGCAGTAGCAGCGTCGCCCCGGAGAGCTCCAGCAGCAGCACCTGGAACCGCGCCTGCTGTCCACCCGAGAGCGAATCGAACGTCTGCTGAGCCTGCCGCACGAGGCCGTACCGGTCGAGCGCCGAGCTCGCGGCATCACGCGGCATCCCGGCGCGTCGATCGTCGCCGCGGTGCAGGATCTCGAGCAGCGTGCGTCCGACGAACTCCGGATGCGCATGCGTCTGCGCGAACAGGCCGGGTACCACGCGCGCACCGAGTGCGGCTGTGCCGGTGTGCTCCACCGCGCTCAGCTGCTCGCCGGTCGCGGTGACATGGCCGAGCGTCGCATCGGGATCGCTGCCGCCGCGCGCCAACAGCCGCAGGAAGTGCGACTTCCCCGATCCGTTCGAGCCCAGCACGGCGACCCGGTCGCCGTACCAGACCTCGGCATCGAACGGACGCATGAGCCCGGTCAGCTCCAGCCGCTGCGCGACCACCGCCCGCTTGCCCGTGCGCGCGCCGCGCAGTCGCATGTCGAACTCCTGCGCGGGCGGCCGCTCCTCAGGCGGGCCGGCTTCCTCGAACTTGCGCAGACGGGTCTGCGCCGCCTGATACCGCGACGCGAAACCGTCGTTCGCCGAGGCTTTCACCTTGAGGTTCGCCACCAGGGTGCGCAGCTTCTCGTGCTGCTCGTCCCAGCGCCGGCGCAGCTCGTCGAGCCGGTCCATCCGGTCGATCCTCGCCTGCTGGTAGGTGCCGAAGCCGCCACCGTGCACCCAGGCCGTCGCGCCGGCTCCCCCGGGTTCGAGGGTGATGAGCCGATCGGCCGCACGAGCGAGCAGCTCGCGGTCGTGCGACACCAGCAGCACGGTCTTGGGCGTCTGACGCAGTTGTTCCTCGAGCCAGCGCTTGGTGGGCACGTCGAGGTAGTTGTCCGGCTCGTCGAGCAGCAGCACCTCGTCGGGCCCCCGCAGCAGCGCCTCGAGCGCGAGCCGCTTCTGCTCACCCCCGGAGAGCGTGGTGAGCTCGCGATACCGCGCCCGCTCGTACGGCACCCCGAGGGCAGCGATCGTGCACTGGTCCCAGACGGTCTCGTGCTCGTAGCCTCCGGCATCCGCATACTCGGCGATCGCCGACGCGTAGGCCATCTGCGTGTCGTGCTCATCGCGTTCGATCAGCGCGTTCTCCGCCGCCTCGAGCCCTTCGGCCGCCGTGCGGATGCGTGCAGGAGCGACCCGCACCAGGAGCTGCTGGACGGTCTCGCCCGCCTCACCGTGACCGACGAACTGGTCCATCACGCCGAGTCCGCCGTCGATCGTCACCACGCCGTCATCGGCCGTCTGATCGCCGCGGATGATGCGGAGCAGGGTGGTCTTGCCCGCGCCGTTCGGGCCGATCAGCGCGCTCGTCGAGCCGGCGCCGACGCGAAAACTCGCCTCGTCGAGAAGAGGTCTGCCGTCGGGGAGCGTCAAGGAGACGCTGGATACATCGATAGAGCCCACGGTGCGTGGCCGTCCTTCCGCCCGCGCATGCCGAGCCGACCAGGCTATCAGCAGGAGCGGGCATGCTCCACACCGCGGCCGGAGATGCTCCGAACGGTCAGACCAGAACGCTCGACGTCGGCACGGGAGCGGCGAAGAGATCGAGCACGGGGCAGTGCGCGTCGACGACGGTACGCAGGTTCTCGTACTCCTCCGGGGTGTTCGGGCCGGTGATGTCGACCGCCACCCGCACGTCGTGGAATCCTGCACGCCCCGACTCGTCGAGGCCGAACAGCTTGCGCACGTCGAGGTCACCCTCCGCAGTGATCTCGATCCCGTCGATCGTGAGCCCGAGAGCCTGGGCGTAGAGCCGGTACACGACCACCTGACACGAGACGAGCGCACCCAGCGCATACTCGACCGGGCTGGCCGCCACGTCGTCACCCGCGAGCGCGCCCGGCTCGTCGACGATGAAGCGGTGCTTGCCTGCGCGGATCTCGGTCGCCACGGAGCCGATGCCGCGCCCACTGACCCGATACGTCAGCCGGGCATTGGCGTCGTCCGCCGCGATCCGGTCGTTCCACGCCGATCCGGCGTCGGTGAGGCGCTGCGCGCGCTCGGGGGTTGTGACATCGGCGACACCGGCGAGCTGGTCCTGGAGAAGAGTCATGGCCCGACGGTAGCGACCATCCCGCGTGCGCTGCCGGCCATTCGTCATCCGGCTTCACACCGGGACACGCAGCGTCACGACGCCGAGGTGTTCTCCGCTCGGGTCAGCGTCGCAGCTGCTCGATGCGCTCGGACTCGCCCCACGCGCGGTCCGCCGTGAGAACGGGCATGTCGAGACGTCGCGCGAGTGCGAGGCACAACCGATCTCCCAGTGAGAGTCCGCTCCCGCGCTCCCATGACTCCGCGGCGGCTTCGGCGTCGCGCTGAGACACGGGTTCCACACGCACTCGATAGCTGAGCAGCAAACCGGAAGCGACCCCCCAATCGGCACCGGATGCGCGCACCTTCTGCGCGACCTCCGACCAGTTCGCCGCTCCGATCACCGACTCATCGAGGACTTCCTCGACCCGATCGGCGCCCGGCTCTCCCTGCAGGAATGCGAGGAGCGCTGACGCATCGACCACCATCACGCAGCCGCGTCCTCGGAGTTCGCTGATCTGCGTCGCTCTGCAAGAAGGGACTCGAGAGCGTCCTTCCCTTCCAGCTGTGACCTCACCAGCGCCTTGGCTTGCTCCCGGGTGACGAGAATCACGCCTCCCGCCGTCTCGATCATGAGCAGGGGAACCCCCTGCTCCCAGTGCTGACGGGCACGGAGCTCGGCAGGGACCACCAGGCGCCCACGGTCGCCCATCGGTGCAACGAATGTGGTACCCATGCCCCGAGAGTACCACCCTCCAGCTCGATGAGGGACTCAGTCGGGCCGGCTCAGGCTCATCAGCACTTCGGTGCGAGGCGCTGCCGGCAGGAAGAAACGGAACTCCGTCCCGACACCCTCCTGACTCGTCACGTCCATCGTCCCCCCATGCGCCAGCACGATGGCCCGGGTGATCGTGAGGCCGAGCCCCACCCCCGGCACCGCGTTGCGCGTCGCGGTCGATGCACGGAAGAAGCGGGTGAAGAGCATCCCCTGCTCGTCCTCCGGAATGCCCACTCCGGTGTCCGCGATCGAGAACTCCACGCCTCCGTCGAGCGTCCGCACCCGAGCGGTGACCGTACCGCCTCGCGGCGTGAACTTGATGGCGTTCGAGAGCAGATTGTCGATGGCCTGCCCGATGCGACCAGCGTCGACGAAGACGGGGATCGCATCCGTCCCGACTTCGGCCACGAGATCGATGCCCTCGCGCTGCGCATGCGGCCCGGCCGACGTCACGGCCGATCGCACCAACTCGGCGACGTCGGTCTCCTCGCGCTCGAGCGGGAACCGCCCCGACTCGACCTGCGCCGTGAAGAGCAGGTCGCCCACGAGGGTGAGCAGACGCTGCGCGTTGCGCTCGATGATGCCGACGAACTCCTGCTGGTCATCGGTGAGCGGCTGCCCCGGATCGTTCTGGAGCAGATCGAGGAAGCCGATGATCGCGCTGAGAGGCGTGCGGAGCTCGTGCGAGATCATCCCCACGAACTCATCCTTCATGCGGGCGACCTCGACGGCCCTGGTCTCGTCGGTCAGCACGAAGAGGTAGCCCTGCTGTGCGCCGGCGCCGTCCTTGTGCGGGCTGACCGTCACGCGCGCCGGAACCGTGGTGCCCCCTGCCGTGACCACCTCGATGTCGCTGTCCACCGTCGACCCGGCATCGGCCTGCGCGAACAGCGCTTCGATCCCGGCGGCGAGCTCGGCATCCCGCGGAGGATTCCCCCGCACGACCTGCGCGTCCTGCGCGTTCTCCGCGGCGAGCATCGAGAGCACGGCGGTGGAGAAGAAGCGATCGATGCGCACGTCGCGGAGCGCCTCGTCGACCGGCAGCCCGAGAAGCCGCACCGCGCCGGGGTTCCACGCCGTCACGATGCCGCGCCGATCCGTGGCGATCACCGCCTGTGCCGTGATGGACGACCAGAGGCTCTCGAACGAGTCGAGCAGCTCACGGTACTGACGCTCCTTGTCGCGCAGCTGCACGATCATCGCGACGTTCTCCGACAGCGCCCTTGTGCGTTCGGCGACGAGCTCCTCCGCCTGCTCCACGCGCATGCGCTGCTGTCTCGAGAGCTGGTTGATGACCGCCGCCACCGCCGAGAACACGAGCGGTCCGACCACACCGCGCAGCCATTCGACCGAGGTCTCGGGCGGGTCGGTGAAGTACGGCATGAGCAGGGCGATCGAGGTCAGCCCGCCGACCACGAACACCCAGCGGATTCCGGGCGCCGCGGCCAGCCAGACCACGGGGAGGAGCACGAGCGAGGAGAAGAGCGAGGTGGCGCCACCGGTGCCGGTGCGGAAGAGGCCGAGCCCGGCGATGTCGACGATGGGGATGAGGAGGACGGCCCATCCGTCGATCGTGCCGCGCGCGGTGAGCACGGCGGCGAACGCGGTCGCCGCGAGGACCACCGCGATTCCCGCCACGGCCGGTGCGACGTGCGTGATCGGCAGGTCGGGGACCCACCAGGTCAAGATCGCCGCGATGACGGTCGCGATGACCGTCGGTGCCTGCTTGAGCAGCGGGCTCGGGTTGTCGAAGACCTGATACCAGCGGTTCTCCGCCCGGTCGAGCGGAGTCGCCCTCATCGCCGCACCGTCCCCACGATGGCGTGCAGGTCGGAGCCGGTGATCGGCTTCGGCAGGGCGGCATCGGCCGGCGGATAGTCGGCGGCGTCGAGCACGGAGCTGATCACGAGGAAGCACTCGGGGAACCGCTCCTGGACCAGCCGCGCGCACTCCTGACCCGAGATGCCGGGAAGGATGAGGTCGAGCACCGCCAGCACGGGATCGATCTCGGGGAACGCCGCGATCGCCGACTCCGCGTCGCGGGCGATGAACACGTCGAAGCCCTCACGATCGAGGTATCGACGCAGCAGGGCGGCCTGGTCGGGAGCGTCCTCGACGACGAGGGCCAGCGGCCTCCCGGTCATCGAAGGAACAGCTCTCGCACGACGACGATGATGACGACGACGACCAGGGCGAGCAGGGCTTGAGGGATCAGTCGCCGCTCGCGTCGGGCGTCCGCGGCGATCTCCTCGACTTCGGCATCGTGCGACGGGGTTGCGGTCATGAGTCGACACGTCCGATCTTCTCGGTCTTGATCCAGGAGGCGTCGGCTCGACGCCATTCTTTGATGTAGGAGTCCACGGTGATCGCACACAGCAGCGACCCGTATCCGCAGATGTACAGCAGCAGACCGGCGAAGAACCGTCCACCGGGAAGAGGCTCCACCGCGCGCGCCAGCCAGATGCCGAGCATCGAGATCGGGCCCCACAGGTAGAAGATCACGGCCCAGACGAAGCGGGATTGATCCGTCAGCCCCAGCCCGACGGCGGTCAGGAGCGATTCGAATGCCCAGGGGAAGAGGGCGATCGCCATCAGGATCAGGGCACCGAGCCCCGGGAACATGATCGCCTCGCGCCAGGAATGTCTGCCGGTCCGCGGGTCGAGCTGCACGGAGTAGAGCATCGAGAAGAGGTAGATGCAGGCCGCGGAGATCCACATGAAGCGGAAGACGAACTCGGCGATGTCGCTGTGCAGGACGAGCAGTGCGAGCATCCCCGCAGCCGCGAGCAGCATGAAGGCGGGCAGCAGCAGGATCGTGAACCAGGCCAGCCCGAAACTGAAGCTGCCCAGGTTGTGTTCGCGGCTCGGGCGGAACCAGAGCTTGCGGTAGATCGAGGTCAGCTGCACGTTGCCCCGCGCCCAGCGCAACCGCTGCTTCCACAGGCTGTCGATCGTGCGCGGCTCCTCGGCCAGCACGACCGCGTGCGGCTCGAAGACCATCCGACGTCCCTTGAGCTGACCCTCGAAGGTCGTCATGGTGTCTTCGGCGAGCGTGCCCGTCGGGATGCGTCCCCCGATGGCCTCGAGGTTCGCCCGCGAATGCAGCTGCGCGCCACCGGCGAGGCAGGCGATCGCACCGCCCACGTTCTGCACCCGGCGGGCGGAGAGCTGGCCGATCACGTACTCGATCGCGATGAACCGGGTGAGGTAGTTGCGGTCGCGGCTGCCCTCAGCGATGTACGCCGTCACCGCGCCGACCTTCTCGTCGGCGAGGTGCCTGGTGAGCTTGCGCAGCGAGTCGCGCGCGAAGATCACGTCCGCATCCATGATGAGCACCGCTTCGGTCCACGAGTCGGCGAGGACCACATCGAGACCGTGGTTGAGCGTGTGCGCCTTGCCCTCGCCACCCTTCTCGCGCCGCAGGTGCACGACGCGACCCGGATGGGCCTGCGCCTTCGCGCCGACGATCGCCGGGGTGTCGTCCGTGGACGCATCGTCGACGACGAAGACCCGGAGGCGTTCGGCGGGATACTCCAGCTGCAGCAGTCGTTCGATGGCCGGACCGATCACCGCGCCTTCGTTCCAGGCCGGGATGATGACGGCGACGTGCGGGTGGTACGGCGCCGCCTTGCCGTAGTGATTGCGGAACGCGTGCAGCGGCAGCACGAGGAACTGCAGCCCGGTATTGATCACGGGCAGCGTTCCCACCAGCACGCAGAGCAGGAGGACGATGACCAGCACGGCCTCCAGCACCGAGAGATCCGTCATCACGACACCTCCATCGCGTCGAGCAACGCGATCACCCGGGAGTATCGGCCGACCTCCGAGGCGTCATGACTGTCGGTGGAGGCGACGATCTCGCCGCCGACGCGCCGCAGGGCGGTCAGTGCCGGGACGCCGGGGCACCCCCACTTCTCGTTGACCTCGACGAGGGTGTCGGTCTCGGCGGCGGCCCGGGCCCAGGCTTCCGTCCGCTCCGGGCCGAGATCGTCTTCAGACAGGCCGATCTTCGGCAGGATCGAGAAGCAGTGCGCGAGCTGGTTCCCCGGGTACCGGCGCATCGTGGCGACGAGCGCCTCGACGAGCTGATCGAGCACATCGTCGGTCGCCCAGCCGGCGGCGATCCGCTCCCGGACCGCCGAGGGCCCGAGAGGACCGGCCGCACCGGGGAACTGATGATCGGCGATGAGGATGCGGTCGATCCCGTCCGGGAGCGTCGGGATGTCCAGCGTTCCCGCGGCGTCGAGGATCTTCGCCTCCACTCCCGTGAGCACCGCGAGACCATCCGGCACCCGGAGGGCCCGCACCGCAGCGAGGTACTCCGGCACCCAGGTGGTGCCCTGTCGCACGTGATCGACCAGACGCAGAGTGGTGAGTCCCGCGGCCGCTGCCGCCTCGACGTTCTGGGCGAGCGTCGATACGGCATCGTCCGAGAACGTCGAGTGGACGTGGTGATCGCCGCGAAGCAGAGCGTGGCTCACAGCTCCTCCTGGTGCCCTGCATGGGCGGAGACCAGCACGTCTTCGATCTCGACGATCACGTCCTCCAGGAAGCGCACGGAAGCGACCTCACGGAACGGTACCTGCACCGGCAGCTCGCGCCCCAGGAACAGGTCGGCCACGAGCGACGGGATGTCGACGCCCGCGGCTATCGTCAGCGGCAGTGCCCCGGGAAAGCGCGGATTGACCTCGAGCAGCACGGCACGACCGGTGCGATCGCGCCGCAGCTGCACGTTCGCGACGCCGACCAGTCCGATCGCACGCGCGATCGATGCCGCCGTCTCCTCGAGCTCCGGGTCGCGGACGGTGCGCCCGGCGATCGCCACGCCGGAATCGACCCGGGCGCGGGTGCGGGGCACGGCCGCGACGACGTTGCCGGCGGCATCCGCGATGACGTCGACCGAGTACTCCTCCCCCGGGAGGAAGTCCTGCACGATGAGTCCCTCGTCCGTCGGCAGCGCCTCGAGAGCCGCGCGATCGGGGACGAGCCGCACGCCACGGCTCCCCGCGCCTTGACGCGGTTTGGCGAAGACCGGGAACTCCCAGTCGACGGCCTCGGCGTCACGTCCGGCGAGAACCGTGCGCGGGGTGTGTCCGGTCGGCGCGCAGCGCTCGGCGAGCGCGAGTTTGTCGAGCGCGGTGTTCAGGGTGTCCGCCGACGGAGCGGCCAGGACAGCGGGGGCCAGCTCCTCCCGGCGCTCGGCGAGCGCGATGAGCTCGACGTCGACGGTCGAGATCACCAGGTCGAGGCCGTCTTCCGCGACCAGGCGGGCGATCGCCGGCACGAAGTCGGCGTCCCTTCCCGGCGGCACCAGACGCCGCTGCACCGGTGGAACCAGGTAGATGCCGCTCGCCCAGCCGTCCATGTCGGCGGCGAACACGGTCAGATCGGATCGGCGCAGCAGCGACCGGATCACCGCCACTCCTGCCGGTCCCCCGGCACCGGTCACCAGCACCCGCTTGGTCATCAGCTCTCCCGTCGCGTGAGTTCGTGGGCGCCGATGAACTCGGCGGTCTCGCGGACCACTTCGAGAGGTTCGACCGCGGTGCCTCCGCCGAACCTCGACCAGTACCGGGCCGTTGCGGTGACGAACTCGGGCGCCAGGTAGTCGCGGCTCGCGGTCTGCGATCCGAAGCGCTCCAGCAGCCGCAGCTTCTCGTCGAGGTAGTGGTCGATGCGCACGAACCTCGTGGGACGGAAGTCGATCGTGGAGGACGGGCTCTGGTAGCAGGCAACGGTGCCCACGCGCCGCGTCGCGACGATGGTGGCCTCGCTCACGGCGCGGTGATCCTGATGGCGGTCGTGACTCGAATGCGTGTAGACGATCGTCGGCTGGATCTCCTGCACGACCTCTTCGATGATCCGCACCGTGGAGCCGCCTCCGGAGATCTCCGTGTCGACGAGGTCCTTCAGGAACAGACGGGCGCCCAACATGTCGGCCGCGGCCAGGGATTCGTTCTGACGGCTGTCGGCGTCGCCCCCTCTGGCCCCGCGGGAGAGCGTGAGGATGGTGATCTCATCGTGAGCCGCGGCGTGGGCCGCGAGCAGCCCGCCGACGCCGATCTCGACGTCGTCGGGGTGCGCACCGATCGCGAGCACCCGCTCGGGCTTGCGCGCCTCTTCACGGCGTCGCCGCCCCTCTTCGACGAGACGGGTGACCGCCTCCACGAGCTTGCCGTTGTCGAGCGGCTTGGTGAGGAACTCATCCGCCTGCGCCCGCAGAGCAGAGACGGCGTACTCCACCGAGACGTGGGCGGTCATCACCACGACCGGAACCGAGGGAACCGTCTTCCGCAACTCGGCGAGCAGTTCGAGCCCGTTGAGTCCCGGCATCTCGATGTCGGTGACGACGACGTCCGGACGCACTTCGGCGACGCGCTCCACAGCCGAACGGCCGTCTTCGGCGACGTCGACGATGCAGCCGGCTCGCCGCTCGAGCACGGTCTTCACGAGCAGGGCGACGTCCGGATCGTCATCGACGACGAGAACGCGAGGGGATTCCTCCATGTACAGCTCTCCTTGGGGAGGTTCCCTGACCGATGGGGGTCGGTCACGCGATCTCGATGCCCTTCAACACCGGGTCCGCAGGGAAAGTCGAGCGGGGTATGTCGATTCTGGCATACGGCACCGTCCTGGCGACGGCGCCTCTCCTACGCTCCGGCGCGGGCCGCGCGCTTCTCCTCCTGGAAGACCCGGATCGCCTCGTACCGCTCAGCGGATCGGGCCCGCCTCTTCGCCGCTTCGTCTTCGCGATTCTTCGGCGGCGCCGTGGTGACGAGCTCGCTCAGGAGCCGGCTGACGACCACGGCGATCTCACCGACGGCGCTGTCGAACGCCGGCTGGTTGGCTCTCGACGGGGTCGTGGTCCCGGCGATCTTGCGCACGAACTGCAGGGCGGCGTCGTGGCATTCCTCATCGGTCGCTGCGGGTTCGAGGTTGTTCAACGGGACGATGTTCCGACACATACCGGAACGCTACGCCGCCCCGCACGCAGACGGAAGAGGCCGACCGGAGGTCCACGGCGCGGAGGGGATGGTGCGGTCGTGGGGTGGTCGCTACGCTCGGGGGCAACCGGGACCGCCCGTGCGTTCCCTCCCGCCTCGTCGACAGGAAAGCACATGACCAACCCCCCGTTCCCCGAACCGCCAGCGCCCGACTCCTCGAACCCGGTGCCGCCGCCGGCAGCCGCCCCCACTCCGCCTCCGCCCGCCTCGGCACCGACCTGGGATACCGCTCCGGGCGCGGCACCCGCCTCCGGATACCCGGCTCCCGCAGCACCCGCGTATCCGCAGCCGGAACCGACCCCTCCTGGACGCGTGCTGTCCATCGTCGGCCTCGTCCTCGCGTTCGTGGCTGCACCGATCGGCCTCATCCTGAGCATCGTCGCCGTCGTGAAGCTCGGCAAGGCGGGGCAGCCGAAGGGACTCGCGATCGCCGGCATCATCATCGGCGCGATCCTGACCATCGCCGGCATCATCGGGATCATCCTGTTCGCGACGGTCATCGCCGGCCTCATCGGCATGTGTGCCGAGCTGGGCACCGGCGTATGGGAGGTCGACGGCGTCACCTACCGGTGCGGCTGAGCCACCCCCGACGAGAAGACGAGAGGGACCGGATGCGACACGCATCCGGTCCCTCTCGTCGTCTGTGGCGGCTACTTCTTGTAGTTCGGCGCCTCGACCACGATCTGCACGTCGTGCGGGTGCGACTCCTTGAGCCCCGCCGAGGTGATGCGCACGAACTTGCCACGCGTCTTGAGCTCTTCGATGGTGCGCGCGCCGACGTAGAACATCGACTGACGCAGTCCGCCGACCAGCTGATAGGCCACGGCGGAGAGCGGACCGCGGTACGGCACCTGCCCCTCGATGCCCTCGGGGATCAGCTTGTCGTCGCTGGGGACGTCGGCCTGGAAGTAGCGGTCCTTGGAGTACGAGGTCTGCTTGCCACGGGTCTGCATGGCGCCCAGCGAGCCCATGCCGCGGTACTGCTTGAACTGCTTGCCGGACTGGAAGACGATCTCGCCCGGGGACTCGTCGGTTCCGGCCAGGAGCGAGCCGAGCATCACGGCGTCGGCACCGGCGACCAGGGCCTTGGCGATGTCACCCGAGTACTGCAGTCCGCCGTCGGCGATCACCGGAACCCCCGCGGGACGCGCGGCGAGCGACGCCTCGTAGACCGCGGTGACCTGCGGGACGCCCACACCGGCGACGACGCGCGTGGTGCAGATGGACCCGGGACCGACACCGACCTTGACGGCGTCGACGCCCGCGTCGACCAGCGCTTGGGCGCCCTCGCGGGTCGCGACGTTGCCGCCGATGATGTCGATGTGCTCGAACGAGGTGTCGGCCTTGAGACGGCGGACGAGGTCGATGACGCCCTGCGACTGCCCGTTGGCGGTGTCGACAACGAGCACGTCGACACCGGCGTCGCGCAGCGCCTCCGCACGCTCCCAGGCATCGCCGAAGAAGCCGATGGCGGCACCGACGCGCAGGCGGCCCTGGTCGTCCTTGGTGGCGAGCGGGTACTTCTCGCTCTTGTCGAAGTCCTTGATGGTGATGAGGCCGGCGAGCTTGCCGTCGCCGTCGATGAGCGGCAGCTTCTCGACACGGTGCTTGGCGAACAGCGCGATGACCTCGCCCGCGGCGACGCCGACGGGAGCGGTCACGAGGTTCTCCCGCGTCATGACGTCCTTGACGAAGGTGGTCTGACGCTCGAAGCCCGAGACGAACCGCATGTCGCGGTTCGTGATGATGCCGACCAGCTTTCCTTCGTCGTCGACCACCGGAAGACCGGAGATGCGGTACTTCGCGCAGAGGTTGTCGACTTCTTCGACGGTCGCATCCTGCGTCGTCGTGATGGGGTCGGTGATCATGCCCGACTCGCTGCGCTTGACGCGGTCGACGTGCGCGGCCTGGTCGGCGATGGAGAGGTTACGGTGCAGGATGCCGATGCCGCCCTCACGGGCCATGGCGATCGCCATGCGGGATTCGGTGACCGTGTCCATCGCGCTCGACAGCAGCGGGGTAGCGACCGAGATGCGGCGCGTGATCCGCGACGAGGTGTCGGCCTCGCTGGGGATCACGTCGGTGTGCCCGGGGAGCAGCAGCACGTCATCGTACGTCAGTCCGACGAAGCCGAAGGGATCGTGCTGTTCCATGGATTCTCCTTCTGCGCGAGTCGCGCATGTCCGAGTGCGAGGGGGTGGTCGACGTCGGCCGGTGCGGGGCCGCGGCCCGTATGAAGATTCTAAGCGAGACACGCCCGAGAACATTCCCAGAGCCCCGTCGTTACCGGACTGTTGGCAGGGACCGTAGGCGAATCGCCGATCGCGCATTACGCTCAAGTGCGTCGTCCATCCCCGCGGTCGACCCGACACCGCGGAGACACAGCACTCAAAGTGGAGGTTGCGTGGGACCCACAACAATCGCCGTGCAGCGAAAGCGCCCCTGGGTGGTCGCGCTGCTCGCTATCCTCATGGCGCTCACCGCGTTCGTGTTCCTACCCCCCTCATCGGCTTCGGCCGAGACGACGGACGACGGGCAGGAGGTCACGGAGTTCTACTTCGCCGGTGTCGTCACCTTCGACGATCAACCTGTCGAAGGCGTCGTCATGTCCATCGAGGGCAAGGGCTTCAAGGGTGAGACCGAGACCGACGCCGAAGGCAAATGGCGTCTCTACGTGCCCGAGAAGGAGAAGTACACCCTGACGGTCGACGAGTCGACCCTGCCCAAGGGTGTGATCGTCGACGCGACCCAGTTGCCGGAGGGAACGCAGCCGATCGCGGGGACGACAGCCTCCTTCGAGGTCGAGTTCGGTCTCACCGGGACCAAGATCATGAATCTGTTCCTCGGCGAGGGCCAGCGGGTCACGGTCTCCTTCATCGACCAGCTGCTCTCACGACTGGTCGGCGGCCTGAACTTCGGCCTCCTGCTCGCACTCGCCTCGATGGGTGCCGCGCTCATCTACGGCACCACCCGGTTGTCGAACTTCGCGCACGCGGAGATGGTGACGTGGGGCGGTCTCGTCGCCCTGGTCACGACCACGTTCTGGCATCTCCCGCTCTGGCTCGGCATCGCCGCGGCCGTCATCGGCGGCGGCCTGTTCGGCTGGGCGCTGGATGCGGGGATCTGGCGTCCGCTGCGGCGACGTGGGCTCGGTGTCGTCCAGCTCATGATCGTCAGCATCGGACTCTCCCTGGCCCTCCGCTACGCATTCCAGTTCATCATCGGCGGAGGCACGTACCAGCTCCCCGGTGCCAGCCCCACGCCGATCCAGTTCGGTCCGATCTCGCTGTCGTACATCGACATGATCGCGATGGGCGTGAGCATCGTCGTGATCCTGGCGGTGGCGTTCTTCCTGACACGCACGCGGATCGGCAAGGCGACGCGAGCGATCTCCGACAACCCCCAGCTCGCCGCCGCCTCCGGCATCGACGTCGACAGGGTCATCCGCTACGTCTGGATCCTCTCCGGAACACTGGCCGCGATCTCCGGCATCCTCTGGGCCTACTTCCGCCCGGGTGTGAAGTGGGACATGGGCATGCAGATGCTGCTGCTGATCTTCGCCGCCATCACGCTGGGCGGTCTCGGCACGGCGTTCGGCGCCCTCGTCGGCTCCCTCATCGTCGGCATCGCGGTCGAGGTCTCGACCCTCTGGATCCCGTCGGACCTGAAGTATGCGAGCGCTCTCGTGGTGCTCATCGTCATCCTCCTCGTGAGACCGCAGGGTCTGCTCGGACGCAGGGAAAGGCTGGGCTGATCACCATGGACTTCGGAAGCATCTTCTCGAACACGGCCGTCTACCTGTTCAGCCCGGTCACGATCGCCTACGCCCTCGCGGCGACCGGCCTCGCCGTGCACTTCGGATACGCGGGTCTGCTCAACTTCGGCATGGCCGCCTTCATGGCCATCGGCGGCTACGGCTACGCCATCTCGGTGCTGAGCTTCGGCCTGCCCTGGTGGATCGGCATGCTCATCGGTCTGCTCGGCGGCGCGTTCTTCGCCGTCCTCCTGGGCATCCCGACGCTGCGCCTGCGTGCCGACTATCTCGCGATCGCGACGATCGCGGCCGGTGAGATCGTCCGCCTCCTGTTCACGACGCAGCTGTTCGACGAATGGACCAACAGCGCCGACGGCCTCGCGCAGTACAACGGCGGATTCCGCGATGCGAACCCCATCCCCACGGGCACCTACGGGTTCGGCCCCTGGATGTACAGCGCGAACGATCTCTGGAACCGCGTCTTCGGCGTGATCGTCCTGGCGGTCGCCATCCTCCTGGTGTGGGCGCTGATGCGCAGCCCGTGGGGTCGTGTGCTCAAGGGCATCCGCGAGGACGAGGACGCGGTGCGCTCGCTCGGCAAGAACGTCTTCGCCTACAAGATGCAGGCGCTCGTGGTGGGTGGTGTGATCGGCGCCGCGGGCGGGATCATCTTCGTACTCCCCTCCGCGGTCGTCCCCGGCAGCTACTCGACGTCGCTGACGTTCTTCCTGTGGACCATCCTCCTTCTCGGCGGCGCGGCCACGGTGTTCGGCCCCACGCTGGGAGCGGTGCTGTTCTGGGTGGTGTTCGCCTTCATGGCCAACCTGCTCCCCTCGATGGCGAAAGCAGGGCTGCTGCCGATGTCCGACAGCCAGGCATCGACGCTGGTGTTCGTCTTCGTCGGCATCGCGCTCATGCTGCTCGTGATCTTCCGCCCCCAGGGCATCCTCGGCGACAAGAGGGAGATGACCTTTGTCAAATGAACTGACCCCCGAACAGGTCCCCGGCCCCGGCGATGACGCCGCGACGGCTGCGCCGTCCACGGGGAGCATCCGCCGCCCGAAGACGACCGGCCTGACCAAGGGAGAGGTCAAGCCCGGCGTCGCCAAGGTGGATCCGATCCTCGTCGTCGACGCGGTCCAGCGTCGTTTCGGTGGCCTGACCGCCGTCGACGTCGATCACCTCGAAGTGCCCCGTGGCGCGATCACCGCTCTGATCGGCCCGAACGGCGCGGGCAAGACGACGCTCTTCAACCTGCTCTGCGGATTCGACAAGCCCAACAGCGGCACCTGGTCGTTCGACGGCACCAGCCTCTCCGGAGTGCCGTCGTTCAAGGTGGCCAGGATGGGGCAGGTGCGCACGTTCCAGCTGACCAAGTCGCTCTCGCTGCTGACCGTCCTCGAGAACATGAAGCTCGGTGCTCCGCATCAGCGCGGCGAGGGCTTCTGGTCGAGCCTGTTCCCCTTCCTCTGGCGCGCACAGGACACCGAGATCGAAGGCAAGGCACGGGAACTGCTGACACGCTTCAAGCTCGACGCCAAGGAGAAGGACTTCGCCGCGTCGCTCTCGGGCGGTCAGCGCAAGCTCCTCGAGATGGCCAGAGCGCTGATGAGCGATCCGACGCTGGTGATGCTCGACGAGCCGATGGCCGGCGTCAATCCCGCCCTCACACAATCGCTTCTCGACCACATCCTCGACTTGAAGGAGCAGGGGATGACCGTGCTCTTCGTCGAGCACGACATGCACATGGTCCGCCACATCGCGGACTGGGTGATCGTGATGGCCGAGGGCCGCGTCGTCGCGGAAGGGCCTCCCGACGAGGTCATGGAGAACCCGGCGGTCGTCGATGCCTACCTCGGTGCGCATCAGGACCTCGACCTGGGAGCGGTCACCGGGCGCATCCCCGTGCTCGAGGACGCCGCGGCGGTCAGACTCCGCGAGAAGATCGAAGCAGAAGCGGAGGCCGAGCTCGAAGCGAGCGATCCGGTCTCCGGGACCGAGGGGAAGGGCAGCGCATGAGCGCGGAGACGCCGACCAACGCACCGCAGGCCGTGCCGCAGGACGACGTCGTCGTCGAGCTGACCGATGTCCATGCCGGATACCTCCCCGGAGTGAACATCCTCAACGGTGCGAACCTCATCGCCCGCCAGGGGGAACTGATCGGGATCATCGGCCCGAACGGCGCCGGCAAGTCGACCCTGCTGAAGGCCATCTTCGGTCTGGTGAACGTACGCAGCGGCGACATCACGGTGAAGGGCGAGAGCATCGTGGGCCTGAAGGCCGACAAGCTCGTCCGGCGCGGGGTCGCCTTCGTTCCGCAGACGAACAACGTCTTCCCCTCTCTCTCGATCGAGGAGAACCTGCAGATGGGGCTCTACCAGAACCCCAAGATCTACACGGAGCGGCTCGAATTCGTGACCGGCATCTTCGCCGAGTTGGGAAAGCGGCTGAAGCAGCGCGCAGGCTCCCTCTCCGGCGGCGAGCGGCAGATGGTCGCGATGTCGCGCGCGCTGATGATGGACCCGTCGGTTCTGCTGCTCGACGAGCCGTCGGCAGGTCTCTCCCCCGTGCGTCAGGATGACGCGTTCATCCGGGTGTCCGACATCAACAAGGCCGGCGTCACGACGATCATGGTGGAGCAGAACGCCCGACGCTGCCTGCAGATCTGCGACCGCGGGTATGTGCTCGACCAGGGCAAGGATGCCCACGAGGGCACCGGGCGGGATCTGCTGAACGACCCGAAGGTGATCGGTCTCTACCTCGGAACGCTCGGCACCGACGCGGCCTGAACCGCCGACACCGACGCGGCGACACCACGACAGGACATCACACGACAAAGGCCCCGGATCGGATCCGGGGCCTTCGTCATGTGATCGTCTGATCAGTTGGTGCGGGTGATCATGTTGTCGGCACCGTACTTGTAGATGCCGATCGATGCGCCCTGCGGGTCGCCGGCCTCATCGAAGGTGATGTCGCCGGAGTAGCCGTCGTAGTCGGCCGTGCCGCCGTCGTTGATGATCTTGGCGCACTCGGCGAAACTGGTGCACTTCTTGCCGTCGCCGGAACCGCCCGAGACCTCCTGCATCTTGGCCGCGATGTCCGCGCCCTCGGTGGAGCCCGCCGCCAGCGACGCCAGAGCCACGAGGATGACGGCGTCGTATGCCTCAGCCGCGTAGGTGAAGTCCTTGACCTCGGGGTTGCCCTCGCCGGTCCAGTAGTCCTGCAGACGCGAGGTGAAGTCGTCCGCGAGCGCAGGACCGGCCTTGGTTCCCTGCGCGCCCTCGAGCGAGACCGGGATCTCCGTGCCGTAGTCGGACAGGTTGCCGTCGACCATGTAGAACTTGTCGGCCGAGATGCCGGCGTTCACCAGCAGCGGTGCGATGGTCTTGAACTGGTCGAACGACACGATCGCGACCGCGTCGGGGTTCTGCGCCTTGATCGACTCGACCTGCGCGTCGAACTGCGCGTCGCCCACGTTGAACGAGACCGACTCGACGACCTCGCCGCCGGTGCTCTCGAACGTCTTCGTGATGGCGTCGTTGAGGCCGGTGCCGTACGCGTCGTTCTGGTAGATGATGCCGAGCGTCTTCGCGCCGTCCTCGGCGATCAGGTTGCCGAGCACCTCGCCCTGCAGCAGGTCACTGGGGGCGGTGCGGAAGTACAGGCCGTTGTCATCCCACGTGGTGAAGTCGGGCGACGTGTTCGACGCCGAGATCTGCAGGATGCCTGCGCTCACGTTGCCGTCGAGGATGAGCTTGGAGACGCCCGACGCCGCGGCGCCGACGATGGCGGAGACGCCCGCGCCCTGCAGCTTGGTGATCGACGTCTCGTAGGCCTTGGTGTCGGTGTCGCCCTCGTCTTCGGCCGTCAGGTCGATCGTGACGCCGGCGGCGGCGTCGTTGACCTCCTGGACGGCGAGCCCGACACCGGACTCCATGGGCGGGCCGAGGAACGCCAGCGAACCCGTCTGCGGAAGCAGCGAACCGAGCTTGAGCGTCAGATCGGCGGCGGGCTTGTCGCTGCCGCCGCTCTCCGAGCTCGGAGTGCTGCTGCAGCCGGCGATGACGATGGCGGATGCACTGATCAGTGCGATCCCGGCGAAGACCTTCGCTGTGCGCGAGCCCTTCAATGCGTTCATGATGCTCCCTTGCGTAACTGAACGTGGATTGTGGCCACAATCGGGTGCTCTAACACTAGGGCGTGAGCTCGGCGCACAGGGGTCGCAAGTATCTCGGTGCGTTAACGATCCGACACCCGGTCCCTCTGCGGATGAGTCCGGGGATCAGGCGGGTTCAGCCCGCGGAATCCTGCGTCCCCGACGCGCCGCGAGCAGCAGGTCGACGATGAAGACGCCGATCGCGATCCACACGATGATGAAGCCCGCCCAGCGTTCGGCAGGCATCGGCTCATGCAGCACCAGGACACCGATGAGGAACTGCATCACGGGGGTGATGAACTGGATCATGCCGATCACGGTGAGGTTGATGCGTCGGGTCCCCGCGGCGAAGAGCAGCAGCGGGACGGCCGTGGCGACACCGGCGAAGGCCAGCAGCAGCGCATGCGCCCAACCGTTCGTCCCCATCGTGATCCCCGTGGTCTGTGCGACGACGATCAGCTGCACCACCGCGATGGGGATCAGCCAGAACGACTCCAGTGTCAGACCGCTGACCGCATCGACGGCAGGGCCGATCTTCTTCTTGATGAGTCCGTAGACCCCGAAGGACGCGGTGAGTGACAGCGCGATCCACGGGAACTCCCCGTAGGCGACGACGATCACGATGACGGCGATCGCGGCGATGCCGATCGCCGCCCACTGCAATCGGCGGATGCGCTCCTTCAGCACGAAGACGCCGAGCAGGACGGTCGTGATCGGGTTGATGAAGTAGCCCAGACTCGTCTCGACGACGTTGCCGCTGAGGGTTCCGATCAGGAACACCTGCCAGTTGACGTAGATCAGCAGCCCCGCGAGCGCCGTCCAGCCCAGCAGCCGGGGTTGCCGGATGATGACGCCGAACGCCGCCCAGCCGCGCATGACCGTGAGCAGCAGGAGGCAGAAGACGAACGACAGCAGGACGCGCCAGGCGACGACCTCCCACGGCCCCGTCGGCACCAGGAGGAGGAAGTAGAGGGGAAGCACACCCCAGAGGAGGTAGGCCCCACCGGCATAGGCGACGCCGGCGGTCTGCGCGGCGCGGGTGGTCTGTGGTGGCACCGCACAACCCTATGCCCGCGGCGGCGTCGCGAACGGCGCCGCCGGCCCGTCGATCGCAGTTCGGCAGGAATCGGACGCTCGCTGGCGGATGCAGAAGGGGCCCGGATGCGATACGCATCCGGGCCCCTTCGATGGCCTTGCCCGCCCCTCAGGAGAGACGGGAATCAGGTTCCGCAGATCAGCGGACGACGACCGCCAGGACGTCGCGAGCCGACAGGACGAGGAACTCGTCTGCGCCGAACTTCACCTCGGTGCCGCCGTACTTGCTGTAGAGCACGCGGTCGCCGACAGCGACGTCGAGCGGAACACGGTTGCCGTTGTCGTCGATGCGGCCGGGGCCGACCGCCACGACCTCGCCCTCCTGGGGCTTCTCCTTGGCGGTGTCGGGGATGACCAGGCCACTCGCGGTGGTCTGCTCGGCCTCGACCTGCTTGATGACGATGCGGTCCTCGAGCGGCTTGATGGAAACCGACACGGTCTACCTCTTCTTTCTTGACGCTGACACGAAAGACTTGTTCGCACTCTCAACCCGAGAGTGCTAATCCAGTCTAGGCGCTCGGCTGGCACTCACGCAATGCGAGTGCCAGTGCGCGCCGCAGTTCGACGACTCGCACGGGCAATTAGGCTGAGCGGGTGGAGATGTCCGAGCTGCGCGCCCTGCTGACCCCCGCCGGTCTCGAACTGCTCGACGCGGTCGGGCCCATCGAATCGACCGCCGATGTCGCCCGCACCGTCTCGCGGCTGCGCGCGGGCGGCCACTCCCCCGAGCTGGTCTCCGCCGTCGTCGGCCAGGCCCGCCTGCGCTCCAGGGCCACCGCGAAGTTCGGGCCCTTCGCCGCACGCATGCTGTTCACCCGCGCGGGGCTGGAGCAGGCGACGAGGCTGGGCGTCGCAGCCCGGCATGCGCAGCGGATCCGTCACGCCGGTTTCACCCGTGTCGCCGACCTCGGCTGCGGAATCGGCGGTGACGCCCTGGCCTTCGCCGGCGCCGGACTCGATGTGCGCGCCGTCGATGCCGACGACGTGACCTCGGCGATCGCCGCCTACAACCTGGCCCCGTTCGGCGACAGCGCGGTCGTCGACCATCGCACGGCCGAAGACGCCTTCTCGTCGCTGGACCCGGGAAGCGCGGTCTGGATGGACCCGGCCAGACGCACTTCGGGTCACAGCGAGACCCGACGCGTCTCGGCCGACGACTACTCCCCCTCGCTGGACTGGGCGTTCGAGGTGGCGGCTCACCATCCGACCGGTATCAAGCTCGGACCGGCACACGACCGCGACGCTCTGCCGGTCGACGCCGAGGCGCAGTGGGTCAGCGCCGACGGCAGCGTGGTCGAACTGGTCGTCTGGAGCGGCGCGCTCGCCCGGGAAGGGGTGCGGCGTGCGGCCCTCGTGATCCGCGACGAGCGCTCGCACGAGCTGACGGCGCCGGCGGACGCCCCCGATGAACCCGTGCGCGAGCTCGGCGCATTCGTGCACGAACCGGACGGCGCCGTGATCCGTGCGCGGCTGATCGGCGAGGTCGCCCGGAGCCTGGAGGCGGGAATGCTCGACGAGCACATCGCCTATCTGACCTCCGACGCGGCGTTGACGAGTCCTTTCGTGCAGTCCTTCCGGGTGCGCGAGACCCTCCCGGCCCACCCCAAGGCGATCAACGCCGCCCTGCAGGCGCAGGGCATCGGGCGCCTGGAGATCAAGAAGCGCGGAGTCGACGTGGATCCCGCCGCTTTCCGCAAGAAGCTCACGCTGCGTGGGGATCAGGAGGCGACACTCATCCTGGCCCGCATCGGCGATCAGCGCCGCGCGATCCTCGCCGACCGGGTGCCCGCAGCGAACTGACCCCCGCTCAACGCTCCGCGTCGCGACCCGGCGGCTCGACCACGATGGGGTCACCGGGAGGCGCGTCGACCCGGACGGTATCCCCCGGCTCCGCGCCGGTCACCGGCGCGTCGGTGATGGTCAGATAGGGCGTCTGCCACCTCGTGAACCGCGCCTCGAGCACCGACGAGCCGACGACCCCGCCGGAAGCCCCGTCGACGTCATCGATCCGCGCTTCGATCCCGGATTCCGCTGCCGCGTCGAGAGATGCGCACGCCGTCAGATCGACGGCGTCGACGACGAGGCACTTCTCGATCTCGCCCTCGTCCGAGAGACGGTCCCCGACCCACACCGGGGCCGTGCGGAAGTAGCCCACGATCTCGATCGTGAACGCGAACCCCTCATCCACCAGTTCCTCTGCCCGCGTGCGCTCGTCGCCCGCGAACTGCGAGGGCGCCGTGGAGGGCATCGACCAGTGCTGGAGCACGACCATCGGCTCCCCCGTCGTCGATACGAGCATCGTGGCGTTCACACCCCCCACGCCACGCGGGTCGCCGTCCGGGTCGTCGTCCGGCGCGGCGAGCGGCACGGGAAACGACACGCTCAGGCCGCGTCCGGTGTCGGCGACCGGCAGACAGTTCGACTGCGACTGTTCGCCCGCATCGAGGATCACGCACACGATGCTGCCGTCGTCCTTGGTCGCGTACCACGCCAGGGCCTCCTCGTCCCGAGCGACAGCACGGAGCGAGCCGGGGTCGAAGTCGGCCGCGGCGAGCACCTCTCGGCGTTCCTGCTGCGCTGCCGTGAGCGGGATGCTCCCGTCTCGTGGCGCGAACACGACCCCACCGATGGCGGTACCGAGCGCCAGAAGCAGGACGGCGAGCGCCGACACGCCCCACCGATAGCGCCGAAGGGCACGGCGAACCGCGCCCCATGACCGTGGCGCATCCACCGGCTCAGACTCAGGCGCAGGCTCAAGCTCAGGCACCGGCACCGGCACCGGCACCGGCACCGGCACCGGCTCAGGCTCAGGCTCAGGCTCAGGCTCAGGCTCAGGCTCAGGCGCATCCACCGGCTCAGACTCAGACAGAGGACGCTCCGGGCCGATGCTCACCGCGAGTGGCTCCGCAGGAGTCGGCGTGCTCGTCGACATCGCGGATCGTCGAGCGTCCTCGAGCTCGCGCAACCGCCGGATCTCGTCATCCGTCACCACACCGTCGCGGGCGTAGGCCCTGCGCCGGAGCGCGCGGAGCTCGTCGGCGTCAGCCTCCCCCTGCACTGCCGGCACCCCCCTCACGCCTGATCGTCAGAGAGGAGTTCCCGTTGCTCGCGGTCGGAAGCTCGAGGCGCACGAGCTCGCCGCTCGCATCGTCGAGCACGTTCAGCACCAGCGTGGCACCCTGCTCCTGCATCGTGAGTGCATCCGCGCAGACGCGCGGGAAGCGGTCGTCCGAGCCGTCGTAGATCAGGCAGGTCTGGAAGCCCTCGAGCTCCATCCCCGTCCACACCGGCACCTCTCCGTCGTAGCCGATGACCCAGAGCGAGTTGATCTCGAACCCCTGCCCGGCGATCCGCTTCGCCTTCTCCGCCTCCTCGGCGTTCTCGTAGATGACGCCGTTGGTGGTGCCGGGACCGTACTCCGACGTGTGGACGGCGACGGCGGGCTCCCCGGAGGGGGCGAACATCAGCTGCACATTGAGCTCGCGTCTGATCTCGTCCTTCGACTCCAGCGTGACCGCGCCGAAGAGCCCCGTCCTCTCGACCGTCTCGGTGCGCTCGCAGGTGGGCAGGGCCGACGGGGATGTCGCCACGAGCAGGCACGTGCTCTCTCCGTCGTCCTTGGTCGCCGCCCAGATGACCGCGCCCTGTTCCACCGCGAGGGCGCGCAGGGATCCCTGATCGTAGCGCCCACCCGCGATCAGGGCGCTCTGCCATTCCTGCTGCTGCGCGGTCAGGGCGACCGAAGCGGTGCCGGATCTGCCGAAGAGCATCCAGCCGCATCCCACACCGACGACCAGCAGCACCGCGACGGCGATCGCGGCCGCCCGCCAGTGCACGCGCAGCAGTGGGAGGACGCGCGGGGCGATGTCGTGCGAGGCTGCGTCGGCCGACGCCCCCTCCGCAACAGACGTCTCCGCATCCGACACCTCGGCGGCATGCGTGCCCTGGCGCTCGGTTCCGGCGTCCGGGAGATCGACCGGGGATCGTCCAGCCGCCTCCGACGCGGAGGAAGTCACGGCATCGACGGGTGACGCCTCGCCGCGCGGCGCGATCGGACGCGCGACCCGGCGCTCCTCCAGCTCGCGCAGTCTGACCGCGTCGGCGCCCGTGAGCGAGGAGTCCCGGGCATAGGCCCGCGCCTGCAGGGAGCGCAGTTCCTCGAGCTCCGCCGCGTCCAGCACCGGTCAGCCGAGTCTCTCGAACTGCATGCCGGCCCAGACCAGCCAGCCCAAGCTGTAGACCGTGGCGCAGAGACCGAGCACGAGCGCCCACCGCGCGATCGCCCGGCTCTCGACAGGGCGACGCAGCGACATGATCGCCGCGATCACCGAGACCACCGCGACGGGGATGCCCCAGCCGACGAAGAACGATGCCCCGAGAGCCACGATCGCGGCCAACAGCGCCCACGGAGCGAGACGGGTGTCGTCGATCGGCACGGATCCCGTCGACGGCTCCCACTCCGTGTCATCGGGCGCATCGATGTCCGGCCCGGTCGCGACGACCGGTTCGATGCCGACCGGCCCGGTCGGCATCTTGGTGTAGCCGTCACGGCGGGCGCCGGGCAGACGGGCGCTGCCGGCCGGATGCTCGACCTCGCCGCTGGGACGTTCGATGCGCGCCGCCGGCGTCGTCGAGGGTGTCGCCTCGGGAGAGCCGGACACGTCGCTCATGCCGACACCGCCTCCGCGATCTGGATCTCGGTCACGGGAAGCGTCGAGTCCGCACCGAAGTCCAGGGTGGACGGACGGCGGCCGGACGAGATCAGCTCGGCGGCGAGCGCCGCGATCATCGCGCCATTGTCGGTGCACAGGGACAGTGGCGGAATGCGCACCGTGACCCCCGCGGCTCCGGCCCGTTCCAGAGCGACCTCGCGCAGACGCCGGTTGGCGATCACGCCGCCTCCGAGCAGCAGCCGCGGCACACCGAGGTCGGCGCAGGCGGCCAGCGCCTTCGTGACCAGAACGTCCACCACTGCTTCCCGGAAGCTCGCAGCGACATCGGCGACCGGGACCTCGACCCCCTCGGCTTCACAGCGCTCGACCCAGCGGGCCACCGCCGTCTTCAGCCCCGAGAACGAGAAGTCGTAGCGGTGCTTCGCCAGGTCGGAGGCACGGGACAGCCCGCGGGGGAACCGGATCGCGTTCGGGTCGCCGTCGGCCGCTGCCCGGTCGATCTCCGGTCCGCCGGGATACGGCAGCGACAGCAGACGGGCGACCTTGTCGAACGCCTCTCCCGCCGCGTCGTCCATCGTCTCCCCCAGCAGCTCGACGTCGGTGGTGAGGTCGCGCACATGCAGCAGCGAGGTGTGTCCACCGGACACGAGCAGCGCGACGGTCGGATACTCGAGCGGAGCGGAATCGGCGGTGAGGATGTCGGCGGCGATGTGCCCGACCAGATGGTTCACCGCGTACAGAGGCTTGTCGAGCGAGACCGCCAGGCCCTTCGCCGCGCCGACGCCGACCATCAGTGCGCCGGCGAGCCCAGGGCCGCTCGTGACGGCGACCGCGTCGAGGTCGTCCAGGCGCACATCGGCCTCGGCGAGTGCCGCATCGATCGCCGGCTGCAGCGCCTCGAGGTGCGCTCGCGCGGCGACCTCGGGCACGACGCCGCCGTATCGCGCGTGCTCGTCCATGCTCGAGGCGATGGTGTTCGAGAGCAGGGTACGTCCGCGTACGATGCCGATGCCCGTCTCGTCGCAGCTCGTCTCGATGCCGAGGACCAGCGGTTCGCTCATGACTTCGCCTCCTCGGCCGTGGTGCCCGGCACCGGGTGACCTGGCAGTTCTCGACGCATCACGATCGCATCGACGTCGTCGGGCTGATAGTAATGCGGGCGGCGGGCGATCTCTTCGAAACCCTCGGCCAGGTAGAGCCCCTCGGCAGAGGGGTTGTCGGCCCTCACCTCGAGGAAGATCTCGCGCGCACCACGCTCCGAGGCCGCCGCGAGCAGCGCACGCAGCAGCGTCCTGCCCCGCCCCTGGCCGCGGTACTCGGCGAGCAACGCGATGGTCTGGACGTCGGCGTCGGCGCTTCCCTGCAGGGCGCGCACCCCGCCGTACCCGACCACCGCCCCCTCATGCTCGTCGACCAGGTACCGTCCGTGCGGGCTCGCCAGCTCGGCGGCCATGGTCTCCGAGCTCCAGGCGTCGGACGGGAACGACCGGTTCTCGATCGCCATGATCGCGTCGAGGTCTTCGACAGTGGCGTTGCGAAGCGTCATGTGCCCACCTTCTTCGGGGCGCCGGGGAGCGTGACGTCGGGGTGACGCATGTAGAGAGGCTCGTCGCCGGCGAGGGTGCGACCGGCCGCGAGCGCGCGTGCGCCGACCCGCGCCAGATCCGTCCCGGAGAGCGTCGCCACATCGATACGTCGGATGCCGTCGAGGTGCGCGTCGGCCTCTGTGGCCCGCACGAGCACGGTGTCGGAGACGATCACCGGGATGCCGTCGTCGTCGAGGCCGTGGAACACGGTGATGGCGACCTCGCGGCGGCGGGCGTCCGTCACGATCGCGAACGGTACGGTCGCGGCGTCGGCCTCGAGAGCAGTGAGTGCTGCCGCGAGATGGCTGGGGACGGGGATCACCGGCAGTCCGCGCCCGAGGGCGAAGGTGCGCGCTGCGGCGATGCCGATGCGCAGCCCGGTGAAGGGACCGGGTCCCATGCCCGCGACCACGTGGGTGATCTGGGCATCGCCCGCCTCGTGGAGAGCACGGACGAGGAGGTCGCCGATGACCTCGGCATGGCCGAGCGGGTCGACGGCACCGGCTTCGGCGCGTCGCGTCCCGTCGGCATCGATGAGGGCAACAGCCGTGCCCAAGGAAGTATCGACGGCAAGGATCACGACTCCAGATTAGCCGCCGTCCCCTGAGGAGAGCGGCCGACGGGAGCCCAGGTCCGGGGTCAGCCGAGCGGGGCGCGCAGCGGGTAGTCCTGATCCTCGAGGATCACCTGCGATGCGGCTCCCGTCGTCCGGTTGACGATCACCGGGGCGAGGAGATTCACGCTCACCCCCTCAGCGGACGGATGGGCGACCACGAGGATCAGCGCGTCTTCCGGCGATCCCAGCGCAAGCCCCTCCGCCTGCTCGTCGGTCAGGATCGGCGCGTACTCGCTCAGGACGCTCCGGGGATCGACGAGGTAGAGGCGCAAGGCGGAGTCGTCGACGGCGCGCATCGAGAAGAGCCCGTCGGATCCGTCGACGGGTGCGAGCGCGAAGTCGACGTGGGGGGCGAGTCCCGGCGGCGGGGCGAGGAAGGTCAGTGCGGCGGTCATCGGAGGAAGTCCATGAGCGAGGGCTGGAGGACGCGCGCATTCACGGCGAGCGCCGAGCGGTACACGAGCTCCTGTGCCTGCAGGCGCACGAGCACCTCGATCGAATCGACGTCCTCCACCGCCGTCCTGCGGGACTCGAGGGACACGGAATTCTGCACTGCCGCCTCCTTGGCGCGTTCGATCTGAGCCTGCCTGGTGCCCACGGAGCCCTGCACCGCGAGCATGGCCGTACGGCGACCGTCGATCTCGCCGAGACGGGGACCGACGTTCGTGCCGGATCGGAGGTCGGCGACGATCTTGTCGACGAGCGCGAAGACCGAGTCGTCTCCGGTGCCGTACACGGCGGCGCCGTCGGTGTCGACGCGGACGGATGCCGCGTCCGACACCCGTCGGGTGACCTCGGCTCCGGGCACCCCGCTGTGACTGTAATCGGCAGCGAAGGCCGCGGTGTCGGAGGTACCGGCGAACACGGAGCGTCCGAGCAGCCGGGTGTTGGCCTGGGAGAGGAGCTCTTTGCGGATGCCCTCGAGCTCGACGGCGAGGGCCTCCTTGGCGGTGGCGTCGAGCGCACCGTCGTTCGCTCCCTGGGCGGTGAGGTCGCGGACGCGCCCCAACAGGGCCGTGCTCGCGGTGATGGCCGTGTCGGCGGCGGTGACCCATGCCAGGCCGTCGTCGATGTTGCGGGCGTACTGCTCGGTGCGGCGCTGTTCGGCATGCAGTGCCAGTGCGGCTGCCGCGGCTGCCGGATCGTCGGATGGGGCGGCGAACGCGCGCTGGGACGTCGCCTGCTCCTGCAGACGCGCCAGCTCGGAGAGATTGGACTGCAGTTGACGCATGGCCGTCTGCGTCATCGCGGATGACGTCACTCGAGAGATCACGGTGCTCCTTCGCTCAGCGTCCGACGAGACCCGTGCGGTTGATGAGCACGTCGAGCGCCTCATCCACCGCGGTCATCACGCGGGCTGCGGCCTGGTAGGCGGTCTGGTAGGTGAGCAGGCTGATCGTCTCCTCGTCGCCGTCGACAGCCGCGACCGACTGTTGTGCGCCGACCGCGGCGACCGCAGCGGAATCGGAGAGCTTGGCGCGCTGCACGTCGGCGGCCGTCGCGACGCCGAACCGGGTGACCTGATCGGACCAGATCGCATCGGGAGAGCCGGCGCGCCGGCCGATCTGGGAGATCAGGTCGGCGTTCGTCGCGTCCAACGCCCCCGACCCCGGGGCGGCGAGCGCCAGTTCGGAGGCGGATCCGACCGCGACCTTCAGACCGAGCGCTGCGGATCCGGTGGCGGGGAGGGTGAAGAAGTCGCCGCCGGCCTGGCCCGTGGAGGTGACGCCCGCGCGGTGCTGCGCGTTCATCGCGTCGGCGAGGGCCGTCGCCACCGTGTCGTAGGTCGCCGCGAGTCCGGCGAGCATGCCGCCGTCGGCCGCGGGTGCCAGAACCGAGAGCGAGGCGCCGAGCTCGCCGCCGTCGATCGACACGGGGAGATCGGGCGCGGACGCCCAGGAAAGGCTGAAGCGCTGACCGGAGTCGATCGAGGCCGGGCCCGTCAACACGAGATGGCGGGCGTCGGAACCCGAGACCAGTGCGTTGCCCCCGAGGCGGACCGTCATCGTGCCGTCGGCCTCGATCGTGGCCGCTGCCCCGGACATCCTCGCCACGTTCTGCGCGAGGACGCTGCGCTGATCCATCAGTTCGTTCGCCGAGCGACCGGAGGCGAGCGCGTCGCGGATCTCGTCGTTGAGCACCGCGATCTGGTCGGCGGTCGCATTCACCTGCGAGACCGTGCGGTCGGCGGAGTCGCGGGCGTTGCTCCATTGCGTGGCGACGTTGCGATACCCGCCGGCGATGTGCGAGGCGAGCTCCTTCGCCGATTCGAGGATGCTCGATGCCGCCGCACCCGAATCCGGGGTGTTCGCGAGATCCTGCCAGCCCGACCAGAACTTCGACAGCCGCGCCGCGAGTCCGTTCGCGGTCGGCTCGGCCAGCGATGCCTCGATCGTGGTCGCGGCCACGGCCCGGGTGGACCAGTACCCCGAGGCACCGAGGGCGTCACGCACCCTGGCGTCGAGAAGAGCGTCACCCAGTCGCGCCACCCCGTCGATGGACACGCCGTGCCCCGGGAGGGCACCGACGCTGAAACGGCCGGTCTGCGCGATCGCGGCGACCGCGGAGGTCGTCACGCGCTGGCGCGTGTATCCCTCGGTCTTCTGGTTGGCGATGTTCTGCCCGACCACGTCCATGCCGCGCCGGGCGGCGGCCAATCCGCTGGCCGCCGTGTTCAGTCCACTGAAGGTCGACATGATCCCCTCTCGGTCACATCTCGGTGTCGATGATGCGCGCAGCGTCGTCGCGTGCGCGGTCACCCTTGGTCGTGTACTCGCCGGTGTCGTGTCCGAGTGCGGCGATGGTCTCCTGCGTGGCGCGGAGCACGCCGCTGAGCTGCTCGGCATTGGCGTCGCGCATCTGCTCGACCTCGGCGGCGAGCTTCGTGAGCGCGCGCAGGTGGTCGGCGAACACCTCCTGCCATGCGCCTTCGGGGGCGTGCGCGATCAGTTCGCGGATGGTCGTCGCGTCGGGAGCTCCCCACTCCTCGGCGACGGTCGCGACCTCGACGGTGCGGGCGAGCCCCGCGCCACGCAGCCTGTCGAGTACCTGATCGATCTCCCGCGCGGCAAACTGGATCCATTGGGATCTTCCGGCGGCGAGCAGCAACTGCTGCTCGTCGAGTTTGAAGAGCAGCATCTCGAGCAGTTCACGCTCGCGCCACAGCTGTATCGATAGTTCGTTGGCTCCCATGATCCCCTTTTCCCCAGTGATCGCCCCGCCTGACAACGCGGCCAAAGGTCACTATCGGCCAGCGCTCGCCTAACGTTACTATGTGGAACGGCGATGGACAGTTCTCCCCATGTACAGATCACGAGAAGTGTGATATGTGCATCTGTTCATCTCCTCGGAACTTCCGGAGTGCATCCAGAGAGGTGGATCATCCCCCATGTCGTCGCGCGCTGAGCGCAATCTGCTCATCGAGAGCAACCTCCCTCTGGTCGGATACCTCGCCGCCGAGACCCATGCCCGTGCCACCCATATCCCCCGCGACGAGCTCGCCGCCGTCGGAGCGCTCGCGCTCGTGACCGCGGCCGAGGCCTTCGACCCCGAGCTCGGAGTGCCCTTCGGCGCCTATGCCCGTCGTCGCATCCTCGGCGCCTTCGCCGACGAGATGCGCTCGATGGACTGGGCCTCCCGGGGCATCCGCAAACGCATCAAGGAGACCGTCGCCGTCCGCGAGACCCTGACCGCCGGTCTCGGCCGGACCGCCACGGCGACCGAGGTCGCCACGGCGATGGGCGTTCCGAAGGAGGTCGTCATCGAAGCGCTCGGCGATGCCGCCAGGACGCTCACCACCATCGACGATCCCTCGGCCCGGGACGTCGCCGCCGACATCCCCCTCCCCGAGGAATCCGCTCTGGTCGGGGAACGGCGCGAGGTGCTCGAACAGGCCGTCGCCGCCCTTCCCGAGCGGATGCGCCGGATCGTGCAGGCCGTCTACTTCGACGAGCGTCCGGTCAAGGAGATCGCCGAAGAGCTGGGCGTGACGCACTCGGCCGTGTCGCAGCAGCGATCGGAGGCGATCCGGTTGTTGCGCGACGCCCTGGATCGGTTCTTCGCCGAAGGGACCGCACCGACCACCACGACGCGGGTCTCCGCCGGCGCCCGCGATGCCTACTTCACACGGATCGCCGACGTCGCGGGTTCACGGATCGCCGGGGTCTTCCGCGATCCGGCACCCGCCTGAGCCGATTCCCGCACGCACGGCTAACGCCCGCGTCCCCTCCGCCGATAGGTGTGACCGGGAGACCACGGATGGTCTCCCGCACAACACCATTCACGGAGGAGAACCCTTATGGGTATGCAGATCAGCACGAACGTGTCGGCCCTCAACGCCTACCGCAACCTGTCCAACACCCAGAACGACCTGTCGAAGTCGCTCGAGAAGCTGTCCAGCGGCTTCCGCATCAACCGCGCGGCCGACGACGCTGCAGGCCTCGCGATCTCCGAGGGCCTGCGTTCGCAGGTCAACGGTCTGAACGTCGCGGCACGCAACGCCCAGGACGGCATCTCGGTCATCCAGACCGCGGAAGGCGCCCTGACCGAGGTCCACTCGATCCTGCAGCGCGTTCGCGACCTGACCGCTCAGGGTGCGAACGACTCGAACAACGCGAAGTCGCGCGACGCGATCCAGAAGGAGATCAACACCCTCGGTGATGAGCTCACCCGGATCGCCGGCAGCACGAACTTCAACGGCATCAAGCTGCTCTCGGGTGGCGACACGCTGACGTTCCAGGTCGGTGCGGGCTCCGTCGCCGCCGAGGACCAGATCTCGGTCGCCCTGACCGACTTCGCCACCCTCGGTGCCGACATCAAGACGCTCGCGGCGACCATGACGGACGCGGCGACGTACGGTACCGCACTGGCGGGCATCGACACGCAGATCCAGGCGGTCTCGACCGCACGTGCCGGCTACGGTGCGCTGCAGAACCGCTTCGAGTCGACCATCAACAGCCTCAACGTGTCGGCGGAGAACCTCGCCGCTGCCGAGAGCCGTATCCGCGACACCGACATGGCGTCCGAGATGGTCAAGTTCACGTCGAAGAACATCCTGTCCCAGGCAGGTACGGCGATGCTGGCCCAGGCCAACCAGGCCAACCAGGGCGTGCTCCAGCTCCTGCGCTGAACCATGCCATAGGGTCCGGGCGCCCACCGGCGCCCGGACCCTGTCCGCTCCCGACCTGGAAAGGCGACCATGTCCCTCTCGCTCGACGGCCTCGTCTCCGGCCTGAAGACCACCGAGGTCATCAAGGCGCTGATGGATGTCGCGGCCATCCCCCGTTCGCTGCTCAAGGCGAAGATGGATGACAAGAACGGCATCGTCACCCAGCTGCGGACGCTGAACACCGCCGTGCAGAACCTCGCCACGGCGGCGGAGAAGGCCGCGACGCGCGACGGGCTGGCCCGCTTCACCACCACGTCGTCCTCTCCCACGGTCACGGTCGCCACCCGCGAGGGCGCGGCGCCGCTCGCGGCCGACATCGTCGTCGACAAGGTCGCCAAGAACCACACCATCGTCTCGGCCGCCTCCAACGGCTGGCCCGTCGACCCGCCCGTGATCACCCTCGAGAACGCGAAGGGCGAGCGCGTGCAGGTCACGGCCGACTCCACATCGATGCAGGATGTCGCGCGGGCCGTGAACGAAGCGGGCTTCGGCATCGTCGCCGCGGCCGTTCCCGCCGGACGCGACGCCGACGGCAACCCCATGCACCGCCTGCAGCTTCGTGCCGCCGATTCCGGGGAAGCCGGACAGTTCCGCGCCTATCGCGGAGACACAGCGGCGGTCGCTGCGGGCACCGCCTCCGACATCTCCACCGAAGCAGGAGCAGCCGTTATCGACGTCGGCGCCGATGCGCAGGTACGGCTGTGGGCGGGCACCAGCGCCGAGCAGGTGCTGACGTCGTCGAGCAACACGTTCACCGACCTGTTCGACGGTGTCGACGTGACCGTCTCGGCCGTCTCCGCGGCCCCCGTCACCATCGGCGTCGCCGTCGACACCGCGGCACGCACCAAGGCGTCCGCCGACTTCATCGCCGCCGTCAAGGACATCCTGACCCGCATCGACAACGGCTCGAAGGCGACCGTCGCCGCCAAGCAGGGCGACAAGACCACACTGGGCGTCTTCACCGGCGACAGCGCGGTCCGAGGACTCCGCACGGCCCTCGCCGACGCGGTGCAGCACCCCGTGAACGGCGTCTCCCCGTCGTCTATCGGCATCTCGACCGACATGTACGGCGTGCTCAGCTTCGACGAGAAGAAGTTCGCCGAGGCACTCGCGAAGGACCCCGACGCGGTCGCAGGGCTGTTCTCCGACATCGCCGCGCGGGTGCAGGACACCTCGAAGGTCTACTCCGACAAGTACGAGGGCCTGCTCACCACGCGCATCACCGGGCAGGAGAGCGAGGTGAAGGGTCTCGGCGAGCAGATGGAACGCTGGGACGTCCGCCTCGCGCAGCGCAAGTCCACTCTCGAGCGCACCTACGCCCGCCTCGAGGTCATGCTGTCGCAGCTGCAGTCGCAGTCCTCGTACCTGTCGTCCCAGATCGCCGCCCTGCCGGGCTCGAGCTCGAACTCCGGGAAGTGAGCATGAACGCCGCCCTGCGCGCCCAGCAGCGCTACCGTGACGACGCCGTGCTGTCGGCACCGCCCGAGCGTCTCGTCACGATGCTCTACGACCGCCTCCTGCTCGACATCGAACGCGGAGAGGTCGCCCAGCGCGCCGAGGACTGGGAGGAGGCGAACGCCCAGCTGCAGCACGCGCAGGCGATCGTCTCGGAACTGTCCTCGTCGCTCACCGACGACTGGAACGGCAGTGCGGGTCTGCGCTCGCTGTACGTGTTCCTGTCGCAGACGCTCATCGGGGCCAACATCGGTCGCGATCCCGAGCGCACGCACGCCTGCCACGAGATCATCTCCCCCCTGCGCGACGCCTGGCACGAGGCCGCGCGCACGGTGGCCGAGGCGCGGGCGTGAGCGTGGAAGAGTGGACCTCACTGCTCGACCGACTCGAGCAGGAGGCCGAGCAGATCCTCGACGCCGCCCCCGGTGCCGCCGCCGAGGCCACCCTCGCCCCATGGACGCCGCCACGCACGCCGCTTCCCCCTTCTCTCGCCGACCACGCCCGGCGGGTGATCGACCTCCAGCGCTCAGCGATGGACCGTGCCCGTTCCGACCTCGACGGCATGCGTCGGCATCTCGGCGCCGTGAGCCGCATCCCGAGCACGCGCCGTCCCGAAGAGCCCGCCTACCTCGACGTCGACGGGTGAAACCGCTTCCTAACATCGCGGACGACCCTGCCGATAGAGCAGGGCGAGCACGGATGGCTCGCAAGACTCGGCCATGGATCGGCCATACCAGCCACACACGGGAGCCGGTTCGTGTTCGATTCTGTGACCATCAACGCACTGACGAGTGCGCTCGACGGCCTCGCGCAGCGCCAGCGCGCGATCTCCGACAACATCGCCAACATCAACACCCCGAACTATCACGCCAAGCGCGTGCAGTTCGAAGAGGCGCTCGCCCGCTCGATCGATGCCGGCGACGGACGGGTCGGCGCGACGGTCGGCACCTCGCTCGAACCCACGCGCCTGAACGGCAACAACGTCAACCTCGACACCGAAACCCTGTCCAGCATCGACACGATGCTGCGCTATCAGTTCGCGACGCAGGCCGTGAACGGATCGTTCACGTCGATGCGCACCGCGATGAGGACCTCATGACCTTCGACGCCATCGGCATCGCCGGCACCGGCCTGACCGTGCACCGCAAGTGGCTCGACGCCATCAGCGACAACATCGCCAACATCAACACCGCCGCCCCCAGCAACGGGGCGGCCTTCCGCGCCAGGTACATCCTCGCCCAGACGAGCGATCAGTCCCCGGGCGTGTACGTGGCCGGAACCGCGCAGGGCAGCGCGCAGGGACGCCTCGTCCATCAGCCCGACCACCCTCTCGCGGACGCGGACGGCTACGTGCGCTACCCCGACATCGACCTGGGCGACCAGATGAGCCAGCTCATCCTCGCCCAGCGCGGCTACCAGGCGAGTGCGGCCATCGTCGACCGCGCACGCAACTCCTACGAATCCGCCCTCCAGATCGGACGCAGCTGATGGCCTCACTCCCCGGAATCGAAGCCATCTCCTCCGGTTTCACGCTCGCCCCGCCCGCCCCCGCGACGACCAAGGCCACCGACGACACCGCCTTCGCGAGCAGCGTGACCGGGGCCATCGACGAGCTGCGTTCGCTGCAGTCCGAGTCCGACAAGCTCAAAGTCGCGGCCGTCACCGGCGACCTCGACGACATCCACTCCGCGATGATCGCGTCCTCGCGCGCATCCGTGACCCTCGAACTCGTCGCCGCCGTGCGCAACAAGGGTGTCGACGCGTTCAACGAGATCATGCGGATGCAAGCCTGATGCCCCAGGCCGTCACAAACGTGTTCCAGCGCATCGGACGCGTGATCGCGGGCTTCTCGCTCGCCCAGCGCACGATCGCCATCATCGGCGTCGCCGTGCTCGCCCTCGGTATCGTCGCGCTCTCCAGCTGGCTCAGCCGCCCGACGTACACGCCGCTGTTCTCCGGCATGAGCGCCTCCGACGCGAACGCCGTGGTCGAACAGCTGCGGTCGTCATCGGTGCCGTACGAGCTCGCCGACGGAGGAGCGACCGTCCTCGTCCCCGAGAAGGACGTCTACGACCAGCGGCTCGCCGCCGCGTCGGCAGGGCTCCCCGGCACCAGCTCCGGCGGATACTCGCTGCTGGACAAGATGGGCGTCACGACGAGCGAGTTCCAGCAGTCGGTGACCTTCAAGCGGGCCATCGAGGGCGAGCTCGCCGCGACGATCTCCTCGATCAAGGGTGTGACCGCCGCATCGGTGCAGCTCGCGATCCCCGAGGAGAGCGTCTTCGTCTCGGAGACCGTCGATCCCACCGCCTCCGTCTTCGTGGAGACCTCCGGCAGCTCGACGCTGTCTCCGAAGCAGGTCGAGGCGATCGTGCACCTGACCTCTGCCGCGGTCAGCGGCATGAAGCCCGAGAACGTCGCCGTCGTGGACCAGAGCGGGCAGACCCTCTCCGCCGCGGGCGTCGGAACCACCGGAGGCATCGACCAGCAGGCCAGCGACTACGAGGCGCGGGTCACCGCGAACGTGCAGCAGATGCTCGACACCGTCGTCGGGCCCGGCAACGCCAAGGTGACCGTCGTCGCCGAGATCGATCACTCGGTCAACGAGCGCGTCGAAGAGACCTACACCCCGGCCGAGGGCGCTCCCCCGCTCACGGAGCAGACCAGGACCGACCGGCAGAACGGCTCGAGCTCGAACGCCGGCGTGCTCGGCCCCGACAACATCGCCGTCCCGTCCGCCGACGGCGACGGAACCTCCGAGTCCACCGAGACCTCGAAGACCAACGCCGTCAACAAGAGCACGCAGAGCACGTCCACTCCCGCCGGATCGCTGCTGCGCCAGTCGGTCTCGGTCGCGGTCGACGCGGGTGCGGGCGGTGACCTGAGCACCGCTCAGCTGAGCGACCTCGTCGAGAGCGCCGCCGGTATCGACACCGAGCGCGGAGACTCGATCGCGGTCGAGCTCGTCTCGTTCAACCAGACCAGCTCCGAAGCGGCGCAGGCCGCGCTCCAGGCCGCGAAGGACGCCGAGGGGGCCGCACGTCAGGCCGCGCTGCTGAACACGATCATCATCGCCGCCGCCATCGCCATCCCCCTGCTCGCCGGCCTCGCCGCCCTCATCATCCGTGCACGCCGACGCAGCAGCGCCGACACCGAGTTCGACCAGCTCTTCGGCGAGCGCCCGCCCGCACTCACCGTCCTCGATGCCGGCGCCACCGCGGCGATCGACCAGGCGCCGACCACTCCGCTCGCCTTCCTCGAGACGACTCCCGACCCGGAGCCGGAGCCCGACCCGGAACCCGCGCAGGTCAGCCTCGAGCGCCGCCGCGCCGAGATCGACTCCCTCACCCGGCAGGACCCGAAGCGCACGGCCGACCTGCTGCGGACCCTCATCGACGACAGGCAGCAGGTATGACCGGACTGACCGACAGGCAGACGGCGGCGGTCGTGCTGATGAACCTCGATCGCGCGCAGGCGATCGAGGTGATGAAGCACCTCTCCGAATCCGAGGCGGAGGCCGTCGCCGCCGAGATCATCGACCTGCAGAACCTCGATGCGGCGACCACCGCGCAGGCTCTCGGACAGTTCCACCGGATCGCCTCGGGCCACCTGCCGCCCGCCCGTGGCGGCCGCGACATCGCCGCAGGACTGCTGGAGGCGACGTTCGGCGCCGAACGTGCCGCCGCCGTGCTCGGCAGAGTCGGTTCCTCCTCGATGACGTCGTCCTTCGAATTCCTCGGATCCGCCGACCCCGCGCAGCTGGCGACCCTTCTGGACGGCGAGCTCCCGCAGACCGTCGCCCTGGTGCTCGCCCACCTGCCGACCGACCGCGCCGCCGCGGTGCTGGCCGCCCTTCCCGACCCCACCCGCACCGATGTCGCGCATGCGATCGCGACGATGGGGACCGCATCGCAGGAGGCCATCGCGATCGTGGCGGATGCGCTCAAGGCGCGGACCGGGACGTTCGCCGCACGCGACACCCCCGAAGTGCTCGGCGGTGTGGAACCGCTCGTCGAGATCATCGCCCGCTCCGGGGCGACGGTCGAGAAGGCCCTCCTGGCGAGCATCGAGGACAGGGACAGCGCCCTCGCGGAGGACATCCGCTCGCGCATGTTCACCTTCGCCGACATCGTCAAGCTCGACGACCGCGACACGCAGCGCGTGCTGCGGGGCATGGACATCCGCTCGCTCGCCCTCGCGCTGAAGGGTGCGCACCAGCCCATCGCCGACCTCATCCGGCGCAACGTCTCCGAACGGAACAGGGAGAACCTCGACGAGGAAGCCCGCACCCTCGGCCCGGTGCGTGTGTCCCAGGTGGAGGAGGCCAGAGCCGAGATCGTGCGCACGATCCGCGCGCTCGAGGCGGCCGGCGAAATCACCGTGCAGCGCGCGGACGAGGACGAGTATGTCTACTGACGCCTTCTCGCCGGTGCTGTTCCCGCGTCTCGACGGACGCGGGAGCGGAGAGGAGCATGCCAGGGCGAAAATGCGCGGCTATGCCGACGGACACGCGGAAGGCTTTCGCGCCGGCCGCGCCGAGGCGGAGGCGGCACAGCGCGTGGCGGAGGAGGCATGGGCCGCCCGTGAGGCGGTCGAAGCCGGAGAGGTCGCGCGCGCGGTCGCCGTGCTCCACGCCGCCGCTCGGTCGCTGAACGAGCGCGAGCGCGAGCTGACCACGGCCGCGCAGGACCACGTGCTGCGGTGCGCGATCGAGCTCGCGGAGCTGATCGTCGCCGGGGAGCTCTCCGATGCCGGCGCCTCCGCCGCAGCCGCCGCGCGACGAGCCGTCAGCGGTGTCGACCCGTCGGAGATCCGCGAGGTGCGCCTGCACCCGGACGACCTCCGGACGCTTCGAGGATCGGCAGCCGAACCGGCCGGCATCGCGCTCATCGCCGACGACACGCTCGCCCGGGGTGACGCCATCGCGACCCTGCCCCACGGGCACATCGACGCCCGCGTCGCCCGTGCGCTCGAGCGCGCCCGCCGCGCCCTCGCCGAGGCCGGTGCATGAACGCCTGGGACGCGGTGCGCGAAGCGGTGCGACCGGAGCGTGTCGGGGAGGTCTCCCAGGTGCGCGGGCTGAGTGTGCAGGTGCGCGGACTCGAGGGAGCGGTCGGCGACGTCGTGACCCTCGACGGCATCGATGCCGAGGTCGTTGCGATCGGCGAGGGCGGACTGCGATGCATGCCGCTCGCCCCCGTCGCCGGCCTCACGGTCGGCGCTCCGGCGCGCGCACGCGGAGGGGCGCTGCGTGTACCGACCGGTACCGCGCTGCTCGGACGGGTCCTCGACGGGCTGGGGCGCCCGATCGACGGGAAGGGGCCCCTGACCGGTGCCGTCCCCGTGAGCCTCGACCATGCTCCGCCCTCGATCATGGGGCGGGACCGGATCGACTCGCCTCTTCCCCTCGGCGTACGCGCGCTCGACACGCTCGTGAGCGTCGGACGCGGGCAGCGTGTCGGCCTCTTCGCCGGCTCCGGTGTGGGCAAGTCCTCGCTGCTGTCGATGATCGCGCGCGGCACCGAGGCGGAAGTCACCGTGATCGCCCTCGTCGGCGAGCGCGGTCGCGAGGTGCGCGAGTTCATCGAAGACGATCTGGGACCCGACGGGCTCGCCCGCTCGGTCGTCGTCGTCTCGACCTCGGACCAGCCGGCCATGGCGCGCATCCGTGCGGCCTACACCGCCACGCGGATCGCCGAGGCGTTCCGCGACGACGGCGCCCACGCGATCCTGATGATGGACTCGCTCACCCGCGTGGCGATGGCGCAGCGGGAGATCGGCCTCTCGGCCGGGGAGCCTCCCGCCACCCGGGGCTATCCGCCTTCGACGTTCTCCCTCCTCGCCGGCCTGCTCGAGCGGGCGGGCACCGACACCCGCGGCTCGATCACCGGCATCTACACCGTGCTCGTCGACGGCGACGACCACAACGAGCCCATCGCCGACGCCGTCCGGTCGATCCTCGACGGTCACGTGGTGCTCGATCGCGCCCTCGCTCTCTCCGGTCACCATCCCGCGATCGACGTGCTCGGCTCGGTGTCACGGGTGGCCGGCAAGGTCACCGCTCCCGAACGCCGGGCGCATGCGGCCACGCTGCGCGCCGTGCTCGCGGCGCGGCGGCGCGCGAACGATCTCATCGACATCGGCGCGTACCAGGCCGGGGCGGACGCCCGCATCGACGCGGCGATCGCCCACGAGAAGGCCATCAGCGCCTTCCTCACCCAGTCCCTCGACGAGACGAGCGAGATCGGCGAATCCTGGCGGCGGCTGGACGAACTCGTCACGGCGTTCGGAGGAGTCTCATGACGCGGTCCTTCTCCCTGGCCGGTCTGCTGCGCGTACGCGAGATCCAGGAGCGCGCGGCGGCTCAGCGGCTCTCGCGCGCCGTGATCGACGCCCAGCACACCGAGGCCCGCGACCGCTCGCTGCGCGCGCACCTGTCGGGCGTCGGGAGCGAGGCCGTCGACGTGCGCTCCCTCGCCGCCCTCGCTGCCGCCCGTGTGGCCGGCCGGACCCTGCTCGCCGACCTCGCGACGCTTTCGGAGCTGCAGGAGCAGACGGTCGATCAGGCGCGGACCGAGCACGCGGACGCGCGACGAGCGATGCGCGGACTCGACAGGCTCGCCCAGGCGCACGCACTGCAGGTGCGGGCCGCCGAGCTGCACGCGGAGCAGGCCGAACTCGACGAGATCGGCGCGCGCGCCCAGACGGACAGGGAGGGCCAGGCATGACGTCTCTCGGCATCGTGGATCTGCTCGGCGCGCGGACGAATCGCGCATCGGGTATACCCGCCCACTCCCGGCAGGTCACGCCGGGAGCTGCGGCATTCGCCGACGTCATCCTGGATGCCTCGCGCGCCTCGACCGATGATGCTCTCGCCGGATCATCCGCCGCGTCGCCTGCCGCGTCGTCTGCCGACGGATCATCTGCCGGCGGATCATCGGCGGACGGTTCGGCGTCGGACGCGCCGATCCCGTCTCCCCCGGCTGTCCTCCCTGCGCCCACGCCGAGTCACCCGGCGTCTCCGGATGGTGCCGTGGTCGGCATCGACGGCTCGGCGGCCCGAGCCCCCCTCGTGCCGGGGCCTGCGCCGGACGGCGCGGATCCGACGACGATCGCCGAGGGGACACTCGAGCACGAGGCCGGTGCCGCAGGGCTTGCCGCGCACACCGGGTCGATCGGCGCTCCGGCTTCTTCGTCGGCGGCTCCGGCAGCGGTCCCCGCGAACGCAGAGACCCGCATGCTCGCGTCGTCGCAGAGTTCCACTCCCGGACCTACGGCCGCTCCTGTTCCGGGAGGCGTCGCGCCTGCGGTGACGGCCGCGATCGGCACGGCCGGCCACGCAGCGCCGTCGGCGAACCCGGCTCTCCCGACCGTCCCCCGCATCAGCGTCGGTGGGAATCCGACCCCGACCGTCCTCGGCGGTCCCGGAGCCCCGATCCCGACAACCCGGACAGGAACGTCGGAGACGTCCGTGACCGTCGGCGACAGCTTCCCGGATGCCGCGACATCCGCTGCTGCGGCGACCTCGACTCCCGTCGCCACGGCGTCTCCCTCGCCGACAGCCACGCCGACAGCGACGCCGGGTGACGCGGCCCTCCCTCCCGTGGGCACCACGCCTGCCCCTGCGCCCGTGACCTCCGTGGCGGCTCCGGTCGCGGTCCCCACCGCCCGGCCCGCGCTGCTCCCGCAGATCGCCGCGCCCGTGGTGTCGCTCGCCCAGGCTCCGGACGGCGACCACAGCCTCACCCTGACGGTGTCCCCCGAGAACCTCGGTCCCGTGACCGTGCGGGCGCACATCTCCGGCGGTGCCATCCACATCGAGCTGCACGCGCCGAACGACCTCGGCAGAGAGGCGCTCCGTGCGATCCTCATCGACCTGCGCCGCGACCTGGCCGCTGCGGCACCGCACGCCTCGCTCCTGCTGTCGAGCGCGGACGACGGCCCGGCGTCGTCGAACCCGCAGCATTCCGCCCCGGGCAACGGCACCGGTTCCGGGAACTACGCCGGTCCCGGGAGCAACGGCGGTTCCGGGAACGGCGCCACCGGGACGCACGGCGGCCAGCCGGGAACCGGCACGGGTCGCGACGCGAATGCCCTGCCCACCACGTCCGACGGCGCTCTGCCGACTGATCCGTCGTCACCCGCAGACCCCGCATCTCCCCCGTCCCTCATCGCGCCGCACGGCGGCATCGACGTCTTCGCCTGATCCGAGAGGAACCCATGACCACGGTCGACCCCATCTCCGGCACCATCCCGCCCTCCGGCGTGCAGACGGGCAGCACCACGCCCCCGACGGAGCGCAAGAAGACTCTCGACTCCGAGGTGTTCCTGAAGCTGCTGGTCACACAGCTCACGAACCAGGATCCGAGTTCGCCCATGAACACCAACGAGATGATCTCGCAGACCACGCAGCTGGCCTCGATGGAGCAGTTGACCGCGCTCACGGCGACCTCGACCGAGAGCTTCGCGCTCAGCATGCGCCAGACCGCAGCCGCTCTGATCGGCCATGAAGCGCAGTACGTCGATGAGAAGGGTGTCACACAGAAGGGCATCGTCACCTCGGTGTCCTACGCCGGCGCCGTGCCCCTCGTCACCATCGGCGACGCCTCCATCCCTCTCGACGCCGTCTCCGGCGTCGCCCTCGCTCCCCGTTCGCAGTCCTGACCAGTCCCTTCCAGAAAGGCATCACCATGCTCCGCTCTCTGTTCGCCGGAATCTCGGGTCTGCGTTCGCACCAGACCATGCTCGACGTCACCGGCAACAACATCGCCAACGTCAACACGACCGGGTTCAAGGCCTCGGCCGTGCAGTTCCAGGACTCGCTCTCGCAGCTCGTGCGCAACTCGATGATGCCGCAGCAGGCCGCCGGCGGTCAGAACCCCGCCCAGGTCGGTCTCGGCGTGCAGGTCGCCGGCATCAGCACGAACTTCGCCTCCGGGGCTCCGCAGCCCACCGGCGTGCCGACCAACCTCATGATCGCCGGCGACGGGTTCTTCGTCGTGCGCTCGGGTGGCGAGACCCTGTACACCCGCAACGGCGGTTTCTCGTTCGACGCGAGCGGCAAGCTGGTCTCGGCCGACGGCGCACTCGTGCAGGGCTGGACGGCCCAGAACGGCGTGATCGTGCCCGGTCAGGGCATCGGCGACATCCGCCTTCCGGTCGGAGCGCTCAGCCCCGCAACCGCCACCACCACCGCCCGCGTCACCGGCAACCTGCCCTCCGGTGCCGCCGTCGGCGAGCAGCTGGTGCGCGACATCAAGACCTACGACGCCGAGGGCACGGCCACGTCGCTCCGTCTCACCTTCACCCGCACCGCCACGGGCTGGAACGTCACCGAGCCCGGCGGCACCAACACCGCCCTCACGTTCACCGACGGCAAGCAGCCGGCGGCCTCCTCCATCGTCTCCGGCGGTGTCACGGTCGACCTCTCGGCGGTCACCGGGTTCGCAGACGTCAGCGATGTCGCGATCAAGGAGCAGAACGGCAAGCCGGCCGGCACCCTGAGCTCGTACGCGCTGATGAACGACGGCAGCCTCGTCGGCACATTCAGCAACGGCGACACCGAGGTGCTCGCCCGCGTCGCACTGGCAGGGTTCGTCAACCCGGGCGGACTCGAGAAGGCCGGATCCTCCCAGTACCGCCCGAGCGGGAACTCCGGAGAGCCGACGCTCGGTCAGGCCGGCACCGACGGGCTCGGCGGCATCATCAGCGGCGCGCTCGAGATGTCGAACGTCGACTTGTCGCAGGAGTTCACCAACCTGATCGTCGCGCAGCGCGGCTTCCAGGCGAACGCCCGCATCATCACCACCAGCGACGAGGTGCTGCAGGAGCTCACGAACCTCAAGCGCTGACGCCGCCCTCGCACATCGCGTCTGCGTCGTCGCTGTCACCCGCTGCGGGTGAGAGCGACGACGCAGACCCTGGACCGCAGATGTGCGCTTACATAGAATCCTCAGGACATGACCACGTGGGCTCCGGCGTCGCACCACATCTGATCCGCTCATGCGGCATCGGCAGCCTGTACTCCTTCGTTGCCCTCGCGGCTTCCCCACGAAACGAGCACAATGTCCAGGACGAATCGACCCGCCGAGAACCAGCTGCGCCGCTTCCTCTTGGCCCTCATCGCCATCATCGGGCTCGTCGGTGCCGGACTGGTCGTCCCGCTGGCCGCCCAGGCCGCAGAATCCTCGCTCCGCATCGACAAGCTCGTCGACGGACTCGATACGCAGGACTCCCTGCAGCCCGGCGATGAGTTCACCTACACGGTCGATCTGGTCTGCGACGACGTGGACTGCCTCAACGTGGTCCTCACGGACACCCTTCCGGCCGAGTTCGCCGGCTTCCAGTTCGTCGGCTCGTCGTACACCCCCTCCACTCTGCCGCTGAACGTCACCACGACCGGATGCGTCGAAGAAGGCGGTGTACCCGTCGAGGTCACCGACGACTGCTCGGTCATGGTCGTCTTCGAGCAGCCCGTGGATGGCGGAGTCGGCCTCGAAGCCGGCGGAACCCTCAAGCTCAGCGTGGTGCTGCGCGCACCGCTCGACCTGCCCGCCGACTGGGCGTACAACGGCGACACCGTGACGAACACCGCGACGGCGGACTGGGACAACGGCCCAGGAGACGTCCCCGCGACCATCTCGGACACGGCGGATGCGGTCGTCACGATCGACACGGTCATCGGGGTCGAGGCCAGCAAGAGCTGGTCGCCCGCCTCGCAGCAGTTCGACCCCGGCGCGACCTCCCAGATCACGATCGGCGCCCAGAACCAGTCGAACATCGGCGGCGACGCACTCGTGATCCAGGAGCCGACGGGCGCCGTCGACGGAGCGGCGACCCTCAGCGCCGACAATCCTTTCCGCATCGTCGACTTCCAAGGGTTCGTATCCACGACCCTTCCCCCGGACGCGACCACGGTCCAGGTCGACGCGTATGTCTACGACGAGGGAACGGGGACGTGGAGCTGGCAGACCGGCACACCGGGCAGCGTTCCCGGGCTGCCGGCCGGCGTCGACCCCGGTGATGTCGGCGGCATCCGCCTGACCTATGCCGGTGGCACCATCGCCTCGGATGCCACCGCCTCCACGGGCTTCACCGTGGAGCAGCGCGCGACGGATCGCAACGACGAGAGCTCGCTCGCTACGGGCGCCTCCGTCACGAACAGCGTCACGTCCATCGTGAACGCACCCGGCGGCGCGACGGCGAGCGACGAGGCAACGGCGCCCTACGAGATCGGTCCGCTGACCGTCGACGTGGTCGCGGGCAAGACGATCACTCCGGCGGAGCTCCCCGCCGGCGGAGACGCGATGGCGGAGCTCACGGCGACGAACACGTCGAACGGCCCTGTGCAGAGCCTCAGCATCTCCGATCTCGGCTTCTTCGACGCCGAGATGCTCTTCGGCGGCTTCCCCTCCGGCATCCCGTACCCGGACGGAGCCACCGCCGGCGCGATCACCTGGTACATCGACGGGGTCGCGCAGCCTCCCGTCCCGTTCGCGGACGGGGACGCGCCGACCCCGCCCACAGGCACCGTCACCGGCTTCGTCATCGACTTCACCGGCCAGATCCCTGCCGGCACGGTCGCGACGATCGACGTGGGAATCGAGCCCTCGCTCGCGCTCGTCAGCACCGAGGCACCGACGCACCAGCGGACGAACAGCATCGACGTGACCGCGACCAACGACGTGGGTACCGCTGACGACGCAGCGGCCGATGACATCACGGTCTACTTCCCGCAGATCGGGGTCGCGGTCGACAAGCAGATCACGCCGGGCGGCGCCGTCGAACCGGGCAACAGTGTGGTCGCCAGCCTGACCGCGACCACCGAGACGGGCGTCGCGCAGGTGGATCCGACCCAGATCGTCGTCGAGGACTCCTGGCGCGACGACCAGGCGGACGACTTCTGGAACGCGTTCGACATCGTGGCGATCGCGCCCACCCAGGTCCCGCCGAACACCACCGCGACGGTCGAGTACCAGCGGCCGGACGGATCGTGGGCGACGCTCGCCACGGTCAGCACAGGCGAGACCGCGCAGACGTTCCAGATGAGCCGTGCAGAGTTCGCGGCCGCGCTCACGCCACCCGATCTCCCCTCCGACGTCACCGGGATACGGTTCACCTTCGACAACCCGGACGGATTCTCCCAGGGGTTCAGCGTCGTGCCGAACGTCGTCTTCGATGCGCGGGCCGACCTGCGCGACGGATCCGGCCCCACCGACCCGCGGGATGCCCCCGAGGACGAGCAGTCCGCGCAGGAGCCCACTGTCTATGAGAACGAGGCGAGCGCGCAGAGCCACGGGGAGGTCGACGGCCTGCCCGAGGGGATCGACAGCGACGTCGTGACCGACCAGGACACGATCGGTGTGCAGACTCCCGCCACCGGCGAGGGCGTGGGCGTCGACGCGAACAAGCGGTGGGTCCAGACGAGCGACAAGACCACCGATGCCGACTTCCTCGATGCGCAGTCCGGCGCGATCGTCTCCACGCGCAACGAGTGGCGGACGGGGACCCGCGGGATCGACACCCTCGTCCTCACCGATCCCGCCACGGCTCCGGACATGGATCCCCCGGGCGCAGCGAGCACCGTGTTCCAGGCTTTCGACCTGCTGAGCATCGATCCGGTCACTCTCGCCGACGATCCCCTGCTCGCCTGGGACGACATCACCGAGGTCTGGCTCTTCGTCGATGGCGTGTGGACCCCCATCGCCGCGCCGGGAGGAACCTGGATGGGAGCCGACGGATTCGTCGGCTACACGCTCACGCCCGCGCAGACCGCCGGGACGACGGGAGTCCGACTGGTCTACGAGCCCGATGACGCCGCACGCACCGCGAGCACGGATCCCACGCGACCCGAACCGGGCTCCGGACTCGCGACGTCCGCCGTCGGAGAATATCGGCCGACCTTCCTCACCTGGGAGCTGCGCAACGTCGTGCGCGACGACACGGCGACAGGCGACCGCTGGGTGAGCGCCGACGAGACCTTCAACGACCCCGACCCCGGCATCGTGTGGAACAGCCTCCGCGGTGACTGGACCTCGGCAGCGGGCAACGGCAGCGACTCGGAGCAGGACAACATCACCCTGATCGACCAGCCGCCGCTCGTCTCGGTGGAGAAGACCGTCACGCCGTCGAGCGTGACGATCCCGGAGTCCGCCGACGTCGACCCCGCGAACTATCCGGACGTGATGTTCGACATCGATGCCAGGAACGACAGCACCGCACGCGCGTCGTACGTGCGCGTGACCGATCCGATCCCCTGCGCGGCCGGAGCGGCGGACCAGTGCGTGAGCGCTCCCGGCGCCTGGGCGGATGACCCGTTCGACGACGCGGTCTACGACGCGGACACCAACCCCTACGAGCGCCTCACCGTGCAATCGCTCACCTTCGCCTACCCGGTCGAACAGGTGGACCCCGCCGCGTCGACCGTCACGCTCTGGGACCGCGCGACCGATGGCACGCTCAGCACCCGCACGCTCTCCGTGACCGACGCGGGAACGCTCACCGCCGGCGATCTCGCCACCGTGGTCGGGGTCAGCGTCGTGTTCCACGGCATCGACCCCACGACCGAGGGCGGCAGCATCCGCGCCGGGGAAGATCTGAGCGTCGGGATCGTCACCAAGGTGCGGCAGTACGAGCGTTCGGATGCCGATCAGCTCGTGGAGCCCGGCACCGTCGCCAACGACGTGATCGCCCAGTCCTACGACCCGGTCCTGACCCCTTCCGGCAACGCCTCGACGCCGAGCGACACCGCGAACGACACCGTGGCGCTCGTCAGCGCTCTGCTGGATGCGACGCTCGCGAAGACCATCGATCCGGAATCGATTCTCGAGACCCAGCTGCAAGACCCCGTCACCGTGACACTCGATGCGACGGACGGCTCCTCCACCGCGGCGACCCAGCAGGTCACCATCACGGATGCGGACGCCGCCTTCTGGAACGCGATGCAGTTGGCCCCCGACCCTGCGCTGACCGTGGTGCTGCCGGCCGGTGCCGACCAGGTGCGGATCGACGCGCTCGTGGGATCGACCTGGGTCGAAGGTGCGTTCGCGGCGACTGCGGCGCTCCCCACGGCGGCGGATCCGGCCGCGATCGTCGGCCTTCGGGCGGTGTTCCGCAATGCCGCCGGAGAGGTCTTCTCGCGCAATGCACCGCCCGACGACTGGACCGCGCAGCTCGCGTTCGACATCGTCGCGCTCACCACACAGCGAGATGGCACCGACCTGTCGCTGCCGACGACGCTCCCGAACACGGCGACGGTCGTGAGCGAGCGACTCGATGGACTGTATGCGGATGCCGACGCCGACGCCGATGCCGACCTGACGATCGATCCCGGGACGCACGAGCTCGATGTCGTGAAGTCGCAGCCCGGAACCAGCCACGTCGTGTCCATCGGCGCCAGCCTCCCGTGGACGCTGCAGTTCACCAACACCGGCACCGGTTTCCTCACGATCGACCAGCTCGTCGACACGCTCCCCGAGTACCTCGATTGGGACTTCTCGCCACCGACCTATCAGACCTCGGCGGGGGGCACGCTGTCGACGGACGTGTCGGCTCTGATCGACGACACCGGCAAGAACGTGACCTTCACCTGGCCGGAGGGCGGGAATCGGATGTCACCCGGTGAGGTCTTCACGATCACCGTGAACCTCGTGCTGGCCCCGGGACTCGCCCTCGACGAGTTCACGACCAACACGTTCGTCGTCACGACCGATGAGGCGCTCACCGCCTGCACGAATGCGTCCGGCAACGGGGAAGGCACGGTATCCGGCCTCGACGACGACCAGTGCGGAACGACCAACTATGTCCAGCCGTCACCGGGAGGATCCCTCGCGGCGTACAAGTACGTCAAGGGCGAAGTCGACGGCGACCTGGTCGACGGCGAGGTCAACCTGAACAACCCCGACGCGGCCTGCCCGCTCGACCCCGACGGCTACACCCGCACACCGTGCGCCGCCTACACCGCTGTCGGCGCCACGGACGACTGGCGGCTCTCCGTCGTGAACAGCGGCACGGTCGGATTCGAGACCGTATCGATCGTCGATCCCCTGCCGCGGATCGGCGACCGGCTGCTGGCGACCGGCGCTGCACGCAACACCACATTCGACCCGGTGCTCCTCCCCGAGTCCCTGGCCGCGAACATCCTCCCGGTCGGAGCGACCCTGACCCTGGACGTGACGACCTCGGCTTCGCCCTGCGTGGGCACGGGATCGAGCTCGGCATGGTTCGGCGATCTGCTCTGCGACACCACCGCGACCTGGGTGCCCGTCCGCTCCTACGCCGGCGCGTGGGAGGAGGTGACCGGAATCCGGGTCACGATCGACTTCACCGCCACGGCGGCCGGGTCGTTCGGCCCTGGCCAGGTGCTGTCGCTGCACTACGAGACGCAGAACGTCCCGGAATCGCCGGAGTATCCGGACCTCGCTCCGATCACCGTCCCCGATGCCGGGGGCTTCGCGTGGAATCAGATGGGCGCGGTGGGCACGGATGCCGGCGGGCGCGAGTACTCCGTGGCCCCCGTGCAGGCCGGGGTCACCCTGCTCGATGGCGACCTCGGGGTGCAGAAGGTGCTGGCCGGCGACACGGGGCGAGCTCCGGACAGCTTCGATTTCCTCGTCGAGTGCACGGTCGCCGGCGTTCCCCTCGTGCTCCCCGCAGGCGGCACCCTCACCGTGTCGAGCGCGGACGACCTTCGCACGCGCCTCGACGGGCTCCCGCTGGGGTCGGTGTGCCGAGTGTCCGAGACCGGTGCGGTCGGTGCCTTCGGAGAGGGGTCGAGGCTCAACGACGGCCAGACCGTCACGATCACCACCCCGGCCACCGGAGGTGAGCCGCCGACGTCTCAGATCGCGGCGATCACGAACGTGTACCTCGTTCCACCCCCGGATCCGAATCCGGACGGCGGCGGCGGCGGCCTCCCGTCCACCGGAGTCGACGGGCCCGCCGTATCCCTGTTCGCAGGGATCGGGATCCTGCTCCTCCTCGCCGGGGGACTCCTGGTCCGCCGTCGACGTCACGGGGTCGCCCTCACCTGACCGTCTCGTCGTCGGGAGGTTCGGTCCGGCTGTTCCGACGTCGATGCTCCGGCTGCGGGTTGTCCGGCTATCCGAACTCGCGGAGCTCCGATGTCATCTCACCGCCGGCATCGCCCGTGTTGACGGTGCCCTTCGGCTCGAAGAGGATCGCGTGCACCTCCTGATCGGCGCGCGGGCAGTGCTCGACGCCCTTCGGGACGACGAAGACATCGTTCGGTCCGAGCACGACATCGCGGTCGCGCAGCTGGATCGTCAGCTCTCCGTGCACCACCATGAAGAGCTCGTCGGTATCGGGGTGGGTGTGCCAGACGAACTCGCCGAGCAGTTTGACGACCTTGACGTCGTAGTCGTTGATGCTCGTCAATCGATGCGGCTGCCAGTGCTCGGTGATGCTCGCCAGCGCCGCCTGCACGTTCCGTGTGTCTTCGTCCACCCCGTCAGCCTAGGCCGCCGGGTTTCGCCGGTACTGTCGTCTGAGGGAGAACGGAGCCGGTCATGAACGCGGTCGACGCTGTCGGCACCATCGCCGAGGTCCTCTCGTGGATCGGCCTCGGCATCGGGCTCCCGCTGCTCGCGATCGTGCTCCTGGTGAAACTGCACGACGGCTCCTGGGTGCCGCACGAGGTGGTCATCGTCGAGGACGACGGCGGCCGGGCGCGAGCACGCTGGTTCGCCGCCGGCGACTTCTGGGAGCGCCCGCTGCGCGCGGAGGAATCGGTCCATTGGCACGGGCGGGAAGAAGCCGACGCGTTCCTCAGTGAACGGCACCCGAGCCTGATGCGGTTCGAACCCCGACGGCCCCTGCTGCATGCGTTCCAGGTGCTGGGGATCACGCTGGCCGGGGTCGGCGCGGCCTCCGTCATCCTGTCGATCGTGCTCCTCTTCCTCGGCTGAACGGATGCGGTGTCCGCTGATAGGGATCCCGGGCAGGATGGAGGCATGCCCGAATCCCCGCTCGCCTCCCGACCCTGGCTCGACTCCTACGCGGAGGGTGTCCCCGCGGAGATCGCGGATCCGTCGCAGACTCTGTCCGAGATGCTGTCGGCGACTGTGAAGTCTTTCGGGCGGCGCCCGGCACTGGACTTCTTCGGAGCGGTCACGACCTATCGCGAGCTCGGGGAGCAGGTCGAGCGGGCGGCCGAGGGTCTGCGGCGCCTCGGCGTCGGCCACGGCGACCGGGTGGCGCTGGTGCTGCCCAACTGCCCTCAGCACGTGGTCGCCTTCTACGCGATCCTCCGGCTCGGCGCGATCGTGGTCGAGCACAACCCGCTCTACACCGCGCGCGAGCTGCGGCATCAGTTCGAGGATCACGGCGCCCGCGTCGCGGTCGTGTGGGACAAATCGGTCGACACGGTCGCCGGATTCCCCGTCGATGTCAAGGTCGAGCACATCGTGAGCGTCGACATCACCACGGCGATGCCGCTGTCGAAGCGCCTCGCGCTCCGCCTGCCCCTGCCCCGGGCCCGCGAGGCCAGGGCGAAGCTCACCGGCGCCCCGAAGGCGCGGCACCTGATCGCGTGGAAGAGCCTCGCCGATCACCGACGCCTCTCCCGACGGGTGGGGGGACCGGGCCTGGAAGACATCGCCCTGCTGCAGTACACGAGCGGGACGACGGGTGTCCCGAAGGGAGCGATCCTCACGCACGCGAATCTCCGTGCCAACGCGATGCAGGGGCGGGCGTGGGTGCCGGGTCTCGTCGACGGCGAGGAGACGTTCTACGGCGTGCTGCCGCTGTTCCACGCCTACGGCATGACCCTGTGCCTCACCTTCGCGATGAGCATCGGCGCGCGACTCGTCCTCTTCCCGACGTTCGACCTGGGATTGGTCACCGCGGCGGCGCGTACGACGCCGCCCACCTTCCTTCCCGCCGTACCGCCGATCTACGACGCGCTCGCACGTGCGGCCGGCCGAGGAACGATCGACCTCTCGACCGTGCGCTTCGCGATCTCCGGCGCCATGAGCCTTCCGGTCGCCACGGTGAAGCGCTGGGAGGAGGCGACCGGCGGTCTGCTCGTCGAGGGCTACGGCATGACCGAGAGCTCACCGGTCGCGCTGGGCAACCCGATGGGCCCGACGCGTCGCCCCGGCACCGTCGGGGTGCCCTTCCCGAGCACGGAGATCCGCGTCGTCGACCCGGCCGACCCTGCGGTCGACCTTCCCGCCGGCGAGCCCGGCGAGCTCCTCATCCGCGGACCGCAGGTCTTCCAGGGGTACTGGGGGCGTCCGGGCGAGACGGCAGATGCCCTGCTGCCGGACGGCTGGCTCCGATCCGGCGACATCGCCCAGGTCTCCTCCGACGGGTTCGTGAGCATCGTCGACCGCCTCAAGGAGCTCATCATCACCGGCGGGTTCAACGTGTCTCCCAGCGAGGTGGAAGACGCGCTGGTCGCCCATCCCGATGTCGTCGCCGCGGCGGTCGTCGGTCTGCCGCGACCCCACGGCGGAGAGGAGGTCGCCGCCGCCGTGGTGCTCCGCGACGGTGCGGCCCTCGACGTGGATGCGCTGCGCGACTTCTGCCGCACCCGGCTCACCCCCTACAAGGTGCCTCGCCGGATCACCGCCGTCGACGACCTCCCCCGGTCGCTCATCGGCAAGGTGCTGCGTCGTCAGGTGCGCGACCGCCTGCTCGCCGACCGCTGAGTCGTCTCGGTCGCACTGCGAGCACGAAGCATCTCGGAGCGACACCCACGTGATCGCAGTCCCGCCGGTTGGCCCTTCAGTTGCCCATCTCCGCCTGGATCCGCCGGTCGAGGTCGTCGAGCTCCGCGAGCAGTTCGGCGGCGACCCAGACACGGTCCCGCTTGCGTCCGGTGATCTCTTGCACGAATCCTGCCGCTTCGAGCTGAGCGATGGCCTTGTAGGCCTGTTGCTCCGACGAACCTGAGCGCTGCTCGATCTCGCCTGCTGCCATGACGGGGTGATCGTAGAACCCGGGAATCAGCGCGGCGACCGCAGAACCGGCCCGCGGGCGCAGCTCGTTCGCCCACTCGGCTGGAAGACCTTTGATGCGGGCGATGGATTCGCGCGAGCACGAAGCCGCTGCGCGGGCCGCCCGGGCGAACAGCGCAATGAGCGGCGACGGCTCACCCCGCCGATAGTCGCCGAGCGCGGCGAAGTACTCGTCCCGTTTGGCGAGAAGCCCGCTCGCCAGGGGAACGACGGCGTTGACGGCAGCGCCACGGCGACGAAGCACGGCCGACACGAGGGCGCGGCCGAGACGACCGTTGCCATCCGTGAACGCATGGATGGACTCGAACTGCGCATGTCCGATCGCCGCCTGCACGATCACCGGGATGTCGTCTCGGTTGAGGAAAGCGATCAGGTCGTCCATCAACGCGGCGACTCGTTGCGGTGCCGGTGGCACATGAAGCGCACCTCGCGGCGAGTGGTCGCTTCCCCCGATCCAGTTCTGCATGTCACGCAAACGACCGGCATACGCCGCTTCGACGGGATCGTCCTTCATCAAGTCGTGGTGAGCGATGAGGAGGTCCTCGACCGCGAACAGACCTCGGTCGCCGACTCCGGCGACGAGGCCATGCAGTGCCGTGCTCGCCGCCACCATGCTCGTGGCCGAGGCGTTCGAACGGTTGCCGGCCAGCGCCCTGGCGTAGTCGGTCGCGCTGGCGGTGATCCGCTCGATCTTCGACGACGCGACGGATTCTGTGCGCATCATGAATCGGCTCAGCGCCGCCGAATGCCCCTCCGCGTCGGTATCCGCTTGCGCGATAGCAAGCAGAGCGCCCTCCGAGGCGACGACTGTCGCCATGGGGGCGGCGTAGTCGAGACCCGCGATCATCGGGGGGATCGTGGCGTCGACGGATGCCAGCGTCCGATCGTCCCGAGTGCCGCCACGGACCTGTTGGCGCCACGGAAGCGTCTCCACGGTGTGTGCCGGCCACCTGGTTCCCGGCGTACTTGCATCAGTGTCCACAAAGACGAGTATCGCACTCGTTACTAAGGTTTAGATCAATTAAAGACGAGTAATGTCGGACTGCTCGCGCTTCTGCTCCACGCCGACGGCAACTTCGTCGCGCGAACCTCCCGAACCGGGCCTTGCTAACGACCGGAGCCGGCCGGCCGACAGTCACCCCCGACAGCCCAGGACGGGCCGTCGGGTCCGTGCTCCCCGGAACACGGACGGATCTTTCCAGGATGGAGCCCATGATCGTCCTCACGCGCCTGAACCGTTCGCGGTTCGCGGTGAACCCCGACCTGATCGAACGTGTCCAGGCCACGCCGGACACGACGCTCATCATGGTCGACGGTGCGACCTTCGTCGTGACCGAGACGATGGATGACGTGATCGCGCAGATCACCCGGTTCCGCGCCGGAGTGCTCGCCACGGCCGCCGCTCTGATCAGCACCGCCGGATCGGATTCCGCCGCCCCCGATGCCGAGGTCGGTCTCTGATGGATCCGTCTCTCATCCTCGGACTGGTCCTCGCGTTCGGCGCACTGATCGCCATGATCAACCTCGAGGGCGCCACCATCGGATCGCTGCTGATCCCCGCCCCGATGGTGCTGGTCTTCGGAGCCACGATCGCCGTCGGCATCGCGAGCGGCACGGTGCGCGATGCGCTGCATGCGGTCAAGTCGCTCCCCCGCGCCTTCCGCGGCGAGCGCCGCACCGCGTCGAGCATGATCGACACGGTGGTCGGCTACGCCGAGAAGGCGCGCGCCGAAGGGCTCCTCGCCCTCGAGCAGGGACTCGAGGACGAGAAGGACCCGTTCCTGCGCCAGGCGCTGCAGAGCATCGCGGACGGGACCGACGCCGAAGACCTGCGAACGCTGCTGGAGGATGAGCTCACCTCGACCGCCGCCCGCAACCGCACCGCCTCACGCTTCTACATGACGCTCGGCGGCTTCGCGCCCACGGTCGGCATCATCGGCACCGTCGTCTCCCTCACGCACGTGCTGGAGAAGCTCGACAAGCCCGACACGCTCGGTCCCATGATCGCGACAGCGTTCGTCGCGACACTGTGGGGTCTACTCTCGGCCAACTTCATCTGGTTGCCCATCGGCGGACGCCTCCAGCGTCTCGGCGAGCTCGAACTCGAACGCATGACCGTGCTCATGGAGGGCATGCTCGCGATCCAGGCCGGCGCACCGCCGCAGTTCGTCGGCGAGCGCCTGCGAGCCCTCGTGTCCGAACGCTCCTCCGCCCGCTCCGGCCGGAAGGCCCGCACCCGAGCAGCCGAGGAGACGGAGCAGGCGTCATGAGCGTCCGTGCCCGTCGCCGCGTGCCGCAGGAGGAGCACAGCGGTCCGGACGAGCGGTGGATGGCGTCCTACATGGACATGGTCACGGTGCTGATGTGCATGTTCATCGTGCTGTTCGCGATGTCGACCGTCGACCAGGAGAAGTTCGAGGCTCTCAGCGCCTCCCTCGCGACCGGCTTCGGGCAGGAGCCCTCGGACGAGATCGACGCAACGACAGGCGTGGTCGTGCCTCCCGAACTGGTCGATGAGAAGGGCGAGGACTTCGCCGACATCGACCTCGCCGCTGCGCAGACCGAGTTCAACGAGCTGTCGGCGCTGCGTGAGCGCCTGCGTCAGGTGCTCGCCCAGAACGGTCTCGAAGCCGACGTCACCTTCACGATCGATGAGCGCGGCCTCACGATCGGCCTCGTGAGTGCCGAGACCTTCTTCGACACGAACAGCACGACGCTCAGTGCGAAAGCGCTCCTCGTCCTCGACGCGCTCGGCTCGGTGCTGGTCACCACCGCCAACGAGATCTCGGTCGAGGGCCACGCCGACGTGCGCGGATCGGTCGCCCCGTACCCCACGAACTGGGAGCTGTCCGCCGGACGCTCCACCCAGGTGCTGCGGCACCTCGTCGAGGCCTCGGGGCTGCCGCCCGCGCACCTGAAATCGGTCGGATTCGGCGACACGAGGCCGGTCGCCCCAGGCGACTCCCCCGATGCCCTGGCCCAGAACCGACGGGTCGACATCGTCGTCCTCTCCGATGCGAACGAGGAGGTGCGCGCGCTCATCCCCCAGGCACAGGCGGGAAAGCCGTCCTCCTGACCCGCCTTCTCACCTAACGCACGCCGTTCACCGCCCGATAGTCCGGTTCGTGGTGATCGAGGACAGCGTGCGCTCCGACGTGCGCGCGGGAACGGCGACGAAGACCGCCGACGTCGAGGTGTACGACTTCGGCCGTTCGGCGACCCTCTCGCGCGAGCACACCCGAGCCCTGGAACTGGCCTTCGAGACCTTCTCCCGCCAGTGGTCCGCGCAACTCTCGGCGAAGATCCACGTGCGCGCCACCATCGCGGTCGAGCACGTCGGCATGATGACATACGGCGAGTACGCCCAGTCGCTGCCGACGACGACCACGATGATCGTGTGCGCCCTGCCCGACTCGGAAGAGCGCCTCATCGTGCAGCTGCCGACCTCCGCCGCGACCGCCTGGATCGTGCAGATGGTGGGCGGACGAGCTTCCGCAGCCTCAGAGGACCGCACGTTCACCCCGATCGAGCAGGCCCTGATCCGATCGCTGATCGTCGACGCGATCGACCACCTCACCGGTGCGCTCGACGGTCTTCTCCCCACCGGGGTCGCCTTCAGCGGCATCCAGTACAGCTCGCAGTTCGCCCAGGTGGCGGCATCCGGCGAACCCGTCATCGTCGCACGGTTCTCGATGCGTCTCGCCGGTCGCACCGTGCCGACGAGCGTGATGCTGCCGGCCTCCGTGCTCGCCGGTTTCACCGTGCGTCCGTCCGACGACGAGCGCACCGCGGCACCCGCCCGGATCCGTCGCCAGGTCGAGATCGCCCCGGTCGAACTCGCGCTGCGACTCGCACCGCGAGCCGTGCTGCCCCGCGAGGTCCTGGATCTGTCCGTCGGCGACGTCATCGCGTTCCCGCACTCCGCCGATCGTCCGATGGTCCTCTCCGTCGGTGATCAGACCGTCGCCACGGCAGCCGTCGGTAGCGCAGGAGCGCGCTTGGCCTGCGTCGTGACCACCACCGTCCCCGATCCCGCTTTCGCCGAGGAGCCCGCGTGACCAGCACCACCACCTACGAGTCCGCCGTCGCCGCCGCCTTCGCCGCATCGTTGCCGACCGCCTCCCCTCTCGTCGCGCGCGCCTCGCAGGTCTCCGGCGACACCGGCGACGCCCTGGTCGTGCAGTTCGTCGGTGAGGCGAGCGCGCAGTTGGCGGTACAGCTGTTCGAGCCCGAGATCCTGGTCGACGGCCTCGGCGGCACGCCCCTGGCCGACCGGCTGCGCGACGCGCTGGAGAGCGCGACCAGCGCGCTCGGTGCCGGTGCCCTCGGCGCAGGCACGGTCGGCGATGCCTCCTCCCTCTTCGCCGACCCGGCCGTGCAGCTCTTCGACCTCCAGGACGACGCCGACCACACGGTCGGCCGGCTCGCCGTCGTCGTGACGCGCGCGCCCGCCGGTGCCTCCTCGTCCTCGCGGCGGCTGCACCGCATCGCGGGCGTCGAGATGGAGCTCACCGTCGAGATCGGGCGCACCAGGATGGCGGTGCGCGATGTGCTCGATCTGGAACCGGGACGCATCGTCGAGCTCGATCGCTCCGCCGGCGCTCCGGCCGACATCAAGCTCAACGGACGCATCATCGCGCACGGCGAGGTCGTCGTCGTCGACCAGGACTATGCGGTGCGGATCACCCGCATCCTCGAGAACGTCGAGGCCTGACCCTGGACGACCTCCTGCTCGGCCTACGGGTCGTGCTCTCGCTCGCCGCAGTGCTCGGGGTGCTGTGGTTCCTGCAGCGACGCGTCGCGCGCACGCAGGCGCGTCGCCGCGACAGCGAGGCGATCACGGTGCTCGGGCGCCAGGGGGTCGGCCCGAAGGCGCAGATCGTCGTGATCCAGACGGAGGACGCCCGGTACGTGCTCGGCGTCACCGAGCACGGCGTGAACGTCGTCGACCGTCTGCCGGTCAGACCCGCAGATGAGCCGGAGGAGACCGCACGGTCGACGTGGTCGGCGACGACGTCAGAGGCGGCGTCCGACGCCGAGGAGTTCGACCGCATCCTCGCCGCCACCGCCCTGACCGAATCGGCGGCCGGCCCTCCCGTGACGCCGGCGCCGCAACGCCGGGTCCGTCACCGGAACGACCCGCTGCGTGGCTCCATCCTCTCCCCCGAAACCTGGCGGCAGACCGCCGAGGCCATCCGGCGCACCCGATGAGCGTCGCCCGTGGGGTCGTCGACGGGCGCGCGCTGCGGCGAATCGCGCTGATCCTCGCCGCGGCCGCGGTGCTGGTCGTCGTGATGACGCTCCTGTCGGGCACGGCCGCCCACGCACAGGTGACCCCGGACGACCCGGGCGAGGGCGTCACGATCGACATCAACGGCGTCGACGGCGGTCCGTCCGGCTCGATCCTGACCCTGCTGGGCATCACCCTGCTCTCGGTCGCCCCCGCGCTCCTGCTGATGATGTCGTCTTTCACGAAGATCTTCGTGGTGCTGGCGATGACCAGGAATGCCCTCTCGCTGCCGACCATCCCGCCCAACCAGGTGCTGGCCGGCCTGTCGCTCTTCCTGTCGCTGTTCATCATGTGGCCGGTGCTCACCGAGATCAACACGGTGGCAGTGCAGCCCTACATCGACGGCACGCTCACCTTCACGCAGGCCATCGACGTCGGCCAACTGCCTCTGCAGGAGTGGATGCTCCGCTTCACGCGCGAAGAGGACCTCGCCCTGATGACCCGGATGGCGGGTCAGCCCAACCCCGAGGACCCTTCGAGCGTCCCGATGTACACGCTCATCCCCGCGTTCATGATCTCCGAGCTGCGGGCCGCGTTCATCATCGGCTTCGTGATCTTCGTCCCGTTCCTGGTCATCGACCTCGTCGTGGCCGCGGCGCTGATGTCGATGGGCATGATGATGCTCCCGCCCGTGATGATCTCGCTGCCGTTCAAGATCCTGCTGTTCATCCTCGTCGACGGCTGGGGGCTCATCATCCGGGCGCTGCTCGAGAGTTACGGAGGGGTGGGATGAGTCCCGAAGCCGTCATCGACATCGGAACGCAGGGGCTGCTCATCGCGGCGAAACTCGCCGCGCCCGTGCTGGTCACCGCCCTCGTGGTGGGCTTCGCCATCTCGCTGCTGCAGTCGATCACGCAGGTGCAGGAGGTGACGCTGTCGTTCGTGCCGAAGATCGTCGCCGTCGGGATCGCCCTGCTCATCGCGGGCAACTGGATGATCGCGGAGATGATCGCCTTCACGAACGAGATGTTCGCCCGTATCCCCTCGCTGCTGAGCGGATGACGACGTGTACATCCCGATCGACTTCGCCTGGCTGGAAGCCACGATGCTCACCGCCGTGCGCATCACGGCCTTCATCATGATCGCCCCGCCGTTCTCGTACGGGGCGATTCCGGTGCGGGTGAAGGCGATGCTCGCGATCGGGCTCTCCCTCGCGGTGGGCACGGCCGTGGCCCCCGGCTACGTGAACCTCGACACCGGCCCGTTCCTCGGGGCCCTGGTTCTGCAGCTGGTCACCGGTGCCCTGCTCGGCTTCCTCGTGCTGTTGTGCTTCTCGGCGCTGCAGGCGGCCGGCAGCCTGATCGACGTGTTCGGCGGGTTCCAGCTCGCTCAGGCTTTCGACCCGCACTCGCTCGTGAACGGCGCCCAGTTCACCCGGCTCTTCCACCTGACCGCGCTGACGCTGCTGTTCGCGTCCGGCGGGTATCAGCTGATCCTGGCCGGGCTCGCCCGCAGCTTCGAGGCCGTGCCCGTCGACGGCATGTTCCAGGCGGCGGGACCCGCAGAGCTCCTCGTCGACGGGGTCTCGCAGATGGTGCTCGCCGCCGTGCAGATCGCCGGGCCCCTGGTGCTCGTGCTGTTCCTCGCCGATGTCGGGCTGGGACTCATCACCCGCGTCGCTCCCGCGCTGAACGCGTTCGCGATGGGCTTCCCGGTCAAGATCCTGCTGACGCTGCTGCTCGCGGGCGCCGTCTACGCCGTCCTCCCCGGCATCGTCGATTCCCTCGCCGCGCAGGCCCTGCGCATGATGCAGGGGGTGCACGAATGAGCGGTACGGACAGCGGCGAACGCAGCGAGAAGGCGACGGACAAGCACCTCAGCGAGGCCCGCAAGAAGGGGCGGCTGTCACGCAGCCAGGATCTGACCGCCTGGCTGGGGATCGGCGCGGCGGCCGTCACGATGCCGGCGGCCATCGCCCTGGGGGCTTCGGCGGGAACCGAGCAGCTGCTCACGCTGACGTCCCTGGTCGATGCTCCGACACCGCAGGCGGCTCTGGCGGCCCTCGGGCGCGGACTCGCCTCCGTGCTCCCGACGCTCACCGTGATGCTGGCCGCCGTCGCGATCGTCACCCTGATCGGCGCGGTCATCCAGGGCGGGGTGCATCTGAAGCCGCTCACCGGCCGTTTCGAACAGTTCAACCTCGTCACCGGGATCCGCCGGGTGTTCGGCATGCAGGCCCTCTGGGAGGGCGCCAAGGCCCTCATGAAGACCGCGGCCATCGGCATCGCCCTCTGGTTCGTGATCGCGAGCCTGATGCCCGTGCTGACCGCGAGCGGCGCGCACTCGATCTCCCGCCTGCTCGGCACCGCGAGCGAGGGCACGACCGCGCTGCTGCAGACCGCGATCGGGGTCGGCCTGGCCCTCGCCGCGATCGACATGTTCGTGGTCATGCGCCGCAACCGCAAGCACACACGCATGACCAAGCGCGAGATCCGCGACGAGAACAAGAACTCCGAAGGCGATCCGCTGATCCGCCAGCAGCGACGTTCGCGTCAGCTCGCCGTCAGCCGCAACCGCATGATCGCGGCCGTCGCCGGCTCCGACGTCGTCGTGGTCAACCCGACGCACATCGCGATCGCCCTGCGGTACGAGCCCGGCCGCGCCGCCCCCAAGGTCGTCGCCAAGGGCAGCGGGGTGATCGCCGAGCGCATCCGCGACGAGGCCGTGCGCGCCGGTGTGCCGCTGGTGCGCGAGATCACCCTCGCCCGGGCCCTGCACGCCGCGTGCGAGCTGGGCCAGGAGATCCCCGAAGACCTGTACAACGCCGTGGCACGCGTGCTCGTGTTCGTCGACTCGTTGCGACGACGCGGGGCGGCCCGCGGCATCCACTCCCTTCCCTACCGGAGGACCGCATGAGACAGCTGCTTCCCAAGCTCGGGGTGCCGATCGGCGTCGTGGGCATCATCATGCTCCTCGTCGTGCCGGTGCCGCCGTTCCTGCTCGACATCCTCATCATCCTGAACATCATGTTCGCGCTCGTGATCCTGCTCACGTCGATGTTCGTCAAGAAGCCGCTCGATTTCTCCGTCTTTCCCTCGCTGCTGCTCGTGGCGACGCTGTTCCGGTTGGGACTGAACGTCGCCTCGACCCGTCTGGTGCTCGGCGAGGCGTACGCAGGGCAGGTGATCGAGGCGTTCGGCGCCATCGCGGTCGGCGGCTCGCTCATCATCGGCGCCGTCGTGTTCCTCATCCTGGTCGTCATCCAGTTCGTCGTGGTGACGAAGGGCGCAGAGCGCGTCGCCGAGGTCGGTGCACGATTCACGCTCGATGCGATGCCCGGCAAGCAGATGGCCATCGACGCCGATCTCAACGCCGGACTCATCACCGATGCGGAGGCGCGCGAGCGTCGCGCCGAGGTCGCCGCCGAGGCCGACTTCTACGGAGCGATGGACGGTGCGTCCAAGTTCGTGAAGGGCGACGCGATCGCCGGTCTCGTCATCATCATCATCAACGTCGTGGGCGGCATCGCCATCGGCATCGTGCAGCACGGCATGACGATCGACGAGGCCGTGAACACCTACAGCCTGCTCACGATCGGTGACGGTCTGGTCACGCAGATCCCGGCGCTGCTGATGGCGGTCTCCACCGGCATGATCGTGACCCGCTCCACGGCGGAGGCGGAGATGGGGACGGCGGCATCCGCCCAGCTCGGCCAATCCCGCAATGCGCTCATCATCGCCGGCTGCGCCGCGATCATCATGTCGCTCATCCCGCACATGCCGATGCTGCCGTTCGTCGCGATCGGCGCCCTCCTCCTCCTCATCGCCCAGCGCATCAAGGCGACCCAGAAGCGCGAGGAGGCGGCCGCCGCCGCGCAGAGCCCCTCCGCCGCCCCGGCCGACCAGCCCGAGGAACTCATCGAGAAGATGCGCGTGCATCCGCTCGAGATCCTCCTGGCCCCCGACATCATCGATCTGGTCACCGGCGGACCCGACGATCTGCTCGCGCGTGTCAAGGCCCTCCGACGCCGGATCGCCCTCGATCTCGGGCTCATCGCGCCGCCCGTCCGCACCCGCGACAGCATCGAGCTGCCGCAGGCGACCTACGTCATCCGCATCGCCGGTGTCGAGACCGGCCGCGGCACGGCGCCGGTGGGTTCCGTGCTCGCCCTCGGGCAGGGGCTGGACAGCCTCCCCGGCACCGCGACGCTCGACCCGGTCTTCGGGCTCGAAGGCAAGTGGATCCCGATGGAGATGCGCCACAGCGCCGAGTTCGCCGGTGCGACCGTGATCGACAGGGCAAGCGTGATCATCACGCACCTGTCCAGTGTGATCCACGCCCATGCCGCACGCCTGCTCAGCCGCGAAGACGTGCGCCAGCTCACGGACGCCCTCAAACAGGTCTCCCCCGCTGCCGTCGAGGAGCTCACGCCCGCGCTGATGTCCCTGGCCGAGGTCCAGCGCGTCCTGCAGGGCCTCCTCGCCGAACGGGTGCCGATCAACGACCTCAGCCGCATCTATGAGGCGCTCGCCCTGCGCGCCAGGGTCTCCACCGACCCCGAGGGCCTGATCGAAGCCGCACGGGCCGCGCTCGGCCCCGCGATCGCCGCCCGCTTCGCGGATGCCGGCACCCTGCGCGTGGTGATGATCAACCCGATGCTCGAACAGGCGATGCTCGAGAGCCTGCGCCCGGGCGACGACGGCAGCCAGATCGTGTTCGATCCACAGCGCATGGAGGCGGTGGTGGATTCCGTGAAGCAGGCCGTCGCCTCGGTACACGAGGGCGGCGAGCCGGTGCTGGTGTGCGCACCGTCGCTGCGGCCGGCCGTGCGACGCCTCGTCTCGGCGCAGACGGACGGCCTCCCTGTGCTCTCGTACACCGAGGCGACCGCGGCCGCCCTCACGATCGAGACCGTCGGTGTCGTACGAGACCTCCCCACGCCGTCGGTCGGCGTCGTCCCCGCAGCACTAGGCTGAACGAATGCTGGTTTTGACGAGGCGGATCGGTGAGAGCGTGCGCATCGACGGCGACATCGAGATCACGCTGCTCGAGATCAAGGGCGACAGCGTGCGGATCGGCGTGAAGGCACCGCGCGAGACGCGCATCCAGCGCACCGAGATCATCGAGGCGGTCGTCGCCGAGAACGTGTCCGCCGCCGCGGAGACCGATGCCGAGGCCGAAGGAGCGATCGCCGCCGCCCTCGCCCGCGGCCGGGAATCCCGCCCCGCCTAGCCGGACATCTCCTCAGGCCGACGTGAGATCCGCCGCGGTGGCGCGCTTCCACTGATCGCCGCCGGCATCCCGCGCCCTGACCGCTGCTCTGCCCGCCGCGGCGACGAGGGCGTCGTAGTCGTAACCGACGACCGAGGCGGTCGCCCAGCCGATGCTCGCCGAGGATCGGATCCCGGTGACCGCCGTCTCCCTGTCGATCACCGAGATGCGGGTCAGGATCCCCCGCAGGTGGTGCCGGACCGACTCGTCGCCACCGCGGATGACGACGATCGCGCGACCGTCGGCGACCCGATCGGCGTCGGCCGACGCGGGGAGCCCCTCCTGGATGTCGTGATGGAAACGGTCGACGATCATGGCGAACGCGGAACCCGTCGACGCCTCCCGGAGGTCGGCCGGATCGTCGAGCCGGATGTCGAGGACCGACCACGGCAGGTCGTTCTGCGCCTCGGCCTTGCGGAGCCGGCGACGGGCGCGGTCCGCGATGTCATCGGCGTCCCTCGTCTTCTGCTCCGAACGAACCAGCAGTACCAGGGTGAACGCCGCGCACGTGCTCACCACCACCGTGCCGACGGCATTCATACCGCGCAGTGCGCTCAACTGCGCCTCGGTGCCGGCGCCACCGGAGACCAGGGCGGACACGGCGCTCACGACCGCCACCACGACGAAGCCGCATGAAGCGAGGGCCAACGGCAGCACGATGTCCCTGACGGCCGGCCTGTCCCGCAGCAGCTCGTAGGCCACCAGGCCTGCGAAGACGGCGCTCCCGAGGAAGACGAGCTGGAACGAGGGCAGATACCAGACGCTGCCGGCCGTGGCCACCAGGAGCGTGGGAGAGACCAGGATGAAGACGACGACCGGCCACCAGCGCGCTCGCCGACCGAGGTGCATCCGCAGGCCGATCCAGACCAGCGGTTCGAAGCAGAGCATCAACGCGGAAGCGGCTCCGCGCAACACCGGTTCCTCGGTCTGCTGGCCCGCGAGCCAGAGGTAGGCCGCCAGCATCCCCAGGCCGAAGGCCGCTCCCCAGGTCACCGTCGCCTTCGACGGGCGGGCGAGGGTGCCGAGGCCCACGACCATCACCGTGAGCACGGTGACGACGGCCACCATGCTCGTCGTGATGTCGACGTTGACGGGGACGAGCGGGTTCACGTCTGCACCTCTTCCGGGGAACGCGGCGGGAAGCGGAGTGTCACCCGGGTGCCGACCGCGATCTCGCTGGAGACGTCGATGCTGCCCTCATGCGCGGCGACGATCTCGCGCACGATCCCCATTCCCAGTCCCGTGCCGCTGATGCCGGCACGCACAGCGCTCTCGGTGCGGAAGTAGGGCTCGAACACCCGTGACAGATCCTCCGGGGTCATCCCGAATCCGTCGTCGACGATCGTGACCTCCGCCTGACCCGTCGTGGCCGTCCCCAGACCGATTTCGATGCGCCCTCCTGCAGGGGTGTACTTGGCGGCGTTGCTGAGGAGGTTGTCGAGCACCTGCCGCAGCCGGAAGGGATCGCCCGAGATCACCAGGCGTGCGGCGCCCCCGATCCCGAGCTCCTGTCGGTTGCCGGCGATGACGGGTGCGTACGAGGCGGCCGCCGCCTCGACGACCTCGCGCAGATCGACCGGGGCGAACGGCTCCTGCGCGGAGCGGCTCGTCTGCTGCAGGATGCTCGAGACCAGGTCCTGCATCCGCTCACCCGCGTGCGCGATGATCTCGAGCTGCGCCGGCACGCGTCCCGGCAGGTCGTCGCGCTCGCGGAGCAGATCGACGTGACCGAGGATCGCGGTGAGCGGATTTCGCAGTTCATGGGAGACGACCGCATTGAAGGTGCGTCGTTCCTCGTCGACTTCGAGCAGCGCCGTCACGTCGTCGATCACGACGAGCGTGATGTCCTCGCCCTCTCCCGCGGTGGCCATCGGCTGTGTGCTCACCTCGAGCGCACGCCACTGTCCCGTGCCGTCGAACAGCCACACCCGTTCCGCCTGCAGCCGCTCGCCACCGGCGGCTCGGGCGAGCGAGGTGCGCGATGGCGGAAGCGCCGTGCCACGCCGCGCGTCGTACTCGACCGCGGCCGAGGGCAGAGCGGCACCGAAGCGATCACGACCGTAGAGCGTGCGGTAGGCGTCGTTCATCTGCAGGACGCGCCCGCCGGTCGTCACGACCACGAGCGCCACGCTCAGCGCGTCGACGATCTGCGTGACGCGTCGCTGGTTCGCCTCCGCCCGCTCGGCGGCGCGGTTGACCTGCTCGGATCGGCGCTGCAGGAGGCGGCGCGCGGCGCGGGAGCGCTGCGCGCCGATGCGGACCGTCACCCCGAGGAAGCCCAGGGTGATCACGAGGGTGAGCAGCCGCAGCAGGATGTCGGCCGGGGTACCGCTCTGATCGGCGAACAGCACGAGAGTGGCGCTGATGAAGGCGATGCCTCCGAGCACCCAGGGCATCGTGAAGTAGCTGGCCAGCCACACGACGGGAAAGACCCAGAGGAACCCGAGGCGGAGGTCGGGCGCGTTGGTCGTGAAGCCCACGGCGAGCGCGTCCAGGAGCGGCACGACGGTGGCGGCCGTGCGCGGGAGCCGGTGCCACGGCAGCGCCAGGGTCATGAGCGTGGTGACGATCACGAGACCGACGCCGGCGACCACCAGTGGGTTGGCGAAGGTCTGCGGCTTGAACGCGGTGATCATCACGACGATCGCCACGATGCTGCCGGTGAAGACGAGCTGCCAGCGCCAGATAGACACAGTGCGGACCATCAGCGCTCACCCTCCCCCTCGAACCTCAGCTTTGCCGCAAGATTACTCAAAGATCGATGCAGCCCGCTCTTCAGGCGGCCTCGCACCCCTAGCATTCTGAGTGGGGGCCGATACTGCGACTGGGGAACAACGCAGACGCTGGGGCCACGCGAGTGGGGATTCGCAGGCAACCGGGGCCGTGGTTGGGGAACCACGGTCCCGCCCCGCGGCATTCACGGACCATCGGCCGGCGTGAGACGATAGCCGACGCCGCGCACCGTCTCGATGTAGCGCGGCTGCGTCGTGCTGTCGCGGAGCTTGCGCCGCAGATTGGCGATATGGGTCTCGATCGCCCGTTTGTCCGGCTCGCTCACGTACTCGCTCGAGCCCTCGGGTGCCCCGCGCAACCCTCGCGCGAGATCGGCTTTGCTGCGCACGCGGAGCCCGGCCTCGAGCAGCATCGCGAGCAGGTCGAACTCGGTCGGCGTGAGGTCGATGCGCCGCTGCCCGATCAGGACCATCCGTGTGTCGAGGTCGAGGCTGAGATCCCGATGGACACGGCCCCGCCAGGTGAGGACGGTGGCACCGTCTGCCGCCGGGTCGGGCTCGACCGCCGCTCGTCCGGTCTCCGGGAGCCGGGGAAGCACGGAGCGGGGTTCGGAAGGGTGGGGTTCCGAGGGGCGGGGATCGGCGACGCGGGGGCGCCGCAGCAGCGCCTCGATGCGCGCACGCAGTTCGCGCGGACGGAACGGCTTCACCAGATACTCGTCTGCTCCCGACGTGAGGCCGAGGACAACGTCGGACTCCTCGGAGAGCGCGGAGAGCATGATGATGAAGGTGTCGCTGATCCGCCGGATGCGTCGTGCGACCTCGAAGCCGTCGATGCCGGGGAGATTGATGTCGAGCGTCGTGATCACCGGCTGGTGCTGCTCGATGGCCGCGAGCCCCTCCAACCCGGAACCGGTGAGGATCGTCTCGAAACCGGCGGCGAGGAACACCTCTTCCAGGAGGGATCGCACATCGGGGTCGTCCTCGACGATCACGGCGACGAGAGCGCGATCCACGGCCGGGGTCATACGATGCTCTCTCGCACGATCGTGACGACCCTCGGCGCGTCGGCGTCGAGCTCCGACGGGTCCAGAACGGAGGATCCGACCGGGCGCTCCACCTCGACATCCCACCACGAGTCGGCCAGTTCCTCGGCCATACCGCGTCCCCACTCCACCACCACGACCGATCGCTCGAGGTCGAGATCGAGGTCGTCGAGCTCCGCGGCGGAACCGAGCCGGTAGGCGTCGACATGCACGAGTGGCGCTCCGCCGACCAGCGAGGGATGCGTGCGGGCTATGACGAAGGTCGGACTCTGCACGGGACCGCGCACTCCGAGCCCCTCGGCGAGGCCGCGGGTGAACGTGGTCTTCCCCGCGCCCAGCGGGCCCGTCAGGACGAGCAGGTCGCCGGCTTCCAGCTGTTCCCCGATCCGCACGCCCAACTGCTCCATCGCGTCGGCGGTCGCGATCTCTCGTCGACCGAGGAACGCAGGGTCCACGCTCACGAGGTCCGCCGGGGGACGCGCGGACCGATGCGGGTGACGATCTCGTAGTTGATGGTGTCGGCGGCATCCGCCCAGTCCGTCGCGGACGGTACGCCGAGGGTGGGGTCGCCGAACAGGACCACCTCATCGCCGATCGAGACCGGAGCGTCTCCGACGTCGACGACGAACTGGTCCATCGCGATGCGTCCCACGTTCACGAACCGGCGTCCGCCGATCGAGACCGGGAGCTTTCCCGATGCGTTCCGCGGCACCCCGTCGGCGTATCCGAGAGGCACCAGGACCAACGTCGTGTCGCGGTCGGTGCGATGGTCGTAGCCGTAGGAGACGCCGGTTCCTGCGGGCACTCTGCGGACGGCGGCGATCGCACCGCGGAGCGTCATCGCCGGGCGCAGACCGAGCTCCGCGGAGCTGCGGTCGTCGAACGGCGAGAGGCCGAAGAGCCCCACGCCGATGCGCACCGCGTCGAGGCGCATCTCCGGCAGGTCGATGGCGGCGGCCGTCGCAGCGATGTGCCGGATCTCGGGGCGGATGCCGAAAGCCGCCGCCGCGGCGACGCCTTCCTCGAACTTCGCGAGCGCAGCTCTGTCGTCGTCGACCGACGTGTTGGAGAGGTGACTGAACAGCCCGACGATGCGCAGTCGTCCGATGCGCTCGAGGCGCGCGGCCTCGGCCAGCACGCGGCCCCAGTCGGCGGGGGCGATGCCGTTGCGCGACAGCCCGGTCTCGAACTTCAGGTGCACGCCGACCGGACGGTCGACCGCGGCGGCAGCTCCGGCTGCCTCGAGCTGGTCGAACGACGAGATCCCCACCTCGATGTCCTGCGCGGCGGCGTGCTCGAATCGTTCCCCCGGCGCGTGCAGCCACGCCATGATCGGTGCACGCACGCCCTGTCGGCGCAGTTCGAGCGCCTCGGGGATCTCGGCGACGCCGACGCGGGTGGCACCGGCGGAGAGCGCCGCGACGGCCGCCGCCGCCGCGCCGTGGCCGTAGGCGTTGGCCTTCACGATGGCGATCACCTCGACCCCGGTGAGTCGTCGGAAATGACGCACGTTGTCGGCGATCGCGTCGAGATCGATGGTCGCTTCGCGGAACGGGACGGTCACAGCGGTGCTCCTTCGGCGACGACGAACGCTGCGGCGAGACCGGCGTCGTGGGTGAGTGTCAGATGCAGCGTCAGGATGCCGCGTTCCTCGACGACGGCGGCCGTCGAGCCGGAGAGCACGAAATGCGGGCGACCAGACGGCTCCGACGCGATCTCGATCTCGGTCCAGTGCACGCCGTCCGAGCCACCGAGCGCCTTGATCAGCGCCTCCTTGGCCGCGTAGCGGGCGGCGAGGGACGGAAGGCGGAGGGTGCGCTCCGGCGGGGCGAAGAGCCGTTCGCGCAATCGCGGCGTCCGTGCCATCGTCCGCTCGAATCGCGGGATGTCCACGAGGTCGATTCCGGTGCCGATGATCACCCGTTCAGCCTACCGAGCCTGATTCCGGTTGAAATCGCCCAAATGGCTCCGTTTCCGCTGGAAACGAAGCCATTCGCGCGATTCGGAGGGCGGTTCTACTCGACCGTGACCGACTTGGCGAGGTTACGCGGCTGGTCGACGTCGAGGCCCTTCGCCGTGGCCAGCGCCATCGCGAAGATCTGCAGCGGCACGACCGCGAGCAGCGGCTCGAACATCGCTCCGGCGAGCGGGATGTGGATGACCTCGTCGGCGAACGGCAGCACAGCGGCGTCGCCTTCCTCGGCGATCACGATCACCCGGGCACCGCGCGCGCGGATCTCCTGGATGTTCGAGACGACCTTGGAGTGCACGAGTGCGGAGTGACGCGGGGAGGGAACCAGCACGAACACCGGCTGCCCGGGTTCGATCAGTGCGATCGGTCCGTGCTTGAGCTCGCCGGCGGCGAAGCCCTCGGCGTGGATGTAGGAGATCTCCTTGAGCTTGAGAGCACCTTCGAGGGCGATCGGGTACCCGACGTGGCGTCCCAGGAACAGCACCGAGCGGGTGTCGGCCATCCACCCGGCGAGCTGGGTGACGTGCTCCTGCTCGCTCTCGAGCACCTTGGCGATCTTGTCGGGAAGCGCAGCGAGTTCGTCGACGTCGACCGAGGCATCGGCGACCGCACCGCGCACCCGGCCCATGTGCAGGCCCAGCAGCAGGAGCGCGGTGATCTGCGCGGAGAACGCCTTGGTCGAGGCCACGGCGACCTCGGGGCCGGCATGGGTGTACACGACGGCATCCGACTCGCGCGGGATCGTGGCGCCCTGCGTGTTGCAGATCGACAGGGTGCGCGCACCGCGTTCCCTGGCGTACTTCACGGCCATCAGGGTGTCCATGGTCTCGCCCGACTGGCTGATCGACACGACGAGGGTGTCGGCGCCGATCACGGGGTCGCGGTAGCGGAACTCGTGGGCGAGCTCCACGTCGACGGCGACACGTGCCCACTGCTCGATCGCGTACTTGCCCACCAACGCCGCGTATGACGCCGTGCCGCAGGCGGTGATGATCACGCGGTTGATACCCACGAAGAGCTCGTCCAGTCCGTCGAGCTCCGGGATGACGACCTGTCCGTTGTGGATGCGACCGCGGATGGTGTTGGCGACGGCCTCGGGCTGCTCTGCGACCTCCTTGGCCATGAAGCTCGACCATCCGCCCTTCTCGGCAGCGGCGGCATCCCACGACACGTCGAACGGCTCGGGCTCGACGGGCGTACCGGCGAAGTCCATCACGGTGACGGCGTCGGGGGTGATCGAGACGATCTGATCCTGGCCGATCGCAAGCGCCTTGCGCGTGTGCTCGATGAACGCGGCGACGTCGGAGCCGAGGAAGTTCTCGCCCTCACCGAGTCCGATCACGAGCGGGGAGTTGCGGCGGGCGCCGACCACCAGACCGGGGTGGTCCTGGTGCATCGCCAGCAGGGTGAACGCACCTTCGAGGCGGTTCACGACGCTGCGGAAGGCGAGCTGCAGGTCGCCGCCGTTGCCGGCGTACTCGCGTCCGAGGAGCGCAGCAGCGACCTCGGTGTCGGTCTCACTGCGGAACACGACGCCGTCGGCGAGGAGCTCGTCGCGCAGTGCGGCGAAGTTCTCGATGATGCCGTTGTGGATGACGGCGAGCTTGTCGTCGTCGGCAAGGTGCGGGTGCGCGTTGCCGTCGGTCGGTCCTCCGTGGGTCGCCCAGCGGGTGTGCCCGATGCCGGTCGACCCGTCAGGGAGCGGCGCGTCGGCGAGCGAATCGCGCAGCACGGCGAGCTTTCCCGCCTTCTTGCGCATGCCGAGCGAGCCGCCGCCATCGATGACGGCGACACCCGCCGAGTCGTATCCGCGGTACTCCAGGCGTGCGAGGCCTGCGAGAAGGATCTCCTGGCTGGGGCGCGGGCCCACGTATCCGACGATTCCACACATGCGATCAAGAGTAAGACGAGTTTTTTGCGAGTCGTCCGTACATTCTTCCGCCCCGTCGCGGGTCGCACGCGGGGTCAGAGCTTGCGCAGCAGCACCGTCTCGACATCGTGGTCGGCACCCTTGCGCAGCACCAGGCGCGCGCGGTGCCTGGTGGGCATCACGTTCTCGATGAGGTTGGGCATGTTGATCTCGTTCCAGTAGCCGAGAGCCGTCGTGATCGCCTCGTCGTCCGTGAGGTGCGCGAACACGTTGAAGTAGGACGAAGGGTTGCTGAAGGCCGCCTGCCGGAGTGCGAGGAAGCGGTCGACGTACCACTTCTCGATATGCGACGTATCGGCGTCGACGAAGATCGAGAAGTCGAACAGGTCGCTCACGGCGACATCGTTCGGAGCCGGCGGCGGCTGCAGCACGTTCAGCCCCTCCACGATGACGACGTCGGGGCGACGCACCACGACGTTCGCGTCCGGCACGATGTCGTAGCGCATGTGCGAGTAGAACGGGGCGCGCACCTCGGTGGCACCGCTCTTGACCTCGGTGAGGAACTCGATCAGCGCGCGCCGGTCGTACGACTCGGGGAAGCCCTTGCGGTCCATGATCCCGCGGCGCTCGAGCTCGGCGTTCGGGTACAGGAAGCCATCCGTGGTGACCAGCTCCACCCGCGGCGTCCCCGGCCAACGGCTCATGAGCTCGCGCAGCAGACGGGCGATGGTCGACTTGCCCACCGCCACGGAACCGGCCACGCCTACGACGAACGGCGTCGTGGTGTCGTCCTCCTGGAGGAAGGAGGAGGTCGCCGCCCCCAGCCGTTTCGTCGCCGTGGCGTACAGGCTCAGCAGGCGGCTCAGGGGCAGGTACACCTCGCGTACCTCGGTGAGCGAGAGACGGTCCCCGATACCGCGGAGCTCGACGACCTCGGTCTCGGTGAGCGGCTGGTCGAGCCCGGCCGCGAGCCGCGCCCATTCCGCGCGTCCGATCTCCCGATAGGGCGACAGCGGCAGTGTGGGGTCGGCGGTGGTCACGGAGTACATCGTATCCGGGGGGCGAGTAGTCTCTTCCCGTGCGCCTGGGAGTCCTCGACATCGGATCCAACACCGTCCACATGCTCGCTGCCGACGTCCGTCCCGGTGGACGGCCGCTCGCGACGACGAGCGATAGGACGGTGCTGCGCCTCATGCGCTATCTCACCCCCGACGGCTCCATCTCGGAGGAGGGCGTCGCCGCGCTCGAGGAAGCGGTCGCGCAGGCACGGCGTGTGGCCGAGAGCGAGCGTGTCGACGCGCTGCTGGCCACCGCGACGAGTGCGGTTCGCGACGCGCGCAATGGCAGCGAGGTCATCGCCCGTATCGAAGCAGCCCTCGGCCAGCCGTTGCAGGTGCTCGACGGTGAGACCGAGGCCGAGCTGACGTTCCTCGCGGTACGGCGCTGGTTCGGCTGGTCCGCCGGTCAGATCCTGCTCCTCGACATCGGCGGCGGCTCGCTGGAGATCGCCGCCGGCGCGGAGGAGATGCCGGACGCGGCCGCGTCCGTTCCGCTCGGCGCCGGACGCATGACGGTGCAGTTCCTGCCGCACGATCCTCCGGGCGAGGCCGAGGTGGAGCGGCTGCGCGCGCACGCGACGACAACCTTGGCCGATGTGCTGCCGCGGTTCGTCGCCCTCCCCCGCCCAGACCATGTCGTCGGATCGTCGAAGGCGATCCGCTCCCTTGCCCGCCTGGTCGGCTACCCGGTACCGGGATGGTCGGGAAGCGAGCGGATGCTGCTTCCCCGCGCCGCCCTCGGGTCGTGGATCCCGCGCCTCGCACGCCTTCCCGCCTCCGCGCGGCAGGAGCTGCCGGGCATCACTCCGGACCGGACGTTCCAGATCGTGGCCGCCGCGGTCTCTCTGCATACGGCGATGACGGCCCTCGACGTCGACGAGCTCGAAGTGTCGCCATGGGCTCTGCGCGAAGGCGTGCTGCTGAGGTACATCGAACAGCTCAGCTGGTCCGCCTCTCGAACCTGAGCGGAGTCCGCCCCTCGAACATGAGCGGAGGACGACGCGGCACGAACACGCCCTGTTGCCGCGTACCTCCGTGCGGGTATCCTCTGACGAAGCGAGCGCCTCTCCCGCGGTCGCAGACCGCTGGCGGGAGGTACGAGCCCGGCGAGCCGACCTCATCGTTCGGCGCCGCCCATCGATCATCGGCGTCGGGGGGTGCTGAGTGAGTCCGGGAGAGGCATTGGCCATCGGCTCGGCCGAACTGATCTCGCACGGCGTACGCGCAGTCGACGATCCGGCGACGATCCGCGCGACGCGGCGGACGCCCGGGCCTGTGATCCTGCTGTCGATGCAGGGCACGGCGACCGAACTGGCGATCGACACCACCACCGCGCACCCGCACCACGCCGTCTTCGCCTTCGTGGAGGCAGGGGGATTCTCGGCGAAGGAGCAGCACGGCCCGTGGGTGCCGCTCGGCAACGGGCTCGTGATCGCCCCGCCCGGGATCGACCAACGTGTTCGGTGCGACGGTGCCTGGCGCATCATCGCCGCCTATGTTCCCCGCTCCGCGCTCGGGTCGTTCGTCGCGACGCTGCCCGCCACCAGTCGAGTCCTCGAAGAGCGGCGCCCGTTGGATCGCGCCATGCAGGCGTTCATCGAGCAGGTCCTCACCGTCGACGACGACGCGACGGCGATCGAGCGATATGCCATGGAGCATCTGATCGTGGAGATGAGCGGAGCGATCCTGCTCGACCGCGTCGACACGGCGTCCCCGCAACGCTCTCCCCACGCCGCGCTGCGCGACCGCGCCATCGCCGTGATCGCACAGCAGTGCGGCGACCCGGCGTTGAATCCTGACCTCGTCGCCCGCGAGGTTCAGGTCTCCCTCCGTCAGCTCCAGCTGGTCTTCGCCGAAGTGGAGAACAGTGTGGCCGGCGAGATCAGACACCAGCGCGCGCGCCGCGCCCGATCGCTTCTCATCGACAGCCGTTTCGATGCGCTGAGCATCGAGCAGGTGTCCCAGCGCTCCGGCTTCCATTCCCCCATCAGCCTCCGTCGCGCGCTCCAGGAGGACTACGGAGCCACGCCGCGGGCACTGCGCGCCCACAGCGGCACGGGATCGCAGAGCGACACGGGATCACGGAGCGGCGAACGCGAGACGGCCGATCGCTGAGATCAGCGATCGGCCGTCGTAGCGTCAGGTCAGGTCAGAGCGACAGGCGCTCTTGGACCACCTCTGCGAGGCGTCCGGCGTACGCATGCACGGATTCGGCATCGGCTGCCTCCACCATCACGCGCACCAACGGCTCGGTGCCGGACTTGCGCAGCAGCACCCGTCCGGAGTCGCCCAGCTCGGACTCGATGTCACGGACGGCTTGCTGCACGACCTCGTCATCGGACACGCGATCCTTGTCCACGTCGCGCACGTTGATGAGAACCTGCGGGTAGACCGTCATCACCGAGGCGAGCTCAGCGATCGACTTCTTCTGCCGCGCCATCTCGGCCACCAGGTGGAGGCCGGTGAGGATTCCGTCGCCTGTCGTGGCGTACTCGCTCATGATGACGTGACCGGACTGCTCACCGCCGAGGGCGTACCCGCCCTCGTTCATGTCCTCGAGCACGTAACGGTCTCCGACGGCCGTCTGGCGCACGGTGATCCCGTGCTCGCGCATGGCGACATGCAGACCGAGATTGCTCATCACCGTGGCGACCAGCGTGTCGTCCGTGAGGTGGCCGCGCTCCTTCATGGACACTGCGAGGATGGCCATGATCTGGTCGCCGTCGATGTGATTGCCCTCGGCGTCCACGGCGAGGCAGCGGTCGGCGTCGCCGTCGTGAGCGATGCCGATGTCGGCCCCGAGACGCACGACGGCCTCGGCCAGGTTGTCCAGGTGAGTCGAGCCGACACCGTCGTTGATGTTCCAGCCGTCAGGGTCGGCACCGATCACGGTGACCTCTGCTCCCGCATCGCGGAATGTCTCCGGAGAGACACCCGAGGCCGCGCCATGGGCGCAGTCGAGCACCACGTGGATGCCGTCCAGCCGGTTCGGGAGCGATCCGAGAAGATGCACCACGTAGCGGTCCTCCGCGTCGGAGAACCGGTCGATGCGACCGACGCCGGCACCCGTCGGGCGCAGCTTGTCGCCGGTCAGCGCTTCTTCGATGCGCAACTCGACCACGTCAGGGAGCTTGCGTCCTCCGCGGGCGAAGATCTTGATGCCGTTGTCGGGCGCAGCGTTGTGCGACGCCGAGATCATCACGCCGAAATCGGCATCGCGATCGGCGACGAGGAAAGCGAGAGCGGGCGTCGGGATGACTCCCGCCTCGAGCACGTCGACTCCGGAAGAGGCGAGACCCGCGGCGACGGCCGCGGCGATGAAATGTCCGGAGACCCGGGGGTCCCGGGCGACCACTGCGGTGAGTCGCTTGCCTTCGGCTTTGCGAGCCTCCGCAGTACGGCCCTGGCCCAGGACGACAGCAGTCGCCTGGGCCAGGGTGAGCGCCAGGTCGGCGGTGAGGGTGCCATTGGCGAGTCCTCGCACACCGTCCGTGCCAAAGATCGGCATCGGAGCAGTTGACCTTAACGCTTCGAGTACTGAGGCGCCTTACGGGCCTTCTTGAGTCCAGCCTTCTTGCGCTCCTTGACACGGGCGTCGCGCGAGAGGAAGCCGGCCTTCTTCAGGGTCGGACGGTTGTTCTCCTCGTCGATGCCGTTCAGCGAACGGGCGATTCCGAGGCGAAGCGCACCGGCCTGACCCGAGGGGCCTCCGCCGGAGATGCGTGCGATGACGTCGTACGCACCAGCGAGGTTCAGCACGGTGAACGGGTCGTTGATCAGCTGCTGGTGCAGCTTGTTCGGGAAGTAGTCCTCGATCGTGCGGCCGTTGACCGTGATCGTGCCCGAGCCGGGGACGATGCGCACGCGGGCGATGGCCTGCTTGCGACGGCCGACAGCGGCGCCCGGGACGCTGAGGACGGGGCGGGGAGCCGCCTCGACCACGTCGGTCTCGGGAGTCGACGTCGAGAAGTTCTGGGGGGTTTCGGTGGTGTCCTGGATGTCAGCCACGAGTATGTCCTTAAGTCTTTACGGCGCTTACTGGGCGACCTGGTCGAGGGTGTACGGCGTCGGCTGCTGTGCGGCGTGCGGGTGCTCGGCACCGACATACACCTTGAGCTTGGACAGCTGCTGGCGGCCGATGCTGTTCTTGGGGAGCATGCCACGGATGGCCTTCTCGACAGCGCGGACCGGGTTCTTCTCGAGGAGCTCGGCGTAGGTGACCGACTTCAGGCCGCCCGGGTAACCGGAGTGGCGGTAGGCCATCTTCTTCTGGAGCTTCTGACCCGTGAGCGCGACCTTCTCCGCGTTCACGATGATGACGAAGTCACCCGAGTCGATGTGGTTGGCGAAGGTCGGCTTGTGCTTGCCACGCAGGAGCGTTGCGGCGTGCGAGGCCAGACGGCCGAGAACGACGTCAGTGGCGTCGATGACGACCCAATCGCGCTGGACTTCGCCAGCCTTGGGGGTGTAAGTGCGCGTCACGATAGTGCTGCTTTCTTGTGTCGAACGGAGAAGTTCGTGAATCCCACTCCGGGGTGGTTCTTCCCGACAGGGAGGAACACGCCAGTGGAGGGCTCACGTTCGGACGATGCCCCTTCTCCGCGGACGGGGAAAGGCACCAAAGAGAAATCATACGCCACGCCGTGCGTATGCCCAAACCCTGGCCTCAGTCGGGCTTGACCGTGACGAGGATGGGACGGTGATCGCTCGCGCCCTGCGGGAGAGTCGTGATGCGTTCGATCTCGAACCCGGTCGACGTGGCGAAGTCGTAGTGCCCCCGGAACACGCGGTAGCGCGTATACGTGTCGTCGTCGCTGAGCGACAGCGCATACCCGTGCTCTCGAACGGCCTGACCGAGGTTCTCCTTGAAGATCGGATAGTTGTAGTCCCCGACCATCAACTGCGGCAGTCCCTCGCCGAGCGCAGCGAGCTCGGTGAGGGCGGCGCGGATCTGGTGACGTCGCAACGAGTTCAACGCGGTCAGCGGCGCGGCATGGAAGGAGGCGACGATGAAGTCCTGGCCATCGTCGATGTCGCGCAATCGTGCGCCGAGGACGCGCTCGTGCGCCGGCTTCGCGATGCGGTCGTGCAACGACTTCTTGAGGCCGAGCATGCGGATCGCCTGCAGATGGAATGTGCTCGCTCGATAGAAGAGCGCGAGCCCGAGACGATTGCCCTGCGTGGCGTCAGCCAGCACGAGGTCGCCGATCTGCGCGGGCAGCTCCGGAACATCGCACTCCTGCAGGCAGAGGACGTCGGGATCGTGCGCACGCACGAGCGCGGCGAGTTCGCCGGCTGCCCGGTGCTTCTGGAGGTTGTACGAGATGACCTTCATGATCGTTCCCACGCTACTCCCGACCGCTGTGCGTGGGCTCCGCGCAGCCGCCCGACGGCGTGTCCTGGACGTGATCGGTACCGGCGCCCGCACCGATGAGGGCGCCGGTACCGACACGCATCGAGCCCTGTGCGGGGATGGGGAGTTGTCCCCATCGACGGTGTTCGTGGGTGCGCCGTAGGGTGGGTGTTGTTCGGGCCGGAGGGGTCCGGTTCTCTCGATTGGCGGAGGTGTGGACGATGGCCGATTTCGGTGCGTCTTATGCGGAGATGGAGCAGGTGGCGTCGTCGCTGTCGCAGGCTCGTGATGACATTCAGGGTCAGTTGGACACGTTGAAGGGTCAGGTGGACACTCTTCTGGGTGAGGACTTCAAGACGCAGCACGCGTCGGGGAAGTTCGGTGAGGGGTACACGGAGTTGACGACGGGTCTGAAGACCGCGGTCGATGGCATCAACGACATGTCCGAGTCGCTGTTGGGCATGATGCGGGCGATCCAGGACCTGGACCAGCAGCTCGCCGGCAGCTGACACACGGCACGGTTTCACGAAGAGGGTCGACCACGACGGTCGGCCCTCTTCGTCGTATACGCCGCTCTCACACCGAGTGTCCGCGCGGGAGGTCGAGTGCTGCTGGGCGCGCCGACGCCTTCAGTCGCTGCCACGCGTGTCATCGCGTCGCGCGCGGGTCTGCTCCGCCCGCGCCGAGAGCAGCGCGTCGGCCGGATACCCGACCTCGGTGAGGATCAGGCCTCGCGCGGCCAGCACCTTGAACTCGCTCGTCCTCGTCAGCGCGTCACGCAGCACCACCAGGTCGTCCACATCGAGACGCCGCTCCCCCACCGCCACGCAGGCGCCGACCAGTGCGCGCACCATGCTGTGGCAGAACGCGTCGGCCTTGACCTCCGCCACGAGCACGCCATCGGCATCGCGCTCCCAGCGGTAGTCGAGCAGGGTGCGGATCGTCGTCGCCCCTTCCCTGGGCTTGCAGTACGCCGCGAAGTCGTGCAGCCCGATGAGAGTACGCGCGGCGGCATCCATCGCCTGCTCGTCGAGCCGCCCGCGAACCGTGGTCGTGTCGTGGCGGCGCAGCGGATCGAAACCGGCCTGCGCGTCGGCGAGACGGTATCGGTAGCGACGCCACACCGCAGAGAATCGGGCGTCGAACCCCTCCGGGGCGATCGACGTCCGCGTGACCGTGACGTCGGAGTAGGCGCCGAGCACGCCCCTCATGCGACCGGCGATGGTCTCCGCGGGCTCCAGCGGCGCGCGTCCCTGCCGGGCCTCGATGCGCGCCCACTGTCTCTCATCCAGGTCGACGTGCGCGACCTGGCCGCTTGCGTGCACACCGGCGTCGGTGCGCCCCGCGACCACGAACTGCACGTCGGATCCGACGATCCGGGCGAGCGCGGCCTCCAGCGTGCCCTGCACGGTGCGGAGAGTCGGCTGCTTCGCCCACCCGCGGAAGTGGGTGCCGTCGTAGGCGATGTCGAGCCGGATGCGCACGGAGCAAGCCTAGGACACGCGCTTCTCCCCCACAGGTCGCCCCTCAGCGTTCGACGAGGATCCCGTCCTCATCGCTGTAGAGGTGGGCCCCGGGCCGGAACACCACCCCGGTGATCACGAGCGTCACGTCGCGCTCACCCGCGCCGAGCTTGGCGCTCTTGCGCGGATTGGTGCCCAGAGCCTTCACCCCGAGGTCGAGCGCGTCGATGGCGACGCTGTCCCGGATCGCCCCGTTGATGACCACGCCCGCCCACCCGTTCGCAACGGCCGATGCCGCGATCAGATCGCCCATGAGCGCCGTCTCGAGCGATCCGGCGCCATCGACGACGAGCACGGCCCCCTCGCCGGGGCTCGCGAGGACGGACTTCACGATCGCATTGTCCTCGAAGCAGCGGACGGTACGGATCGGCCCGTCGAATGCCGTTCTGCGCCCGAACGAGCGCAACTGCAGCGAAAGGGATTGGATCCCTTCTCCGAGCTGGTCGTAGAGGTCGGCCGTCGCGACCGGCATCCTCAGATGCCTCCGTCGATCGAACGGATCGTCACCGCAGGCTCGTCCGGCACCATCACCTCGGTCTCGCGGTTCAGGCTCTCGCCGCGGAAGAACCGCTTCGACCGCGGGAACAGGTACCAGACGAACATCAGCACCAGGCCGAAGGCCAGCGATCCGACACCGATGACGAAAGTGCCGCCGATGCCGAACAGCACCGTGTAGCCGTAGTCGACGTCCCACATGTCGATCGCCGACTGGAGGAACGCCCACGTGAGCATGAGTCCGCCCAGCAACGGGAACAGGCCCTTGAAGAAGAACTCGCGGGCGGACGACGTCAGGTCCTTGCGGAAGTACCACACGCAGGCGAAGCCGGTGATGGCGTAGTAGAACGCGATCGCGAGACCGAGCGAGAGGATCGAGTCCTGAAGGATGTTGTCGCTGATCAGCGTCATCCCGACGTAGTAGACGGAGGCGACCACCCCCATGACGATGGTCGAGAACGACGGGGTCTTGTAGGTCGGGTGCACGTCCTTGAACTTCGCGGGCAGGGCACGGTAGACACCCATCGCGAGTGTGCCGCGGGCCGTCGGCAGGATCGTGGTCTGGGTCGACGAGATCGCCGAGATGATCACCGAGACCACCAGCACCCATCCGAACGGGCCGAGCAGCCCGTCCTTGATCGCCAGGAAGAAGTCGTCGGCGTTCGCCTCGTTGCCCAGGCCCGTGCCGTCCTCGCCGAGACCCGCGTACATCATGGCCGCGATGGTCACGGCGACGTAGGTGAACAGCAGGATCACGGTCGTCAGCAGCGCGGCACGACCCGGGATGCGCTTCGGGTCCTTGGTCTCCTCGTTGAGAGCGAGGCAGGTGTCCCATCCCCAGTAGATGAACAGCGCGAGCAGGATGGCCTCGGTGAAGCCCGACCAGTCGGTGAACGCGAACGGGTTCATCCACTCCCAGTCGAAGGGGGTCGGGTTCGGGGCGGTGCCGGCGAAGAACTGCCAGAGCGCCGCGACGACGAAGATCGCGAGCGCCAGGTACTGGATCCCGAGCAGGATGTTCTGGATGCGCTCGCCGATCTCGACCCCGCGCCAGCTGACCCACGTCATCGCCGCGATGAAGAGCACGGCGACGACCACGACACGCCAGTCGTTGTTCTCGAGGTCCTGTCCGATCAGCGACCAGAAGTAGACCGAGGCGATCTGGGCGAGGTTGGCGAGCACGACCATGCCGGCGACCGCGACACCCCAACCGCCCATCCATCCCACCCAGGGGCCGAACGCCTTGGTCCCCCAGGTGAAGGTCGTGCCGCAGTCGGGCACCGCGTTGTTCAGCTCGCGATAGGCGAAGGCGATCAGGAGCATCGGGACGAAGGCGATGATGAAGGCGATCGGAGCCTGCGCGCCGACGGCGAGCACCACGAAGCCGAGCGTCGCGACCAGCGAGTAGACCGGGGCCGTCGAGGCGAGACCGATGACGGTCGACCCCCAGAGTCCCAGTGTTCCCGCAGCCAGACCCTTGCCGTCGGGTCGTTCCAGATGAATCGGCGTCGTTGCTGCCATGTCAGAACAGTAGAGCCACAACGGTTATCGCGTCAATGGGTTTCTTCTACCGTCTGAATCCGAAGCACAATATGCGCCTTGACGACGGATTCCGTCGATTCAGGTCCTTTCGAGCATGGCGTCAGCATGATCGGCCACCCACTCCATCAGAGGCAGCATCCGCTCCATCAGATCGCGACCGAGCGGCGTCAGGCTGTACTCCACGTGCGGGGGCACGGTCGGGAGCGATTCCCGGTGGACCAACCCGTCGTCCGCGAGCGTGCGCAGAGTGGACGCGAGCATCTTCTCACTGATCCCGCCGACCTCCCGACGCAGCGCACCCCAACGGTGGGTGCCGTCGGACAGGCAGGAGAGCACGAGAACTCCCCACTTGCTCATGATGTGATCGAGGACGACCCGCGTTCCACAATTCTGATCGAAGACGAATGGAGTCGATTCCTTTATCTGCGCGAAACTAACCGTCATGTGGGTACCTTACTTCAAAGTGGGTACCGTCGGATTGGAATGCCGGACGCCCACCCCGGGGTTGTCGAGGGTGTCACCTAAGAAAGGACCCTCATGACCATCCTCGTCACCGGCGCCACCGGCAACCTCGGCCGCCTCATCATCGCCAGCCTGCTCGAGCGCGGAGCCGACCCGCAGTCGATCGTCGCCGGAGCCCGCGACACGGCCAAGGCCGCTGATCTCGGCGTGCGCGTCGTCCCCCTCGACTACACCGACCCCGCATCCGTCGCCGCTGCCGTCGAGGGTGTCGACACCGTCGTGCTGGTATCCGGATCCGAAGTCGGCCAGCGCGTCGCACAGCACCAGGCGGTCATCGAGGCCGCCAAGGCCGCCGGCGTCTCCAAGTTCGTCTACACGAGCGCCCCGAAGGCGACCACGAGCGACCTGATCCTGGCGCCGGAGCACAAGGCGACCGAAGAGCTCATCGCCGCCGCGGGACTGCCTGCGGTGATCCTCCGCAACAACTGGTACACCGAGAACTACGCCGCCGACCTCGCGCGCGCCGCCGAGACGGGCGTGCTCGCCGCCGGCGCCGGAGACGGACGTGTCGCCTCGGCGAGCCGCAAGGACTTCGCCGAAGCCGCGGCCGCAGTGGCGCTCGAGGACGGGCACATCGGCGAGGTCTACGAGCTGGGCGGCGACGTCGCCTGGAACTACTCCGACCTCGCCGCGGCGTTCGCCGAGGTGACGGGACGAGAGGTCTCGTACGTCCCGCTCGGCTTCGACGACCAGATCGCCGCGCTCCGCGGCGCCGGCCTCGACGAGGGTACGGCCGGATTCGTCGCTGCGCTCGACGCCGGAATCAAGAACGGCGCCCTCGGCGACACCGACGGCACGCTCGCACGTCTGATCGGCCGCCCGACGACCCCGCTCGTCGAGGGGCTGCGCGCCGCCTCCGCCTGATCCCGCGGGGAGACCGCGTGCCGTCGTCCCCCCGGACGGCGGCACGCGGTGGCTTTCATCGCTGGGTCAGGTCGCCGCGTGCGCTTGCACCGGAACCTGCACGTGAGCGACGGTGAGGGTGATGCTCTCACGGCGGACGCCGCGCTCCGCGAGCACCGCATCGACGGCCGCCTGCACGGCGTGGAGGATCTCCGCCGAACGCGCTGCGGAGTCGACACCGAGGGTCGCCTCGATGACCACACCGTCACCGTTCCCGGCGACGGAGACGATCGGCTCCTCGTTCGTGCGCACGCCGATCGCCTCGGCCCCCGCACGCAGCAGGTTCGAGATCAACGACCCGGACCGATAGACGCTGCGGACGCCCGGCGTCGACCGGACGACCGCCTCGATCGCTGCGGCGAGCTCGCCGCGCTCCTGTGCATCCATCAGCTCTCCCCCGCCCACGACGACACCTCCCGGATGTCTCTGATCGCGATGTCGATCGCGACGACGTTCAACTCGGTGTGTGCACGCAGACCACGATCCACCTCGGCTCGCAGCTCGGCGGCGACCTTCGGGATGGACTGTCCGTGCAGCGCGCTCGCATCGATCTCGACACGGATCGGGGTCCCGGGTCGGGTCACGTCCCCGTCGAGTCGGCACCGTCCGATGAGAAGGCCGGGCACGGCGTTCTCCGCCGACCGGATGAGTCCTCGCACCGCACCCTCGGTGATCGCGAGATCCACCTGCGGATCCGGAGACTCGAATGGGATGCGCCTTCCGGCGCGCGCATCCATGGCGATGCCACTGAGGATGCGATCGACCCAGTTCTCGTCGACCGGAGGTTCGGCAGCGGCTTCCGCAGCGATGAGCTCGGCACCGAGCCCCTGCAGCCGTGTCAGTGCGTCGAGTGCGAGCTGGCAACCGGGAGACTCGTCGATCGAGCGATCTGCGGGCTGTCGCCCCGCATCGAGATAGTCGGTGAGCTCGTCGAGCGTGTGCCCGTCGAGATCGGTCGGTTCCAGGCCGAGCCGGCGGACGTCGGGACTCTCTCTGTCGTCGGTCATCGCCACTCCTCCATCCGTACGATCATGTATTTCCGTGCTCGGGCGAGCAGTCCGCGGGCCGTCGAGACGGGGATGTCGAGCTCCTCGGAGATCTCCTCATAGGAGTACCCGCCGATCTCCCGCAGAACCCAGCACTCGCGCTGCGCATCCGGCAGCTCGCGCAGGGCGGCACCGAGCGCCGCGACGCCCGCGCGCGCTTCGACGACCGCGGTCGGCGACGCGTGCAGCGGGGCGGGACGGTCGATCGAGTCGATGTCCACGGCCGGTCGGGTCGCACGGATGCGATCGACGGCCTTCCGACTGACGATCCGCATCAGCCAGCTCTTCACCTTGGTCGGGTCGTCGAGCTCGCCGAACCGCTGCCAGGCGGTGACGAAGGATTCCTGGACGATGTCGTCGACATCGGCCGATGCGTTCAGCATCCGCTGCGTGTACGCCCGCATCATGGGCGTGTACCTGCGCACGAGAACCGCGAACGCCGCGACGTCGCCATCCATCGCGCGGCCGGCGACGATGCCGTCGTCCGCATGTTCGAGCGCTGTGCGAAAGCGTTGGTCTTCCATCTACCCCACCCCTCGACCCGATCCCCTGAGAGGTTCGGAACAGTCGCCCCACCGGATCGGATCATTTCTCACCCACCTGGGAAGGATCGGGGAGAGGCCGCGCGGCCTCTCCCCGCCTCGTCACTTCTTGAAGGCATCCTTCACGTTCTCGGCGGCGTCGCGGACGTCGCCCTTCGCCTGCTCGGCTTTGCCCTCGGCGACGAGCTTGTCGTTGTCGGTGAGCTTGCCGACGGTCTCCTTCGCCTTGCCGGAGACCTTCTCCGCAGCGGCCTTGATCTTGTCTTCAGCACTCATGGCTTCTCCTTCTCCCATATCGGCCCCGGAGTTCGGGACCGCGTCTTCGACGAGGCGCCCTATGCGGTCGGCGCGTCGTCCGTGTCGTTGTCATCGTCGGAGGGCACGTGCACGTCGTCGATGGTGACGTTGACCTCGACGGCCTGCACGCCCACCAGCTCGACGATGTCCCGGTGGATGGCTGCGCGCACATCGTCGGCGACCTTCTGCAGCGACACCGGATACTCCGCGACGATCGTCACATCGACCGTGATCTGTGCTTCGCCGACCGCGACGCTGATCCCCTGCGAGAGGTCGGTCGTGTTGAGCGCATCCCGAATCGCGCCCACCATGCGCGCGGCGCCCCCGCCGAGCGTGTGGACCCCACTGACGTCACGCGCAGCGATGCCGGCGATCTTCGCGATCACCGCATCCTCGATCGTGGTCGTCCCCACTGCAGCCCCCTGCACCGGAGTGACGACCTGGATCTCGGGCTGAATGCCACCCGTCGTGTTCGTCATCGTGAGCTCCTTCATCCGTGTGCCGCCCGCAGTGCGGTGCGCAGGTCGCGGTCGGCGACGCCATCACTAAGACGTATGCCGGAGGGCAGATGTCACAGATCGGTCGAAAAGATTCTCGTGAAGGCTCAACGCACCACTCTCAGTGCACTCCAAGGTTGAGAGTGCAATATTGCACTCCATGAGCGAGAATGCAGATTCACTGCGGGAGCAACGCAAGCGGGACACCTCCCGCGCCCTCACCGATGCCGCGCGGCGACTGACGACGGAGAGGGGCTTCGCCGGTTTCACGATCGAGGAGCTGTGCGCCGAGGTCGGGGTCTCCCGTCGCACGTTCTTCAACTACTTCGAGAGCAAGGAGAACGCGGTCTTCGGGTTCGCGACGATCGATTCCCGCCAGGAGGCGCTCGAGGAGGAGTTCGCCGCCCGCCGCGGCGACCTCATCGACGACTTCATCCAGCTGACGATCAGCCGCTTCGAGCTCTTCAATCCCGTGGAAGACGCCCCGGCGATGTTCGCCGTGATCGAGCAGGAGCCGCGTCTGCTCAAGGCCGCATTCGAGCAGATCGCGAAGAACGAACGACGCGATGTCGGCCTGATCCTGCGCCGCACTGTCGACGCCGAAGGCTCCGATCAGACCGACGACACAGCCGACGCGGAGTTGCGCGCCGAGGTGGTCGTGCACACCGTCGGCGCGCTCGTGCGCATGAGCATGGACCAGCTCCTGCATCACCAGTCCATCGAGTCGTTCGCCGACCTCATCACCCGACGCCTCGACCTCGCCCGATCGCTGTACGCGCCGTCACAGAAAGCCCACTGAATGTCCGTCACCGCCACGAAGGATGCGCCCTTCCTGCTCACGAAGCGCCGCATCTGGATCATCTTCAGCGCCCTCATCGCGGGCATGCTGCTCTCCAGCCTCGACCAGACCATCGTCTCCACCGCCATGCCGACGATCGTCGGGCAGCTCGGCGGCGTCGACCACCAGGTGTGGATCACCACCGCCTACCTGCTCGCGACCACCATCGTGATGCCCATCTACGGCAAGTTCGGCGACGTCCTGGGTCGGCGCAACCTCTTCCTGGTCGCGATCGCGCTGTTCACCCTCGCCTCGGTCGGCTGCGCGTTCGCCACCGACTTCTGGATGTTCGTCGTGTTCCGCGCACTGCAGGGTCTCGGCGGTGGTGGTCTGATGATCCTGTCGCAGGCGATCATCGCCGACATCGTCCCCGCCAATGAGCGTGGCAAGTACATGGGACCGCTCGGTGCCGTCTTCGGCCTCTCGGCTGTCGCCGGTCCACTGCTCGGTGGCTACTTCGTCGACCACCTCACCTGGCAGTGGGCGTTCTACATCAACATCCCGGTCGGCATCGCCGCCTTCATTATCGCCCTGTTCGCGCTCAAGCTGCCGAGCAAGAAGGCCGAGAAGCCGATCGACATCTTCGGGGTGATCTTCCTCTCCATCGCCACGACGTGCCTCATCTTCTTCACCGACTTCGGCGGAGACAAGGAGTTCGGTTGGGATTCGCTCGCCACCTGGGCCTGGGGGGCCGGACTCGTCGTCGCAGCGACCGCCTTCGTGATCACGGAGTCGCGAGTGCAGGACCCGATCATCCCGCTGAGCCTGTTCCGCAACCCGATCTTCGTGAACGCCACCGCGATCGGACTCGTCCTCGGAATCGGCATGTTCGCGGCGATCGGATTCGTGCCGACCTTCCTGCAGATGTCCTCCGGCACCTCTGCCGCGGAATCCGGTCTGCTGATGATCCCGATGATGGTCGGCCTGATGGGGACCTCGATCTTCTCGGGCATCGCGATCTCGAAGACCGGCCGATACAAGATCTATCCGATCCTGGGCACGATCATCACCGGCATCGCCATGGTCTCGATGACCACGCTGTCGGCGTCGACCCCGATCTGGCTGATCTGCGTGTTCCTGTTCGTGTTCGGCGCCGGTCTCGGCCTCATCATGCAGGTCGTCGTGCTGGTCGTGCAGAATGCGGTCCCGGCCGGCGAGATCGGCACCGCGACCAGCACGAACAACTACTTCCGCGAGGTGGGCGCCTCCCTCGGCACGGCGGTGTTCGGCACGATCTTCACCACGCGGCTCACCGAGAACCTGCTCGGCGTCTTCGCGGGAGCCGGCGCCTCACCCGAGGCGGCCTCCGAGGCCGCGTCGACGATCGATCCGTCGACGCTCAGCTCCCTGCCCGACGAGGTCCGAGAGGGCATCGTCACCGCCTATGCGGACGCCCTGGCGCCGGTGTTCTGGTATCTCGTCCCGTTCATCGTGCTCGCGCTCCTGCTCTCGCTGTTCCTCAAGCAGATCCCGCTGTCGGATCAGGCCGGACTGGTCGCACGCGGCGAGGCCATCAGCGGTGACGAGGCGGAGCGGCTGGAGGCCGAGCAGCGCGGGGGCGGACGGTCGGATGCGGCCGTCGCCGACGCCACGACCGATGCCGGGCCGACGGACCCCGGCTCCAGGCCCGTCGCGCGCTGAGCGAGCCGCCCTTGCCCGCCTGGGGCAGGGGCGGCTCTCTGTCAAGGGGCTCCCCTTTCGCGTCCCGATCGAGCAGTGTTCATCGTGGGGGCAGCGAGGAGAATGATGGAGCACGATCCAGACCGGAGATTCACGCTGGTCGAGGTCAGCGCGAGCGACTGGGCGATCCACGATCTGCAGTACCCGGAGAACGACCACCGCAGAGTCGTCTGCACGATCTTCGAGGACGCCCCCACCGAGGTGGAGGTGCTGTGGCGCCGCGACCTCCCGCTCGCCTTGCGTTACTCCTCCGCCGAAGACGTCCTCGAGGCCGTGCGGCGGTTCCAGGACACCTCCCGAGCGACGCGCCCCATCCCGATCCCGCACCTTCCCCCGGCCCGCGGCGCGGACGACAGAAGGTCTGCACCACGCTGACACGCCGTGATGATCAGGTGGACGCGATATGTCGGTCTGCGCCAGACTGACGACCAGTAGGCCGTCCCCCACCTCGCCTGGAGTCCCCGTGTCGTCACCCGCACCCGCCGCATCCTTCTGGAAGACCTTCTGGGAGAAGGGCGGCTGGTGGCGAGCCCTCTTGCTCACCGCCGTCTACTTCGCCCTGTTCCAGCTGTTGTCACTGGTCTTCACCCCTCTCGCCGAGCAGGTCCAGGACCCGGCGGGCACAGCCGGTGTCGCAGTGTTCTACCTGCTGCCCGAGATCATCGGAGCGGTGATCCTGGCGCTCTTCACCCTGTCGGTCGGATGGTGGCGCGAGCTCTTCGCGCGGCAGCCGATCCGCGGCCGTGGCTGGATGTGGATCGCGATCGTCGTCGTCCTGCTCTTCAACATCCTCCGGTTCGCCACGATCGACTATGGAGCTGTCGGCGTCGACGTCGTCCTCACGTGGCTGCTCACCGGACTCCTGATCGGGCTGACGGAGGAGGTCCTCACCCGCGGCCTGGTCGTGACCCTGATGCGCAAGGCCGGCTACCGCGAGATCGTCGTCGCGGTGATCTCGGCCACGCTGTTCTCCCTCCTCCACGCGGGCAACCTGCTCTCGGGACAGCCTCTGCTGACCACCGCGATCCAGGTCCTGTACACCTTCGCCTTCGGCATCCTGATGTATCTGGCCCTTCGCGTCACCGGCACGCTGATCGCACCGATCCTGCTGCACGCGAGCACGGACCCGAGCATCTTCCTGCAGTCCGCGTATCCCGCGGACGGTGCGCTCACGGCCTTCGCCGCCTTCGGAAACATCGCGGTGATCATCACCGGGTTCGTGCTGATCTTCTTCATCCGCGGTCGCGTCGGCGACGCCCAGCCGTCCCTCTCCGAGACGCGCCCCGCATGACGGCGCCGTCGCTCCGCGTGCAGCCGCGGGTATGGATCGGCCTGGTCATCTGGGTCGGCTACATCGTCGTGGTGTTCGCGATCCAGAAGTCCACGGGGATCCCCTACGACACATGGGGCGACAGTGCCGGCAACCTCTTCTTCGGCGCCGGGCTCTCCCTCATCGTCGCGACGATTCTCCTCGCGATCACCACGAGCCTGCTCGGCTGGTGGGGCCCGGCGATCCACGAGGCGCAGCGCAGCCGTCACACCTGGCCGATCTTCGTACCGATCCTGGTCGCCGTGGCCGCCGTGCTGAATCTCGCCGGTACCGATTGGAGCGCGTACAGCGGTGCGTTCCTCGGCGCTTCGCTCGTGCTCCTCCTGGTCGGCTTCACGGAAGAGATCGTGCACCGCGGACTGCTGCTCACGGCTCTGCGATCCCGGTTCGCCGAGGTCTGGGTGTGGCTCCTCTCCTCGGCCCTCTTCGCGGTGATGCACTTCGTCAACGTGCTCCTCGGCGCACCGTTCGCCGGCACCGTCAGCCAGGTGGGCACCGCCTTCCTCATGGGGACGGCGCTCTACATCCTGCGCCGGGTGACCGGATCGCTCATCTGGGCGATGGTGCTGCACGGCGTGTGGGACTTCTCGGTCTTCGCCGCGGGGGTGGGCACGCCGAGCGGGGTCTCCGTGATCGCCAACCTCCTCTACCTGCTGGTGGGGATCGTCGGTGTCGCGATCGTCTGGGTCGTGATCCGCGGAGTGGACGAGCGCACCCCCGCGCTCGGGTCGGCCTCACTGCAATAGGTCTGCCTCCGGCCAGTCGGTCACGACGACCTTCCCGATGGTGCGCGACGATTCGACGATCTCGTGCGCCCGACGCATGGTCTCGGCGTTCAGCGGGGTGAGGTGGGTCGTGACCGTGGTGCGGAGGGTGCCGTCGTCGACGAGGGCGGCGACGCTCTCCAACAGGTCATGCTGGTAGTGATCGGCGGGGTCGGTGACCGGCCGGGTGAACATGAGCTCCCAGTGCCAAGTGACGCTCTTCGCCTTGAGCGCGTCGATGCTGCCCCCTGTCTCGTCGATGGAGACCACCTGTCCTCGTGGACGGATGACGTCGGCGATCGCGCGGACGTTGCCGGGCGTGAACGACGTGAACACGTAGTCGACACCGGTCGGAGCGAGGGCCGACACCTCGGTGGTGAAGTCACGGCCGACGACGTGATCCGCGCCCATCTTCCGCACCCACTCCGCCGTCTCAGGCCGAGAGGCCACCGCGACGACCTCGAGACGGGTGAGCGCCTTCGCGAGCTGGATGATCAACGATCCGACGCCCCCTGCGGCACCGATCACCAGGAGCACGCCCTCGCTCTCGCGGGTGAGGGCGAGGCGGTCGAACAGGCTCTCCCAGGCGGTGATGACGGTGAGGGGCAGAGCGGCCGTCTCGGCCACCGAGAGCGTGTGCGGCGCATGCCCCACGATGTTCTCGTTCACGAGGTGGTATCGGGCGTCGGTGCCGGGGCGGTCGATCTGCCCGGCGTAGTAGACGCGATCCCCCACCGCGAAACGCGTGATCTCGTCACCGACGGCGACCACGACTCCCGCCGCGTCATATCCGAGGATCCGCGGCGCACCCGACGTGGGAGCGCCGGCGCGCACCTTCACGTCGACGGGATTCACCGACACGCCCTGCACCTCGACGAGGAGATCTCGACCGACGGGGTTCGGCACGGGAAGCGAGATGTCGCTGAGGGACGTGGGATCGGTCGCGGGACGCCGACCGCGGGCGCCGATCGCGGGCATGCGCTCGGGGAGAGGATGCGACGAGGAGGCGGAGTTCGGAGTGTTCATGGTTGTCATGCGCGTCACGCTATCCGAAGCACTCTAGTTACCCGCAAGCGCTCCTGGTATCCAAAAGATACTGGCCTGCATCGTGGAGATGGGCGACCTCGGCGGAGCGTTCCCGCCGCAAGGAGCGCCGAATCGCGATACCCAGCAGCGAGGCTGTTACATTCAACGGCATGCGCGCGGCGAACTCCTCGGTCGGAACAGCGGACCAGGAACGGTCGGATCGGCGCGGACTCGCGGTCAGCCTGTGGATCCTCATCCCTCTGATCCTCCTCGTGACGTACTTTGCGCAGATCCTCGAGTCGTTCAGCGCTGTCGGCTGCGAAGGCGACTGCGATCTGGATCTCGCCTTCGGCGCCCGCGCCGCTTATCCGTGGGCGATCGGGGCCTCGGTCCTCGCGGCGGTGGTCGTCGCCGTGGTGTCCCGACGCACGAGGAAGCCCGCGTACTGGGGCCCGTTGCTCGGCGTCGTCCTCGTCCTGCTGTCGGCGATCGTGACCAGCATCCTGTTCCAGGTCGGCCTGGCCCCGATGCACGAGCGGAACGACAGGATCGCGAGCGGCGAGATTCCGGTCGAGACGCCACCGCCGCTCCCCGACCCCGTCGGAGACTGGGAGGCGAGCGTCGGCGGCACCCCGTACCTGCGGTTCTCCGCCGACGGCACGGTTGACGGCAACGACGGATGCAACGACTTGAGCGGCCGATGGACGCAGGAGTCCTCCGGCAGGATCGACCTGGAAGCGCTCGTCCCCCAGACGACGAACGTGTGCGACGGCGTCGACACCTGGCTGAGCGTCGGTCGCTCGGCCGACATCGTCGACAGGTACATGTACGTCAACGGCGATATGGACTCACCCATCGGAGGCCTGCAACCGGCGCGCTGAGGCTCGGATCGCACCCCGGGAACCAGAAAAACCCCGGCGAACCGGGGTTTCGTTCTGTAGCAGGAGCGGGGCTTGAACCCGCGACCTCACGATTATGAGTTAGATGCGGCGGGACAGCTGATGCTCGTTACTCGCGGATTCCCGCGTGATTCCGCGGAAGATGTCATGGTTGGTCGTTGCTGGTCGAGGGTGGTTTCAGCGGAGGTACCGGCACGGAACCGGCACTGAAGCGGCGCTACCGATGAGGCGCTTCAGTGTTCTTCGTTCGGCTCGTCGAGACTTTCTTTCCCGAACTCGTCGAAGTCTAGAACCGCGCGTCGCAGAGCTCGGAGGTCCTGCGTTGGAACTTCGACGTGTCCATCGCTGCCGTCGGCTTCCTCCATCGGGAGCATGCCAGCAGGCGCATTCTGGGTGTTGATGAGGTCAACATAAGCACCATAATCGATGACATACACGTCGTACCGCTCTCCTGGGGCGTCTTGCGCCGAATAGCCCCGCCGGACCAAGTGAAGGACGCGTGCGTCGAAAAGCGCCACAAGCGCCCGCGCGCCCTTGTCCTTCTGATTGACCAAGAAACCTCGAGCCTTCTTGCCACGAATGACTCGATCAATCACCCAGTTCAGGAGGGCCTGTGCCTCGGGCACGTCAGCAATGGCACGTTCCTTGTCGTTCTGGAACCACTGGCGGGCAGCTCGCCGAACGTCTGGAATGGAGATTTTCCTATCGCCAGCACGCCAGGCGGCGTTCGCGGCGATGTTAATCGCGTCTCGCGGCACGCCTTCTGCCGCTCGGACGAGCTCGTCAAACGCGCGCGTGTCTGTGAACCCAAGCGAAATCAGTTCGGACTCACGAGTCAGCCGGAGTTCTCCCTGCTCTTCTTTGCTGCTTGCGGTCAGATGCTTGAAAAACAGACTGAGGAAGAATGCACGTGCTCGTTCTTCTTCCTGTTCAAACACCATGAAGTCATCGAGGTTGAGATTGGCTGACATATCTGCACCGACCTCAATCCCGACGAAGGAGCCGTTCCCGAGCTGGCGTCTAAACACAGCCTGTTGCTCGATCGTCGCGATCTTCACCGTAAACGGCTGAAGCGGCAGCAGACAACGCACTAGGAATGCCCCGAGGTACGGCTGGACTTCGGGCGGCACACTCGTCCACTCATCGAGCAGCACCCAGATTCGCTTCGCGGAGAGTGTTTCCGCTAGTGACCGAAGCGCCCGGGCGACGTCGCTGAAGTTGAGAGAGATCTTCTCTTCGCCTTGCCGAGTTTCCTCTCGATCCGTCTCCTTAGCTTCTTCGTCACCTGCCTCAAAGTGCGCCGCGATCTGTCCGTTGCTAGATATGCTCGCCCCCACGCTGGAGCTGCGTTGCGAACGGCTGCTGTTGCGAGTGGTTCGAGCAACTGTTCCGGTGACACGAATCGCGCTGATGGATTCAAGAAGCGAGTCGAGTGCAGAGACAAACGACGTGTTGGTCACGAGGCCCTCATCGTCGAGCGCTGCCTGCAAGATTTCATCGTGGATGAGATTCAGAAGGTCCACGAGCAGGCGCGCAGTCCTCTCGACCGGGCCTACATTCTCGCCGTCGAAGATTCCCTCAGCCGAGCCGATAGTCCTGAGGTCGACGTAGATAGTGATGTTCTCCACGTCGCCGCGAATCGAGGATAGATAGCGCAGCGCGTGGGTCTTCCCCGTGCCTCGTCGGCCGTAGATGATCTGGTGATCAACGGTGTCGAGCGCGAGCCCAACGCCGGAGTCCTCGAACGTTGATCGAAGTTCTGCTTCGGCGCGCGACTCCGCACGCTTAGGGATCTTGTTCAGAGCTGCGTTGATCGCAGTAAGCGTCGGCATGAGATGAGACTAGCGAACGGTGGGGTCAGTTCGCCGCTGATGACGTTAGGTGGTGCGAGGAGCGCCCGGACCGGAGCGGAGCGAGGACCGGACGCACCGCAGCGGCACCTAACGTCGGCCGAAGGCCGGCCTTGAACGAATAAAGAAAGTTCTCACAGCTCCGCTACCGCCTCGGGAGACGAGACCTTGCGTGTCAGGTCGAAGCTGAGATCACCGAGAGACTGATCAGCCGCACTGCCAACTACGGAGTAGCGCCCGAATGCGTCTGGCACCGGCTTCCACGGGACAAACTTGGCGTCGGCTTCCGCCAGAGCAAGTTGACGGTCCAGCTCGGGCGAGATGCCCCGAAGGTCGTTGAACCCAAGCGCGCGGATGCCAAGCCGGATGGCATCAAGGTCCGGGGCCGGTGAAAGAAGAGCCTCGATCGCGCCGACCGTCTTCGCCGTGTAGCGAGAAGCGAACGACTGAGTGATGGTGCCCTGCATAGCGGCAAGTTCGCCAATGGGCGGCTTCGGCTTGTGGAACCTGTGAGCGTAGGCATTGAACACACTCCGGTAGTCGCGAGTCGCCCGATCCGCCGCCTCAGCCGCTGCGGACATCTTCAAGAACGCTTCGTCGTGGTTCTGCGGCGTGCCGCTAGTGACCTGCGCCGCGTCCATGGCGTTGACAGCATCTGCCGCCTTGGTTTTCAGTCGCTGAAGAACGGCGGCGACCGGTAGCGGCACGACGCCCCACACGGGTAGCGCGGACAGTTCACTCATCGCACAACCTCCATGCTCGACAGCCTATCCGAGAGCAACCCGTTGCCGTAAGGAGTACATGACTAGAAAAAGACAAAAACCGAACATTGACTAAAACCCGTACTGACGTGCAGTCTTCCGTACAGAGATAAAGCATCACCAACTGAAAGGAATGAGCAATGGCACTGCAGTCAGGAATCCCGGTCAGCTTCGAGGCGTACTTCCCTCGTGGAGCGTTCATGGTCGGCGAGGTCGAGCCCGTCGCGAAGTGGTCCGATGACGGAGAACGGCAGGGACAGGATCTGGACAAGAACACCGGGCACCCGCTCTGGCAGGTGCGCGTGATCGACGCAGACCCTGAGGCCCGCAAGGGACAGAACGAGGTCACAGTCAAGATCGCGAGCATCGCGGAACCTGCGGCACCGCCGGAGGCCAACGGGCTCCCCTTCCGCCCGGTCTTTTTCGACGGTCTTTCAGTCACTCCGTATGTCAAGGAGAACGGTGGGCGTCCGCGCGTTGCGTTCTCACTCCGCGCTCGCGAAATGAAGCCCGCAGGCAAGCCGAGGAGCAACGACTGATGGACTGGTCATGGCGGATCGAACGCGCGTACTGGGCTGGTGAGTTGCCGCGCCTGTGGCGTCGCGGATGGTGGCTAGTCCCAATGCTCATAGTCCTCGGGCTCTTCAGCGCGGTGCCATTCGTCGGCCAGCTCGTCAACTGGCTGGTGGTGGGCGCGTTCGCAGTGGTCGTGTTGCGCCGCCTTCTTGCAGCGCGTGATCTGGACACCGTGTTGCACCGGCGGTGGCAAGAGCAGATGGGCGCACGGATCTTGGCGTCATGGCCTGCCCTGGCCCGCAACCTCCGGCTAGAGGTCAAGGACATCGCGGGGAATCCCCTCGTGTCCGGCGCGGGGCAGCCGCAATGGGATGGATGGACGTGCCTCCTTCCCGTTGCGATGCCTCCGGGACTGGCGCGGGAGGATCTTGTCGCGGCGACAGGGCGCATCGCTGAGGCCTTCAACGCCGTTCGAGTTGCCGTAGAAGGCCAGCAGATCGGGGCGCTCGCGTTGCGGATCGACTACGTCGACGTGCTGGCACGTTCGTTCGCGCTTCAGCTCGGCAGCAACTGGGACGGCAGATCAGTTCTGATGGGCGTGTCGGAAGGTGGTCACGATTGGCGGCTCCCGCTCGGCCCACACACGTTGGTCGCGGGGTCATCCGGCAGCGGTAAAGCCTCGCTCGTGTGGGGCCTTCTACTGGGACTGGCGCAGCCCATCCACTCCGGCCTCATCGAAGTTTGGGGCATCGACCGCAAGGGTGGCATGGAGCTTGCGATGGGCCGCCGTCTGCTCACGCGGTTCGCAGACGATGCAGCGCATTCCGTAGCGCTCTTGGAAGACGCTGTCGCGCAGATGCAGATACGAGCGCGCCAGCTTGCAGGGGTGACCAGGCAGCACGTCGCCTCGGTCGACAGCCCGACCGTGATCGTGCTGATCGATGAGCTTGCAGCGTTGACATCGTACGAAACCGATCGAGACATGCTCCGCCGCGCGAATGCCGCAATCGCGACGCTCGCATCCCAAGGACGGGCGGTGGGATTCATCGTCTTCGCGTGCTTGCAGGATCCCCGCAAGGAGACGCTCCCGGCGCGGGGCCTGTTCACACAGACCGTAGGGCTCAGGCTCCGTGACCGCACCGAGACGGCCATGGTTCTTGGCGACGGGGCAGTTGCAGCGGGTGCGATGTGTCACGAGATCTCGCCGTCTACGCCTTGAGTCGCGTACGTGCTTCCCGAAACAGGGCCTCCGGTGCGTGTGCGGGCAGCCTTCGCGACTGACGCGCAGATCAGGGAAGCAGCTGAGACGTTTGCCACCCCGCGTCCACGCCCTGTCGAGGTCGTCGAGCAGGTAGCTGCTCCAGGGGCACGGCGTCCGCGAGCATCACGGTCGAATGCAACGAACAGATCAGGAGAAGAATCATGAACAAGAGAACAGTCGCCGTTCTCGGCGCGTCGATTATGGGAGCAGCGCTCCTGCTCGGTCTAGGTGCCGCTGCCGGTTACACACTCGGAACGGCATCCACGACCGCTTCATCGGATACACCAGACAGGCAGCCCTCCCCCTGCAATCTGTGGTTCCCGCAGGGTGAGGTTCCGGCCGTTGCCGATGAGGATTCGGTCGACGTACGCATCGCGAATCCTGCGTGCTCTGATGCGCAGATCATCGCCTGGCAGGACCAGCAGCAATCCGATGGGCTCGATGACAGAGTCTGTCGCCCGCTGTCTATCGACCCGCTGACGCGCACTCCACTCTCGTGCGTTGTGCCCACGGAGGTCGACGTTGAGTATCGCTGAGGCCGTAGCCGCGCGGTTGCGAAGCTCCGAGTTCGATCAATGGATGGCGGGCGCGGCACGCGTTGGATTCTGCTCCAACCCGGTTCGACTCACCGGCTCGTCGGCCACGATGAATCCGCAGACCGGTGAGGTGATCCGTGAGTTCGTGGCGGAGACGCAACCTGACCGCATCTCATACACGAGATGCGGAAACCGTCGCGCCCGTCGCTGCGAATCCTGCAGCCACGAGTACAAGGGCGATACGTGGCACATGATCATGGCTGGCGCTGCGGGTGGGATGAAAGGGGTTCCCGAAGGGGTAGGCGAACACCCGATGGCGTTCGTCACACTCACCGCTCCGTCTTTCGGTGCCGTCCACTCTCTGGCTGGTTCGCGGAGACGTGGCACCTGCGTTCATGGCAAGCCGCGCGGGTGCTTCTGCAATCACGATGACGACGACGGACTCCTCGGCGAGCCGCTGTGCGAGGAATGCTATGACTACGTTGGCCACGTCGTGTGGCAGTACTTTGCACCCGAGCTGTGGAGGCGGTTCACCATTCAGCTCCGGCGGCAGCTGGCTTACGAGCTCGGGATGACTCAGAGAGCCGCTGCGGAGATCGTACGGGTCCAGTTCGCCAAAGTGGCGGAGTTTCAGCGACGCGGAGCGGTGCACTTTCACGCGATCATTCGGCTCGACGGCGTTAGCCCGACAGAACAGTTCCCGCCTGCCCCGGACCAAGTGACCGAAGCATGTCTCATCGCTGCGGTTCGGAAGTCGTCGCGTCGAGTCGTGTATGAGGCTCCGGCGGTGCGTGGAGAGGCATCCGCTCGGGTTCTCCGGTGGGGTGCGCAGATCGATGTTCAACCGATCGTTCGTCGTGAGGGGCTCGACGGCACGCTCTCTGACCGAGCCGTAGCGGCATACATCGCAAAGTACGCCACCAAGGCGACGGAGGATCTCAGTAGCGGGAGCCGTGACCGCCCGCACGTGAAAGTGATCAAGGCCACCGCTGAGCTGATTGCCGAGGAGAACGGTCCGGAGGGCCCCTACGCGCTGCTCAGGAAGTGGTCGCACATGCTGGGCTTCCGTGGACACTTCTCCTCGAAGTCGCGCCGGTACTCGGTGACACTTGGCTCGCTCCGAGGAGCCCGTCGCGCTTGGCGCTTGGCACGCACCGTGGAACGAGCCAAAGAGGAAGGCTACGACGTCGACGAGGTGCTGGTAGTGGGCTCATGGAGCTTTGCGGGAATGGGCTGGCGGAATGAGGGTGACCGGGCTCTCGCGATCGAAGCCGCCCGCGCCGCACGTGAATGGCGAGACGCACGACGGGTGCGGTTCGAATCTCAGAGAGGAAAGAGTGATGCGTAAACAACTTGAGCTGGTCGAAAACACTGCTGAGTCAGAGGCCGTCGAGGACAAGTACCTGACTCGCCGGGAGGTGGCTGCCCGCTGCCGCGTGCCTCTCTCGACGTTCGATTCGTTGCGACGACAGGCACGGGTCCCGTTTCCTGACGCGCACATGGGCAAGCACATGCTGTGGAGGCTGTCAACAATCGAAACCTTCCTCGACGCGGGTGGCACTCGTGGCCTCCAGTAGCGCGCGGATCGATCCCAAGACCCGCAAGCCGCTGCCCGAGGGCATTCGCTATCGTGCGGACCGCAACAAGTATCAGGTCCGCGTGTGGGCTACCGGCCTCAACGGAGAAGACCGAGAGCGGAGCTACCTCGTGGACACGCTCGGCGAAGCGAAGAAGATCCGTAGCGAGATGCGTTCGCAGGTGCGCCCCGACGGTGGGATGACGCTGAATGCTTGGCAGGTTCGGCATTGGCCGTCGCTTACAGAAGGACTACGCCCCGCGACGACCGCGGCGTACGAACGTGGGTGGCGACTCCGAGTGCAGCCGTGGCTTGGCCATCGAAAGATCGAGTCCATCGGGGTGAGTGATGTGGACGACGCGATAACGGGATGGAGCGGATCGGCGTCCACCCGCAATGACGCCCTGGCTGTGCTCAGTCGGCTACTCGAGGGCGCTGCGCGTGCAGAGATCATCGGAGTGAATCCGGTGCGGTTGGCGAGGCGTCCACGAGGCGAACGCCCGTCCAGCTTTCGTTCACGGGCACTGACGCTGTCCGAGGTTGCAACGATGCTCGACTCTGTCGATGAGGGGCCTCACCGCGACTATCTGGCGGCCTTGGTGTACACGGGCATGCGTGCCGGCGAGGCAAGCGCGTTGAGGGTGGGCGACGTCGATCTGGCGCACGGTGTTATCCATGTCCGGCGTAGCTTCTCGCCTGCTGGCGGTGGCAGAGTGCGCGAACAATCGCCAAAGAGTCACAAGGAACGTACTGTGCCGCTGCCCTCCGCTCTGCGCTCGATCATCGTTCGCAGGGTTGCAGGTCTCGGACGGAACGAGCTGGTGTTCACAGGCCCGAACGGCGGCCGGCTCAACACATCGAATGTTCGCCGGGCCGTCGACTGGGACGAGCTGAGGAATCGACTCGATCGCCCTGATCTGCGCATCCATGACCTTCGCCACACACTCGCGACCCTGCTCTTCGATGCTGGCGCTGCTGCGAACGACGTCCAGGCGATCCTCGGGCATTCCTCGATGCAGGTCACGGAGCGATACAGCCGGGCAAGATCTGATGCAGCGGTCCGCGCGAACGGCGCGCTCGACAAACTGATGGGAACAGAGTGATGGCGCTGCGAGATCACCACGAGGTGCAGATGGGGCCATACGCGCCGCTGTACGACTACCTGCGTACCCACGAGGAAGCGGAGGAGGTCTTGCTGAGCTTCGTCGAGATCGAAGCCATCCTCGGGTGCGCCCTCCCCGACGCCGCACGCACGCCCGGAGAAGGTTGGTGGTCGGGACATCCCACAAGGCTCCAGGCAAGGAGTTGGCTCGCGGCGTGGCGTCGCCCCGATCCTCGATACGACGATCTGTCCGTTGCCTTTCGCCGGACGGGTCAACTCACGAAGCCTTCCTCGGAAGATCAATCGCGACAGATCAAGATGTACCTTCGGCATGCGTGGGACATGTTGGACTTCGAGGTCGAGGATAACCAGGAGTGCGTCGTCTACCTCATACATTTTGAGGAGCCGGGACTGTACAAGGTCGGCATCTCGAAAGCATCGACAAGCCGCCCCCAAGCACTGGCGCAAGCTGGCGGCATCGTCCTTGACACGGTCCGAGTGAAGAACCGGACCCTTGCGCGGCTGCTCGAAAGCGAATGTCTCGTCCGGGTCGATGCAGCCCGCGCAGAGCCGCCTCTCTGGATCGCGCAGTGGGCGGGAGCAACCGAGTTCTGGAGCGATAGTGTCTCGCTGCCGCCGTTCCGCGAGATACTCAAGTCCCTAAACGATGAGCTTCCGATCGCGTATCGAGGAGCCTGGGCCTGACGACTTCGCCGCCGTACGAGGACTGACGGTCCATATAGTTGCCGATAAATGAAGCGAACTATCGGGAGCTATCGGCAAAAACAGCTTTCTCCCTCTGCACCGCGACGACATCGCGTATCCTGATCCGTTATGCCAAATCAAGAAGCTACCTACGTCACGCTCGACGGCGAGACGCACCTCGTGGTGGTCAGCGCCGACCTCACTGATGCCGAGCGCGCCAAACTCGGACATCCAGCGCTGGGCACTCGCTGCGCATGCCCGGACTGCGAGTGCCCGAACGAGGCCGACATGGGGACGCACGAACACCCGATCTGCGGATGCTGTCTCGCGGACTGCCCCGACGTCCACGCCGCTGACAGCCCGTAGATTCGTCCGTCTGCGCAGCTTCCTCACCTACTACTAGCGGAGCAGCCGTCCCCTGCGCCTCTCCGAGCCAAGTTCACCAGTTTCCACGCTTCTCCCACCGTTCTTCAAGAACGCCAAGTTGAGACCGAGATGCGAGGGTCGTTGTGCCCGCGGGCGCCCAGGTAGATGCCGCAACGAAGGAGAGCAATGAATGACGCACGGCAGCGGGGTGATGCCAAAGGTCGGGGCAAGTGGCTGCGCCCAGCAGGTGAACGATCTCACTCGCACCCGGAACCGGTGTACTCGAACCGACCGCTGACCTAACATGGGCCAGACCGCGTGATCTCACCGCGGCCAATCGCAGTGGAATACGCGCTTGACGGCTACGAGGGTACGCGATTCGACCATGAGGAGGGGCTTGGTTCCCGCTCGGCGTAGCAGTCTGCGCACGGGGGTCGTTCGCTTCTGCAAGCACGCTGCACCAGAGATGTCCATCGCAGATATTGTGTGTTTCCACATCTCCACCCACGATAGGGAGTGCGCCTTCGTATAGCCGAATCACGAACGCCTTCCGACTCTCCCGCTCAGAGTTGCTTAGCGAGACGCTAGCCCGAGCCACACCGACAAACGCAGCGTGAAGTGCCTCATCGAGAATCAGCGTCTCTACCCATGTTGCGCCGCGACCGCGATTGAGGTCGAGCTGTGCAAGATCTTCTGGAACTTTTCGTCGAGCTTCAGGGACTCCGTCACGCAGACTGGAATGAAACCCGCCGTACACACCTTCAAGATCAGCGAGGAGCTGGCCGATGTTGTTTTCACCAGTGGAGGCGCAAGTCACTGCCCGCTTGATGAGGTCAAGTTGATGACCAGCGCCGTGACAGAAGCAGTTGCAGGCGGATAACCGCGCTCGCTCGCATGAGCTGTTGTGTTCGGGTAGTAACTGTTGTACTGCTGACGACATATCGACCCCGCTCCTACCAGCTTCCTCGCTGGGCACTCGTAGCCTATCGGCGTTGTGTGATATTCAATCGGTAACGCCGATGATGAGGGTTTTCTCTCGGTGGGCGGAACGAGCTGCATCCCTAGATTCGGACGGGGTTGCACCCCTCATCGCGACTGCTACCGGCACAAAACCGGCACAGCCCTCCCCTGCGCTGCGCCAGCCATCGCCCCGGATACGACAAAACCCCCGGAAATCCGAGGGTCTTGATCTGTAGCAGGAGCGGGGCTTGAACCCGCGACCTCACGATTATGAGTCGTGCGCTCTAACCAGCTGAGCTACCCTGCCGCGAGGCATCCGTCCGCGTGAGAAGAATGCTTGCGAGCCCCGAGTCAGGATTGAACTGACGACCCCTTCCTTACCATGGAAGTGCTCTGCCACTGAGCTATCGGGGCGTGCTGCCCCTCGCGGGGCAACCGTACGAGAATACCATCACTGTGGCGTCCTCATGAAATCGAGCCGGTCAGTACGACGTTCGACCCGCGTTCTCCTTGAGCCACGGCATCGGGTCGATGGTCGATCCGTTGACGATGAGCTCGAAGTGCAGGTGGGCGCCGTAGGAACGGCCCGTGTTTCCGGTCTTGCCGACGACAGTGCCGACCGTCACCGTGTCGCCGGCCTTGACGTTCAGAGACCCGTACTGCATGTGCGAGTAGTGGCTCGTGATGACCTGGCCATCGATGACGTGGTCGATGTAGACCGTGACACCGAAGGCACCGCCCTGTTCGGTCGCGATGCGGACCGTGCCGTCGGCGATGGCCTGGATCGGCGCGCCGTTGCCCGGCACGAAGTCGATGCCCTCATGGAGGCGGCCGCTGCGCATGCCGTAGCCGTAGCTCATGCCCACGCCGACGAGGAACGGCCACTGGATCGCGGCGTCGGGGTCGTTCGTGAAGATCTCGCCCGAATAGTTGATGCCCTGCTCCGCGGCGACCTCGGCGAGCGAGACCGTGCTGAAGTCATCGGCGCGGGTGAGCGCCTCGCTCTCGACACCGGATGGCGCGACGAACGCCTGGATCTCACCCTCGGCCGTGTCCTTCGCTTCTTCGGCGGAGGACGACACCAGCGACATCGATGCCGCCGAAGCACCCTGCACGCCGGCGACCGCCTCGGCGGGGAGCGTCATGGACACCGCGAGGAGACCGGCGAGGCTCATCACCCCGACAGTCGCGCTGAGAGTCACAGCCTTGCGGATGTTGCGGGGACGACGGGCGGCCACATGCACGGAGGCGACGGGCTCGTCGTCGGAGGCGCGCGCCGACTGCGCCCGCGCACGGTCGGCTGCGGAGACGGTGGGAACGGGACCGGTCGCACGGAACGCGCGCGACGCACGCTCGAACGCGTCGGCGTCGTCGCCGGGCACATCGGGAACATCGGCGATGATCGGCTCCGGGTTCGGAGCGATGAAGGGCTCGACCAGCGGCTCGGCGGCGACATCGTCGGCCGTGGGGCGCTGGCGGGCGGCACGCCGGGAAAGCGGGGCGACAGCAGCCAGGGCGACGGCTGTGGCGTCGACCGCGGCAGTGGGGGCGGCGGCAGCGGGCGCGGCAGCGGATTCGGCGGCAGAGATGGGTGCCGTCGGTCCCGCCGCGGGGGCCTCAGAGGCCGCAGTGCGGAGTCGGCTGGACCGGCGCGTGGGCGCAGAGGCAGCCTGGGAAGTCTCGAAGGGCAAAGCGTTTCTCTCGGTCGTGCGTCAAGCTCGGGGGGCGCAAACTTTGACTTTCACCTTCGGGTGGCGAAAGTAACGATCGCATAAACCATATCTTGATCAGTCTGGGAATGCCATGAATCGTTCAATGTTTCTGGTCGAGGATGGCGCGCAGTCGCGAGTGCACTTCCACCCCGCCCGCGAGCAGCATCGGACGTGGGGAGTCGATGTCGATGCGCGACACCACACCACCCGCTTCTTCGACGAGGAGGGCACCGGCGGCGAAGTCCCACGGACGAAGCCCCCGCTCGAAGTATCCGTCCAGTCGCCCCGCCGCGACGAAGGCGAGGTCGAGCGCTGCGGCTCCCATGCGTCTCAGATCCCGGGCCATCGGCATCACCCGCCCCACGGTGGCGATGTCGCCCTCGTGCGTGGTCGGGTCGTAGCCGAACCCCGTGGCGAGCAGCGCTCCGGCCGGGGTCTCTCCGGTCACCTCGAGACGGTCGCCGTTCGACCACGCGCCCTGGCCGCGGGCGGCCGTGAACATCTCGCCGAGCGCGGGGGCGTTGACCGCACCGGCGAGTGCTTCCCAGGTCTCCGGATCGGGATCGCCGCGGACGGCGGCGATGCTCACGTTGTACGCCGGGATGCCGTATGCATAGTTGACGGTGCCGTCGATCGGATCGACGACCCACGTAATCCCGCTGCTGCCGGCCTCGGCACCGGTCTCCTCCCCCAGGAAACCGTCGTCGGCCCTCGCGGCCCGAAGGCGTTCGCGGATGAGCGCCTCGACCTCTCGATCGGCTTCGGTGACGATATCGGCCAGCGACGACTTGGTGGCCGCCAGACGCACCCCCTCCTGTCGACGCGTGCGCGCGAGCCGTCCGGCTTCTTCCGCGATCTCGCTCGCGAGCTCGAGGAGCTCGAGTTCGAGTGTCACTGGGCAGGCCGCTGCGGGGCGGGGGGAGGCGGCGGGAAGGCCGGCAAGGTCTCCTGCGGAGGAGCCGTCGGCTGCGCGGCCGGCGCCGGTGGCACCGGATGCTCTCCCGGAGCCACCTGCGGCGAGGCGACCGGTTGCGTGAACTGCGGAGCAGCGGGCTGTGGCGATGTGGGCTGGGGCGCGACCGGGAAACTCGAGACCGGCGCTGCGGCGAGCGCCTGCTGCGGCGGCACGACGGTCGGGTGCCCCGTGTAGTAGGCGTTCCAGTCGGGCGATGCGTCGGGAAGCGCCGGGAGCGGGGTGATGCCGTCTGCGTAGGTGGGCCAGGACGGCGGCGATGCCACAGCGCGATCGGCGGGCGTCTTCTTCTTGGGAGCGAAGAGCGCGTTCAGCAGTGGGATCAGCGTCGTGCCGACGGCCACCAGGATCGTCAGCGCGACCACGATGCGCCAGTAGAGCTCGCCGTAGTGGAACGTGTTCGGGAAGGCCAGGAAGAACACGAGCATGCCGACGAGGCCAGCGAGGAACGTGATCGTGACGATGTAGATGACCCGCGTGAATGTTGTGACGTATCGCTGCGCCGCGGGAGTGAACAGGCGCACGTGCAGCAGGGCGAGCTGAAGGATGCCGATCACGAGGAGCAGCTGGAAGAAGCGCTCGGCACCGAAGTAGAAGCCGTCTTCCGGCAGCCAGATCTTCACGGCTCCGACGAGGAGCGCGACGATCCAGCTCACCATGCTCGCCAACTGGAGCCAGTCGGGACGGTTCGGCGCGAGACCGGCTTCGAGGATCGCGATGCCGGCGAACGCTGCGAGCAGCAGGATCGTGAGGAACGCCCGGCCGATCAGACCATCTTGATCGCCGATGAGCACCCAGATGACGCACACGAGCGCCGCGGCGATCAGGGCCCCGATGGCGATCCACAGGGAACCCCTGATGAGCAGCGACATGTTCTTCTTCTCACCCTGCGTCTGATGCGTGGTGATGTCCGGCTGGGACATGGCGATCCTCTCGTCGTGCGGCGATGCCTTCATCCTGCCACGCGCGCCCGCAGATGCCACGGGCGCCGCCCTCGTCGCCGAAGACCTTTCCCGATCTCTGCCTCTGTGGAGGAGAGGTCAGCCGGCTTTCTTCGCCGATGCTGCGGCGAAGGCTGCGACTCTGGCCTGCGCATCCGGCGTCTCCAGGGCTGCTCCGATCGAACGCGCCTCCTCACTCAGCTGCTCGACGAACGTGCGCTCCGGCTGCGATCGCACCAGCCGCTTCGCCTGGCCGTAGGCGTCTGCGGCGCCCGCCAACCAGAATCGCGCGATCTCCTCACCGCGAGCACGCACCAGTTCCGCCTCGGAGACGGCGTCCGCACCTTCGACGGCCTCGGCGACGAGACCCCAGTCCACAGCCTCCGCCGACGACAGCAGTCGATCCTGCAGCACGAGCTGCAGGGCACGGCGCTGACCGACGGCACGGGCGAGCTGAGCGGAGACCGACAGATCCGGGGTCAGACCGATGTTCGCGTAGAGGCTGCCGAGCTTCGATCGCGAGCCGACCACGGCATAGTCGCTGCACAGCAGAATCCCCAGACCACCGCCGGCCGTGGTGCCGTGGGCAGCGGCGACGACAGGCACCGCCGATTCCGTCAACGAGCGGATGCCGGTGTTGATGACCTCGGCGAGAGCGGTGATCTCCGCGCCGGAAGCCCCCATCGTCGTCGCCATGTCGATCACATCGCCCCCGGCGCAGAAAGCGGGGCCGACGGCATCGATCAGGATCGCCTTCACATCGGATCTCGACGTCGCCTCGGCCGTCGCGTCCTTCCAGGCGTGTGCGAGGTCGGCGTTGAAGGCGTTGAGGCGAGCGGGGCGGTTCAGCGTCAGCCGTGCCAATCCCTCTTCGACGGCGAACAGGATGGCATCACTCATGGCTTCTCCTTCGAGCGCAGGACGTGTGGGACCAGCGTAACCGCGATCAGACCCGCTCCCAGACCTGCGAGACGAAGCTCTCCATTCGGCGACGCGTGCCGTCGAGGCGGAAGTCGACCTGCCCCGGAGTCCTGACCTCGTTCGGTGCGAGCGGGTGGGCGAGACGCACGTTCTCGTGGCAGGAGAGGTCGGCGCACATGTAGGTGCCGAACGAGTCGCCGCGCTTCCCCGCCTCCCCCGCCCGACGTGCGGAAAGGAGCGCGACCTGATTGCCGGGCTGCATCGTGTGACAGATGTTGCACATGCCCGAACGCGCACGTCCGGGATCCGTCGCGCGCAGCACGATGCCGACGATCTCCTCGTCGTGCGGGATCAGCACATAGCCACGGCGACTCGCGCCGGGATCCTGCCAGGCGAAGAAGTCGAGATAGTCCCAGTCGACGAGGAGGAAGTCGTGCGGCATCTCCATGAGGCGCAGTTCGTCGGCATCCGCATTGACGAACGAGGCCCGGACTTCGGCTTCGGTGAGCGGTCGCATCAGTCCAGTCTATGAACCGTTCGCACTCGCGGGGCCACGTCACATCCGCCGCATCGTGACCATCGAGAAGACCGTCTCGAACAGCTGAGCCGCGAACACCGATGCCCAGACGGACGCCGCGAGAAGAAAGACGACCTGGATGGCGATCATCACGATCAGCGGCGCCGACCCCCGTCCTCCCCGTCGACGGACCACGACATGACGACCGATCACGTAGACGAGAGAGGACAAGAAGGTCCACGCCCAGGGGAAAGGTCGGGAGAACCCTCGGCCGGCGAGCTCGCGGGCATCGAGGGCGGCGAACCAGACGGAGAGCCCGTAGATCGTCCAGCCCGACAGCGTCAGGACCAGGTACCACGGCGTGAGGAAGGCGTTGATCTCCGCGGCGATGAATCTCTCCACGTCGAGGGACGACGAGCGGTCCAGCGGGACGACGGCGAGCATGTCGAACATCCCCTGCTGCATCTGCACCAGGTATCCGATGGCGGCGATCGCGCTGAGCACCGGGAGGAGCACGATCAGCCACACCCATATGGTGTTTGCGCTCGTTCCCTCCGGGACCGACGGGAAGTCTCCCGACGTCACGGGGGTCGGCGCCTCGCCATCCCATCGGGATCCGTCCCACCATCGCGTCGCTCCCTGGTCATCGGTGTACCACCCGGCGGGGGCGCTCATGGTCGCGCTCCGAGGTCGACGCGGGCGCGGATCGTCTGGAGCATGTGACCACCATATTCATGGTGGCGACATCCGGGAGGCGGGGATGAGAGAAGGCCCCCGCGGTGATCGCGTGGGCCCTCGGATTTCCGCAGTCTTCCGCGGAGGTGATGGTGGCGAGTGAGGGATTCGAACCCCCGAATGCAGAGCAGTCTGATTTACAGTCAGATCCCTTTGGCCGCTTGGGTAACTCGCCAGAGCGCACCCGTCCGACTTCGACAGCCAACCGGGGGCACGAGAGACAAGCATACCTGTCGGAGGCGGGTGCAAGAAATCGGACCGTCAGCTGCCGCTCACGCCGCGACCGGAGGCCTCCAGCGACTCGGGCGTCCGCAGGAGTCCGCCCTCTGCGCGACAGGTCGCGGCGGCGACATCCATCGCGCGCAGCAGCAGTGCGCGCCACTCCCCCAGGTCGGACGGAGACGCTGTGACCAGGCCCTCTGCGACGGCGGCGAGAGTCGCATCCCCCGCGCCGACGGTGTCGATCACCGCGCCGGGAAGCTGCGCGATGGGGGCGGAGACGATGCCGGCATCCGCGTCGATCGTGGCGCCGTCGGCACCCGCGGTCGCGAGGACGGCCGCAGCACCGAGGTCCCGCAGGCGCGCGCGCAGCGCGTCGAGGTCACCGTCGTAGAGGATCGCCGCATCATCCGCACCGACCTTGACGATGGCAGCCGAAGCCACGAGCTGTTCGAATCCGCGGACAAACTCCTCCCGGTCGCTGAGCATCCCGGCGCGCGGGTTGGGATCGATCGCGACGCGTGCTTCTCCCAGGGCGTCGCTCAGTGCCTCGACCTCTGCGGGCACATCGAAGGGGAAGCAGCTGATCGCGACGAGCCCGGCGTCGGCGATCGCCTGACGAGCGTCGTCGGAGTATCGGATGCTGCGTCTCTGGGCGGCCTCGTTGAAGACGTACTGCGGTTCGCCGTCGGCCGCCCGCTGCACGATCGCGCGGGACGAGCCGAGGGGAGCCTCACTCCCGATCAGGCGCACGCCGTGGTCGGACAGGTACTCGCGGATGTGCGCGCCTGCCTCGTCCTCCCCGACCATGGCGATCAGCGTCGTCTCGACTCCCAGCCGCCGCAGTCCGACGGCGACGTTGAGTGCCGCACCGCCCACGAGCTCGCGGACGCCGGAATCGTCGCGGATCTCATCGATCAAGGCATCGCCGATCACGACAACGGAACCGGCGGAAGAAGTCTGATTGCTCACCCGCCGACACTATCGTGGCGCCGTGCACCGACGGGCTGCATCGCGTTCCTCTCCCGTCGCGCCGCCGACGAGCAGTACGGTGTGGACATGAAGCCCCGACTCGCCGGCGCTGCCGCCGCGTTCCTCCTCCTCGTCGTTCGCGATGTGCTCATCGACACGCGCTACACGAACCTCGCGCCGACCGGTTACACCTCGAGCATCGTGGAGCACATCTTCGGCTGACGTCCAACGCGCTCCGCGCGTGTCAGGATCCTCCGCCGACTGCACGGCTTCTCGACGAGTGCACGGCTCGGCGACACACGTCACCCGTGCGCTCGGCAGCTTCCCGTGCACTCGCGCCACGTCGCACACCGCCGGGCACGCAGAAGGCCCCAGGCGAGTCGCCTGGGGCCTTCTTCGTCATTCAGTACTCAGTACTGCGGCTCTCGCCTCGATCAGTTGTAAGTACCGGGGGTGATGTCGTCCGTCGAGAACGCGTCGAAGTCGACGTAGCCGAAGTCACCGTCGGCGTACGCACCGTCGGATGCGAAGATCCGGTTCGGGTAGCGCTCGCTCTTGGCTTCCTCGGTGGCCTCGACCGTGACGTCGCGGTACTTCGAGAGACCGGTTCCGGCGGGGATGAGCTTACCGATGATGACGTTCTCCTTGAGACCGACCAGCGGGTCGCGCTTGCCCTGCATCGCAGCCTCGGTGAGCACGCGGGTCGTCTCCTGGAAGGAGGCGGCCGACAGCCACGATTCGGTCGCGAGCGACGCCTTCGTGATACCCATCAGCTCCGGACGGCCGGACGCGGGACGCTTGCCCTCTGCCACAGCCTCGCGGTTGATCGACTGGTAGCGCTTGAGGTCGACCATCTCACCCGGGAGCAGGGTCGTGTCGGCGTGATCGACGACGGTGACCTTGCGGAGCATCTGACGGACGATGACCTCGATGTGCTTGTCGTGGATCGGCACACCCTGCGAGCGGTACACGCCCTGGACGCCGCCGACGAGGTAACGCTGCACCTCGCGAGCGCCCATGACGCGCATGATCTCCTTGGGGTCGAGCGTGCCCACGAGGATCGGCTGACCGACCGTGACGTGCTGCCCGTCCTCGACGAGAAGCGTCGCACGCTTCAGCACCGGGTAGATGACCGGCTCGTCACCGCTGTCGGGCGTGAGGATGACCTTCTTGCCCTTGTCGGTCTCGTCGATCGCGATGCGGCCATCGGCCTCGGCGATCGGCGACGCGCCCTTGGGGGTACGCGCCTCGAAGAGCTCCTGCACACGGGGAAGACCCTGCGTGATGTCATCCGCCGATGCCGAACCACCCGTGTGGAACGTACGCATCGTCAGCTGGGTACCGGGCTCACCGATCGACTGGGCCGCGATGATGCCGACGGCCTCGCCGATGTCGACGGTCTTGCCGGTCGCGAGCGAACGGCCGTAGCACTGCGCGCAGACACCGACGGCGGAGTCGCAGGTCAGGACCGAGCGCACCTTGATGCTCTCGACACCGAGCCCGACGAGCTTGTCGATCAGCACGTCACCCACGTCGTCACCGGCCGAGGCGAGAACCTCGCCCGACTCGCTCACGACATCGGAGGCCAGCGTACGAGCGAACACCGAGTTCTCGACGTTCGCGTCGCGCACGAGCTCACCCTGCGAGTTCGGTGCGGCGATCGGGAGCTCGAGGCCCTTCGACGTGCCGCAGTCCTCTTCGCGGATGATGACGTCCTGCGAGACGTCGACCAGACGACGGGTCAGGTAACCCGAGTCGGCGGTACGCAGAGCGGTGTCGGCCAGACCCTTACGGGTACCGTGCGTCGCGATGAAGTACTCCGCAACCGACAGACCCTCGCGGTACGAGGAGATGATCGGACGCGGGATGATCTCACCCTTGGGGTTGTTCACCAGACCACGCATACCGGCGATGTTCCGGATCTGCAGCCAGTTACCACGAGCACCCGACGACACCATGCGGTTGATGGTGTTGTCCTCGGGGAAGTTCGCCTTCATGGCGGCCTGGACCTCGTCGGTGGCCTCGGTCCAGATCTTGATGAGCTCCTGGCGACGCTCGGAGTCGGTCGTCAGACCCTTCTCGTACTGCGACTGGACCTTCGCGGCCTGCTTCTCGTAGCCGGCGACGATCTCCGCCTTGTTCGGCGGGGTGAGGATGTCGCTGAGGGCGACGGTCACACCGGAGCGCGTTGCCCAGTAGAAACCGGCGTCCTTGATGCGGTCCAGCGAGGCAGCCGTCTCGACCTTGGGGTACTCCTCGGCCAGCTTGTTGACGATCTGCGACAGCTTGTTCTTGTCGGCCTGCTCGCGGACGAACGGGTAGCCCTTGGGCAGCGTGTCGTTGAAGATCGCCTGACCCAGCGAGGCGTCGACGAGACCGTGACGCTCGTAGCCCTCGGGAGCTTCGCCCTCGAGGAAGGTCAGACCGGGGATGCGGATGCGGATCTTCGCCTGCAGGTCGAGGGAACCCTCGTCCTTGGCCAGGATCGCCTCGCCCACGGAACCGAACGCACGGCCCTCACCGGCTGCGCCCTCCTTGACCGTGGTCAGGTGGTGCAGACCGATGATCATGTCCTGCGAAGGCAGGGTGACCGGACGGCCGTCAGACGGCTTCAGGATGTTGTTCGACGCGAGCATCAGCACGCGGGCCTCGGCCTGAGCCTCGACCGACAGCGGCAGGTGGACAGCCATCTGGTCGCCGTCGAAGTCGGCGTTGAACGCCGCGCAGACGAGCGGGTGCAGCTGGATGGCCTTGCCCTCGACGAGCTGAGGCTCGAACGCCTGGATGCCCAGACGGTGCAGGGTGGGTGCACGGTTGAGCAGCACCGGACGCTCGCGGATGATCTCCTCGAGCACGTCCCAGACCTCGGGACGGGTGCGCTCGACGGCGCGCTTGGCCGCCTTGATGTTCTGCGAGTGACCGAGGTCGATCAGGCGCTTGATCACGAACGGCTTGAAGAGCTCCAGAGCCATCTGCTTGGGCAGACCGCACTGGTGCAGCTTCAGCTGCGGGCCGACGATGATGACCGAACGGCCCGAGTAGTCGACACGCTTTCCGAGCAGGTTCTGGCGGAAACGACCCTGCTTACCCTTCAGCATGTCGCTGAGGGACTTCAGGGCACGGTTGCCGGTACCGGTGACGGGACGACCACGGCGACCGTTGTCGAACAGTGCGTCGACGGCCTCCTGCAGCATGCGCTTCTCGTTGTTGACGATGATCTCGGGGGCACCGAGGTCGATCAGACGACGAAGACGGTTGTTGCGGTTGATCACACGGCGGTACAGGTCGTTCAGGTCGGAGGTCGCGAAGCGGCCACCGTCGAGCTGGACCATCGGGCGCAGCTCCGGCGGGATCACCGGGACGACGTCGAGGACCATCGCGGCCGGGCTCATGCCGGTCTCGAGGAACGAGCTGACGACCTTGAGGCGCTTGATCGCACGGATCTTGCGCTGGCCCTTGCCCTCGGAGATCTGCAGACGCAGGTTCTCCGCCTCGGCGACGAGGTCGAACGCCGCGAGGCGACGCTGGATCGACTCGGCGCCCATGTAGGCCTCGAAGTACTGGCCGAAGCGGTCCTGCAGCTCGTGGAAGACGTCGTCCTCCGGGCGCAGAGCACCGACCTCGAGGGTGCGGAAGTCCTCCCACACGCGCTCCAGCTTCAGGATCGCCTCGTCGGCACCCTTGCGGATGAGCGACATCTCCTTCTCGGCGGCGTCCTTGACCTTCTTCTTGGCGTCGGCCTTGGCACCCTCTGCCTCGAGGGCAGCGAGCTCCTCCTCCAGCTTGGCCAGGCGCTCCGCGATCTTGGCATCGCGGCGGTCGCCGAGCGTCTTCAGCTCGAGGCGGATGTTGTTCTCCTGCGTGCCCAGGTCGCGGTGACGAGCTTCCTCGTCGACCGAGATGACCATGTAGGCGGCGAAGTAGATGACCTTCTCGAGGTCCTTCGGCGCCATGTCGAGCAGGTAGCCCAGACGCGAGGGCACGCCCTTGAAGTACCAGATGTGGGTGACGGGAGCGGCGAGCTCGATGTGACCCATGCGCTCACGACGGACGGAGCTCTTGGTGACCTCCACGCCGCAGCGCTCGCAGACGATGCCCTTGAAGCGGACGCGCTTGTACTTGCCGCAGGCGCACTCCCAGTCGCGGGACGGGCCGAAGATCTGCTCTCCGAAGAGACCATCCTTCTCCGGCTTCAGGGTGCGGTAGTTGATGGTTTCGGGCTTCTTGACCTCGCCGTAGGACCACGCGCGGATGTGGTCTGCGGTCGCCAGGCCGATGCGAAGCTCATCGAAAGTTGTGGACTCGAGCACTAGTTCTCCTGTGTCGGAAATTCTTTTTGAGAAGTCTGCTTCGGTGGGCCCGGAACGCGTGTCCCGGGCCCCCGAAGGATTAGATCTCGTCGATCGAGGCGGCCTCGAAGCGGCTGGAGATGTTGATACCGAGCTCTTCTGCGGCGCGGAACGCCTCATCGTCGGTGTCGCGGAGGTTCACCAGCGTGCCGTCGGCCGAGAGGACCTCGACGTTCAGGCAGAGCGACTGCATCTCCTTCATGAGCACCTTGAAGGACTCGGGGATGCCGGGCTCCTGGATGTTCTCGCCCTTGACGATCGCCTCGTACACCTTGACGCGGCCGAGGATGTCGTCGGACTTGATCGTGAGGAGCTCCTGGAGCGCGTATGCGGCGCCGTAGGCCTCGAGGGCCCACACCTCCATCTCACCGAAGCGCTGTCCACCGAACTGCGCCTTACCACCGAGCGGCTGCTGGGTGATCATCGAGTACGGACCCGTGGAACGTGCGTGGATCTTGTCGTCGACCAGGTGGTGCAGCTTCAGGATGTACATGTAGCCGACCGAGATCGGGGCCGGGAACGGCTCGCCGGAGCGGCCGTCGAACATCTGGGCCTTTCCGCTGGAGTCGATCAGACGGACACCGTCGCGCGTCGGGATGGTCGCGTCGAGGAGACCGGCGATCTCCTCCTCGCTCGCACCGTCGAACACCGGGGTGGCGACCTTCGTGCCGGGAGCGGCCTCGAATGCCTGCTCCGGCAGACGGGCTGCCCACTCCGGAGTGCCTTCGACCTTCCAGCCCTGCTTCGCGATCCACCCGAGGTGGGTCTCGAGGACCTGGCCGAAGTTCATTCGACCGGGGATGCCGAGCGGGTTCAGGACGATGTCGACCGGGGTGCCGTCCGCCATGAACGGCATGTCCTCGATCGGGAGGATCTTCGCGATGACACCCTTGTTGCCGTGACGGCCGGCGAGCTTGTCACCCTCGGTGATCTTGCGCTTCTGGGCGATGTAGACCACGACGCGGCGGTTGACGCCGGAGCCGAGCTCGTCGTCGCCGTCCTCGGCGTTGAACTCCTTGACCGCGATGATCGTGCCCTGCTCGCCGTGAGGCACCTTCAGGGACGTGTCGCGGACCTCGCGGCTCTTCTCGTTGAAGATCGCGCGGAGCAGACGCTCCTCGGCCGACAGCTCGGTCTCACCCTTCGGCGTGACCTTTCCGACGAGGATGTCGCCGGGGCGGACCTCGGCGCCGATGCGGATGATGCCGCGCTCGTCGAGGTCCTTCAGCAGCTCCGGGCTGACGTTGGGGAGGTCACGAGTGATCTCCTCCTTGCCGAGCTTGGTGTCGCGGGCATCGACCTCGTACTCCTCGATGTGGATCGAGGAGAGGGTGTCGTCCTTCACCAGGTCCTGGCTCAGGATGATCGCGTCCTCGAAGTTGTAACCCTCCCACGTCATGAAGGCGACGAGGAGGTTCTTTCCGAGGGCCAGCTCGCCGTTCTCGGTGGCGGGGCCATCGGCGATGACCTCTCCGACCTCGACGCGCTCACCGGCGTTGACGACGACCTTCTGGTTGTACGACGTGCCCTGGTTGGAGCGGTCGAACTTGCGGAGGTGGTACTCCTGCGTCCCGCCCTCGTCGAGCATGACGACGACGCGGTCTGCGGAGACCTCGGAGACGACACCGGCCTTGTCGGCGGTGAGCACGTCACCGGCGTCGATGGCCGTGTAGCCCTCCATACCGGTTCCGACGAGCGGCGAGTCGCTGCGCAGCAGCGGCACAGCCTGACGCTGCATGTTGGCACCCATGAGGGCGCGCTGTGCGTCGTCGTGCTCGAGGAACGGCACGAGCGAGGTCGCGACCGACACCATCTGGCGCGGGGAGACGTCGATGTAGCCGATGTCCTCCGGGAGGAACATGTCGACCTCGCCGCTGCCGCCCTTGGGGCGGGCCAGCACGTGGCTCTCGATGAAGCGACCCTTGGCATCGAGCGGGGCGTTGGCCTGCGCGATGTTGAAGTCGACCTCTTCGGAAGCCGTGAGGTAGTCGATGTGCTCGGTGACGACGCCACCCTCGACCTTGCGGTACGGGGTCTCGATGAAACCGAACGAGTTGATGCGCGCGAAGGTCGCGAGAGCACCGATCAGACCGATGTTCGGGCCTTCAGGCGTCTCGATCGGGCACATGCGGCCGTAGTGCGAGGGGTGGACGTCACGGACCTCGACGCCGGCGCGGTCACGGGAGAGACCACCCGGGCCCAGCGCGGAGAGACGACGCTTGTTCGTCAGACCGGCGAGCGGGTTGTTCTGGTCCATGAACTGCGACAGCTGCGACGTTCCGAAGAACTCCTTGATCGCGGCGACGACCGGGCGCACGTTGATCAGGGTCTGCGGGGTGATCGCCTCGATGTCCTGCGTGGTCATGCGCTCGCGGACGACGCGCTCCATGCGGGACAGACCGGTGCGGACCTGGTTCTGGATCAGCTCGCCGACCGCGCGGATGCGACGGTTGCCGAAGTTGTCGATGTCGTCGGTCGCGAGACGGATCTCGGCCTTCTTGCCGCCGCGGATGCCCGTGAAGGTCTCCTCGGTGCCGGCGTGCAGGCGCACCAGGTACTTGATCGTGGCCACGATGTCCTCGACGGTCAGCACCGAGGAGGTCAGCGGCTGGTCCAGGCCCAGCTTGTGGTTGATCTTGTAACGACCGACCTTGGCCAGGTCGTAGCGCTTCGGGTTGAAGTAGAAGTTGTCCAGGAGCGCGCGGGCGGCCTCGGCGGCGACCTGCTCGCCCGGACGGAGCTTGCGGTAGATGTCGCGGAGCGCATCTTCCTTGGTGACGATCGTGTCCTTCGCGAGCGTCTCCTCGATCGAGGTGTAGCCGGCGAACTCGGCGAGGATCTCCTCGCTGGTCATGCCCAGTGCCTTGAGGAAGACGGTGACCGACTGCTTGCGCTTGCGGTCGACGCGCACGCCCACCTGGTCGCGCTTGTCGATCTCGAACTCGAGCCATGCACCACGGCTCGGGATGACGCGCGCCGACACGATGTCCTTGTCGGACGTCTTGTCGGGGGTCTTGTCGAAGTAGACACCCGGCGAACGCACGAGCTGCGACACGACGACGCGCTCGGAGCCGTTGATGATGAACGTGCCCTTGTCGGTCTGCAGCGGGAAGTCGCCCATGAAGACCGTCTGGGTCTTGATCTCACCCGTGAGGTGGTTCATGAACTCGGCCTCGACGTACAGCGGAGCGGCGTAGGTCTTGCCACGCTCCTTGCACTCCTCGATCGAGTACTTCTCCGGCTCGAGGTAGGGGTTCGTGAACGACAGCTGCATCGTCTCGCCGAGGTCCTCGATCGGAGAGATCTCCTCGAAGATCTCGCCCAGACCGCTGTTCTCGTTGACGTCGGTGCGACCCTGCTTCTTGGCCTCGGCCACGCGCGCCTTCCAGGCGTCGTTGCCGACCAGCCAACCGAAGGACTCGGTCTGCAGGGCGAGAAGGTCAGGGACCGTCAGCGTGTCGGAGATCTTGGCGAACGAAAGACGGGAAGCTCCGCGTCCGTTCTTGGTGGTGGTGGATGTGGATGCGTTGCGAGCAGCAGCCAAGGGAATAACCTCCGTGAGCCCCGCAGGGCTTCTCGATTCCTTTGTCGTCAGGTGGAGTGTGCGCCCGGGAACTCGACAGATGCCGACCACCATATGAGGGCAGGGAGAAACGAGCGCAACTACTAACTATACGCACGATTATGCGACATGGCAAGCGCAGTCCTTGACCAATCTCGGAAGCTGCGGTATGAGTCTCCGATCGCCGGACCGGAACACATGCGGCCCGGCGATCGGAGGAGGTGATCTCAGGACGCGATGCCCAGCTCGTTGCCGGGGATCGACGCCAGCAGACGCCGCGTGTACGGGTCACGGGGATTCGTGAAGATCTCCTCCGACGTCGCCGCCTCCACGAGCCTGCCGTCCTTCATGACGCACACGTAGTCGCTGATCAGCCGCACCACCGCGAGGTCGTGCGAGATGAACAGGTAGCTCAGGCCGTACTCCCGCTGCAGGTCGCCGAGCAGCTTCAGGATCTGGTCTTGCACCAGCACGTCCAGCGCCGACACCGGCTCGTCGCAGACGATCAGATCCGGCGAGAGGGCGAGAGCCCGTGCGATCGCGACACGCTGTCGCTGGCCGCCGGACAGCTCGGACGGATACCGCCGCAGCATCGACTGCGGCAGGGCCACGTCGTCGAGCAGCTGCCGCACGCGCTTGCGCCGATCGGCGCCGCTCCCCCGCTTGTAGAACTCCAGCGGCTCGGCGATCAGGCGCTCGATCGTGAACATCGGGTTCAGGCTCGAGTACGGATCCTGGAAGATCGGCTGCACCTGCTGCCGGAACTCCTTCGTCTCCGCCCGGCTCAGCGACGCGATGTCCTTGCCCTCGTAGCGGATCAGCCCGCTCGTCGGCTCGATCACCTTCAGCAGCATCCGCGCGGTCGTGGTCTTGCCGGAACCCGACTCGCCCACGATCGCGACCGTCTCCCCGCGCGGGATCACCAGCGACACGTCGTCGACGGCCACGAAATCCTCGCCGCGGCCCCGCACCGGGTACACCTTGGTGAGATTCTCGATCTCGACGATGTTGTCCGCGGGGGCCGCCTCGACGACGGCATCGGCAGCAGCGACGGCATCGGCCGCCCGTTCCCGGGTCCGGAAGGCCTCGGGTCGCAGGCGTGCCGCCGCGACGGACGGGGCCGCCTTCACGAGCGACTGCGTGTACGGATGCTGCGGGTCCTCCAGGATCTGGCGCGCATCGCCCTGCTCCACCACCTTGCCGCGGTGCATCACGATCACCCGCTCCGCACGCTCGGCGGCGAGGCCCAGGTCGTGCGTGATGAGCAGCACCGCCGTGCCCAGCTCGCGCGTCATCTGCCCGATCTGATCGAGGATCGTCTGCTGCACCGTGACGTCGAGCGCGCTGGTGGGCTCGTCGGCGATCAGCAGTCGCGGCTTGCACGCCAGACCGATCGCGATGAGCGCACGCTGGCGCATGCCGCCGGAGAACTCGTGCGGGTACTGCTTCGCCCGCCGCGCCGGATCGGGAAGGCCCGCGGCGGTCAGCGCCTCGACCACCTTCGCCTGCACGTTCTGTCGGGTGGCGAGGCCATGCGCGAGCAGCGTCTCCGCCACCTGCGTGCCGATCTTCGCCACCGGGTTCAGGTTCGACATCGGGTCCTGCGGCACGAGACCGATGTCACGACCGCGGATCGTGCGCAGTTCGTGCTCGGGTGACCGCGAGATCTCCTTGCCGTCGAGCCGGATGCTGCCGGACGCGATCCGGCCTCCCCCGGCGAGCAGTCCGATGATGGCCATCGCGGTGGTGGACTTGCCCGAGCCGGACTCCCCCACGATCGCGACGGTCTCGCCGGGACGGATCTCGAGGTCGACGCCTTCGACGGCGTGCACGACGCCGTCCATGGTGGCGAAGTCCACGGCCAGTCCCTGGACCGACAGCAACGGTTCGGTCGACATCTGCTTCTCCTTCGCGGCGCTCACGGCACCGTCGTCCCGCGCGTTCATCGCGCCCTCGTCCGGGGGTCCATCGCCTCGCGCAGCGCTTCACCCAGCAGGGTGAAGCCGAGCGCCGTGACGGCGATGCAGATACCGGGGAGGAAGGCGAGCCAGGGCGCGATGGCGAGCTCGGCCTGCGCGTAGGTGAGCATGCGCCCCCACTCCGCCGTCTCGGGCCGTCCGCCGCCGAGGCCGAGGAACGACAGCGCCGCCGCATCGATGACCGCGGTGGCGAGCGTCAGGGTGCCCTGAACGATCACGGGTCCGATCGCGTTCGGCAGCACGTGCGACATGGTGATCTTGCCGCGACCCAGACCGAGCGTCTGCGCCGAGAGCACGTAGTCGCTGGAGCGCTGCTGCAGCATGGAGGCGCGCAGCAGCCGGGCGAAGATCGGCACCTGGGAGGCCCCGATCGCGATCATGATGGCGAACGGGGTCTGCCCGAGGATCGCGGCGATCGACACCGCCAGCAGCAGGTTCGGCACCGAGAGGATGATGTCGACGATGCGCATGATGAGCGTGTCGACCCAGCCGCCGAACGTGCCGGCGAGCAGACCGAGGATCATGCCGCCGACCAGGCCCATCGCCGTGGAGATGACGCCGATCATAAGAGACGCCTGCGCGCCCCAGATGAGCTTGGACAGCACGTCGCCGCCGAAGCGGTCGAGGCCCAGCGGGAACTGCGGCAGCTCCCCCGGTCCCGGGATGTAGGTCGGCGTGATGTACTTCGCACCCGGCAGCGCCGTCTCCGGGTAGGGAGCGATCAGGGGCGCGAGCGCGGCGATGAGCAGGAACGCCACCACGATGGCCGCGCCGATCCATGCCGTCGGGTTTCGGCGGAGGCGGCGGAACACGTCCCGCCAGAAGCCGCCGGAGCCGTTCTTCAGATCGGCCTGGGCGATGGCGACGGTGTCGATGCTGCCGCCGCTCTCCGCGGAGGGGCCCTGGGCGGGCGGGAGCGCGATGGTCATGCGACCGCCTCCTTTCGGACGATGGGGAGGGACATCACTGCACCCTCACTCTCGGGTCGATGAAGCTGTAGGAGACATCGACCGCCAGGTTGATCAGCGCGTACGCGATCGCGATGAAGATGATGAAACCCTGGAGGACCGGGAAGTCCCTGGTGAAGATCGCTCTCGCCAGGAACGAGCCGATTCCGGGGAAGGCGAACACCGTCTCGGTGAGCACCGCCCCCGAGATCAGGAGCCCGGTCTGCAGGCCGATCGTGGTGATCACCGGGAGCATGGCGTTGCGCAGGATGAAGCGGTTCCGCAACGTCGGCGATCCGACACCCTTCGCGCGGCCGGTGCGCACGTAGTCGGCGTTCTGCACTTCCAGGACGCTGGCCCTGGTGATGCGGACGATGATCGCGAGCGGGATGGTGCCGAGCGCGAGCGCCGGGAGGATCAGGTGCAGGATCGCATCCCATGCGGCATCGAACTCGCCGGTGATGATGCCGTCCCACACATAGAACCCGGTGGGATGGGTCGCGTCTATTCGTGGATTCTGGCGCCCGTCCGACGGCAGCCATCCCAATTGCACCGCGAAGACGTACTTCAGGATGAACGCGAGGAAGAACACCGGGATGGTGATGCCGATCAGGCTCAGCACCACCGACGCGTGGTCGGTGAACTTCCCGTGGCGGCGGGCGGCCCAGTACCCCAGCGGGATGCCGATGCCCACCGCGAAGATGAGCGCCATGACGCTCAGCTCCAGCGTCGCGGGGAACCGGCGGAGGAACTCCTCCGTCACCGGTCGGTTGGTCTGGATGGAGGTGCCGAAGTCTCCCTGCAGGAGGCGTCCGATCCAGATGAAGTACTGCTCGATGAGGGGCTTGTCGAAGCCGTAGAGCTCGTTGACTCTCGCGACGGCCTCGGGTGTGGCCTTCTCGCCGAGCAGGGCGACCGCGGGGCCGCCGGGGAGGGCCCTGACCCAGGCGAACAGCAGGATGCTGAGCCCGAACAGGGTGGGGATGAGGAACAGCAGTCGCCTGCCGATGGTGCGCAGCACGAAGATCTCCGTCGATCAGAAGGTACGCCGTTCCCCCGGTCCCGCTGAATGCGCGGGACCGGGAGAGCGTCGTATCAGGTGGTCAGGCCTACTTGGTGAGGACGATGTCCGTGAAGACCTCGTCGTTCACCGGGCTGGCGGGATAGCTCTTCACGCGCGGGTCGAACGCCAGGGTCGGCGCCGGGTGCGCGAGCGGGACGCCCGGGATGAACTGGGCGACCATCTCGTTGATCTCCTCGTAGAGCGCCGTCTGGTCCTCGAGGTTGGAGACGCCGCGCGCCTCGTTCAACTTCTGGAACAGCTCGGGGTTGTCGAAGCCCCACTCGGAGCTCTGCTGGCCGAAGAAGACGCCGACGAAGTTGTCGGTGTCGTTGTAGTCGCCGGTCCAACCGAGCAGATGGATGCCGTGGTCCGAGGTGCCGGTGGTGCGGTCGAGGTACTCGACCCACTCCTCCGAGACCGGGGTGGTCTCGACGCCGACCTCGGAGAGCTGGGACGACAGCACCGTGAAGATCTGCTCGGGGTCCGGCATGTAGGGACGCGAGACGTTGACCGGGTAGTTGAAGGTGAGCTTCAACGGGTTCGCCTCGGTGTAGCCCGCCTCGGCCAGCAGCGACTTCGCCTTCTCGGGGTCGTAGTCGTAGGTCGTGACATCGGGGTTGTAGCCGTTGACGACCTCGGGCACGAACTCGATCGCCTTCTGCGTGCCCTCCGGCAGCACCTGGCTGATCAGCGCATCCTTGTCGACCGCGTACGAGAGGGCCTCACGGACCTTCGGGTCCTGCAGCTCCGGGACCGCCTGGTTGAAGGCGAGGTAGAGGATCGTGAACGGCGGACGCGACACCATGGTGAAGCCGTCGTCCTCGAGCGCCTTGGTATCAGCGGGGCCGACCAGGTCGTAGCCGTCGATCGATCCGGACTCGAGCGCCTGGCGGCGAGCGGTCGGGTCGTCGATCGTGCGGAAGATGATCTCGTCGACCTGTCCCTTGTCTCCCCAGTACCCGTCATAGGACTTGAGCGTGACCTGCTCGCCCGGTGCCCATTCCTCGAAGGCGTAGGGCCCGGTGCCGACGGGGTGACCCATCGCATACTCGGAGAGCTGCGGGGCCTCGGCGGAGCCGCTGACCTCATCCGCGCCGAACTCCTGCATCGCCGAGGGGCTCTGCATGGCGAAGGCCGGCAGCGAGAGCGAGGCGACGAAGCCGGCGAACGGCTTGTTCAGCTCGATCGTGACCGAGTTCTCGCCGTCGGGGGTGCAGGACTTGTACACGGCATCCGCCGCGTTCGAGGCGTACCCCTTGAAGAGCTTGTTGTAGTAGTAGCCGAAGGCCTCGGACGCGGCGAGCCCTGTCCAGTTGAACCAGCGGTCGAAGTTCACGCAGACGGCCTCGGCGTTGAACGGCGTGCCGTCCTGGAACGTGACGTCTTTCTTCAGCTCGAAGGTATGGGACATGCCGTCCTCGGACGACTCCCACGACTCGGCGAGGAGCGGTGCCGGGTCGGCGGTACCGGGCTCGGTGCCGACGAGACCTTCGAAGATCTGACGCGAGACGCGGAAGCTCTCGCCGTCCTGCGCGAAGGCGGGGTCGAGACTCGCCGGGTCGGAGGAGGCGGCGAAGACGAACGTGCCGTCGACGTCGCCGGAACCTTCAGACCCTTCGTCACCACGCTCGCTGGCGACACAGCCCGCGAGGGCGAGCGCAGCGATCGTGGCTCCGGTTACGGCGATGAGTCCTCGCCGACGCTTGACTGATTGGTGCATTGTGTGACCTTCCCTGTCGGGCGCTTCGTTGCGCGTCCCGAGGCTTCTTCGCCTCGGGGACGGTGATGACTCGACGGTACCCAGCAGATCCTCAGATGCCAAACGCATCCATGTTGCAATCCGATATCGGCGCAGCCCGCACCGATCCGGTAGTGTCCAGATCGTGCCAGACACCACCCCGCTCGCCGTCTGCTTCGGCGAGGGCATGGTCGCCCTCGTCGCCGCCACCGCCGGTCCGCTCGAGGACTGCCGGACCTTCCACCGCTCCCTCGCGGGCGCCGAGTGGAACACCGCGATCGCCCTGGCCTCGGCGGGCATTCGCACCTCGGTCCTCTCCCGTGTGGGCGACGACGGATTCGGACGCTTCCTCCTCGCCGAGTTGCACGCCCATGACGTCGACGCCTCCGCGGTCGAAGTCGACGGCGACGCGCCCACCGGCCTCTACGTGAAAGAACTCTCGGCCCGTGACGACGGAGCGGTCGACGGCACCATGCACTATTACCGTGCCGGCTCCGCCGCCGCAGCCCTCTCACCGCAGACGCTGACCACACCGGCGGCATCCGCCCTCCTCGCCGATGCCGCACTCGTGCATACCTCGGGCATCACGCCGGCGCTCTCTGCCTCGGCGCTCGCGGCCCAGGAGGCCCTGTTCGCGGATCGACGATCCGACCGGCTGCTCAGCTTCGACCTGAACTGGCGACCGGCGCTCTGGCGCGGCCGCGAGGCGGAGGGCAGGAGGATCGTCTCCGACTTCGCACGCCGGGCCGACGTCGTGTTCTGCACCAGGCCCGACGCGGAAGCCGTGTTCGGGACGAGCGATCCGCAGCAGCTGCGAGCACTCTTCCCTGAGCCGCGGTATCTGCTCGTCACCGATTCGAGCGGGGCCGTGGCGTTCGACCGCACGGAGACCGCCGAGAGCGACGCGCTGGACGCACCCGTGGTGGAGACCATCGGGGCCGGAGATGCCTTCGCGGCCGGCTTCCTCGCCGGGATCCTCACCGGCCTGTCGCTGGCGGGGAGCGTCGCCCGAGGGCACCGCATCGCGACGCGTGCCCTGGTGAGCACGCGCGATCACGTGGACTGAGGCGCGTCGCCGCGGACGGAGAGATCCCCGCGGGGAGGAACAGCTACGCCCACAACTCCGCCTCACGCAGCGGCCTCCGCCCGACGAGGCGGATACCGATCATCAGGTGCGGCGTCGTGTGGGAACGGCGTCGTGGGTCCGCTGAAGCGAGACCGCAACCGGTTCGCCGCGGTGCTGCACGACACGCACGAACAGCACGTCGACGAGCGCGAGCTGAGCGATGCGGCTCGACATCGCGGCCATCCGGAACGGCGATTCGTGCGCGTGCGTGAGCAGCACGACATCGGCTGCGAGCGCCAGCGGCGAGTCCGGTGCGCTGGTGACCGCCACGGTGAGGGCTCCGGCATCGCGCGCGACTTCGAGGGCACGCAGCGTCTCCGCGGTCTCTCCGCCGTGGGAGAACGCGATCGCCACATCGTCGGCAGTCCGCAGCGAAGCCGTCGTGACCGCGAGATGCGGGTCCGCCGAGTGCGACACGGAGCATCCGATACGTGACAGCTTCAACTGCAGGTCCTGCGCCGTCAGCGACGACGCCGCCTGACCGAAGAGGTCGATGTGCCGCGCGTCGACCACGGCGCGGGCGACCCGATCGAGGGCGAGGGGGTCGAGCGCCAGGGCGGTCTTCTCGATGGCGTCGATCTCCTGCGCAGCGAGCTTGGCGGCGATCGCCGCTGGACCGTCGTCGGGATCGATCGCCGTGGTGTCCAGACCGAACCGGGCCTGCTGCGCCTGTTCCAGGGTGACCGCGCGGGCGACTGCGACCCTGAGCTCCCGGTACCCGCTGTATCCGAGAGCCTGGGCGTACCGGGCGACCGTCGACAGCGACGTGCGGCAGAGCTGGGCGAGATCGTTGATCGCCAGGTCGACGACGAGTGTCGGGTCTCCCAGGATCGTCTCCGCGACGCGCGCTTCGGCGGCGCTCACCTTGGGAAGTGAGCGCCGCACCCGAGCGAGAACGTCGTCGTCCATGGAGGGAATCCCGTCTCAGCCGGCGCTGGTCATCCTCTGCTGCACCGGGAACCGCCCCAGGAGTGCTTCACGCGCCGTCTGCGCACCGAGCCTACTGGCTGCGGCGACCTCGATCGTCGGCAGCGGCAGCGGATTCTCCGTGGGGAGGCCGACGTTGACGACCACCGCACGAGGATCACGCACAGCGGCACGCTCGACGAGTGCACGCTGCGCGGCGTCCGTGTCGGGACGATCGATCAGCAGCACCGTCGTGCCTGCGGCTGCGGAGACCTCGTCGATCACGCGGTCCTGTTCAGAGACCGGGGCGGATGCCACGTCGAGGCGCACCCGCAGGCCATCTCCGGCCAGCGCACTCGCGACGTACGACCCCGCGCTGTCGACGGCGAGCGTCGAGCGTCGACGTGCGTCGATGACGGCGAGTTCGGACGTCGCCTGCGGGGCGTCGCCGGAGACGGTCACCACGCGGCGCACGATCTCCGCCGCGTCGAAGGGCTCGATCGGCTCGTGCGTCTGCTCCGCAGCGACGCGGAGCTTGGCGGCGAGGGATGCGACCCTGGCTGCCGCCTCCTCGACACGCGCCCGCGAGAGCGAACCGTCGCGCAGCGCGGCGACGATCCCGTCTCTGGCGGCGCGGAAGTCCTGCTCGTCCTGGTCGGGAAGAGCGGCATCGCCCGGATTCGTCGGGTTGCCGATGCAGAGGAGGTCTGCGCCGGCAGCGAGCGCCTGGGCTGCTCCCCCGCCGAGTCCGACCGTCTCACGAATCGCGGCCATGTCGAGGGCGTCCGTGATGATGACGCCGTCGTAGCCCCAGTCGCGCAGCATGCCGAGCACGCGCGGGTTGAGGGTGGCGGGCTGCTCGCCCCACGCCGGAACCACGATGTGCGCGGTCATGACCGCGTCGACGCCGGCATCGACCGCAGCGCGGAACGGTTCGAGGTGCACCCGTTCGAACTCGTCGAGATCCAGAGTGATCTCGGGGAGCGCGTGGTGCGAGTCCATGTGGGTGTCGCCGTGGCCCGGGAAATGCTTGACGCAGGCGGCCACCGCCCCGTCCTGGATGCCGTCGATCGTCGCCACCACGTGCCGTGAGACGAGCGCCTCGTCAGCACCGAAGGCCCGCACGCCGATCACCGGGTTACGGGGGTCGGTGTTGACGTCGGCGACCGGACCGAGCACCACGTTGGCCCCGACGGCGCGCACCCGACGCGCGAGTTCGGCGCCGGTCTTCTCCGACGCGACGAGGTCGTCGAGCAGACCGAGCTGGGCGGCGCCCGGAACCGTCGAGCCGGTGGCGGACTCGAGCCGGGTGACGCTGCCGCCTTCCTCGTCGATGCCGATCAGGGCGTCGGGGTTCGCGTCGAGGATCGCGGCGCTGAGGGCGGGAAGACCCGCGCCGACGTTCTGACCGAAGTACACGACCCCGGCCAGTCCGTCGCGCAGCTCGTCGCGGAGCCACTCCGGGGCTTCCGTGCCGAAGAAGCCCGGCCACAGCACGCCGTTCGCGAGGCGTTCGAGGTCGTCGGTCATCCCTTCACCGCTCCCGCCACCATGCCGGAGGCGAGCTTGCGCTGCACCAGCACGAAGAAGATCATGACGGGCACGGTGATGATCGTCGACGCGGCCATGATGCTGCCCCAGTCGTTGGAGTGCAGGCCGAAGAACGACTTCAGACCGATGGAGACCGTGTACTGGTCGGTCTGCGCGCCCAGGATGGTCATCGCGAAGATGAACTCGTTCCACGCGGTGATGAAGCTGAAGATGCTGGTCGCCACGAGGCCGGGCATCACCAGCGGCAGCAGCACCGATCGGAACATGCGCCACCAGCTCGCGCCGTCGATGTACGCGGCCTCCTCGAGCTCGACCGGGACGGCGGCGACGAAGCCGCGGAGCATCCAGATGCCGAACGCGAGCGACAGTGCGACGTACACGACCATCAGGCCGAGGATGCTGTTGAGCAGACCGAGGCTCTTCACCTGGAGGAAGAGCGGGATGACGAGCGCCTCGAGCGGCACCATCTGCACGATCAGGATCATCATCAGGATCGTGGTGCGGAACTTGAACTTGAAGCGCGCGACCGCGACCGCGGCGAGCAGGCACACGAGCGCGCTCACGAGGACCGTGACGAGCGCCACGATCGCCGAGTTGCGCAGGTAGGTGCCGAATCCGCCGTCGGTGAGCACGAAGGCGAAGTTGTCCCACGTGAACTCCTGCGGGAGCAGTGACTGGCCACCGCTGGACGCCTTGCCGTCGAATGCGCTGGAGACCATCCAGTAGACGGGGAACAGCGTGAAGATCAGGACGGCGGCGACCGCGATCCCGATTCCGATGCGGGAGCGGAGCCTCGGGCGCGGGTTCACAGCTCGTCCTCCTTCATGAGGGAGCGGATGTAGACGATCGTGATGCCGATCAGCACCAGCGTGAGCAGCACGGCGAGCGCCGCACCGAAGCCGTAGCGGTTCTGGCCGAAGGACTCCACATACGACCAGACGCCGAGGTTGAGCACCTGACGGTTGCCACCCCCACCGCCGGGCATCAGGTACACCTGCGCGAAGACCTTGAAGTCCCAGATGGTCGACAGGATGATCACGACCGAGAAGACGGGCTTGAGCGTGGGGAAGATGATCTTCCAGAATCGACGCCAGGCGCCGGCACCGTCGAGAGCGGCGGCCTCGAGCATCTCCTTCGAGACACCGAGCAGGCCGGCCAGCACCGTGATGGCGACGAACGGGAAGCCGTGGTGCACCACATTGAGAAGCACGATGGCGTAGAACGACCACTGGTTGGTGAACCAGTTCACCGGGTCGTCTATGAGACCGAGGTCACGCAGCACCGTGTTGAAGATGCCGCGGTCGGCATCGAAGATGAAGGTCCAGACATAGGTTCCGGTCACGGCGGGCATCGCCCAGGCGACCATGATGCAGCTGGAGACGATGACGCGCCAGGTGGTGCCGAGGCGTGCGAGCAGGAGCGCGACGAGCGTGCCGACGGCGACCGTGACGAACACGGCCACGGCGGCGAACCCGACGGTGTTGGGCAGCACCACCGTCCAGAGGGTCGGGTTGGTGAGCGCCTCGACGTAGTTGTCGAGACCGATCCAGTTGTTCTCACCGGTGTTGATCTCGCGCAGACCGTAGTCCTGCAGCGAGTAGATGAACACCTGGACGAGCGGCCAGAGCATGAGCACCGCGAGGATGGCCAGCCCGGGCGCGAGAAGGAGCCAGGGGCGGGCCGCGACGATCGAGAGACCGCGTCGCTTCCGGCCGCCGGCCACGGAGGCGGAGGTGGACTCCGCCTTCGTGGCCGGCAGTGGCGCTTGCACCATCGACATGGAAGGGATGCTTCCTTACTTCTGGTTGAGGAGTTCGGTCATCTCGGCGGCGGCGTCCTTCGTCGCGGTCGCGACGTCCTTCTGTCCGCTGAGGATGGCCTGGATCATGGAGTTGGTCGTCTTCTTCGCCTGCACGGCTCCGAAGTTCGGGGTGACCGGAACGGATGCTCCGCCGTCGACCATCTGCTCGGCGAACGGTGCGACCAGCGGGTCGGTCGAGGCCAGCGCCTCTTCCATCGCGGACTGAACGCCCGGGAAGTAGCCGGTCTCGTTCGACCACTGCTCGGCGAACTCGCCGGTGGTCATGAGCTTGACGAACTCCCACGCCAGGTCGGCGTTCTTGGTCGTGTTGAAGACCGAGAGGTGCGATCCGCCGAGCACGGACGGAGCGATGCCACCGTCTTCGCCCGGGATGACGGCCGCGCCGATCTTGCCCTCGAGGTCGGGGTTCGCCTCGACGAGCGACTTCGGCGTCCACGAGCCCGAGAGCATCATGGCGACGTTGCCCTGGGTGAACGCGTCACGGAGGTCGGTCTCCTTCCAGGTGGTCGCACCCGCGGAGGAGAAGCCGTGCTCGGTGGCCAGGCCGGTGTAGAACTCGATGCCGGCCTGCGACTCCGTGCTGTCCAACTCGCTGGTCCAGGTCTTGCCGTCCTTCGTGGCGATCTCGCCGCCGGCGCCCCAGACCCAGGGGTAGACCTGGAACTCGGCGTCGCCCGGGACCGGGAAGGGGAGCATGTCGGGCTTGGCGGCCTTGATGGCGTCGCCCGCAGCAACGATGTCGTCCCACGTCTTCGGGGCCTCGAGTCCGAGCTCCTCGAACACGTCGGCGCGGTAGACGAGCGAGCGGACGCCCGCGTACCACGGCATGCCGTACAGCTCGCCGTCGTAGGTGCCGGCGACCTCGAGGCCCTCGACGAGGTCGTCGCGGAGGCCCTTCTCGGCATCGACGTACTCGTCGAGCGGCTCGAGCGCACCGGCGTCGGCGAACTCGGCGGTCCAGGTGGTGCCGGTCTCGGCGATGTCGGGGGTCGTGTCGCCGGCGATGGAGGTCACGAAGCGGTCGTGGGCGTCAGCCCACTGGATCTCCTCGATCTTGACCGTCGCGCCGGTCTCCTTCTCGAAGGCGTCGGACACCTTGTCGTAGAAGGCGGAGGCATCGGGGTTCGTGCCCTTCATGATCCAGACGGTGAGTTCCTGACCCTTGCCGTCGGTGGAGCCGGTGTCGCTGCCGCCGGCGCAACCGGCGAGGGCGAGCGTGGCCACGGCGCCGAGCGCCACGGCCGAGAGAATGCGCTTGTGCATTGCGGGGATCTCCTCTTTGAAAAGTCCTGGCAAGCATCGGGTACTCACCGGGGGTTAGGAAAAAGTATCCACGACTAACTAATTACCTGCAAGTTCCTCTCACAATCGTCACGCGGCCGTAACATCAGCTTCTCCCGGTAGGCTCCCCGGATGGTTCGCCGCACCCCTGACAAGGACCGTTCGACGGTCGCCCGCCACGCGACGCTCCCCTCCCGCCGGCCCGCCAGAGGAATCCTGAAGATCGCCGGCATCACCCTGGGCATCGTGCTCGTCTCCGCGATCGCGGTCGCTGCCTTCGTCGTGACCGACTACTTCAACCGCTTCAATGAGGGCGCCGTCACCCTGGAAGGGGCGCCCGAGGTCGAGCCGCCCTCGATCAGCGCGTACCCCGGCGAGTTCAGCATGCTCATCATCGGGACCGACGAGTGCGGTGAGGTGTCGACAGGGCTCCTCGCCGCGCGATGCTCGGAGGCCGACGGGGGGATCCTCAACGACGTGAACCTGCTCGTGCACGTGTCGGCCGAGCCCCGCAACGTCACGGTCGTCTCGCTCCCGCGCGACCTCATGATCCCCACACCCGAGTGCACCAGGGAAGACGGATCAGTCGCCTCGGAGACGAGCAAGTCGCAGATCAACTCGATCTATCAGAACGCCGGGATGTCGTGTGTGGCGAAGAGCGTCACCGAGCTCACCGGCATCGAGATCCCCTTCGCCGCGAAGATCGACTTCGACGGGGTGATGGAGGTCACCGACGCCATCGGCGGGGTCGAGGTGTGCATCGGCGGCGAGGGCATCCGCGACGAGCACACGTCGATCGACTGGGAGCCGGGACTGCGCACGGTCTCCGGCTACGAGGCACTGCAGTTCATCCGCACACGGCACGGCGTGGGTGACGAGAGCGACATGGCGCGCGTGTCGAACCAGCAGCAGTACATGTCGCGCCTGGTGAAGAAGATCATGAGCGACGAGGTGCTCTCCGACCCGGGGAAGGTGCTCGGGCTCGCTGACACGATCGTCGACAACATCGACCCCAGCGACGAGTTGGGCAACCCCGTCCGACTCGCACAGCTCGCCCTCTCGATCAAGGACGTGCCGTTCTCCGAATTCGTCTTCCTGCAGTATCCGGTGTTCGCCGACCCCGACGACTCCGACCGCGTCGTCCCGAACCGGGACGCCGCGGCCAGCATCTGGGACGCGTTGAAGGCCGGGCAGCCCGTGCAGCTCACCGGGGACGTCAGCAACAACGGAGGCGTCGAGCTCGTGGAGCCCGCGCCGGGAACCGCCCCCGAGGTTCCCGCGACCGACCCTCCGACCACCGACGCCCCGACCACCGACGCCCCGGCGACCGACGCCCCGGCGCCCCGTGCGACGCTCGACTCGGCCATCTCCGGCCAGACGGCGGAGCAGGAGACGTGCGCGAACGGCAAGCAGCGCTGAGCCGCATCGCCAGCGCGTAGGCTCGTGCCCATGGGCCGGACGAGATCGCGCGACACCGAGCATCCCCAGGTCCGGTTGGATCACGGCGGCATCGCCAGCATCATCCCGTCGGAGTTCACGAGCGGCTTCGAGCTGATCGTCGACGGCACGCCGCAGTCGCACGTCGATCTGGACGACCCGACGCACCTGCACTTCGAGTACATCGTGCGCATGGGGGCGGTGATCGACCAGCTGCCGCCCGGCCCGCTGACCGCCGTGCACCTCGGAGCCGGCGCCCTGACGATCCCGCGCTATATCGAGAGCACGCGTCCCGGTTCGCGCCAGCAGGTGATCGAGCTCGAGGCCCCGCTGGCTCAGCTGGTGCGGGAGCACCTTCCCCTGCCGAAGGGCGCGCCGATCCGGATCAGGATCGGCGATGCCCGCGAAGGCGTGGCGAAGCTGCCGAGCGGACTGCAGGCCAGCTGCGACCTCGTCGTCTCCGACGTGTACTCCGGAGCCCAGACGCCCGCCCACCTCACCAGCGTCGAGTTCTACCGTGAGCTCGCGGAGCTGCTCGCGCCCGGCGGCGTGCTCCTCGTCAACGTCGCCGACGGCCCCGGTCTCGCCTTCGCCCGCCGACAGGCCGCGACCATCGCAGACGTGCTCCCCGAGATCGGCATCCTCGCCGACACACAGGTGCTCAAGGGCCGGCGGTTCGGCAACCTCGTCGTCGCGGCCTCGGCCGCTCCCCTGCCGACGGAATGGCTGCCGCGCATCCTGGCCGCCGGTCCCCACCCCGCGAAGATCGCGCAGGGCGCCGAGGCGGACGCCTTCCTCCACGGGGCGCGGATCGTGACCGACGCCGACGCCATCGCCTCCCCGCGACCCGACGCCTCGCTCTTCCTGCGCTGAGCCACGAGCGTCTCCGGCGTCCGAGGAGAGGCACGATCGGTGACAGCAGCGCCGGGGCGCCGTGTGTCGCAGAGAGGATGCGGAGACCAGGGCGCGCCGCCCCGACGACCCCGTCACCGGAAGGCAGACTGGTGGGGGACGCTGCGGAAGGAGAGCAATGAGTTTGATCCGGGGATACGACCAGGACACCCTCCGCGAGAAGGTCGATCTCGATGAGTGCGAGGCACGACTCGCGGAGATCGATTCGCAGCGCAGTCTGCCCGCTCTGCTGGAGCGCGTGTGGCTGCTGAAAGTGCTCGACCGCCTCGACGAGGCGCTCGCGCTGGCCGATGAGACGGTGCGTCAGGCGCGCATGGCCGGCACCCGGAAGGACGTTCTGCGCGCCCGCGTGCTGCACGCCACGATCCTGCAGTATCGGGGCGCGCACGCCGCAGCCGAACAGGAGCTCTCGACCTGCGCGACCGAGGCGGAGGGGCAGCGCTGGCTGTCGATCGCCGCGTTCGCGTACCAGCACCACGGCAAGAACGCCTACGACGCAGGCGACTACGAGACCGCCAGGGAGAGCTTCAAGCAGTCGCTGTTCCTCCGGCGCGAGTCGGGTGCGGAAGACCGCGAGCTCGAGACCGCGCTCCTGGCCATCGAGGCTGTCGAGCGGCGCCGCCCGCCGCAGCTCATCGCGGGCTGAGTCTTCGTGCCACCGCGATGTCGGCGGCATGGCTTAGCCTGATCGCATGGCGGAACTCGACCGTGTGCGCGTCTGGGGCGAAGCACTGATCACGCTGCACCTCGACGACAGCTGGTCGTTCGGCTTCGACAACGCCAAGCGGCGGGCCGGGCAGTGCGACTACACGAAGAAGCGCATCACCGTGTCCCGCTACCTCGCCGCACGCTTCGAAGACGACGACATCCATCAGGTGCTGCTGCATGAGGTCGCGCACGCCCTCGCCGGTCACGCCGCTGCGCATGGGCCCGCGTGGAAGCGCATCGCCCGTGATCTCGGCTACGTCGGGGGAACGACCCACCACGGTGAGACGGCCGTGGAGCTCGCCCCCTGGGTGGGCAGCTGCCCCGCAGGTCACGTCACCTACCGGCACCGCCGCCCGACGAGACCGACATCGTGCGCCCGGTGCTCGCGCACATTCGACTCCCGTCATCTCTTCGCCTGGACCCGACGGGAGATCTCGACCGACGTGCGCCTCGCCGCGCAGATGCCGCGCTGACCGCGGCTCAGCCCTTCGGCTCGTCGCGGCTCTCCGCATCGGTCGTCAGTGCTGCGCCGGGTTCGACGGCCGCGCCGGAATCGACCACTGCGCCGGAATCGACCGCCGCGCCGGATTCCACGGTCACATCGGCAGCGCTGCGCCGACGACGCAGCAGGGCTGCGATCGCGCGCCAGCCGACCAGGAACGCCCCGAGCACGAGCGTCGCCACGATGATGAACGGCAGCTCCGCCGTGTCGCCGCTGAGCACACGGATGAGCATCCCACCCGCGACCGTGACGGCCCACACCACTGCGCCCCATGGCAGCGACCAGGGACGACGGGGGCGGCCGGGCAGCAGCGCGGCGAGGAGATGGCCCACGAGCAGAGCGATCAGGAACGGCCATGCCGTGAGCAGGAACCCCGCAGGGTTCTCATCGTGGGACGCGCGACCGATCGCGGCGAAGATCAGCACGAGCACGACATCGACGACGACAGCGGGAAGGTACCTCATGCCACGACCCTACGTGCCCGCGGCCGTGTCGGCGCCTGCCCCGCGGTGACCGGCGGAGATCTCCGTGTCGGGAGGATGTCCTGCGGCCGCGCGTCCGCCCGTCGGGGAGAAATCCTCCGAACGGGGTGGGCATGCGCATCAGTCGAAGCGGACGAACGATCCCTCGTGGAGCACCGGGACGACGTCGACCGCATCGAGGACGGCGGCATCCGCCACGGAGGTCGGAATCAGACCCGATGCTTCGATGCGGGCGGTCGCGACGACGCCGGCGGCGAGCTCACGGCCGGATCCGCTCGCACCGATCATGTGCCGCACCGCGCCGCGCAGGGCGTGGAAGCCCTCGGCGGCGACCGCGGCGTCCGGAGCCGTGTGATCGATACCCCGATCCGAGAGCGCCGAGACGATCGCACCGGCCCCGAGCTGATCCTCGACGGCGAACCGCAGCGCACCCGCCTCATCCAGCTCGCCGGCCGCGATCACCGCGACAGAGGTGCGTGCCTGCCGTCGCTCCTGGATGGTCTGCACGGCCCGTGCGACGGCCGCCGCGTTGCGGATGCCGCCGACGAGCACCGTCGCCTCGGAGGGAGCCGCAGCGACGACGGCCGCCCCGTTCCGCGACCACCCCTCCGCCTCCGCGAGCGCGACCGCAGAGCCGGACGCCGTGGCATCGATGACCGTGGAGGAGAACCGCAGCACATCGACGACCACGACGACGTCGGCATCGGCGAGGCGGGCGAGACCCGCGGTGCCCCAGTCGAGGCGGACCTGGTAGGTGGACTGATCGAACGGCGACGGCATCCGACAAGCCTAGAGGCGTCAGTCCGCCGCGAGCGCCTCGACCGGGGCCACCCTGGTCGCCAGTCGGGTGGGCGTCGCCGCCGCCACCAGCGTCAGCACCGCCGTCGCGACGACGATGATGGCGACGGGGATCCACGGGATCTGCGGAGCGATGAGTCCCGCGGGAACGAAGTCCGGCAGGGTCGGCACCGATCCGAGCAGCGACTGCGCGGCGATCCAGCCGTACACCACGCCCAGCACGAGTCCCGTCAGCGTCGCGGCGACCGTGATGTGGGTCGCCTCGAGCAGCACCATCCGTCGCACCTGGCGATTGGACAGCCCGATCGAGCGCAGCAGCCCCAGTTCGCGACGACGCTGCACCACGCCGATAGTGAGCAGGTTCACGAGCCCGACCGCCGCGATCACGGCCGAGACGGCGACCAGCACCATCATCACCGCCGCGAAAGCGTCCATCGGGGCGAAGAACGCCGCAGGAACCTCTCCGGTGGTCTGGCTCATCATCAGCCGCTTGGCCGACTCGAGGGCCACGGCGAACATCGTCACCAAGGTCACGCCCATGACCACGCCGATCGCCATCCTCGACGAGCGTTCCGGGTAGCGCAGCGCATTCTCGGCCGCGAGACGAGCCGTCGCGCTCGATCCGAACATCCGCCCCACCAGGCGCAGCACCGGCGGCATGAACAGAACGGATCCGAGCGCGAGCCCCGTGAAGGAGAGCACACCGCCGAAGAAGGCGACGACGACCCCGAGCGGCGTGACGAGACCGATCAGCACCCCGCCCACGAGGAGCGCGGCACCGGCGACGCGCAGCACCCAGGCGCCGATGTGCCGACCCGGCGTGCCGGAGACGTCGTCGTGCGTGCGCTCGACAGACCCGCCGAGCGCCTGCAGAGGCGTCACCGACAGCACACGGCGGGAACCCGCCCATGCCGCCGCCCAGGTCGTGAGGGCCACGCCGATCGCCGGCAGCGCCACGAACGGCTGCACGAGGGAGAAGTCGGTCGGGGCGTTGGCGATCAGCTGCCCGCCGACCTGCACCCCGACGACCGCGAGCACGAGACCCGCGAGCATGCCGATCGCCGCCCCGAGCAGCCCGACGACGAGCCCCTGCGTGCCGACCTGAGCCCGCTGCGAGCGCGCGGTCGCCCCGATCAGACGCATGAGCGCGATCTGACGGGTGCGTCCGGCGATGATCGTCGAGAAGGTGTTCGCGGTGACGATCGCGGCGACGTACATCGCGACGACCGTCAGAAGCACCGACAGCAGTGCAACCACGAACGCGAGCGTCCCGCTGTCGCCGATGAAGGGATCGGCCTGCAGCACGGCGCCGATGTAGGCCGTGATCTCGACCAGGAGCACTCCGAACGCGGCGGACAGCGCGGCGACCAGGACGCTCGCGCCCATCCCCCGGTCTCGCAGCCAGGCCAGTCGAGGACCGGTCGCGCGGGTCTCGGGGACGACCGTGGCGACGGCGGTCATGCTGCCACCTCGGCGGCGAGCATGTAGGCCGAGATCTCTTCTGCGGTCTGGCGCGGGTGGTCGGCGACGATGCGTCCGTCACCGAGGTAGAGCACGCGGTCGGCATGGCTCGCCGCGATCGCGTCGTGCGTGACCATCGCGATGGACTGGCCGTGCTCACGGCTCGCGGTGGCGAGCAGACGCAGCACCTCGCGTCCGGTCTTCGAGTCGAGGTTGCCCGTGGGCTCGTCCGCGAACACCAGATCCGGTGCCGTGGCCAGGGCTCGGGCGATCGCCACACGCTGCTGCTGCCCGCCGGACAGCTGATGCGGGCGGTGAGAGAGACGCGAGCCGAGCCCGAGCGTCTCGATCAGTCCGTCGATGCGCGCCCTCTCGATCGCGCTCGGACGACGACCGTCGAGCTCGAACGGCAGCATGATGTTGCCGAGAGCGTCGAGCGTCGGCACGAGGTTGAAGGCCTGGAAGATGAAGCCGACCCGTCGACGCCGGAGGATCGTCAGATCGATGTCGCCGAGACCTGTGATCTCGGTGTCACCGATCCAGGCCCGTCCCTCGGTGGGGCTGTCGAGCCCCGCCATGATGTGCATCAGGGTGGACTTGCCGGAGCCCGATGGCCCCATGATGGCGGTGAACTGTCCGCGGCGGATGCCGACGCTGACGTCGTCCAGCGCATGGACGGTGCCCTCACCGGAGCCGTAGGTCTTCTTCAGGTGCTGGACGCGGGCGGCGAGCCCCAGGTCGGTGGTCGTGATCTCCATGCATCCGACGCTATTTCCGCGGTACCTCGCCGGTCATCGCTCCCGGGGACCCTTCCGCATACATCGCAAGGATGATCCGCGGACTCCGCCCGCGGAACGGCGTTCAGGCGAGGCCGTGCTCGAACGCGAAGACCACCAGCTGTACGCGGTCGCGCAGCGCGAGCTTGCTGAGGATGCGGCTGATGTGGGTCTTCACGGTCGCCTCGCTCAGGTACTCCCGGCCGGCGATCTCGGCGTTCGAGAGCCCCCGGGCGGCGAGCGCGAAGATCTCCCGCTCGCGGTCCGTGAGGTCGGCGTACTGCGGCGGCACGGGCTTGGGTGCTTCGGCGAAGTGCTCGAACAGGTCGCGTGTCGCGGCGGCGGCGATCACGCTCGAGCCCGAGTGCACCGTGCGGATCGCGGCGAGCAGGAACTCCGGATGGGCATCCTTGAGGAGGAAGCCGCTCGCGCCCTGCCGGATGGCCCGTGCCGCCGCTTCGTCGAGGTCGAACGTCGTGAGCATGACGACGCGCGGCGGTTCCGGGCGTGCCAGGATCTCGGCGGTCGCCGTGAGCCCGTCCATGACCGGCATCCGGATGTCCATCAGCACCACGTCGGGCCGGGTCGTGCGGACGACCTCGAGCGCCTCCTTGCCGTCGCCGGCTTCTCCGACGACTTCGAGGTCGGGCTGGGAGGCGACGAGCATGCGGATCCCGGCACGGAAGAGCGCCTGGTCGTCGACGAGCACGACTCTGATCATTCGGAGACTCCGATCGGGAGCGTGGCGTGGACGACGAACTGTGCCCCTCGGCGCTCGGCTTGCAGACTACCGCCGACGAGCTGCGCACGCTCGCGCATGCCGATGACACCGTGCCCGCCGGGAGACACCGTCGCTTCCCCCGTGACGGTGTTGCGCACATCGACGTCGACGCGGTCCGCGAGCCAGGCGAGGTGCACGTCGACCGCGCCGTCCCCATGCCGGATCGCGTTCGTGAGCGCTTCCTGCAGGATGCGGTAGACCGCGAGCTGGATGGCCGCCGGCGGCTCCCCCGGCGGCATCGGGTCGACGGTGACCCGCGGTTCGATTCCGGCCTGCCGCACCTGCGAGAACAGCGCTTCGAGGTCGGCGAGCGTGGGCTGCGGGCCGTCGCCCTGCCGGTGCCGCAGCTGTGTGAGCAGCATCCGCACGTCGCTCAAGGCGCCACGCGCCGTCTGGGCGATGGTGCCGAGCGCCTCGGTCGCGAGTTCGGGCTTCACCGCAGCCGCGTACCTGGCCCCGTCGGCCTGCGCGATCACCACCGCGAGCGAGTGGGCGACCACATCGTGCATGTCGCGCGCGATCCGCACCCGCTCCTGCTCCTCCGCGGCGAGCGACTCCGCCTGCAGCTGGGCCGACCGGGTGCGGCGAGCGCGCAGGACGACGCGCCACAGCAGCCCGCACACCCAGGCGAACCCGAGCGCCATGACGGAGACGACGAGCAGCAGTGTGCCCGCGCTGACCTTCTCCCACCCGCTGCCCGTGCCGAAGGCGACGCCGTTGACGATGACCATGAACACGGCAGCGACCAGGCCGCCGAACAGCGCCGAACCGAATCCCCACCAGAGCACGCGGCGTGTGCCCCAGGCGGAGGTGGCGTACAGCACGAGCAGGATCGCGATGTCGATCGGCAACGGTCCGAACCCGGAGAGCATCTGCAGCACGGCGCCGGCCCATGCGGCAACGAGCGCCCACCCGGGGGCGAGCCGGCCGATGGCGACGCCGCCCGACATCAGGACGCTCGCGATGACGATGCCAGCGACCGCTGCTCCCCCGATCGCGGTGTTCCCCGTTCCGGGCCCGTAGAACACCAGCGACATCGGCACGAGCACGAGGAAGAGCAGCGCCGCCCCGACGATGTCGAGGGTCAGCGCCGTACGAGAGAGCGGGCGGATCACTCCCCCACGCTACGCGAGGGGCCCTCGCGCCGGCATCCGTCGTGGGATGTATCCGCGTCCGTCAGGCGCGGGCGAGGATCTCGCCGTGCGGCACCAGATACCAGCCGTCGCCGTCGTCGGCCCAGCGCCTCCACGCATCGCTGATCTCCTGCAGATCGGCGCGCGTGGCCATGTCGCTGTCGACGAGCTGCCGCGCGAGGGCGGATTCGAGGATGCGGTCGGCCCACATCCCACCCCACCAGGCGCGCTCGGCGGGTGACGCGTAGCACCAGGTGGAGGCCGTCGCGGTGATATCGGTGAAGCCTGCGGCCCGCGCCCAGGACAGCAGACGGCGACCGGCATCCGGCTCGCCGCCGTTGGCTCGTGCGGCCGCACGGTACAGCGCCAGCCAGCGGTCGAGCTCGGGCAGCACGGGGAACCAGAGGAAGCCCGCGTAGTCGGCATCGCGCGCGGCGACGATCCCGCCGGGAACAGTGACGCGGCGCATCTCCCGAAATGCCTGCACCGGGTCGCCGACGTGCTGCAGCACCTGATGTGCGTGCACGACGTCGAAGGAGTCGTCGGCGAAGCCCAGTGCGTGCACGTCCTCGACCGAGAAGTCGAGGTTCGTCAGGCCCCGGTCAGCCGCGAGTCCCTGGGAGAGCGACAGCGCATCCTCGTCGATCTCGGTCGCGGTCACGTGCGCGACGATGCCGGCGAAGTCGACCGTGATGCTGCCGGGGCCCGCGCCGACATCGAGAAGGCGGGTCGTGGACGTGAGGTGGGGGCGGAGGTACGCGGCCGAGTTCGCGATGTCGCGCACGTTGTGCGAGCGGAGGACGGATTCGTGGTGTCCATGCGTGTACGAGGCCATGCGGTTCAGTCTGGCAGAGCCCGCCCTCAGCGCAGTCGCGCGACCATGCGGCGGATGGCCTCGCGGTCGGGTTTGCCGGAGGACAGCACCTCGATCTCGTCCACCATGATCAGACGAGCCGGTCGGGCATGCTTGCCGAGTTCGTTCTCGACCGCGTCGCGCGCCTGCGCGAGCTGCTCCGACTCGCTGCGACGCAGCACCTCGCCCCGGGCCGCGACGATCACGGACGCCTCGCCCCAGCGCTCGTCCTCCACGCCGACCACCACCGCCTCGTGCAGCCCCGCGATCCGGCGGACGACCCGCTCGACACGATCGAGCGAGATGTTGATCCCTCCGGACACGATCACGTTGTCGGCACGGCCGTGCACCCGGACGACACCGTCTTCGACGAGACCGAGATCCCCGGTCCGGTACCAGCGGATGCCGTGCTCGTCGCGCACGAACGTACGCGCGGTCAGCGATCCGTCACCGAGGTATCCCTCGGCGAGCATGGGGCCCGCGATACGCAGCTCGCCGTCGACCGTGCGCACGCCGACCGTGTCGAGAGGAACGCCGTCGTAGACGCAGCCGCCGCTGGTCTCGGTCGAACCGTAGGTGCGCACCAGACGCACCCCCAGATCGGCGGCACGCTCGCGCAACGGTTCGGGGAGCGATTGCCCGCCCACCAGGATCGCCCGGTAGGCCGTCAATGCGGCACGGACGGCGGTGTCGTCCGCGGCGTCGAGCAGAGTCGCGACCTGCGCCGGGACGAGCGACGTGAACAGCTCCGGGACCCCGGCCCCTGGCGATGGCCGCAGCATCTCGAGGGTCGCCTCGGCGAACGATGTCGGCGAGAAGCGGCCCTCGATCCGCGCGGGCTGCGTGTCCGCGAGGATCGAGCGGACCAGCACCTGCAGTCCCGCCACGTAGCCGGCGGGAAGGGCGAGCAGCCAGCGACCGCTCCCGATCCGCGCGGCCGTGGCCTCGGCGCTCGCCCGCAGGGCCTCCCCGCTGAGCGCGACCCGCTTCGGCACCCCACTCGACCCCGAGGTCGCGATCACGGCGGCGAGGCCGTCCGCCACGTCCTCCGGGGCGCCGGTCAGCATCCCGAGCCCCAGCGCCGGACCGCCGTCGAGCGCGCGCTGCAGGGCCTCTCGCAGGCGAACCGGATCTTCGGCATCCGTGGGGATCAGGGCGGTCATGCGCGTCTCCGACTCTGGGCTGCCCTGGTCAGTAGTGCCAGGGGAAGGACGACCAGTCCGGGTCGCGCTTCTCGAGGAACGAGTCGCGGCCCTCGACGGCTTCGTCGGTGCCGTAGGCGAGGCGGGTGGCCTCCCCCGCGAAGACCTGCTGGCCGACCAATCCGTCGTCGACCGCGTTGAAGGCGAACTTCAACATGCGGATCGCCGTGGGAGATTTCGTGAGTACGGTGCGCGCCATCTTCAGCGCCTCGCGCTCGAGCTCGGCATGCGGCACCACCCGGTTCACGGCGCCCATCTCGTAGGCACGCTGCGCCGAGTACTCCTCGGCGAGGAAGAACACCTCACGGGCGAACTTCTGACCGGTCTGACGGGCCATGTACGCCGAGCCGTAGCCGGCGTCGAAGCTGCCGACATCCGCATCGGTCTGCTTGAAGCGCGCCTCTTCGGCCGAGGCGATGGTGAGATCGCACACCACGTGCAGGGAATGTCCGCCACCGGCAGCCCATCCCGGCACCACCGCGATGACGACCTTGGGCATGAAGCGGATGAGGCGCTGCACTTCGAGGATGTGCAGCCGGCCGACCGCTGCGCGGCTCGCCCCGTCGACGATCGCCGTCTCCGCGTCGGAGTACTTGTACCCGTCACGACCGCGGATGCGCTGGTCGCCGCCGGAGCAGAACGCCCAGCCGCCGTCCTTCGGGCTCGGTCCGTTTCCCGTGAGCAGCACCGCGCCGATGCGCGCATCCTGCCGGGCGATGTCGAGTGCGCGATAGAGCTCGTCGACGGTGTGCGGACGGAAGGCGTTGCGCACCTCCGGCCGGTTGAACGCGATGCGTGCGACACCGCCGTCTCGCGAGACGTGAGCGGTGATGTCGGTGTAGTCCTCCGCCTCGGGCGCGAGCACCCATTCGGCCGGGTCGAACAGATCGGAGACGAAGGCGGTGGTCACGGCATCCAGCCTATTCCTCGCGCCCACGCCGCGCCCGCCAGGTCTTCATCCAGCCGTCGACGATGTCCCAACCGACGCCCACCGCGATGCCGAACCCCAACAGGACGGCGAGGATGCGGAACACCCCGCCTTCGTCGGCCGACTCCGCCTGCCCTGACGCGAACTCCTCCCCGCCTGCTGCGGTGATCTGCGCGAGGAACTCCGGATTCACCAGGTCACCGGTCAGCAGCAGCACGAGAACCCAGGCGAGGAACGCGACGGCGAGCACCGTGTTCACCACGGCCAGTCCGGTGCTCCAGCGTCCCCTGCGGTAGAGGACGACGGCGAACACCGCCTCCGCGACGATGAGCAGTAACAGGACGCCGATCCCCCACGGCCACAACTGCGGATTCAAGATCGGCAACGCCCCGCCGTCGACGTGGACGAAACCACGGAAGCGATCCCAGAGGAGAGCACCGATCGCGATGCCGAGGAAGACGAGCGAGGCGATCAGCTCACTCCGCCCCACTCCCTTCTCTGTCGGCTCCGGCAGCTGATCCAGATCCCACTTCTCGATCGCGGTCGTGCTGTTCGAGCGCTCGAGGATGACGAACACGAGCGTGGTCCAGAAGCAGATGTGCAGGATCGCACCACCGGTCGCGAGGATCGAGGTCGAGATGATCTCCCCGACGGGGGCGTTGGAGATGGTCTGTCCCAGCGCGACGCCGCCCAGAACGCAGACGGGAACGATCATCAGCAGCAGCTTGAGCAGCCGCCACCAGGTCAAGTAGAAGCGCGGCCCGATGAGGTAGAGCGGGCGATCCGCGTAGCCTGCGGCCAGGATTCCCGGGTCGCCGAGTTCGGTGAGCACTGCGCGCTCTGCCGACTCCGGTGCCTCCCCCTGCTCGACCCTGGCCTCGATCGCGTCGGCGATGGAGGCCTCGAGCTCAGCGCGGACGTCGGCTTGGGCGTCGGGGCGCAGACTGCGGATCGTCGCGCTGATGTAGCGCTCGGTGAGTGTGAACGTCGTGGTCATGTCAGTTCTCCTCTGCGGTGAGGGACGCGATCGCGGTGGTGAGTGATCGCCATTCGTCGGTGAGGGTGTCGGCGAGGCGGATGCCGGCGTCGGAGGTGCGGTAGAACTTGCGGGGCCGCGCCTCGTCGGTGTTCCACTCGCTCGTGAGGTACTCCTGCTTCTCCAGGCGGCGGAGCAGCGGATAGAGGGTGTTCGCGTCGGTAGCGAAGCCGCGCTGCTCGAGCTGCTCGAGCAGCGAATAGCCGTACCCCGGCGTGCGCAGCAGCTGCAGGCAGGCGAGCACCACGGTGCCGCGCCGCAGTTCCTGCAGGTGTGTGTCGAGCGTCTCGTTCATGACGATCACATTACTGTGCGTCACACACCATTGTCAATCACACATTTATGCGCGATCCAAGGCGAGACGAGAGAGCATCGAGACGGGAAAGTGTCGAGGCGGGAAAGTACCGTGGAGACATGACGCTCGAGATCACGCGCATCGACCCGTTCGACGCCGCTGCGGTGGATGCCTGGTGGGACGCCTATGCGTCCGCTGAGCGCGCAGACCGCGGGGACGACATCCCCGTCTGGTCCCGGGAGGAGACCCGCAGCGAGCTGCAGCAGGAGTCACGGGTCAACGAGCGGCGCGCCTTCCTGCTGCACGACGACGGCCTCGTCGTGGGTGCCGCGGGCCTCACCCTCCCACTGAAGGACAACACGCACGTCGCCTACGTCGACATCGATGTGCCCCTCGCGCACCGACGGCGCGGAGTCGGGTCCGCCGCCCTCGCGTTCCTCGAAAGCGAAGCCGCGGCCGCCGGACGCACCACCGCGCAGGGCGACACCTCGTGGCGGTACGAGCTCGGCTCCGACGGTTCCGGCGACCCTGGCCGGGAGTTCGCTCGTCGACACGGCTACGCGCTCGCGCTCGGCGATGTGCAGAACAGGCTCGCACTTCCTGTCGCGCCGACAGTGCTCGACGGCATCGACGCCGACATCGCCGCCGCGATCCAGGGCTACACGATCCGCAGCTGGGTCGGGCCGGTACCGGATGATGTCGTCGAAGGCTGGGCGATCCTCGATGCCTCGATCGACACCGAAGCGCCCAGCGGCGATCTCGACATCGAACCCGCGAAGCCCGATGTGGAGAGCATCCGCGAGCACGAGGACCTCCTCATCCGGCAGAACCGTCTGTCGATCGGCACGATCGCCCTCGACCCACAGGGCGAGGCGGTCGCCTACACCCAGCTGGTCGTGTCGGGGGACGACGGCAACGCCTACCAGTGGGGAACACTCGTACGTCGCTCGGATCGCGGCCACCGCCTCGGCACCGCGGTGAAGATCGCCAATCTCCGCCTGCTGCAGCACGCGGCGCCGCAGGCACGGGCGGTCTACACCTACAACGCCGAGTCGAACGCCCACATGCTCGCCGTCAACACCCTGCTCGGGTTCGCCCCCACCGAGCGGATGGGCGAGTTGCAGAAACACCTGGCCTGACGTGCGGCGCTCAGAGACTCCGCGGGGACAGAATGGGCACATGATCCCGCCACTCGCAGACCTGCTCGACTCGGCCAGGGTCGTCGCCCTCCCGATGCACAGCCGCTTCCGTGGCGTGGACGTGCGGGAGGCCCTGCTCTTCGAGGGGCCGGAAGGGTGGGCGGAGTTCTCCCCGTTCGTGGAGTACGAGGATGCGGAGGCGGCGACGTGGCTCGCCGCCGCGATCGACTATGCGTGGCGTGCGCAGCCGGAGCCGCTGCGCGACCGGGTCGGCGTGAACGCCACGGTGCCGGCGATCGATGCGGCGCGCGTGCCCGAGCTGCTGGCACGGTTCCCCGGATGCCGCACGGCCAAGGTCAAGGTCGCCGAACCGGGCCAGACCCTGGCCGACGACGTGGCGCGAGTGCGCGCCGTGCGGGAGGTCACGGGGCCGGAGGGACGCGTCCGCGTCGACGCGAACGGCGCGTGGAACGTCGACGAGGCCGAGCACGCGGTGCACGCGCTCGGCGAATACGACCTGGAGTACGTGGAACAGCCGTGCGCGACGGTGCCGGAGCTGGCGGAACTGCGCCGGCGCGTGAAGTACATGGGCATCCCGGTGGCGGCCGACGAGAGCGTGCGCAAGTCGACCGACCCGCTCGCGGTCGCACGTGCCTCTGCTGCGGATCTGCTCGTGATCAAGGCCCAGCCGCTGGGCGGCATCACCCACGCCCTGCAGATCGTCACCGCCGCGGGGTTGCCCGTCGTGGTCTCCAGTGCGCTGGACACGGCGGTCGGCCTGTCACAGGGGGCCGCACTCGCTGCCGCGCTCCCGTCGCTCGACTACGACTGCGGGCTCGGCACGGCGTCGCTCTTCCTCGACGACGTGGCGGACCTGCGTCCCGTCGACGGCACGATCCCGGTCCGCCGCGTGACGCCCGATGCCGAGTCCCTCAACCGTCTCGCCGCCTCGGACGAGCGTCGCGAGTGGTGGTTCGCCCGACTCGCCCGCTGCCACTACGAGCTCTCGAACAGCGCGCGCTGAGCGGGGTGGACCCCTCCACCTCCACCCCGGCGAACCTGCGGACTACTGCTCGATGAGCAGCTGCACCAGACGACCGAGCTCTTCGCCACCGGAGTGCCGCAGCTGGGCGTCATCCTGGCCCGCCATGGCGCCGCGCACGGTCATGCCCTCCCAGATGATCATGAGCATGCGGGCAGCCGTCTCGGCCGGCAGGCGAAGGCGCAGCAGGCCGGCGGTGACGATGTCGTCGACGATCTGCGCGATGCTCGAGACCATCTCGCGCTCCTGCGTGAGGTAGGCCTCGCCGAACCTCGCGTCGCGCAGTGCACGGATACGGATCTCGCTGAGCAGCATGACACCGAGACGATCGTCTCCGCCGAGCTCCATGATCTGCTGCACGAGGTCGATCGGATCGCACCCCTCGACCAGGGCACCGGCGGCCGTCAGCTCCTCCACGCGGGTGCGCACCGCGTTCACGCGCACCTCGGAGACGCTGGCGGCGAGCATGAGAAACAGCTCGTCCTTGGACTCGAAGTTCGAGTAGAACGCACCGCGGGTGAAACCGGCACGCTCGCAGACGGCCTCCACCGACGCTCCATCGAGCCCGACTTCGGCGAAGACCTGCGCCGCCGCCTCGAGCAGGCGGGCTCGCGTGTTCTCGCGGCTGCGGGTTGCGGGTGTCGACATCGAAACCTCCTGACCCTTCACTCTCGCATGATTCACACCCCGCACACAGGCTTGGCCGGGCGGGTCACCTTACGATACATCTATGTATTGGATACACCTGTGTATCCACCCCGCACCCCTCGGAGGAACGCGTGTCCACACTCCTGTCCTCGCTCGGACGCTGGTCCTTCCGGCACCCGTGGCGGGTCCTCGTGTCCTGGCTGCTCGCGCTCGGCATCGCCGGCGCCGGAGCGCTCGTGCTGGGCGCGGGAACCGACAACACGTTCTCCATCCCCGGTACGGAGTCGCAGGCGGGGCTCGAGCAGCTCTCCCGCTCGTTCCCGCAGGTGAGCGGCACGAACGCGCAGTTCATCGTGGTCGCGGCCGACGGCGACAAGATCACGGATGACGAGTACCGGGACGACATCGAGGGCGCGGTCGACGAGCTGAGCGACCTCGACGGTGTTCTCGCGGCCACCTCGCCGTACGACGAGATGGTCAAGGGCATGATCAACGACGACGACACCGCCGCCATCGTGCGCGTGCAGTTCGACGGCGAGTCCACCGACGTCTCGGACGAGACGAAGGATGCGCTGCGTTCGGTCGTGAGCGACCTCGACGCCGAGCTCCCCGCGGGCTCGCAGACCTCCCTCGGCGGCGACCTCTTCGCGATCTCCATCCCCGGCGTCACCCTCACCGAAGCGGTCGGACTGCTCATCGCCCTGCTCGTGCTGATCGTCACGTTCCGCTCATTCGTGGTGGCGGGCCTCCCCCTGCTCACCGCGATCCTCGGCGTCGGCATCTCGATGGCCGGCATCTTCACCGCGACCGCGTTCGCGACCGTCTCCTCGACCACCCCGCTGCTGGCGCTCATGCTCGGGCTCGCGGTCGGCATCGACTACGCGCTGTTCATCATGGCTCGACATCAGGATCAGGTGCGCGCGGGCGTGGACCCGGAGGAGTCCGCCTCGCGCGCCGTCGGAACCGCAGGCTCCGCTGTCGTGTTCGCGGGCGTCACTGTGCTCATCGCGCTGATCGGCCTCGGCTTCGCGGGTATCCCGTTCCTGACCACGATGGGCATCGCCGCCTCCGCCGCGGTCGCCGTCGCCGTGGCGATCGCCGTGACCCTCACCCCGGCTCTGCTCGGCTTCATGAAGGGCAGGGTCGTCGGCCGCCCGAAGAAGGTCAAGGCGTCGAAGGCGAAGAAGAGCACCGCCTCCGACGCGTCGGAGGAGCCGAAGGACGTCGTCGCCCCGGTGAAGGGCAGCGCCCGCTGGGTCGGCGGCGTCATGAAGCACCCCGTGCTGGTTTCTCTCGCCGTCGTCCTGGGACTCGGGATCGTGGCCGTTCCCGCGCTGAGCCTCGACCTCGCGCTGCCGAATGCTGGTGTGCTCCCGAAGGACTCCGAGGCCCGCCAGAACTACGACCTCGTCGGGGAGCAGTTCGGCCCCGGCTTCAACGGTCCACTGATCCTCACCGGCACGATCGTCACCTCCACCGATCCGCTCACCCTGATGGAAGATCTCGGCGACGCCGTGGCGAAGGTCCCCGGCGTCAAGGAGGTCGCCCTCGCGACGCCGAACGAGACGGCCGACACCGGTATCGTGCAGATCATCCCGGAGACCGCCCCCGACGACCCGGCGACCGCCGATCTCGTGCGCGAGCTGCGCAGCCATCACGACGAATGGCTCGACGAGTTCGGCATCGACCTCAAGGTCACCGGGTTCACGGCCGTCGGCATCGACATCTCCGACCAGCTCGGGAACGCGCTCCTGCCGTTCGGCATCTTCGTGATCGGCCTCTCGCTGATCCTGCTGACCATCGTGTTCCGCTCGCTCTGGGTGCCGATCACTGCCGCCGTCGGCTACCTGCTGTCGATCGTCGCCGCCTTCGGCGTGGTGGGCGCGGTGTTCGAGTGGGGCTGGTTCGCCGATCTGCTGCACGTCGCCAAGGTCGGGCCGATCATCAGCTTCATGCCGATCATCCTGATGGGCGTGCTGTTCGGTCTCGCGATGGACTACCAGGTGTTCCTGGTCTCCCGCATGCGCGAGGACTTCGTGCATGACAAGGACGCGACGAGCCCGAACCGTGCCACCCGGCGGGCCGCCGCGCTCCGGGCCGTGCGCAGCGGCTTCACCGGCTCGGCGAAGGTCGTCACCGCGGCCGGGCTCATCATGTTCGCGGTCTTCGTCGCGTTCGTCCCCGAGGGCGACTCGTCGCTCAAACCGATCGCACTCGGCCTCGCCGCCGGTATCGCATTCGACGCCTTCCTGGTGCGCATGACGCTGATCCCCGCCCTCATGGCGATCCTGGGCGAGCGTGCCTGGGAGCTCCCGCGCTGGCTGGAGAAGATCCTCCCCCGCGTCGACGTCGAAGGCGAGGCGGTCGAACGCGAACGCCACCTGGCCGCCTGGCCCGGCGACGGATCGGTCGTCGCGGCCGACGACCTCGAGATCAGCGCAGATGCGCCGCTCGTCGAGGGCCTGTCGATGCGCATCGCCGAGGGCGGTGCGGTCATCGCGACGGGCGGCGATCTGCGGACTCGTCGGGCCCTGGCCCTCACCGTCGCCGGACGCCTCGTGCCGACGGACGGGAAGCTCCGCGTCGCAGGACACCTGCTCCCCGGTCGTGCGGCCTGGGTGCGCGCGCACGTCGGCTGCGTGCTGGTCGACGACGCGGATGCCGCACTCGGCGTCCTCTCCGAAGCGCTCCGTGGGAAGTCGCAGGTCGTCGTGATCGACGGACTCGACCGCCTGAGAGGTGGCCAGCGTGACCAGGCGACGGCCATGCTGCGCGATGCCGCGGCCTCCCGCACGCTCGCGGTGTTCGCCACCGCCTCCGATGCCGACTCGGCACGGGCCGTCCTCGCCGAGGCCGGATGGCCCGACCCCCAGACTCTCGACACGCGTGCTCCTCGCCGGAGTACCGCAGACTCCACCGAGGTGACCGCATGACCCTCCCCATCGAGCGCGCGCGCTCCCGCAAGCCCATCACCTGGCTGACCATCCTCGGCGTGCTGCTGCTGCCGGCTGCGGTAGGCGGCATCCTCGTCGCGGCGCTGCAGAACCCGACCGAACGCCTGGACTCGATGACCGCGGCCATCGTCAACCTCGACGAGCCGGTGACCATCGACGGTCAGATGACTCCCCTCGGACGCCAGCTGGCTTCGGGTCTCGTGGAGGGGTCGGACGACCTCGATTCGAACCTCACGTGGGTGATCTCGAACAAGGACGACGCCGCCGACGGTCTCGCCGACGGCTCCTACCAGGCCGTCATCACCATCCCCGAGGACTTCTCGTCCGCCGCCACCTCCGCCGGCACCGCGATCTCCGACGGCGGAGGAAAGGCCGAGCAGGCCACCATCACCGTCACGACCCCGGAGGACGGACTCGTCGCCGACGACCTCATCACCGGGCAGATCGCGGACGTCGCCGCCTCGACCATGGGCACGATGCTCTCCGAGGCGACGACCGAGAACATCCTCGTCGGCTTCACCACGATCGGCGACCAGATCGGCGAGGCGGCAGACGGCGCCGTGAAGCTCGCGAACGGCGCGCGCGATGCCGCCACCGGAGCGGCAGCGATCCCCGAAGGCGCCACGAAGCTGGCCTCCGGTGCGGGTGAGCTCGGGACGGGGGCATCGTCGCTCGCCTCCGGGCTCGACACGATCGCGGGCAAGACGCGCGAGGCTGCGGCCGGCGCGGGTGCGATCGGGGCCGGACTGACGGATGGCGGCGCGCAACTGCAAGGAAGCGTCGCCGGGGTTCAGCAGCTCGTCGGCGGGATCCAGAGCGCCTCGGCATCCGCACGCTCCGCCGCAGACGACTCGGTCGCTCTCGCCCAGCAGCTGGGCGGAATGGCCCAGGCCGCCTGCACACCCCCCGTCGCAGACCAGGCCGAGTGCGCGCTCTACACCTCACTCGCAACGCAGGCCGGTTCCGTCGCGACGGATGCCGGCACGGCATCCGGCATCCTCAACGCGCCCGAGGTCGCGAATGGCGTCGCCGCCCTCCCCGGTACGTTCACGACGCTGGCCTCCAGCATGTCGCAGGCCGGAGCAGGCGCCACCCAGCTCGCAGGCGGCCTCACCCAGCTCGCCGACCAGGGCATCGGAGCGTCGGCCACCGGCGCCCGCGGCCTCGCCTCCGGCGCGACCCAGCTCTCCGGCGGAGCGACCGCCCTCGCCGACGGAGCCACCGAACTGACCACCGGGCTCGACACCCTGGCGACCGGCACAGGTGACCTCGCAGGCGGGCTGCGCACGGCATCCGATTCCCTGCCCTCGTTCAGCGACACCGAGTCGAAGTCGCTCGCCTCGGTGATCGCCGACCCGGTGTCATCGAACTCGTCGATGAACACCATCTTCGGCCCGACGGCGATCCCGCTGCTCGCGGCGGTCGTGCTCTGGTTCGGCGGTCTCGCGTCGTTCGTGGTGATGCGCGCACACACCGCTCGCACCCTCACCTCGCGCCGGTCATCCGCTACTCTCGCGCTGCGGGCCTTCGCCCCGGCCGCGCTGGTCGGTGCGGCTCAGGGCCTCCTGGTGTCGCTGATCGTGCAGATCGTGGCGAGCTATGACGCCGGCACCTGGTGGGCGTTCGCGGGCACGGCCGTGCTCGCCGGTGTGGTGTTCGCCGCCGTGAACCAGGCCCTCGTCGCCCTGTTCGGGGGCGTCGGACGCTGGATCTCCGCCCTCGTCGGAGTGCTCGCGGTCGCGACCGGCCTGATCTCGACCGTGCCGGACTGGCTGGCTGGCATCGGGGCCGCCCTCCCGACGGCTCCGGCCTTCGCGGGTCTGATCACGCCGAGCGGTTCCGCGGTCGCGGCACTCGTGGTCTGGGGCGTGCTGTCGCTCGTGGCCACGACGCTCGCGGTGACGTTGCGACGCACGACCTCGGCCAAGGCGGTCCTCGCCACGGCCTGACGTCGTCCGCACCTCCCTGCCAAAACGGAGACCACCAGTGCCCGGCCCGGCGCGTCGACGCATGACGCGCCGGGCCGCGCCTGTGACCGTCTCCGTTTCGGCATGCGTCGCCCGCGACCTAGGATCCTGACATGCGTCGACCGTTCATGGACACCCCCGACCAACTCGCGAGCCTCGAGGGGCAGCAGTACCTCGTGCTCCGGCCCACCGGTGCGGTCGCCGAGGTCTATCGGGAGATCCAGGAGACCGCGCTCGATCGCCTCGTCATCCCGGCGCGGCGTCCGCACACCGGACACGTCACGCTCCGGGGGTTCTTTGAGCCCGAGCGGCGCGAGGAACTCACCGCGCTGATCCGCACCTGGGCGGCACGGCAGGAACCGATCGAGGTGAGCGCCGAGGCCGTCGACGAGTTCCCCCTGCCCTGGCAGATCCTGATCGTGCGCCTCGCCCGGAGTGCCTCGCTCGTCTCGGCGTACTCGACCCTGACTGCCGCGCTGGACGCCACGGACTACCGCCGCCTCGGCGAACTCCCGCTGGCCGACTGGACGTTCCACCTGTCGGTGCTCTACGGCAAGACTCTCGACGCGGCCGACTGGTCGCGATTCGCGAAAGCCGAGGTCCGCCCGCTCTCATCCGCGCCCACCGAGGTCATCGCCGAAGCAGAGCTGGTCTGGTACGAAGACGGCATCGAGCACGCCGAGGTCCTCCCTCTCGGCGGCTGATCCTCGGCCCAGCTCGCCCCTCGGCCAAAACAGAGACCTCCCGCACCCCGCCCCGCGTGTCTTGTTCAGACGCGCCGGGACGGAGCCGGGAGGTCTCCGTTTTCGCAGCCGGAGGCAGGCTCAGCTCAGGCCGGAGTAGGCGTGCAGGCCCTTGAAGAAGACGTTCACGATCGTGAAGTTGAAGATCACAGCGGAGAACCCGACGATCGCCAGCCAGGCCGAGGGGTTGCCGCGCCAGCCGCGCGTCGCACGGGCGTGGATGTATCCGGCGTAGATGACCCAGATCACGAAGGTCCAGGTCTCCTTGACGTCGAAGCCCCAGAAGCGGCTCCAGGCGTAGTAGGCCCAGATGGACCCCGCGATGAGCGTGAAGGTCCAGAGGATGAAGCCGATGATGGTGAACATGTACGCCAGGCTCTCCAGGCGCACGGCGTTCGGGAAGGTACGGAGGAAGCCGGGCCCGGTCTTCTTCGCGCCTTCGCCGAGAAGTCGCTCACGTCGCGACTGCATCAGCTGGATCACCGACAGGGCGAATGCGAGGGCGAAGAACGCCGTCGCGACCGAGGCCACGAACACGTGGATGACGAGCCACACACTCTTCAGCGGGTCCATCAGCGGCGAGACATCGACGTAGAAGTTCGTCGCACCGAGGCCGAGCAGCACCACGACGAGGCCGGTGATGAAGGTACCGAGGAAGCGCAGGTCGATGCGAGTGAGCACGACGAGGTACACCGCGATGATGAGCAGCGTGCCCATCATCGCGAACTCGTACAGGTTGGCCCACGGCACCCGGCCTGCCGCGATGCCACGGGTGACCGCGGCGGCGAGGTGGAAGAGGAAACCGAGCACGGTCAGGGAGGTGCCGATCCGGGCCATCACGTATCGCTGCGGAGCGGCGTCTGCCACGGGAGCGCCGGTGGATGCGGTGATGCTGCCGCCACCGGCCCCGACGAGCACCGACTCGCGCACGTTCTGCGCATCGGCCGTCGCCTGCGAGCGCCGCGCGAGATCGAAGGCGTACGCCACGAAGGCCGCCGCGTAGATCGCGATCGCCGTCCAGAGCAGGACCGGCGAGATCACGTTGAGCTCGAGCATGGTGTCAGTCTACTTTCCGGGTGTCGGTTGCCGGGGCTTCCGGCTCGGCGGACTCGTCCGCGGGATCATCGATCGGTGGGCGCGCCGTGGTGCCCCCGGCCGCATCGAGCAGTCGGGCGTGACCGGCGACGAGGTCTTCCACGGCTGCCGCGAGCGTCGGGTCTTCCCCTCGCGCGAGGGCCGCGTACTCGAGGGCGATCTCGCCATCGTGCGCCGTGGCCTTGACCCACACGCGTCGGCGCGGAACGAACAGCGCGATCATGAGGCCGCCGAGGGCGAGCAGCGCGAAGCCGAGCACCCACACTCCGGACTCGTCGCGGTGGATCTGCAGCGAGGCGAAACGCTTCACCGACTCAGAGGCATCCGTCGCGCCGGCCGGCGACTCGTCCTCGAAGGTCACCGAGCCGAGGCCGTTGGGCAGCTGCGCGGTCTGTCCGGGGGCGAGCTCGATCGACTTCACGTCGGTGGTGCGGCCGGTGAGCTTTGTCATCCCGGTGGTGTCGAGCACGTAGACCGAGCGCGGCACGCCCTCGTTGATGCCGAGGTCGCCCGTGTACACGTCGAGCGTGAGCGTCGGGTTCGTGAGGTCGCCGTACGCGGAGAAGAACGCGCCGCTCTCGAGCACACCCGTCGTCGGGTAGAAGAACCCGACCAGGCCGACCTGCTCGGCCAGCCCGTCCGGCACCTTGAGCACGCCCAGCGAGGTCATGTTGTTGTCCTGAGGGAGGAACGGGGTGCTGTTCGTGAACACCACATTGCCTTCGGGGTCGCGCACGGTCACGGTCGGCGCGTAGCCGTTGCCGAGCAGGAAGACGTCGTCATCGGCCACCCCGAGCGGCTCGTTGACCTTGACGGACCCCGTGCGCTCCTCCCCGTTCTCCTGCACCGTGACGTTGGCGGAGAAGTCGCCGGCCTGTCCGGAGCCGGGCTCGCCGAACGGCTGATACGTCACATCAAACGAGTCGAGGCGCATCGAGTACGGGGCGAACGCATCGTCACCCACGAAGCGACCGCGGTTCATCGAGTCGTAGTCGAGGAGCGTGTTGGCGAACGTCTCCCCCTCCACCAGCACGCGCTGACCGGTGTACGAGAAGCCGCCGCCGATGCCGACCGTGACGAGCACGCCCACGAGCGCGAGGTGGAAGATCAGGTTGCCGGTCTCGCGCCAGTAGCCGCGCTCGGCGGAGACTGAGAACGTGCGTCCGCGGTCGTAGCGCTCCACCCGGTAACCGAGGGCCTTCAGCTGTTTCGTCGCGACGTCGATGGACGCGACCGCCTCCGCTTCGGCGTCACCGGTCCTGGTGCCCGAGTCCGCGGACGGATCGCGCGTGATCGCACGGTAGTCCTCGAGTCGCTGCAGTCGAGCGGGAGTGCGCGGCGGACGCGCGCGCAGTGCCTTGGCGTGGTGCTTGATGCGCGGGATCACACACCCGACGAGCGAGGCGAACAGCAGCAGGTAGATCGCCGAGAACCACGGCGACAGGTACACATCGAACAGCTTCAGCCCGTCGAGCACCGGGAAGAGGTCGGGGTTGTCGCGCTCCCACTGCGTGACGCCGTTCGGGTCGGCCATCCGCTGCGGGAAGATCGAGCCGGGGATCGCGGCGATCGCGAGCACGAGCAGCAGGACGAGCGCCGTGCGCATCGAGGTCAGCTGACGCCAACCCCAGCGCAGCCAGCCGACGAACCCCAGCCGCGGCTGGGTGATCGAGTCGTCGCCGTCGACGTGGTCGGACGGGCGGAGCGGATCGCTGGAGTCGCTGTTCGCGGCACCCTTGTTCTTGGTCATGGCCTTCTCAGTGCGGGGGTTCTTGTCGGAGCTGGTGGACGTCGTGGAGCGATCAGAGCGGGAGGATGACACTTCCGATCACCGCCGTCAGGCGCGACATGATGTCGGTCCAGAGGCCGGTCACCATCAGGATGCCCAGCAGGATCAGCATCACGCCGCCGACGATGTTGACGACCCGGACGTGGCGGCGGAGGAAGCCGACCGCTTTCGTCGCCCAGCCGAAGCCGAGGGCGACGAGCAGGAACGGGATCCCGAGGCCCAGCGAATAGGCCAGGCCGAGGAAACCTGCGCGCACCGGATCGCCGGCGTTGAAGGAGAGGGCGAGGATGGCCGCGAGCGTCGGCCCCATGCACGGTGCCCAGCCGATCCCGAGCGCCACCCCGAGGAGCGGCGCACCGACGATCCCCGCCTTGGAGTCGACGTGGAAGCGGAACTCCTTCTGCGCGAAGCCGAAGAGGCCGAGGAACACGAGGCCCATCCCGATGATGACCACGCCCAGGATGCGGGTGATGAGGTCGCCCCACTGCAGCAGGAAGACCCCGGCCGTTCCGCCGAGCACGGTGTAGAGGATGAAGACGATCGTGAACCCGAGGATGAACAGCAGCACGCCCCCGACGAGTCGCCCCCGCGTCGCGGTTTCGGTGGTCTGCGTCGTCGTCCCGCCTTCCGCGCCGGCAGCAGCGGTCGACCGAGGAGCGACGGCACCGCCGAGGAAGCCGAGGTAACCGGGGACGAGAGGCAGCACGCACGGGGAGAGGAACGAGACGAGTCCCGCGAGCATCGCCACCGGGATCGCGATCCAGAGGGCCCCGGATCCGATGATCGCCTCGGGATTCACGACGTTCCCCGGGTGGTCACGACGTCTCCGCGAGGGCGTCCTTGACGAGCGTGGAGAGGATCGACTTGCCGTCGATCGGGCCGATAATGCGCGCGGCGACCCGGCCCTGCTTGTCGAGCACGAGGGTTGTCGGCGTCGCGGCGATCGGCGTCTCCTTCGCGAAGGCGAGCTTGGCCTGGGCGGTGTCGACGTCGATAAGGCTCGGGTACGTGACGCCGTACTCGTCGGCGAACGCGACCGCCGTGTCCGCCTGGTCACGGGTGTTGATGCCGATGAACGCGACGTCCTGATCGCGGAAGTCCTGCCAGACACCTTCCAGATCGGCCGCTTCGAGGCGGCACGGCGCGCAGCCGGCGTACCAGAAGTTGACGACAGCGACCTGTCCGGCGATGTCGGCACTGTCGAACTCCTCGCCCTTCTCGGTCACTCCGCTGAAGACGACGGGTTCACCGCGCTCGGAGACCGGGATCTCGACGATCGCCCCGTCGGCGGCGACATAACCGGTGTTCTCGCCGTTCAGGAACGATTCACTGACCGGATCGGGAGCGCAGGCGCTCAGACCGATGGCGAGCACCGCAGCGAGCGCGGCACCGACCGCACGGCGCGAGCGCCGTGTGCGGGAGGAGCGGCCGCTGCGGATCGGACGGACCGTCGATTCGCTTGGCACGACTCCGAGTTTACGCAGAGCTTCCTATGCGCGAGCCGGAAACGAGCACCCTTCGGAGGCCCATCAGAAGCGCGCCAGGACGTCGTCCACACCCGCGCGGAAACGCGGGCAGGTGGCGATGTCGTGCGCGCGGCAGCCCATCGCGTGCTCGGTCATCTCGCGCGATCGACGCATCTCCTCCATACGGCGATCGATGTCGTCCAGGTGCTGCTGCAACACCTGGTGCCGCCCGGCGCTCCCGTCGTCGAGCAGCACCGCGATCTGTTCGAGGCTCATCCCCGCTGCCTTGCTGCGCTGGATCACGGCGATGCGCACGACCTCGTCCTCGCCGTAGCGCCGCCGCCCTGAGGAGTCGCGCGGAGGAGTGAGCAGCCCCACCGACTCCCAGTGCCGCAGCACGTTCGTCGGCAGCTCGAAGCGCTCGGCCACATCGCCGACAGACCAGGGGTGCGCATCGCTTGACTTCATGTTGACATGAAGTCACAGACTGACGGGGAAAGCAACCCCGCCACCGGAAGGACCCCCATGTACGACGCCATCGTGATCGGCGCAGGACCGGCAGGACTCCAGGCCGCCCTGACCCTCGGACGGATGCACCGCTCGACTCTGCTCCTGGATTCGGGCGAGTACCGCAACGGCACCGTCCTGCACATGCACAACATGATCGGCGCGGACGGGATGCCACCGTCGGAGCTGCGCGCGACCGCCCGCGCCGAGCTCGCGGAGTACGACGACGTGGAGATCCGCGACGCGGCGGCGACGAGCGTCTCGGGCGTCGAGGGCGCGTTCGTCGTGGGCGTGTCCGACGGCACCGTCGCGGAGGGCCGTCGGGTCGTCCTCGCCACGGGCGTCGCCGACGATCTTCCCGATGTCCCGGGGCTGCACGACCTGTGGGGCACATTCGCCTTCAGCTGCCCGTTCTGCGACGGACACGAGCATGCCGGCAGGGACATCGCCATCATCGGCGCCGCACCTCGGGCCGAGCACCTCATCGGCCTGTTGGGTCGGATCGCCGGGAACATCACCGTCGCACCCGTCGGGGAGGAGTTCGCGGACGACGAGATCCGAACTCTCGAGGCGAAAGGCGCGCAGGTGCGCCGCACGCCGGTCGCCTCCGTCGAGAAGGTCGACGGAGGTGTCCGCGTTCACACGGACACCGACGAGAGCGTCGTCGACGGCGTCTTCATCTCCGCCGGGGGGATGCGCCAGCGGTCGCCGTTCGCCGCCCAGCTCGGACTGGGAATGCTCGACTCCGGGTGCATCGAGATCGACGAGTTCGGACGCACCTCGCGCCCCGGCGTCTTCGCTGCAGGCGACCTCGCGCACCGCGCGACCCTTCCCGGGCCCGTGGCCTCAGTGCTGCTGGCCGCGGCTGCCGGTCAGCTCGCAGCGGTCGGCATCATCCAGTCGCTGCTGGCCGCTGAGCACTGACCGCGCGCGATTCGAGGACGGGGATCAGACGGCCCCGACGTCGACGGCGCCGCCGGTCGCCGCAGGCTCGGCATACGCGACCTCACGCCAGACATCGCCGACGCGCTCGAACGAGGTGACGCTCGAGAGGGCGCAGCGACGGGTGCGCGGGTCGTGCCGCAACGGCAGGCCGGCGACGCGGAGGTGGGTGATCCAGATCGGCGCCTGGTGCGACAGCATCACGACGTCGCCGTCGGGCGCCGCGTCCCAGGCTTCGTCCATGACACCGAGCATCCGCTCCGCGATGGACGAGTAGGGCTCGCCCCAACTGGGCAGCGAAGGCTGCCGCAGGTGCCACCAGTTCATGGGATTCATCAGCGAGCGACGCATCTGCGTCCCCTCGAACACGTTCGTCGGCTCGATCAGACGGATGTCGATCTCCGGCACGAGGTCGAAGCGCTCGGCGAACGGCTCTGCCGACTCCTGCGCGCGTTCGAGCGGCGACACGTAGAGCGCGGAGACGGGACGGTCGAGCGCCGCCACATGGTCGGCGGCCGCTGCGGCCATCCCCCGGCCCGCGTCGCTCAGGTGGTAGTCGGGAAGACGACCGTAGAGCACGCGGGCCGGATTGTGCACCTCGCCGTGTCGGACGAGGTGCAACCGGGACGCCGTCATCTCACGCCTTGCTGTAGCGCGAATCCCCGAAGCCGAGGATCAGGTACCCGATGTACGGGAAGAGGAACAGCAGGAAGAACGAGAAGACCCCGCCCTTGTTGAAGCGCTCGCCGAGCTTGAACGCGACGATGATCGCAAGGATCAGGTTCGCGATCGGGATGAGGTACAGCAGTGCGAACCAGCCGGACAGGCCGGCGATCTTCACCAGGAAGACGAGGTTCACGATCGGGATGATCGCGAGGATACCGGGGTATCCGGCCTTCGTGAAGACCTTCCACAGCCCGATGGCGACGAGGATGTAGAAGACGAGCGCGATCAGGCCCGTGGTACCGGAGAAGATCGATGCGTAGAGATCGGAGATGCCGTTGTTGTCCACGTGCACCCTTTCTGTGTAAGAGCTGTGTCGTGGCGATCCTACTGATATGCCGGCCCGGGGGCGGGCGACCGGGCCGAAGACCTCCCGACCGCCCCCGTAGAATGGGCGGGTTCCCCATTTCCCAGATCAGAAGGAATACTCCGTGCTTCGCACCCACTCGGCAGGCTCTCTGCGAGCCGAGCACATCGGTCAGACCGTCACCCTCTCGGGTTGGGTCGATCGCCGTCGTGACCACGGAGGAGTCGCTTTCATCGATCTGCGGGACGCCTCCGGCATCGCCCAGGTCGTCATCCGCGACGAGGAGATCGCCCACCCGCTGCGCAACGAGTTCGTGCTGAAGGTGACCGGCGAGGTCTCTCTGCGCCCCGAGGGCAACGCGAACCCGAACCTGCCCACGGGCGAGGTCGAACTCATCGCGACCGACGTCGAGGTGCTGAACGAGTCCGCGCCTCTGCCCTTCCAGGTCTCCACGGCCCTCGCCGAGACCGAGACCGTGGGCGAGGAAGCCCGCCTCAAGTACCGCTACCTCGACCTGCGCCGCCCGGCCCCGGCCGCTGCCCTGCGTCTGCGCTCGAACGTGTACAAGGCGATCCGCGACGTGCTGCACGCCGACGACTTCACCGAGGTCGAGACCCCGACCCTCACCCGCTCGACGCCTGAGGGCGCCCGTGACTTCCTGGTGCCCGCTCGTCTGAGCCCCGGCAGCTGGTACGCCCTGCCGCAGTCCCCCCAGCTGTTCAAGCAGCTGTTGATGGTCGGCGGCGTCGAGAAGTACTTCCAGATCGCGCGCTGCTACCGCGACGAAGACTTCCGCGCCGACCGGCAGCCGGAGTTCACGCAGCTCGACATCGAGATGAGCTTCGTCGACCAAGAAGACGTGATCACCCTCATGGAGTCGCTCATCGTGGCGATGTGGGCGACGATCGGCGTCGAGGTGGCCACGCCCCTGCCGCGCATGACCTACGCCGACGCCATGGCCAAGTACGGCTCCGACAAGCCCGACCTGCGCTTCGGCCTCGAGCTCGTCGACGCGACCGAGTACTTCCAGAACACCCCGTTCCGCGTCTTCCAGGCCGAGTACGTCGGTGCGGTGCGTATGCCCGGCGGCGCCTCGCAGCCGCGCAAGCAGCTCGACGCCTGGCAGGACTGGGCCAAGCAGCGCGGCGCACGCGGCCTCGCCTACGTCCTGTTCAACGAGGACGGCACGCTCGGTGGCCCCGCCGCGAAGAACCTGTCCGAGGCCGAGCAGGCCGGGCTCGCCGCGCTCGTCGGTGCCGAAGCCGGAGACTGCGTCTTCTTCGCCGCCGGTTCGACCAAGGAGAGCCGTGCGCTGCTCGGCGCCGCGCGCGTCGAGATCGGCCGTCGGCTCGGCTACCTGAACCCCGACGAGTTCGCGTTCACCTGGGTCGTCGACGCTCCGATGTTCGAGCCGGCAGCCGACGCCGTGGCCTCCGGCGATGTCGCCGTCGGCGCGGGGGCCTGGACGGCCGTGCACCACGCGTTCACCGGCCCGAAGCCCGAGTTCCAGGACACCTTCGACACCGACCCCGGCTCCGCTCTCGCCTACGCGTATGACATCGTCTGCAACGGCTCGGAGCTCGGTGGCGGCTCGATCCGCATCCACCGCGAAGACGTGCAGAAGCGTGTGTTCGAGGTCATGGGCATCAGCGACGAGCAGGCCGACGAGCAGTTCGGCTTCCTGCTCGACGCGTTCAAGTTCGGCGCACCGCCCCACGGCGGGATCGCACTCGGCATGGACCGCGTGCTGCAGCACCTGACCAAGACCGAGTCGATCCGCGAGGTCATCGCGTTCCCGAAGTCGGGCAACGGCTTCGACCCGCTGACCTCCGCTCCGGCACCGATCACCGACGCGCAGCGCGCCGAGGCCGGTGTCGACTACGAGCCCGAGGACGACGAGGCCTGACGCCCACTGCCTCGCGCGAGCTCAGGCACACACGCCGGATCAGGCGGTTCTGCGAAGAACCTGCCTGATCCGGCGTTTCTGCCTGATCCCCCAGGCCGCGCGCCGCAGAGCATCTCGAGCCTAGGACGAGAGCGCCGCGAACGCGGGAACGATGTTCTCGTTCCACACGTCGACGCCGAGCTTCGCGATCAGCGCGATGACGACGACGAGGAAGACCACGCGGATGAAGGTGGTCCCGCGCGAGATCGCCATCCGCGAGCCGAGGTAGCTGCCGGCGACGTTCGCGACTGCGAGGATGCCACCGAGCAGCCACAGCACGGCGCCGTGCGGGATGAACAGCATGAGCGCACCCGCGTTCGTCGCGAGGTTGACGATCTTGGCCTTGGCGCTCGCCTGCAGGAAGTCGTAGCCGAGCAGCGCGACCAGGGTGATCACGAGGAAGGTCCCGGTCCCCGGTCCGATCATGCCGTCGTAGAAGCCGATGCCGAGCCCCGCGGCACCCGCCATGATGTGGTGCTTGTGGCCGTGGAACCGCAACTGGGTCGCGGCGCCCATCTGCGGACGGAACGCGGTGAACAGTGCCACCGCGAGCAGCGCGATCACGATGATCGGCTTGAACGCGGCCGGCGGCAGCACCGTCGCGACGGCTGCTCCGCCGAAGGACCCGATCAACGCGATGATCGCCATCGGCACGGCAGTGCGCAGGTCGGGTCTGGCTCGTCGGTAGTAGGTCACACTGCTGGTCGCGGTGCCGAACACCGAGGCGAGTTTGTTGGTGGCGAGCGCCTGCACCGGGGAGATGCCGGGGATCAGCAGCAGGGCCGGCAGCTGCAGCAGCCCTCCCCCGCCGACGACCGCGTCGATCCAGCCGGCGCAGAACGCGGCGATCACCACGAGCAGCAGCACCCCCCACGTGAGCTGCTCGAGTCCGAGCACGGCGCCGATATCCACCTCGCCATGATTCCAGAGAGTCGGCACGACCCCCGCATCCGCGCTCGCACCGGACGCGGGCGCTGGCAGACTGGAGGCATGCTCGACGCCCTCCCGCTGCCCCAGCCGCTCGAATCGCGTATCGGAACCGCGCTCCTGCGCCGTGCGACGGTCGACGACACGGATGCCGTGATCACACTGCTCGCCGACGACCCGATCAGCGCGGCCCGCGGCGATGTGGCGTCCGACGAGGATCGTCCCGCGTACGCACGCGGGCTCGTCGAGATCCTGGCAGAGCCGTCGAACGATCTGCTCGTGGTCGAGCTCGACGGCACGATCGTCGGCACGCTGCAGCTCACCTCGATCCCCGGGATGGCGCGCCGCGGCGCGCGGCGGCTGCTCGTCGAGGCCGTGCGCGTGCAGAGCAGTCTGCGCTCGTCGGGCATCGGCTCCGCCGTGATGCGCTGGGTGGGCGAATCCGCGGCTCCCGCGGTCGGCGCGACGATGGTGCAGCTCACCTCCGATGCCGCCCGCACCGACGCGCACCGCTTCTACGAGCGGCTCGGCTACGTCGGCTCGCACCGCGGCTTCAAGTACAGCGTGCCGCAGGGCTGAGCTCCGCGGCCCTGTTCGGCCACCGGCTCGCCACCGTCCGTTCACCAGACCCGCGACGGGCGGCAACCTGCGCCTCATAGTGTCCTCTCGCAACCCGAAACCGGCTCACAGCGCCGGACACCGAGAGGACACTCATGGCTCGCTTCACCCGCCGCGCGCGCATCGGCGCCGGCATCGCCCTGGCCACCACGGCCGCACTCGCACTCACGGCCTGCTCCGGCGCAGCTGACGCGACCGGCGGAGGCAGCTCCGACGTCGACGCCTCCGCCGCGACCTCTGTCACCGACTTCGGCACCTTCGCCGACCTCGAGGCTGCAGCCAAGGCCGAAGGCTCGCTCAACGTCATCGCGCTCCCCCGCGACTGGGCGAACTACGGCGAGATCCTCGACCTGTTCGCCGAGAAGTACCCCGAGATCACCATCAACGAGGCCTCCCCCGACGTCTCGAGCGCCGAGGAGATCCAGGCCGCGAAGACGAACGAGGGACTCGACACCGCGCCCGACGTGTTCGACATCGGCCTCACGGTCGCCCTGCAGAACACCGACGTCTTCGCGCCGTACAAGGTGCAGACGTGGGATGACATCCCCGAGGAGCTGAAGGAGCCCACCGGCCTCTTCGTCGGCGACTACGGCGGGTACATGTCGATCGGCTACGACTCGTCGAAGTTCGACGCTCCGGCCGAACTCTCCGACCTGCTCTCGGCCGACTACAAGGGCGCCGTCGCGATCAACGGCGACCCGACCCAGGCCGGTGCGGCCTTCGCCGCCGTCGGCCTCGCCACCGTGCAGTCCGACGGCACGCTCGACGACTTCCAGCCGGGCATCGACTTCTTCTCCGAGCTGCAGAAGGCCGGAAACCTGCTCAAGGTCGACGTGACCACCGCGACGATCGCGAGCGGCGAGACCCCCGTCGTGTTCGACTGGGACTACCTGAACGCCTCGCACACGGCCGACAACAAGGACTGGAAGGTCGTCGTGTTCGACGGCACCGGTTACGCCGGGTACTACAACCAGGCCATCAACGCCGACGCCCCGCACCCGGCTGCTGCCCGCCTGTGGCAGGAGTTCCTCTACAGCGACGAGGTGCAGAACCTCTGGCTGAAGGGCGGCGCCCGTCCGGTGCGCATGGAGGCCATGACCGACGCCGGCACGATCGACGCCGACCTCGCTGCGGCACTCCCCGAGGCACCGGAGGAGACGGTCGTCCCGACCGAGGAGCAGTCGACGAACGCCGGCACGCTGCTCGGCGAGAAGTGGGCCTCGGCGGTCCAGTGACCACCCTCACCGCAACGGGGGCGGACGCCGCGGCATCCGCCCCCACCACCTCCGCCGGGTCCTCGCCGCACGCGAGGGCCCGGCGGTCCGCTCCGTCCTTCGCCTGGCTCGGGCTCGTTCCGTTCGCCGCATACGTCGTGCTCTTCCTGGCGGTGCCGACGATCCTGTCGATCGGCTCCGGCTTCTTCACGAAGGACGGCTCCTTCACCTGGTCGAACATGTCGGCCCTCGCCGATCCCGTCGTGCTGAACACCTTCGCGAACTCCGCCGGGCTCTCGCTGCTCACCGCCGTGGTGGGTGCGCTCGTCGGTGCGCTCGTCTGCTACGCCCTGCTCGGCATGGACCCCGAAGGCCGAACGCGCTCGGCTGTGGACGCGGCGGCCGGCGTGCTGGCCCAGTTCGGTGGCGTCATGCTGGCGTTCGCCTTCATCGCGACCATCGGCATCCAGGGTGTCGTCACGGTCTTCCTGAAGGACTCGTTCGGCGTCAACATCTTCGAGAACGGCACCTGGCTGTACGAGCTGCCCGGACTCGTCCTCCCCTACTTCTACTTCCAGATCCCGCTCATGGTCATCACCTTCATGCCCGCCCTCGCCGCGCTCAAGCCGCAGTGGGCCGAGGCCAACCTCACGCTCGGCGGCACCCGAGCGAGCTTCTGGCTGCGCATCGGCATCCCGGTGCTCGCGCCGTCGTTCCTCGCCAGCCTGCTGCTGCTGTTCGCGAACTCGTTCTCGTCGTACGCCACCGCCGCCGCCCTCGCCAGTCAGGGAGCGCAGATCGTGCCGCTGCAGATTCGCACTGCCCTCACGAGTGAGACGGTCCTCGGCCGCGAGAACCTCGCCGGCGCCCTCGCGCTCGGCATGATCGTGATCGTCGGGATCGTCATGGCCCTGTACTCCCTCGTGCAACGACGCGCGGCCAGGTGGCAGTCGTGAACCGGCTCGGTCCCTCCCTCGCGACCCGCGGGGTCATCGGCATCCTCGTCGGTGCGTTCTTCGCCGTTCCCCTGGTGTCGACGTTCCTCTTCACGCTGCGCGACCCCGAGGGCGGGCTGTCGTTCGCCCGCTGGATCGCGCTGTTCGACCCCGCGGCAGCCGCTACCCTGAGGCCGATCTGGGCGGGTCTGGGCAACTCCCTGATCCTGGCCGTCGTCACGGTGGCCATCGTGCTGCTCCTGCTCGCCCCCACCATGATCCTGGTGAACCTGCGCTTCCCCAAGCTCAAACCCGCCTTCGAGTTCGCGGTGCTGCTGCCCATCTCCATCCCCGCCATCGTGCTCGTGGTCGGCCTCGCTCCCATCTACCTGCAGATCGGTCGCGCCTTCGGCACCGGCACCTGGACGCTCGCCTTCGCCTACGGGATCACCGTGCTGCCGTTCGCGTTCCGCTCGATCCAGGCGTCGATCGATGCCGCCGACCTGCGCACCCTCTCCGAGGCCGCACGGTCGCTCGGCGCCAGCTGGCCGACGGTCGTCCTCCGGGTGCTCGCTCCGAACCTCCGCCAGGGGCTGCTCGCCGCGTCGCTCATCTCCATCGCGGTGGTGCTCGGCGAGTTCACGATCGCCTCGCTCCTGAACCGCCAGGTGTTCCAGACCGCCATGGTCGTCGTGAACAAACAGGATCCCTATGCGCCGGCGATCTTCACGCTGCTCGCGCTGGTGTTCGTCTTCCTCCTGCTCCTCGTCATCGGCCGCGTCGCCCGCGGTACCGGAAAGGCCCGCTCATGACCCTCGACCACGCGCTGCCGCGCACCAAGGACAACCTGCTGCTCTCGCAGGCGGGCGAGGGAACGCGCGTCGAGCTGCAGGGCATCGTCAAGAGCTACGGCGGCAACCGGGTGCTGCACGGTGTGGACCTGGACATCGCCCCCGGGGAGTTCGTCTCGCTCCTCGGCCCCTCCGGCTGCGGCAAGACCACGCTGCTGCGTGTGCTCGCCGGTCTCGAGGGTGGGGATGAGGGCGCCGTGCTCCTGGGCGGCGGAGACGTCTCTCGAGTGCCCACGAACAAGCGCGACATCGGGATGGTCTTCCAGTCGTACTCGCTCTTCCCGCACCTGCGGGTCGCCGAGAACACCGCCTTCGGCCTGCGCCGGCGCGGGATCGCGAAGGCGGAGGCCTCGCGCCGCGCCGTCGATGCCCTCGCGCTGGTCGGACTCGCCGACTTCGCCGATCGCTTTCCGCACCAGCTCTCCGGCGGACAGCAGCAGCGGGTGGCGCTCGCCCGTGCGCTGGTGACCGAGCCCAAGGTGCTGCTTCTCGACGAACCGCTCTCCGCGCTCGACGCGAAGGTGCGCGTGCAGCTGCGCGACGAGATCCGCCGCATCCAGCTGCGCCTCGGCATCACGACCGTGTTCGTCACCCACGACCAGGAGGAGGCGCTGGCCGTCTCCGACCGGATCGCCGTGATGAACGACGGTCGCATCGAGCAGATCGGTTCCCCCGAGCAGCTCTACACGATGCCCTCGACCGCCGGAGTCGCGGCTTTCGTCGGCCTGTCCAGCGTCGTATCCGGGGTCGCCGAGGGCGATCATGTGATGGTCTGGGGGCAGCGGCTTCCTCTGCAGTCACGGGCGGACGGGCCGGTCGATGTGTATCTGCGACCGGAAAACGTCTACTTCGCATCCGAGGCCGACGCCGCAGCCGATGCCCTGGTCGAGGAGAGCACCTTCCTCGGCAGCATGCGTCGTACGCTCGTCCGCACCGAATCTGGTGAGCTCGTCCGGGTGCAGCATGCGCCGGGCACCCACCCCGCGTTCGGGGATCGGGTGCGCATCGCGATCGCTCCCGAGCCTGTCGCCGTGCACCCGCGCGGCTGAACCCATCGCTCTTCCCCCGGGCCCGCCCCGAACGCTAGCGTGAGGCGCGAGGGGCGGGGCTCCCTCCATCCGAGAGAGAAAGGACGCCTCATGGCAGGCAAATTCGAGCTGTACACCGACAAGTCCGGCGAGTACCGGTTCCGCCTGAAGGCCGGCAACGGCGAGGTCATCGCCATAAGCGAGGGCTACTCGTCGAAGTCCGCCGCTCTGAACGGCATCGACTCCGTGCGCCGCAACGCCGCGGACGCCGAGGTCGTCGAAGCCGACTGAGCTCGATACCCACGCTTCACGCCGAGACCCCCTGTCGCAGATGTCTGCGACAGGGGGTCTCGGTGATTTCGATGGGTCTCGGCGACGCGGGATCTCGGATCAGAGCACGCGCGAGAGGAAGTCCTTCGTGCGCTGATGCTGCGGGTTGCCCAGCACCTCGCGCGGGTCGCCTTCCTCGACGATGTGCCCACCGTCCATGAAGATGAGGCGGGATCCGACTTCGCGCGCGAATCCCATCTCGTGCGTGACGACGAGCATCGTCATCCCCTCGTCGGCCAATGAGCGCATCACCTGCAGCACCTCGCCGACCAGCTCGGGGTCGAGCGCCGAAGTGGGCTCGTCGAACAGCATCATGTCGGGGTTCATGCACAGCGCGCGGGCGATCGCCACGCGCTGCTGCTGCCCTCCCGACAGGTGCCCGGGGTAGGCGTCGGCCTTCTCGGCCAGGCCGACCCGGGTGAGCATGGCGTGCGCGATCAGCTCGGCTTCCTTCTTCGACCGCTTCTTCACGCGCTGCTGGGCGATCGTGAGATTGCCCAGCACATCGAGGTGCGGGAAGAGGTTGAAGCTCTGGAACACCATGCCGATGCGGGTGCGAACGCGGTCGATGTCGACGTCGGGGTCGGTGATGTCGATCCCCTCGATCAGCACCTTGCCGCCGGTCGGCTCCTCGAGCAGGTTCACCGAACGCAGCAGCGTCGACTTGCCCGAGCCCGAGGGTCCGATCACGCACACGACCTCGCCCTTGGTGACGGTGAGGTCGATGCCCTTGAGCACCTCGTTGTCGCCGAACGACTTCACGAGCCCCTGCACGTCGATCGCGGGGGCGTGGACATCAATCAGGTCGGTGATCATCGCTGCCTCGACATCCGTCGCTCCAGCCACGCGCTGAAGCGCGTGAGCGGAATCGTCACGATCAGGTACAGGATCGCCGCCATGATCAGCGGCGTTCCGTTCGCGTTCTGCGTGCTCGCATCGCGGGCGAAGGTCGTGAGCTCCTTCGACCAGATGAACGAACCCGCCACGAAGAGCAGCGACGTGTCCTTCAGCAGCAGCACGAACTCGTTGGTCAGGGGCGGGATGATGATCCGGAACCCCTGCGGCACGATGATCCAGAACGTCGTCTTCATGGGCGACATGCCGAGGGAGCGCGCCGCCTCGGTCTGGCCCTTCGGAACGGCCTGGATGCCCGCACGGATCGTCTCGGCCATGTATGCCGAGGCGACGAGGACGAGACCGATGAGACCGAGCACGACCGGTCCGCCCAGCTTCGTGCCGGGCACGCCCAGCGCGATCGGCAGGATGAACGCGATGCCGAAGATCGTGAGGATCGCGGGGAGCCCCCGGAACAACTCGATCCAGCACGTCGCGATCCACCGGAACGGCGCGATGGTCGACAGCTTCATCAGTGCCAGCACGACTCCGAGCAGCAGCCCCCCGGCGAAGGCAACGGCCGTGAACCACAGCGTGTTGACCAACGCGGTCGTGATGATCCCGGGGAACATCTTCGCCGCGACTTCAGGATTGAAGAACAGCGGGCCGATCTTCGCCCAGTCGGTGCTCACGATCGCCCAGACGGCGATCGCGATCAGCACCACGTAGACCGTGTAGCGATACAGCTTGCTCTTGGTGGTACGCCTCAACGCCATCGTCGAGGACCTCCCGCTCTACCGACCCCGCCGGTCACTTGGCCGCGAGGTACTCGTCGTAGATCTTCTGGTATCCGCCGTCGTCCTGGAGCTCCTTGAGCGCCTTGTTGACCGCGTCGCGCAGCTCGTCCTTCTCGCCCTTGGCGAAGGCGAAGCCGTACGACTCGTCGGTCGGGTACGTCTCGACGATCTTGTAGTCGGGGTCGTCCTGCTCGTGCACGTAGTTGACGGGCTGGTCCTGCAGGATGGCGTCGATCTGACCCGCCTGCATGGCCGGCCACAGCTCACCGTCCGAGGGGTACTGCACCAGCTGCGCACCCGGAGCGTTCTCGCCCGCGTAGGTCTCGCCGGTGGTGCCCTGCTGCACGCCGACGTTCTTGCCGTCGAGGTCGTCGATCGACTTGATGTCCGAGTCGGCGCGCACGAGGAGCGACTGCAGCGAGTCGACGTACGGGTCGGAGAAGTCGATGTTCGCCTTGCGCTCGTCGGTGATGGTCATCGCAGAGGCACCGATGTCGCACGTGCCGGCGGCGAGCGTGGTGCCGGACTGGAGCGCGTCGAAGCCCACGTCCTGCACGGCGAGCTTCAGGTCGATCTTCTCGGCGATCGCACTGAGCAGGTCGATGTCGAAGCCGGAGTAGCCGGTTTCGCTGGAGGGGTCCTCGACCTCGAACGGCGGGTAGGGGACGTCGGAGCACACGGTGAGCGTTCCGGCCTCGACGAGACCGTACTTGTCGTCGGCGGCGGGAGCGTCACTGCTTCCCGCGTCGGATGATCCGGTGGCGCAGCCGGCGAGCGCGAGGGTGGCCGTCGCCACGAGGGCGAGGCCGGCGATGAGGTTGCGACGAGGCATGTCGGCTCCTGTGAGTCGAGGGCACGGAGGCCCGCTGACGGGTAGGAGTTCATCTAAACATGCGGCTCGTCGCGTGACCAATGACATCGGCATCCGCGCGCATTACGTTTGTGTTGCAAGTACGCCCCGATCACACGTGGAAACCGAGTTCCTGGGTCGGTGCGACGCGGTGTCAGACCTCGAAGTCGACGGCGACGCGCGAGGCGACGACCGATCGGATGTACGCGGCGACCTCGGCGTGCGCGGGGTGCACCTGGTACTCGTCGATCGCCGCGACTGAGGCGAAGTCCGCGACGAGCGTGACGTCCCAGTTCGCCTCCGGATAGGCGACGTTCGCGCCGGCGGAGATGGAGAGGAGCTGCGGGACGACACCGTCGAGAGCGTTCAGCCGGCGAGCGACCTCGGCAGCCTGGGCACCACGCTCGGCGGCGTCTTCGGCGGCGAGCTTCCAGGTCACGACATGGCGGATGGTCACAGGGCTTCCTTCAGTTCGGTCGGGGATTCACCACGGAGTGCGCCTTCGAGCGCCTCTCGCAGCCGGTCGGGCGAGACGCGCCAATGCGCGTGCAGCTCGCCGTCGATCAGCACGACCGGGATCTTCTCCCACCACAGCTCGTACAGCGCGGGATCGTCCTGGATCGACGCCTCGACGATCTCGATCTGCTCGGCGGCGGCGTCGGGCAGCTCGGCGACGACGGCATCGATGACGTCGGAGGCGACGTCGCACAGATGGCAGTCGGGCTTGCCGATCAGAGTCAGCGTGGTCACGCCGACGGCACCTCGACCGCGCGGCCCTGGGCGATCCACTCGCCGGTGCCGCCCTCGACGTTCGTGGCGTCGTAACCGCGCGACTCCAGAGCCTCGACCACACGAGCCGAGCGCCCGCCTGCCTGGCAGATGACGTCGAACGCCTCGGCAGGCAGCTCTTCCAGCCGGTTGCCGATCTCGGACATCGGGATGTTGACGGCCCCCGGCACATGGCCGGCAGCGAACTCGTCCACCTCCCGCACATCGATGAGCGGGATACCGGTGCGCTCGGCGAGCTCGGTGACGGTGATCGACTTCATGACATCCTCTCGGCGGGACGGAGATGCGGCCGGAGACACAAAGCGCCCGTCCGAAGACAGGCGCTCGTGTCTGGTCGCTTACTTCTTGTTGCGACGCTGGTGGCGAGTCTTACGAAGCAGCTTGCGGTGCTTCTTCTTCGCCATGCGCTTGCGGCGCTTCTTGATGACAGAACCCACGGAAACCTCACTAAGTCAGTGGCTGGGTGTCGCCGAAATCGGACACCCGGGTACGGGCACGGAAAATGCCTCGGGTCAGTCTAGCAAACCCGAAGGCGTCGCCTGTCACACGCATCGACCGCCCGCAGGCGGCGGAGCACGAGAAGGCGATCGACGTCAGCCGACGTCGGCGATCGGGCGCTGCAGCGCATCAGCCACAGCGGACTCGGGTACGCGATAGCTGCGCCCGAAACGGACGGCCGGCAACTCCCCCGCATGGACCAGCCGATACACGGTCATCTTGGACACGCGCATGAGCTCTGCGACCTCAGCAACCGTGAGGAATCGGACGTCAGGAACCTCGGGCATCCCACGTACCCCTTTCTCGATGTGCACACTCTATGTGGTAGCTGGGACGCGTGTAAACCTCTGTGACTCGTGTGATCAGTGAGGCGTGGCGGCCGCACCGGCGCGAGTGTCAGCCGGACTTCTTCGCCTTCGCCAACCGCTCCCTGGCCTCCCGCAACGTCTGGCGCTCGATATTATGCGCCGACCGCAGAGCCTTCTCCGCCTCCCGCACCGCCTTCCGAGCCTCTTTGAGTCGGCGGTCCGCCGACAACTCGGCCGGGTCGACGTCGATCCACTCCGTCGCCTCGGCGTGCATCTCTCCGCGGTCGAGACCCGCGAGGTACGCCGCGACCCCGTCGAGGGTCCGCTCGACGGCGAACCGGAACGGATCGGCCGTCGAGGTGAACACATCATCTTCGATCGCGCGACGGAGCGCGGGGAACTCCTCGGCCGTGATCACCCGATCGAAGAGAGCGGCTTCGTGCGCGGCCACCTCATCCGGGGTGAGTCCCGTGCCGCGGGACTGCTCGGTGTAGCCGGCCTGCACGATCCCGCACCAGCGGGCATGCCCGGTCACCGCGAGCGCGACGGCCATGCGCTCTTCCGTCGTCAGCGCGGTGCCGTCGAGAGCGGCGAGCCCGGCATCCAGCCAGGCCGAGCTGTTCGGGGTGATCGGCGATCCGGTGATCGGCAGGGACAGCATCCAGGGATGGCGCAGGTAGAGCTTGACCTGCTCTTCATACAGGGCGATCAGTCGTCCGCGCCAGCCGTCCGCCTCGAGGTGGCTCTGCGGCGGCAGCCCTGTCGCCTCTTCCTGCATCAGCAGCAGCAGATCGTCCTTCGCCGTCACGTATCGGTACAGCGACATCGGCGTGAATCCGAGCCGCGCCGCGACCGCGGCCATCGACACGGCGCCGATCCCCTCGGCGTCCGCCAGCTCGACGGCAGCGTCGACGATCTTCTCGACGCTCATCTCGCGCTTGGGACCACGCTGCGGGTTCGCGGCGACACCCCACGCCAGCGCGATCCCGCGTGGCAGCTCCGGCGGCTCCGTCTCAGTCATGCGCTCATCCTACTTCTGTTTATCAGCTAAACAGTGTGTTACGGTCATACACAGTTGCGTTGGTGATACACAGTTCTCTACATACACAGAAAGGAGCGCCTGATGGAGACAGCCATCGAGGTGCAGGGGCTGCGCAAGGCCTTCGGGAACAAGACCGTCGTCGACGGACTGGATTTCGCGGTCGCCCGCGGCGAGGTCTTCGCCCTGCTCGGGCCGAACGGCGCCGGCAAGACCACGACGATCAACATCCTCACCACCCTCACCGCGGCAGACGCCGGCTCGGCGCGGGTCGCCGGCTGGGACATCGGGACGCAGGCGATCGAGGTCCGGCGACGGATCAGCCTCACCGGCCAGGCGGCAGCCGTCGACGATGCACTGAGCGCGACCGAGAACGTCGTCATGTTCGCGCGGCTCGCCGGGCTCGGACGGGCAGCTGCACGACGACGTGCCGCCGACCTGATCGACCAGTTCGACCTCACGGATGCCGCCTCCCGCATGGTGCGCACGTTCTCCGGAGGAATGCGACGTCGCCTCGACCTCGCCCTGAGCTTCGTGGTGACGCCGGAGGTGCTGTTCCTCGACGAGCCCACCACAGGTCTGGACACCCGCAGCCGTCGGGCGTTGTGGGACATCATCCGCATGCTGGCGAAGGCGGGGACGACGGTCTTCCTCACCACCCAGTACCTGGAGGAGGCCGATCAGCTGGCAGACCGCATCGCGGTGCTGCATGACGGCAGGGTCGCCGCCCTCGGCACGCCTGCCGCATTGAAGGCGCGCGTCGGCGGAGACACCGTCGAACTCCACGACAGCCGCGGCGAGCTTCGCCGGCAGATCCCCACCGATGGCACGGTCGCCGATCTCCGGCGAGCGCTCGACGTGCTCGACGAAGACGGAGAGGACGGCACCGTGACCCTGCGCCGCCCCACCCTCGACGACGTGTTCCTCGCCGTCACCGCGCCTTCCCCCATCGACCACCCCGTGAAGGAGCTCGCATGAACATCACCCTCGCCGCCCCTCGCTCCGCGGCACCTGCCCTCCCCGCCCCTTCACCGCGCCCGCGCCTGCGAGGCCTCACCGCCGAGGCGGTGTTCGTCGGTCGCAGCCTGCGCCACTCGCTGAGGGACGGCGAATCGCTGCTCATGGCGATCATGCTGCCCGTCATGCTCATGCTCATGTTCACGTGGGTGTTCGGCGGAGCGATCGATCCGTCCGGCGCCTACGTCGACTACGTGGTGCCCGGCATCATCCTCACCTGCGCGGGGTTCGGAGCCTCCTCCACCGCCGTGTATGTCGCGAACGACATGCGCACCGGCATCATCGACCGGTTCCGCACGATGCCGCTGCGAGCGGGGGCGGTGCTGACCGGGCACGTCGTCGCGAGCGTGCTGCGCAACCTCATCGCCACGGCGATCGTGATCGGCGTAGGAGTGCTCGTGGGCTTCCGTCCGAGCGCGAACGCAGGGGAGTGGGTGGGGCTCGCCGCCCTGATCGCGCTGTACATCCTCGCGATCACGTATCTGTTCGCCGCCATCGGTCTTGCCGCAGGAAGCCCGGAAGGGGCGAACGGCTACGGCTTCGTGCTGCTCTTCCTCCCCTACCTGTCCAGTGCGTTCGTCCCGGTGGCGAGCATGCCGGAGTGGTTGCAGCCGGTTGCCGCGACTCAACCGATCACACCCATCGTGGAGACGATCCGCGGGCTGCTCACTGATGCCCCCGTGCAGGGCGAGGCATGGTGGGCGACCGGCTGGTGCGTCGTCATCCTCGCGATCGCGGTCGCCTGGGGCGCGTGGCTCTTCCGCCGCAAAGCCGGGCGACGCTGAGCGGACCGGCGGCAGCGGGCATCCCCCGCGAAGACATATCCCCGCGGAGCCCACATCCCAGCGGAGACATAGGCGTTCTGCGGCTTTCGCTCATCTGCCGCTGGGACTGTTGACGCAGGGCTCGTGCTGGCACCGCCGAGTCCGCCCCGGGTGTGGGGACCCGCACCTCGCCCCTGACGACAAGCCCCCCTGTCGTCAGGGGCGAGTCGTTGCGGGTCTCCGCCAGCTGACGGGGAGATCGCGCATCACCAGAGCGCTGTCGATCTGCGCGGCGCCCTGCGGAAGCCCGTCGAAGAACGACGACCTGACCTCGTTCACGCGGCCCGCCTCCACGGCCCAGCGCGCCGCGGACAGCTCTACGGCCTCCGCTCCCCTGCCGTCGCGTCGCGGCGACCAGCCGGTGGCGCCAGCCCGGTAGAACCGTGAAGCGTCGCCCACTGTCGGGAAGAGCGAGCTCTCCCATTCCTCCGACACCTCGATGTCTGCGGAGACGCTCGCGTCGGACGCCTGCATCCGGACCTGGATTCGCGAGTCGGTCTCGTCGATGTCGAACCGCGCGCGCCGCTGCACGCCGGGGAAGAACCGACCCCCGCCGATGACGGGCACGATGTCCGAGGAGTGCCGCTCGATCACGTAGACACCCGTGCGCGTGGTCCCGCCCTCGTCCCACTCGACCGCGAACCGGTGCGCGGCGTTCTCCGTGGAGATGCCCCACCGCGGTCGCAGCCAACCGGGACGCAGCTCCGTCAGCGCGATCAGGCACACCCCGCCGACCGCGCTCCCGTCGATGAGCTGCGGGCGGAAGGGGGCGGGGATCATCTCGCCGGCCACCGAAGGATCAACCCGATACGTCAGCAGCAGACGGCGCCGCATACGGCCGCGAAGTGTGCGCATGAGGAGGTTCATGCCTAGAATTTAACAGCTTTGCTAAATAGCTACAAGCCTTTGATGCGGTCGTTCGGCGTCGCTCGAACCGTCACGCTCCGAGCCGCTTGAGCGCGTTCGCGACGACGTGCTTCGCGGAGGCGGCCGCCCGTCCGACGACCTCGGCGGCATGCGCCGCGCTTTCGGGAACCGCGTGGTAATCGATGTCGGGTGCGCTGTCGCCGTAGGCGTCGACCAGGAACGGCACCAGCCAGTCGTCCACGACTTCGAGCGGCTCGACCGCGAGGCTGTAGAAACGGCGCTGACCGTCTTCGCGCACGGTGACCAGCTCGGCGTCGCGCAGCACCTTCAGGTGCTTCGACACGGTGGGCTGGCTGATGCCCAGATCGGCGACGATCTGGCTGACGCTGGTGCCGGCCTCCCCTTCGGTCGTGCGCCGCAGCAGGAGCTGGAGGATGTCTCGCCTCGTACCGTCTGCGATCACGTCGAAGATGTCCGTCATGAGTTCAGGGTAGTCGTCCCCGGCACGGAGTACCATGACGAAGGCTCGGCGACAGGCGCCGTGCGGTCGCTCGGCGCGACCGAAGGAGAAACCAGAGGGGGCAGCGATGTCGGGCATCGTTTCGGCGTCGTCCCCGCGGCAGAGCCTGAAGAGTGCGGCCGGATGGGTCAAGCACCTCGTCACCTCGTCGCCGTCGCGCTTCGCGATCGTCGTCTTCGCGCTGCTGATCCTCGTGTTCACGGTTCTCCTCTCCCTGCCGATCGCCTCCGCGAGCGGCACGATCACGCCGCTGAGCGACGCTCTCTTCACCGCTGTCTCCACCATCTGCGTCACCGGACTCGCAACGGTCGACATGGCCAACTACTGGTCCCCCTTCGGACACGTCGTGGTGTTCCTCGGCGTGAACATCGGCGCCCTGGGTGTCCTCACCCTCGCGTCTCTCATGGGCATGCTGATCTCGAAGCGCCTCGGCCTGCGTGCCAAGCTGATGGCCGCCGGCGACACCAATCCGATGCGCGCGCACGGCGGCGTGGTCAACGAGAGCCAGACCGTGCGGCTCGGCGAAGTCGGCCAGCTGCTGACCACCGTCGCCGTCTCGGCGCTCATCATCGAAGCGTCGCTCGCGATCCTCCTCTATCCCGCGCTCGTGATGGCCGGGGTCGACCCAATCGCGGCGCTCTGGGAGGCGCCCTACTTCGCGGCGATGGCGTTCACGAACACCGGCTTCGCTCCCAACGACGGCGGCGTCGCGGTGTTCGCCGACGACTACCTGGTGCTCTCACTCCTCATGGTGGGCGTCTTCCTCGGCAGCATCGGCTTCCCCGTCATCTACACGCTCGCCAAGCACGTCTGGCACGTGAAGCGCTGGTCCCTGCACACCAAGCTCACCCTCGTCACGACCATCCTCCTGTTCATCCTGGGCGCGGCCGTCTTCGTCATCCTCGAGTTCAACAACCCGAAGACCTTCGGCTCCATGGACGCCACCGACACCACCTTCCAGGCGTTCTTCCTCTCGGCGATGACCAGATCCGGCGGTTTCAACGTGATCGAGATGGACGACCTGAACGGGTCCTCCCTGCTCGCGGCCAGCATGCTGATGTTCGTCGGCGGCGGCTCGGCGTCGACGGCCGGCGGCATCAAGGTGACCACCCTCGCCGTGCTCGCCATCGCCGTGTGGTCCGAGGCCAAGGGCCGTCAGTCCGTCGAGGCGTTCGGCCGCCGCATCCCGAGCGACGTGCAGCGCGTGGCCCTCAGCGTCGTCGCGTGGGGTGCCACGATCGTCGCGCTGTCGACGATCGTCATCGCCCAGATCACCAAGGCCGATATCAGCCACGTGCTGTTCGACGTGATCTCGGCGTTCGGCACGGTCGGCCTGTCGACGGGGCTCACCGCGGAACTTCCCGATTCGGCCTCGTACGTGATGGCCGCGACCATCTTCATGGGCCGCGTTGGTACAGTGACACTCGCCGCGGCGGTCGCCGCGACATCGCGAACGCAGTACTACTCACTGCCCGTGGAAAGGCCGATCGTTGGTTGAAGTCCTGCGGGGCGACGCTCCCGTCCTCGTCATCGGTCTCGGCAGGTTCGGCGCTGCCTGCGCCGGAGAGCTCGATCGCCTCGACCGCGAGGTGCTCGCGATCGACGACAACCTCGAACTCGTGCAGAAGTGGTCCGACCGGGTCACGCACACCGTGCAGGCCGACGCGAAGAACATCGACGCGCTGCGTCAGATCGGCGCCCAGGACTTCCAGGTCGCGGTCGTCGCCGTCGGATCCTCGATCGAGGCGTCGGTGCTGATCACCGCGAACCTCGTCGACCTGAAGGTGCCGCAGATCTGGGCCAAGGCCGTCTCCCAGTCGCACGGCAAGATCCTCGCCCGTGTCGGCGCCAACCACGTCATCTACCCCGAGCGCGAAGCGGGTGAGCGCGTGGCGCACCTCGTGAGCGGACGGATGCTCGACTTCATCCGCTTCGACGACGACTTCGTCCTCGCCAAGATGTACCCGCCGAAGTTCATCCGCGGCGTCGGACTGAACGAGTCCGGCGTGCGATCCAAGTACAAGGTCACCGTCGTCGGGGTGAAGAGTCCGGGCAAGCCGTTCCGCTACGCCGAGGCGAACACGATCGTGACGAACCACGACCTCATCATCGTCTCGGGCACCAACAGCGACATCGAGCGCTTCGCCGGCCTCGACCGCTGACGACGCGTCGTCCGGTCTGCCGACTCCCCCTCGCGGCGGATGTGAGGGTCCCCGTCGTCGTGATGGGATGGGACCCATGACCGACCACACCGCGGCTCCTCCCGTCCTCGCCCTTCGCGGGCTTCGCAAGCAGTTCGGGCAGAAGGTCGCCGTCGACAGTCTCTCCCTCGACGTGCCGGCCGGATCCATGCTGGGGCTGCTCGGCCCGAACGGGGCGGGCAAGACCACCACCCTCGCGATGGCCACGGGCCTGCTGCGTCCCGATGCGGGAACCGCCTGGGTGCTCGGTGCGGACGTGTGGCAGAACCCCGCCGAGGCGAAGGCGCGTATGGGCGTGCTGCCCGACGGCATCCGCATGCTCGACCGACTGACCGGCGCCGAGTTGCTGCGATACACCGGGCTCCTGCGCGGCATGGCCGAGGCGGACGTCGTCTCCCGGACCGTCGACCTGCTCGAGGCCCTCGGGCTCGCCGACGCCCGCGACACGCTCGTCGTCGACTACTCCGCGGGCATGCGCAAGAAGATCGGACTCGCCTGCGCGCTGATCCACGCTCCGCGCCTGCTCATCCTCGACGAGCCGCTCGAGGCCGTGGACCCGGTGTCGGGCGAGACGATCCGGCAGATCCTGCGATCGTTCGTCGACGGCGGCGGCACTGTCGTGCTTTCCAGCCACGTGATGGAACTCGTCGAATCGATGTGCGACAGAGTCGCCATCGTCGCAGAGGGACGCCTGCTCGCGCACGGCCCGCTCGACGAGGTGCGAGCCGGCCTCTCCCTGCAGCAGCGCTTCCTCACGCTCGTGGGGGCGCACGACCTCGGAACGGAGACGCTCGCATGGTTGCGCTCCTCGTAAGTCTGCGCTGGCGGCAGCTCCGCCATCAGTTGTCCCGCAATCCCTGGATGATCGTCACCTTGATCATCACGGGCATGGTGGCGCTCGGGCTCCTCGCCGGACTCACCGCCGGACTCGTCGCGCTGCGCTTCGCCGCGCCGGACGGCGCCGTCACCGCCATCGTGCTCACCGGCTCGGTGATCGTGCTCGGGTGGTGGATCGGGTCGATCCTGGTCAGCGCCGACGACTCGCTCGCTCCCGAGCGCTTCGCTCTGCTGCCCGTGACCGCACCCGCACTGCTGCCGGGTTTCGTCGTCGCCGGAGCCACGACCATCGGTGGTATCGGCACCACGGTCGCCCTGCTGCTGACGCTGCTCGGCTGGTCGGTCAGCATGCCCGCTCTGTTGAGCGCCGTGATCATGATCCCGGTGGCCGTCGTCACCTGTGTGCTCGGTGCCCGCGTGGTGAGCGGCCTCCTCGCCGGCTGGCTGGCGCGCCGCAGCACACGCGACCTGGTGCTGACCCTCGGCGTGCTGCTCGCCGCCTCGTCCGGCCTCATCCTCAACCTGGGGATCGGGGCCTTGACCAGGGTCGGTGACGTCGGAGAGGCGTTCACCACCATCGCCGACATCGCCGCCTGGACACCGGTGGGTGCCGTATTCGGGGTGTCCGCCGCGGCCGCACAAGGTGACATCCTCACCGCCGCGCTCCGACTGCTGATCGCCCTCGCGACGGTGGTCGTGCTGTGGTTCGCGTCGCAGCGGCTGCTGGCCGCGCGACTCGTCTCGCCGATCCAGAGCAGCGGGGGCGGACGGGTGCGTTCCGGCGGTCTGCTCGACCGGGTGCTGCCGGCGAACTCGATGGGGGCGATCGCCGCACGGTCGCTGCGCTACTTCCGTCGTGATCCGCGCCAACTGGTCAACATCGTGATGCTCCTGCTGCTGCCGGCGATCTTCATCGGCATCGCGCTGATGAACGGCCTGCAGGAGGAGGCGATCGGCTTCGCCCCGGCCATCACCCTGATCCCCGCGATCAACGCCCTGCTCGCCGGAACGATCGTGCAGATGGCGATCGCCTACGACAACGATGCCGTCGCCATCCACATCCTCACCGGGGTCAGCGGTGCCGCCGACCGCGCGGGACGCCTGCTCGGCTTCGGGCTGATCGCGGTTCCGGTGACGATCGTGCTGTGCGTGGCGACCTGCCTCCTCGCCGGACGTCCCGACCTGCTGCCGGGCAGTCTCGGCGCCGCTCTCGGCCTGACGGCGATCGCCGGCGGCGCCGGTGCATGGGTGGGGAGCTTCCTCCCCGGACGCGCACCCGCCCCGGAGGCGAATCCCTTCGGACGCGGCTCGTCCGGAGGAGTGCAGTCGTTGCTCGCGATGATCGTCATCGGTCCGATCACGCTCGCCCTCGGTGCCCCCGCACTCGGATTCGCGATCGCGGCGATCTGGAGCCCTGCCCTCGGCTGGGTCAGCCTCGCATGCGGCATCGCGTTCGGCGGACTGGCGATCTGGGGTGGAACCGTGCTCGGCGGGAGGGTCCTGGATCGTCGCTGGCCCGAGGTGCTCGCCGACGTGTCCAGCGAGAGCTGAGCGAGACCGGCACGCGTCAGGCGTCGATGTCGAGGGTGATCTCGACCACGTCGTCCGCTCCGACGCCCTCGCGGTCCTGGAGCGCCTTCTTGATCGGCACGATGTACCCGCCGTCCTTCGGCCACAGGGCGGTGGTCACCGTGGTCTCACCGACAGTGACCGATGCGGGGATCATGCCCCACCCGTACGTGACGACGGAAGCGATCTCGTGGATCAGCTCGCTCTCGGCGGCCGGCACCGTGACGAAATGGAAGGGCGCAGGACCCCGCCAGTACCAGATCGCGCCCTCGATCCGCAGCTGCATGATTCACGCTCCGGCGGCGAGTTCCCTGGCACGCGCGAGAGCCGCAGCGGCGGCATCGGCGAAGGTGCGCTCGAGATGCGCGTCCTGCAGCACGGCGACCGCACGCTCGGTCGTCCCCTTCGGACTGGTGACCCGACGACGAAGTTCCGTCGGGTCCTCGCCCGAGGCGTCGAGCAGCGCCGTCGCGCCGATGAACGTCTGCTCGACCATCAGGCGGGCATCGGCGTCGTCGAACCCCATGCCGACGGCGGCCTTCGTGAACTCCTCGATCAGCAGGTAGACGTACGCCGGACCGGAACCCGAGATCGTCGACAGCGCATCGATCTGCGACTCGGGCACCTCGACCACGGCTCCGACGGTCTGGAAGAGGCGACGCACCAGAGCCAGGTCGTCGTCCGAGACCGCGGCGCCTGCCGCGATTCCCGTGACCCCCTTGCGGACGGTCGACGGGGTGTTGGGCATCGAGCGGATGACGCGGGCATCCGCACCGAGCACGTCGGCGAAGGTCTGCAGCGTGACGCCGGCGGCGACGCTCACCACGATCGTGTCGGCGGCGAGGTGCGGGGCGATCTCGCGGAGCAGGTCGGGCACCATGGCCGGCTTCACGCCGACCAGCACGATGCGGGCGCCCTCCACCGCCTCGGCATTGCCGTCCGGCCGCTCGGCGAGCGCGATGCTCGTGACGCCGTCGAGTCCGGCGAAGGCCTCCGCCTTCTCCGCGGTGCGGTTCGTCGCGGCGATGCCGCCGTCGATGGGGATACCCGAGGCGACCACCCCACGGAGGATCGCACCACCCATCGAGCCGGCACCGAGGAAAGCGAGCGAAGGAAGCGAGTCAGCCATGTCGTCATCCTACGGCGGGCACTCCGACATCCTCGGGCGGGCGGTTCTAGACTCGTCCCATGAGTGCATCCGGAGGCAACAAGGCCATCGTCGCGGCGTTCCTGGCGAACATGGGCATCGCCCTCGCGAAGTTCATCGCCTGGGCCCTCTCCGGGTCTGCCTCGATGCTCGCGGAGGCGATCCACTCCGTCGCCGACTCCGGAAACCAGCTGCTGCTGATGCTGGGAGGGCGCAAGGCCCGACGCGAGGCCGACCGTGCGCACCCGTTCGGGTACGGGCGAGAGCGCTACGTCTACGCCTTCGTCGTCTCGATCATCCTCTTCTCGGTCGGCGGCCTCTTCGCGATCTACGAAGGCGTCGAGAAGCTCACGAATCCGCACGAGCTCGACAAGACGTGGTGGTGGCTGCCGCTCGTCGTGCTCGTCGTCGCGATCGGGCTCGAATCCTTCTCGCTGCGCACCGCCGTGCGCGAGAGCAACCTCGTGCGGGAGAAGGGCCAGTCGTGGGTGTCGTTCGTGCGTCGTTCGAAGGCACCTGAGCTCCCGGTCGTGCTGCTCGAAGACGTGGGAGCGCTGACCGGCCTCACGTTCGCCCTTCTCGGCGTCGGCCTCACCCTCATCACGGGCAACCCGATGTTCGATGCACTCGGCACCGTGATGATCGGTGTGCTGCTGGTGCTGATCGCGATCGTACTGGGCGTCGAGACGAAGAGCCTCCTGGTCGGTGAAGGCGCGACGCAGGCGGACCACGACCGTATCGTGGACGCGATCAACGCGGGCGATGAGATCGAGAAGATCATCCACATGAAGACGCTCTACCTCGGCCCGGACGAGCTGATGGTCGCCGCGAAGATCGCGCTGAACGCCGACAAGCCGCTGCGCGAGGCCGCCGACGACATCAACGCGATCGAGGCCCGTATCCGCGAGGCCGTTCCGGTGGCGCGGATCGTCTACATCGAGCCCGACGTGTACCGCCCGGCGATCGACCCCGAGCCCTCGACCGACGTCTTCGTGCTGAAGTCGTCCGACTGAGCGGAGCTCGACTCAGCGACGCTGCTCGAAGAACGAACGCAGCACCGCTGTGGCCGCGTCGGCCTGGACACCGCCGATGACCTCGGCCCGGTAAGGCAGCCGGCGATCGCGCAGCACGTCGTACATGGACCCGGCCGCGCCGGCCTTGTCGTCCCAGGCTCCGAACACCACACGGCCGACGCGGGACTGCAGGATGGCACCGGCACACATGATGCACGGCTCGAGGGTGACCACGAGCGTGTGCCCATCGAGGTTCCAGGAACCGACGGACGCCGCCGCGCGCCGCAGCGCCTCGATCTCGGCGTGACCGGTCGGATCGTGGGTCTCCTCGCGGGTGTTGCGCCCTTCGGCGATGATCCGCCCTCCCCCGTCGATCACGACGGCACCGACGGGGATCTCGGATGCCGCGGCCGCCTCGGCGGCGAGCACGAGGGCGCGCTGCATCGCGAGGTCATCTGCAGCGGTCATGCGTCGAGCCTACGACAGCCGCCGAGCGCGGGCGGAGCTTCGATGTCGTGCCCGACCGCGCGGCGCATTACCCTGTATCCATGCGTGTTCACGTGGCCGACCACCCTCTCATCACTCACAAGCTCTCGGTACTGCGCGATGCGCGCACGCCGTCGCCGGTCTTCCGGCAGCTCACGGAGGAGCTCGTCACGCTGCTCGCGTACGAGGCGACACGCAACGTGAAGGTCAGCCCGATCGAGATCACGACCCCGGTGACCACCACGACGGGCGTGAAGATCTCGGAGCCGCGACCGATCGTCGTGCCGATCCTGCGTGCCGGTCTCGGCATGCTCGAAGGCCTCGTGAAGCTGCTCCCGACCGCCGAGGTCGGCTTTCTCGGCATGGTGCGCGACGAGACCACGTTCGAGCCGACGACCTACGCCGAGCGTCTGCCCGACGATCTGAGCGACCGTCAGTGCTTCGCGATCGACCCGATGCTCGCGACCGGGGGTTCGCTGGCCGCCGCGATCCAGTTCCTGTTCGACCGCGGTGCGAAGGACGTCACGGCGATCTGCCTGCTCGGCACCCCGGAGGGCGTCGCCGCGATCGAGGCGATGGCGGGCGACCGCGATGTGACCCTCGTGCTCGGCGCGCTCGACGAGCGCCTCGACGAGAAGGGGTACATCGTGCCCGGACTCGGCGACGCCGGCGATCGGCTCTACGGCACGGTCTGACGCGGACCTGCCCCGACGGAGTCAGGCTTCGAGAGTCAGGCGGTAGGCGCGCTCGTCGCCGAAGTGGGTGAAGCCGGCGCGCGCCAGGATCGGGGCCGACGTCGAGACGCGCCCCTTGACGAGCGCCGTCGTGGCTCCCCAGGCTGCGCTTTCTCGGAGGCGCTCGGCGAGGACCGCGCGGTACGCGCCGCGCCCCCGGTACTCCGGCAGTGTCGAAGCGCCCCAGAGCCGGACGAATCCACCGTCGATCGTGCACCCGCCGGTGCTGACCGCCCGGCCGCCGATCCGCGCGAGGATCCGGAAGCCTTCGCGAGTCTCGAGCGCCGTCGTCACCTCGGCGAGCTCCGCCCTCAGTCCCTGCGGGTCGAGGGGCTCCTGCTGCCACACGGGCACGTTGACCGCGTCGACGTCGCGCACCTGCTCCAGCGTGCGCACGACCTCGACGGTGATGTCGTCCGGCACATCGACTGCTGCGGCTCCATCGACCGGTCGAGCGAACACGGCCACCGTATCGATATGCTCCGCTCCCCGCCGACGAAGCTCCTCCTCGACGTCCGGACGGTCGGAGGGGTTCGTCCAGAAGGTGAATCTCGACGCGCCCCACGCTGTCGTCCGCTCCAGAGCATGGTCGACGATCTCCGTGGGCTCGAGGACGGAGCTCACCTGGGAACCGCGGACTCCGCCGCCGAATCTCGACGGATCCCGCACGAGGAGCAACTCACTGCGCTCGTGCTCGCTGTCGCGCGGGAACCACACCCAGGCCGCAGCCGCGCGCAGGATCTCGTCTGTCGAGTGCGCGTGCGTCGGCTCGCTCATTCCGCCGCACCGACCAAGCGGGCGAAGGCGCTGAGCCGAGCCACTCCCTCCGGCGTGTACGGCAGATCGTCGAGCAACGCGGGCGAGTGGATCAGATAGGCGACGACCTGCGCGCGGGAGATCGCCACGTTGAGCCGATTCTGGAGCAGCAGGAACTCGGGTCCGCGGGGAGCGTCCCGTCCGCTCGAGGCGGCGAGCGACGTGATGGAGACGACAGCCTCCTTGCCTTGGAAGTTATCGACAGTGCCCACCGGAACGTCGGGGAAGCCGGCGTCGGAAAGCGCGTCGAGCACCAGCTGACGCTGCGCGTTGTAAGGCGTGACGACGATGATGTCGGACGGCGTGAGCGGCCTCGTCGAGGCGTCGGGGTCGTTGTCGGTGAACGTTCTCCCGACCAGATCGCGCACGAGTCGTACGACCTCGGCGGCTTCCTCCGGTGACTGCGTCGCGTTGCCGCGGTCGCGCAGCGGCACGACGTGCAGCCCCGGATCGACTCCGTCGAGTGAGCGGCGCTCGGTTCCCGGCGCCGAGGCGAGTTGTCCGGCGTAGGCGAGCTTCGACACCGGCGCAGCCACGAACGGATGCATCCGCCACGACCGTGCGAGGAAGTACCCGTATTCGGGCCGCACCACGGGGTCGCCGTCCATCACCCAGCCGAGGGCCGAGGTGTCGACCGGCTCCGGATGCGCGCCCTGGCTCACCTGCGGGAGCTGTTGCGGATCACCGAGGAGCAGCAGCCGCTTCGCCCCAGCCGCGACGGCGATCGTCGAGGCGAGCGAGAACTGACCCGCCTCGTCGATCACGAGAAGATCGAGGCCGGCACGATCGACACGCTGGGTGTTGCTGAAATCCCAGGCCGTGCCACCGACGACGGCCCCCTCGCCCGCGTGCTCGGCGAGGAACGATGCCATGCCGTTCTTCGGGATCACGGTGTACGGCGGCTCTGCCTCGGGATCTTTCGGCGCCTTCGCGACCTGCGCCGGCGCGACGCCGTCGGCGACGATGCGCGCGAGAAGGGTCTCGATGATCGCATGCGACTGCGCCACGACGCCGACTTTGAAACCGTGTTCGTTCACCAGGCGCGCGATCACACGCGATCCCGTATAGGTCTTCCCTGTCCCCGGAGGGCCCTGCACCGCCAGGTAGCTGCGGTCGAGGTCGAGCACACCACGCACGATCGCATCGATCGTGTCGTCGCGGGCCGGGGGCAGTGCTTCGCCCGATGTCGTGCGCGGGGGAATTCGACGCAGGATGTCGGTCGCCGCGTCGTGCGGGAAGCCGGGGGCGGCCGCGTGCACGGCATCGGCCCACTCGTCGATCGCTCCCTGCAGTGAGACCACTCGCGGAGGCGCCGCCGGGGTGAGAGCGAGCGGCAGCTCGTCCCAGGTCTGACCCTGCACTGCCGACTCGGAGACGAGGTAGCCGTCGTCGAGCACCTCGACCACCGTGACGGTGTGCGGCACGTGGACGGCGCGTGAAGGCACCTCGGTGTCGAAGGGGGCCGGGACCTCGTAGAGCGCGAACGGCTGCGCACCCGGGCCGAGCGTCGTGCCGGGCGACACCTCGCCGCGGATCTCGATGTCACGCGACATCACACGTCGTCCCTCGCCGATGCTCCACTCGCGGCGCAAGACCGACGACGGGCGATCGATCTTCACCACATCACGCGTGCCGTCCCACATCGTCACCGGCTCTCGCAGCCGCTGGAAATGCGACACCCAGAAGCTCTTCGCCTCGCGGGGGAAGTAGTCGATGGCCGCGGCGGCGATACGGTGCACGAGCCCGTCGCCGCCGTCTTCCACGGCGCGTTCCGCATCGGCGAGCAGCGCGACGGAACGGGGGGACGGCTCGTAGATGACCTCGTCGGCATCGTCGGGCGGCGCGGGCGTCACGCCCTTCCGGCGTGCGATGTCGATGAGCCAGTTGCGCAGGCGTCGTGTCGACACGCAGTCATAGCGGTTGTAATCGGCGAGGTCGGCCAGCACTGCGTCGGCCTCGGCTTTCTCCCCCGCCGCCGCGAGCTCACGAGCGGCGACGTACTGCACGATCGAGTCGTCGCCCTTCTGCACGTCGCTGGTGCGCACGTCGTCGCCCATGTAGAGCGGTTCGAGTTTCTTGATCGAGTACGACCGGGAGCCGACCCGGACGGTCCGCAGCACGAGCGGGTAGAGGTCGACGAACACGCCTTCGCGCAGCAGCCGATCGACCTCGCCCTCGCGCACGCCGTGCCGCGCGGCCATCGCCACGAGGTGCGAGGTCTCGTACGGCGCGTAGTGGTAGATGTGCATGCCGGGATGCGCCAGCCTGCGCGCATTGACGAAGTCGAGGAACGTCTCGAGAGCCCGCTTCTCGTCGGCGAAGGTATGAGCCCACAACGCCGAGTACTGGTCAGCGTTGTCGACCCAGCCGAAGAGGTAGTCGATCCCCCACTGCGCCTCGCCGTCGGGAGCGGGTTCGGTGTAGAGCGGGTCGCCCTCGAAGTCGAAGAAGATATCGCCGTGACTGGGCAGCGGGAGTGTGTGGATCGCCTGCGCGTAGTGGACGTCGAATGTCGGTGCTCCCTCGGCGTCAGCACGCAGCTGCAGACGCGCCTGGGCTCGGAGAGTCTCGAACGTGTCGACGTTCATGCCCGCGGGAGCGTCGGGTGCCACGGCCAACTCGTCGATCGTCTCGATGCCGGATGCCCGCAGACGTGCTCGCTGCACCGGACGCATCCGCGCCACCATCAGGAGGTCGCGATGCGCGAGCACCTGCTCCTCGCAGGTGGCGCAGCGGCCACAGGCCACGATCTGGAGGTCGCCGCGATCATCGCCCCATGCGAGCGGCGCGCCCGCCACGCCGTCGGCGATGCGTCGATCGGCGATGAGGGCACGCAGTCGCGCCCGCCGCACCTGGAACAGCGGAAGGAGATCGTCGACGGTGTGCGTGCTGAGCGTGCCGTCGCCGAGGATGAGGTCGACCTCGTCGGAGCGCGGGATGCCGAGGCGATCGAGCTGGTCGACATATGCCGCCAGCTGCATGAGCGCCGTGACGCGGGCCTTGCGGGCGAGCTTGGAGTCCTGCACCCGCCAGCAGCCGTCGTGATCCTTGCGGAGGAAGTCGGCGAAACCGACGAACTCCTCGGTCGCGAAAGCCGCCTGGAAGACGACCTCCGCATCCGAGCGGAGGGCGGCAATGGTCTCGTCGACCGCAGCCGCCAATGCATCGGCATCGACGGAAGAGACCTTCTCGATGCGGTGGACGTTCTCGTCACCGAGGTCGTCGATGTAGCGGGCCAGCACGTTCTGCTCGTGCACATCGCCCAACTCGGCGGCCCGCTTCAGGGTCGCGTCTTCCGGCTCTTCGACCGCGGGCACTCTTCCGAGCTTCGCGTCGATCGCCCGACACCACGCGAATTCGCACTCCGCGGCCGCCTTGAGGTCGCTCGCGCTCCAGATGACGCGCTGCGCCTGAGTGTCGATCCGCACGATGCTCCCGTTCTGTCGGATGCTTCGACACTATCCGCGGCATCCGACACGGGCGAAAGCGTGGTCCTCCCGGGAAAGCGGGTCAGCGCCACCAGGTGTCGTCGGGCGTCACCGGAAGATGGCGCTTGTGCTGCGTCGCGAGGTACCTCGCCTCGATGCGGCCGGCGACCTCGGGCTCGACGTCGCGCCCTTCCAGGAAGTCGTCGATCTGCTCGTAGGTGAGACCCAGCTCGTCCTCGTCGGCACGGCCGGGCTGGCCGTCGAGCAGGTCGGCGGTCGGCACCTTGAACGCGAGGCGGTCCGGAGCACCGAGGAACTGCAGCAGCGAACGCCCCTGCCGTTTGCTCAGCCCCGACAACGGCAGGACGTCAGCCGCACCGTCGCCGAACTTCGTGTAGAAGCCGGTCACGGCCTCGGCGGCGTGATCGGTGCCGATGACGAGCATCCCGTCGTGGCCGGCGAGTGCGTACTGCGTGACCATGCGGACGCGGGCCTTGATGTTGCCGCGGTTGAAGTCGCTGATGTCGCTCGTGACCGCGAACTCGATGTCCTCCTCGACCCCGTCGACACCGTTCTGGATGTTGACCTCGACCGAGGAGTCGGGTGCGATGAACTCGAGGGCGGCCTCGGCGTCTGCCGCGTCGTGCTGCACGCGGTAGGGCAGACGCACGGCGAGGAACTTCGCCTCGCCTCCTTCGGACCGCACCCGTTCGACCGCGAGCTGTGCGAGGCGTCCGGCCAGCGTGGAGTCCTGCCCACCGGAGATGCCGAGCACGAAGCCCTTCGCGCCGGTCGAGCGAAGGTACTCGACGAGGAACCCGACCCGGCGCTCGACCTCGGCTTCCGGGTCGATCTCCGGCCGGACGCCGAGGTCTTCAGAGATCTGCTGCTGCAACGACATGTCATCCTCCGTCTTGTCCTCGAATCAGTATCGCCCCTCTGTGTTACGCACGGGTGACGCCGCGGCGTTCGCACGTTCCTGCCAGTGAAGTCCTGAGAGAATGGGGCGGTGAAGCTCCTCGTCGCTGCCCTTGATTCCGAACTGTCCGCCTTCCCGGAAGAGCTGGACGGCTTCGACCGACTCGTGACCGGCCCCGGCAAGCTGCCGGCGACGTATGCGCTCACCCGCGCGCTCGATGCCCGGGTCTACGACGAGATCGTGGTCGTGGGCACGGCGGGCGCGATCGACCCCGCTCTCGAGGCGACCGTGCATGAGGTCGGAACCGCATTCCAGCACGACGTGACCGACCTCGACGGCGTCCGTGGCCAGCACGTCTCCCTTCCGGCGCGCGTCAGCACCGGAAGGGAAGGTGTTCTGATCGCCACCGGTGACCACTTCGTGGAGGACGCCGAGGTCACCGCCGTGATCCGTCCGTCGGGGGCGGCCCTGGTCGACATGGAGACGTACGCCTTCATCTGGGTCGCCGCACAGTTCGATGTGCCGATCCGCGTGTTCCGCGCCGTCTCCGATCAGGCTGAGGACGGTGCGCTGACGGATTGGCGCGAGGCCGTCGCACGATGCAGCGTGCAGCTGCGCGACTTCATCCGCAGCGAGTACGGCGTCTGACGAAGGGGGCGCCCTCCCGCGCTCGCGTCAGCCTCGATCTCGGTCTCGGTCTCGGGTCAGCGCGCCTCGATGACGCTGGGTCCGTTCGGCAGTGCGCGCACCGTGAGCTGGGCGGGGATCTGCTCCTGCATGGCCTCGACGTGACTGATCACTCCGACGGTGCGGCCCCCCTGCCGTAGTTCGTCGAGAGTGCGCATGGCGACATCGAGCGTGTCGCCGTCGAGGGAACCGAATCCTTCGTCGATGAAGAGCGTGTCGAGGCGGATGCCGCCCGCGCGCGCGGTCACGACCTCGGCCAGTCCGAGGGCGAGAGCGAGCGATGTGAGGAACGTCTCGCCCCCTGACAGCGACTGCGGCGGCCTGGTCTGCCCGGTGAAGGCGTCGAAAACCACGATGCCGAGTCCGGATGCCGCCCCGCGGGCAGCGAGCGCATCGGAGTGCTGCAGCTGATACCGACCGGCGGACATGTCGTGCAGTCGACGGTTGGCCGCCTCGACGATCTCCTCGAGCTCCGCGGCCAGCACGAACGTCTCCAGCGTCATCTTGCGGGTGTTGGCACCTCGCCCCGCGATCGTGTCGGCGAGGTTCTGCAGCACCTCGAACTCCGCGGCATCGTCGGCGGTGCGAGCCTGCTCGTCCGAAGCCGAGTCGATCAGCCCTCCGAGCCGCTCTGCGGTTGCCGCGGCTCTGGCGGCTTCGTCGACCGCGCGCGTCCAGACGCTGCGTGCGTCCGCCGATGCCTGCTCGGCCGGCGCGAGGTCTATCGGCTCTTCCGGCAGCGTGCGCAACTCGAGGTCGAACAGGATGGCCCGTTCCTTCTCTCGTTGCACCGCATGCTGCGCGATCCGCGTGTCGAGCGCCTCCTGCTCTGTGGCCGAGCGTAGAGCGTCTTCCGCCGCCGCCTCGTCATCGAACACGGAGTCTGCGAGCGCCGCCTCGCGCTCCGCCTCGGCTTCGGCGAGAGCTTCGACCCTGCGTGCCCGCTCCGAGATCGCATGGATCACGGCGCGGGCCGCGGCGATCTTCGCCTCGGTGACGGACATCCGTGCGGCAACTGTGTCGAAACCGCCCCGCGCCTCGGCGATCAGCTCGTGTGCCTCCGCGCTGCGCTGGCGGAGGAGCGCATGCCGTTCGCGCAGTTCTGCGAGAGCCCTGGCATCGTCTTCCCGCTCGGCGTCGAGGAGTTCGACACGGGCGACGAGTTCGTCCATGCGACCGTCGAGCGTCTTCAGCGCCTCGGCGGCGGCACGGCTGCTCGAGAGTGCCGCAGCGGCCTCGGCGTACTCGCTCTCGGCCTGTTCGACATCCCGACCGTCGGCGCGGGCGGTGACGGCGGCGAGTTCGGCGCGCAACGTCGAGGAGCTCGACGCCAGATCACGCTCCTTCTGCGATGCGGCATCTCGCGCGCCCTCTGCGGCGGCGATGTCTTCGGGCGAGACCGGATCCGAATGCGTGGCCGGCGCCGGATGATCGAGCGAGCCGCAGACCGGACAGGGGTGCTCGTCGCGGAGCGTCGAGGCGAGCTCTCCGGCCATGCCGTCGGCTCGTCGCTGACGCAGTCGCGCCAGAGCTGACTGCGTATCCGCGTGCAGCGCGGTGGCCTGCGAGAGCTCCTGCTCGAGGGAGATCTCGGCGATTCGCAGCCGTTCCACCTCGTGCGCCGCCGTGAGGCGTAGCTCTGCCGCCTGCTGCGCGGCCTGCCGGTCTTCCCCCCGATCGGCGAGGCGACGGGTCTCGTCGCGCAGCGTGTGCAACGCGGCGATCTCGTCGGGAAGCGCGGCACGCCTCACGTTCGCAGCTTCGATGCGCGCGGTCGCTGCCACGACCGCCTCCTCCGCTGCGCGGACTTCGGCGTCGAGCGTCGGCGCGCTCTCCTCGAGTTCTCGCGCGCGTTGCCAGGCACCGCTCTCTCTGGTCGCCGCCGCCGTCCAGGCCTCGAGGTCGCCGTCCACGTCGAGACCGAGCGCCTCGCCCGCCGCGTGGGCGTCCTGTTCGTCTCGGGAGGCGACCGCGAGCGCGGAATGCGCGCGCGCCACTGCGGCGATCGTCGACCGCAGCGCCTCCGCGGCTCGGGCCGCAGCGAGCTCTGCGCGGGCATCGTCGATCAGGGGCGCTTCGGCCTCGAGTCGTTCGAGCGCCGACCTCGCGCGGTCGCGCTCGCGCTGCGCCCGCTGCTCGTCCCGCGCCACTGCGAGAGACTCGTCGGCTGCGGCCGACCGCTTCTCCGCGTCGACCTGCTCGGATGCTCGACGCTCTGCGCGGTAGTCGGCGCGGGCCTTCGCACGTCGGAGGGCGTCGAGCCGATCTTCGATCGAAGACGGGGCGCGAACCGTCTCGGGCGGGGTCTCATCGCCCTCTCCTGACAGGCCATCGGCGGACACCAGCCGCTCAGCCTCCTCGACGCGGGCCTCGACCGTCGCGAGCCGGGCGCCCAGAGCGTGCTCGGCCACACGACGACGCTCATCGAACCGCGCCTGCACATCTTCGAACCGCTGGGTGCCGAACAGGCGGCGCAGAAGCGCCTGGCGGTCTCGACTGCCCGCGAGGAGGAACTCCGAGAACCGGTTCTGCGCGAGCAGGATCACCTGCAGGAACTGCTCACGGCTGAGCTGCAGGATCTCGTCGAGCTCTCCGGCGACATCGACGGCCCGCGCCGCACGACCGATCCACCCGACATCCGTCCACTCGTCGAGGGCGACGGCCGAGGCCTGCTTGGTCATCCCTCCCCCGCGCTTGGCCGGGCGCAGGTACTCGGGCGACCGGGTCACCCGGAAGCGGCCGGTCGGCGTGCTGAATTCGACGACGACCTCGGAGGGATCGTCGGGCTCGCAGTGGTCGCTCCGCAGCCGCTTCTCGCCACCGTCGTAGCGCGGCACTCCGCCGTAGAGCCCGAAGCAGACGGCGTCGAGGATGCTGGATTTGCCCGCCCCCGTCCGTCCGGCGATCAGGAAGATGCCGTCGTCGGCGAACGCGTCGAAGTCGACGATCTGACGTGACCGGAAGGGGCCGAACCCCTCGACCTCCAGGCGATGAAGACGCATCTAGACGAGAGCCTCGGCACGAACTCGCTCGTCGAGCACCGCGCGGATCAGCTCGCCCTCCGCCTCCGTCGCTCCGTGCCCCGCCCTGACGTGCTCGAGGAAGGCCTCGATGCGGTCGGCATCGGTGACCGCGGTGCGCAGACGCTGCACATAGGAGCGCTCGTCCGCCTCGGCGGTGACCGAGGGCTGGTGCTGCACCATGGCGCAGTACGGGTAGCTCTCGCGAAGACGCCGCATCGGCTCTGTCTGCGGCACGGCGTCGGTGTAGACGGCACAGACCCAGTCGCCCGCGTGTTCTGCGACCAGTTCGGTCGACAGGAGATCGTCGAGCGCGCCCGTGAGTGTGACGAGGCGGCGCGGCACCGGCAGCTCCAACCATTCGACTCCGGAGAGACCCTCGGCATCGATGTCGACGAGCCAGGAACCGCGGGGCTTGTGCTGCTCGCCGAAGCTGTAGTGCAGAGGAGCGCCCGCGTAGCGCACCCGATCGCTGAGCTGCTGACGCCCGTGGATGTGGCCGAGCGCCACGTAGTCAGGACCGTCGAAGACGCTCAGCGGCACGACGTCGAGGCCGCCCTGACGCACCTCGCGTTCGAGCCCGGCGGTGGCGTCGACACCGGCGGCGAAGCAGTGCGCGATCGCGACCGAGCGCCCCGGGTGCTGTTCCATGCCGGCGCGGACCAGGTGCATCGCGTGAGCCATGGTCTGCGCTTGCGTGCGCAACGGGCGCCCGGAGCTGTCACCATCGGGCCAGTGCTGTCGCACGATGGCGGGTTCGAGGTAGGGAATGCCGAAGAAGTGCACGGGCCCGTGCGCATCGTTGACGGTCACAGGCGCTCCCACCGCGAGCGGGTCGGTCAGCACGTGGATGCCCTCGCGGAGCAGCCGCGCCTGGAAGCCGAGGCGCGCGGCCGAATCGTGGTTGCCGCTGGTCACGATCACCCGCGCCCCTGTCTCATGCAGCGCCACCAGCGCATCGCCGAGCAGGGTGTATGCGGTTCCGGAGGGCGTGGCGGAGTCGAAGACGTCTCCCGCGACGACGACGACGTCGACCGCGTTCTCGCGAACCTGCGCGGTGAGCGCCCCGAGCACCTCGGCGAGGGCGTCCATGGTCGAGTTGCCATGGAACGTCCGGCCGATGTGCCAGTCGGAGGTGTGCAGGATGCGCATACTCACACCGTACGAACCCCCTCCGACATTTCATCCGAGGCGTGCCGCAGCACCGCTCTCACGCCCTGCGGAGGAGGAAGCGGAAGGTCCCCTGACCCACCCTCGTCACGATGATCGGCACGCGGTGATGCGAGATGCCGTGTGCACCTTCACCTGTGCGGCGTGCGGGGCTGCGCGATGCGATATCTGGGCTGCCCTCCGCCCGACAGGTGCCGGCTTGCCCCGCCGGCTGAGGGTTGTGCCCGCCTCGTCGTGACTACCGACTTCCGCTCTCCTCCTCGAGGTCGTTCGACCAGTTCGCCTGCTGGATCCGATTGTCGAGCTCGCGCAGCTCCTGAGCCACGGCGTCGGCACGGGAGCGCAGCGGCGCGACGGGCAGCGCGGAGACCTGACGCAGCTCCGACCTCATCTGGCGGAGGAACTGGTCGTTGGCCCCCGAGGCGGCGGTCGCGGCATCGGTCAGCACCGAATGCCGCAGGCGCAGGACATCACGGGCGGCGAGCGCATCGGTCATGGTGCCGTCCGCCCCCAGGTCGAGGCGCGCGTTGGTGGCGTTGATGCGGCGGATGAGATCGCGCAGCTGCGTGAGCGCGGCATCGGCCTCGACGATCAGCGCGGCCGCGTCCTCCGCCGGTTCCTCGCCCTCCTGGTAGCGGGCGTTCGCGACGATACGCGCCCGCAGCTGCTCGATGCGGCGCTGCAGGTCGGCGCGTGCGGTGAGGGCCTCGGCGAGTTTCATGAGCTCATCCTCGCAGGGAGCGACCGTAACAGTTCGTCATATGACCGGGGAGTCAGCGGGAGCGCAGCAGACCCGAGTGCTCCGGGTGCGCGGTGAACCAGTCGGCCACGTACCAGCACACGGCATCGACCTTGCGATCACCGCGCTCCTCGATGTCGGCCACCGCACCCTCGACGACCTTTCCCGCGTAGCCGTTGCCCCGGAAAGTCGGGATCGTGAAGGCTCGGGTGAGCGCGATGGTGCGCCCGTCGTCCCGGTAGTCCAGAACACTCACGAGCGTCCCGTCGCGCATGAGCGTGTAGCGCGAAGCGTCCTTCTCGTCGGTCAGGATGAAGCCTCCGACGGTGTGCGAGATCGTCATTCGAACCACGTTACGCCCGCCCGGAGCCGCCGGGCGTTTTGACATGGGGCGTCACGATCGGACATAATCCCCCCATGACCACCAACGCACGCCCTTTGTCCGCCCAGGAGGCGAACAGGACTGCCGGGATGATGATGCCCGGTCGCGTTGGCATGTGTTGCCGAATGTGTCGCTGAACGAACAGCCACCCCGCCTGACCTGAACTCCTCGCGATCTGCGAGGTCAGCGTCTCCGAGCATCCACCCTTGCTCGCTTCCCGGCTCCGCCGGTCATTCATGCAACGCATCAGAGCCCCGCTCGATCCGGGCTCACGTCCTGAGGACTTCATCATCATGTCGAACACCGCACTTCTCGAGCGTCCCGCCACCACCGCCGCGATCCGCACGCAGCACGAAACCGCCGCGCCCCTGTCCGCCGCAGGAGCCGATCTTCCCGCCGTGCGCTCACCCCGTGGCTTCGCCCTCTACGTCGGGCTGGATGAGATCAAGGCCGCCGAAGCCGGCGTCAGCCTCCCCCTTCTCGTCGACGCGCTGCGCCGCACCCTCGCCGAGCTCGCCCCGGGAGCCGAGACGCACGCCACGGTGGCCCTCGCCCCGCACGGATCGGGCGGCCGCGACCTCGACGTGGTCCGTCTCGCTCTGCAGGAGCCCGGTGCCATCGCGCGCACCAAGGCCGCTGCGGAAGAGGACACCACGGACGAGGAGACGGGCGTCACCGTCGACATCTCCCGCAAGCGCGTGCTGATCGACGGCGAGTCCGCCGCCTTCACATACAAGGAGTTCGAACTGCTGCAGTACCTCGTGCTCCGCGAGGGGCGCACGATCGAACGCAGCGAGCTGGTCTCCGCGCTCTGGCAGGCCCAGGACGACGAGACGCCCGGTGAGCGCACGATCGACGTGCACGTGCGCCGCCTGCGCGCGAAGCTGGGTCGCTATGAGGACATCGTCCGCACCGTGCGCGGCATCGGCTACCGCTTCGACCGCCACGCCGACGTCGTCATCCGCTACGGCCACGGAACCCCCTCGCCCGACCGCTTCTGAGTCGCCGGGAGCCGGTGTCAGCAGCTGCGCGTAGGGTGGGCGCATGACCCTGACAGCGCGCTCCGCCTCGGCGGACGCCGCCCCCGCGGACACTGCTCAGGAGACCGTCTACCGCCCGCCGCACGAGCTCGATCTCCACCGAACGGTCGGCATGCTCCGCCGCGGTCGCAACGACCCGACGATGGTCATCGACGGAACCGTCATCTGGCGCGCGTTGCGCACACCCCTCGGACCGACGACCCTCGCTCTGCGCATGCTCGGCGGCGAGGTCCACGCGACCGCGTGGGGCCCCGGATCGGGCATCGCCCTCGATCTGGTGCCCGCGCTCTGCGGTGCCCACGACGACGCCACCGACTTCGATCCTTCCCTGCACCCGCTCATCGCCGACACCGCACGACGCCACCCGGGGCTGCGTCTGACGCGTACCGACGAGGTGTTCGATGCGCTCGCGTGTGCGATCATCGAGCAGAAGGTGACCGGCATGCAGGCTTTCGGCGCGTGGCGCTGGCTGATCTCGCGGTTCGGAGCACCCGCTCCCGGTCCCACCCCGCGGCCGATGTTCGCCGCGCCGTCCCCCGACCAGTGGCATCGCATCCCGTCCTGGGCCTGGCATCGTGCCGGCGTCGAGCCGCCCCAGTCGCGCACCATCGTGCGTGCGGCCGAGCGCGGAGATCGCATCTCCCGAGCCGTCCGAGCCGCCGCCTCGGGGGATGACCGAGACCGCGTGCTCACGAGCCTTCCCGGCGTGGGGGTCTGGACGTCGGCGGAGACGCGCATCCGCGCTCTCGGGGATCCGGACGCGGTCAGTATCGGCGACTACCACCTCGCCCATGAGGTCGGCCACGCGCTGACGGGTGCACGCACCGATGACACCGGGATGATCGAGCTCCTCGCGCCGTGGGCCGGACAGCGACAACGCGTCGTCCGCCTCATCTATGCGAGTGGTGTGCAGGAACCGCGCCGGGGGCCTCGTCTCGCACCCGAAGACCATCGCCGCCGCTGATGTCGGCACCTAAGCTGGTGCCATGTCCCGTTCCATGCTGCGCATCCTCGTCACCGTCGGCCTGCTGATCGTCGGCGTCGTGATCGGGCTGATCTTCCAGAACGTCTGGCTCGGCGTCCTGCTCGCGGCCATCGTGTGGCTCGGCTGGTTCCTCGGATACGAGTCGCGCCGCGGCAACAACGCCGGGGTCAACGACGAGGACCACGGCATCGAGCTCTGAGTGGTCGCCCCGACTCAGTAGTAGACGGCGAGCGGGCCCGACGGTCCGTCGACCACGCGCACCGGGGTGTCGAACACCCGCGTGAGCACGTCGTCCGTCATGATCGCCGCCGGCGAGCCGAACTCCACGACCGCACCGTCTTTCATCGCGCAGATGTGGTCGGCGTAGTGCCCGGCGAAGTTGATGTCGTGCAGCACGATCACGATGGTGCGCCCGAGTTCCTCCGCGGCCCGGCGCAGATGCTTCATCATCTGCACGGCGTGCCGCATGTCGAGGTTGTTCAGTGGCTCGTCCAGCAGCACGAACTCGGTGTCCTGGGCGAGGACCATGGCGACATAGGCGCGCTGACGCTGCCCGCCGGAGAGCTCGTCCAGGTAGCGCCCCTCCAGAGCGCCGAGGTCGAGGAAGTCGATCGCCTGACTGATGATCTCCTCGTCGGCCCGGTTCAGCCTGCCCTTCGAGTGCGGGAAGCGCCCGAAACCGACCAGCTGGCGAACGGTGAGGCGGGTGACGAAGTGATTCTCCTGACGGAGGATCGACACCACCTTCGCCAGATCCTTCGATCTCGTCGAGGCCACGTCGAGCCCCGCGATCTCGATGGCACCGGCATCCATCCCGGTCAGACGCCCGATCATCGTGAGCAGCGTCGACTTGCCCGCGCCGTTCGGACCGATCAGGGCGGTGATTCCGCCGGCGGGGATCTCGAGGTCGACGGGGCCGATCGCGACCTCGCTGCTGTATTCGCGGCGGACGCCGTCGAGAGCGATCACAGTCTGCCCTTTCTGAGGATGACGATGAGGAACACGGTGCCGCCGACGAGCTCGATCAGGATCGACACCATCCCCTGCGCGTAGAAGATGTTCTTCATCACGAAGTAGGCCCCGGCCAGGATCGTGAAGGCCGTGAGCACCGCGACGGGGAAGATCAGCCGATGGTCGTGCGTGTCGGCGAACTGGTAGGCGAGCGTCGCCACCAGGAAGCCGAGGAACGTCATCGGTCCCACCAGCGCCGTGGAGGTGGCCATCAACACGGCGACGAGGAACAGCACGATGAACAGCTCGCGGCGATGATCGACGCCGAGGGAGCGCGCAGCGTCCGGGCCGAGTGCCATGAGGTTGAGCCGGCGCGAACGGAGCCACAGCAACGCAGACGCCGCGACGACCAGCGGGATCGCCAGCGGGAGGTACGAGGGGTCGGCATTGGACACGTTGCCGAACAGACGCGCGGCGAGCACGTCGAACTCACTGGGTGTGAGCAGGCGCTGCATGAACGTGGCGATCGCCCCGAGGCCGCCTCCGATCACGATGCCCACCAGGAGCATGATCTGCAGATTGCCGTAGCGTCCGGACAACAGCCAACCGTAGAGGGCCACGGCGAGACCGACCATGATCGCGACCTGGATCGCGAACTGCCCGATTCCCTGGATCGCCACGATCCCTGCCACCCCGAACACGTACACGGTCGAGGTCTGCACGACTCGGTAGAGCGATTCGAACCCCATGATCGACGGCGTGATGATGCGGTTGTTGGTGACGGTCTGGAAGCTCACCGTGGCGACGGCCTGAGCGACCGCGACGAGGGCCATCACCGTGACGTCGGTGGCGCGATGCTGCGCGATCCGCCAGAACCCGGTGGAGCCGACCGGCATCGGATTCGCCCAGGCGAGCAGACCGAAGCCCGACCCAGCCGCGAGGACCAGAAGGATCCCGAGCACCACGGCGTAACGCCGGCGCGCACCTGGGGTCGTGAACGAGCCCGCCGACCGGAGCGCACCGGCGGTCGCCACGTCGCCCGTCCCCCCGCTAGCCACGTCGACGCTGCCTGAGCAGGAGAAGGACGAACACCACGGCGCCGACCACCCCGAGGATCAGCGACACCGGCACTTCGAACGGCATGATGATCGTGCGTCCGATGATGTCGCACACGGTCACGATCGCTATGCCGAGCAGGCACACCCACGGAAGATTGCTGCGCAGATCGTCGCCGCGCACCATCGAGACGATGTTCGGCACGATCAAGCCCAGGAAGGGCAGATTGCCGACGACGACGGTGACGACACCGGTGGTGACCGCGATCAGCACCGTCCCGAGCAGAATGATCCTGTTGTAGTTCACGCCGACGTTGGTGGCGACTTCCTCGCCGAGCCCCGCGATGGTCAGCCGATCGGCGACGATGAAGACGATCACCCCGATGACAGCCACGATCCAGAGCATCTCGTACTGACCTCGCATCACCGAGGTGAAGCTGCCCGCGAACCAGACGCCGATGATCTGCAGCGAGTTGGTGGCCAGCGCGAGGTACGTCGACAATGCGCCGACCACGGCCCCGAGCATGATGCCGACGATCGGGACGATCAGGGACGACTTGAGTGCCACCCGGCGCAGGAACGCGAAGAACACCATCGTGCCGATGAACGCTGCGAGCACCGCGCCGGCCATCCGGAGGGGAAGCGACGGCTGCGGCACGAGGATCATGACCATCAGGAGCCCGAGGCCGGCCCATTCGGTGGTGCCGGTGGTCGTCGGTTCGACGAAGCGGTTCTGGGTGAGCAGTTGCATGACGAGGCCCGCCATGGCCATCGAGGCGCCGGCGAGGACCAGGGCGATCGTGCGGGGCACTCGGGTGATCTGGAACATCTGCGCGCCGTCGTCCGCGCCGGTGACGTCGTACACACCCGTGAAGAGCGAGATCGCGAGCAGGACGACGACGATGAGCACGCCGATGAGCAGTTTCACGTCGAAGAGCCGCCCGGCGTAGCGGGGCGGCGGAGCGATGTCGGTGGAGACCATGATGATGGGGCGGCGGCACCCGGATCGTCCGGATGCCGCCGCCGTACCTCAGTTCTTCGCGCTCTTCTCGAGGGCGTCGGCGAGGTCGTCGAGGAACGTCGTGTACGTCTGGATGCTCTCGTTCAGGTACGTGTCGGTGGGCATGTACACGATCTGCTTCTGCTTCACAGCGGTGACGCTGGCGAGCGCCTCGGAGCTCTCCAGGATCTCCGCGGCCTGCACGTAGTCGGGGGTGTCGGCCGCGAAGACGGCGTCACGGTCGAGCACGAGGATCCAGTCGGGGTTCGAGGCGGCGATCGCCTCGACCGAGATGTCATCGCCCTGGTGGTCGTCGGTCGCGTCGTCGACCTCGAGCGCGGGGGTCAAGCCGAGCATGTCGTAGATCGGTCCGAGCGAGCGTCCGACGGTCGGGGCGAGGTAGCCGATCTGTCCGCCGGAGGTGTTCACGGCCATGACGGTGTCGGCATCGTCGTACGCCGCCTTGGCGCGCTCGACAGCGGCGTCGAAGTCGTCCACGAGCTTCTTGGCTTCGTCCTGCTTGCCGAAGATCTCGCCGAGGACGGTGACCTGGCGCTTGAGCTCGTCTCCGAAGGGCTCACCTTCGCGCGGCTCGAGGTCGACGATCGTGGCGTCGGGGACCAGATCGGCGATCGCGGCGTTGTGCTGCGTGAACCGCTGACCGCTGATGATCAGGTCAGGCTCGACGGCGACGACCGCCTCGAGGTCGGGCTCGCTGTGCAGTCCGATGTCGACGATCGCGTCGTCCTTCACGTACGACACGGTCTCCGGCATGAGCGCGACGGCCCCGGCTGAGAGCTCGACGTCCCAGTCGGACAGCGTCTGGAAGGTGCGGTTGTCGAGCGCGACGACGGATGTGGGAGGCGTCGCGATCTCGTGCGTGCCGGTGTTGTCCTCGATCGTGACGGTCGCTGCTGCGGGTTCGGTCTTCTCCGGTTCCGCCGAGCCGCCGGAGGTGCAGCCGGCGAGGGCGAGGAGGCCGACGAGAGCGGCGCTCGTGGCGGTGAGGGTTCTGGGCACGGACATGGAGAGACTCCTGTTCTGCGGGATCGATGCGCACGCTGCGGCGCCGGAAGCCGAGGGTGGAGGGCGACTCTCCCTCGGCACATTTAGGTTAGCCTTACTTTATGAGCGATACGAAATCCGGTTTCTCGATCGAGCGTCGCGGCCTCGAGCTGCGCTTCCGCAACGTCACCTTGAGCGCCCGCGAGTGGCTGGCCCCCGACTTCGTGCGTGTGCGCCTGACGGGCTCCGATCTCGCCGGCTTCGAGTCTCCCGGCTCCGACGACCACATGCGCCTGTTCTTCCCCGCGGGCCCCACCGAATCCGTCGAGGAGCTCCGAGCCTCACCCAGCCGCGAATACACACCGCTCGCCTGGGGCGAGGACTGGCTCGACGTCGAGTTCGCCGTGCACGGTGACCAAGGCGTCGCCGCGCCGTGGGCGGCGACGGCACCGCTCGGATCGACGATCGGTGTCGGCGGTCCCCGCGGGGCGGCCGTTCTGTCCGGTGAGCCCGGCTCGTGGCTGCTCGTGGGCGACGAAACCGCCATTCCGGCGATCCGTCGCTTCGCCGCACTGATCCCCGACGGCACGCCCGCACGCATCGTGATCGAAACCGTGAACCCCGGCCGAGAGGTCGACATCGACGCGCCCGTCGACATCGAGTGGCTGCATCGTGGCGAGGCGCCCTCCGGTTCCGCCCTCATCACCTTCCTCGAGGGACTGACCGCCGAGCACGCGATCGGTGCCGACCCGTTCGTCTTCATCGCCGCCGAGCAGTCGATCGTGAAGCCCGGCCGAGCGCTGCTCGAGCGCTGGAGCGTCGACACAGCGAAAGCCGTCGTGAAGGGTTACTGGAAGCGCGGCGAAGCCGAATACCACGCCCCGCACTAGTACGACGTCGGCGGTTGCTGGAAGACTCGACCCATGGCTCTTCTGGATCATCTGGGCATCACCGTCGACGACCTCGAGCGCGGACGGGCGCAGTTCCACCCCGTGCTCACCGCTCTCGGGTATCAGAGCGGGGGCGCGAACGATCATTCGATCTCATGGAACAACGGCGACGAGACCGAGATCATCCTCTACACCTGGGATGAGGACTCCGCTCCGCATCAGCATGGCCGCATCGGCTGGCAGCACATCGCCTTCGCGGTACCGACGCGCGAGCAGGTCGACCGCCTGCACGCGGTCGCGGTCGACGCCGGCTGGACAGCCGTCCGCGAGCCCAAGGAGTACCCGCGCTACTCGGAGCGCTACTACGCCTCGTTCGTCGAAGACGCCGACGGCATCCGGGTCGAGTTCATGTACAACCCGCCCCGCGAGACGGCTTGACTCCCGGGCGTGTCGCACCCTAGTGTGGCAAAGCTGTGCCGATCGGCGCAGCACACCAGCCGAGGAGCACGACGGATGACCGCGCAGCGGAACCTTCCCCAGGCAGCGGTGTTGCCGCTTCAGCAGAAGCGCAATGACCGCTACGAGTCGTACCCTCCGGCACGCGCCGTGTGACAGCATCCGCTCTCGCAACGCCCCGTACCGTCAGGTCCGGGGCGTTTTCCGTTGGAGACTCCTCTGACCTGTGGCTGGACATCACCACAAGGAAAGGAATCATGGAGAGGCTCTCCGCACGGCTGCTGTCGTGGGCGTCCCTGATCGACGAGAAGACACTCGCTCAGGCGCACACCACGGCCCGCATGCCGTTCATCCACCCGCACCTGGCACTGATGCCGGACGCGCACCTCGGCAAGGGGGCGACGGTCGGCTCGGTCATCCCGACGCTCGGCGCGATCATCCCCGCCGCCGTCGGCGTCGACATCGGCTGCGGGATGATCGCCGTTCGTACGCCGTTCACGAGGAGCGACGTCGACGGTCGTCGGCTCGCCGACCTCCGGGAGCAGATCGAGCGCGCCATCCCCCTGTCGGCCGGCCGGTACAACCGCAAGGTCGTGGCCACCGCGGAACCGCGCATCACCGAGCTGGAGCAGCTCGCCGAGAAGAACGGCTTCGACCCGGCGCAGTACGCCGGGAACTGGCGTCTGCAGTTGGGCACGCTCGGTTCAGGCAACCACTTCATCGAGGTGTCGGTCGATGAGCTCGATCGGGTCTGGCTGTTCCTGCACTCGGGCTCGCGAGGCGTCGGCAACAAGATCGCCGGGCACCACATCGCCGTCGCCCAGCGGCTGGCGAGGCAGTGGTGGATCGACCTTCCCGACCCCGACCTGGCATACCTGGTCGAGGGCACACCGGAGTTCACCCGCTACATCCGGGAGCTGCGGTGGGCCCAGCACTTCGCGCTGCTGAACCGGGAGGAGATGATGGATCGCGTCATCCGGCAGGTGTCGGAGTTACTCGGAACCCCGGTCGACGAACAGGAGCGCATCAACTGCCACCACAACTTCACCGAGTCGGAGAAGCACTACGGGAAGCAGGTGTGGGTGTCACGGAAGGGAGCCATCCAGGCGGACGCCGGTCGACCGGGCCTCATCCCCGGGTCGATGGGGACCGCCTCTTACGTGGTGGAAGGGCTCGGCGACCCGCAGTCGCTGAACTCCTCCCCGCACGGTGCCGGACGGGAGTACTCCCGCTCGGCGGCGCGGCGGACCTTCACGCACGACCAGCTGCGAGAGGCGATGACGGGCATCGAGTTCCGTGACACCGATGCCTTCATCGACGAGATCCCGCAGGCGTACAAGCCGATCGACCAGGTGATGGCGGATGCCGCCGGACTCGTATCGATCCGGCACACGCTGCGGCAGATCGTCAACGTGAAGGGCGACTGAGCAGGACCGGGCGGTGGGATCCCACCGCCCGGTCTCCTCTCCACCTCTTCCCCGCGAGTTCCCCGCGAGATCCGCGGGCGGATCGTCTTCTCCTGCTCCGACACGTCAGAGGCCGGGTTATCCCCCTCTCGTGCGCGACCGATATCTTCGGCTCCCGTGCTCTGGCAGGCTTGCCGAATCGATGCGACGATGAGGAAGTGGGATTCATGAATGACGCGCAGATCTGGACGATGATCGGATCGTTCACCGTGCTGATGTTCAGCACGCTCACGGTCGTCTCGACCCTGTTCGTCCGGATCATCCGCAGTGAGATCGGCGGTCTGCGCACCGAGATGAACGCGCAGATCGGCGGTCTGCGCACCGAGATGAACGGGCAGATCGGCGGTCTGCGCACCGAGATGAACGCACGATTCGATGCCGTGAACAACCGCATCGATGGGCTCGACCGCGACGTGCAGGCGATCGTGAAGCGCACGTTCGGTCTCGACCGCGACGGATGACGACGCTTCGAGACCACGCTTCGGTTGCCCCGCCCGACCGGTATGACGCCTATCCGGAAGTACCCAACGGCACCGCGATCCTGCTCCTCGCGGGGTCGAGTGGGCGCGTGGAGGCAGAACGGGCCGACCTGTTCGCACGGCACGGGGCCCGGGTCCGCGCCATCCGCTGGTTCGGGGGTGCGGGTCAGCGCCCCTCACCCCACGAAGTGCCGATCGAGCTGTTCACGGATCAGCTGGACCTCCTGCGGCACGATGCCGACCGCGTCGCGATCTTCGGAACGTCGTTCGGTGCGGAGGCTGCCCTGGTCACCGCGTCCCTTCACCCGGTCGACGCGACGGTCGCGGTCGCACCGTCATCCGTCGTCTGGGCGGGGTTCGCCGACGGGGACTGGTCGTTGCACTGGACCTGGCAGGGGGCTCCGCTCCCGGCTGTCCCGTTCGACTCGTCGTGGTCGCCGTCGACCGAACCGCCCGAGTACCGGTCCCTGTACCAGTCGAGCCTCGATCGCGCTCCTGACGCCACTGCAGCCGCCACGATCCGCTCAGAGAGCATCCGCGGCGTCGTCGTGCTCATCGCGGGAGGCGACGACCGTGTCTGGCCGAGCGACCGGTTCGCCGCCGAGGTCGTCGAGCGCCGCAGAGCGAACGGACGGGAGACGACGCTGATCACGCACTCCCCCGCCGGGCACCGGATGATCCTGCCCGGCGAGTCGATCGCCACCGGTGGAGTGACGATGGCACGAGGAGGCTCACCGTCGGCTGACGCGGAACTCGGTTCCCTCGCGTGGCCGCAGATCGTGCACGCACTCGGGCTGCGCGCCTGAGCGTCAGAGGGCCGAGGCCGCCTCGGTCTCGACAGATCGGTCGGTGAACGCGGTCTTCGGGACGAACACGAGGATCACCGCGGCCACGAGGGCGGTCACCCCGCAGACGATCCACACCGTGAAGTAGCCCGCGAGCGAGCCGGCCGTTCCCTCGGTCGCACCTGCCGTGCTCGCGACCCCATGCAGGAGCGCGATGCCGAACACGCACGAGGCGATCGCGCCGCCGACGGTCTTCACCGAGTTGGTGAGCCCCGTCGCGACACCGGTCTGCGTGGCCGGAGCGGCCGATGCGGCAGCGGCGGGGAGCGCGGCGACCAGCGCTCCCGAGCCGAGTCCGACAACGACCATGTTCGTGATGACCTGCGCGTAGGTGTCGTGGAACGGAAGGAAGAGGAGGAACCCGATGCCGACCAGCACGGACGCACCCATCAGCGTCAGGCGCGGCGTGGCCCGCCGGGCGACGGTCGGGAACAGGAGAGCCCCCGCGATCATGGCGATCAGATACACGCCGATGATCAGCGAGGTCGCGAAGCCGCTCGTGCCGAGACCGTAGCCGTAGACCGTCGGATCGGTACGCGCGAACGTCGACAGCGGGGCCTGCGCGCCGAGCACGCTGACGCCGAAGAGCCCGGCGGTCAGGAAGACGGGGCCGAGCGCCGGCGAACGGAACATGCGCACATCGATCAGCGGATCGTCGGCGCGGAGCTCCCACAGGACGAACGGGATCACCAGCAGGACGCCGAGCACCACCACCGCCCAGGACCAGGGGTTGGTCAGGCCGCCCTCCAGCCGAAGCAGACTGAGACCCCCGGTGAAGCAGACGAGGGCGAGGGAGATGAGCACGAGGCCGACCGTGTCGAAGAGACCGCCCGTCGGCTCCGGCGACTCCTTGACCCCGAACAGGATCACGAAGAAGCAGACCACGATCAGCACGGCAGGCACCAGCAGCACCACGGTGAGCGGCAGGACATCGATGAGCGCGCCACCCACGAGCGCGCCGATGATCGCCCCTCCTTCGAGCGCCGCGACGAGGAGGCCCGCTGCCTTCGCCGTGATCGAGGAACGGCCCTCCATGCGCCGCGAGCGCGACCAGATCAGAGCGATCTCCAGCGGAAGCCAGACCACGTAGAACCCCATCAGCGCCCACGCCGCGAGGAACACCGGGAAAGAGTCGGTGAAAGGCAGCACCAGAGCGGCGGCGGCGGTGACAGCGGTCGAGATCAGCAGCATCCGCTTGTGGCCGACCATGTCACCGAGCTTCGCGAACGCCGGGACCACGAGTGCCGACAGCATCAGCTGCGCCCCCTCGAGCCAGTTCACATCGGCGTCGTGGATCCCCAGATGGCGCGCGATGTCGGTGAGCATCGGGGTGTAGTACCCCTGCAGCACACCGCTCGTGAACTCCACGAAGGCGAGGAAGCCCACGACGATGGCGAGGGTGCCCAGGGTGCGGGTGCGCGTCATCGCGTCTCCTGCTTCTGCTTCGGGTTCCCCGGCACACTCCGGGGGAAGGGTGAGATCACCCTAGCCGTTCGAGCAGCGCCCGGTGGAATCGCTCCCCCCGCTCCAGGGCGGCGATCTCGACGCTCTCGTCGACGCCGTGGATCGAGGCACGCTGGGCGTTCGACATGTCCAGCGGTGCGAAGCGGTAGACCGCCGGCGAGAACCGGTGGAAGTGTCGCGAATCGGTGGCGGCCATCATCACATACGGCACCGCGGGCACCCCGGGGAAAGCGACGTCGAGGGCTTCGGCGAGGAGCGCGAACTGGGCGTTGTCCGTCGGTGACTCCGGCGACGGCTCGCTCGCTTCGACGACCTCGACCGTGACGAGCGGGTCACGGATGCGCCGACGTACCCGGAACACCGTCTGCTGCGTCGTCTCGCCGAGCGCGATGCGCAGGTTGACGGTGGCGGATGCCTGAGACGGCAGCACGTTCGCCGCAGTACCGCCCGACTGCATCGTCGGCGCGACCGTGGTGCGCACGAGAGCTGCGGGTTCACCGCCGAGGGCGGCGAAGACCTGCGCGGTGAGCAGCGGGGCAGAACTCAGCAACCGCAGCAGGTGCCGAGCCGGGCCCGGAGTCTGCCCGGCCAGCTGCGACAGCATCCGCAGGATCGCCTTCGACGCCCGCGGGCGGAAGGTGGTGGGTCCGAGTCGGTCCACGGCCGTGGCGATGCGCCGGACGGCGGTCGACGACGGCGGAGCGGAGGCGTGGCCGCCGTCGCCGCGGGCCGTCAGCCGGAGTGTCATCACGCCCTTCTCCCCGACACCGATCATCGCGGCACGGCCGGGAACGAAGGGCAGGGGCGCGTCGACCACGGCACCGCCCTCGTCGACCACGAGCCACGGGACCACCCCGCGTTCGCGCAGCACCCGTGCGATCTCCTCGGCGGCGCGCCCGTACGTCTCCTCGTTGCCCCCGAAGGAGAGGTACACGTCACGGGGCGGCACGAACCCGTCGGCGAGAAGATTCTCGACCGCCTCGAGGACCACGATCAGCGGGCCCTTGTCATCCAGCGCTCCGCGGCCGTACACCGATCCGTCGGCGATCACGCCGGCGAACGGCGGATGGGTCCAGTCGTCGCTCTCGTCGACCGGGACGACGTCGTAGTGGGCCATCAGCACGACGGGCTCGTCGGAGGTCGCACCGTTCCCCTCCCAGTGGAACAGGAGGCCGAAGTCGGTGTGCCGTTCCAGACCCAGCTTCTCGTGCGTCAACGGGTAGAGCTCCGCGATCAGCGCGACGAACTCCTCGAAGGGCGCAGGTCCGCGTTCCTCGAGCTCGGCCGAGACCGTCGGTATCCGGATCATCTGCGAAAGTCGCTCGGCGATGCCCGGGCGCACGGTCGGTGTGGTCACAGTCGCCATCGTACCCAGCAGCGGGGCCGCGTTCCGGCGCGATCCGACATCACGCGTTTCGGTCGCCTGCATCGTCGATTCCGGAGAAGATGTACCGAGACGAAGGAGAACACGGATGAGGATCGCCGTCGCAGGAGGAACCGGGACCGTCGGACGGCACACCGTCGAGGCGGTGCGCACAGCGGGACACGACGCGGTCGTCCTCAGCCGGTCGCAGGGAGTCGACCTGGTGACCGGGCGGGGGCTGGACGACGCCCTGGCAGGCGCTGACGCAGTGGTCGACGTCGCGAGCATCGAGACGCTCAAGGCGAGCGCGGCCATCGAGTTCTTCACCGCCGCGACCGGAAACCTGGTCTCAGCGGCGTCGAATGCGGGAGTCGGACAGGTCGTGCTGCTGTCGATCGTCGGGATCGACCGCATTCCCTACGACTATTACGCCGGCAAGATCGCCCAGGAGAAGATCGTCGAGGCGTCGCGCGTACCGTGGACGATCCTGCGGGCCACGCAGTTCCATGAGTTCGCGGAGCAGATGTTCGCGCGGGCGAAGTTGGGACCCGTGCACATCGCCCCGAACGCCCGCACACAGCCCGTGGCTGCGAGCGAAGTGGGCGCGCGTCTCGCAGCACTCGCCGCTGCCGATCCGCAGGGACGCGTGCGTGACCTCGCCGGCCCTCGGGAAGAGCAGTTGTCTGACATGGTGCGTGCGTTCGCGCGGCGGACGGGATTCCGCGGATGGATACCGAGACTCAACGTGCCGGGGCCGCAGATGGCCGGCATGAGAGCGGGGCATGCTCTCCCCGGTCCTGACGCAGATCTCGGACGTCAGAGCTTCGCCGAATGGCTCGCCGCCCGCTAGCGGTGCCCTTGATCCAGTCCCTCTCCACATATTGCTCCGGAACAGGCTTCTCCCCACTCGCCGCATCCAGGTTCGTGGTCTTGGCAGGATGAGATCATCCGACCAGAATGAGAGCGTGATCACGATGACCGAGCCGCAGATCTGGACCATGATCGGTGCCGTCATCGCGCTGATGTTCGGAATGGTCACGGTGGTCTCGACGCTGTTCATCCGAGTGTTGCGAGCCGAGATCGGCGGCGTGAGGTCAGAGATCGGCGGGCTCCGCACCGAGATGGTCGCGCGGTTCGAGGCCGTCGATGCGCGGTTCGAGGCCGTCGATGCGCGATTCGTCTCGGTGAACACTCGCATCGACGCCGTGGGGAGCCGTATCGAAGGCCTCGACCGTGACGTGCGCGCGCTCGTGAAGCACACCTTCGGCCTCGACCGCGGATGACCTCTCGAGGCTGATCCGACCGAGCGTGCGGCGTTCCGTCGCCTGAGCACCTCCGCTGTCTCACGGGAACACCACGAAACAGGTGACGGTTGCATCCATGGTGGCGCGCGGCGCCCCCTGGAGGTGCACATGGAACTGACCCTGGTGTCATCGTCGTTCTGCGGCGCCTGTGCGCGGACCCGGGCCGTTCTCGCCGAGGCCGCACGATTCCTCCCCGACGCGACCGTGACCGAGATCGACGTCGCACAGGATCCGGATACTGCCGAGAAGCTGGATATCGGGTTCACACCGACCGTGATCATCCACGATTCCACCGGCACCGAAGTCTTCCGGGCCACCGGTGTGCCGACGGTCCCGCAGGTGCTCACCGCCGCGGTCAAGGCGCTCCCGGCCTAGGGCGGCCGTCGCTCCGGATCCCTCTTGCGGACCCTCTCGATCCGAGCGCAGACTGAGTTCCAGCGGTGCCGGTCATGACACCGTTCACACACTCCTGGAGTCTTCATGCCCGCTCTCAACCCGTATCTCTCGTTCCGCACCGAGGCCCGCACGGCGATGGAGTTCTATCAGAGCGTCCTCGGCGGTGACCTGGTGATCAACACCTTCGGAGAGTTCCCCGACATGGTGCAGGATCCGAGCCAGAAGGACCTCGTCATGCACGCCCAACTCGATGCTCCGGGCGGTCTGGTGCTCATGGCCTCCGACTCCCCCGACGGCATGCCCTACGAGAAGCCGCAGGGGTTCTCGGTGTCACTGAGCGGCAACTCCCAGGACACCACCCGCGCCGTGTGGGAGAAGCTCTCCGACGGCGCGACGATCACGATGCCGCTGGACGTGCCCCCGTGGGGCGGCCTCTTCGGCATGCTCGTCGATCGCTTCGGCATCCCGTGGATGCTGCACGGCGACTCGGAGGAGTGAGACCGCTCCGCGTCAGCGCGGCTGCACCGCCCGACAGGCGAGATGCAGCGCCAAGCGCGCTTCCGGGTCGGTCAGGTCGATGCCGAGGAGTTCCTGCACACGCCGGATCCGCACGGTCACGGTGTTGCGGTGCAGACCGAGCGCCGTCGCGGTCGCAGCGATGCCCGATTCGTGGTCGAGGTACGACGAAAGGGTGGTGAGCAGCTCTCCCCCTCCCTCCCGCAACGGTGCGAGCAGGGATTCCGCAGCGGGGACGAACGTGTCGTTCCCGGTCCAGGCGAGCAGGAGCTGCTCGAGTCCGAGGCTGTCGACGCGCACGAACCACCCTGTCGCCGATCGCGACGCCGCGATGCGCGCCGCATCCCCCGCCTCGTCGAGGGTCGTGGCGAGTCCTTCCGGTCCTCCCTGGAGCGAGCCGATGCCGGTGGCGACGGCGAAATCGCGCAGGGCACTCAGATGGAGCTCCCGCAGGGACGCGACCGCCCGCTCCACCCGATCAGGATCCGGCGACTCCGGAAAGGTCAGCCACCCGCTCAGTCCTCGACCGGCCGTCGTCGCGTGCGCATCGCCGTCGATGGCGCTGAGCCCGGCACTGACCGTCCGCAGCAGCGAGAAGGAATCGAGTCGTCCCCTCGCCACCATCCGGAAGCCGAGGTGATGTCCACCGGTGCGCCAGCCGCGCTCGGCCATGCGCCGCTCGACATCGGCGTCGGCCGTCCCATGCAGATCGACGAAGTCGCGCAGCAGCCCGGAGGACACGGCGACGTCGTTCACCGCCGCCACCTCGTCGATCAAGATGCGTGCGGCGACCGCCGGCATCGCCACCTCGGCGGCGACGGAGAGCGACTGCACCTGTGCCTCCCCGAGTCCTCGACCGAAGAGCACGAGCCGCAACCCGCTGCGACCCGGGCTGTCCACACGCACCGACGCGGCCGCCGCATCGCCGACACCGGCCCGATCGAGCCAGGATTCGAAACCGATCGCGGCGTGCAGTCGCTCGTCGAGATGCGCACCTGCCTCCTGCAGCACTCCCGACGAGTCGATCAGCGCGGCACCGACACCGAGGTTCGCGGCGATATGCCCCAGCAGATCGGCCAGGTCATCGGCGGCATACTCGAACGACTGCGCGACCTTGCGCACCTGGCTGAGCGTCAGCGCATCCCGCGCCTCGATCAGCATCCAGCACGCTTTCGCGAGTTGGATGGGACGTTCGACATCGAGCAGGCACAGACCGATCCGATCCGCGAGGCGGAAAGCACCGGCATCGAACGAGGCCGCTCCCGCGAGCGCCAGGCCCGTGTATCCACGATCACGCAGCCGCCGCAGCAGCGCGTCCTGCTGCCAGGTCGACGTCGGGGCGGTCGCCGTCAGGACCGCGAGCCGATCGGGCCCGCTCGCGCTCAGCTCGGACTCCCCCGCCCCTACCGTCACCGCTTCCCACGCGGTGTCCTCGGGGCCTGCGACTCTCCGAAGCCCGCCGTTCTCGCCGTGGGCGAGCAGCGCGCTCAACCGCAGTCTCTCGTTCACGCCGCGTCCAGATCGTCGAGTCCGTATGCCGAGGGCAGCACTTTCGCCCGCCGATCCGGTCGGGCGTTCCACCATGCCGGCGCGGGGACGGCGAGCACCGCGACGTTCCGCGCGAGTCGGAGCTCGGTGACCTCCAGGATCTCCCGCGAGATCGCATCGATGACCACGATGATCGTCGGCGCGGATGCGACCAGACGTCCGTCGGTCAGCACGGCGAGGGTCTCGGAGCGACTGACCACCCGGTGCACGGCCCCGGCGAGCCCGCTGATCTCCACCGCGTTCACGTGGGGATCGTGCGCAGACGAGGAGACCGAGACGATGCGCCCCTCGGCGAGAAGCTCCGCCCCGAGCGCATCGGCGAGGATCGGGAGCGGAGCGGTCGCGGCGCCGAGATAGGCCCGACCGAGGTCGAGCGCATGGGCGAGGTGGCCGCCGATCGCGTGCTCCCGCAGATCGCCGACCGTGAACCCGCCCAGCACGGCGCAGCCGACCCCGCCGGCCTGGATGATCGCCGATCGGACGACACGCTCGGCATCGATCGCCCGGTGCGCCTCGACGAGCGCGACGCCGTCGAAACCCGTATCGCAGGCGAACACGAGGCCGGGGACGCGATCCACGAACAGCGACATCTGGTCGAGTCCCGGAACGGCCCGGCCGGTGCAGTCCGCATCGACCACGACATGCGACCCGGCCAGCAGCAACGGCGACAGCCCGTTCATGCCGCCGCCTTCGAGGGAACAGACCGCCGGGACCGGATGACCGATCCACCGCTCGACGGCGTCGAGCAGCCGGGTGAACGGCGCCGCACCCGGAAGACGCTCCTCCAGCAGCATGGTCGAGCCGACGAAGGCAACCCCGAGACAGGGCGTGGAGGGGTCGAGCGCCGAGATCGGCGAGACCTCGATCGGCCAGCCCTCGGCACCGGCGAGCATCAGCTCGAGCATGGTCGTCGAGCCGCCGCCGCCGGAGCCGAGCAGCGCATAGCCGCGGGCGAGCGCCGTGAGGTCGTCGCGCTGCAGCATCATGCGCTCCAGCCTAGGGAGAAACGTCCTCACCCGCGGCCAGCGTCTCGAGCGGAACGAACTCCGCCGTGAGGCCGAACGCGGACGGGCCGAAGGCGGCGAGCGCGTCGGGTGTGCGCATCATCTCCGGTGTGGAGATGCCGAGCACCCGCACGCGCTGCCCGTAGCGGAGGCCCTCCGTCGTGATGGGCTCCGCCGTCTCGTGATCGACCACGCAGATGAGGTCGGGCACGATCGCCACCAGCGTCCCGCTCCGGTGGGCGATGAGGTTCTCGTTCTGGAAGGAGATCTCGAAGGTGTCGCCTTCGTCGGCACCGAGGGGCGCGATGACGGCTCTCCCCTTGGCGAACCCCTCGGTCGTGCGCCGCTCGACGTCGACGACCTTGCCGACGCAGAGTTCGCGCAGGTGCGGGTAGAGCGTGCTCGCCAGGGTCTCGGCGATCGCGTCGAACGGCGAGCGATGCTCCTCACGGGCGATCCGGATGGCGCGGCCCAGCGCGAGGGCCATCGAGATCGTCCGGGGAACGGCCGTCCGGCGCACGTCGGCTCCGGTCATCGCGTACTCGGCGATGTGTCCCACACCGCCGAGTCGGATGGTGATGCCGCGGGCGAGCCACTCCATCTGGCGGTCGTCGTCTCCCGTGTCGATCACGACCTTCTCGCCCCGCTCTCCCGCGAGCGCGAGGGGCGACCCGTGCACGCCGTACACGGCGAAGGTCTCCATCGACAGCTCAGGGAAGGCACGGCCCATGCCGTCGGCGTCGACCACGGGCAGCCCGGTCTCCGCCGCGACGATGAGGGGGATCATCGAGTTGATGCCGCCGCACTCGATCGGCATCGTCGCGTCCGCCTTCCGCCCGAGGTGCTCTTCGAGCGTGCGCAGGGCGAGGGTGGGCTCGGTCCCGGCAGGGATCTTCTCGATCATCACGGTCGGCGCGCCCATCTGGGCCGTCGGGATCACGAACAGGTCGTCGGCGAGCTCGTCCGGGTCGAGGATCGTGATGCTCCCCTCCCCCAGCACGCGCTCGACCAGCATCTTGCCGATGTACGGGTCACCGCCGCCGCCGGTGCCGAGCAGCGTCGCACCGCGGGCGAGATCGGGAAGGTCTGCGGCGGTGAGCTGCCAGCTCATGCCGCGGCTCCCGTCGAGACGAATCCTGCCGAGATGCTGCCGTCGAAGCGGTGCGACGGCATGTCGTACCCGAAGTAGCCGGGGCCGACCATCGCGAGCGCCGCCTCCGAATGCCAGCGCTCGTCGGCGGGGGCCGCGATCACCCGCACCCGCTGCCCGTACCGCAGGGCCTCGGTCGTGATCGGCTCGCCGGATTCCCCGTCGAGCACCATGATCAGATCGGGAGTGGTCGCGAGCACGGTCCCGTCGGCCTCGGCCACGAGATGCTCGTTCTGGAACTGCAGCGTCAGCGTCGCGTCGCCGTCGCCGTCGCCGTCGATGCGTGCACGTCCGCGCGCGAAGCCGGTCGTGGTGGCGCGGTGCACATCGACGACTTTGCCGTCGAACAGCTCGCGCCCGCCGAGAAGCTCGACGACCGCCGCGACGGGATCGGTCTTCTCGTCGCGTGCGGCGGCGATACGCTGCCCGATCTCGATGCAGCGGGACAGCGACCCCGAGACGAGCGACTCCCGCGCAGCAGATCCCGACATCGAGAACCCGGAGATCATGACCGAGCACCCCATCTCGACACAGGCCACGCGGGCGATGCGCTCGGTCCACGAGTTGTCGACCGTCTGCAGCACGCCGGTGTTGCCCTTCTCATCGCTGAACGCGAGCGGCGATGCCGTTACGCCGTACAGCGTCGGGAGCACCATCTGCAGTTCCGGAAATGCTCGCCCCATGCCGTCGGCGTCGAGCAGCGGAAGGCCGAGCGCGGCAGCGGCGGCGATCGGGATGGTCGAGTTGACCCCTCCGACCTCGGCGCACGCGATATGGGTGATCGGACGGCCGAGGTGCACGCTGAGCGCCCTGACCGGTTCGATGACCTCGGCGAGGCTCGGGAGCTTCTCGACCATCACGGTCGGTGCTCCCATCATCGCGACGAACAGCACGAGAGCGTCGTCGGGGACCTCGTCGAGGCCGACGACCGTGACGTCGCCGGAGGTCAGCGCCTGACGAGCGAGCAGCGCTCCGATGTAGGGGTCTCCTCCCCCGCCGGTGCCGAGGACGGCAGCACCGCGGGCGAGACCGTCGATGTGCGCGGGAGTGATCGTCCAGCTCATGTCACGCTCCCATGTCGAGGTCGCCGACGGCCTTCACGCGGATGCGCGTCGCGTTGCCGGGGAGGTACGGGATCGGCACCTCGTCGAAGTCGATGATCGACACGGTCGACGGCTTCGCGCCCGCCGCGATCGCCTTGTCGACGGCTTCGGCGCGCACCTCGGCGATGGTCTCGTCGCGACGTCCCGGTTCGATCGCGTAGACCTTGTCGATCTCGCCGCCGACCTGCGCGATCGACGCGCCGATGGCGTTGGCGACCGCATAGTTCTCCGGGCGGTGCACGGTGCCGAACAGTGGCAGCTCGTCGGGAAGCAGGATGGATCCCCCGCCGACGGCGACCACCGCGATGGGCTCGGGCGAGGTGCGCATGCGGTCGACGGCTTCGGACACGCGTTCAGCGATGCGGGCGAGCACCCGCTCGACGAATGCCGGGTCGAGGTGAGCGACCTTGCTCGCATCGCCCACCTGTGCGCGACCCGCGGCGACCGCGATGTCGGTGGCGGTCAAAGTGGAACCGCCGAAGACCAGAGCCTCGGTGGTCAGCTTGTATCCGACCGAAGCCGGACCGACCTCGGCGGTCTCCTCGTCGACGATGCTCCCGCCCCCGATGCCGAGGGAGAGCACGTCGGGCATCCGGAAGTTGGTGCGGATGCCCGCGACCTTCACCTCGTTCGCGGTCTCACGCGGGAAGCCGTTGATCAGCAGACCGATGTCGGCCGTGGTGCCGCCCACGTCGATCACGGCGCAGTCGTCGAGTCCGCTCGTGGCAGCAGCCCCGCGCATCGAGTTGGTCGGGCCGGAGGCGAAGGTCGCGACCGGGTAGCGCCGCACATACTCCTCGTCCATGAGCGTGCCGTCGTTCTGGCTGAGGAAGATCGGCGCCTCGATGCCCTGGGCGCGCACGGCGGAGGTGAGCCCGTCGACGATCTCCGATGCGAGCTCGCGCAGCGCCGCATTGATGATGGTCGCGTTCTCGCGCTCCAGCAGCCCGATGCGACCGATCTCGTGGGACAGCGAGATGGCGGCGTCCGTGCCCAGCACCTCCGCGACGATCTCGGCCGCCCGCACCTCGAGGTCGTGGTTGACCGGACTGAACACCGACGAGATCGCGACCGAGCGGATGCCGTGCGCCTTCATGTCCTCCGCGTGCGCCCGGATCTCGTCCGGGTCGAGCGGCGAGATCGGCCGGCCGTCGAACTCGTAGCCGCCGTGGGCGAGATAGCTGCGGGCCTGCGTGGCTTCGACCAGAACCTCGGGCCAGTCGATCAGCGGCGGCAGCGCCCGCGTGGCGGGCAACCCGAGCCGGAGGGCGGCGACCGGTGCCAGGCGGCTGGCCTGCACGAGCGCGTTGATGAAGTGCGTCGTGCCGATCATGACGGCATCGACGTCGGCGCCCTCGAAGGCGTGCCCGGCCCGCAGGTCCTCGATCGCCTGGATGATGCCACCGGTGACATCGGGGGTGGTCGAGTGCTTCACGCCCGCGAGCGTGCGGGTGCCGTCCATGAGGACTGCGTCGGTGTTGGTACCGCCGACGTCGATGCCGATATGCATGATTCTCGCTTTCCTGTGAGGGGTGTCTGTCTCAGGCGGCTCAGGCCGCTGCTGCTGCTTCGACCGAGGTGGCCTGTCGTGTCGTCGCCACACCGACGCCACGGACCCAGCCGAGCTTGCCGGCCACGATGTAGAGCACCATCGAGAGGAACAGGCTCAGCAGCGACGGGATGCCCCAGGTCACGAAGTAGCCGACCAGCGCGGAGACCAACCACACGACGATCGTCGCGGGGACGATGCGCGGAGCGGTCGTCGGAAGGGTGCCGGCGTCTCGGGTGGCGTCGAGGTCGGGGCGCCAGCGGCGCACGATGTAGTACTCGGCCACCATGATCCCGGCGATGGGCGGGAACGCGACGCTCAGCACGATCAGGAATTCGGTGAACTGTCCGAGGATGCCGACCGCGGCGAGGATCGATCCCACGACACCCAGCACGATGGTCGTCGTGACACGGTGCAGGTTCTTGCCGAACGCGGTGGAGATGAAGTTCACCAGGCCCAACGTGGAGGAGTACAGGTTCCAGTCGTTGATCTTCAGGGTGCCGGTGAGCACGATGAACAGACCGATGAAACCGACCGACGAGGTGACGATCGCGACGATGTCGCCCGTGGCGGCCGCGTGGGCGAGCAGCACGCCGGCGAGACCGATCACGAACTCGCCGAGCGAGACGCCGAGGACGGTCTGCTTGATCACGTCGGCGCGCGAGCGGTTGAAGCGGGTCATGTCACCCGTGATGATCGCACCGACGATGAGACCACCGGCGACGATGCCGGTTCCGGCCCAGACGCTCATCGTGGGTCCGGGCGCCGGTCCCGTGAGCAGCTCGCCGATGTCGTGACGGCTCAGCTCGGTGATGACCGACCAGCCGACCAGGATGAGGAACAGCGGAACGGTGATGTTCGCGAGCCACTGCATCCCGACGAAGCCGAAGGCCACGATCGCGGTGACGGCGAGGCCGAAGATGAGGCTCCAGGCCCAGACCGGCAGGGCACCGGGCATGAGGGCGTCGAGTGACTGCGCGGAGATGGCCGACTGGATGCCGAACCAGCCGATGAGGCTGATGCCGATCGCGAGGCCGACCAGCGAGGCGCCGATCTCGCCGAAGCCGGTCCAGCGTGCGAGCAGGGCGGTGTTGAGGCCCTCGCGCTGGCCGATGAAGCCGACCACGCACATGATCACCTCGAGGATGAGCGAGCCGAAGAGGAAGGCGAGGACGGCCTCGCCGAAAGTCATGCTGTAACCGAGGGTCGCGCCGAGGAGGAACTGCGAGAGGGCCGAGACCTGCCCGAATCGCTGCACGGCGATTCCGAACCAGGGTCTGCGGGCCTCGGGAGTCACTCGGGAGAGCGCGAAGTCGTCTGCGTGCGCCGTGCGTGCCATGAGGATCCTTCGGGAGGAGGGAACGGGTTGTGCGCCACAGTAGCGACGCTTCCCACACGGCCGACATGTGCATATCGCACGAGAATCACCCATGGATGTGCAGATCGCACACCACTCGCTCCGTCCACGGCCGCCGGTACATCACGACCGACGACGAGACCCACCCCTGCGGACATCGCCAGGGGTGGGTCTCGGCTCGAGGCGTGGTCTCGACCACCTCGCGGGTCGAGGTCGAAGGTCAGTGCAGCGCGTTGGTCTCGATGAAGGCGCGGAGCGCGTGCTCGTCGTCACCCATCTCGGTCACGTGCTGAGGCGCGTCGAGCATCTCCTGCAGCTCCGGCGCGTAGCCGAGCTCCACACCGATGGCCTCATGGATCGTCTCGGCGAACTTCTCCGGCTTGGCCGTCTCGAGCACGAGCATCGGCACACCGGGCTCGATGTACTCGCGTGCGACCTTGACGCCGTCCGCCGTGTGCGGGTCGATGACCTCACCGGTCGCCTCGTACACCGCGCGGATGGTCGCCAGTCGATCCTCGTGCGTCGAGGTGCCGCTGACGATGCCGAACTCCTCCAGGAAGCGCTCCTGCTCGGCGGAGAAGTCGAAGTGGCCCTGCGCCTCGAGGTCGTCCCAGGCGCCGACGACGCGGGCCGGGTCGCGACCGACCAGCTCGAAGATGAACCGCTCGAGGTTCGACGCCTTGGAGATGTCCATCGAAGGGCTCGAGGTCGCGAGGGTCTGGGCCGCACTGCGCGGCCGGTAGACGCCGGTGCGGAAGAACTCGTCCAGCACGTTGTTCTCGTTCGCCGCCAGCACGAGGCGCCGGATCGGCAGTCCCATCTGCTTCGCGAAGAACCCAGAGAGGATGTTGCCGAAGTTCCCGGAGGGCACCGTGAACGACAGCTCGGTCCAGCCACCGGCGTCCGTCGCCCGCAGCCACGCCCAGAAGTAGTAGACGGTCTGCGCCGTGATGCGCGCCAGATTGATGGAGTTCACGGCCCCCAAGTGCTGCGAGCGCTTGAAGTCGAGGTCTCCTGCGAGCTTCTTCACGAGGTTCTGGCAGTCGTCGAAGACTCCCTCGACCGCGATGTTGTGCACATTCGCATCGTCGAGCGAGAACATCTGTGCCCGCTGGAACGCGCTCATGCGCCCCTGCGGCGACAGCATGAACACCGCGACGCGCTCCTTGCCGCGCAGCGCGTGCTCTGCCGCGGATCCGGTGTCTCCCGAAGTGGCGCCGAGGATGTTGAGCACGGAGTCGTTGCGCTCGAGCGTGTACTCGAGCACCTGGCCGAGGAACTGCATGGCCATGTCCTTGAACGCCAGGGTCGGCCCCTCGGAGAGCCCGACCAGGGTGAGCTCGTCATCGATCGCGCGCAGCGGCACCACGCCGTCGGGGAAGTCGGCGTAGGCCGCATCCGTCATGCGCGCCAGGTCGGCGCGCGGGATGTCGGTCGCGAACAGACCGAGCACCTCGGTCGCCAGTTGCGGGTAGGTCAGGGCGCGCCAGCGCTCGAGCGTCTCGCCGTCGACGGTCGGCATGGCCTCGGGTACCGCCAGTCCGCCGTCGGGCGCGAGGCCCTCCAACAGCGTCTCGCTGAACGACTGCGGCTGCATGCCGCCGCGGGTGGAGATGAACTGCACGTTGGCTCCTCGGCTCGGGACTCGGCCCGTCCATTCTCGCAGGGTGTTCCCGTCCGCGATGACGCGATGACACGAGAGGCGGCTTCCGCTCAGAAGAGAGCCGCTCAGAACAGAGCCGCTCAGAACAGAGAGGTCGGCAACGCACCCTCGTGTTCCAGCAGCCAGCGCTTGGTCTCGAGCCCGTGTCCCTCATCGCCGCCCGAGTACCCGCCGAGCCCATCGCCCGCGACGACCCGGTGGCAGGGCACGATCAGCGGGACGGGGTTCGCCCCCATGATCGACCCGATCCCCCGGGCCGGCACATCTGTGCCGCTGCGCGCGGCGAGTCCACCGTAGGTGATCGTCTCACCGTGGCCGACCGTCTCGTGCAGCACCGTGAGGACCGCCCGCGTCGCGACCGTCTGATCCCCGAGATCGACGGGGACGTCGAAGCGATGCAGGGTGCCCGCGAAGTACGCGGCGAGCTGGGCGAGCGCCTCGGCGAGCAGCGGATCGGAGGTGGGGTCTGACGGCGCCAGGCTCCCTTCGGGCGGAGTCGATCGCCACGTGACGCGGTTGATCGCCGCACCGTCGCTGACGACGCCGATGACGCCGACCGGGGTCGCGAGCGTTGCGAAGGCGGGCATGCGTCGAGGGTACCTCTCGACAGCGACAGCGACAGCGATCGTCCGCGGCACTCTGCGGACGGGTATGGCGCCAGGACGCATCGGGGGCGAACCTGGACCTACCGAAACCGCAGAACACGGGAACGCCACCTCGATGACAAGGAGCACCACATGAGCACCACCACGGCTGCGCTCGACCTGCCCGACGTCCGTCTCCACTACGAACTCCGCGGTGAAGGACCGCTCCTCGTCCTGATCGGCGCCCCCATGGACGCCGATGCCTTCGCGCCGTTCGCCGTCGAACTCGCGACCGATCACACGGTGCTCACATCCGACCCGCGCGGCGCCAAGCGGAGCATCCTCCACGACCGTTCCCGGGGTTCGAGCCCCCAGCAGCGCGCCGACGATCTCGCGGCACTCATCGCCCACGTCGATCGCGGGCCGGCGGTCGTCTTCGGATCGAGCGGCGGCGCGGTGACCAGCCTGGCGCTCGTGCAATCGCATGGAGACCTCGCGTCCACGGTCATCGCCCACGAACCCCCGCTGCTCGAGCTGCTCCCCGACCGCGTCGAGCAGCGTCGTCTCACCGACGAGCTCACCGCGGCAGCCCTCTCGGGCGACCGCGTCGGCGCCTGGCGGCTGTTCTTCGCGCAGGCGAACATCCCGATGCCGGAGGAGATGCTCGTCCAGTGGTTCGGCGGCGAGGTCGATCCGCAGCATCAGGAGGACGAGCAGTTCTGGTTCCAGCACGAGCTGCCGGCCAGCGTGCGCTGGGAGCCCGACGTCGAGACTCTGCGGGCACGGGCGGACGACCTCGTCCTGGGTATCGGCGAGGAGTCGGTCGACCAGCTCTGCGAGCGCACGACGACGGCACTCGGTGCACAGCTCGACATCGAGCCGACCCGTTTCCCCGGCGACCACACGGGATTCGTCGATCATCCTGCGGAGTTCGCGGCCCGCCTGCGCGAGGTCCTCGCGCACTGAGGACGACGTGACGGACGCGGCCGTCGAGCTCCTTCCGCGCTCGACGGCCTCAGCGCGTCATTCCCGCGAGACCTGGCGCCAGAGCGCGGCCCAGTGCTCCGGATGCAGATCACGAGGAAGACTCCGGCCGGTCACCCCCGCTGCCGCCACCACGCGTCGTGCTCGAGGCATCGGGATCCCCGCCGCACCCGCGAGGACGGCGGGCAGACTGCCTCCCCGCCCCGTGAACATCACCCGAACGAACTCCTCGTACGCTCGCCGATCGGAGACAGGGACGAGCGGAGAACCACGTCGGGTGATCGCGAGGAGGCCGCCGTCCACACTCGGCTGCGGTGCGAAGCCCCACGCCGGCACCCGCCCCGCGAGGGAGAACTCGAACCACGGCGCCGATTGCGCGGTCATCATGGTGCCACCGCCGACGCCTGCCCGCTTGCGCGCCACCTCCCACTGCGTGAGCAGCACCGCCTCGTTCCAGCGGCCTCGGGAGAGCAGCCGTCGCAGGATCGGCGTCGTCACGTGGAAGGGGATGTTGCCGACGACCACCTCGGCATCGAGCGGATGACGTGTGGCGTCGGCGATCTCGATACGGATGCCGGGCAGCGTCGCGCGCAGTCGGTGCACGCGGTGCTCGTCGATGTCGATCGCGGTGAGCGGCCTGCCCAGCTGTGCGAGAGCGCGGGTCAGGGCGCCGTCACCGCAGCCGAGCTCCAGGATCGAACCGGACGTCCGGCGGACGAGGCCGGAGATGCGGGTGAGGGTCGGACGATGGGTGAGGAAGTTCTGGCCGAGTTCGTGACGGCCACCATGGATCGAACGAGGCATGAGTGCGCTCCAGAAGAAGAATCGGAGCACCTCGGAGGAGGGAGGACGCGAAGAGGCGTCGCTGAGGACTGCCCGTCCCGAGGTGCGATGACATCTCGGTGGACGGCGCGCAGATGCGTGCGATGAGCGAGCGCGCCGTCAGGCGCGGCGGTCGCGGAACACGAGGTTGCGCCCCATCACGGGCGCTGCGCATATCGTTCCCATGCGCATCAGCATATCGGCCGTCAGATCCAGCCGCGCTCCTCGGCGATGAGAACAGCCTGCTGACGGGTGCCGACCGCGAGCTTTCCGAGGATGACGGAGATGTGGTTGCGCACCGTCCCCGGGGCGAGAGCGAGCGATCGTGCGATCTGCCCGGTCGTCTCCCCACGCCGACCGGCACGCAGCACGTCGAGTTCACGGTCCGTCAGCGGTGAGCGCTCGTCGCTCAGGGCATCGGCGGCGATCTCGGGATCGACGTAGCGAGCCCCCGCCGCGACCCGGCGGATGACGGCGGCGACCTCGTCGGCCCCACGGGACTTCGGCAGGAAGCCGGAGACACCGGAGGCCAGGGCACGGCGCAGCACGCCTGGACGCGCGTGACGGGTGACGACCACGCACCGCGTCGCGATCGCCCTGTGCAGCTTCTCGGCCACCTGCACGCCGTCGAGCCCGGGCATCTCGAGGTCGAGCAGGCATACATCGGGCTGAAGTCGCAGAGCCTCGACGACCGCCTGCTCGCCGTCCTCGCACTCGGCGATGACCTCGATATCGTCTTCCAGCCGGAGGAGGGCTGCGAGCGCGGAGCGGATCATCGCCTCATCGTCGGCGATCAGCACACGGATCATCGTGTCTCCTCCGACCGCGCCGGGACCGTCACGACCACCACGAACTCGTCCGCGTCCCGACGCACGTCGAGCGTGCCGTCGACCTCTTCGACGCGCCGACGGACGCCGTCCAATCCGGACCCGTCATGCTCGTCGACCGCGCCGGGCACGACGTCGTTGGCGATCTCGTATCGCCACGTGCCCGCGACGCGCGTGAGCACGAGGCGTGCGCGTTCCCCGCCGCCATGGCGCAGCACGTTGGTCGTCGTCTCACGGATGACCGGGCCGAGGGCCGATGCCGGTGCGGAGTCGGCATCCGCACCGATGGCGGCGTCCACCTCGAGCCCGGCCGCGGTCAGCAGGTCGCGGGCGTTGGCGAGTTCATCGCCGAGAGGCACCGAGCGGAAGCGCGTCGCGAGGTCCCTGGTCCCCTGACGCGCCTCGTCGACGCTGACCCGCGCGGCGCGCAGCTGCTCCATGCCGGCATCCGGATCGCTCGGCAGGAGACGCTCGGCGAGTTCGAGCTGCAGCGCGATGACCTGGAGATGGTGACCCTGCAGGTCGTGCACGTCGGTCGCGACCCGCAGCCGCTCCTGGGTCGCGGCGAGCTTCGCCTCCGAGGTGCGGGCGCGGTCGAGGGTGACGAGCACATCCCACCACCACAACGAGCTCACGGTCATCACGGGGAAGAGTGCGGTGTAGATCACGGCCACCCACCACGCGAGCACCGCACCGAAGGCGTGAGCGGAGGAGTCGACGGCGGCCAGCACCAGCAGGAGCAGCGTTCCCGCCACGACGACGCGGATGCGGATGCCTCGCGGCCAGTTCAGGAGCACCACCGACTGGACGATCGGCATCGCCGCGAGCTGCCAGCTCCCGGCAAGCGTCCCGGCGACGGTGCCGTACGCGACGGCGATGAGCAGGGGGACGGCGATGCGCCTCCAGCGGAATCCCGGCACCGCGTCGACACGGTGGCGGTAGTCGAACAGGAGCAACGCCGTCGATGCGCACCACACCAGGCCGCCGACGGCGACCACGAGGATCAGCGGACCGTTCTGACCCTGCGCGGCGAGGATGCCCGTCCACGCGAAGACCAGCATCACCTGGAGGAACATCACGGCGGTCACGGTGTACCACCACGTCGCCGTGATACCGCGAGACAGCTGTCTCGCCCCCGGACTCGGTTCGACGGGGGCGAGGGGCTCGACGCGGCTGCTCACGCTCCCACGATAGAGCCGTGACAGTTGTCACGGATGCGTCGTGCGATCCGCCCGGGAAGCGATGACGGGCCGACACTGCCGCCGAACGGAGCGCTCGGCTGGACTGGAGTCATCGCGGCGGAGACTCCGTTCGCACCGACAACCGGGAGCATCCCTTGAACCTCATCGAGACCTTCCAGAACCTGGTCGCCCAGGTCCCCGAGCTCGTGCAGCCGCTCATCGTCGCCCTCGCCGGCGCGATCCCCTTCATCGAGGGCGAAGGGGCGGTGAGCATCGGCATCATCGGCGGCATCTCTCCGGTGATCGCCGCGATCGCCGCGATCGTTGGCAACTTCCTCTGCGTCCTGGTGGTGGTGCTCGTCAGCTCCGGAGCCCGACAGGCCGTCGTGAACCGTTCGCGCGCCAAGACCGCGGCGCTCGCCGGTGCCGGCGGCGGCACGATCGACGAGCCGGCTGCGGATGCGGCCGAGACGGGCCGCGGCACCGCGCGTCGCGAGAAGTTCCAGCGTGCGTTCGAGCGTTACGGCGTTCCGGGGGTCAGCCTGCTCGGACCGCTCCTGCTGCCGACGCAGTTCACCGCGACCATGCTCGCGGCTTCCGGCATCGGCAGGGCGCGCATCCTCTTCTGGCAGGCTCTGGCCATCATCGGCTGGACCACCGTCGTGGCCGTCATCGTCGGAAGCGCGGTGTACGCGATCCGCTGAGACCCTCACAGAGAGGGCTGAATTCAAGTTTTCTTGAATTCAGCCTTTTCTGTACAGTAGTGGCGTGACCACTGCTCTGGCCTCCCTCACCCACACGGCCGCCGTCGCCCGCCTCGGGCATGCGCTGTCGGACCCCACCCGCGCCGGCGTCCTGCTCGCGCTGCGCGAAGCACCGCGCTACCCCGCCGACCTCGCGGACGCCCTCGGCGTCTCGCGGCAGGCGATGTCGAACCACCTCGCCTGTCTCCGCGGATGCGGGCTCGTCGAGAGCGTTCCGGAGGGACGCCGCAGCAGCTACCGACTCGCGGATCGCCACCTCGCTCCAGCCCTCGACATGCTCATGCGGGTCACCCTCATCGTCGAGCCGGACTGCTGCTCGGGCGAAGGCTGCACCTGCTGATGACCGCCACGGCAACCGCGGCGCGCCGCGACACCCTCCACCGCCGCATCCGCCTGATCGTCGGCATCACGATCGGCTACAACCTGATCGAGGCGGTCATCGCGATCGCCGCCGGCTCCGTCGCCTCATCCGCCGCGCTCATCGGGTTCGGGCTGGACTCCACGATCGAGGTGCTGTCCGCGGCCGCCGTCGCCTGGCAGTTCACCCGCCGCGATCCGGAGCGCTGGGAGAAGCCGACCCTGCGGGTGATCGCCGTCGCCTTCTTCGCGCTCGCGCTCTACGTGACAGCCACCTCCGTGGCCGCGCTCGTCACGACCGAGAGGCCCGAGCACAGCACGATCGGTATCGCCCTGACCGCGGTCAGCGTCGCCGTCATGCCCTTCCTGTCCCTCGCGGAACGACGTGCGGGCAAGGAACTCGGATCGGCCACCGCCGTCGCGGACTCGAAGCAGACGCTCATCTGCACCTATCTCTCCGCCGCCGTGCTGATCGGGCTGATCGCCAACTCGCTGCTCGGATGGTGGTGGGCGGATGCCGTCGCCGGTCTCGTGATCGCCGCCTTCGCGGTGCGCGAGGGCATCGAGGCCTGGAAGGGCGATGCCTGCGCGACCTCGGTGGGGATGCTCCTCGACGACGAGGACGCGCACGACCACGACCACCACCACCACGACGACTGACCACTGACGCGCACAACGCCTAGGTTGGGGAGATGGATGCCGCTCCCCTCCCGCCCGCAGACCTGCGCGGACGCACAGTGCTGGTCACCGGCGCGAACGCCGGCATCGGATACTGGTGCGCCGAACAGCTCGCCGACCGGGGCGCACGCGTGCTGTTGGGCTGCCGCTCCCCCGAACGTGCGCAGATCGCGGTCGCCGCGATCCGAAGCCGGGTTCCGGCTGCCGACCTGCGCGTGCGGGGGCTCGACCTCGGCTCCCTCGACAGCATCGCCCTGGCCGCAACGGGGGTGGGCGAGCGACTCGATGCGGTCATCTGCAACGCGGGGGTGAAGGCGGCCGACCGCTCGGCGCGCACGAGCGACGGCCTCGACCTCATGGTGGGCACGAACTTCCTCGGTCATTTCGCACTCGTGGCCCAGCTCGAGCCTTTCCTCGCCCCGGATGCCCGCGTGGTCGCCGTCGGATCGATCGCGCACCGATTCGCACATCTCGATGCCGCCGCCCTCGATGCCGCCAGCCTCGACGCACCGTGGAGCGGCTCCTCGCTCCGACAGTACGGAAGGTCGAAGGCATCGTTGATGGCCTTCGCCTTCGAGCTCGCGCGACGCTGGTCGGGTTCCTCTCGCGCGGCGGTCTGCGCACACCCGGGCTATGCGGTCGATCCCCTCACTCCCCCACGACCGGGCCTCGCCGAGGTCTCCGGCTTCGTCCGTGCCGTGGCCTCCCCGACCCGAGCACTCGTGCAGGGCAAGGACGGCGGGGCCCTCCCGATCGTGCATGCCGCGACCGCCTCGGAGGTCGTCGACGGCGACTACTGGGGTCCGGGCGGACTGCTCGAGTTCCGCGGAACTCCGACACGGGTGACCGCATCGGACGACGTGCGCTCCGCCGCGATCGGGGCGCAGCTGTGGACCGCGGCAGAGCGCCTCACCGGGGTGCGTTTCCCGACATGATCCGGGCCGCTATGTCCGACCCCCGCGGCAGGATGAGCCCATGATCACACTGCTCTCTGCCCCGTCGAACCTCGGCCTGCGCCCGCCGGAGCGCGGGAGCGTGCCGGGCGCGGCGAAGGCGCCGGAAGCGCTACGCGATGCCGGCCTCTTCGCGCGCTTCGTCGAACGCGGTGCCTCCGACTCCGGCGTCGTCCTCGCCGGCCGCTACGTCGATGACGACGACACCCGGCCGGCCGGCCGCGTGCGCAACGAGAGCGCGATGATCGACCACTCCCAGCGCCTCGCCACGCGCATCGGCGCGGCCATCGACCGCGGCGAGGCTCCCCTCGTGATCGGCGGCGACTGCGCGATCCTCCTCGGAGCGGGTCTCGCGACCGCACGCCGCGGCGGTGTCGGCCTCGTGCACATCGACGGCCATACCGACTTCCGCCACCCGGGCAACAGCGACGAATGCGCGAGCGTGGCCGGGGAGGCCCTCGCCGCCGCGGTCGGCGCACACTGGCCGTCGATCGCCGACATCGACGGGCTCGCGCCCTACTTCCGGTCCGCGCACACCGCGCACATCGGTCACCGCGCCGACGATGAGGATCAGGACGAGGTACGTGGCATCCTCGGCAGCGTCACGCCCGCCGCCGATGTCACCTCTCTCGGAGCCGCTCGCGTGGGTGCAGAGAGCGCCGCCGTCGCCGGTCCCGCGTACTGGCTCCAACTCGACGTCGACGTGCTCGACCCGACCATCATGCCCGCGGTCGACAGCCCCGATGCCGGCGGGATCAGCGCGGCGGAACTCACCGCACTGCTGCGGGAACTCGCGCCTCGCGCGATCGGCGCCTCCATCACGGTCTTCGATCCCGACCTCGACCCGGATGGGCGCTACGCACGCCTGCTCGTCGAGGTGCTCACAGCGGGCCTCGGCGAACTGGGCACTCGGGTGCGGCGCCCCTGACGTCGGCGCCTCTGACATCGGCGCCTCTGACGGCCGGGCTCCTGACGGCCGGACTCCTGACGGCCGGGCTCGTGACGCCCGGACTCGTCAGAGCCACCGCCTGGACTCACGCCTCCGGCTCGACGACGGGTTCGGTCATGACCCGCACGCGGGCGATGCGTCGGCGGTCCACCTCTGCGACCTGGATCGTGGCTCCGGGCACCTCCACGACGTCACCGACGACCGCGAGACGCCCGAGCTGCTCGGTCACGAAACCGGCGATGGTGTCGGAGGAGCCACGCGGCATCGCCAGCCCCGTCGCCTCCTCGAAGTCCTGCAGGTTGAGGCGTCCGTCGATGCCGTCGTCCGCAGAGATGAACACCTCGGCGTCGTACTCATCGAAGATCTCGCCGACGACTTCCTCCACGAGGTCTTCCAGGGTGACCAGACCGTCCGTGCCGCCGTACTCGTCGACGACCACCGCGATGTGGTGGCCCTCCGCCCGCATGCGGGTCAGAGTCGGCAGCACGCGCGCAGTCGAGGGGATGTAGGGAATGTCGCGCATCAGCGCGCTCAGCGGACGCTCCGGGTCGTCGGATGCGGCCTCGAACAGATCACGCACGTGCACGAATCCGGTGATGTCGTCGATCGAGGTCTCCGAGACCGGGTAACGCGAGAAGGGAAGGTCGCGCACCTGCGCCATCACCTCGCCGACGCTCGCGGCCTCATCGAGGGCGACGACCTCGGGGCGCGGTCGCATGACCTCGCTGACCTGGCGCCCACGGAGGGAGAGCACATCATCGAGGATGCGCCGTTCGTCATCGGGCAGCCCCTGATGGCTCGCCACGATGTCGCGCACCTCCTCGTCGGTCATCTCGTCGCTCGTCTTGTGCGGATCTCCCCCGAGCACTCGGACGAGGGCGTTCGTCGAGACCGAGAGCAGCCAGATCACCGGCCGCATGACCGTCGCGAACCCGTTGAGGGCAGGCGCGACCGCGTAGGCGAACTGGGCATTTCTCTGGATCGCCAGACGCTTGGGCACGAGCTCGCCGAGCACCAGCGACAGGTAGGCGATCACCAGCGTGAGCACGAGGGTCGCGACGGTGAGGGCGAGAGCGGGGGCGAGACCCCATGACTCGAGCACCGGCGCCAGCGACGGCGCGATCGATGTCGCTCCGTATGCCGCCGAGGCGAACCCGGCCACGGTCACACCGATCTGCACCGCCGAGAGGAACGTGTTGGGGTTGCGGGCGAGGGCGGCGACCTTCGCACCGCGCCGCCCTCGTTGGCCGATCGCATTGATCTGGCTTTCGCGCAGCGTGACCAGCGCCATCTCCGTCGCAGCGAAGACACCGCCGATCAGCACGAACGCGAAGACGAGGGCGATGTTCCAGAGCAGGTCGCCCATCAACGGGCCGCCTCGTCTGTGGTGGGGTGAGCGCCCGGGACGAACCGGGCGCTCGTACTGTCAGAATCCGAAGAGTCAGAACAGCGCTGCGCGCTCAAGAGTGCTCCTTCTTGGTGGTGGTGTCGGCGGATGAGATGTCGTGGGAGGTGTCGCCCGGTGCACGGCGCGTCTTGATGAGGCTCGCCACCGTGGCGACCGCGATGGTCGCGCCGATGAACAGCAGCGAGAACCAGATCGGGATCTCCGGCGCCCACTCGACGCCCTGGCCGCCGTTGATGAACGGCAGCTCGTTGACGTGCAGAGCGTGCAGGACCAGCTTGACGCCGATGAATCCGAGGATGACGGCGAGTCCCTGCGCCAGGTAGACGAGGCGCTCGAGCAGACCGCCGATGAGGAAGTACAGCTGTCGCAGTCCCATGAGCGCGAAGGCGTTCGCCGTGAAGACGATGTAGGCCTGGTCGGTCAGGCCGTAGATGGCGGGGATCGAGTCGACAGCGAACACCAGGTCGATGAAGCCGATCGCGATGATGGTGAGGAGCATCGGCGTGACGAAGCGCTTGCCGTTCTTCACGACCGTGAGCCGGTCGCCGTTGTACTCGTCGCTGACGGGCAGGTGCCGACGGACGAACGTCATGAAGCGCCCGTTCGCGGGGTTGCTCTCGTGGTTGCTGAACGCCTGACGATAGGCGAGCACCAGCAGCAGAGCGCCGAACAGGTAGAAGATCCACGAGAAGTTCTCGATGAGCGTCGCGCCGACGGCGATGAAGATGCCGCGCAGGATCAACGCGATCACGATGCCGATCATCAGCACCTTCTGCTGGTACTTCTTCGGCACGGCGAAACCCGTCATCACGATGAGGAAGACGAACAGGTTGTCGATCGACAGGGCCTTCTCGGTGAGGTATCCGGCGAAGTACTCGCCGCCGAACGTCCACCCGGAGAAGACGCCGATACCCACACCGAACAGCAGCGCGAGGCTGATGTAGAAGATCGACCAGCGCGCCGATTCCGCGATCGTCGGCTCGTGCGGTGTGCGCACGTGAGCGAAGAACTCGTAGACGAAGAAGGCGATCGTGACCGCGATCGTGATGATCCAGATCAGAGGGGTGATATCCAAATGCGGACTCCAGACTCGGGGTACGACAGTACCGCCAAAGTCTTCTCCATTCCATGGAACATGGAACCGGTGGCCCGGGATGCGACGTGCATCCGTAATGACGACCCCACCGTGTCGGAGTACTCCCCTTGGGTGTCTTCAGATTAGGAGAAGACCCTTTGCTCTTCCTGTGGATCTGCCGATAACGTCACGCCCCGAGAGAGAACGGCATATCGGGTTTCGACGCGTGAATCAGTAACATTTCACGTATTACCCGTCTATCCCTTTTCGGTCGCGTCCGATGCTGCGGAGCGTCACCCGACCAGACAGGAGCCGCGATGCCGCACGCCAGCGATGATGCCGCCGAGAAGCCGGGCGCCCGAGACCGGGCCCCTGATCTCGAGAACGACCGCGAGAGGCTCGGCGACGTGTCGACGTCGGTCCAGGACTTCGCACACGAGCAGACCGGGTATCACACCTCTCTCAAGGCGCGGCATCTGCAGATGATCGCCATCGGCGGAGCGATCGGCACCGGCCTCTTCATGGGAGCGGGGGGACGACTGCACACGGCCGGCCCCCTGCTCGCTGTCTCCTACCTGATCTGCGGTGTCTTCGCGTTCTTCATCCTCCGAGCGCTCGGCGAGCTGGTGCTCCACCGGCCGTCATCCGGATCGTTCATCTCCTACGCTCGCGAGTTCTACGGCGAGAAGCTGGCCTTCGCCGCAGGGTGGCTCTACCTGCTGAATTGGGGCATGGTCGCGATCGTCGACTCGACGGCCGTCGCACTGTACGTGCATTACTGGTCGGCGTTCGACGTCGTGCCCCAGTGGCTGCTCGCCCTGGTCGCGCTGGTGGTGGTGGTCGGACTCAACCTCGTCTCGGTCCGCCTGTTCGGCGAGATGGAGTTCTGGTTCTCGATCATCAAGGTCGCCGCTCTCGTCGCCTTCCTCCTCATCGGCATCGTGGTCCTCGCCGCGGGCTGGGAGACAGATCAGGGACCGACGGGATTGCAGATGCTCAGCGAGAACGGAGGCTTCAGTCCCGAAGGCGTGCTTCCCGCGGTCATCGTCATGCAGGGCGTCGTGTTCGCCTACGCCTCGATCGAACTGATCGGTACAGCTGCCGGCGAGACCGAGAATCCGGCCAAGCTCGTACCTCGAGCCGTCAACTCCGTGATCCTGCGGATCGGCGTCTTCTACGTGGGGTCGGTGCTCCTGCTCGCACTCCTGCTCCCGTATACGGTCTACCGAGCCGGGGAGAGTCCTTTCGTGACCTTCTTCACCCACATCAGCGGCCCGGAGATCGGGGCGATCGCCGGGAGCGCCATGAACTTCGTCGTGATCACCGCCGCGATCTCCGGGCTCAACGCAGGCCTGTACTCGACCGGCCGCGTCTTCCATTCCCTCGCCGCCTCCGGTGCGGCCCCGAAGGTCGCCGGAATGATGAGCAGGCGTGGCGTCCCGGTCGCCGGAATCCTCTTCACCGCAGGGTTCGCCCTGATCGGGGTCCTGCTCAATCTCGCGGTTCCCGACGACGCCTTCGAGATCGTGCTGAACATGTCGGCGCTGGGCATCATCGCCGCGTGGGCGACGATCATCCTGTGCCAACTGCGCCTCCGCTCCTGGGCGTTGCAGGGACGCATCGTGCGGCCGTCGTTCCGACTGTTCGGGGCGCCGTTCACGTCCTACCTCACCCTCGCCTTCCTGGCGTCGGTGATCGTCCTCATGGCGTTCGACTACCCCACCGGAACCTGGACCGTTGGCACGCTGATCGTCATCGTCCCCGCACTGATCGGCGGCTGGTTCCTCGCCCGGCGAAGGATCAGCGAGGTTCAGGCGCTGCGACGGGGTGCGAACTTCACGCCTGAACCGACGGAGACGTCCGACTCGGCCTGAGCGAGCTGCAGTCCGTTAGAAACTGGATGAGTCCGCTGGTCCTGGATGAGCCCGCTAGTCCTGGATGTCGGAGCGGATGAGCTCCTGTTCCTGGGCGCGATCGATGATGGCGGGGAGCACCTCGTCGAAGAAGGTGACGAGGACGGCGCGGGTCTTCACCGCATCACGCTCGAGGATCGCCTCCCGAAGGGAGACGACGAAAGCACCGACGACCTCCCAGTCGAATGCATCCCGCGAGTGCTGGCTGAACCTCCGGATCTGCGGCCCGAGACGTTCGATGATCACGGCTCGCGACGCGTTCCCCTCGATGCGCGCGAATCCGGTGGCGGCCGCACGGAGCGCGATACCGAACCCCGCCACATCGCGTGCCTTCACCGCCGCGGACATCTCGTCGGCAAGCTCGGTGAGATAGACGATGTCGTCGTCCTGGATCAGGGGCATCACGTGGCGCACCGAGCCGATCCAGATGTCTCCGAAGAGATCGACCGCGTTGCGGACCTGATCGAGATCGATCGGGGCGACGCGGGTGTAGCGGTTGCGCTGCATCTCGACGAGACCGTGGTCGGCGAGGCGGTCCAGGGCATGCCGGATCGGGGTCTTCGACGTGCCGAGGCGCTCTGCGAGCTCGTAGTCTCGCAGACGTTCACCCGGGCGCAGCTCGCCGCTGATGATCGCATCCTGCAACCGGTTGTACGCCTCGTCGCTCATCGACCTGCGCTCGAGGGGTCCGCCTGAGAGTGCCACCGCTTTTGTCCTCCACTCGAGCACGGAATCGCTGTAGAGCCTGAAGTTCTACCTACACTGCAATGTATCGCATCCGACGTAACGGACAAGCGAATACCGGGTCGTGGAGGTGACCGTGCGCGCGTTCACGGCATGGGGAGAACGGCATCAGGTGACGCTGTACCTGGCGTCGATCGCGGTCGGCGCCGTCGTCGGCCTCCTCTCCCCCTCGACGGCACCGGTGTGGGAGTCGGCGGTCACCCCGCTCCTCGGCGTTCTGCTGTTCGCGACGTTCCTGGGCGTGCCGTTCGCGCACATCGGACGGGCATTCGTCGACGGGCGCTTCCTCGGCACGCTTCTGCTCCTGAACTTCGTGGTGGTGCCGGCGCTGGCTTTCGGCGTGAGCAGAGTGGTGGCGGCCGATGAGGCGATCCTGCTGGGGGTGCTTCTCGTGCTGCTCACCCCGTGCGTCGACTACGTGATCGTGTTCACGGGCCTGGCGGGCGGCGACCGCTCCCGGCTTCTGGCCGCGACGCCGCTGCTCATGCTGCTGCAGATGCTGCTGCTCCCCGTCTACCTCTCCCTCTTCCTCGGCCCCGATGCGATGAAGGCCGTCGACCCGCGCCCGTTCATCGACGCGTTCCTGCTGCTGATCGCACTGCCGCTCGCACTCGCCGCACTGACCCAAGTGCTGACCAGGAGGTTCACCTCGGCCCGCGTGATCGAACGCGGTTCCGCCACGGCGATGGTGCCGCTGATGATGCTCACCCTCGCGGCCGTCGTCGCTTCGCAGGTGTTCGCCGTTGGCGGCGCGTGGGGGCGCCTGTTCCTCACGGTGCCGGTCTTCGCGATCTTCGCCGTGATCGCCGCGCCCCTCGGCGCAGTCCTCGCGCGGGTCGCCGGCCTGGACACGCCGGGCCGCCGCGCGGTCGTCTTCAGCGGTGTCACGCGCAACTCTCTCGTCGTGCTCCCGCTCGCTCTGGCCCTGCCCGACGCGTTCACGCTCACGCCGCTCGTCGTCGTCACCCAGACGATGGTGGAGCTGATCGTCATGGTGGCGATGGTCGCTGTGATCCCACGCCTGATCAGGCAGCGTTGAGCGCCGCGACGATCATCGCCCCGGCGGACCGTCGAGCATTGTCGGGACGTACTCCAACAGCTGCGTACGCTGATCGGGCTTCCGATCATGAGTCGCCGGGCGCCGTCCCGACCCTGAACGCGCACCCAGCTTGGGCGCGTACCGTCAGCACCAGCGAGCACAACTGAAGATCCGAACGCGACGCTCTGAAGGGCCGTTCGCGAAAGAACAACACCTCCGCCGCCCGCTCTGGGCGACGCCGGAGACGAGGTCATCATGGACGTCATCCGTCCGACCGTCCACACCCGTCCGCGCGACAACGCGTCCCGAAGATCGAGCGCCTTCACCGAGTTGGCGCAGCAGGTACGCGAGCGCGGGCTCCTGCACCGGCGCTACGGCTACTACTGGACGAAGCTCATCGCCGCCCCGATCGCTGTGGGCGTGTGCCTGCTCGCGTTCCTCTGGATCGGCGACACCTGGTGGCAGCTGTTCACCGCCGCCGTCCTGGCGATCGTGTTCACCCAGATCGCGTTCCTCGGTCACGATGCGGCGCACCGGCAGATCTTCGTGTCCGGCCGGTGGAACGACTGGATCAGCATCATCCTCGGCGACCTGCTCGTCGGCATGAGCTACGGATGGTGGCAGCACAAGCACACCCGCCACCACGCCAACCCGAACAAGCTGGGCTCCGACCCCGACATCGAGCTCCCCGTGATCGCTGTCTCCACCGAGGCTGCGACGAGGCACCAGGGACCGGTCATCACGTGGTTGCGCGGACATCAGGGCGTGCTGTTCTTCCCGATCCTGCTCCTCGAAGGACTCTCGCTGCACGCTTCGAGCGTGCGGCGGATGTTCGCGCGGGGCCGGCTCGAACGCCGGTGGGCCGAGATCACGTTCCTCAGCGTCCGCATGATCGGATACCTGGTACTGGTGTTCATCGTGCTGTCCCCCGGAATCGCCTTCGTCTTCCTGGCGGTGCAACTGGGACTGTTCGGGTTCTACATGGGGATCGCCTTCGCCCCCAACCACAAGGGGATGCCGGTCGTACCTCGGGACATGACCCTGGACTTCCTGCGGCGGCAGGTGCTGATGAGTCGGAACGTGCGCGGCGGCCGCTTCCTCGACGTCGCCATGGGTGGGCTGAACTACCAGGTCGAGCATCATCTGTTCCCCTCGATGCCCCGCCCGCATCTGCGTCGCGCCGCCCCGATCATCGCCGCATACTGCCGGGAGCATGACGTGCAGTACACGCAGGTCGGCCTGTTCACGTCGTACGCGATCGTGGTGCGCTACATCAACCGGGTCGGACTCGGCGAGCGTGACGTCTTCAGCTGTCCTCTCGCAGATCAGCGGCTCGCGATCGGGGCGCCCATCCGGTCCTGAACCCCGGCTGCCTATGCACGCACGGTCGCGATCATCCGATCCAGGTCGGCGTCGAGTTCGGCATCGACCACCTGCCGGGCCGGGGTGGCGTCGTGGTACGCGATGATCTCCTGCGCCCCGATCCAGAACGGCACACGGGAGCGAAACTCGGGGAGGATGTGCCGGATCTTGGCGGTGTCGAACACCATCGGGTGAGCCCTGTCGCCGTGCAGGTCTGCGGCGAACGACGGCCGGATTGCGGCGATCGTGTCGGAGGACACGTGCACCAGTTCGGGACGGACCCCTGCAGCCTCGCCCAGCCAGGTGTAGATCTGATCCCACGTCGGCGCGTGGTCCCCCATGATGTGGAAGGTGTCGCCGAGCACGTCGCGACGGCCGAAGAGACCGACGAATCCCACGGCGAAGTCGGTCGAGTGCGTGATGGTCCACGGCGTGGTGCCGTCGCCGTGCACGACCACAGGCCGCCCCGCGCGCATCCGAGCGACGTCGTTCCACCCGGCCAGCGTGGGCATGCTGGTGCAGTCGTAGGTGTGCGAAGGGCGGACGATCGTGACCGGGAATCCCTGATCGCGGTACGCGCTCGTCAGGGCATCCTCGCAGGCGATCTTGTCTCGCGCATACCCGGAGAACGGATTGCGGAGCGGGGTCGACTCGGTGATCGGAAACCGCTGCGGCGGCTTCTGGTACGCCGACGCGGAGCTGATGAACACGTACTGCCCGGTCCGGCCGGCGAAACGCGCGATGTCGGCCTGCACGTGGGCGGGGGTGAAGGCGGTGAACTGGGCAACGACGTCGAACTCACGGTCCCCGAGTGCTGCCCGCACCGCGTCCGCGTCACGGATGTCGCCCTGCAGGAGCTCGGCCTCTTCCGGCAGCGCCCTCTCCTCGGAGCGACCGCGATTGAGAACGGTGACTCGATGTCCGAGCTCGACCGCCCGTCGCACCGAAGCCGCGCTGATCACACCGCTGCCGCCGATGAAGAGGATGTCCTGTGTGCCCATGTCCCGATCCTGTCACGCCGGCGTCGCCGGGTCGGCGTCGTTTCGACGAGGTCGGGACGTCGTGAGTGATCGGGATGGACGCGCATGGGTTCCGTGAGACTCCTTCATCGCCACGATCACCCAGGCGTAGGACGGAGTCATGACTCTCACCGACATCCTTCCCACGCTTCGACAGAGCATTCCCACTCCCCTCGACGGATGGAGGTGGCCGGTGCACACGCACCCGACGACCACCGATGTCGTGGCGGGAGGCATCTCGCTCCTGCGGCTGTTCGAGATCAGCGGATCACCCGCGGTCCTCACGGGCGACCTGCCGCTGCCGACCGCGGGAACCGACGTGACCGTGCTGCTGTTCCGGATCACGCTGCGCGTCGACACCCAGGAGGACAAGCGCATCGCGCTCACGGACTGCTCGTTCGACGGTGTGGATGCCGCGTGGGAGGAGTGCCGCCTCATCGGCCGGGCTTCTTCGGCGCGGACGACGAAGATCGAGCTGATCCCCGGCGAGGTGGGCGGCGTGGCCTGGCCGCACCCCATCGCGCCTCTTCCTGCCGACCTCCGGGAAGGCGATCTCGTCGTCGTCCCCTGCGTCGGTGCTGTCACGCTCCGAGACGTGCGTCCGCGCGTCACCGCCGCGCTCTCTGTGGAGGCGTCACGATGACCGTCCTGCACACGGTGCTGCACTCGACCGCATTCGTATGGAACGACCCGCGACGCGATGCACGGCAGCTGTGGCCGAAAGACACCGTGATCGGTGCGCACGACATCGTCGTCGCCGGGCGAGCGCTGTCCGATCTCGCGCGCGAACGACGCACCCCCTGCATACTGATCGCGCCCGTCGCGCCCTCTGCGGCGCACCCCGAAGCGGACCCGCACGTGACGTTGGTGGTGGCACGGATCACCGCCCGCGAAGAGCCTCAGGGGTGGCATCGCGAGGCGTCGGCGACCGTCGACTGCGATCTCCGCGCGATCGTCCCGCTGGTCACCCACGTCGAGCGGCTGCGCACGCCCCGGGCTCGAGACCTGGTGCAGACCGTCCTCCGCACCGACGAAGACGACACGCGGCTGCACGCCCGGCTGCCGAAGGCGCTCTCCCCCGGCGACCTGATCGTGTTCGCGTGCACCGGTGCCCTCGCACTGAGCCAGGTCGCACCGCGCACGCGCACCGCCGCGGCCGCGGTCGTCGACGCCGTCGCGGAAGATGTCGAAGAGACAGGAGGCGTGTGCCGCAAGTATCGGGGTGAGCCGTTCGCCGACTAGCGCGTCGGCGCGCTGCTGCGCCCGTGCGCACGACCGCTCAGCTCGGCGTCGAGCGTCTCCTGCGCGACGCGCATCTGGTCGGCATACTCGGTCTGCTGCAGCCGCTGCCACATCACTTCTTCATCGACGTCTTCCACGTGGCTCACGACCCACCAGATGTTGCCGAACGGATCCTTGATGCGCCCACCGCGCTGGCCGAAGGCGTTGTCGCTGAGGGCGGTCACCACGCTCGCCCCTGCAGCCTCGGCTCTGGTGAAGGCCTCTGCGGCGTCGGGCACCCACACCCGAAGCAGGCTCGGCATCACGGGCCACTCCGGCCGACGATCGAAGGCGAGGACGACGGTGTCGCCGATGCGTATCTCACCGTGTCCGATCAGACCGTCTTCCGTGGCGACCCGCGCCAGTTCCTCCCCGTCGAAGACCTGGGAGATGAAGTCGAGCAGCGCGCCCGTGTCGTCGGTGACGACCCAGGGGGCGACGCTCGTGTAGCCGTTCGGGGCTGCGCTCGTGGCTGCGGTCATGGCTCTTCCCTCTTCCCGGTCTGCGGAGTGAGACACACAGTAGAAGGGGCCTCGGACAGTCGCCGAGAAGCCGGGGATTCACCGGGCGGAACCGGTCGCGATGACAGCGGCCTGCGCGTAGGCAGCCGTCCACACCCGGTCGAACCGATCACGACCGATTACTCCCTGACGGCAGGCGAGAGCGGCGTCGCCGAGCGCGTGGGCCAGGGTCTCCAGACGGAGCTGCTGGGCGCGCTCGGCCGCGGTGTCTTCGCTGAGCCCGGACCGACATGCCGATACCGTGACCACGCGCCGACGGATGCTGCGCGAGCGCCGCGACAGGATGATGCCGATCGGAAGCAGAGCAGCGACGAGCAGCATCGCAGCGAGCAACGGAGGAAAACCCGCGGCGCACAGCACCACCCACGCGACGACGCCACCGCCGAGCGACAGCGGAGTGAACCAGCGGTGCGCCTCGGCAATGCGCCGCTCCGCGTCCGTGGAGTCGGGCGGATAGACCGCGAGCACGCACGCGACGGTGCCGTAGTGGCTCACGGTCCTCGACAGATGGCCCCAGCATGGAGGGCACGAAGCGCTCGGCAGTGTCTGCGCGGGGACGTGATGGGGAGGACGGGACACGGACATGCCTCCCACGTTGCTCCGGACGCGTGCCTCTGAGCGCCTGACAGACGGAACACATACGGCGGCCGGCGTTTTCCATGCGGAATGGCGACGCCTCCGTGGTCGGCATATCGTCCTCATATCGAAAACGGCATACGGCCACGCAACGGCGCGCGCCCTGGACTGGAGGTATGACAGAGACTTCTGCCCGAGCTGCCCTTCCCCGCTATCGCCGTACGGCGAAGCCGCCCCACGGCGACGGCCTCCTCCCGGAGCAGGCAGGGGCCGGGAGGGCCGAGCACGAGGCACCCGAGACGACCGCGATGGCATCGCCTGGCCGCATTGCCTCGCTCGACGTGATCCGCGGCGTCGCCATCATCGGCACTCTCGCCAGCAACGTCTGGCTGTTCCAGGCGTTCTTCGGCGAACGGGTGGTCGACATCTGGTGGCAGGACCTCGTCTCCGCACTTTCGGAAGGGAAGTTCCTGGGCCTGTTGACCATCATGTTCGGCATCGGACTCGAGATCCAGCGCCAGGCAGCGCTCCGGCGCGGCAGCCGGTGGCCCGGCACCTATCTCGTTCGTGCCGGTCTGCTCTTCATCGACGGAATGCTCAACTACATCTTCGTGGTGCAGTTCGACGTACTCCGCGCCTACGCCGTCCTCGGCTTCGTCGTGGCATTCGTCCTGCTGCTCCCGGAGAAACGCCAGTGGGTGTTCATCGGCGTGGCGCTCGTGACGCACGTCACGCTCATCCTTCTCCCCCTCTTCACCGGCAGCGTCATGATGTTCCCAGGCCTCGTGATCCCCGGGGAGTCCCCGACGGTCGGCGGCAGGCCGACATATTGGGAAGAGGTGCAGATGAACACCCTGACCGTGTTCTCCGACCTGACGGTCGGCACCGACACCGGCTCGATCCTCACCCTCGGTCTCGTCGTCTTCACCCTCGGCGCCATGCTCTACCGCCACGGACTGTTCGAGGCCCGCGGCGCGCGACTGCGCAGATGGGTCATGATCGTCGGCCTCGGTGCGGGCGTTCCGGGGGAGGTCGTGTTCTTCCTCATGCAAGAGACGTTCGGACTCAACAGGTTCCTCTCCGCGCCGCTGGTCGCATTCGGCATCCTCGCTCTCATGGCCTCCTTCTATCGAGGACACCGCATCGGATTCGTCGGACGCGCGCTCTCCCTTGTCGGCCAGATGGCCCTGAGCTGCTACGTGCTCCAGAACATCCTCGGTCGGGTGGCGCAGTCGATCATCGGTCACTCGCCGCTTGCGGAGACGCTCGACCCGCTGGTCGGAACCCTGGCGATGTTCTTCGTGATCGCCGCTCTGGTGATCCTGTTCGCGAACCTCTGGATGCGCCGCTTCCGCAAGGGACCGCTCGAGTACGTCTGGGACGTCAGCTTCCGATTCCTCACCCGGAGCCGCGTGAAGGCGCCGACCGTCGCCTGAGATCGAGAACTTTCCGTGATCAAACCGTTGCATTCGTTATCTCGCCGTTATACAGTGATCGCACGGTGAATGTTTGCTGTGGCATCCACCGCATGTGATTGCAGGACACTCTTGGTGCAAGGGACAAGGGCCGGTCGGGAGCCTCTCCGACCGGCCCTTTACTGTTCGCACTATTCTGTGAGGATGACCGATCGCAAGCTCGCCCTGGAGGCCTGGGAGAGCCTGTTCCGCGCGCAGCACGAGCTGTTCACCGAGATGATGAGCGACTTCGAGCACAGCGATATCGCGCAGGCAGAGTACGACGTGCTGCTCACCGTCACCCGCTCCCCCGACATGACCGCGCGGCTGCGCGACATCACCTCGAACATGCTGATCAGCCAGCCCAGCGTCTCGCGCCTGGTCGACCGCATGGTCACACGAGGACTCGTGGCGAAGTGCGCCGACCCCGACGACGGTCGCGGTGCGCTGATCCGGGCGACGGACGAGGGGGCCCGGGCCTTCCGCTCGCTCGCCACCGTGCACGGACGCTCGATCGCCGACCGCATGTCCCGTCTCGACGACGACGAGCTGCGCGCCCTGCGCGACCTCGCGGAGAAGCTCCGCGCCCGCTGACGCCCCTCGCCCTCGCCTCGGCCTCGGCCTCGGCACCTCCCCTGCCCGCACCCCCTGACCAGCCCCTGCCCGCACCCCCGCAGGAGGAGATCTCCTCGTCGGGCGGACGTATGGCCGAAGACCTTCCTCCCGACGTCGAGTTTTCCGCCCATCACGATGCCCCCGGAACGGCCTCTCTGCATTTCTGGCAGGGTGGGGGGCGAAGGCGCGCACCACGGCGCGCTCGAGACCGCCCCCTCGGGGGGACCAGGGAGGTCATTCATGGAGATCGCCGGAATCGTCGGCATCCTCGTCATCGTCGGAATCGCGGTCGTCGTCGCCGTCGTTCTGCTGCTCATCCTGCTGCTGTTCGCACGCAGCTGGATCAAGGTCGCTCGAGCCGACGAAGCACTCGTCATCTCGGGCCGCAAGCAGAAGATCCAGCGCGCGGTCATCGCCGCCGACGGCACGACCAGCTCCGAGCTGGCGGAGTCGCCCGTCACGGTCATCGTGAACGGCAAGTCGCTCGTCAACCCGATCACGCAACGCCACGAGATCATCTCGCTGCGGTCGCGCCAGGTCTCCCTCAACGCCGAGGCCCAGTCGCTCGACAGCGTCACGCTGAACGTCGACGGCGTCGCGATCGTGAAGATCGGCTCCGACCCGCTCTACGTCCGCCGCGCGGCCGAGCGCTTCGCATCGCAGGACAAGGCCATCGAGCAGTTCACCACCGAGCAGCTCGAGGGTGCGCTCCGAGGCATCGTCGCGACGCTCTCGGTCGTGGAGCTGATGCGCGAGCGCAAGAAGTTCTCCGACCAGATCGCCGCCGACGTCTCGCAGGAGCTCGCCGAACAGGGCCTGATCCTCGACTCGTTCCAGATCAAGGGCATCACCGACAAGGTCGGCTACATCCAGTCGCTCGGCGCCCCCGAGATCCAGGCGAAACGTCAGGCCGCCGAGATCTCCCAGACCAACGCCGACCGTGCGATCAACCAGAAGAACATCGCCAACAAGGAAGCCAACCTGATCGAGCAGACAGCGCTCGACACCAACACGGCCAACTCCGACTCCGGGATCGGCCGCGCCCGCGCCGAAGCCGAGCAGGCCGAGGCGCTGGCTCGTGCTCAGGCCGAGCAGGCCGTTCTGCAGCAGCAGGCCGAGAACAAGCAGGCCCAGCTCGACGCCGACGTCAAGCGCGTCGCCGATGCACAGCGGTATGAGGCCGAGACCCGCGCACAGGCCGAGCTCTACACGCGCGAGCGCGCCGCCGAGGCTGCCGCGATCGAGCAGGTCAAGCAGGCCGAGGCCCGTACCCGCATCGCCGAGCAGCAGGCGCAGGCCGACAAGGCTCGTGCCGACGGTGAGGCCGCGGCCGCGATCGCCAAGGCCAGCGGTGAGGCGAACGCCCTGCGTGCTCAGGCAGAAGCCGAGGCCGAAGCCCGCCGTCTGCGCGCCAGCGCCGAGGCCGACGCCATCCGCGCCGAGGGTGATGCCCGTGCCGCCGCTCTCGAGGCGGAGGCGAAGGCCATCGCCTCGAACCAGGACGCGTTCCTCTCGCAGCGCGTGCTCGAGGTGCTGCCGTCGATCATGGCCGAGTTCTCCAAGGGTTACGCGGCGATCGGCAACGTGTCGATCATCGGCAGCTCCGGCGAAGACGGCGCGTCGAACGTCGTCGGCGCCGACAGCGCGAAGGCCCTGCGCTCGGTGTTCGACAGCGTCCACTCGGCAACGGGGCTCGACCTCGCCGGGATCATCCAGGGTCAGGCCGTCGGCCGCGGCTTCGGTGCAGGAGTCGCCGAGGCTACGCCGCCCGCACCCGCACCCGCGCCCCGGGTGTCGACGCCGACCACTCCACCGCCGCCCGCTTCCGCAACCCCCGCAGCTCCCGCAGCAGAGTAGGCGGAGCAGGCAGAGCACTTCGGCGGATGCCGCGACCGACCCGGTCGCGGCATCCGCTGTTTCCGGAGCGGGCACCGCCGTCCCCCGTTCACGGCTCAGGACATCTGCCCCCGTGGACGCGCCGTACTGCCCGCTCCGCCGAATCCCCCGCAGATCTCCTGAGTTCCGAACGGCTCCGGACGTCGCCCGACCGGGCAGACTGGAGGGATGACCCCCGCCGTCTTCGACCTCGCCACCATCGGCGCGGGCCTCTCGTTCGCGGCCGCCGTCGACGAGGTCTCGGCAGCGCTCGACACGAGCGGGTCGGTCGTCGTGACCGCCCCCCCGGGCACCGGCAAGACCACACTCGTACCGCCGCTCGTCGCCTCACGGCGCAGCGGTCGGGTGATCGTCACCCAGCCTCGCCGCGTCGCCGCCCGCGCCGCCGCCCGCCGACTCGCTCACCTCGACGGCTCACCCCTCGGCGCACGCGTCGGCTTCAGCGTCCGCGGCGAGCGCACAGCCGGTCCGGAGACGCAGGTCGAGTTCGTCACCGCCGGCGTACTGCTTCGACGTATGCTCGATGATCCCGGTCTCGACGGCGTGGGTGCCGTGATCATCGACGAGGTGCACGAGCGCGCGCTCGAGACCGATCTGCTGATCGGTCTGCTCTCCGAGGTGCGGGAGCTGCGCGATGACCTCATGGTCATCGCGATGTCCGCCACCCTCGACGCGACACGCCTCGCCTCCGTCATCGCCACGGATGCGACACCGGCGCCAATCGTCGACCACGACGTCCCGGCCTTCCCTCTCGCCGAACGCTGGGCTCCGAGCCCCGTGCCCCGGCTCGACGAGCGCGGTGTAACGTGGGGATTCCTCGACCACGTCGCGGCGGTCACGGTATCGGCGGCACGGGATCTGGTCCGCGAGAAGCCCGATGCCGACGTACTGGTCTTCGCCCCTGGTGCCCGCGAGGTGGCGGAGATCGCCCGCCGCGTCCGCGATGCCGGCGACAGGTTCGACGTGCGGGAACTGCACGGCCGCATTCCCCCGGCCGAACAGGACGCCGTGATCCGGGGCCGTACACCGCAAGACCGTCCGCGCATCATCATCACGACGTCGCTCGCCGAATCCTCGCTCACCGTGCCGGGCGTCCGTCTGGTCGTGGACACGTGCCTGTCGCGGTATCCGCAGCGCGACGCCGCCCGCGGCATGACGGGCCTGGTCACCAGCGCTGCGCCTCGCTCGTCGTGCGTGCAGCGGGCCGGACGCGCCACGCGCCAGGGCCCCGGCGCGGTGATCCGCTGCGTCGACGAGCGTTCGTACGCGGCGGCACCCGCCCGTCCGGTGCCGGAGTTGGCCGTGGTCGACCTCGCCGATGCCGCGCTCCTGCTCGCGTGCTGGGGTGCCCCGGGTGGAAACGGCCTGCGGATGATCGACCCGTTGCCCGCCGCCCACCTGGCCGACGCCATCGCTGTTCTGCACGGCCTCGGCGCGATCGACGACGAGGGCCGCGCCACCGCCGAGGGACGTGCACTGGCGCGCATCCCGACCGATCCCCGGCTGGCCCGTGCTCTGCGCGACGGCAGCCCGACGGTCGGCAGCCGTCTCGCGGCTGAGGTCGTCGCGCTCGTGGGTGGCGATCTGCGAAGCCCCGAGGCCGACATCGCGCGGGCCCTCATCGGCCTCAGAAACGGGCGGACCCCGGACGCCCGCCGATGGCGAGACGACGCGAACCGCCTCGAACGCATGATCGGCCCGGCGCCGGGCGTGCGCGCGGACCTCGACGGGGTCGGCCTCGTGATCGCGCTGGCTTTTCCCGAGCGCATCGCCCACCGCGTCGAGCGCACCGCCACCGGAGCGACGTACCTGCTCGCCTCCGGGACACGCGCAGGGGTGACGGGCCCGCTCGCGGCCGTCGAATGGCTCGCCGTCGCCGACGTGACCCGTGCCTCCGGCCGTGCGGCGGCCGGGTCCGGTGCGATCATCCGCTCCGCTGCGGCGCTCACCGAGCTGCAGATGGAGCAGGCCGCCAGCCACCTGATGACCGACCGCGTCGAGGCAGACTTCGTCGGAGGTCGTGTCCAGGCCCGACGCGAACGCCGGATCGGTGCGATCCTGCGCACATCGGTGCCGGTGCGGGCATCGGCCCAGGAGGGGCGGGATGCCGTGCGTCGTGTGCTCCGGCGCGACGGACTCACGCTGTTCAGCTGGCCCGACGCCGCCGACGGACTGCGCCGCCGTCTGGCGATGCTACGACGCGAGCTCGGCGATCCGTGGCCCGATGTCTCGGACGCCGGACTGATAGAGACCCTCGACACCTGGCTGGCGTCCGAGCTCGACGCCCTGGCATCCGGCACCCCCGTGGATCGGCTGGACCTGACGTCGGCTCTTCGTCGGCTGCTGCCGTGGCCCGAAGCGGTGCGACTCGACGACCTCGTGCCGGAGCGCCTCGAGGTGCCCAGCGGATCCCGCGTCCGCATCACCTACCCCGAACCCGACGGCGACCCGACGTCACGTCCTGTCGTCGCCGTGAAGCTCCAGGAGTGCTTCGGCTGGGCGGAGACCCCCCGCCTCGTCGACGGACGGGTACCGGTGCTGTTCCACCTGCTGTCCCCCGCAGGGCGTCCGCTCGCGGTCACCGACGACCTCGCCTCGTTCTGGTCCGGCCCCTACACACAGGTCCGCGCCGAGATGCGGGGGCGCTACCCGAGGCATCCCTGGCCCGAGGATCCGTGGGCCGCCACACCGACCAAGCACACCAAGAACCGCGCCGCGCGCTGAGCACCGACCGGGACGGGAGTCAGCGGGTGCGCCGCCGCAGTGTCAGCGAGGCGAGCACGAGAGCGCCGACCGCGAAGGTCACGACGATCAGCAGCGGACCGAAGACATCCCACCCCTCGTCGCCCGCGGCGACCGCGTTGATCGTGTCGATCGCGTAGCTCAGCGGAAGCCAGTCGGAGATGGCGTGCAGCACATCGGGCATCTGATCACGGGGCATGAAGAGCCCGCCGAGGATGATCTGCGGGAACACCAGCAGCGGCATGAACTGCACCGCCTGGAACTCGGTCTGGGCGAACGCGCTCGCGAGCAGACCGAGCGCGGTACCGAGCAGCGCGTCGACCACCGCGACCAGGCCGAGCTGCCAGAGCGGACCTTCGACGTCGAGCCCGCACACCCCGACGGCGAACGACACTGTGATCACCGCCTGCAGCAGAGCCATCAGACCGAACGCGAGCGCGTACCCGAGGATGAAGTCGGCCTTCTCGAGCGGTGTCGTCATCAGGCGTTCGAGGGTGCCCGAACGGCGCTCGCGCAGGGTCGTTATCGAGGTGATGAGGAACATCACGATGAACGGGAACAGCGCCAGGATCGCGCCGCCGAACTGATCGAAGACGCCGTCCTGATCGCTGAACAGCCAGGCGAAGAGGCCCACGAGCAGACTCGGCGCGATGAGCATCAGCGCGATCGACCGCGGGTCGTGCCGCAATTGGGCGAGCACGCGCCCGGCGGTGGCGAACGTCCGGCGGCCGTTCATTCTCCGGCCTCCTCCTGCTGGTCGCGCGCTCCTCGGCGCGATCGCCTCGTGTCGCCGACACCAGCCGCGCGGTCGCGCTCGATCAGCACGAGGAACGCGGCCTCGGCGTCGGTCGTGCCGGTGTCGGCGAGGAGCGAGGTCGGAGTCGTGTCAGCGATGATCCGCCCCTCGCGCATCAGCAGCAGCCGGTCGCAGCGCACGGCCTCGTCCATCACGTGACTCGACACGATGAGCGTCACCCCTCGATCCGCGAGGGCGCGGAAGAGGGCCCACAGCTCGGCGCGCAGCACGGGGTCGAGTCCCACCGTCGGCTCGTCCAACACGACGAGCTCGGGCGCACCGATGAGGGCCACCGCGAGCGACACCCGCGTTGCCTGCCCTCCGCTCAGAGAGTCCACGAGTTGCCCCGCCTGCGGGCCGAGACCCACCTCGTCGATGACCCGATCGACGTCGCCCTTGGGTGCCTTGAGCAGCGAAGCGAAGTACGAGAGGTTCTGGCGCACGCTGAGGTCGCCGTACACCGATGCTCCTTGCGTGCCGTACGCGACGCGGTGTCTCAGCTGTCGCGACCCTCCCGGCTCACCCAGTACCTTCACGTCACCCGAAGCGATCTTCTGCACCCCGACGATCGAGCGCATGAGCGTGGTCTTGCCGCATCCGGAAGGGCCCAGCAGGCCCGTGATCTGGCCGCGGGGGATCGCGAGGTCGATCCCGTCGAACACGTGCACCGCCCCGCGACGCACACGCAGCTGCGCGATCTCGACGGCGGAGTTATTCATCATGTGATGAATTATGCGCCCGCCCGTCGTCCGCGTCAACGGGGTCCGCAGACACCCGATGCCGACGTTCGGCGTCAGTCGAAGAGGTAGCGCTGCAAGGTCGGGCCGAGACGGGAGACGAGTTCATCGATCGGTGCCGCCGCAAGCGCCGGCAGCCGCAGCACATAGCGTGCGATCAGCAGCCCGGCGATCTGCGAGGCGACGAGCGAGGCGCGCAGATCGGCGTCGTCGACGTCGAGGCGCCGAGCCACCCGGGAGAGAAGTTCGCGCGACAGGAAGCCCGCCAGCAACGGGGTCGTGAGCCGACTGCCGATCGCGGTGCGCAGCAGCATGACTCCCCGACGGCGCACCTCGGGCTGCTCGAACGCCTCGAGGACGTACCGGATCAGCCGGTCGCCGATCTCGTCACGCGGACCCGCGAGGATCCCCGGCACATCGACATCCGGTCGCAGCGGAATGCCCACGGCTTCTGCGAAGAGATCGGCCTTGGTGCCGAAGTAGTGATGCACGAGGGCAGAATCCACACCGGCCCTGGCGGCGATGGAGCGGATCGTCGCGCCGTCGTATCCTTTTTCACCGAAGTCGTCGACCGCAGCCGCGATGATGCGCGCTCGCGAGTCGGAGACGCCCCGGGGGCGGCCACGCCGCCGCGCGGGCTTCTGCTCGGTCATGTCCGTCAGCCTATGACGCGCGACGAGGGCACGGCGCGCAAGTCAGTCGAGCAGATGGCGGAGGTAGCGGGTCGGATGCTCGAGGAACGAGCGCCAGTGGTTCACGATCTCGAGGTCGTCCCACTCCGCCGGCCGCACACCCCACTCCCCCACTTCGAGGATCTTCGCGCCGGGAAGAGCAGCGAGCACCGGCGAATGCGTCGCGCACAGCACCTGGCCGCCCTCATCGGCGATGCGACGGAGCACGGCGATGAGCGCGAGCGTCGAGTTGAAGGACAGCGCCGCCTCCGGCTCGTCGAGGCAGTAGAAGCCCGGCTCGTCGAATCGGCTCTCCAGCAGGGCGAGGAACGATTCGCCGTGACTCATCTCGTGGAACGGGACGTCGCCGCGGGCCGAGGGGTTCTCCTCCAGGTAGGTGTAGAACGAGTGCATCGTCTCGGCGCGGAGGAAGAAACCCCACCGATTCGCCCCCACGCCCCGCTGCAGCCGCAGCCAGTCCGACAACGGCGACTCGGTCGCGCGCGTGGTGTGCCTGGCCTGGCGGGAACCGCCCTCGGGAGAGAGCCCATAGGCGATCGCGATCCCCTCGACCAGTGTCGACTTGCCGCTGCCGTTCTCGCCGACCAGGAACGTGACGCCGGGGTCGAGGTCGATCCCCTCGCGCAGCACCTGGGCGACGGCGGGGATGCTCGTCGGCCATCCTGCGCCGGGTGCGGGGGCGTCGTCGTTCGGGCGCACCGCCACGACGGGCTGCTGACGTCGACGGCGGGAGGCCGGCTCCCAGAACTCATCCATCGTGATCCTCCGCGTGTCGTCTCGTGGAGGCTACCGGCATCCGGGGACACCCGCGCGACCGAGGACCGTCAGCACTCGATGACGTTGACCGCGAGGCCGCCTTCGCTGGTCTCCTTGTACTTCGTCGACATGTCGGCCCCGGTCTGGCGCATGGTCTCGACGACCGCATCCAGGGAGACGTAATGGCTGCCGTCGCCGCGCAGGGCGAGGCGGGCGGCGGTCACGGCCGTGGACGCGGCGATCGCGTTGCGCTCGATGCACGGAATCTGCACGAGTCCGCCGATGGGGTCGCAGGTGAGACCGAGGTGGTGCTCCATCGCGATCTCGGCGGCGTTCTCGATCTGGCGGTTCGTGCCGCCCATCACCGCCGTCAGGCCGCCGGCTGCCATGGCGCAGGCGGAGCCGACCTCGGCCTGGCATCCGCCCTCCGCCCCGGAGATCGACGCGTTGGCCTTGAACAACGACCCGAGGGCCGTCGCGGTCAGCAGGAAGCGGCGGATGCCACGGCGACGGTTCGCCTCGGCGGTCTGCTCTTCGTCGAGGTCGCTCCCGTCGCTCACCGCGCGCACGTCCGACTCGAACCCGAGGAGTGCGCTGCCGACCAGCTCGCCGTAGGGCGTGACCGCGTTGCCCGCCCCGAGTCCGGAGTCGGCGAGGAACCGCCACCAGTACATCGCGACGGCCGGGAGGATTCCGGCGGCACCGTTCGTCGGCGCCGTGACCACGCGGCCACCCGCGGCGTTCTCCTCGTTGACCGCGAGCGCGAAGGCGCCGAGCCACTCACCCGGAAGCTCACGATGGCCGTCGGCCTCGACCTCTTCGAGCTGGCCGCGGATCACTCCGGCCCGCCGCTTGACCTTGAGGATGCCGGGAAGCGTGCCGTCGGCGTGGAGACCCGCATCCACGCACCCCGACATCGCGTCCCAGATCGCGTCGAGGCCGGCCGCGACCTCTTCCTCGCTGCGCAGCGAGGTCTCATTGAGTCGGGCCACCTCGGCGATCGAGAGCCCGTTCTCGTCACAGAGCGCGAGCAGCGACGCGGCATCCGCGTACGAGTACGGGAATCCCGAGGTCGTGAGCTTCGCCTCCTCGCCATCGCGCCGGATGAACCCGCCGCCCACCGAGTAGTAGGTCTCCTCGGCGACGACCTGCTCCGCGGAGTCCCAGGCGGTGATGGTCATGGCGTTCGGGTGACCGGGAAGCCGGGTGCGCGGCGCGAAGACGATGTCGTCCTTCGCGAAGGGCACGTCGTGCGCGCCGTCGATGCGAATCACGGCTTGTGCCGGCAGGTCGGTCCAGGCCGAGCGCACCTCGGCGGGGTCGCAGGTCTCCGGCGCGAGTCCGCGGAGGCCGGCGACGACGGCATCCGGCGTCCCGTGCCCGATTCCCGTCGCGCCGAGCGAGCCGTACAGTGTGCTTCCGATGCGGGTGACCTGCGGCAGGACGCCCGTCGCAGTGAGTCGTCGTGCGAAGTCGAGAGCCGCTCGCATCGGTCCGACCGTATGGGAGCTCGAAGGCCCCACTCCGATGGAGAAGAGGTCGAAGGCCGAGACGTACGCAGTCACCCCTCCAGGCTACGCCGGATCGGCGACTTCGGTTCACCGAGGTTAACTCGCCGTCCCGTCAACCCCCTACAGCCCCATCCGCCGCCGAGGCATCCTGAGCGGACGACATCATCGAAAGGGGTCCCCATGACCGACAGCACTCCCGAGCCCGAGCCCACCGACGAGCTCTCCGCCGAGCTCTCCGCCGAGGCGCAGACTCCGACTCCCACCTCGACCTCCGACACGAGCGACGGCGAGGTCACGACACCGGCACAAGCCGAGTCCCCCGAAGACGCCGACCCGAACGAGGTGCCCCGCACCGAAGACCTCGAAGAGCCGAGCACCGAGAAGGCCCCGGGCGAGGAGCCCAAAGCCCCGAAGCGCGACGAGCCCGAGCCCGATCACGAGGCGGTCGGCATCGGCGTGGTCGACACGGAAGAGCCGCAGGCCGGCTGAGACCCGCGACCGCGCTACCAGGTCAGCGGGTCGAGCCGCAGGTAGAAGTCCTGACGGGCAGAGTCGAGATCGATGCCGTACCGCGCAGCGAAGTCCTCGTCCGCCCGACGGGCGGTGCTCTCGTCGGGCCACGTCTCGCGGGCGTTCGCCAGGAGCAGGGCGATGTCGGCGTAGGGGTCGGCACGCCCGAGCCGGCCGACATCGATGAGTCCGGCGACGTGCGAGCCGTCGGGCGCGATCAGGATGTTCGGCAGGCAGAAGTCGCCGTGGCAGACCACCGCTTCTGCCTGCTCCTGGACGATCCGTCGCGGGAGCTCGCTCTCGAGGTCGGCGAGGATCCGCGACGGCGGCACATCCTGCAGCGCGACGGGCAGGAACTCGGTCTGCACCCGGTCCTCGGCGACCGTCGCTCTGGCTGCCGTCATCATCCCGTCCACTCCCCGGCCGTAGGGGCAGTCGGACACCGGGACGGCGTGGAGACGCCGCAGGATGTCGGCGATCGCCGGCCACGCCGCACGCAGACCGGCCGCATCGAGCCGGTCGGCGGGGACTCCCTCCACCGCCGAGGTCACGAGGGCACCGCCGTGCGCGGTGAGACGCCACTCGATCACCGACGGACCGGGGATGCCGACGCTCGCGAGCCATGCGATCCGGTCGCGCTCGGCCGCCAGTTCGTCCACCTGCGACGAGGGGACCACCTTGACGTATCGCCCACCGGCCTCATCGCGAAGCACGGCCGCGCCCGACTCGCCACTCTCCACGGGCAGCCAGTCCGCACCATCGGGGAGCAGTTCTGCGGGAATGTGCATCTGCTCATCTTCCCGCACCGGACCCGCTCCGGTCGCACCTGATGCTGCCCGATCGTCGGCGGGACGACAGCAGGTGCGACCGGAAGCAGCCGCAGTGTGCTCTTACTCGACGAGCTTGCCCGCGGTGTCGACCTCGCGCATGAGCTCCGCGATCTCCGGCGAGATCTCTGGGATCGCCTCACGGGTCACGCCGTCCTTCGGCGACCACACCAGGTTCACCTGCAACGTGGGATCGGTGTCGGGGAAGTCGCTGCGGTTGTGGCATCCGCGGGTCTCCCGCCGCTCCAGCGCGGCCTCGAGGGTGGCCCGGGCGGCGAGTGCCGATGCCTTGAGGTCGAACGCATGCGCGAGGTCCTGGAACCCGGCGATGTCGGGGTGGATGCCGATGTCCTCCATGCGCCCCTCGATCATGTCGAGGTCGGCGAGACCGGCGCGCAGCCCCTCCTCCGAGCGCACCACACCGGCGTACTCGGTCATGAGGTTGCGGATCGCGCGCTGCAGGGCACGGACGTTCTCGCGCCCCTCGGCCGCCAGCAGATCGTCGATCTCGGCCCGCGCTTCCGCCACCGCGGTCGCCGACCGGCGCTGCGCGTCGAGCCCCGCCGCATGCTCCATTGCCGCCTGACCGACGATGCGTCCGTAGACGAGGAGTTCGATGAGCGAGTTGCCGCCGAGACGATTCGCGCCGTGCAGACCGCTCGACGCCTCGCCGATCGCATAGAGGCCGTCGACGTCGGTCTGGTGGTCTTCCGGACGCACCCAGACGCCGCCCATCGAGTAGTGCGCGGTCGGCGCGATCTCGATCGGATCGGTCGTGATGTCGAGCATCTGCAGCTCCATCATCGTCTGATAGACGCGCGGCAGACGGGTCATGATCGTCTCGCGCGGCAGGTGCGAGACGTCGAGCCAGACGCCGCCGTTCTCGGTGCCGCGCCCTTCCTGGATCTCGGTGTACGCGGCGAGCGCGACGCGGTCACGGGTCGAGAGCTCCATGCGCTCGGGGTCGTACTTCGCCATGAATCGCTCGCCGAGGGCGTTGCGGAGGATTCCGCCTTCACCGCGTGCGGCCTCGGAGATCAGGGTTCCCGCTGCGCTCTCCGGCTCGATGATGCCCGACGGATGGAACTGCACGAGTTCGGGGTCGCGGAGCCGCGCGCCGGCGTCCACCGCGAGACGGAAGGAGTCGCCGGTGTTCTCGTCGCGGCGGGACGAGGTGCGGCGCCAGATGCGGTTGTGTCCGCCCGCGGCGAGGATCACGGCGTCCGCGTGGATGAGGTAGCGGGTGCCGTCGGCCTGGTCGAAGCCGTAGGCGCCGAACACGACGTTGTCGCGCACGAGCAGGCGCGTGATGTAGACGTGGTCGAGGATCGGGACCTCGAGCTGCTCGGCCTTGCGCACGAGGGTGCGCTGGATCTCGAGGCCCGTGTAGTCGCCGGCGAACGCGGTGCGGCGGAAGGTGTGGGCGCCGAAGAAGCGCTGCGAGATGCGGCCGTCGTCTTCGCGGGCGAAGTCCATGCCCCAGCGCTCGAGGTCGCGGATGCCACGCTCGGCACCCTGCGTCACGATCTCGACGGTGTGCGGGTTGGCGAGCAGGTAGCTCTCCTTGATGGTGTCGGCTGCGTGCTGCTGCCAGCTGTCGTCGGCATCCATCGTGCCGAGCGCCGCGTTGATGCCGCCGGCGGCGAGCGACGTGTGCGCATCCTGCCGCGGTCGTTTCCCCGCGGCGAGCACGTCCACGCCGTGTTCGGCGATCTCGATCGCCGCCCGCAGACCCGACCCTCCAGTGCCGATGACGAGGACCGTGGTGGATATCTGTCGTTCGCGCGTAGCCATGCGATCCACGCTAGTTAGGGGATCCTAATAACTCCAATGCATAGTTCGAGTTGAAACGATGCGGGTAGGCTATGGTCATGAACCTCGAGCAACTCCGCGGGTTCGTCGAGGTCGCGCGTCTCGGACACTTCACCCGCGCCTCCGAGCACCTGCATCTGGCGCAGCCGTCGTTGAGCCGGCAGATCTCCACGCTCGAGCGCGAACTGGGCGCGGAACTGTTCCACCGCGCACGCGGCCACATCGCGCTGACAGCCGCCGGCGAGACCCTCCTCCCCCGCGCGCAGCGCATGCTCGCCGAGGCCGACGCCATCCGCGACGAGATGGGCGAGCTGGCCGGACTCCGCCGTGGACGCGTGCGCCTGGGCGCCCCTCCGACGCTCTGCATCAGCCTGGTCGCCGAGGCCATCCGCGCTTTCCATTCCGCGCATCCCGGCATCGATCTGCACCTGACGGAGAGCGGCTCTCGCCGACTCGTCGAGGAGCTCGCGGTCGGCGCCGTCGACATCGCCCTCATCACCGAGTCCGAAGGACCTCCTCCCTCGGGATTCAGCCTGACGCGGACCCCGCTCCTCACCGAGGAGCTGGTCGTCGTCTCGGCCGCGAGCGAGCCACCGGTGTCGAGTTCGGCGTCGATGACGCTTCACCACCTCGCCACCCTCCCCCTGATCGCCCTCGACGAGACCTACGAGCTTCGAGCCACCACCGATGCGGCTTTCCGCGCCGAGGGACTCCGACCCACCCATGTGCTCGAGGGCGCCGAGATGGATGCGGTGCTGCGTTTCGTCGAGCGCGGCGTCGGCGTCGCGGTGGTGCCGGCCATGGTTCTGCTCGATCGCCCCGCTCTTCGTTCGGTGCGGCTGACGCACCCCATGATGACCCGCACGGTGAGCCTCGCCCACCGTGCAGACGTCACTCCGGCCGTTGCCGTCGCCGCGATCCGCCAGGTGATCGTCGCCACCGCCGCGGATGTCGCCGACCGCGACCCGGCGATCACCAGCCTGCTCTGATCGCGCTCCACGAGACCGCACATCCACGGTCCCGCACATCCATCGCCCGGATGCGCGGGATGCCGAGGACGTCGCGAACCACCGCTGGTCATCCGCTCACCCTCCCTGGGTCGACAGCGGAATGGGCGACGAGCTGCGCGCCCGACCGATGGGATTGTCGAGCGTTCCGGCGTACATGAGGGAAGCGGACTGGTCCGCGAGGTCCACCATGCGCAGCGTGTTGCGCAGTTGCAGACGATTCAGGCACGAATGGGCGAATGCATCGGCCCGCAGATCGACGAGTGACTCGAGGTCGGGATGCCCATCGGCATGCTCATCGACCGTCTCTCCGACCAGGCGCCAGAAGCCCCCCTCAGTCAGGGTGCCGTCGATGTGGAGGATGCCCGCCAGGTGCCGGAGCACCCCATCGAAGACGTCGGTGAAGACGGCGAGCGCCTTCTCCTCGTCGCCGACGGGGGCGACGATGCGTCGCACCTCCTCCGGCAGCGTGCGCTCGGACAGTAGTGCTACTTCCTCACCGATGTCCTTCATGAACACACCGGTCGGCACGTTCCCCTCGAGGATGAGGATGAGGTTCTCGCCGTGCGGCATGAACGCGAGATCGTGGGCCAGCAGGCTGTGCACGATCGGCCGGAGATACGCGCGAAGGAACCGGTGGACCCACGCGGTCGCGGGGATACCGGAAGCACGGATGAGCGTGGTGACCACCGAGACGCCCTCGCCGTCGCGATGCAGGAGCGACGCCAGAGTCGCCAGTCGCTCAGCCCCGGCTGCCAACGGCACAGGGCTCTCGCGCCAGAGGGCGGCCAGCATCTTGCGGTGGGCGGACGGCTGTGCGGTGCGGTGGTACACGTCGCCCGTGTAGCCGATCGACGCGCGCTCCCGGAGCACTCGGAAGCCGGCATCCGCGAATGTCGGGTCGGCGGCCACGAGCTCGGCCACCCAGTCGTTGATCGCGGGTGTGACGCGCATGTACGCCGGAGAGAGCCCCCGAAGGAACCCCATGTTCTGCACAGCGAGCGCCGTCTTCACGTAGTGCCGATGCGGATGGGAGACGTTGAACATGGTGCGCACCGATTGCTGGGCGCGATAGTCGTCTTCGCTCTCGCCGATGTAGACGAGGTCGCGTCGGGCGAGGTCGGGGGCGAAGGTGATGGTCACGCGGTTCTCCCACTGCCACGGGTGCACCGGCAGCAGGTGGAAGTCGGCCGGCTCCTCGCCGAGGTCGCGAAGACGGGTGGCGAAGCGATCGCGTTCGGTCGGGCTCAACTCGCCCGAAAGCAGGGTCTCCTCGGTGAGATCCGCGCCGAGGGCCAGATGCGATGCTGACCGTCGCGCGGCGACCCACACCAGGCGGAACGACCGGGCGGCCTCGGGAGCGAAGGTGGCATGATCCGAGACACCGAAGCCGATGCGCCCGTTGTTCGCGACGAAACCAGGGTGCCCCTCGGTCATCGCCGCCTCGATCGTCTGGAAGTCGGCGCCGGCCAGCTCCCGCGCCGACGGCCCACCCCGCGCGATCTTGAACATCGAGCCAGCGAGCGTGGACGCGATCTCTTCCAGGTACAACGGGAGAAGCTCATCCGACAGGCCGAGGGTCGGCTGCAGCTCGAGGATCAGCTGCTGCGCGTCCAGCACGGCATCTGTACCGTCGATGAGGCGACGGATGCTGCTCTCCTCGATGATCCAGTGCTCCAGCTCGGTACGCATGGCGCGGAACCGGTACTCGACGGCGGTGGAGGGCACACCGACGCGCCAACCATCGCCGGAGGGCTCCGGGGCGATCAGCCGTTCGTGGCTGAACTCCGCGAGAGCCTTGGCCACCAGGTGACGCTGTGCGCGCTCCAGCGAATCGATCGTCAGGTGGGCGGCGGGGGCGATCATGCGCGTCCCTCTCGGTCGAGGCGGATCAGGTCGGACGCCGCGAAGCCGGCGCGGGTGCACACCGAGAGCATCGCGGTCTTGAGGTGCCCGCCCTCGTCGATGACGACGTGGCGCACCTCGTCGAAGCCGGCGCGCACGTTCTTCGCGCGGATGCGCGCGTTGCGCACATCCGGTTCGACGACCACGCGCTCCGCGCCGAGCTCATCGAAGCACCACGACATCACGGCGGCGAACACCGCATCGGTCAGCCCGTGTCGGGGGTCCTCGCCCGGAGGTGACACCAGGACGTGCATGCCGATGTCGCCCGGCACCGCGTCGTGGACCTCTGTCAGCAGCACCTGCGCCGGGTCATAGGTCTCGGCGTAGAACAGCGGGACCTCGTCGACCAGCCCGAGCCACGCCTGCTGGGCGGGATCAGCATCGACAGCGGCGAGATAGGCCGCGACGGCGGGGACATCCAGGTCGGTCATGCCCCAGTACGCCGAATGGGGATCGGCCAGCCAGCGGTGCAGGATAGCCGCGTCCCGAAGGGGGCTGGCGACGGTGAGCGATACTCCGATCCCGGTCGTCGTCGTCATCGCACGACCGCCCCGGGCACGGTGGACTCCCGGAGGGCATCGGCGGGGACACCGAAGTCCTGGAACGCGATGCGGCGCTCGATCGGGTAGACCTCTCGACCGAGGATCGACGAGAGGATCGACGAGTTGCGCCAGGCGCCGAAGCCGAGGTCCGGGGCGGTCAACCCATGGGTGTGCTCTTCACCGTTCTGCACGAAGACCCGCCCGCGTCCGCCGTCGACGCTGTAGTCGCGCGCGACGTCCATCCTGCCCAGAGCATCCCAGTCCAGACGGTCGGCGATGCCCTGCAGGAAAGGCGGCGTCTGGGCAGAGTACCCCGTGGCGAGGATGAGCGAGGCCGTCTCCCTGTCGTGCTGCTCTCCGAGCTGGCCGTGCCGCAACGAGAGCCGGAAGCGCACGCCGTCCCACTCGGCGGCGGTGACCTCGGTATCGGCGAGGAGCGTCGTGGGCACTGGACCTTCGGCGCTGAGCCGATAGAGGGTGTCGTAGATGTCGTCGATGAGGTCGCAGGAGACACCCTTGTAGAGGCTCCGCTGCTCCCGACTCAGGTGCTGCCGCAGTGCGAGGGGAAGGCCATGGAAGTGATCGGTGTACTCCGGTGAGGTCATCTCCAGGGTGAGCTTCGTGTACTCCATGGGGAAGAACCGCGGCGACCGGGTGATCCAGTCGAGACGATAGCCGCCCTCGCGCGCACCCTCGAGGAGATCGCGGTAGATCTCGGCCGCCGACTGGCCGCTGCCAACCACCGTGATCGAATCCGTCGCGCGAAGCGCATCACGATTCTCCAGGTATGCCGAGCTGTGCACGGCACGGCCGGAGATGTCGCGGAGAGCCGTCGGGATCGTGGGGCTCGTGCCGACCCCGACGACGACGTGACGGGTGCGCAGTGTGCGCTCCTCGCCGGTGTCGGTGCGCATCGCCTGCACGATGTAGACGTCGTCGACAGGGTCATGCTCGACCCGCACGACCTCGTGATTCCAGTGCAGCTGGTGCAGCTGCTCGGCCGCCCAGCGGCAGTACGCGTCATATTCGGTACGCAGCGCATAGAAGCTCTCACGGATGTAGAACGGGTAGAGCCGCCCCGATTGCTTCAACCAGTTGAGGAAGGAGAAGCGCGAGGTGGGATCGGCCATAGTGACCAGGTCGGCCAGGAACGGCACCTGGATGGTCGAGCCCTCGATCATCATCCCGGGGTGCCATCGGAAGCTTTCCGCACGGTCGAGGAACACCGCGTCCACCCCGAGCGGATCCGCGAGACAGGCGAGCCCCAGGTTGAACGGGCCGATGCCGATGCCGACGACGTCGTGCACGTGCGCGGTCATGCCGTCGCCTCCGCGGCGACGAGATCCGGCGATATGCCCGCGAGAGCAGTCGCCGCGTCCTTCACGATGTCCAGGATCGTTCGGACGTCGTCGAGGGTGGCTTCCGGGTTGAGGAGAGTCAGTTTCAGGCAGGGCCGTCCGTCGATCACCGTCTTCGCGACGAGTGCACGGCCGGATTCGAAGAGCACGCGCCGGACCCCCGCGACGAGCTCATCCTGCACTGCGGGCGGCACATCCCCGGGACGCGCGCGGAAGAGCACGGTGCTGAGCTGGGTGCGACCCACCAGCTCGAGTTCGGGATCGGCGTCGACCAGATCGCCGGCGGCCGTGGCGAGATCGATGACCGCGTCGAACAGCTCGCCGACCTGCGCCGTCCCCATCGATCGGAGCGTCGCCCACAGCTTCAGCGCGTCGAAACGGCGCGTGGTCTGCAGCGACTTGTCCACCTGATTGGGTTCGTCGTTCTCCCGCGGGTTGAGGTAATCGGCGTGCCAGGCGCCCGCAACCAGATCCCGGGGGTCGCGCACGAGCAGGGCGCTGGAGGAGACGGGCTGGAAGAAGCTCTTGTGGAAATCGACGGTGACGGACCGTGCCCGTTCGATGCCTGCAAGAAGGTGCCGGCGCCGGGACGAGACCAGGAGTCCTCCTCCGTAGGCAGCGTCGACGTGCAGCCACAGACCGCGGGCGTCGCACACCGCGGCGATGCTCGCGAGCGGGTCGATCACGCCGCGGTCCGTAGTGCCTGCGGTGGCGACGACGGCGATGGGCACCCGCCCCTCCGCCACAGCCGCAGAGACCGCCGCATCGAGGTCAGCCGGAAGCATCCGCCCTGCGCTGTCGTCGGCCACCTCGATGACCGCATCGTCGGCGAGGCCGAGCAGCAGCGACGACTTGCCGACGCTGAAATGACTGGATGCCGTGGCGAAGACGACCAAGCGAGACATCGACGTCGTACGCGAGCCGCCGACCGCCGCCAGTGCCGCCTCTCTGGCGAGGAACAGCGCATGGAGGTTCGACTGCGTGCCCCCGGAGGTGAAGATGCCGTCGCCCGAGGCGAACCCCACCCATCCCGTCACGGCCTCGATCAGCCGACGCTCCATCAGCGTGCCCACCGTCGACTGGTCGTAGGTGTCGACCGAGGTGTTGACCGCGGCGAGGATCGTCTCGGCCGCGACGGCGGGGAGCGCCACCGGGCAGTTCAGGTGCGCCGCATACAGGGGGTGGTGAAACCACACGGCGTGGGCGAGGAAGAGATCATCGATCTCACGGATGGCCGACGCGGTGCCGATGCCGGAGCCGGCGAGGTCGACCCGATCGACGAGTTTCTGCAGTTCTGCGAGCGAGGCGCCGGACGTGGGTTGTGTGGTTTCGGTGAACCTTGCGGCCACCCGAGACGCCGTGCGTGCGATCTGGGAGCGGTAGACGTCGACGGTCGAGGAAGTGAGCAGCTCAGTCACGATGGACAACTCCTAAGTTAGGTTTGCCTATCCTACATATGATTTTTGGACTGTATAGAAAAACTCGCGACGTGGGCGGATGCGGACGTGGGCGGATGCGGCAGCATCGAGGACCGATGACAGCGGGCAGAAACGCAGAAACGGCCCCCACCGAAGTGGAAGCCGTTCCTTCACTGTCTCAACACAGTGTGCGCCCGAAGGGACTCGAACCCCTAACCTTCTGATCCGTAGTCAGATGCTCTATCCATTGAGCTACGGGCGCCCAGCCCGCTCAGCGGGCCGTAGAACAGCCTACAACAGTCCCGACGCGAAAGCGAAACGAGGCCTCAGTCCTCCACCGACGCAGCCTTCTGCTGCTTCTTCCGGCGCTTGGCCTTGGCCCTCTGCTCCGACGAGAGCGCCTGCAGATCGACGAGTCGAAGGGCCTGCATCCGCGCTTCGCGCATGCGGTTGTAATCGGGATCCTGATCCGGACGCATGCCTTCGACCCGCAGTCGGCGGTCGAGGTTGTGGCGCACATCCGCCCAGGCGGCGTCACGCGCCTCCTCGACGATCTCGGCGAGCCGATCGCGGTCCTGCATGATCTCTCGCAGGCGCACGGCAACGCCGGTGGACTGCTTGGCACGTCGGCGGAGGTTGCGCACATCGCGGTCGCGGTAGTCGTGCGTCCCCACCGGATCGGAGTGCCGGCCCCTCGCCCTCTTGCGCAACGCGGTGACGGTGGCAGCGGCCTCTTCCGACTCCTCGGCCATGGCACGAAGCGCCTCACGCGCGTCGTCGATGTACTTGTCCATGTCGAAGACGCCGTCTTCGGCGATGGTGCCGATGAGGATGTGGTTCTTCACGGCGAGGCGCGCCGCAGCGGTCGCGATCGCAACGCCCTCGGCGATGGCATCCGCTGTCCGTCCCACCGGTACCTCCTCTCCTTGAGCGTACCGGTATCACTGCAGCCCGGTGTCGGCCAGAATGGTTCGGAATCAGCTTGCCCCACCCATCCGACATCCGCGGGTTCGCACCAGGATCGCGCCATGCAGGAGAGCAATGAAGCACCTCGAACTCACCGGCAGCACCACCGTGATCACCGGAGCGGCGAACGGGATGGGCGCGGATATCGCACGCCTGCTGGCGGCTCGGGGAGTGCACCTCGCGCTCATCGACCACGACGCCGCGTCACTCGCGACGATCGCGGCCGAACTGCAGGGCGCGCGCGTGACGACGCACGTCGTCGACCTCCGCCATGACGAGACCGTGTTCGCGACCGCCGCCGACATCACCGAGGCCCACCCGCGCATCAACGCCCTGATCACGTGCGCCGGCTCGTCGATGCTCGGCGACATCGACCAGCTCACCATGGAGGAAATGCGCTGGCTCACCGACGTGAACCTCTGGGGAACGGTCTCGGTCACCAAAGCCCTTCTCCCCGCGCTCCGCGCCGCGCCGGCCGCGCACATCACGCACCTGGCGAGCGTCTACGCACTCGCCGCCCCCGCCGGCCGCATCCCGTACGCGGTCAGCAAGTTCGCGGTGCGCGCGTTCTCCGAGGCTCTGCGGCACGAGCTCGAGGGCACCTCGGTGAGCGTCGGAGCCGTCTACCCTGCGGGGGTGCGCACCGGGATCATCCTGCACGGTCGCTACGCCGCGGCGATCGACCCGGAGGTGGCGGCCCGGGCCGCCGCCGCGCAGGCCGCGATGTACCACACCGAGCCCACCGATGCCGCGGCCCGGATCGTGCGGGCGACCGAACGACGGGCTGCGCGCACGATGGTCGGGCGAGAAGCCCGCCTGATCGACGTGCTCACCCGCATCGCTCCCGCCTCCTACTGGCGAGTGATGCGTCGCCCGCTGCGCGCGGCGATCGACACCACGACGCCGGCGACCTGAGGCGACGCCGGCGACAGGCTCCCGCTCAGCGGACGGTGCCCACCCAGATGGCCGAGGCCCACGCCTGCTGGTCGCCGTTGCAGCCGACCGATCCGGGATAGCCCCGCACCACGGCCATGCAGTTCGCGAGGAACTCCGGGTCACCGCCGAACAGCGCCCCGTACGCCCCGGATGAGGTGAGCGCGCCCCATACGCGGAACTGGTAGATGTGCGCGAGCTCATGCGCCATCGCCCAGTTCAACCGACCGGCACTCCAGTTCGCGATGTCGGCGCGGTACTTGATGTATCCGTTGCTGTTCGCGCAGGCCGGGGCGTTCCCGCCCGCACACGACGAGGACTCGTAGAGTCCCACGCCCCCACCACCGACGAGGTCGAGGGCTGCCCGCACCCGCGCGTACCCCTCCGGACCGCTCGACGACCACATCGGCCCTCCGGGACCCGAGCTCTGTGCCGCCTGCCAGGACGCGACCTCTGTGCCCACCTTCTCCGTGAGCGCGTGCAGGGTCGCCGTGGCCGCCGCGACGGTATCGGGGTTCTCCTTCTCGGCGGCGACGGCCTGCTGTGCCGACAGGGCGGCGGCGCGATGCGCGGCCGTATCCACCCGACCTTCGGCTCCCTGGAGTGCGGCGGTCAGGGCTTGGACCTCGGCGAGGAAGGCGGGCCGCAGCGCAAGGACGGCGGCGCGATCGGCGGTCTCCTGCTCTGCGCGTTCGACGGCCCCGTCGAGGTAGTCGGTGCGCTGGCCGGCGTCGCGATACTGGCCGTTCAGTGCGACGAGCTGTGCGACAGCGGTCGTTCTCTCGTGCTCGAGGGCGTCAGCTCTGCCGATCATCCCCGAGATGAGCAGCACCGAGGCGGCGAGGGTGACGGCCAGCACCCGGCGGATCACGGCAGGAACCCCGTCGTGTCGGCGATCTGCGCGTCCTGCTCAGCGAGCTTCGACCGCAGGGCGGTGAGCTTCTCGGCGAGTTCCCGGTTCTCGCCGCGCGACGTGTCCAGCGCGCCTTCGACGCGTGCGATCTCCGCTTTGACCGCGGCGATCGACGCCATGCGCTCCTGATCCGCGATCGCGACGAGCGTGATCCCGCCGACGAGCAACAGGCATCCGACCGCGACAGCAAGACTCCGCATCTCGCTCCCCAGGACAGCGCAACAGTTCCGGACCGACTCCGATCGCCCCAATATACAACCGGAGCCGACTCTGCGGTCCCCCGACCTGCGTCAGGGCGAACCGGCAGCTCAGGCCGTCAGGTCACTGTTCTCGGCGAGGCGCCGCTCGGCTGCGGACTGACCACTGGCGAGGTGCGCGGGGACGATCCGGCGCAATGCCTCGGTGTCACGCGCAGTCATCGCCTCGAGGATGATGCGATGCTCGTCCGCCATCGCGAGCAGATCGTCGTGCTGACCGAACAACCAGCGCAGACGCGTGAGGAACACGGCGATGAGCTCTCCGAGCATCTCGTTCGCCGCGAGTTCGACGGCGACCTCGTGGAACTCCGCTGCGGCCACCCTCGCAGCCTCGGAATCCTGCGCCTTCGCGGCCGCGAGCTCACGCTCGTAGACCTCGCGGATCCGGGCGATACCGGCCTCGTCGTGCCGCTCGGCGGCGAACACGAAGATCAGCGTCTCGATGGCCTCGCGCACCTCGGCGAAGTCCTGGATGTCCCGATGGGTGAACTCCCGCACGACTGCCCAGGTGCGGGGACGGGCGACGACGATCCCCTCCGCGACGAGCGTGCGGATGGCCTCCCGGACCGGAAGTCGCGACACATTGAGCTCTGCCGCGATGTCGCGCTCCACCAGGCGCGACCCCGGCATCCGCCGCCCGAGGATGATGTCATCGCGAAGGATGCGCGTGACCCTCACCGACTCGAGTTCGCCGCCTCCTGCTATAGCCCCCGCCATCTGGGCATTCTCGCACTCCCGGCGGTGTTCCTCAACTTTTGGTATCCCAAGCCCTCGCAGCGGCGGCGGCCCGGGCGGGGACGAGGGCTCCTCCCTCGCCCCCGACGATGCTCAGGGCAGGCGGTTCGCGATCGCGAGGTTCGCCGTGAGCTCTTCGGCAGTCTGCCGCACCACATACGCCGGGCGGTCGCGCTCGACCCTCCAGGACTCACTGAGCGGACCCACGTTGACGGTGTCGAAGCCGGCCTCGTCGTAGAAGCGCGTCACGAAGGCCACGGCTTCCACGTCATCGCCGGCCGTGGCCAGCGCGCGACGGTCGGGGGTGCCGGCCGGCGTTCCGTCGGACGTGATCTCCGAGGCGAAGATGTGGTTGAACGCCTTCGCGATCTTCGCGCCGGGGAGCGCACGCTGCACCAGCTCCGACGTCGTGGTCTCCCCCTTGTCGAGGGCTTCGATGTGTCCGTCCCGCTCGAAGTAGTAGTTGTTGGTGTCGAGGACGATCTTGCCCGCGAGCTGCTCGGCCGGGAGCTGGTCGATCGCGCCGAGGGGCACAGTGACGACGGCCACGTCTGCGGCAGCGGCCGCGTCCTGCGCCGTCGCGGCCCGAGCCCTGGGCCCGAGCTCGGCGACCAGGTCGGCGAGTGTCTCCGGTCCGCGCGAGTTGGCGATCACCACGTCGTAGCCGTTCGCGATCGCGACGCGTGCGACCTGGCTGCCGATGTGTCCTGCACCGATGATTCCGAGAGTTGTCATGTTGGCCCCAACGCCTCGCGCTCAGGGCTATTCCCGTCGAGTGCTCGCGTGACCGTGGCTCAGACCTCGCGCAGCAGGCTCTCCTCGGTGCGGCGGTAGCCCAGCTGCTCATACAGGTCGACGGCCCCCGTGTTGAAGCCGAAGGCATGCAGCCCGATCGAGTCCGCGCCGAGCCTGCGGGCTTCTCTCTCGGCGGCGTGCATCAACGCGCGTCCGTATCCCTTCCGGCGCTGATCCGCGGCCACCTCGATGTCGAGGATGAACGCCTGCGGACGACCGTCACGCCGCCGCATCCCGAACCACAGGATGCCGACCTCGGTTCCGTCGACAGCAGCGGTGAAGAATTCCTGTCCTTCGGTATCGAGCCCGTCGGGAAGCTCCTCGACCATCTGGCGATGCGACTCGGCGATCGCCTCCTCGGGCGTGTAGCGCCCCGACGCGACGAGGTCGTGCGCGAACCCTTCCTCCGACGCTGCCGCGAAGCGGGGGAAGCGTTCCGCGGTCATCGGCGACACCTCGACGCGGGAAGCGGGGTCGCGCACCGGAAGCGGTTCGAGCACCATCTGGATCGAGGCCACCTCGAATCCGCCCTGTTCGGCGAATACCCGTCCGGCCGTGTCCTGCGGAAAGAGCTGCGCCCCGATCTGGGTGGCGCCCATGTCGCGCGCGATCGGGAGCAGGAGCGCGAGCAGCCCTTCGTTCTGGGCATCGCTCAGTGTCTCGGCACCGCCGAGGCCGACGTCGAGGTCGAGGTCGAGGTCGAGCAGGAGCATCTTCTGTCCGCTCAGGGCCAGCACGAGTGTTCCGAGTTCGCCGTCCGCATCGTCGACGATGCGCATGACCCGCGTCGTCGAGGTCGCACCGTCCTCCGGGAACAGGTCGCCGAACACCTGCTCGACGTGCCCGACAGCGTCCGCGCCGAGGCGTCGCCCCGACTCCCTGTTCCGGTCGATCAGGCGCTGCCGTGCGGTTGTCGCCCACGCCTCGAAGCGGGTGGAGGGGAGGGGCGTCAGGTGCAGGGACATGCGTCCATCCTGCACCTCAGCTGCGCGTGAGCGCGTCTTCCGCGGCGACCCAGGCGAGCATGGCGCACTTGACGCGCGCGACGTACTTCGACACCCCACCGAGGGCAGCGGCATCACCGAGGAGCTCTTCATCCGGTTCGATCGTGCCGCGGGATCGCATCGCCTCGCGGAAGGCCGCGATGCGCACCTCGAGGTCTTCGACGCTGAGTCCTTCCGCGAGCTCCGCCAGCAGAGACGCCGATGCCTGCGAGATCGCGCAGCCGTGCCCCTCCCAGGCGATCGCCTCGACGCTGCCGTCGGCATCGCGGTGCACCTGCAGGGTGATCTCGTCACCGCAGGTCGGGTTCAACTGGTGGGACTGCGCGGGGATCTCGTCGCGGAGTCCATAGCCGTGCGGCGTGCGCGAGTGGTCCAGGATCAGCTCCTGGTACAGGTTCTGCAGGTCGCTCATGCGCCCCTCCGGAAGAAGTCGATCGCTCCGGCGACGCCCTCGATCACGGCGTCCACCTCGGCCTCGGTCGTGTACAGGTAGGTGCTCGCCCTGGTGGAGGAGGTCACACCCAGGCGGCGGTGCAGCGGTTGCGCGCAATGGTGGCCGACGCGAACGGCGATGCCGCGGTCGTCGAGGAACTGACCCACGTCGTGCGAGTGGATGCCCTCGACGTCGAAGCTCGCGAGGCCGACGCGGGGCAGGTCGATACCGGCGCCGAGCACACGCACGCCGTCGATCGCGCTCAGCCCGTCGACGAGACGGCGGCCGAACGCGGCCTCGTGCGCGGCGATGCGCGGCATCCCCACCTCGGTCAGGTATCCCACGGCCGCGGCGAGCGCGATCGCCTGCGAGACGCGCTGCGTTCCCGCTTCGAAGCGCTGGGGCGGCGGCAGATATTCGGCCTCGGTCGTGGTCACCGTGGTGATCATCGAACCGCCCGTCAGGAACGGGGGCATCGCTGCCAGCACCTCGCGCCGACCGTAGAGGGCGCCGATGCCGGTCGGTCCGAGCATCTTGTGACCGGACAGCACGGCGAAGTCGACCCCGAGGGCACGCACGTCGAGCGGGAGGTGGGGTGCCGACTGGCAGGCGTCGAGCAGCGTCAGCGCGCCGACCTCGCGCGCGAGCGAGACGAGCTGATCGACGGGGTTGACGACACCGAGCACATTGGAGACATGGGTGAACGCGACGAGCTTCGTACGGGCGGTGATCAGCTCTGCCGCGACGTCGAGCCGCAGGCCCCCGTGGTCGTCGAGGGGTATGACCTTCAGCGTCGCGCCGGTGCGCGCCGCCAGCTCCTGCCACGGGATGAGGTTCGCGTGGTGCTCCATCTCTGTGGTCACGATCTCGTCGCCTTCGCGGAGACGGAGCCCCTCGGCGGCCGCTCCCCCGCGCCCGAGCGACGCGTTCGACAGCGAGTACGCGACGAGGTTGATCGCCTCGGTCGCGTTCGAGGTCCAGACGATCTCGTCGTCGGCGGCGCCCACGAATCGGGCGACGGCGGCGCGCGCGTCTTCGAAGAGCTCGGTCGCCTCGGCGGCGAGCGTGTGCGCGCCACGGTGCACCGCGGAGTTCATGGAGGTCGCGAAGTCACGCTCGGCGTCGAGCACCGCGGTCGGGCGCTGCGACGTCGCCCCCGAGTCGAGATACACGAGCGGATGCCCGTGCACCTGCGCTCCCAGGATCGGGAAGTCCCCGCGGATGCGCCGCACCTCGGCCTCGTTCAAGGGGGCGATCAGGTCGACACCGGGAGAAACGCTCATCGTTCCAGTTTCCCACCTGTGAGCAGGGGGTGGGCGCAGGCGTCAGCGCCCGTCGAGCGTCTTCGCGTCGGCGGCCTCGTCGTAGCGGTCCTGCGCATCGCGGACATCCTCCACGTGCGACTCCGCCCAGACCTGCAGCGCCTGGAGCGGCTCGTGCAGGGTCCGCCCGAGCGGGGTGAGTCGGTACCGGGGATGACCGTCGTCACCGACCGCCCGCTCGAGCATCCCGTCGCGTTCGAGGGCGCGGAGTGTGTCGACGAGCACCTTCTTCGTGATCCCGTCCATCCGGCTGTGCAGCTCGCCGAAGCGCAGCGGCTGCTCGTGCAGGAGGACGACGATCATCGCGGTCCACTTGTTCGCGATGCGGGCGAGGGACGCGCGCGACGGGCAACTGGCGGAGAACACCGTCCATGTGCGCGACATCCGCCGCTCCTTCCCCGGTGACGTTGAAGTAACCGCGTCCCGGTCGAGACGCTGGATGCTCCACAGTACCGACCCATCCAGGAGGAGCATCATGTCGGCAATCGACGTCGTAGGACAGTATGGTGCGGCCATGGCCGCCGGAGACATGGAGGCGCTGGCCGCGACCTTCCACGCGGACGCCGTCTGGCACCAGCCCGGAGAGAGCCAGGTCTCGGGGGACCATGTCGGTCCCGACGCGATCCTCGCGCACCTCGGCCGGTTCATGCAACTGAGCGGCGGAACCTTCGCCCTCGAGACCGAATCGGCGACCGAGAGCGGCGCACTCGTCTCAGCGACCGTGCGCTTCCGTGCCCAGCGCGAAGGGCGCGACGACCTCGACCAGCACGGCGTCGACGTCTTCCGCGTCGCCGATGACCGCATCGTCGAGGTCTGGTTGATCAGCGAGGACCAGGACGCGGAGGACCGCTTCTGGGGCACGGTCTGATCGAGGGCACCGTCTGATCGAGGGCACCGTCTGATCGAGGGCACGGTCTGATCGAGGGCACCGGATCCGGCAGCACCGTCTCCGGCAGCACCTGATCCGGCAGCGCCGGGTGGCCGGGCCTCGACCGCCCGGCGCCCGCGCCTCTAGGCTCATCCCATGATCGCCCCGGACACGCTGCTCGCCTTCGTCGTCGCCGCGTTCGTCATGGTCGTGATCCCCGGGCCGACGGTGCTGTTCACGATCGGCCGGGCCATGGTGCTGGGGCGCTGGGGCGGGTTCCTCAGCATCCTCGGCACGGCCGTCGGGTCGATCGTCCTCGTCGTGGCCGTCGCGCTCGGCGTCGGCACCGTGATCGCACAGTCGATCGTGCTGTTCACGATCGTCAAGGTGCTCGGCGCCGGTTACCTGATCTTCCTCGGCATCCAGGCGATCAGGCACCGGAAGGATGCGGCGCGGGCCATGATCGCGGCACCGGCACGGCGCTCGGGGTGGCGACTCCTCAGCGAAGGCTTCGTCGTCGGCGTGACCAACCCGAAGTCCATCGCCTTCTTCCTCGCGATCCTGCCCCAGTTCGTCGATCTGCATGCCGGTTCCGTCCCCGCGCAGCTCTTCCTGCTCGGGGCGATCGTCGTCACCATCGGTGTGACGTGCGACGCGGTGTGGGTGCTCCTCGCGAGTGCCGCCCGCGACTGGTTCGGTCGCTCCCCACGACGCATCGAGGCGATGGGCGCGACAGGCGGCGGACTGATGATCGCTCTCGGAGCGTTCCTTCTGGTGTGGAGCGAGAAGCCCGCGACCGCCTGAGTGCGGCCTGAACGCTCACACGTGCCTGGAGGTCACATGCGAGCGAAGCGGGCCCGAGCGATGCAGAAGACGCCGTAGACCGCGAAGCCTGCGCCGACCAGCCCCAGGACGAGTCCTCCCAGGGGCAGCTCGAGCAGGCTGTGCAGAGCAGCGTCGAGCCCTGCGCCCTTCTCCGGGTCCTGTGTCACGGCGGCGACCACGAACAGCACCCCGGTCACGGCCACCGCGATGCCCTTGCCGAAGTAGCCGATCACTCCCAGCGTCACGATGCCCCCGCGAGCGACCCCCGATGGCAGGTCGAGCAGCTTCTCGAAGCCGCGGGTGAAACCGCCGACGACGAACCCGACCCCCACCCCGACGACCGAGAGCCCCACGACGACCAGCAGGGCCACGCCGCCCGGCGCCGAGAGCAGCACCGCGCTCAGGGTCTTCGAGGCCGTCTCCGAGTCGGCGTTGCCACCCACCGCGTAGATCAGGGCCATGCCCCCGACGACGAGGTACGCGGCGGCGATGCCGAAGAGCTTGACGCGCTGACCCCACTTCTTCGTCTCGGCCGGGTCGGCGGCGAGGAAGGCACTGGCGATCTGCCATACGGCAAGCGCGATCAGCCCGGCGGCCACGAGCACGAGCAGCAGGCCTCCGATCGGGCTCTGGCGGATCTGCTCCATCGCTCCGTCCTGGTCGGCGTCGCCGGAGGCGCCCGCCGCGATGGAGATCGCCACCGAGCCGATGATGACGTGGATGAGGCCCAGGACGACGAAACCGGCACGGGCGATCCGTCGGAACGTCGACGACCTCTTGGCGACGCGTGCCGCATTCTTGACCGTGCTCATCGTTGAAGCGTATCCGTCGCACCGGAAGCCGAGGAGGGGCTTGCTTTCCCGGTATCCACCGCTCAGGCGCGCGGCATGACCGGCTGCCGGAGGATCGTGCGCAGCTTCGCCGGATCGACGCGACGCAAATCGCTCAGGTAGATCTCGTGATGGAGTCCTCGCATCTGCAGCCCGTTCTCGGGGATGAAGCGGTGATGCAGATCGTCGAGCACCGGACCTTCGTCGTCGAACGGGCCGACATGCAGCGTCTGCACGCAGGTGGCCTCGTCGAGCGTCTCCAACCGCACGGACTCCAGTGCCGGAATCGACTCCTTCTTCTTCGCTGCCTTCTGCGCGACGGCTTCCACCGCAGCCGCGCACATCGCCCCGGTGATGTGGTCGCCGACCATGATCATCATCGTCCACATCCACGCCGACTTGTCGCGGCGCGAGGTGAACGACTCCATGTCCGGTGCATGCCAGAGTCCTTCGAGCGGCATCACCACCGTGTCGACGCCGAGCTCGTTCCGACTCGCGAACTTCAGCGCATAGGCCACCGGGAACAGGGCGGACACGGCCTCCCGGTACGCGGGTGCGGTGTTCGGGTCGCCTGCCCCGTCGATCATCAGATACTGCAGGGGCGGCACCTCGACGATGCGGAACTCTCCCCTCTTCGCGCGATACGCGTCGAGCGTCTTCTTGGGATCGATCGCCGCCATGACGTGCCCTCCTTGATCGTGCGCCCAGTGTCGCACGGGCGTCGGACACGGTGTGGCGAGGCGAGGGCGGGTGGTGCGCGGACGCCCGCCCGCCCTCGGGCCTGCGTCAGCCGTGCTCGACCGGAAGCCAGAGCTCGCACGACGCGGAGTCACCCCGGAACTCGAGGTAGCGCACGATCGAGGGACCGGGACGCAGCCTCCAGGGGTTCGACGGGAACCACTCGGTCGCTGTGGCGGCCCACAGATCCTGCAGCGTCTCGGGGAACGGGCCCTGGGCCGCGAAGACCGCCCAGGAACCGGCTTCGAGGGGAAGGGAGTCGAGGTCGTCCGGAACGGGAGTGGTGCTCTGCAGGGCGACGCCGTGCAGATACGTGAGCAGCGTGCCCTCCGGTGCGTCCGGTTCGATATCGGCCGTGACGGCCAGGATCCCCGACGGCTCGGCGTCGCCGAGACCCTTGAGGCGCGCGTGTTCCTCGGACGGGATCGCGGCGATGTGCTCCTGGATGTGCGGATTGACGCCCTCGTGGATCAACGGGACCTCGGCGGCATGACCGGCGAGGACGAACGCGGGCCGGGTGGTGATGGTGACGTCCATGGGGATTCTCCCTTCGACGCTCAGGCGGAACCGGAGCGTGGGTTGAGTGCGGAGAGGACCCCCGTCACGGCGCGCATCGGCCGGGCTGATGCCGTGCACAGCCCGGAACGCGCGTCCGAATGCCTCGACCGACCCGTACCCGTGGCGCACGGCCACGTCGAGCAGACTCGCGGCGCCCGCAGCGAGCTCCGCCCCGGCGAGCGTCATCCGACGACGACGCACGTATTCCGACAACGGCATGCCCGCGAGTGCCGAGAACATCCGGCGCAGGTGATACTCGGTGGTGCCGTGCTCATGCGAGAACGAGGCCACGTCGATCTCCTGACCCGGGTCTCCTGCGTCGACCATGTCGATCAAGGCGTTCAGCGTGCCGATCATGAGGTCCTCCTTTCCTCACCATCGTCACCGTCGCCCGCCCCTCGCGACCCGACTTCTGCGGTCCGATGCGATCAGTGCCCGCACTCGATCGGCGCCAGAGTTCGATCGACGTCAGCGCTCGATCGACGTCAGAGTTCGACGGGCGGCGCCGGTTCGGTCTCCGATTCCTCGGGATGACGCGCCAGGTTGACGATCCCGGCGATCAGGCCACCCCACACCGTGACCATGGCGACGATCATCATGACGATCGCGATCGGAGTCATGCGCCGGCTCCCTTCGTCGTGCCGACTGCCGGTATCGCCGAGGTCTCGGTATCCGGTTCGTAGTGCTCCTCGGAGAGGAACTCGTCGTACTCGGGGTCGTCCTTCGCATGCGAGCGCGTGCTCCAGGGCAGCGCCGACAGGATCAGCGCCAGGACGACCAGGGCGATGACCATCCCCCAGCCGAAGATGGCGAGGAACCAGGCGGGATAGCCGCTGTACGGTTCGGAGGTCTTCGCGATGAGCTCGCTGACGAAGAGGTATCCGAGAACGACCGGCGCGAGAACCCCGACGAGCACCTTCCAGACGGTGCCCACCCGGAAACTCGAACGCCGATTGAGGTGCTCGACCAGCACCGGCAGCTTGTGCAGCAGCCAGGCCACGATGATGACCGCCACCAGCGCGACCGCCATGATGCCGAACGAGTTGACGAAGGCGTCGGCCGTGTCGAGCACCGACAGGGCCGTGGTCGTCGAGAAGAGCGCCATCGAGATGATCGCCAACGGGATCGCGACCGTGAGGGTCGTGCGCACGCGCGCCCATCCCAGCTTGTCCTGCAGTGCGGCCACGATCACCTCGAGGATCGAGATGAGGGAGGTGACGCCGGCGAACACCAGGGCTCCGAAGAACAGCACACCGATGATCGACCCTCCCGTGGCCTGCGAGACGATCGTGGGGAAGGCGATGAAGGCGAGGCCGATTCCGGAGGACGCGACACCGGCCACCTCCGTTCCCTGCGCCTGCGCCATGAATCCCAGCGCCGCGAAGACGCCGATGCCGGCGAGGATCTCGAAACCGGAGTTGGCGAAGGCCACCACGAGCCCGGAACCGGTCAGATCGGTCTTCCGCTTCAGGTAGGACGAGTAGGTCACCATGATGCCGAAGGCGACGGAGAGCGAGAAGAAGATGTGTCCGTAGGCGGATGCCCAGACGCCGGGGTCGGCCAGTGCCTCCCAGTTCGGGGTGAAGAAGGCGTTGAGGCCGTCCATGGCTCCCGGGAGGAACAGGGACTGCACCACGAGGATCGCGAACATCACGGTGAGCAGCGGCATCAGGATCATGTTCGCCCGGCCGATGCCGCGCTTGACGCCCAGCGCCATGATGACGATCACGATCAGCCAGACCACGACGAGCGGGATGCCGACCTGTGGGACGAAATCGGTCGATACACCGACCTCGGCGACGTCCGCCGATCGCAGGAAGTCGATGAAGAAGAAGTCGTTCTCGTTGCCCGCGCCCCAGGTGAGCTGGGCCGAGAACCACGTGTACATCGCCGCCCAGGCGATGATCACCGCGTAGTAGACCGCGATCACGACGCAGATGAGCACCTGCCACCAGCCGAGAGGCTCGGCCGCACGGTGCATGCGACGGAACGCCAGCGGCGCCGACCCACGGAATCGGTGACCGATCGCGTAGTCGAAGAACAGCAGCGGGATCCCGGCCGTGAGCAGAGCACACAGGTACGGGATCAGGAAGGCTCCGCCACCGCCCTCGTAGGCGACGTAGGGGAACCGCCAGATGTTCCCGAGGCCGACCGCGGAGCCGATCGCCGAGAGGATGAACACATTGCGCGAGCCGAAGGCTTCACGTTTGTGGGTCTGCGTCGCTGCGGTGGCCATGCGGACGAGGCTACCTGAGGGTCGAGCCGAACGTCGGGTCGGACACAGACACGAGCCGATCCCGCCGCTTCAGTCCAACGCATCCGCCAGCCCGGCCAGGGTGGAGAAGCGAGCGTCGAAGGCGTCGGTCTCCGCGGGCGGATCACCCACCGGACGCGGCACGTACGCGGTCCTCATCCCTGCATCTCCGGCGCCTCTGAGGTCCCAGGCGTGAGCGGCGACCATGAGCACTCTCTCCGGGTCGCCCCCTGCCTCCTCCACCGCGAGCCGGTAGACCCGCGGTGAGGGCTTATAGGCCTCGACGGCATCCGCGGAGAGCGCCCCGTGCCATCGCAGTCCGGCGTGCTCCCCCAGCGCGCGCAGCGACTCCGGGTTCGCATTCGACAGCCCGAGAACATGGAAGCGGGCGGCAAGCCGCGCGACGCCCTCGCACGAATCCGGCCAGGCGGGAAGACGCTTCGTCGCGGTGGCGAGGCGATCGATCGTCGCGGCATCCGTGATCCCCGCAGTCTGCGCCACCCGAGTCGCCGCCTCGCGATCAAGGATTCCGGAGTCGACATAGTCGCGCTCACCCCGTGCGATCCGGCGCTGCTCCCCTTCGATATGACGTTGCCAGACGCCGAGGAGTTCATCGGCATCACGGGGAGAGCCGCCCGCCTCCTCGATGGCGATGCGGAGCCCTCCGGGTTCATCGACCAGGGTGCCCAGCACGTCGAAGACGATCGTGGTGATGTCGCGCAGCATGGTTCGAGTCTGCCCCGACGCGGGAGCGCAGGGGCCGGGAACGAGAAAACCCCCGCCTGAGCGGGGGTTCTTCTGCGGAGACGAGGGGATTTGAACCCCTGGTCCCCGTGAGGGGACTCCACCTTAGCAGGGTGGTGCACTCGGCCGGACTATGCGACGTCTCCAGGCATCCGACCCGAAAGCACGGATGCACCTAGCCATCATAACGGGTCGGACGAGCGGTGACGAACCGGCACCCCCGAACTCGCTTCCGACCGACGCGCACGCGGGCTGAGCGGGGATGCGCACTCGCGCTGGGATACTTGCCGCACATCGTGGGCACCCGACGTCCACCGCGCGGAAGAGGACCGATCATGCCCCGCACCGACACCGTGAACGCGGAGAACGTCCACACCCCCTCGCATCGCGAGCGGGACGGCCAGGCGCGCGGTTACGCGATCATCCTCGGTCTGCTCATCGTCTCGTACGGCTTCTGCGCGGCGCAGCCCAGCACCGACCCGAGCCCCTGGGCCTTCCTCGCCATGCTGGCGACAGTGGCGATGGTGTTCTACGTGACCCGTGCACGACATCTCGTGCAGCGTGTGTGGTGGGTGGTGCTCTCGGTCGCCGGTGCCGCCGCCGTCATCGCCGCGCTCTTCGGCGTCGACGGCCCGGTGCTCGCGATCCCGCTGTCGGCCGCATCGATGCTCGCTCTGCTGGTCGCTCCGTGGGCCATCATCGCGCATCAGGTCAACCGGCGGGGCCTCGACCTGGAGGCGCTGCTGGCGGCGATCACGGCCTACATCCTGGTCGGGATGTTCTTCGCCTTCGTCTACAACCTGATCTCGCAGATCTCCCCCACACCGATGTTCGGCGAGGAGAGCCTCGACTCGCTCGGCAACCAGCTGTTCTTCTCGTTCACCGCACTGACCACGACCGGATACGGCAATCTGGTCCCCGTCGGCACCACCGGACAGGGGATCGCCATCGCCGAGGGCATCACCGGGCAGCTGTTCCTGATCACGGCGGTCGCACGGATCATGCGCGGCGCGAGCGCGAAAGGCAGATCGAGCACGCCCGCCTGAGTGCCTTCGGGCGTGCCCGCCGCCCGCCGACCTCATCCGGAAGGGGTGACGCCCGCACGGAGATCGCCCCGTCGGATGCCACGATGAACAGGCTCGAAGGAGTCACCATGAAGAGATGGGGCGTCATCGCCGTCCTCGGCTCCGCGCAGTTCGTGATGGTGCTGGACGGCACCGTGATGAACGTGTCGATATCGACGGTGGTGTCCGACCTCGACACCACCGTGGCCGCGATGCAGGGCGCCATCACGTTCTACACCCTCACGATGGCGGCGTTCATGCTGCTCGGGGCGAGGCTGGGTGACGTGTGGGGCCGCCGCAGGGCGTTCGTCATCGGATCGTGCATCTATGCCGTGGGGTCGCTGATCACGGCGGTGAGTCCGAACGTGCAGTTCCTGTTCCTCGGCTGGTCGGTCGTCGAAGGTCTGGGTGCCGTGCTCGTCATCCCGGCGATCGCCGCCCTCGTCGCCGACAACTACCGCGGCCGTGAGCGCATCACGGCGTTCGCTATCATCGGCGCCGTCTCCGGGGCCGCCGTCGCGGCTGGACCACTGATCGGCGGATTCGTCACGACCTACTTCGACTGGCGCTACGTGTTCGCCGCCGAGGTGCTCATCATGATCGGCGTGGTGCTGTGCGCCCGGATCGTCACCGACCCGACGCCACGGCAGAGCGTGCGCATCGACGTCCTCAGCGTCGCGCTCTCGTCGGTCGGGCTGGTCGCGGTGGTGTTCGGGATGCTGCAGAGCAAGACGTGGGGGTGGGTGCTGCCGCTGAACCCGCCCACGATCGGCGGCGTCGTGGTCGCCCCTCTCGGCATCTCTCCCGCCGCCTGGTTCATCGTGCTCGGCGTCGTGCTCCTGGCCCTGTTCTTCTCGCGTCAGCGCCTGCTCGAACGCCTCGGCCGGTCGCCGCTCATCCACGTGGGGATGTTCTCGATCACCTCGCTCCGCAGCGGACTCACCGTCCTCGGGGCGCAGTACACCGTGACCGCCGGGCTCTTCTTCATGGTGCCGGTGTATCTGCAGATGACCCTCGGCCTCGATGCCCTGGAGACCGGGATCCGGATCTTCCCCCTCTCTATCGCTCTCGTGCTGTTCTCGATCGTGGGCACCCGACTCTCGCGCCTCTTGTCTCCGCGGACGATCGTGCGCATCGGACAGCTGACACTCGTCGTCAGCGCCCTCATCCTTCTCGGCTCCGCCACCAGCGACCTGCGCAGCGGCTTCTTCGCGACCGGGATGTTCCTCGCCGGAGCGGCCCTCGGACTCCTCGCCTCGCAGCTCGGGAACGTGAACATGTCGAGCGTGACCGAGAAGGAGACGAGCGAGGTCGGCGGGCTTCAAGGAGTGTTCCAGAACCTCGGCTCGTCGCTCGGAACGGCCCTGATCGGCTCGATCCTCATCGGTGCGCTGTCGACCTCGTTCGCCTCGGGAGTCGCGGCGAGCGACCTGCCCGAGACCACCCAGGCGACCGTGGCGAGCGCCACGCAGCACGGAGTCACCATCGTGCCCGCAGCCGACGTCGCCGCCATCGCGGAGAAGGCCGGGCTGGACGATGCCGACGCCGACACTCTCGCCACGGTCTACCGCGATTCGCAGCTGTCGTCGCTGCGCATCGCGTTCTTCGGGCTCATCCTCATCAGTCTGCTGTCGCTCTTCTTCTCGAAGGGGATACCCCACGCGAACGCCGTCCGCAGACGGCACGGCCAGGAGACGGCTGATCAGGAGGCCGGCTGACCAGGAGGCCGGCTGACCAGGAGGCCGGCTGACCAGGAGGCCGGCTGACCAGGAGGCCGGCTGACCAGCGCGGACCCGGCGGAGTCGCCGGTCCGAACGTCGCCGTCGCCGTCGCCATCGTCATCGGGATCGGCGAGGATGAGGACCATGACGACCGTCTCCGCACCCCGCATCGAGCACCACCGGGAACCGTTCGGCATCGGCGAGAGCGCACCGCGCCTGAGCTGGACCACCACGGATGCGCCTGCCGGCTGGCGCCAGGAGCGCTACGCCGTCACGGTGGTGCGCGACGACGCCGAGGAGACCGTCGAGGTCACGTCCGCCGAGCAGGTCCTGGTTCCCTGGCCGACTCGTGCGCTCGACTCCCGCGAGCGGGTCGGTGTGCGTGTGGCGGTGCAGGGCGCCGACGGCCGCTGGTCGAGCGAGAGCCCGCAGACCTGGGTGGAAGCCGGCCTCCTCCACCCCGACGACTGGTCGGCGCGGCCGGTCGGGCTCGACCTCGATGAGGACCCGGAGAGCGACGCCCGCCGCGCCACCCTGGTGCGGCGGAGCTTCCGGCTCGACGGTGAGGTCTCCCGCGCCCGGCTCTACGCCACCGCGCACGGCCTGTACGAACCCGAGATCAACGGCGAGCGCGTCGGCTCCGACACGCTGTCGCCGGGATGGACGGTCTATCGCGAACGGCTGCGGTACTACACCTACGACGTGACCGCCCTGCTCGTCGTCGGCGAGAACGCGCTCGGCGCCTGGCTCGGCGACGGCTGGTACCGCGGACGTCTCGGCTGGCGCGGCGGGTACCGCAACGTGTTCGGAAGCGATCTGTCGTTCCTCGGCCAGCTGGAGATCACCTATGTCGACGGACGACGCGAGACGATCGTGACCGACGACTCATGGAAGGGCGCGCTCTCCCCCATCCTCCGCTCCGGCATCTACGACGGCGAGGACTACGACGCACGCGAGGAGCTCCCGGAGTGGACGACCGCCGCCTTCGATGACGCGCAGTGGCTGCCTGTCGCGGTGCGCGATCGCGATCCGCGCACCCTGGTCGCACCGACGGCGCCACCTGTCCGGGTGACCGAGGAGATCGCCCCCGTCGCCGTGCTCACGTCACCCGGCGGCGCCCGCATCCTCGACTTCGGGCAGAACCTCGTGGGAAGGGTGCGCATCAGCGTGACCGGTCCGCGCGGCACGACCGTCACGCTGCGCACTGCGGAGGTTCTGCAGGAGGGGGAGATCTACACGCGGCCGCTGCGCAGCGCACGCTCCAGCGACTCCTACACACTCGCCGGACGCACCGGCGGCGAGGAATGGGAGCCGCGGTTCACATTCCACGGCTTCCGATACGCCGAGGTCTCCGGCTGGCCGGGCGACCTCGATGCGGATGTCGCGGCCGGCGCTCTGATCGCCCGTGTGCTGCACACCGACCTCGAGCGCACCGGGTGGTTCACCTGCTCCGATCCCCTGGTCGAGCAGTTGCACCGCAACGTCGTCTGGGGCATGCGCGGAAACTTCGTCGACATCCCCACCGACTGCCCGCAGCGTGATGAGCGCGTGGGGTGGACGGGCGACGTGCAGGTGTTCGGCCCGACCGCGTCGACGCTGTTCGACGTCTCGGGGATGCTGTCGGGATGGCTCCGTGACGTGGAGGCCGACCAGCTGCCCGACGGCACGGTCCCGTGGTTCGTGCCCGTGATCCCGTCGCACAAGGTGTGGTCTCCGATCCGCGCCGGCGCCGCCTGGGGAGATGTGGCGACGCTGCTGCCGTGGACCCTGTACCAGCGCTTCGGAGACGAGGGCGTTCTGGCGACGCAGTTCGAGAGCGCACGCCGATGGGTCGACAAGGTGGAATCACTGGCCGGACCCGACCGCCTGTGGAACGAGGGGTTCCAGCTCGGCGACTGGCTCGATCCCGCGGCGCCCCCGCAGGATCCGGGCGATGCCCGCACCGATCGGTATCTCGTCGCCACGGCGTACTTCGCCCGGTCGGCGCGAGCGGTCGCCGATATGGCTCGTGTGCTCGGACGCTCCGCCGACGCGGATCGTTACGGCACGCTCGCCTCCGAGGTCGCTGCCGCTTTCCGGGGTGCGTATGTGAAACCCGACGGCACGATGACCTCCGACGCCCAGACTGCGTACGCCCTGGCCATCGTCTTCGACCTGCTCGCCGACGAGACGCAGCGTGCGATCGCGGGGGCACGCCTCGCCGCGCTCGTGCATGCCGCGGACAACCGCATCGCGACCGGCTTCGTGGGCACGCCGCTCGTCTGCGACGCGCTCACCCTGACCGGCCACGCGGATGCCGCCTACGACCTTCTTCTCGAGCAGGGCTGCCCGTCCTGGCTGTACCAGGTCGTGCAGGGCGCGACCACGGTCTGGGAGCGGTGGGATGCGATGCTCCCCGACGGCACCGTGAACCCCGGGACCATGACCTCGTTCAATCACTACGCGCTGGGAGCGGTCGCGGACTGGTTGCACCGCAGCGTCGCCGGGCTCGCACCCGCAGAGCCCGGATACCGCCGCATCCGCTTCGCACCACGTCCCGGTGGCGGGCTCACCCATGCCTCGGCGATGCAGCGCACGCCCTACGGTGACGCCTCGATCGCGTGGCGCGTGGGCGAGGACGAGCTGCATGTCGACCTCGTGGTCCCGGTCGGCGCGACGGCCGAGCTCGACCTGCCCGGCGCGGTCCGTGAGGAGCTCGGGCACGGCGCGCACGCGCGCACCGTGCCCCTGCTTCCGTGACGCGTCAGCCGGCGGCGGGACCGCCTGCGTTCGCCGCGGCGATCAGCTGCTCGATCTGCTCGAAGTCGACCGGGAGCCCGGGGAATCCGGCCAGGCGTCCGATCGGGAAGGAGGCCATCATCTTCTGCATCGCCTCGTCGTTCGGCATCATCGACGCCGCGGCCGCGTCGCCACCGAGCCCGCCCATCAGGCCACCCAGCGCCTGCTGAACGATGGGGCCGGCGATCGGGTGCGAGATCAGGTCGCCGATCGAGGAGTTCATGGTCAGTTCCTGGTGCACCTCGTCACCCGAGACCTCGACCGACGCGGTCGAGCGGATGTCGCGACTGGAGGCGGCCACATCGACGGCATAGGTGCCGCCCTCGACCACCCAGCGGTCGACGCGGATGTCCCAGTAGGCGAGGTCTTCGCGCCGCACGACGAGCTCGACCGTGCGCGTCTCCCCGGCAGCGAGCGCGACCGAGGAGAAGGCCTTGAGCTCACGAGGTGCGCGCTGCACGATCGACGCGGCCGGGGCGACGTAGACCTGCACGACCTCGCGCCCGTCGCGGTCACCGGTGTTGGTGACGTCGACGCGCACGACGATGTCCCCGTCGGCACCGACATCGGCTGTCGCTCGACCGTATTCGAACGTCGTGTACGAGAGTCCGTGGCCGAACGGGAAGGTCACGTCGAGACCCTTCGCGTCGTACCAGCGGTAGCCGACCAGCAGACCCTCGCCGTAGCGCACGTGTCCGAACTCGCCGGGGAAGTTGCCGAATGACGGGTTGTCCTCGAGCCGGGCCGGCACGGTCTCGGTGAGCTTGCCCGAGGGGTTCACGGCACCGTAGAGCACGTCGGCCACCGCGCTGCCGCCGGCCTGACCGAGCAGCCAGCTCTCGACGATGGCCGGCACGCGGTCGGCGAAGGGCAGGGCCACCACGCCGCCGTTGGACAGCACGACCACGACGCGGGGATTGACCTCGAGCACGGCGTCGAGCAGGGCGAGCTGCGGCGCCGGCAGGTCGATGTGATCGCGGTCGAAGCCTTCCGACTCCTCGGCAGCGGGGAGGCCGAGGAAGACCACGGCCACGTCTGCCGCCTCGGCGACGCCGACGGCCTCTGCCCGCAGGTCGTCGGCAGTCCGACCGGATGTCGCGATGGTGCCGCCTTCGACGGCGAAGCCCGCGGCGTAGGAGACGTTCTCGCCGCCCACGGCACGCAGTTCATCGAGCGCCTTGTCGACGCGGGTGGGGTTGATCAGCGAAGACCCCGCGCCCTGGAACCGCGGCTCGGTCGCGAACGCGCCGATCACGGCGATCTTCTGGTCGACGGCGAGCGGGAGCAGGGCAGCCTCGTTCTTCAGCAGCACGATGGAACGACCGGCCGCCTCGCGGGCGAGTGCGTGGTGGGCATCGACATCGAGCGGGCCTGCCACGGCCGGGCGCTCCCCGGCCTTGCGCACGAGCTCGATGGCGCGGCCCGCGGCGGTGTCGAGCACGCTCTCCTCGAGCGTTCCCGCACGCACGGCGGCGACGAGCTGCGCATCCGTGCGCCCTCCCGACGCCGGCATCTCCAGGTCGAGGCCTGCAGCGACGCCGGCGACGCGGTCATTGACGGCGCCCCAGTCCGACACGACGAGGCCGTCGAAGCCCCAGTCGTCGCGCAGCACGCTGGTGAGCAGCCACGGGTCCTCCGAGGTCCAGACGCCGTTGAGCTTGTTGTACGAGCACATGACGGTCCACGGCGAGGCGTCCTTCACGACGCGTTCGAACCCGCGCAGGTAGATCTCACGCAGCGGGCGGGGGTCGACGTCGGAGCTCGCACGCATGCGGTCGAACTCCTGGTTGTTCGCGGCGAAGTGCTTGAGCGAGGTGCCGACGCCCTTCGACTGGATACCGCGGACCGAGGCGGCGCCGAGGACGCCGGAGACGATCGGGTCCTCCGAGAAGTACTCGAAGTTGCGGCCGCACAGCGGCGAGCGCTTGATGTTGATGCCGGGGCCGAGCACGACGGCGACGTTCTCGATCGCGGCTTCCACGCCGATCGCCGCGCCCACGCGCTCGATGATCTCCGGATCCCATGACGAGCCGATGCCGACGGCGGGTGGGAAGCAGGTGGCGGGGACGCTGCTCGCGAGACCGAGGTGATCGGTGGCACCGGACTGCTTGCGCAGGCCGTGCGGACCGTCGGTCATCATCACCGACGGGATGCCCGCGCGGTCGATGGCCTTCGTGGTCCAGAAGTCCGCACCGCTGGTGAGCGACGCCTTCTCCTCGAGGGTGAGGTCGGAAGCCGAGATCTCGGTCATGGTGTTCCTTTCGCGGGCGACGTCGATGTCCTTGCGAAAACCATATGCCCTTCAGTATTAGATTTCAAACGGCATTCAGGATTAGGGTCGAAGCATGGCACGACGGGGTTCGTATGCGAAAGGCGTGGCGCGACGCGAGGAGATCCTCGAGAGCGCCCTCGACGTGATCGGACGCAAGGGTTACCAGAACGCGTCCCTCAAGGAGATCGCCGAAGTCGTCGGCGTCACCCCCGCTGCTCTCCTGCACTACTTCGGATCGAAGGAAGAGCTCTTCACCGAGGTGCTCCGCAAGCGCGACGAGCACGACGGCCTCGATCCCGCCGGGCTCAGCGACACCGAGGCCAGAGCCGCGTTCATCGGCGTGATCCGCCACAACACCGAGGTCCCGGGTCTCGTCGCCCTGTTCTCACGCCTCTCCGTGGATGCCGCCGACCCGGAACACCCCGCCCACGACTACTTCCTGGACCGCAGCGCGCGCCTGCGCGACTCCATCGCCGACAACTTCGGCGCCGACGACAGACGCTCCACTCTCGACCCGGACACGCTCGCGCGCGTGATCCAGGCGGCATCCGACGGGCTCCAGCTGCAATGGATGATCGACCCGACCGTCGATATGCCCGGCATCATGGGTGCCCTGATCGACGCCCTGCATCCGCCAGTGCCGCCGACCGTCGACTAGCCCTTCACGGCACCCCCGAGTCCGGCCGAGCGCAGGAACACCGACTGGAAGATCAGGAACATCGCGATCGGGATCAGGGTCGCGATCGCCAGCGCCGCCAGGAACACGTCGAGCTCGGTCTGAGACTGCACGGCGGGGAGACGCACCGACAGCGGTTGCACCGCAGGGTCGGGCAGCACGAGCATCGGCCACAGGTAGTCCTTCCACGCGGCGATGATCGCGAACACCGAGACCACGCCGAGGATCGGCTTCGACATCGGCAGCACGATCGACCAGAACAGCCGGAAAGGTCCGGCGCCATCGGTGCGGGCCGCCTCGAACACCTCCCGCGGGAGCGAATCGAAGAACCGCTTCACGAGCAGGATGTTGAACGCGTTCGCGCCCATCGGCAGCCAGACTGCGAGGTAGTTGTTGAGCAGGCTCACGTCCCCGAGCAGCGGCGGATGCACGATCGTCAGGTACAACGGCACAAGCAGCACGATGCCCGGGATGAACAGCGTCGCCAGCACCAGGGCGTTCAGGATCGGCGCGTACTTCGGGCGCAGCACCGACAGCGCGTAGCCCCCGGTCGTCGCGATGAGCAGCTGCACGAACCAGGCGCCGAGGGCGATGATCACCGTGTTGAAGAAGTACTGGTCGATCTGGATGTCGTTCCACGCGGTCGACAGGTTCTCCCAGTCCATGCCGTTCGGCCACAGGGCGAACGGCTGCTGCAGCGTGTCCTGGGTGGGGGTGATCGCCGACTTCGCGAGCCACAGGATCGGCCCGAGCCCGGCGACCACCAGTCCGACGGCGAGGAACACGTGCGTGAGCGACATCCCGATGCGGATGCCGGGCCGCCGACGTTCGGAGTCGGAGATGACGGTGCGGTCCCCGACGCGATCGGCGGCCTTCTCCGCCGCCTTCTCCGCGGCACGGGTCGAGAGGCGGGTGGTGAGGCTCACGTCGTGCTCCAACGGTCGGTCAGCTTGAAGTACAGCCAGGAGAGGAGGGCGAGGACGATCGCGAGCAGCACCGAGACGGCCGTCGCCTCGCCGTAGTCGCCGCCCAGGCTGTTGCGGAAGGCCTTGTCGTAGATGTACAGCAGCACGGTCTTGGTTGCTCCGGCCGGTCCACCGCCGGTGAACAGGAACGGCTCGAGGAAGACCTGCGCGGTGGCGATCACCTGCAGGATCAGCATGATGAAGAGGATGCCGCGCAGCTGGGGCAGCGTGACGTGCCAGATCTTCTTCCAGATGCCGGCGCCGTCGACCTCCGCGGCGTCGTAGAGCTCGGGCGGCACGCCCAGAAGCGCGGCGAGGTAGATGATGATCGACCCACCGGCGCCTGCCCACGTGGCCTCGAGCACGAGCGAGGGCATGGCCTGCACCGCGTCCTGGATCCACGGCTGTGGAGGGATGCCGACGAAGCCGAGCACGGTGTTGAACACCCCGGACGGGTCGGCGCTGTAGAAGAACTTCCACAGCAGCACCGCGACGACCGGCGGGATCACGACGGGCAGGTAGGCGAGCGCCGAGTAGATGCCCTTGCCACGACGCACCTCGCTCATCAGCACGGCCATCAGCAGCGGCAGCGGGAACCCGAAGAGCAGCGCGAGCACGGCGAACCAGAGCGTGTTGATCACGGCGCGGCCGAGCTCGGGGTCGCCGATCACGGCGAGGTAGTTGTCGAATCCGACCCACTCGGAGACGATCAGGTTCGTCTTCTGCAGGCTCATGATCACCGACTGCACGATCGGGGACCACGAGAAGAGCACGAACACGAACAGCATGGGGAGCACGAACAGCAGGTTCGCGAGCCCGCCGCCGCGGAACCAGGTGAGGGGCGAGCGGCGGCGGGAGGGGCGCACAGCGGGCGGCGGAGAGTCCTCCACCGCCGCCCGCTGCTCGGAGAGCGTCATCGTCATGAAGCGTTACTCGTCGAGCTTCGCCTGCGCGTCGGTCTGCACCTGAGCGAGCAGAGCGTCGATGTCGGCGTTCTGGTCGGTCAGGACCTTCTGCACCACGGTGTCGAGGAGGGCATACACCTCCTGCGTCTTCACCTTCGGCTCACCCACCGGCGTCTGGTCCCAGATGCGGTCGCTGAACGGCGCCATCTGCTCGACCGGGACGTTGATGTAGTCGGCGATCCACACCTGCGACTCGTCGTACAGCTCACGGCTGAGCACCGGGAGCAGCGGGGTGCCCACCGCCTGGCCGGACTCGTTCAGGGTCTTCGCATCGAGCACCGCCGCGTCCTCGTCCATCAGCTTCTGCATGTAGTACCAGTCGATCCACGTGACCGCCGCCTCCTTCGTCGCGTCGTCGACCGTGGGGCTGATCACCGCGATGTCACCGCCGCCGAGCGTGCCGGGGTCGTCGCCTTCCATGGGCACGACGGTCATGCCGTAGATGTCCGAGTCCATGCCGAAGTCGCGCACGAGGGCGGTGTAGATGTCGGAACCCGACGTGTACATGCCGATGTTGCCGGCGGCGAACTCCTGGTTGATCGTTCCCCAGTCGAGGTCGACCTTCGACCCGAACGAGCCGTCCTCCCACTTCACATCGTGCAGGAACTGCAGCGAGGCCTTGGTCGCATCGTTGTCGATCGTCGACTCGGCTGTGCCGTCTCCGTTGTCGGTCTGGGTGCGACCGCCGCGGGCGACGGTCTGCGAGGTGAGCTGCCACCCGCCGGTGTTGTTGATCGCCATCTGCGCGTACCCGGCCTTGCCCGTGGCATCCGTGATCTTCTTGGCTGCCTCGCGGATCTCGTCCCACGTCTCCGGCGGGTTGTCGGGGTCGAGCCCGGCCTGCTCGAACAGGTCGCGGTTGTAGTGCAGTGCGGCGGCGTATGCCTGACGCGGGAACCCGTAGATCTTGCCGTCGGCGCCGGTGACACCGTCGAGGATGATCGGGTTGAACTTGTCGGTGTAGCCGAGCTTCTCGATCGCGTCGGTCACGTCCATCAGCTGCCCGTTCTCGAGCAGCGTCTTCGAGTCGGTGAACGGCACGGTGAAGACGTCGGGCAGGCTTCCGCCGGCAAGCTGCACGGCGAAGGTCGGGCCCTCCCACTCGTACTCGACGCCGATGATGTCGATGTCGGGGTGTTCCTTCTCGAACTGCTTCTCCTGCGCGGCGAACGCATCGTAGGCCGCAGCGTCCGCTCCCGGGGGGAACGTCGCGACGCGCAGCTCGAGGCGTCCGTCGCCGCTCTCGCCGTCGCCGCTGGACGTGCAGCCGGCGAGCGCGCCGACTGTCGCGAGCACGGCGATGCCGGCGACCATGGCCTTCGTTGATGACTTCATTGTCTGTCCTTCCATGTGGTGCTGATCGGGTGGTGCAGGGCTACTTCGGCGCCCGGTGCGGGTGCGCGGGGACGGCTCGGAGGGCGAGCCAGGCTGTGGAGTCAGGAGGGAGCGCACCGTCGAGTGGCGCGCTGGCGAGGAGCACCCCGTGGTGCGCCGGCAGCGGCACGGGCGCGGACCCGAGGTTCGTGATGCTGAGCGTGCCGTCCCCTCTGCGGAACGCGAGCACGTCGGCGCCGAGCTCGAGCCACTCGAGGTCGTCTCCGGCGAGGTCGTCGAGTCGACGGCGCAGCGCGATCGTCGCGCGGTACAGGTTGAGGGTCGAGTCGGGGTCCCTGTGCTGCGCGTCGACCGTGAGCGCCTCCCAGTCCTCGGGCTGCGGAAGCCACGGGGCGCCGCCGAAGCCGTACGGCGTGGCCGTTCCGGACCAGGGCAGAGGCACGCGGCATCCGTCGCGCCCCGGGTCGACCCCGCCAGAGCGGAAGTGCATGGGGTCCTCGATCGCGTCGAGGGGCAGTTCCACTTCGGGAAGGCCGAGCTCATCGCCCTGGTAGATGTAGAGACTGCCCGGCAGCGCCGCGACAAGCAGCGCCGCGGCGCGAGCGCGGCTCGCGCCGCGTACGGCATCCGTCGCGGTGCCGAAGCGCTTGCGCTCGAACGCGAAAGAGGAATCGGCCTGTCCGTACCGGGTGACCGGACGCGTGACGTCGTGGTTCGAGAGCACCCAGGTCGCCGGCGCGCCGACCGGCGCGTGTTCGGCGAGCGTGCGGGTGATGGAGTCACGCATCGCCCTGGCGCTCCACGGCTGCGTCATGAATCCGAAGTTGAAAGCCGTGTGCATCTCGCCGGGGCGCAGATAGCGGGCGAAGCGCTCGGCGTCGTCGAGCCACACCTCGCCGACGAGCACCCTTTCGCCGTCGTACTCATCCGCGACGGACCGCCAGTCGCGGTAGATGTCGTGCAGCTCGTCGCGGTCGATGTGCGGGTGGCCGACCGTGGGGGCGGAGCCCGGCGGAAGGTCGGGAAGAGTTGGGTCCTTGACCGGGAGCGCCGCGGAGTCGATGCGGACGCCCGCGACGCCTCGGTCGAACCAGAATCGCAGGACGTCCTCGTGCTCACGCCGCACATCCGGGTGGTTCCAGTTCAGGTCCGGCTGTTCGGGGGTGAACAGGTGCAGATACCACTCGCCGTCGGAGCCGTCGGGGTTCTGAGTGCGCGACCAGGTCTCGCCCTGAAAGCTCGAGACCCAGTTGGTCGGGATGCCGTCACCGCGCTCGCCCCGACCGGGGTGGAACCAGAAGCGCTCGCGCTCCGGGCTGCCGGGGCCGGCCGCCAGCGCCTGTCGGAACCACTCATGCTGATCGGAGATGTGGTTGGGCACGATGTCGACGATCGTGCGGATGCCGAGTTCGAGCGCCTCCGCGATCAGCTGCTCCGCCTCTTCGAGGGTGCCGAAGCGGGGGTCGATGCGGCGGTAGTCCTGTACGTCGTAGCCGCCGTCCGCGAGCGGGCTCAGGTACCAGGGGGTGAACCAGAGCGCGTCGACGCCGAGGCTCTTCAGGTAGGGCAGCCGTGAGCGGACGCCGGCGAGATCGCCGATGCCGTCACCGTTGCCGTCCGCGAAGCTGCGCACATACACCTGGTAGATGACGGCTGTGCGCCACCACCCCTCGCCCACGGGCATCGTCAAGGTGCGGGCCGGTGCCGCCGTGCGCAGAACGTCAGTGTCCACAGATCTCCTCGTCGTCGATGGCGATGAGTCGAATGTAGCTTTTCCGCGCGTTCCGTGCAAGAACTAAACAGAATGTTGGAAAATTGCGATGGCTTACATGCGCGCACAAGGACGGCTCGGGGCCGTCCGCAGCTCAGATCAGCGCAGCGGGCCCGTCGAGGCTCGCAGCACCAGCTCGGGCTCGAACAGCAGTTCGTCGCTCGGCTGGGCCGTGCCGGCGATCTGCGCGAGCAGCAGGGCGATCACGGCGCGCCCCATGGACTCGATCGGTTGTCGCACCGTCGTCAGCGGAGGTTCGGTGCAACTCATCAGCGCCGAGTCGTCGAACCCGACGATGCTCACGTCCCCCGGCACGGAAAGTCCGGCTCGCCGCGCCGCGCGTACGGCCCCGAGTGCCATCGGGTCGCTCGCGCACACGATCGCGGTCGCGCCGGCAGCGAAGAGGCGCGAGGCCCCTGCCTGCCCGGACTCGAGCGAGTACATGCCGCGCACCACGAGCTCGTCGGACAGCGGTGCCCCGAGCGCATCCAGCAGTCGGCGCGCGGACTCGAGCTTGCGGCGGGAGGGGACGTGGTCCTCCGGCCCCAGGAGCAGTCCGATCCTCCGATGCCCGAGCTGGTGCACATGCAGCACGGCCTGTTCCGCCGCGGCGGCGTCGTCGGTCGACACCGTCGCGAAGTGCAGCTCGGCGACGCGGGCGTTGACGAGCACGGTCGGCAGGTTCACCTGGCGCAGCCGCTCGTAGTGCTCATGTGCGGCGTCCGCCTGCGTGTAATTCCCGCCGAGGAAGATGACGCCCGAGACCTGCTGCGCGAGGAGGAGGTCGACGTAGTCCGACTCGGTCACTCCGCCGGCGTTCTGGGTGCACAGCAGAGGCGTGTAGCCGTTCTGGGTGAGTGCGCCGCCGACGATCTCGGCGAACGCGGGGAAGATCGGGTTCTGCAGTTCGGGGAGCACGAGTCCGACGAGGCGGGCACGCTCGCCCCGGAGCTTGGTCGGCCGCTCGTAGCCGAGCACGTCGAGGGCGGTGAGGACCGCCTGCCGGGTGGCGTCGGAGACCCCCGGCTTCTCGTTGAGCACGCGGCTGACCGTTGCCTCGCTCACACCGACCTTGCGGGCCACCTCTGCCAGTCGCTTCGACATGCAGTCAGTGTACGCAAATCCTTGCAAGAACGCGCAAGCAGTTTGCGCGTTCTCGCGAAGGACTCAGCGGACGTTGCCGTTGGAGCAGGTCTGCTGCGCCGCGGAGTTGCCCTTGATCGAATCGGGCAGCGCCACGACGTTGTCAGGCGTCGCTGCCGGGTCGGGAGTCGCTGCCGGATCCGTTGCCGGCTGCTCGACTGGCGCCGTCGGCTCCTGCACGACCACGCCGTCGTTCTTGTTGTTCTCGTGCGTGATCTGCAGCTGTGCATTCGCATCGAGTGCGTCCCAGAGCGCCGAGGCGGCGGTGTAGTTGGGAACGACCTTGTTGGGGTTGGCCGAGTCCGTCCCGTTCGGGTACTGCACGAAGACGATGTCCTCGAACGGCACCGACTTGACCGCGAGGGCGATCTGCACGAGCGTCATCGGGTTCGTGAGCGACTCACTCGGCTCCAGATTCTGGATCGCGGTGTTCGCGAGCTTCAGCATCACGGGGACGTTGCCGAGCACTTCCCCGCTGATCATCTTGCGTGCCAGGCTCGACATGTACTGCTGCTGGTTGCCGATGCGGCCCAGGTCGCTGCCGTCACCGACACCGTGACGCGTGCGCAGGAACTGCAGCGCCTGCAGACCCTCGACCGTGTGGGTTCCCGCAGCCATGTCCAGTCCGGTGTAGCGGTCCTTGATCGGGTTGGCGAGGCAGACGTCGACGCCGCCGATCGCATTGGTGATCTCGATCACGCCGCCGAAGGTGACGCCGGCCGCGAACTGGATCTCCTGATCGGTGAGCTCGGAGATCGTCTTCACGACGCAGTTCAGGCCGCCGTCGGTGTAGGCGGTGTTGAGCGGCTGCTTGCTCATCGCGGAGGTGGCGTTGCCGTTCTTGTCGGTGCACGAGGGGATCGGCACCATCAGGTCACGAGGGAAACTGACGACCGTGATGCGTCGCGGTTCCTGCGAGACGTGGACGAGCAGGTTCACGTCGTTGAGCGTTCCCTCGGCGTCCGAGCCGGAGCAACGAGCACCGAAGAGGTCCTTGTACTTCTCCTCACAGGTGTCGACGCCTGTGAGGACCATGTTGAAGCCGCCCTCGTACTCGCCGATGTCCGGTGGGATGGGGTCCTGACCCTCGATCTCGACCGCGTTCGCCGAGACCGTGCTCGTGAGATCGTAGAAGACGTAGGCACCGACCCCGAGTCCGCTCACCAGCACCACCGCGAGACCGATCGCGATGAACTTCAACAGCTGGCCGACGGTGCCAGGAGTGCCCAGCTGACCATGGCGCGCGATCGTGTGACGGCGTCGGGTGTTCTGGCTCACTCGGGTCCTTTCGGATCAAGCGCCGGTGCGGGGGGCACCGTGCTCACATGCGGAGGGTGTGGGATTCGAACCCACGAGACATCTCTGCCCACTGGTTTTCAAGACCAGCTCCATCGGCCGCTCGGACAACCCTCCCGACAGATGCTTCTGTCGACCAGGCGTGAGTCTAGCCGAGTTCTATTCTCCTGCGCTGACCTGGGCGGGGGCTGGAAGCGTGTCGAGAGCCCGCGCGAGGCCGCCGTCGACGACATCTGCGGTGACCTCGCCCGCCGCTTCCTTCACCACGTCGGGGGCCTGCCCCATCGCCACCGCTCGTCCGCCGAGCGAGCGGGCCCAGCCGAACATCCCGATGTCGTTGCGTCCGTCGCCGGCGACGAAGATGCGGCCCTCGTCGAGCCCGAGTTCCGTGCGCACCTGTTCCAACGCCGTGCCCTTGTCGACACCCTGCGGTGCGATGTCGAGCCACGCGGTCCACCCGATCGCGTAGGACACCTCGTTGAGACCGGCATCCGCCACCAGACGGTGGAAGTCCTCTTCGTCGTGACCGGGAGAGACGACGACGATGCGCGAGACGGGGAGCTCCCCGAGCTCGTCGAAGTCGACCTGCCGGCCGCCGTCGAGAGTCCAGTCGTCGAGCTGCTCGGTGAACAGTCGCTGACCCGAGGCGAGTTCGACCATGTATCGGGCATCGGGAAGACGCTCGCGCAGCAGACCGAGGACCGGGGTCGGATCGAAGGTCTCGACGTTCCAGCGCTCCCAGTCGTCGCCGGAGCGCCGCATCGTCACCGCGCCGTTGGAGCACACCACGTAGTCGGCGGTCAGGCCGAGCTCCTCGACATAGCGTCGCGTGGCCATCCAACTGCGCCCTGTGGCGATGGTGACGACGTTCCCGCCGTCGCGCACCCTGGCGATGGCTTCCGGAACGCCGGGGCTCATCGTCTCGTCCTGCAGCAGGATCGTCCCGTCGACGTCGAGGCCGACCAGCCAGGGTCCTGTCATCGGGCGGCCCGCCCGGCCGCGAGGGGCTCGATCACTTCGAGGCCGCCGAGATACGGCCGCAGAACCTCCGGCACGCGCACCGAGCCGTCGGCCTGCTGGTGCGTCTCGAGCAGGGCGACGATCCAGCGGGTGGTGGCGAGAGTGCCGTTCAGGGTGGCCACGTGCTGCGTCTTAGCCGTGCCCTGGCCCGCGGGATCGGCCGCGTCGACGGCCGGGCGGTGACGCACGTCGAGCCGTCGCGCCTGATAGGTCGTGCAGTTCGAGGTCGAGGTGAGTTCACGGAACGCGCCCTGCGTGGGGACCCACGCCTCGATGTCGTACTTGCGTGCCGCGCTCGATCCGAGGTCTCCGGCCGCGACGTCGATCACGCGATAGGCGAGGCCGAGCGAGGTCAGCATCTCCTCCTGCAGCGCGACGAGGCGCAGGTGCTCGGCTTCCGCCTCTTCCGCGGTCGTGTAGACGAACATCTCGAGCTTGTTGAACTGGTGCACGCGGATGATGCCGCGGGTGTCCTTGCCATGCGATCCGGCCTCTCGCCGGTAGCAGGTCGACCAGCCGGCATAACGGAGGGCACCATCGGACAGGTCGACGATCTCGTCTTTGTGGTAGCCGGCGAGGGCCACCTCGCTGGTGCCCACCAGGTACAGGTCGTCATCCTTGTCGAGGTGGTAGACCTCGTCGGCGTGCTCGCCGAGGAACCCGGTGCCCTGCATGATCTCCGGACGAACGAGCGTCGGGGTGATCAGCGGCACGAATCCGTTCTGCAGCGCTTTGTCGAGCGCCAGGTTCATCAACGCGATCTCGAGGCGCGCGCCGATGCCGCGCAGGAAGTAGAAACGGGCGCCCGATACCTTGGCGCCGCGTTCCATATCGATCGCACCGAGGAGTTCACCGAGCTCGAGGTGGTCCTTCGGCTCGAAATCGAAAGCCGGCACGTCGCCGACACGACGCAGCTCGACGAAGTCCGCCTCGCCGCCGGCGGGGACGCCGTCGATGACGACGTTCTCGATGCGGGCGAGAGCGGCGGCTGCCGCCTCTGCCGCCTCGTTCGCGGCGTGCTGGGCCTGCTTGACCCGCTCGGCGAGATCCTTCGCCTGCGCCACGAGGGCGGCCTTCTCGTCCTTGGGAGCCTTCGCCACCTGCTTGCCGAACGCGTTCTGCTCGGCACGCAGCTCTTCGAACGCGGACAGCGCGGACCTGCGCGATCGATCGGCCTCGAGAGCGACGTCGACGGTGCTCTGGTCGTTTCCACGAGCAGTCTGCGAACGGCGGACGATCTCCGGGTTTTCGCGGAGGAGTGCGAGGTCGATCATCCACCAAGTCTACGGTGAACGCCCGGGCGCGCCGGATGCGCGGACCGTCAGGAGTCACCTGCTCCGGATCGACGGGGCGGGTCTTTCCCGGTTTAGAGTAGCGCCATGACATCCAGCGCACCCGTCCAGCGACAGGCGGCGCTCGTCTACAACCCCATCAAGGTCGACGGCAAGCATCTCCGCGCCACAGTGCGCGACCTCTCGCGCGAAGCAGGATGGGCGCATCCGGCGTTCTATCCCACGACGATCGAGGATGCCGGGCAGCTCGCCACTGCGCAGGCTCTGGAGCGCGGAGTGGACGTCGTGCTGGTCGCCGGCGGCGATGGCACGGTGCGGGCGGTGTCCGAGGCGATCGCGAACAGCGGGGTGCCGTTGGCGATCCTGCCCAGCGGCACCGGAAACCTGCTGGCCCGCAATCTCGGCCTCCCCCTCGGTGACCCGACCGAGATGATCCGCGCCGCGCTCGGCGACTTCCGGCATCCGATCGACATCGGCTGGGCCCGCCTCACACGAGAAGACGGCGAGGAGGCCCAACACGCCTTCGTGGTGCTGGCGGGCATGGGGCTCGACGCCGACATGATCGCGAACACCCGATCCGACCTGAAGAAGTCCGTGGGATGGATCGCGTACGTCGACGGTGCCGCCCGCTCACTGCCGCGCGCGAAGCCGTTCCGGGCCGTCTACCAGGTCGATGACGGACGCCTGCACTCGCACCGCGCGTACAGCCTGCTCTTCGCGAACTGCGGCACTCTCCCCGCCGGCATCTCCCTGATCCCCGACGCATCGATCACCGACGCCGCCCTGGACGTCGCCGTCATCCAGCCGACCGGCATGTTCGGCTGGTTCGGGGTCTGGCGGAAGATCTGGTGGGACAACTCCGTGCTCCGCCGCTTCCGCGCCGGACGCCGGGTACTCGAGCACCGCGGTAAGAACGCCTCGGTGCACTACTTCCACGGTGCCGCCGCCGAAGCCGCAGCACCCGAGCCCATCCCGATCGAACTCGACGGCGACGAGTTCGGTGAAGCGGTGCGCATCACCTGCTGGGCTGATCCTGGGGCTCTGCTCCTGGCACTGCCGTCAGGCCACCCGGTGCACATCCTCTGAGAGCCGCGGCCCCGGACGCTCAGCGGACCTCGACCGTGCCGTCGAGCCCGCCGCCGACGAGGGTCAGAGTGAAGGCCGCCTCGTCGTCGACCGTGTCATCGCCGAAGGAGAGGATGGTCGCACGCGGTCCCATGTCCATCGTGCACACCTGGTTCGCGTCAGTCACGAACGTCGCGGTCCCGGCGTTCCCCGAGCCCTCCAGTGTGTCGACGACCGGCGGGCAGGACGAAGATCCCCAGGTCAGCAGAACGAGGCCGCCGTCGTCGAACCAGCCGGCCGATGGCAGATACTCGGTGGGCGTCCCGGGCGTACCCGTCGCCGCCGGATCGCCGTCGAGGTCCACATCGTCGGTGATGTCACCGTAGGTGACGTTCATGGTGATGTCGGCCTTCGGGTCCACGCCTTCCGGCAGCGTGCCCAGGCTCGCGCGCGGCGCGAGATCCTTCGTGCAGGGCTTCGAAGCCTCGCCCTCCGCGTCGACGAGGGTGACGGTCACGGTCTGTCCTTCCGCGGTGACCTGGTCGACCTGCGGCACGCAGGTGGAGGAGCCCACCGTGATGACGGCGAACATGCGTCCTTCGTCGAGCAGTGCACCCTCGACGTCGTTCTGATCGTCGATGCCGGCGCTCGGGGCTGGAGAGCTGGTCGGCGTCTGCGCGCCCGGACCGGCAGTGCACCCTGCGATGAGGAGCGCAGCGGCGACGACGCCCATGACGGAAACGAGAGGACGAAGTGCGGAGGTCATGGTCACAGGGTAGCCCTCACGAAGTTCGTGCGGATAGCCTGCGTCGCCTACTGCAGCGCGGAGGTGAGGCGGGCGAGGTTGTCGAGCACCGTCGAACGAAGCGGCTGCTGCATCCACTCCTCCAGCGTCAGCTCTCGGCTGAGCGAGCGGTACTTGTCTTCGACCTCGCGCATCTCGGCGACGAACTCCTCGCCTCGCACCAGCATCGAGACCTCGAGGTTCAGACCGAAGGAGCGCATGTCCATGTTGCTCGATCCGATCACGGCGACCTCATCGTCGATGGTCAGCGTCTTGGTGTGCAGGATGTACGGCTTGCGATACATCCAGATGCGGACTCCGGCCTTGAGCAGCACCTCGTAGTAGCTGCGCTGGGCGTGGTACACCATCGCCTGGTCGCCCTCTTCCGACACGAACAGCTCGACGTGCACGCCGCGGTCCACGGCCGCGGTGACCGCGAGCAGCAGCGCCTCGTCCGGGACGAAGTAGGGGCTGACGATCATGATCTTCTTCTTCGCCGCATAGAGCAGGCTGAGGAAGAGCCGGAGGTTGTTCTCGACCTCGAAACCGGGACCGGACGGGACGACCTGGCAGTCGAGGTCGCCGGAGCCGATGTTCGCGTGAGCGATGTCGATGCCCTCGAGGACGGTGTCGGTCTCGCTGTACCAGTCCGCGACGAAGATCGCGTTCACGCTCAGCACGACCGGGCCGTCCAGACGCACCATCAGGTCGACCCAGTGCAGACCGCGCTTGATGTTCTTCGGCAGGTTGTAGGTCGAATCGGTGATGTTCTGCGATCCGAGGAACGCGATGTTGCCGTCGACGACGAGGAGCTTGCGGTGGTTGCGCAGATCGGGGCGCTGCATCTTGCCCTTGAGCGGCTGCACCGGGAGCATCAGATGCCAGTCGGCGCCCATCGCATTGAGGCGCGCGATGGTCTGCTTGTAGCGGGGCTTGCCGCGGTTGGCCCAGTGGTCCAGGAGCACGCGGACCTCGACACCACGGGCGCAGACCTCTTCCAGCGCCCGGAAGAAGTTGTCGGTCGACGTGTCGGACTGCAGGATGTAGAACTCGACGTGCACATACTCCTGCGCCGTGCGGATCGCCTGCGCCATCTCATCGAGGGACTCCTGGTAGTCCGAGATGAGGTGGGCGCCGTTGTCGCCCGAGAGCGGGAGGGCGCCGAGCTTCTGATTCATCTGCACGATCGGCCCGAACCACGCGGGTGCGTTCGGGCGGAGCGTGCCGAAATGCAGGTGCTCGCTGGTCTCGGCGATGTACTCGTTGATCTGATCCTGTTTGCGCCGACGCGCGCGGGGAAGGCGCGGGTTGCCGATCACGAGGAACAGGAAGACACCGACGAACGGTATGAAGAACACGGCCAGCAGCCATGCCATCGCCGCCGTGGGACGCCTGTTGCGGGGGATGACGATGATGGCCGTGACACGGATGATGATGTCGAGCACCACGAGGAAGGCGGCGATCCACCATCCCCAGGTCTCCGCAGTCATCGTGCCCCCTCGCCACCGCAGTGACCATCACAGCCGAGGCGCACCCGAACAGGTGCGCTGGCTTCACAGTAGCCGATGGGTCGGACTCAGGCGCGCGGCGGGAGGCCTCGCGCGGCGCGCTCCTCAGCCTCGATCTGCGCGTGCACCTTGCGCTCGGTCCGGTCGAAGCGGAGAATGCCGCGGACCACGAGGAAGAACACGATGCTCACTCCGACGGTCGGCAGAAGCGACCATGCCGCGGCGAGCCAGAAGTTGTCCATCACCCCATGGTACGCGAGCCACTGTTCGTGCACATTTCGGCGTTCACAGGAACTCCGTCCACAGGGTCCTCTTTCGCGCTCGGCGGGCTTCGCCCTCGACGACACTCTCGGGATGACAACAGTTCTCCGAGCCTCCGATTCCGCCGCTTTCCTCGGCATCGTCCCGTCCCTCGCGGGCTTCACGCCCCGTCGGAGCATCGTGCTCCTCCCTTTCCGAGGCAGCCGCACCGACGGAGCCATGCGTCTCGATCTCCCGCAGGAGAAGGCTGACCTCGAGGTCTATGCCGACGCCGCCGTCGGCCTCGTCGCCCGCGTCACAGCGACGGATGCCGTCGCGGTCGTCGTCTACACCGATGAGGAGTCGCACCCGACGCGAGACGGTCTCGTCCTCCCCCACGCGGTCGCCGTCGACGAGCTGTTGGGGTGCGCAGAGGAGGCGGGCCTCCGCATCGTCGACGCTCTCTGCGTGACCCCCTCCGGGTGGTCGAGCTACCTCGACGAGGAGCCCGAGCTGGGGCCGTTGGCGCAGATCCGCACTCCCGCCGATCTACCGCTGTCGACCGACGTGTCCGGAGACCAGAGCGTCGGGGCGGATCTCCCGCACGTCGACCTCGCCGAGAAGGAACGTGTGGGGACCGCGTCGCTCGAGCTCGCGGCGTTCCTCGATCGGAAGGGTCGAGGTCGACTGACGAGTCGGGATGATCCGCGGCTCATCGCCGCGCTCGTCCTGCTCGACGATGTTCCGGCCTTCTACGAGTCGGTGCTGGCGGCACCCGACGCTCTGCCCCCGTTCGCGACGGCCACGCTGCTGTGGTGCCTCGAGCAGCCCCTTTTGCGGGACGTCGCCATCGCTCAGTGGGCGACCGACCTGGCAGGCGGCGTGCGCACCCTCGCTGCACAGACCGCGTTCGAGGCATCCGGGGTGATGATCCCCGACGAGGTGGGTGAGGTGTTCCTCGGGCGCGGCCCCACTCCCGACACCGACCGCCTCCGACGCGCCCTCACCGCCGCACGCGAAGCGGCGGCACGGGCTCCGAGGCTCTCGCGATCCGCACCCCTCACCGTGGCGGCGTGGTTGTCATGGGCTCTGGGACGCGCCAGCCACGCGGGCCGATACCTCGAGATGGTGCGAGAGATCGACCCGCACTATTCACTGGCCGCGCTCCTGGAGACCATGATCGGCGGAGCGATACTCCCGGAGTGGGCGTTCCGTCGCCACTCGGCGCAGTGACCGTCGGTGATCGTGTTACTTGACCAGGGGGAACAGGATGGTCTCACGAATGCCCAGGCCGGTGATCGCCATCAGCAGGCGGTCGATCCCCATGCCCATTCCTCCGGACGGCGGCATTCCGTGCTCGAGGGCCCGCAGGAACTCTTCGTCGACCGGCATCGCCTCGACGTCACCGCGTGCGGCGAGTTTGGCCTGTTCCACGAAGCGCTCGCGTTGAATCACGGGGTCGACCAGTTCGGAGTACCCGGTCGCCAGCTCGAAGCCACGGATGTACAGATCCCACTTCTCCACGACACCCGCGATCGAGCGGTGTTCACGGACCAGGGGCGACGTGTCGACGGGGAAATCCATCACGAACGTGGGGCGGACGAGGTCGCCCTTCACGAAATGCTCCCACAGCTCCTCGACGAGCTTGCCGTGAGTGGCCTGCGGAGGCAGATCGACGTCGTTGGCCTCGGCGAACGCGATCAGGTCTTCGACCGAGTCCTGCGGAGTGGTGGTGCGCCCGGATGCGGCCGACAGCGACTCGTACATCGAGATGCGGTCCCACTCGCCGCCGAGCTCATACTCGGTACCGTCGGCCCAGGTCACGGTCGTGGAGCCGGCGACCGCGATCGCCGCGTTCTGCACGAGCTCCTGTGTGAGGGCGGCCATCTGGTTGTAGTCGCCGTACGCCTGGTAGGCCTCGAGCATCGCGAACTCGGGGCTGTGTGTAGAGTCGGCTCCCTCGTTGCGGAAGTTCCGGTTGATCTCGTAGACGCGCTCGATCCCGCCGACGACAGCGCGCTTGAGGTACAGCTCGGGTGCGATGCGCAGGTACAGCTCGGTGTCGAACGCGTTCGAGTGCGTGATGAACGGGCGGGCAGAGGCCCCGCCGTGCTGCACCTGCAGCATCGGGGTCTCCACCTCGAGGTAGTCATGGCTGGTGAACGTCGAACGCAGGCTCGCATTCACGGCGGCGCGCGCGCGGACCGTCGTGCGCGCCTGCTCGCGCACGATCAGGTCGAGGTAGCGGCTGCGTACGCGGCCCTCCTCGCTGAGTTCGGAGTAGGCATTGGGGAGCGGCAGGATCGCCTTCGCCGCGATCGTCCAGTCGTCCGCCATGATCGACAGCTCGCCGCGGCGACTGGAGATGACTTCACCGTGCACGAAGACGTGGTCCCCCAGGTCGACGTACTCCTTCCAGTCGGCCAGCGACTCCTCGCCGACGTTCGCCAGGGAGATCATGGCCTGGATGCGCGAGCCGTCACCCGCCTGCAGAGTGGCGAAGCAGAGCTTGCCGGTGTTGCGGCTGAACACCACACGACCCGCGACTCCGACGATGACACCGGTTTCGGCGCCGGCCTCGAGCTCGCCGTACTCGGCGCGCAGCGCGGGAATCGTGTGCGTGACGGGAACGGCGACCGGGAACGCCCCGCCGCCCGCATCCACCCGCTTCTCGATCAGGCGCTCGCGCTTGGCGAGGCGCACGGCCTTCTGCTCGTGGACGTCCTCTTCGAGGGAAGGGTCGGTCGAGGCCGATTCGGGCGCGGCGGACGCGTCAGTCATGTGGGGGGCTCCTTGGAAGTCCCTCCCAGTTTACCGAGGCGGCATCCCGCTGCTTGGCGCACGCTGGGTAGCCTCGAAGAATGGCCCACACACGGATCCTCCGCGCGTTCGCTGCCCTCTCCCTCGCGATGCTGGCGGTCCTCGCCCCTGCCGCCGCGCAGGCCGCGTCCGACGGGCCCGCGTCGCACCTGGCTGCGCCCCGGCCCGCGGACGTCCCCACCGATGTCGACGATTTCTCCTACAGCTCGTGGGATGCCGCCTACGAGATCGGTCTCGACGACGAGGGCCGCGCCCGCATGCGCGTGACGGAGACCCTCGTGGCCCGCTTCCCCGACGTCGACCAGAATCGCGGCATCGTCCGCGGACTCGCGACTTCATACGAAGGGGCGAGCATCGAGACGACGATCCTGTCCGTGACCGACGGCAACGGGGCGGACGTGCCCTACGAGACGGACGAGGAGGACGGGCTCCTCTACGTGCTGACGGGTAACGACGACGACTTCGTGCGGGGCCTCACCACCTACGTCATCGAGTACGAGATGCGCGACGTGATCCTCGCGACCGATCGGTCCGAGAGTTCGTCCGCTCCCCCGGCAGACGAGTTCTACTGGGACCTGCTCCCCCTCGACAGCACGCAGCCCATCGACCGGTTCCGCGCCGAGATCGTGTTCGATCCTGCGATGAGCAACGCACTCGACGGTGCCACCCGCTGCTACTCCGGCCCTTCCGGCTCGAAGGAGGAGTGCGAGCTGGAGGGTCCGACCACCGACGGCCGCAGCGCGACCTTCCGTGTCGAATCGGGGTCTCGTCCCGCCGGTGACGGGGTGACGGTGGCCATCGGTTTCGAACCGGGCACCGCCACGCAGCCGCTCGCCCGCACACCGGATCCGGTCGCCGACGTCGCACCGATCGCCGCCGCGGTCGGCGCTCTCGGACTCGCCGCCAGCAGCTGGGTGGCGGTGTCGGCCTTCGCGCGCAGACGGCGAGCCGCTACCGGCATCGTGGTCGCCCAGTACGACGTGCCGGACTCGCTGCCCCCGCTGCTCGCCGCTGCCGTCGTTCCCGGGGCCGAAGACGTGATCCCGTCCGAGATCGTGCACCTCGCCGTCCGTGGCATGCTGCGCATCGAAGAGGGGACGGAGGAAGACCAGCCTCGCGTTCGTCGTCTCGGCGAGGCACACAGCCCCGACCAGCTCGACGTCGACGCCCTCGAAGCGCTCTTCCTCGATGCGGACGCCGACGGGGTGGTCGATCTCCCCGCCGCCGACGAAGCCTTCGCCGCTCGGATGACGGCACTCCAGCACCGAGGCACGACCGAGGCGCAGAGCCGCGGACTCACCGAGAAGGCACGCAGTCGAAGTGCTGTGATCCTGCAGTGGTGTGCGATCGGCCTCGCCGTCGTCGGCTTGGCGTTCGGGATCTGGAGCGCCGCCAGCGGACGCCTGTCCGCGATCCCTGCACTCGTCGTGATCTCCATCGGGGCTTTCCTCGTGCTGCTCTCCAGCGTCTATCCGTTCTCGAAGCACACGGTGCTCACCGTCGAAGGCGCACGCACCTACGAGTATCTGCAGGGAGTGAAGGAGTTCATCCGGGTCGCCGACGCCGATCGCCTGCGCATGCTCCAGTCGTACACCGGAGCCGAACGTCGCGCCGACGGCACCGCCGACGTCATCCACGTGTACGAACGGCTTCTCCCCTACGCGATCCTGTTCGGGATGGAACGCGAGTGGGGTGATGTGCTCGAGAAGGCCTACGCGAATGCGGAGCGCGGCGCATCCTGGATCGGCGACCCGGCATCGTTCGCACTCCGGACGCAGCTCGCCTCGTTCGTGGCATCGTCGCACTCCGCCGCGACGTACTCGGCCCCCTCGGCGGGCTCTTCGTCGAGTGCCGGAGGGTCATTCGGCGGCGGGTTCTCCGGAGGCGGCGGAGGCGGCGGCTTCTCCGGCGGACGGTGAGTCCCACTGGCGCCCGCATCCGGGGTACCGCCGCGGAAGCTTCAGATCAGCGGGGGCGCGTCGGAGGCTTCGCGCAGCGCACGCTCGACGGTCGACTGCACCAACGCCGAGAGGTAGCCGCCGGGGTTCTCCACGCCGATCTCCCGTAGTCGCGCGGTCGACTGTCCGATGATCGACCGCGAGAACTCGGTGGCTGTCGCGATCGCATCGGCGTAGGCCGCGCGATCCGCCTCCGCGATCACGACGGGCTCGCACCCCATCTCCACGGCGAGGGCCTGGGCGATCGGCAGCACGGCGACCGGAGCGGTCACCGCGGCGAACCCGGCATGCAGCTGCCGAAGGTCGATCGACGTCCCTGTGAAGGTGATCGCGGGATGCACGGCGAGGGGGATCGCCCCGCGTTCGGCTGCCGGGCGCAGCACGTCGATGCCGTAGCCGGGGTCGGTGTGCAGCACGAGCTGGCCGATCTGCCAGCCGCCCACCTCGGCGATGCCCGCGACGAGCGACGGCAGCTGCTCGCTGGGTACCGCGATGATCACGAGCTCGGCGCGACGCACGACCTCCAGGGCATCGAGAACCGGCACGTCCGGCAGCACGGCCGAGGCGCGTTCGTCGTCGGATCCGCTGGTGATCCCGATCACGGCATGTCCTGCACCGCCGAGCGCCGCCCCGACGACCGGCCCTACGCGCCCTGCCCCGATGATGCCGACGCCGAGGCGTCCGTCACGCGCCATCGTCGCGCCTCGTCCGCCGGAGCAGCGGGGGTGCGGGAGGAGCTGCCGGCGGAGCAGCCGGGAAGTTCGGAGGCACCTGCGGACCCTCCGGAGCGTTCTCCGCGGGCGCTGCCGGTACACCCGAAGGCGGTCCCACCGGAGATGCCGGCGGAAGCACCGGAAGCACCGGAGGCGCCGGCGTGTCGACCGGCGGTGCAGGCGGCGATACGGGCGGGGCGGGCGGCCCTGCCTGTCCGGGGACGGGGAAGACCGGCGGCGGGCCGGTGTACGCCGGCGGGGCCGGGGGCGCTGCGACGGGAATCTCCGCCGCGTGCGCACTCCAGCGGTGGGTGGTGTCGCGAGACGCCGCCTCCGCGGCCGCACGGCTGACCTCGTCGACCAGAGCCAGCGCATCGGCACGTTCGAGACCCGAGAGGTACCCGGTGATCGGCCCGGGGACCGTGTGCACCTGTGCGCCGGAAACCTGCTGGTGCCGGTCGATCGGCCCCTGGCTGAGCGAGACCCCCTGCAGACGTGCCAGCGGGAACACGGCGAGCTTGCGCCAGACGTTTCCGCGGCGCAGCAGCAGACCGAAGTCGGCGACGAGGTAGCCGTGTCGCTTCCAGGAGAACGGACGCCGCCACGCTGCACGCCGTGGCATCGTCCGATACGCGTCGCCATCGGCGGGACCAACGACGCCCTGATCCCAGAGGAACGGGATGCTCTCCCCAGGAACGTCGGGGAGCACCAGCGCGAGCACGCGTTCGACATCGGCGCGTTTGCCGACGGGCAGCACCACGTTGAACTGCTGTCCGCTTCCCGACGACTGCTGGGCTGCGCTCTTGCCGCTCATACGGTTGATCTTGATCGTCCACCACCCGAACGGGCGCCACAGCAGCGACTGCGACACCTCCACCGCGAAGATGCGTCCCGGCGGGAGCGTCTCGGTCACGGTCGTGAGAAGACCGTAGGTGATGCGCACGCCGTCAGGAGTCGGAGCGATCGAGTAGCGCAGCGACTTCGAGATCTGCGCCCAGGTGATACCGACCACGGCGATGACCATGGGGACGCCCATGCCGAGACCCAGCCCGAGGAGGACGAAACCTCCATCCGAGTTGCCATCGGCCAGCATCCCGATCAACGCGCTGCCGATCGCGATCGCGAAGATCGCTCCGAAGAAGACGAACCACAGCAGCCCGGAGATCAGCTGCGAGCCCACAAGCCGGCCGGTCGGGATCTTCACGACGCTCTCGGGGACGACATCGGCGAGGTCGACGCCGGAGATGAGGCCGTTGACACCCGCGTTCATCGAACCGACCAGCTGCGCCCGGGCGGATGTCGGACCGGGTGCGGCCGACGTTGCCGCCGGGTTCAGAGCGGCGTCGCGCGCCGCGCGAGCACCGGATGCCAGACGCAGGATGTCGGCACGCACCGACTCCGCGCGGGGCGTCGCGAGGTATTCGAGCTCGACGTTCGCGTCATTGCCGGCTCCGACCACCTCGAGCTTCGCGAGACCGATGATGCGGGCGGGGAATGGGCGTGTCAGGTTCACGCCCTGCACGCGGTCGAGAGGTGCGCGGCGGTGCGAGCGGAAAATGATTCCCTTGCGGACCTCGACGTGATCGCCGGTGATCCGGAACTGCTGGAAGCGCCAGACGAACCAGAAGATCAGCACCAGCACGATCACGAGCCCGAGCACGCTGAGGAGCGCGACCAGGATCAGGTTGTTCGAGAGCACCCAATCGACAGGATCGGCACCGGCGTAGTCGCCGTAGTGCGCTTCTTCGGGCGTGAAGATGCCCACGGCCCAGGTGATCAGGCGATCCCGCATGTTCGCGATGACGATACCCGCGATGATGATCAGCGCGAGCCCGCCCTTGAAGAGCGGGGTGAGGGGGTGCATGCGGTGCCACTCACCGTTCGCGAGCGTCGTGGAACCCTCCTCGACGGGCAGCGGCGCGCTCGGCGCGAAAGGGGGCTGCTGCTCGCTCACAGGCCGGTCCGACGGGTCTCGGCTACCTGGATGAGGGTGTCGCGCAGCGCCTCGGCCGCACCCTGCGTCAGACCGGGGATCTGCACGCCGGTCGTTGCGGCGGCCGTGACCATCTTGAGTTGGGCGATGCCGAACGCGCGGTCGAGCGGCCCCTGCGTGATGTCGACCAGCTGCATGCGACCGTAGGGGACGGCGATCATGCGCTGCCACAGGATGCCCTTGCGGAAGACGATGTCGTCGGCGCGGAGCATGTAGCCGATCGCCTTCGCCTGGCGCGGCAGGATGATGAGGGCGAACACGGTGATGAGCAGGATGATCCCGGCGGGGATCCACACCCACTGCTGATGCAGCACCACGTTCAGCACGACGGCGGCGATCGCGACGATCGCGATGAAGATCACGTTCTGCACGATCTGCGACACGACATAGCGCGGCGAGATCTGGTGCCACGTGCCGTCGAGTTCGAGGCGGGCCTCGTTGCGTGCCGTGCGCAGCTGGGTGTACGTCCCCCTGTCGAGGGCGTCGAGGTCAGTGCCCTCCGCCGGGTTCAGGGGCGCGGTCTCTGGGTTCTGAGTCATCAGGATCCTTCGGCAGGGTGCAGAACTGCTCGGCGACGAGCGCGGCGATCACGAGGACGATCGCGCTTCCGATCAGGGCCAGCATGGCCACAGTCGACCCTACCTGCGGAATGACGGGACGTGACAGGAGGAACACGAGCAGCCCGGCTCCGAACCCGGCCATGATCGCGCCGAGCAGACTCGAGGCCCGCGCGAGTGTCGCCGCTCTGAGTGCGCGGAAGGGATCGATGCGGATGCCCGACCGCACGCTGCGCCGCACCGGCCAGGCGACCCCGAGGGAGGCTGCGCCGATCAGCAGGAGGAGCACCGGAAGCAGGAGCGAGGGGGTGAACGTGACACGTCCCGATGCCGTCAACAGGTGATCGAGCAGGAACCCGCCCCCGCCGGCGAGCAGTGCGAGGACGACGAGCACGCCCGCAGAGGTGCGTCTCATCCCTCGCTCCGGGCCCGCAGTTCCGCCACGAGGTCGGCGACTCTGCCCCGGCCGAGCAGCACCGCGTCCTGGTCGACATCCAGCCACGGTTCGAGCACGAAGAGGCGTTCGGCAGCGCGCGGATGCGGCAGCTGCAGACGCGGTTCGTCGGAGATGACCTCGCCGTACGCGATCAGGTCGAGGTCGAGCGTGCGGTCGCCCCAGCGCTCCCGTCGCTCTCGGCCGTTCTCGTCCTCGATGGCGTGCAGCATCCCGAGAAGGATCTCGGGAGCGAGGCGCGTGGTCACCAGAGCCACGGCGTTGACGTAGCCGGGTGCCTCGGGATCGGGCCCGTCGAGCCGAAGGGCGACGGTCTCGAACAACCGGGAGAGGCGCACCTCGCTGACCAGCGGGAGCCGCGCGATCCTCTCGGCGGCCGCCCTGATCGTGTCGTGGCGGTCGCCGAGGTTCGCGCCGAGGGCGACGACCGCGGTGGTCTCCGGACGTCCGGGACGAGGCGCGGGCATGTCGGGCGGGTTCGCGAGGTTGCGGCTCATACGATCGTGTCCTCCAGCGCGTCAGGCGTTCGGCGGCGATGCACGGTGACCGCCACATCGGTGAAGTCCAGCGCGATCGGCGCATGCGGCTTGTGCACGGTCACGACGACGTCCTGCACCCGACGGTCTTCGAGACCGACGGCGGCGATCCTCTCGGCGAGCGTCTCGATCAGGTTCACCGGTTCCCCGGCCACGACCGCGGCCACCTTCTCGGCGAGCTCTCCGTAGTGCACGGTGTCCCTCACGTCGTCGGAGACGGCAGCCTGCGCGAGCGACAACCGCAGACGAAGATCGATCGTGAACTCCTGCCCGTCGCGGCGTTCGTGCTCGAAGACACCATGACGACCGAAGACGGTCAGACCGGTGAGGACGATCTCGTCGAGGGACTCCATGCTTCTAGCGTACGGGGCCACCCCGATGCGCCCTCAGCCTTCCCAGGCGTGCGCGATCGCGAGGGCGTCGCGCGTGCTCGCCACATCATGCACACGCACGGCCCAGACTCCGGCCCTGACCGCGAGAGCACTGGTCACAGCGGTAGCGAGGTCGCGTCGAGACTCCGACACGTCACCGTCGCTCTCGGCTTCCCGGCGCAGTGCTTCGGCGAGGAACCGCTTGCGCGATGTGCCGATGAGCACGCGCGGCCCGAGGGCGACGATCTCGTCGAGCCCCCGCAGCACCTCCCAGTTCTGCGCGCCCGCCTTGGCGAACCCGATACCCGGGTCGACGATCAGGCGCGATGGGGCGATTCCGGAGGCCGCCGCCTCGCCGATGCGCTCCTGCAGCTCCCCCGCGACCTCGCGGGCGACGCGACGGTACTCGGCGTTCGCGTACATGTCGGCGGAGAAGCCACGCCAATGACCGATCGCGAAATCGGCCCCGGACTCCGCGACGGCCGCGCGCATCTCGGGATCGGCGAGCCCTCCGGAGACGTCGTTCACGATCCTGGCGCCCGCCCGCACGGCCGCAGCCGCCGTCGATGCGCTGAGCGTGTCGATGCTCACGGGAACACCCGCGGCAGCGAGCTGTTCGATCACGGGGATGACGCGCTGCTGTTCGGCCTCGTCGCCGACGCGGTCGGCGCCCGGCCTGGTCGATTCTCCGCCCACATCGAGCACAGCCGCACCCTCGGCTCGCAGTCGCAGTCCGTGGGCGACCGCGCGATCGACGTCGAGATAGCGTCCGCCATCGCTGAACGAATCGGGCGTCACGTTGACGATGCCCCAGATCCCGGTCATCAGCGCGCCGCACCCCCGAGAGGCACCGACGCGCCGATCAGGGTGATGAGCTCCGCTCGGGCGACGGCGTCCGTGTACTCTCCGCGCGCCGCGATAGTGAGCGTCGATGCCTCGGTCTGCCGCCCGCCGCGCATCGTGACGCACCCGTGTGCCGCATCGAGCACGACCAGCACCCCGCGGGTGTCGAGGTGCTCTGCGATCGTGTCGGCGATCTGCTCCCCGAGGCGCTCCTGCACTTGAGGACGTGCCGCGAGGATCTCGACGACGCGCACCAGCGCTCCGAGCCCCACGACCTGCTCCCCGGGGAGGTAGGCGATATGCGCATGACCGGCGAAGGGCAGCAGATGGTGCTCGCAGACGGAGCGGAAGCGGATGTCGCGCAGCAGCACGGCTCCGGAGGGCAGGGTATCCGGTGCGGGGCCGCGGGAGACGCTGATGGTGCGCGCCAGCGGCTCGGCCGGGTCTTCGCCGACGCCCGAGAAGAACTCGGAGTACAGCTCGCCCATCCGCATCGGGGTCTGTTTCAGCCCTGGCCGGTCCGGGTCCTCGCCGATCGCTTCGAGCAGCTCCCTCGTGAGCCGCTCGACGCGCTGCCTGTCGACGGTCACGTCACGCCGTCGCGGGCCGCGGGTGCCCGGCTCCCGCCGAACCCTGCTGCGTGCGCGGCGTTCCGGCCGGAGCCTCCACGGATGCCGCAAGCGAGACGTCCTTCTTCGGCACCTCGATCGGAGGACGCTCGGACACCGGGCGCCCTTCGCTCGACAGCCACAGCGGGCGCTCGGGAAGCTTCTTGATCTCGGTGAAGATCTCCGCGATCTGATTGTGGTCGAGGGTCTCCTCCTCGAGCAGCGCCAAAGCGAGCTTGTCGAGGATGTCGCGGTTCTCGCTGATGACCTCGTACGCCTCGTTGTGCGCCTGTTCGATGAGGGCACGCACCTCGGCGTCCACCCGCTCCGCGACCTTCTCCGAATACTCGCGACCGCGTCCCATGTCGCGTGCCACGAACATGTCGCCGCCCTCGGTGCCCAGCTTGACCGGTCCGACCTGCGTGGTCATGCCGTACTCGATGACCATCTTGCGCGCGATCGAGGTCGCCTTCTCGATGTCGTTCGAGGCACCTGTGGTGGGGTCGTGGAACACGATCTCCTCCGCGACGCGGCCCCCCATGGCGTAGGTCAGCTGGTCCTGGAGCTCGTTTCGGGTGACCGAGTACTTGTCGTCCAGCGGCAGCACCATCGTGTAGCCGAGAGCCTTGCCACGGGGCAGGATCGTGATCTTGGTCACGGGGTCGGTGTAGTTCATCGCCGCCGCCGCGAGCGCGTGGCCGCCCTCGTGGTAAGCCGTGATCAGCTTCTCCTTGTCGCGCATCACACGGGTGCGTCGCTGCGGACCCGCGATCACGCGGTCGATGGCCTCGTCGAGAGCACGGTTGTCGACCAGCTGCGCGTTCGAGCGCGCGGTGAGCAGCGCGGCCTCGTTGAGCACGTTGGCGAGATCTGCGCCGGTGAAACCGGGGGTCTTGCGGGCGACGACTTCGAGGTCGACGCTCTTCGCGAGGGGCTTGCCCTTGCTGTGTACCTCGAGGATCTTCTGTCGGCCCTTGAGGTCGGGCGCGTCCACGCCGATCTGACGGTCGAAGCGACCGGGGCGCAGAAGCGCGGGGTCGAGGATGTCGGGACGGTTGGTCGCCGCGATCACGATGACGTTCGCGTTCGGGTCGAAGCCGTCCATCTCGACCAGCATCTGGTTGAGGGTCTGCTCGCGCTCATCGTTGCCGCCGCCCATACCGGCGCCGCGGTGACGGCCGACGGCGTCGATCTCGTCGATGAAGATGATGGCGGGCGCATTCTCCTTGGCCTGGCCGAAGAGGTCGCGCACGCGAGAGGCGCCGACGCCGACGAACATCTCGACGAAGTCGGAACCGGAGATGGAGTAGAACGGGGCGCCTGCCTCGCCGGCGACGGCGCGGGCGAGGAGCGTCTTGCCGGTTCCGGGAGGGCCGTACAGCAGCACGCCCTTCGGGATGCGGGCGCCGATGGCCTGGAACTTCGCGGGGTCCTGGAGGAACTCCTTGATCTCATGGAGTTCTTCGATGGCCTCGTCGGCACCGGCGACATCGGCGAAGGTGACCGTGGGGGTCTCCTTGTTGACGAGCTTGGCCTTGGACTTGCCGAACTGCATGACCTTGCCGCCGCCACCCTGCATGGACGACAGGAGCCACCAGAACAGCAGGCCGAGCAGCACCAGCGGAAGAAGGAGCGAGAGGAAGCCGTCGAACCAGGTCGCACGGGGAACGGCGTCGTTGAAGCCGTCCTTCGGAGCCGCCTCGTTGATCGCGCTGACCACCTCGTCGGCGCGGGCGTCGACGTAGTAGAACTGCACGTCCTCCGAGCCCTTGAAGGGCTTCGAGAGCGTCATGTCCACGCGCTGGTCGCCGTCGGTGTTCACGACCTCGGTGACCGTCGTGCCGGAGAGCAGCTTGAGCCCCTCCTGCGTCGTGATCTGCTTGGGCGCGCCCAGATTCGAGATCAGCAGGAAACCGCCGAACAGGAGCACGCCGATCAGCGCGACGTAGATCAGCGGATTCCGGGTGAGCTTCTTCACATCCATGATCGGATCAGCGTATCGCGCGCGCCCTAGGGGGTCGCTGTGCGTTCACCCACGGCGTAGCGCGTCGCGGTCGTCAGCTGTAGACGTGCGGAGCGAGCACCGCGACGTCGCGCAGGTTGCGGTAGCGCTCGTCGTAGTCGAGGCCGTATCCGACGACGAAATCGGTCGGGATGTCGAACCCGACGTACTTGCAGTCGATGACGACCTTCGCGGCCTCGGGCTTGCGCAGGAGGGCGAGCACCTCGATCGACTCGGCTCCGCGGGATCCGAAGTTCTCCAGCAGCCAGCTGAGGGTCAGGCCCGAATCGATGACGTCCTCGACGATGAGCACGTGCTTGCCGTTCAGGTCGGTGTCGAGGTCCTTGCGGATCTGCACGACACCGCTGGACTTGGTGCTCGCACCGTAGCTCGAGACCGCCATCCAGTCCATCGGTGCGTGGAAGGGCAATGCCCTGGCGAAGTCGGCCATCACCATCACCGCGCCCTTGAGGACGCCGACGAGGACGAGGTCCTTGCCCGCATAATCCTCTGCGACCTGTGCCGCGAGTTCATCGAGCTTGGCGAGGATCTGCTCCTCTGTGACGAGAATGCTGGTGAGGTCGTCCTGGATTTCCGCGGCGCGCATGGATCGATTTTAGGCGACGCGATCGGATGCTCGGTCCCGGTGGGTCGGCCGGGAAGGCATCTCCCCCTCCCGCGCCATCCGCACTACTGTGAGCGGTGATGTGGGCGGACGCCCCGACGGAAGGATTCACCATGGCTCTTGACGACATCCTCAGGCAGGTGCCGATCGACGACATCGCCGAGAAGCTGGGCGTCTCGCGGGACGAGGCCAAGGTCGCTGTCGAGCAGGGCGGTGCGGTGCTGCTCGGCGGGCTCGCGCAGAATGCCAAGACTGACGAGGGCTCCGCCGCGATCCAGAACGCACTGAAGAAGCACGAGGGCAGCGCCGGCGCCGCGAAGGTCGACGACATCGATCAGGCCGACGGCGGCAAGATCGTCGCGCACATCCTCGGTTCGAAGGAGAAGGAGGTCACGAAGGAGCTCACCGAGTCGAAGGCGACCCCCGGCATCGACTTCGGCAAGCTGCTGCCGATCCTCGCTCCCATCGTGATGGGCCTCATCGCGAACGCGAGCAAGGACAAGGCCGCGAAGTCGGATGCCGGCGCGGAGAGCTCTGGAGGCATCGGCGACCTCATCGAAGGCATCCTCGGTGGCGGCGACAAGGGCGGCTCCGCCGGCGGCGGCATCGGTGACGTGATCGGCGGGCTGCTGGGCGGTGGCAGCAACGGCGCATCCGGCGGTGGCATCGACCTCGGAGGGATCCTCGGCGACCTCTTCGGCGGCAAGAAGTAGAGCTTCCGCGCTGAGCGCGTTCCGTCTCGCGAAGACGCCACAGGCGCCCGAGACGAAACGCGCTCAGCGACCGGATGCCGTGAAGACGATGCGGCCGCCCTGTCGCACGACCGAGCACTCGGGGAGGTCGATCGGTCCCTGGCCGCTCCAGTCGGTCACCAGTCGCGCGACCTCGATGGTCTGCACCCGCGTCAAGCTCACCCCGAACTCGCTGTCGACGACGAGGCGGATGATCCTGTTGCGCAGCGCCGCCGGGTTCGCGGCGAGCGCCGCCACGCTGACCGAGATGCCCGCCTCCGCGTGCTCGACGATGTCCTCGATGGTCTCGTGGATCATCTCGTCGAACGCCTCCGCGTCCTCCCGCAGCTGCTCTGCCGTGCGGGCGAGGGCCTCGGCGATGCCGGGACCGAGCTCGGCCTCGAGCACGGGGAGCACGCGCTCGCGCACCCGGACCCTCGCGTAGCGGCCATCGAGGTTGTGCGGGTCATCCCAGGGGTCGAGGGCCGATGCCGCGCAGAATGCCCGCGTCGTCTCCCGGCGCACCCCGAGCAAGGGGCGTACCCACCGCACGCCGTCGTCGTCCTCCCGCACCGGCGCCATCCCCTGCAGGCTCGCGGCGCCGGAGCCGCGGGCGAGTCCGAGGAGCACTGTCTCCGCCTGGTCGTCGAGGGTGTGCCCGAGCAGCACCGCGGCGGCACCGACATCGATGGCCGCATCGCGAAGAACGCCGTAGCGGGCATCACGAGCAGCGGCTTCGGGCCCTCCCTCGCCCGCGACGTCGACGCGCACGAGCAGGGGGTCGAGACCCAGCTCGGCGGCCGTGCGCGCCGCGCCGGAGGCGACCTCCGCGGAGTCGTCCTGCAGGCCGTGATCGACCGTCAACGACGCCGCACGGACACCGAGCTTGGGTGCTTCGAAGGCGGTGGCCGCGGCGAGCGCGAGCGAGTCCGCGCCTCCGGAGAGGGCGACGATGACCGTCGATCCTTCGGGGAGTTCGGCGAGCGCGGTGCGCACGGCGAGGCGGATCTCGGCGATGGCGGGAGGAAGTGACGGCACCCGTCCACGCTAGGGCACTCCCCTGCTCGGCGCTCTTCCGATCCGCGCGCGCACGACGGTGCGGCGCTGTGGCGGGGCTATCCTGACGCCGTGACCGACAACACGCGTACACGTCCGTTCCGGACCGAGAGGTTCAAGGCATTCGTCGACGCCGTCGTGGCGATCGCCATGACACTGCTCATCCTGCCCCTCATGGAGTCGGTCTCCGAGGCCGCATCCGGCCACACGAGCACGGCCGAGTTCCTGGACGAGCATTCGGGGCAGCTGCTGAGCTTCGGGCTGAGCTTCCTCCTCATCGCCACGTTCTGGATGGGGCACCACCGCCAGTACCGGGACGTGGAGCGGATCACCGGACCACTGCTGTGGATCAACGTGGCGTGGATGGCCACGATCGTCTGGCTGCCGGTCCCCACCGCGATGATCGGCCAGATGGACACCGACGCGCTGCAGGCCGTGGTGTACATCGGCACGCTGATCATGACCCAGGTCACCACCCTCGCCGGCTGGCTCTATCTGGCGCGTCATCCCGAACTCGGCGAGGTGTCGACCGAGACCATCCGGTTGGGGGCGATCGGCGACCTCGCGGCGATCATCCTGTTCGCCGCCGCACTCGTCATCGCGGTCGCCGCCTCGCCGAACGGATACGCCGGTCTCTTCCTGCTGCTCCTGAGCGACCCGATGAGCCGACTGCTGAATCGTCTGTTCCGCAGACGATCGAATGACGACGACGCGCCGACCGTCGACGCCGGGTCCTGAGCACGCCGGGTCCTGAGCACGCCGGCCCCCGGGCGTGCGAGCGCCGCGGGTAGGCTAGTCCGCGGTATCCAACCGAACTTTTCCTGAGGAGCACACGCATGGGCGCACACGACGCCGTCATCGAGATTCCGCGCGGCAGCCGCGTGAAGTACGAGGTCGACCACGAGACCGGACGAGTGCACCTCGACCGCGTGCTCTATACGACCTTCGGCTACCCGGCCGACTACGGCTACTTCGACAACACCCTCGGCGAGGACGGCGACCCGCTCGACGTGCTCGTGCTGCTCGACCACGCCATCTACCCCGGTGTCGTCGTCGAGGTCCGTCCCGTGGCCGTGCTGAAGATGAGCGATGAGGCCGGCGGAGACGACAAGCTCGTCGCCGTGCTCTCGAAGGACCCGCGCTGGGCGCACATCCAGGACATCGACGACATCGCCGAGTACACGAAGAAGGAGATCTCGCACTTCTTCGAGCACTATAAGGACCTCGAGCCCAACAAGTGGGTCAAGGTCGACGAGTGGGGCAACGCCGCCGAGGCGCAGCGCATCCTCGACGAGGCCATCGTCCGCTTCGGCGAGCAGGGTCACTGACCCTCCGCCTGCACGAAGAAGACCCCCGGTTCCGCTCAGCGGCCGGGGGTCTTCTTCGTGCAGAGGTGAGAGCTGGTCAGGCGGAGACTCCGCGTGCCCCGAGGAAGGCCACGGGGTTCACGGGGCCACCGTTGACGTAGACCTCGAAGTGCAGGTGGCAACCGAACGAGCGGCCCGTGTTCCCCGCGTAGGCGATGACCTGACCGGAACTGACGCTCTGCCCCCTGCGGACGAGGATGCCGCCGTCACGGATGTGGGCATAACCGGTTCCGACACCGCCGCCGTGCTGGATGCGGATGTAGTTGCCATAGCCGTCGTTGGGGCCCGCGTAGTCGACCGTGCCCGAATTCGCAGCGTAGATGGGCGAGCCGCAGCCGTTGGCGAAGTCGGTGCCGTAGTGGAACGACGAGGAGCAGCCCTGAGAGCCGCACTGCACGGAACGGGGTCCGTATCCCGAACTCTTTCCTCCGCCGTGCGGGCGGCACCAGCCACCGCTGCCCTGGCTTCCGCCACCGCCACCGCCACCACCCGCAGCTGCTGCGGCCGCAGCCGCTGCGCGCTCGGCGGCTTCGCGTTCGCGACGAGCCTTCGCCTCGGCTTCGACACCGGCCTGGTAGCCGGCGACCGTCTGGGTGGTCGCGTCCTTGAGAGCGGCGAGCTGCGCCTGCATCGTGGCGAGGTTGGCCGACTGCTCGTCCAGAGCGGCCTGAGCCGCATCCGCCGCCTGCTGAGCCGCGACCATCTTCTCTTCGGCGACCTTCTGCAACCGGTCGCGCTCGTTCCGCGCGACGACGGCCTGATCGCTGAGGGACTGCGCGGAGTTGCGCGCCGCGACAGCCTTGTCGTAGACCGACTGGTTGTACTCGAGGAGCTTGTCCATCGTGCCCAGGCGCGCGAGCAGCTCATCGGCGTTGCTCGCCGACCCGGCGAAGAACAGCTCCATCGACGTGTCGTCGCCACCGTTGCGGTAGAGCTGGGCGGCCACCTGGCCCGCCTTGCGCGCCGAGCTGTCGGCGACCCCCGCCTGTTCGTCGGCCTTCGCCTGCATGGAGTCGGCCTCGGTGGCCGCAGCGAAGTAAGCCTGCTGCGCGTCGTAGAACTCCTGGGACGCGACCTTGGCCGCGGCCTGGGTCTCGGCCACCTTCTGCGTGAGCGACTGGATCAGTCCCTCGATGCGCGAGACCTCCGCGGCCTTGGCCGCTTCATTGCTCTTCGCGCGCTGCACGTCGTCCCAGCTCGGGTACGTGGCGGCATAGGCGGCGGAGACGCCGTTGGTGATGCCGAACGCGCTCAGCGCGACGACGCCGAGCGCGCCGATGCCGAGGGCTCCACGACGGCTGATGCCGTTCTTGCCGAACGCACGGCGTTCGGTCGGGCTGGGCGCGCAGCCGCAGTCCTCGGACGCCGCAGCAACTGCAGCGTCCAGCGTGATCTTGTCGTTCACACGGCCCCTTCCGCCGGTTTCACAGTTGCCACACTAACAACAACCTTCACATCCGCACCAGGGGGCATGGCGGCGTCTTCGTCCACTCCCGACACGTCGATCGTGCCCCCGGAACACGCCCGGGTTGCGGCGCCGCGCCCTCGATTCGCGATTTGCCCGAAACATCCCTTATGCTTGAGCGTCGGCAAGGAAGTCCCCCGGGACTGACTCGGCCCCATCGTTTAGCGGCCTAGGACGCCGCCCTTTCACGGCGGTAGCACGGGTTCGAATCCCGTTGGGGTCACACCTTCCGATATAATTGAAAACAAGTATGGCCCTGTAGCGCAGTTGGTTAGCGTGCCGCCCTGTCACGGCGGAGGTCGCGGGTTCAAGTCCCGTCAGGGTCGCTCCGTGCGATGAGCTCTTTCTTCGGAGAGGGCTCTTCGTCTAGGACGCGACAGGTTCGCCGGTCGCGCGGCTCTGTAGCTCAGTTGGTAGAGCGTTCGACTGAAAATCGAAAGGTCACCGGATCGATGCCGGTCGGAGCCACACGGCTGATCATTACAATCAGCCCAGAAACCCTCGCCTAGCTTCTACATGGCGGGGGTTTTGCTTTTCCCTGGTGAGAGTCGGACCGAACCGCTCCGGACGGAACTCTCGACGTCCGCACGGTGCACGTCGTCGGCTACAGCGCGTCCTTCGCCTCCCGAGCCAGGTCCAGAGCATCGGTGGCTGCTTCCGCTCGTGTCGCCGCGTCGGCCCGACTCTGTTTCGCTTCCGGAAGGACGCGCTCCACCCGCGCCAGCTCGGCACGAGTCCGCGACATTTGAGCATCGAGCTCCGCAGCGCGCGCGGCGAGCTCGTCGTTCCGGGCCTGCAACTCCTGAAGTGCCTTGTCACGCGTCGTGAGCTCCCTTTCGGCGGATGCCTGCTCCTTCTCCGCCGCGACGACCGCGCGCTCGGCCTCGCGTCGAGCGCGACGGGTCTGCAGCTCATCCGCCGGAGGCGGCTCAGACGCAGACTCGAGCTCGGGCACGTCCCCCGCCACGGCGTCGCGGATGTCGTTCTGCGTCGACGCGGGGGTGAGAGCACGCGACAGTCGGCCTGAGGCGACTGCTGCCGCCGCTGCCGGATTGAAGAACGCAGCGGAGATGGTCTGCTCGACCGCCTGGAGGGTTGAGGGCGTGACCCGCTCCCCATGCGACGCAGCCAACTCCCCCGCGTCCTGAGAGAGCTTCCTCGTCAGCAGACGGCGCTCTCTGCCGAGCGTCGCCAGAGCCGCCACATCGAGATCCTCCTGCGCCTCGCGCAGCTCTCGCGCCAGCTGCAGGGCCATCCGCAGCCGGCCGGACCGCTCCCGCGCGAAGACGTTCACAACCCAGGCCGCGATCGATGGCTTCCGCACGGCGAGGATTCGCGACCCGAGGTCCGGGGCGACCTCCGCAGCGCGGGCGCTGCGCGACGAGACGAAAGCTCCCGGAGGCCCGCAGTACAGCTCCGTCACAATCTCCTCGAATGTGACACCGACCATGCGCCCACGATACGCCGCGGCTCGCTCAGCGGCAGGCGCTACTCCGCGTCAGGGGCGGTTATCCGAGGGCAAGGTGGTCGGCCCAGTCCGAACTGATCAGTTTTCGAGTCCCGAACATCCCATCGCCGCGCCCCGGATAGAGATACAGCTCGCCCGCGGGCGTACGGCCGAGCAGATCGACGCGACCGTCCCCGTCGTAGTCCACCCCGCCGAGCACCGCCGTGAACTCGACCCACCCTTCGCCGACGACGCGCCTGGCCGCGAACCCATTGGGCACGCCCGGATAGAAGTCGAGGCTCCCGGTTTCGGTGACCCCGATGAGGTCGCCTCGGCCGTCGCCGTCGAAATCGCCGCCGATCAGGAAATGGGCGCTCGACCAGTTGCTCTCCGGGAATGTCACGTGTGCGCTCCCGAACCCTCCAGCACCGTTGCCCTGATAGATGGTGAGGACGCCAGACGGAGCGACGGCGATGACGTCCTGTCTTCCGTCGCCGGTGTAGTCCGCTCCTGACGTGACGTGAAGCGTCTCGTACCACCCGGTGCCCACACTCACTGGCGGCGCGAATCCGCCCGAGCCGTTGCCCGCATAGAACTCCAGCGCACCATCAGATCGGGCTGCGAAGATGTCCCCTCTGCCGTCACCGTTGAAATCCACGTGCGTGACATGTCTCCGGGTATTGCCCCACCCGTTGAAGACGGTGATCGCAGGATGAAAGCTTCCCCCTCCCGTCCCCGGCCGATAACGGAGGTCGCCGTTCCCGGCGACGAGCAGCAGGTCGGCCTTCATATCGCCGTTGAAATCGGCCGATGCGGCCACAGGGCCCGTTCCGAGACCGGGAAGGAAGAGGGGGATCAGGCTTCCCCGGGTGACGTTCGCGAGACAGGTGAACCCGTTGTTGATCGCGGTGTAGACCGCCCCGTTCCGCCGTACCTCGAAGTGCAGATGGTAGGCCGGAGAGTTGCCGGTGTTGCCGACGACTCCGATCTGCTGCCCGCGGACCACGGGAGTACCCGGTGCATACGTTCCGGGTGAAGCCATATGGGCGTATCTGGTGACATAGCCACCGGGATGTTCGACGTCGGTGTAGTTCCCGTAGCCGCTGTTCACCGTTCGCGACTTGATGATTCCGTCGTAGGCGGCGACGATCGGTGCCCCGCCGGGGGCGGAGATGTCGATACCCTCATGCGCCCGGTAGTTCCCACGACAGCCGTCCCCGACCTTCGATTGGATGTTCCCCGACGCTGGATTGACCATCTGGCCGTCGGTCGCAGCGAGTGCAGGAGTGCTCGTGGACAGCGAAGGTGCCAGCGCTCCGACGATGACCGCGAGTACTGCGGCGAACCCGATGCGCCCGAGACGCACACGGGAGGAGCGCTTCATCTCGACAGATCCCTCTTGCTCGTCGGCCCCAGGAGCGCCATGCCCACCGCCGACACCGTATCAGGGCGACGCAACTGCCGGTATCCGCGTCGCCGAGGAGTCGGAGGATCGCCGGGCGAGCCAACGTCACCCCGCGCTCACAGCAGGTCGTACTCGCCACCATACGGCACCGCACTGTCGCCGGTGTCGCGCGCGTCGAACTCCACCGTCTCGACCGAGATCACGACCTGGGTCGCCGCGGTGATGAGCACGCTGACCGATCGATTGCCCACCACGACGAATTCGACGAACCCTCCTCCGGCGCGCATCGCCTCTTCCATGCGCCCTCTCAGCTCGGCGACGTCCTGACCCTGAGCCAGGAAGAATTCCGATTCGTTGAGCGCAATCCGCGTCCGCGCCATCGTCTGCACCTTGCCCTCCACTCGTTGTCACTCCGCTGTCGTCATGCTGCGACGGTATCGAGGGGATCACCTCTCGCAGAGGGGGTTGCGCACAGACCTCAGAAGAGGCAGTACGCGCGCGGTGTAGCGTGCTCTCATGGGCAGACTGCGCTACGACGGGACTTCCGATCCGATCCTCATCGAGGACGCGACGCTGGCGCACCTGAAGATCGTCATCTCGACGAAGCTCCGCCGCCAGGAGAGCTTCATGATGACGTGGCGACCCGTCACCGACGGCGTCGACAAGCGCGCCACCGTCTGGATCCACCCGGCGATCCCACTCCAGTTCGGGTACGACGCGGCGGAGCAGCCGCCCATCGACCCCCGGCTGATCGCGGAGATGATGCAGGCCCTCAACGCCTCGGGCGAGCTGGTCCTCGACCACCTGGTCACCCCCGTCTGACGTCGCTCCCCGACCGCACCGGAGCACACGCGGATCCGGATACGCTGTGCCCGTGGACCCCGCCCCCTACCTCCTTCTCGGCCTGCCGATCCTCGCGTTGATCGTCGGCGGCCCGCTCCTGAGGAAACGCTTCAGCCGGGGTGCCTCCGAAGCCGGTTCGAGAGCGGGGAAGAGGTTCGCCTCGGACCGGCTCGACACAGCCCTCGGCGTGCTCGGCACCACGCTGGTGATCCAGGCGCCCGAAGGTCGTGCTCGCGAGATCGTGGCGTCGGCGATGGTGGAGAAGGAGCGGGAGTACGTCATCCGCGATGACGGCGCCTACGGCATCCGGTTCGTCGAGCCGGACGACACCGTCGTGCGGCTCATCCCCGTCGCCGAAGGCACCCGGCTGCAGATCGAGACGTTCCGTGAGTACTTCGGTTTTCCGCAGACGGTGCAGCCCTGGGTCGATCTGCGGGAGCGCATCGCGTCCGCGGCACGAGCCCAGGGGATCTCGGTCGCCGACGGACCACCTGTCCGGTACACACGCGGCGACCCTCTCGACGACCGGAACGCGCGCTGGATGCGCGACACGTGACCTGCCCGGCACCGCGATCTCCGTCTCCGCCCGCGGGAGCAGAAGACGGGCGCGCAACTCACAGCCGACGCAACTAGGCTGGGGAGCGCGCCCTGCCCGCCGGGCTCCGCCGGGTCATGGTGGTGGCGTGCGCCCTGACGACCTCCTCCGGTCCACACGGTCCCGACTGTCGGGACGGAGCCGCCGCTCCCGGTGTGACCACGCCAGAAAGGCTAGAACCATGAGCGAATCCCCCGGAACCGCCGACCGCGATGGCGAGCGCTCCCCGGACTTCTTCGATCAGCTGATCGAGACCACCCCGCGCGACCAGCAGGGCGCCTTCACCGTCGGCTTCCGCGGCTATGACAAGGCAGAGGTCGACGCCGCGCTGGCGACCCTTCGCAATCAGCTCAAGCAGGCCGCCGCCGACGTCGCCGAGGCGCAGGCCCGTGAAGAGGACGCCGTCGAAGCCGTGCGTGAAGAGGAGCGCAAGGCCCGTGAGGCCCTCGAAAGTGAGCTGACTGCCGCCAAGGTCAAGGCGTTGGACGCCGAGCAGCAGGTCGCGACGCTGACGTCCGAGCTCGTCGATGCCCCGCAGCCCGACGGGGAAGAGGCACCGTCCCGTCAGCAGTTCGAGGCGATCCTGCGGGTCGCCGAAGAGCAGGCGAACGTCCTCATCCAGAACGCGGCGGTGCAGGCCGACCGTCTGATGACCTCCGCCCGTGAGGAGGTGGCCGCGCAGCGTGCCGAAGCCGAGGCCGACGCCGAGCGGATCACCGCCCAGGCGCAGCGCGACGCCGACCAGGTGCGCCTGAAGATGGACACCGAGTACACGGCACACGAAGCGCGCATCGAGCGCGAAGCCGCACACGCAGCGGAGAAGGTGAACCAGGCGGCGCAGGAGGCCACGGCGATCCGCACGGAAGCCGAGAAGGGCGCGGCCGCGCTGCGCTCCCTCGTCACGCGCGAGACCACCCAGCTGCGTGCCGACGCCGAGCGCGACGTCCGCGACATGAACGCGCGCGTGCTGGAATTCGAGGAGACCCTCACCCGCCGTCAAGACGACGCGCAGCAGGAGTTCCTCGTGCTGCACAATCAGGCTGTGGCCCACGCCGAGCGCATCACCAATGACGCGAACGAGCAGGTCACCGCATCGCTCGAGCATGCCCAGCGCATCTCGGCACGCGCCGAGGACTACGAGCGTCTGACCCGCTCGCAGGCGCAGGCGATCGAGGCCGAAGCCCAGGTCCGTGCGCGCGAGACCCTCGAGCGCGCTCGCGCGAAGGCGCAGAAGATCGTCGACTCGGTCACCGGCCACACCACGGCGGTACTGCACGACGCAGAGGACCGCACCCGTCAGCTGCGGTGGCAGCAGCAGCAGCTGTCGAGCTTCATGGCCGAGGTGCGCGAGCTGATCCGCCCCGACGGCATCTTCTCCGACGAGGCACTGCCGACGGAGCTCACCGGAGCGGATGCACCCGTCACCGCAGCACCTGCAGAGGTCGCCGACCAGGTCGCCGCAGCCGAGACGCCGGAGGAGACCTTCCTCGGTGACGAGGTGCTCGAAGACGAGCTCGACGACGATCGCCCCCTCGAGAAGATCACGATCGACGTGGTGGAGACCAAGAAGAAGTCCTCCAAGTAGACGCACACACGACAGAGGCGCGAGCAGGAATTCCTGCTCGCGCCTCTGTCGTCCCCGGGCTGATCAGGGCCCGGTGAGATCGGGGGCTACGCCCGGCCGAACTGTGCGACTGCCGGGCAGTCGAAGGGATCGGCACCGGCAGACAGTCCGACGCGGTTCAGGTACTCGATCACGATCATGTACGAGCGGCCGAGGCTGGTCTCCGTGTACGGCACGTCATTCGCCGCGCAGTAGTCGCGCACGATCTCGCGCGCCTTCGCCAGGTGCGGTCGCGGCATGCTCGGGAAGAGGTGGTGCTCCACCTGGTAGTTCAGCCCGCCCATGAGCCAGGTCGTCCACCATCCGCCGCTGATGTTGCGGGAGGTGCGCACCTGCTTGGTGAAGAAGTCGAGACGGGCGCCGGGCTCGATGATCGGCATGCCCTTATGGTTCGGCGCGAACGCTGCGCCCATGTAGACGCCGAACACCGCGAACTGCACGCCCATGAAGGCGAAGGCCATTCCGAGCGGGAGCATCATGAACACGGGCACCAGGATGAGGGCGAACCGCAGCGCGATGATGCCGAGCTCGGTCCAGCGTCCCTTGACGTTCTTCGTCGTCGTGAGGTACTTCAGCCCGAGGAAGTGGAGGTTCAGCCCCTCGAGCGTCAGCAGCGGGAAGAACAGCCACCCCTGCTTGCGGGTGATCAGCTTGATCAGGCCCTTCGCCTTCGCGGCGTCTTCTTCGAGGAACGAGATCGTGTCGACCTCGATGTCGGGGTCCTTGCCGACCTGGTTCGGGTTGCCGTGGTGCTTGGTGTGCTTCGAATCCCACCAGGAGTAGCTCATGCCGATGCTGGCGATCACGATGCGGGCGAGCTTGAAGTTCGCCGGCCCCGTGGAGAGGATCTGACGGTGGGCGGCTTCGTGGCCGAGGAAGGCGATCTGCGTGAGGACGATGCCGAGGCCCGCGGCGATGAGCAACTGGAACCAGCTGTCACCGAGCAGGATGAAGCCGGTGATGAGGCCGCCGAGCGCCACAGCGACACCGGTGGCCACGAAGATGTAGAACCACTGGGTGCGCTGAAGCAGCCCGGTCTCCTTGACGACCTGCGAAACCTGCTTGTACGCCTTCGCCATGGGAGGGAAGTCCGCGTTACCGGAATACGTCTGACGAATCGGACCCAGCGTTGCCGCGGTCGGTTCGATCTGTGTGATGGAGATGATCTTCTCCTGACGATCGGAGCCCTTGAGCTGTGAAAGCCCAAGGCAGCTGCCCAACGCTTACCTCACAGTAGCCCTAGCTCTATACGCGTCAGGGAATACATCGGAACCTCTCGCCGAGCCCCCAGTCACGGGCGGGCGTGCAGGGGTTCCCGCCACGCTCAGGCGCGAGCGCGGCGGGTCCGGCGACGCCAGGCGCGCGGCACAATCGTCGGGAAGACGGATCCGCGCCGCTCGGAACGGACCGCGTCTTCGAGCGCGCGGAAGGCGTCGTCGAGCGTGTCGAAGACGCCGAGCTCGGCGCCGTGGTTGTCGCGCACGAGGTGCGCAGTGCCATCGAACTCGACGAAGCCGGCGAACTCGCCGTCGCGCGTCGCGACGTGCACATCGGTGTCGGCCTGCTTCCAGGTCAACGGGTCGGACGGGGGAAAGGTGGTGGTGCTCATGGTGATGCTCATTGCTGTGTGGCGGACACGCGTGGGCGCTCCGCAAGATGTGAGACCGAGGGCGGATTCCGCACGCATCGATGTGCGCGGTCCGTAATGGCCCTGATCAGTGGCGACGTGGCGGCCGAGAGGGGCGATGCACACACGCTGCACCATAACTATAGCAGATCGATCCCACAGGCCTCTCATCGCCGTTCGCTGCTCAGTTCGACGGCGGCTGTCCCCCACCGCCGGGACCACCCTGCCCTCCGCTCATCGCCGGAGCAGTCGCGGTGTCGACACCCACCACGAGAGTGGCCGCATACCCGTCCCGCACGCTTCCGGTGACCGCGGCCAGCTGCAGCGCAGCGGAATCGTCACCGAAGACGTTGTCGCTCACCAACGTGATCTGCGCGAGGTTGCTCGCGGATCCGTCGTAAGCGGCCTCGGCGTAGACATCCGTGCATGCCGCCTCGGGGAGCGCCAGCTGCGACGTGGCGATGGCCGCGGTCGAATCGGTGATCGACCCGACGTCGGGATACACCTCGAAGTGGATGTGGGGCCAGCGCCCCGAGTAGCATCCCGGGAACACCGAGGTGAACGAGACCCTGCCGTCCGCATCCGCCACCTGCACGCCGCGCAGGTACGTCACGTCCTCCAGGCCGGAGGAGTACATCGAGTACCCACCCTGCGCCGTGCAGTGCCACGCGTACACCGCGACTCCGGCGAAGGGCACTCCCCCGTTCGCGAGATCGAACACCTGCAACTCGAACGTGAGCGGAACGCCGTCTGCCGTCGCCCCGCCGTCGATCGACGACCGGATGTCCTGACGGACGATCCCCGCGTCCTCCAGCACGTCGGGGCCGTTCGAGCCGTCGCCGGGGTAGGGGCCCGCCGTCTCGTCGGGGATCTCACCCACGCCCGCGACATCGCCGCTGGAAGTCCCCGCGGTCGCGCTCGGCGTGGCGGCGCTCGTCGATCCGCCCGATGCCGCCGGCGCGCAGGCCGCGAGGACGACGGCGCCGAGCCCGATCCCCGCGAGTCCGAGCACCCCGCGCCGGCTCAGCAGCGTACGGATGTCGAAGGCTGCCCCCTGATCGACCACCTCCTCGTCCACACGGTCGAGCAGACGCCCCTCGTAGGCGGGACCGTCAGGGGTCTGGGTGGGTTCCGGGATGCTCATGATCTGTCTCCTCGTCGACGGGCGTCTGGCGCCTATCCCCAGCGTCGCGGAGCTTCCGATCAGAACCCTCTGTCCGCGCTATGCCTTGTCTATGCGCGTGGCGTCCATGCGCGTGGACTCCACGGGAGGATGAAGCACCAGCACCACCACGACCACGACAAGGACGAGCGCGGTGAGGGTGACAGGGATCGGCAACACCGGATCGAGCAGCACCAGCAGGGCGCCGAGAGGAACGACCGTGTTCACCACGCGATCGGCGTTCTGGCGGATCGCGATCCACCAGATGCCCACGAGGAAGATCGCGATCGGGATCGTCACCGTGAACGAGGCCGCGAGGTTCGACAGGTGGCTCTTCCCGGTCAGCACGTCGATCTCGACCTCGATCCCGGCCGAGAAGGCCGCCGCCGCGGCGAAGACGAAATAGTGCGTATAGCCGTAGCGCAGCGAGCGGCCGAAGCTCGTGATCGCACGGTGATGCGGGGGCCAGAAATAGATCCACCACAACGACGCCGTGACCACGAGCGTGAGGACGGAGATCGCGATCAGCGGGCCGAGACTCTCGACCTCGTGAAGCGCATCGATGATGGCGTTCGCGGATGCGAGAAGGCTCTCACCGAGCACGATCAACGTGAACAGCCCGTAGCGCTCGGTGATGTGGTGCGGATGCCACGGCGTCTGCCTCCGGAATTCGGCGAACACCGGAACACTGATCTCGATGAGGGCGAAGACCACGAAGGCGGCGAACTGCAGAGGTCCCGCCGGGATCAGGAGGAACAGGATCCACAGCACCTGGACCGCGGCGATGCCGAACGCGTACCGGCGCGTCGCCGAACGCAGTTCACCGGCCGATCGTGACGCTCGCAGCCATTGCGCCACCATCGCCACGCGCATCACGACATATCCGAGTACCGGGATGGTGAAGTCGCTCTCGTTGAACGCCGCGGGGATGCCGGCGGCGAAGACGAGGACTCCTCCCATCTGCACGAACGTCGTGACGCGATAGAGCCAGTCATCGGTGTCGAACGACGTGGCGAACCAGGTGAAGTTCATCCAGGCCCACCAGATCGCGAAGAACAGCATCGCGTAGGAGGTGACCCCGTGCAGGAAATCCCCTTCGCTGAGGGCATGGTGCAGCTGTGCGGAGGCGATGCTCACCGCCACGACGAAGACCAGATCGAAGAAGAGTTCGAGCGGGCTCGCGGTGCGATGCGGCTGAGAAGGGTCGCGCGGCAGCATCGTTCGGAGCTGGAAGCGTGGAGTGTCGGTGTTCGCGGTCACCGCGACAGGATAGCCCCCGACCAGGCGCTCCTCGCCGCCCCCGTTCGTCCATTCACCAGAATTACCTTCCCGTGGCGACGATGTTCCGCTACAGTGGATCAGGTCTGCAGTGCCTGCTGTCAGCGCTCACCGTGTGGGACGGTGAGAACGCACTCCGTGATGTGGGAATCACGGAGAGTTTCAGCAGGACCCGAGGGGTCGGGACGCAGACGAATGCCGTGAACGTGGGGTTCATGGTCTGGGGAAACTGGGGAAACACATGTCGCACTGGGGATTTTTGCGTACATTCACGGCTCACGAGGCCTCGGCATGACTTCCGTCGAGGATGCTCTGAGCATCGCTCGGACGGGCTTCGTGCCGGTCGCGGCTCCGCGAGCTGCCAAGTCGGTGACGCGCACGGTGGTCACACCGCGTGCTTCGGCGACTCTGGAAAGACGCCGTCAGTGGGAGCGTCGCTATCGGATGCGTCTGCGGACGACGGATGCAGCTGTCATCCTGTTCGCGCTCGGTCTGACGGCAGCGGTCCAGCTGGCCTCCGGCGTCTCCGGGCTCGAGGTCATGCGCGACGGCATTCCGCTCGCCGCGCTGTGGTACCTCATGCTCAGCGCGATGCACACGCGGGACGCCGCGTTGTTCCGCGCTAGTGCCACCGAGTATCGGGGCGTCGTGCACGCCTCCGGACTCGCCTTCGGGATCATCGCCATCGTGGCGGTCCTGCTCGCATGGAAGTCGATGCAACTGACGCTGCTGCTGGGGCTGCCCGTCGGTGTGCTGACTCTTCTGGTGACCAGGTGGCTGTGGCGCCACTGGCTGCAGAAGCAGCGCTCCCAGGGGAGGTTCGCCTCCCGCACTCTCGTCGTCGGCAACAGGGACGACGTGGAGTATGTGGTCCGGACGCTGCACCCGATCGGCGCATCCGGCTACAAGGTGGTCGGCGCGACGCTGCTCGACGGCAACGCGCGCGACATCGTGATCGACGACACGAGGTTCCCGGTTCTGGGGAACGTGAACTCCGTGTCGTCGGTCGCGGCCGAAGTCGGTGCAGACACGATCATCGTGGCGAGCCGCCCCGAGGGTGAGCCCGAGTTCGTCAAGCAGCTGAGCTGGCAGCTCGAAGGGACCGCTGCCGAGCTCGTGCTGTCCAGCCGACTCACCGATGTGGCGGGTCCCCGCATCTCCTTCGCCCCGGTGGAGGGCCTGCCGCTGATCCAGGTGCAGATCCCCACCTACGAAGGCGGCCAGCACCTCCTGAAGCGTGCACTGGACGTCGCCGTGGCGACGCTGGCGCTGATCCCGATCGGTCTGCTGGCTCCCGTGCTCGCCGTGCTCATCAAGCTGGACTCCCCCGGTCCGGTCTTCTTCTTCCAGGAGCGCGTCGGCCGTGACGGTCGCCGCTTCAGGATGGTCAAGTTCCGCTCGATGAAGACGGATGCCGAGCAGCAGCTCGCCGCCCTCAAGGAACAGAACCAGGGCGCCGGGCTCCTCTTCAAGATGAAGGACGACCCGCGCGTCACCCGCGTCGGCAAGGTTCTGCGCAAACTCTCTCTCGATGAGCTGCCGCAGTTCTGGAACGTCCTCATCGGCGACATGAGTGTGGTCGGGCCGCGCCCGCCGCTGCCCAGCGAGGTCACCGACTACGACGGCACCGTCTTCCGGCGCCTCTACATCAAGCCCGGCATCACCGGTCTGTGGCAGGTCTCCGGGCGAAGCGACCTCTCCTGGGATGAGAGCGTCCGCCTCGACCTGCGGTACGTCGAGAACTGGTCCGTGATGAACGACCTGCAGATCATGTGGCGTACCGCCAAGGTCATGGTGCAGCCCAGCGGGGCATACTGATCGGATGAGCAATTCGAACCGCCTCACCATCGCGATGGTGGGGACCCGAGGAGTGCCCGCGGCCTACGGCGGTTTCGAAACCGCCATCGAAGAGGTCGGACGCCGACTCGCGGACCGCGGACACGATGTCGTCGTGTACACCCGCGGCTCCGAGCGGCGTGAGAAGGAGTACCTCGGCATGAGGGTCGTGCATCTTCCTGCCGTCCCCGTGAAGCAGATCGAGACGCTGAGCCACACCGGGCTGTCGGCGTTGCACCTCGTGTTCCGCCGGCGTCCCGACGCGACGTTCGTCTTCAACGCGGCCAACTCGCCGTTCCTGCCCCTCTTCCGGCTGCGTCGTGCACCGGTCGCGCTGCACATGGACGGTCTCGAATGGCGACGCTCCAAATGGGGGCCACGAGGCAAGGCCTACTACCGCTGGGCCGAGCAGTTCGGGGTACGCACGGCAGATGCTCTGATCGCCGATGCGCCGGGGATCGCCGACTATTACCGGCACCAGTTCGATGTGCCCACCGAACTCATCCGCTACGGCGCCCCCATCCTCGACGAGCTTCCCGAACGCGGCGTGGCCGAGATGGGGCTCAGCACGAAGGGCTATCACCTCGTCGTGGCGCGGTTCGAGCCGGAGAATCACGTGCTGGAGATCGTGGAGGGCTACCGAGACAGCGACGCGAAGCTCCCTCTCGTGGTCGTGGGCTCCGCGCCGTACAGCGCGGGATACACCCAGGAGATACAGCGCGTGGCCGATGGCGACGAACGGATCCGCCTCGTCGGTGGCGTGTACGACCAGGAACTGCTCGACGCGCTGTACGCGAATGCGCTCACCTACGTACACGGACATTCCGTGGGCGGGACCAATCCCTCGCTCCTTCGGGCCATGGGGGCCGGGACCGCCGTGATCGGCTTCGACGTTCCCTTCAACCGCGAAGTACTCGACGGCAACGGGTGGTTCTTCGCCGACGCCGCCGATGTCGCTGCGCACGTCGTGGCGGCCGAGGCCGATCCGGCGTTCGCCGCGGCACGGGGCACGGCGGTGCGGGAGATCGCCCGCACCCGGTTCCTCTGGGACGACGTCGCGGACGAGTACGAAACGCTCGCGCATCGGATCGCCGAGCGTGCGACCATCCACCCATCGGCGCGACGAGCACGTCGCCGACAGACGGACTGGGCCCCCGCTCCCGCCGCGGCAGACGCCGGAGCGGACGGCTCATGAGCGGCAACGGAGGGCAGCGCACCGTCCTGCTCGTGCATCCGGGTGCCGAGCTGTTCGGTTCCGACCGCATGCTTCTGGAGAGCGCGATCGGCCTGGTCGAGTCCGGGGCGCGCGTCGTCGTCGCGCTTCCGAGCTCCGGGCTCCTCGTGAAGGAACTGCGTGCTGCCGGGGTCGAGGTCGTCATCGTCCCGATGCTCGTGCTGCGCAAGGTCCTCCTGACGCCCCGAGGGCTGCCCAAACTCTTCCGTGACACCTTCCGTGGCCTCGGTGCCGCGTGGCGCCTGCTCGGCCACCTACGCCCGGACGTCGTCTACGTGTCGACGATCATCATCCCCGAATGGCCGCTGATCGCCCGGCTGCGGGGCATCCGAACGGTGAGCCACGTCCATGAGGCCGAGGCTTCGGGAAACCGGCTCGTCAACGGCATCCTCTACTCCCCGCACCTGGCCTCCCACCGCACCCTGGTGAACAGCCGATTCAGTCTGGACACGATCCACGCCGCGCTGCCCGCCCTCGCCCGGCGCTCACACGTCGTCTACAACGGCGTCGCCTCTCCCTCGCATCCGGTATCGCCCCGCCCCCACACCGACGGGCCGCTCCGTGTGCTCTACATCGGACGTCTCTCCCCTCGCAAGGGGCCCGATCTCGTGATCGAGGCGGCTTCCCGACTGCACGCCGCCGGACGCGCTGTGGACGTGACCCTTCTCGGCGCGGTCTTCGAAGGCTACGAGTGGTTCGAGGCCGAGTTGCGGGCACAGGCAGCCGATGCCGGGGTCTCCGTCGACTTCGCCGGGTTCCACACCGACATCTGGCCGTTCCTGGAGAAGACCGATGTGCTCCTCGTCCCCTCGCGGATCGACGAGCCCTTCGGGAACACCGCCGTCGAGGGGATCCTCGCCCTGCGCCCCGTGATCGCCAGCGACAGCAGCGGTCTTCGGGAAGCAGCAGGCGGCTACGGCACTGCGCAGCTCGTCACCGCGGGCGACCCCGACTCCATCGCAACGGCCCTGACCGATATCGACACCCGCTGGGACGAGATGGTCTCGAGCGTCGCGGACAGCCGCGCAGAGGCACTCCGTCGACACGCTCCCGCTGTCTATCGCTCGAGCATCACAGCGCACGTCCTGAGCTGACGGCCGCCGACACACTGTCGCCGGCGTCGATCCGCCCGGATCGGACTACACCGGGTCGAGATCTCCGACCGTCAGCCGCTTCTTGTTCCGGACGATGTAGATCGAGAACGGGATCAGCTGGCAGACGACGAGCGCGAAGGCGACGCCGATCAACGGTCCCGCGATCCCCAGCACCGGGGTCAGCACGAACGAGAGCGTGATGCCGACGGCGGCCATGCTCAGCGTGGGGATCACCTGGAAGCGGATGCCCGGCTTGTCCATGATGAACATGCCCAGGGGGTACACCGCCGCGGTCATCATGATCATCAGACCGAACGCGAAGATCGTGCTCGGCCGCACGGTGAGCTCACCCTGCGTGATGAAGCCGAACAGCCACGGACCGACGAGCCACACCATCACGGTCGCGACGGCGATGGCGGACGCGAACAGGACCGACAGCAGGAACGGTCCGCGCCGGAGATCGCCGTCGTGGCGACTCTTCGCGAAATGGGGCCAGAGCGCGAGTCCACCCGCCATCACCAGTCCGTTGAGCGCGAAGAAGACCTGTCCCGCCACTCCGTACTCCGCCACATCGGTGGGACCGCCGAGCTGGGCGATCACGTACCGCTGGGAGCCCACGGCGATGGGATAGGTCACCATCTGCGCCAGCATCGGCCACCCCACGTCCATCACCCGGACTCCCGGATACCGCCGAGGGCGCAGGACCATCCGCGCAGCCGCGGGAATCAGGGGGGACGTCGTGCGCGCCGTGATGAGGATGCCGAGCAGCGAGACGATGAAGGAGGCCGCGAAAGAGGCGATGGCGACGAAGGAGTGAAGGTTCTCACCGCCGAACGTCAGCATCAGCCAGACACCGGTCATGGTCAGGGGTGAGATCAGGCCCTGGAGGAGGATGACGATGTGGTTGCGGCGCTGCCCCAGCATGATCCGCGCCCAGACCCCGAGGGGGATGCCGAGGCAGAAGATGGTGACGCAGTAGAACGCGGCCAGCGAAGCGCCGGGGCGACCGCCTGCTTCGCCGAACACCAGCTCCCAGGCTCCGGTGAGCACGAGGATCGTGTTGATCGCCATCGCCGTCGCCGCGAACATCAGCAGAACGCGGCCGACCGATGTGAGCTGATATCGCAGCTTCTCGTCTGTACGCACGTTCTCGCTCGTCGCGACCGCGTTGACCAGAACCGCCCCGCTGCCGAGGTCGGTGAACGTGAGCAGAGAGGGGATCGTCGTCAGCAGCGTGTACAGGGCGAAGCTGTCGACGCCGGCACCACCGATGATCATCCGGGTCGTGAGGACGCCGCAGACCAGCGCGATGACCATCGTCAGCGCACGCGCGCCGACGGCGAGAAGAGAGCCCATGCTTACATCGTCACCGGGGCAGGGCCCCCAGCGTCGTGCTGCTGCCGGGGAGTCGTGATACTGAGGCGATATCAGACGGCACCGGGACGGCAACTGAGCCCTGGGCGGCGGCGAACGGCGGAAGCAGCGCGAATGAGCCATCGACGACCGGAGCACCCTCGATGAACTGCGAACGACGGTCCTGACCCGTCGTGGCCGTGAACCCGGCGAGCGTATCGCTCACGGCGGGGTCCCTGGAGACCGATCCCTTCGACCACGCGGAGAACCATCGGGGCGTCCCCGGCGATGTGCGCTGGTAGAGGTTCCCGTTGACGCTCGACACCATCTGGGACCCGGTGTACTGCATGGAGAAGTCCTGCACGCAGACCAGGCAGTTTCCGGCGCTCTCTGCCATGACGTTGTTCGACATCACGACGTTGCGCACGATCCAGGAGGCCTGCGGCGCGTACCGTGTGCGCGGGTCGTGGCCAGGCGTGTTCGGGTCGGACGCGCGTCGGGCATCCATCCCGATGCTGATGTTCCGGTTGCCGTTGCCGACGAAGGTGTTGTTCCAGATCTTCACATTGCCGGAATTGAGCACGAACAGCCCGAACTCGCCGTTTCGGGCGATGACATTGTCGGCCACCACGGCCCGCTCCGACAGTTCGACCATGACGCCGTGGCCGGTGTTGCCGATCACGTCGTTGCCTGTGAACGCGATGTCGAGCACCGATTCGTCGAACCACGGTCCTCGTCCGTCGTTGCCGGTGAATGCGCTGTCCGTCACCGTCACCCCGCGAGTCCGCGTGACCTTGAAGGCGCCGGAGACCGGGGAATCGTTGAAGTGCTCCATGTTGTTGCCCACCGAGAGCATCTGGGTCACTCTGAGCCCATCCGCCTGCGAAGCCCCTCCTCCGAGCAGGCCGTTCCCGATCAACGACACGCGGGTCAGCGTCGTCCCGGGGGCCCACGAGTAGAAGCCCGTCGTCGAGTTGTCGCGGATGGTCACGTCGGTGAGCGCGACGTTCGGGGCTGCCGCGATCACGGTGCCCATCTGCGGAACGCTGGTGGCGTAGCGGCGCACGCCGATTCCACGCACCTCGCTGCCTGCCGAGCGGATCGACAGAGCCTGCGTGAGCACGCTCGCCTCGACGGATGCGCCCGTGGGGTTCGTTCCGATCACCAGGCGCTTGGCCGCATCATCGACGAAGAAGGTGCCGTCCGAGACCTGCGATGCAGAGGCCACCTCCCGCAGCTGCACCCCGGCGACCCAGACCTGGTCGGGGTGTGCGGCCATCGGGTGGGCCGGATCGACGAAGCGCCACTCGGCCTGAGTGTTGTCCGGCGCCCCCTTGGTGTAGGTCGGACTGGCGTCGAGAGCCGTGTTCCAGCCCTCGACGACCCATGTGCGTCCCGAGGCCTTCCACCCCGTGACCGGCTTCGCACCGTCGAGCCAGACCGACTCGTTCGGTGCCGGTTGGATCGTGACCCGCTTCTGCGCGGGCACCACGATCTCCTCGTGGTAGGCACCGCCGCGCAGGACGATCGTCCCTCCGTTCGGAACGACGCGCAGCGCGGCAGCGACCGTCTTGACGGGCGAGTTCTTGGTTCCCGAGGCTCCGTCGACTCCCGAGGGAGAGACATAGACCGCCGTCGCCGGGGCGTCGTAGGCGAGCGTTCCGGGCGCATGGGCACCGGGAGTCCCGCGCACGCCCTCCGGCGTTCCCGGCGGCACCGGCTCGGGCTCGGGCGCCGGTGTCGGAGTCGGAGTCGGAGTCGGCGTCGGACTCGGCGTAGGAGCCGGAGTCGGCGAGGCCGTCGGCTCGGGCGACGGGGATGGTGTCGGCTCCGGCGCAGGCGTGGGCTCCGGCGCAGGCGTCGGCTCCGGCGCAGGCGTGGGCTCGGTGGAAGGTTCCGGCACCGTGGTGGGAGTGGTGACTGAGACGTCGTCGATTCCGACCGGAACGGCGGTCCGAGCACCCGAAGACGTGTAGAGCGAGAAGGCGTAGCCACCCGCCGCCTGGATCCGGTCAGCCGAATCGTCGGAGTACGTCACCTGCCAGTCAGTCGGCTCCGCAGCACCCGATTCCCAGGCCTTGGCGCCCAACTCCACCGGGCTCGTGCCGGTGACGCTGAGTGCCACGGTCAGCGTGGTGTCGCCCGTCACCGTGAGCGGGAGTCTGCGCTCGCTGAGGTGCTGCACGCGCATGAGGTCCGTGAGACGCACGATCGACACATAGGCAGAGCCGTCGGGATGCACGCGCACACGCACCCCATAGGAGTCGGCACCGGACACGCGGACAGCCTGGGAGAGGTAGAGCGGCCCTCCCACCGGAAGCTCGGGGACGGTCAGCGAGAAGCGGCTGTCCACGTCGGTCGCGGCGACACCGTCGACGGTCGCTCGGGCGGTGATGCCGGGCTTGCGGCTCGCGAGCAGGGCCTGCGCGCCTGTCACGCTCGCCGTTCCCTCCACGACGCGCCAGGGCCCCTCGGGCGACGAGCCCCATCCGGAGCCGACGGCGCGATCCATGTCATCGTCGATGACCGGGGTGTCCGCCGATGCCTGGGACTGTGCGAGAGTCACGGCGTCGTCGGCCAATGCCGACGACGGAACGGTTGTCAGCGCGGCAGTGAGCGCAAGGGTGGCCGTCAGTGCACCTGCGAGGAGCTTTCGAGAGCGTCGCCGAGGCGGAGTCGCGGACTCGCGTGATGCGAGATCGAGGAACGGAGTGGACACGATGTCACCGTCTTCTGGGGCAGATTCATGATCACCCCGCATCTCCGCCGCAGTTTAGACCCCGGCAGCAAAGAGCGAGTCCCCCTCGCAACTCATGAAGAATACCCGGCTACCGGGGCAAAGACAAACGAACACAGCGTCACACCGATATACTCCGTCGCCTGCGCGGTGTCTCCGCGTCGAGGCACCGCGTCAGTCGCTGTAGTACTCGCTGCGGTGTCGATCCGGACGAGCACGGTTCAGGACGGTGCCGAGGATGCGCGCGCCACCCGATTCGAGCGACTTGACGCTCTTCGCGAGGGCGGCGCGACGGGTCTTGGTCGCGTCGACCACGAGGATCACGCCGTCGGTCTGGGTGGCGAAGAGGTTCGCGTCCGCCACGCTCAGGATGGGCGGAGAATCGATCACGACGTAGTCGTACTCCGCCGCAGCGAAGTCGAGCAGCTGCGCCATGCGAGCGGAGGTGAGCAACTCCGCAGGATTCGGCGGGATGGTGCCGGCGGGGAGGATGTCGAGTGTGCTGTCTGCCACGCTGTGCTTGGCCACCTCGAACTCGACCTCGTCGAGCAGCACGCTCGTGAGTCCGATCGAGCCGTCGATGCCGGCGTGCTCGTGAGCCCGCGGCCGCCGCATATCGGCGTCGATCAGCAGGACGGAGTTGCGCAGCCCGGCGAGCGTCATGGCGAGATTCACCGAGACGGTCGACTTGCCCTCGGACGGCATGCCCGACGTCACCAGCAGCACCTTCACCCGTGAGGAGACGTTCGCGTAGGCGAGCGCCGAGCGGATGCGACGGAACTCCTCGGAGGTGTGGCCCAGCGGCTCCTGGGCCACAGCGATACCGCGCATGGCCAGCAGCGGAGACTTCGAGACGACGCCCAGCACAGGGTCGCCGCCCGCCTCGGTCAGCGTCTCCTCGGTGCGCATGCGGGTGTCGAGCACACCGATCAACGCCGCGATGGCGAGTCCGAGGACGCCACCCAGGAAACCTCCGAGGAGGGCGTCGCGAGGCTTGCTCGGTGTGAACTGGAACTCGGGCACGACGGCATCATCGATCACCTGAGCGGTGATCGTGGATTCGCCCTGTGGGTCTTTCGGCGCCACATCCTTGACCACGATGATGAGTTGTTCGGCCACGGCGTCGGCCAGCTCGGCGGCCGCCTTCGCGTCATCGGTGATCCCTGTGATGCGCAGCGTCACGGTGCTCTGCGGGATCGTGACCTCGATGTCACGCGCGAGAGCGCGCGGCGTCGTGTCGAGACCGAGCTCCTCGATGACGGGATCGAGCACCCGCGAGCTCGTCGCGAGCTGCGCGAAGGACAGCATCTGGCTCTGCGTGTACACAGAGCCCTGGTTGAGGTCGGAGGCGCTGGTGCCCTGATTGAGAGCGAAGTAGAGCGAGGTCGTCGCCTGGAAGAGCGGGGTCTGCAGCGAGGCGTACCCGTAGGAGCCCGCGGCCCCGACGACCCCGAAGAGCACGACCATCCACCAGAACTTGCGCAACGAGCTGGCGATGACGCGCAGACTCACCCGGCTCTCGCCCATGACTCCCCATTCCCCCTCAGACTTCGATTCTAGAGGAGTGTTCGATTCCACGACTTCATGACTGTGCAGGGCGCTCCACTGCGCCACGGGGCGGGCGCGAAGTCTCGAGCGATCCCCGCCGTATCTCCACAGGTCCCTCGCGCCTTCCACCGAGCGCGTCGGCGTCGCGGGCCCACGTGATCGCGAGCCCCACGCAGAACCAGAGGAACATGCTGTACTGCGTGATCAGTGCGACCACCACGAGGCTCGGCAGCTGCCCCACGACGGCGATGGACGCCGGGCTCCGGGTCGAACGTCGCACGGTCATGATCGCCGCGCAGACGATCGCCGCCATGATCAGCAGGGTCGGCACGTAGCCGTAGCGGAGCAGGGTGAGGACGAGGGCGTTGTCGACGGAGCGCGCGAAGTAGCCGAGGTAGTAGTCACCCGAGACGAGCGAATGCCAGTCCCCCGGATTGCCGAAGAGCTGCACCTGCTGGAGGAGCACGAGGAGGTCGGTCCGATAGTCCGCGCTGCCGCCGGCCTCATCGCCCGCCGCCCCGAAGACGGAGTCGATGATCGGGATCGCGATGACGGTGCCGATGACGCCGGCGGTGACGATCGCGACCCGGAACCGGGTGGACACCCCGACGATCAGGAACGTGGACAGCACCAGAGTGAGCACGAGGGTGAGCTGACCCGCGCGACTGAACGTCAGGACCGTCGCCACGGCGATGAGTACGACGCCGCCGATCTTCGGGACCAGACGCCACTTCGTCGCCACGATGAACGCCGACGACATCGCCAGGGCCGCTCCCAGGGCGATCGAATGCCCGAACGCGCCTTCCACCCTCAAGACCCCGCCGCGTTCCTGCAGGGGGCTCCAGGTGTCGTAGATGACGCCCGATCCCGGGATCAGCACGAACGGGTTGAACGACGTGAAGAACTCGACGATGCCGAGGACCGCGGCGATGATCGCGACCACGGCGATCGTCGACGTGACCCACCCCGGCGCGATGCGGGCGAGGACGACGCGCCCCCAGAGGTAGGGGATGACCCACTCGAGCAGCGCGGCGACGAGAGACGGGAGGTCCACCGAGCCGAAGCCGTAGAGTCCGACGATGACGATGATGAACGCCACGACCCAGGCATCCGCGGCCCGCAGAGGGACGACGGACCAGTTCACGATGATCATCAAAGCCGTGAGCAGCGTGATCGCCGCCCAGTAGAAGCCGACGTTCACGCCGACCCAGAGCGGCACGAAGAAGAGCACGCACGCCCAGGCCACGAAAGCGGTGCGCGGCATCAGCCGGAGCACGAACACGACGATGGCCACTGCTGCGATTCCTCCGACGGCGAGGAGCGCGATCGGAACAGCAGTGGCCATGCGTCAGGATCTTACTGGGGCGCGGTGACGCGGAACGAATCGAACGAGACGTTCAGAGGCGCCGTCGAACTGCCCGACCGGTTGCCGCTGAGGCCGACCGCTCCCGCCGCCAGCGGCGTCGCATCCGTCGCGTTGATCTGCCAGTTCGCCGGCTCGGTGGTACCCGTCGCCCAGATCTTCGCCGAGATGGCGGTCGAGGTCGACCCGGTGACCGACACCTTCAGGCTGTACGACGTGTTCGCCGCCCAGACCAGCCCGGGCACGGCCTGCGTGAGCACCACAGTCCCTTCACGGTGGACCACGAGCCACACGGTTCCGTCGGGACGGAGCCACGCGCGGGCGAAGTACTTCCCCGCGGCCGTCTGACGGGCGATGACTCCGATGTAGGCGCCACCTGCGGCGGGAGCCTGATCGACGCGGAACTGCGTCTCGAGGAGGGAATCACCGATCGACGTCGTGTTGAGCGTCGCATGACGGGTGTCTCCGGCGACCAGGCTCAGCTTGCCCTGGCCGTCGGCGACGGTCGCCGCCGCCTGCGAGCCTCCGGCGATGCTCCAGGCACCGCCGGTGACCGCGCTCCCCCAGCCGGGACCAGCGGTGCGGTCGAACTCATCGCTCGCCAGCGCTGCCGGGTTGGGCTCAGGCTGCGGCTCGACAGGAGGTGCCGTGACCGTGACCTGCTGGGTGGCGGTGTTGGTCGCGCCCTTGTCGTCCGTCACCGTGAGGGTCACCGTGTAGGTGCCCGCCGCCGTGTACGCCCGCGAGCTCGTCGCTCCGGTGCCTGTCGTTCCGTCTCCGAAGTTCCAGGCGTAGGAGGCGATGGTGCCGTCCGAGTCGGTCGACGCTCCGCCGTTGACGTTGACGGTCAGGCCCGTGGCCGTCGCCGTGAACGCGGCGGTCGGCGCGACGTTCGTCGGCTGCGGCTCGGGCTGCGGTGTCGCGGCTCCGAGGTTCTTCAGCGTGAAGTCGTCGAAGCTCGCGAGGTTGGTGCCGGTCGCGCTGCCGGCTCGGTAGGAGAACACCGTCGGGGCTCCGGCGGCCTGGAGGGCCGGCGTCGCATCCGTGGTCGAGAGCTGCCAGTTGGCGGGCTCTGCAGCGCCGGCCGCCCACAGCTTCGCGCGGATCGTCGTGGTTCCGGAACCCGTGGTCTCCATGGCGAGGTTGAAAGTGCTTCCCGCGGTCCACGTGAGACCGGCGACCGCGGTGCTGGCGATGGCCGTTCCGTTGCGGTGGATCACGAGCCACGTGGTGCCGTCCGCACGGTGCCATGCGAGCGCACGGTAGCCGTTCGAACCGGAGCGACGTGCGCCGAGTCCCTCGTACGCGACACCCGTCGACGGTCCGGAGGCCAGCGAGTAGGTGATCCGCGCCGACGTGTCGAGGAGCGACGTGCCCTGCAACAGCATCTCGCGGGTCTCGCCCGGGGTGAGATTCACCTTGCCGACGCCGTCGGCGACGGAGGTGACGGCGGCCGAACCGCTCATGGGTGCCCAGGTGCCGCCGACATCAGCCGCGCCCCAGCCACTCGAGACGACGCGGCCGAACGAGTCGGATGCTGCGAACACCTGCGCCTGAACGGTCACGGACTTCGTGACGCTCGCCGAGCCGCCGAGGCTGTCGGTGACCGTGAGGGTGATGTCATGCGCACCCGGCTGGGTGTACGTGTGGCCGGCGGTCGCCCCTGTACCCGCGGGCGTTCCGTCGCCCCAGTTCCAGGAGTAGGAGAGCGTCGCCCCGTCGGACGCGCTCGACCCTGCGGCCGAGACGTCGACGTTCATCCCCGACGCGGTCGATGTGAACGTCGCGACCGGGTTCGCATGGGTCGTGACGGCCTCACGCGTGGTGGTCGCCGTGCCACCACGGTTGTCGGTGACGGTCAGGGTCACCGTGCGCGTGCCCGCCGAGGCGTACACGTGGCTGGCGACCTGGCCGCTCGACGTCGATCCGTCGCCCCAGTTCCAGTCGTACGAAGCGATCGTGCCGTCGGAGTCGGTGGAGGCGGAGGCATCGGCGGAGACCGAGAGACCGGTGCCCGTGACCTCGAAGGAGGCGGTGGGCAGCACATTCGCCGCCTGGACCACGACCGGGTTCTCGGTCGTGGTGGCCAGCCCGTTGCTGTCCGTGACCGTGAGCTTGGCCGTGTAGGTTCCCGCGGCGGTGTAGGTGTGCGAGACCGTCTGGCCGGTGGCCGTCGCCGAGTCGTCACCGAAGTCCCAGCTGTAGCCGGTGATCGTGGCCGAGCCGGTCGGCGCGGATGCACTGGCGTCGAACGCCACCGCGAGATCGGTCGGCGTCGCGGTGAAGGCGGCGGTCGGCGGCTGGAAGCCCTTGCCGATGCCGTAGTGCGTCTGCACCTGTGCGGCGGTCAGCGCGTAGGGGTAGACCGCGACCTCGTCGAGCGCACCCTTGAAGTTGATCGAGCTCGGCGCGGACGGCCAGCCGTTGAGGTTGTCCCCGCCGACGCGCCAGTAGCCGACGTAGTTCTCGGCAGTGGTCGCACCGGCTGCCGATGAGACGAGAGCGCCGTCGATGTACAGCTTCATGCCGGCAGCGCTCTGCGTGGCCACAGCATGGTGCCACGCATTGTTGTTCAACGCCGTGGAGTTCTGTACGGTCTGCGTGCTGCCGTTGTACGTGCCGAAGACCAGCCGACCGTTGTTCGTCATGTAGAGATGACGGTCGTAGCTCGTGGAGTCACCCGAGGCCGCGTTCCCATAGCCGAGAAGCTTCCCACCGGTCGTCGTGTTCGTCTTGAACCACAGTTCGGTCGAGAACTCCGTCGGGGCGGCGATCTTGTCGGTCGACGAGATTCGTCCCGTGCTCGTTCCGGAGAAGGTCGAGGCACCGGTGGCGGTGTTCTCGACACCGGAGGTCGACGACGTCACGCCCGAGCCGAACACCGGCGGGTTCGCCCCCGCCCAGTCCTGCGGCGCGGTGCCCAACGGGTAGTACAGCTGCGGGTTATCCGTGATGACCGCGTTGGTGTAGCTCGAGACCGTGCCCGATGCGACGGTCACGGACATCGCCTGACTGCTCACGGTGTTGCCGTTGCCGTCCTTCGCGACGACCGTGTACTCCTGCTGGGACCCCGGCGTGGCGGTCTTGTCCTCGAGGATGACGGCCGGTCGGTTCCACCAGGTTCCGTTCGCCGTGGTCGTGGCGACAGGGGTCGCCATGCCCGTGCGACGGAGCTCATACGTGAGCGTCAGGTCGTCGCGGTCCCAGTTGGCCGGGATCGAGACGCGGACGCGACCCGGAATGAACGACTGCGCAGTGCCTGTCCAGTTGGCCGCGGCGAGGCGGGGTCCGTCCTTGGCTCCGCCCGGAGGGTTCGTCGAGAAGCGCACGAGGCCCTCGAATCGACCGTTGTTGACCGAGCGGAACTCGCCGCCGATCGAGATCATGTTGCCGGCGCCGGTGATGGAGAGTCCGGCCTGACCCAGGCCCGTCGTCACGCCGACGGCCCAGTCGGGCGTCCAGGCGTAGGGAGACGGCGCGGGGGTGCCCGCCCAGTTCTTGTAGGTGCCGCCGGCTGCGGGCTGGTTGCCCAGCGAACCGCGGGCATCGGCCGTGTACGCCTCGGAGTAGCGGTGCGTGCGCGGGTTCTGCTCGGGGTGCAGGTTCATCGTGCCGCACGCGTGCGTGTGGCTGGTCGTGTAGACGACCTTGCCGGTCGAGTAGACGCCGTAGTGGTCGCCGAGGCAGTCCGCGATCCAGCGGACCTGTCCGGTTCCGGCCTCCGCCGCGAACGTGCCCTCGAGGTTTCCCGTGGCGGCGTCGGCGTAGACCCAGCCGGTGCCGTAGACGGCCGTGGCGTCGGCGGCGAGTCCGAAGATGCCCGCCTTGCCCGAGTTGCTGCCCGTGTTCGAGCCGTTCTTGACCGTCTGCGGGAGCGCCCACGATGAGTCGACGGCACCGGTCGTCTTGTCCAGCGCGACAGTGCCGCGCATGGTCAGGTCGCCGTTCACCTGCGAGAAGCGGCCGGCGGCGATGACGTTCTGACCCGCGGGGTCCATGACCATCGCGTCGACCTGGAGGTCGGTCTGCGGTGCCCAGCTCAGCAGGGCCCCGTTGGCGGCGTTGAAGCCGGCGAGGTTCTTGCGAGCCGTTCCGTTGCCCTGCGTGAACAGGCCGCCGACGTAGACGCTCGATCCCGAGGTGGCGAGCGCGTAGACGCCGCTGCCGCCGATGGACGGCGAGAATCCGGGGACGAGCTGACCGGTCACGGCATCGAGGGCCGCGAAGTTCCAGCGCGCCTGACCGTTGACCGAGTTGAAGGAGCCGCCGATGTAGATGCGGCTTCCGTCGGGCGAGGCGGCGACGGCCTTGATCACGCCGTTCACCTGCGGGGCGAACGACAGCAGCTGGCCGGTGTTGATGTCATAGGCGAGAACGTTCGAACGCGCCGTCAGGCTCGTTCCCGGGGCAGCCAGGGGCGCACGGGCGTTGTCGAACTTGCCGACCGCGTACACGGTCGAACCGATGGTCGTCTGAGACCAGACGTAGCCGTTGTCGATCTGCACGGTCGGAATCGGATCCGACGTGACGACGTTGTCGTCGCGCTGCAGCAGGGGCGGTGGTGTCGACGGGACGTCTGCCGACGCCGCCTGTGCACCCAGTGTCGTCATGCCGGCGACGAGCAATGCCGCCGTCACGACAGACGCAAGCGCGCTCAGCGCCCGCCTCGTGGTCGATGTGTTCCCCATAGTGACTCCCCAGCCGCCAGTTTTCTTCTTCGAAAATGAGTTAGTGCGATGAAAAACCGAAAGTGATGCGAAAGAATGCGTGCGCGTCAGGAGAGCTGGCCGGCGAACGTCGCCACCGGCTCTCCTGCGGCGTAGTTGACGCTGATCTTCACCGAGCGGCCCTGAGTCGGGTCGAGCATGAAGACGTAGGTCCCCGTGGCCTTCGCGCCGGCGGCGAGCTCGCCCTGCAGGGGCTCGTTCGGACCGGCGGTGGTCGAGACGCCGATGTCGCCGTCGTCCGTGACGAGGCTGACGACGGCGGAATCGACGCTCTGCGCGCGCTTCGAGTCGTTGGACACGGAGAGCGTGACGACGACTGCGGAGCCGGCGTACTCGCCGGGCGTCTCGGGCTTGATGGTCGTCGTCGAGATCTTGTCGATCGTGACCACCATGTCGGTGGAGAGCGCGATCGGTGCGTCGAGCGCCCCGCTCTGCTCGGTGAGCGCCGGAGCCTCGGTGGGCCCTTCGGTCTCCGTGTCGGAAGGCGGCGTCCAGTCGGTGGTGCTGGTGCCTTCAGGCGCCGGCGTCTCGGAAGCGCCAGGCGCTGCGGTGCAGCCGGCCGTGACGAGTGCGAGCGCCACCAACGGCGCGACGACCATCGCTCGTAGTGAGCGCGAAGAGCCGTCCCCAGAACGGCATGATGAAACTTTGAACACTGCAGCTCCCCAGAACCCAGATTCCCCGTTCCCAAAGCCCCCTCGGCTTCGGGTCCCCTTCAACCGCGTAGAACGCGGCGTCGGCTAATCGTAGTGCGAGGACCGGAATATCGCAAGTGTTCGCTCAAGAAGAGTGTCGCCGATGTCCTCCGAGTTGCGCCAGGATGGTCGCGACGGAGGCCTCGACCTCCGAGATCGTCTCCAGGTGTCCGCGGCTTCCGTGGCGATCGGCGATGCTCGTCGGGTCGACGGTCGTGCGGCCTCCGAAGAGCTGCCGCAGGCGGGTCCCGACACCTCCGGACGCGGCCAACGGAACGGCTCTCGATCGACCCCGGTCGAGGTGGGCGACATATTCCGCCACCCGATCCGGAGCAGACGACGCGAAGCCCTCACCGAGGTGAGCGGCTTCCTTTATCGTGAACATCCAGTCACGCGACCGCGGTGCCAGTCGCACCAGCTCGCCACGGATGTCGCGCGAAGCCGTGAGCACGATGCTCGCCTGCTCGATCTGCTCGACCGTGACCGGTCGCGCCCGGTGCGCCCGGGCTTGGGCCTGCCACTCCTCGTCGTCGTGCAACGACGCCACGGCCGAGCAGATCGGGTCGCCCGCGTTCGCTCGGATGCCCGCGCTGCTCACCGAGAGGGGCGAATCCGCCCCGAGCCCCCGCCTCAACGCGAGTTCGGCCAGAGGCGACCGGCAGACGTTGGCGGCGCAGACCACGAGGATCTTCTCGTCGGTCATGCGGCCTCCCCGAGCTTTCCGATCTCGCGGAACCACTTCACCGCGGCGAGTGCCAGGAACAGGACGGCGGCCGCGCAGAGTGCGCCGTAGCCGACGAGGAACGCCGGGGCCCATCCCCACAGGACGAACACGAGGCACACGAGACCGAAGTCGGTCGGCAGCAGGATGAGAGACCGCAGCAGTGTCCCGCCGCCGCGCTCATGGGTCGACGCCACCGCGTGCTTTCCCTTGAGCAGGTCGTTGAGGAGCATTCCGGAGAACGTGGTCGTGGCCACGATGCTGAACACGATCGGGATCAACAGCAGCAGAGGCGTCTCGGGGAGGACGCGGTAGAGCCCGATGAGCACGGCGAGATGGAGCGAGGCGATCTTGATCGTGTCGATGAAGTGATCGAGCCACTCGCCCTGGGGGCTTCCCCCGCCGCGCAGACGTGCGACCTGGCCGTCCGCGGAATCCCAGGCATACCCGAGCACCAGAAGGAGGGCGATCAGCAGCCCCATGGGCACGTTCACGGGACCGAACGCGATCAGTCCGATCGCGACGAACGAGTGCACCGCGCTGATGATCGACACCTGGTTGGGGGTGAGACCGATCCGGTAGGCCACGGCGGCGAGCACCCGCCCGATACGACGGTTGACGTACACCGAGTACGCGGGTGCCCCTCGGGCGTGCCCCTTCTGCGCACGCGCGAGACGGTGATATGCGTCTACGACCATTTCCTGCCCTTCTGGACCATTGCGTGGGTCCGCGCGATCCGACGGGCCTCGCGGACACCGCGAAGATAGGCCCGGATCGGTGCGGCCGACTGGATCAGCTGCCGTCGCCCACCTCGGAGGATGACCTCTCTGGCCGTGCGGGGGATGGACCGGCGCCAGCGCTGCACCGCGGCATCGTCGAGATGACGCACCGCGTACAGCATCCGGTTGCGGATGTTGTAGTAGTAATATCCCTCGGATTTCGCCCGGGAGGTCTCGGGTTCGGCGCGCTGCGTGCCGCCCTCATCATGCACCGCATTGGCGTCTTCGACGAGCATCAGCGAGCCGCCGGCGGACACCACGCGGCGAGAGAAGTCGACGTCTTCCCAGTACAGGAAGTAGTCGTCGTCGAAACCGCCGGCGAGCTCCCACACTTCGCGCGTGATCCACAGGCAGGCCCCGCTCAGCCAAGGTTCGAACGGCTGCGCATCGCCGTCGACGCGCTTGCGACGTGCGCGCATGGTGCCGTCGTCGAGCAGGAGGTCGATGCCGGCGAACCAGGTTCTCCCATCGGAGTCCGTGATGACCGGCGAAGCGAGCGTGGTGCGTGAGGCTGCGGTGACGGAAGCGAGTCGACGCAGGGAGTCGCGGTCGATGTGCGCATCGGGATTGATGACGAGCACGTCGGTCGCCCCCTCGGCGAGCGCGCGCGTGACACCGATGTTGACGCCGCCGCCGAAACCCGAGTTCGATTCCGATTCGATCAGCAGCCAGCCGTGCGCGTCGGCGACTTCGCCGGCGGCCCGCCGTTCGTCGGCGTTCGACCAGTTGTCGACGACGAGGACGAGCACGTCGGGATCGATCGCCCGCGCTTCGCGCTCCACGGTCACCAGATTGCGTTGCAGAAGCCGCGCCGAGGCGTAGTTGACGACGACGACGGCAAGCCGTCCGTGCTCGATTGACACGCGATCCTCCCCCCGGATCCGGGTCACGGATCGCCTCGGGTCGTCGGTCGAATTCCCCAGAGTCGCGACCGACGTCGACTCCCAGGACAACGACTATACGCGAGAGCAGCCCCCGCAGATCGGTATCAGGGGGTTCACGATACGATGAGCCGGCGTCGGAGTCGAGGCGCGATACTGCCATGGGGATGGGGCGGATGAGCAGGGGACCGGAATCGAACGACATGATCACTGTGACGATCGGCGTACCCACGTACCGGAGGCCCGAGCTTCTGGCGGCCCTGCTCCGGACGCTCCCCGCACGCATCGCCGAATGCGCCGACCTCGGAGTCGCGGTGGATGTGCTGGTCGTCGACAACGACCCCGCGGGTTCTGCGCGGAGCATCGCCGCGGACGCGGATCTCCCTGTCCGCTACGTCGTCGAACCCGCACCGGGGATCGTCGCCGCGCGCAACCGCATCCTGGATGAAAGCGCCGATCGCGATCTCCTCGCCTTCATCGACGACGACGAGATCCCTCGGGAGGCATGGCTCTCCTCGCTCATCGAGGTCTGGCGCGAACACGGTGCGGACGCCGTGATGGGCCGCGTGATCTCGGTCTTCGACGAGGACGTCGACCCGTGGCTGCTCGCGTCCGGCACGTTCCGGCGACCGCCGAGACGGACGGGCACCGTGCTGCAGGTGGCCGCCGCGGGCAACCTGCTGCTCGACCTCCGTTCCGTCCGTCGGCTCGGGCTGCGCTTCGATCCGTCCCTCGGTCTGGGCGGTGGGGAGGACACGCTCTTCTCGCGGCAGCTCGCACGTCGTGGCGGCCTGATCGTGTGGTGCAACGAATCGGAGACAGAGGATCTCGTCGTCGCGTCGCGCCTGAGCCGCGCCTGGGCGGCGCAACGGGCATACAGCTCCGCGAATGCCGGCACCCGCATCCAGCTGATGTTGACCGACGGGAAGATCCGTCGCGGCATCCTGCGGTTGAAGGCCCTGGTGGGCGGCGTGGCCCGGATCGTCGTCGGCGGCCTGCGCAGGATCTTCGGAACACTGACCTCGAACATCACCCACCACGCCAGAGGAACCCGCCTCGTGCACCGCGGCCGCGGCACCATCGCGGCCGCCCTCGGCCGCCGCTATGACGAGTACCGTCGCCCATCGGAGGATGACACGACCATGACCGACACCGCATCGAGCATCCGCGTGATGCAATCGTTGGGCGCCCCCCGTCCGACGACGAACCCGTACAACAAGATGCTCGATGAGGCGCTCGGATCCACGGAGGGCCTGACCCGCCTGCGGTTCTCCTGGGGGACGGCTCTGTTCGGACGCTACGACGCCTTCCACTGGCATTGGCCGGAGGCGAAGCTGCACGGCTCCACGTGGTGGAAGTCCACGGGCAAGTTCCTCCTCACGACGGCGCTCGTGTTCCGACACCGCCTCTCCCGTCGCATCGCCGTGGTGCGCACCGTGCACAACATCGAACTCCCCGACGACAACGCGCCTCGGCTGTGGCTGCTGCGTTTCATCGATCGCCACACCGACTACCGGATCGTCATCAACGAGACCACTCCGCTCGCCCCCGGCACCCCGCACAGCCTGATCCTGCACGGCGACTACCGCGGCTGGTACGCGAAGTTCCCCTCGGCGGAGCGGGTGACGGGGCAGCTCGGGTCGTTCGGCGGCATCCGTCGCTACAAGGGTCTGGAGGGCTTCATCGATGCCTATGCCGAGGCCGTGACGGTCGAGCCGACGCTGAGCCTGCGGATCGGCGGGCGGCCGTCCACCCCTGAGCTCGGCGACGACCTCCGGGCGCGGACCGCGGATCTCCCGGGCGTCGAGCTCCACCTCGACTTCCTGAGCGATGCCGAACTCGTCCAGCTCGCGACCTCTTCCGACCTGATCGTGCTGGCCTACCGTTTCATGCACAACTCGGGCAGCGTCCTCGCCGCCCTGTCGATGGACCGACCGGTGCTCGTCCCCCGCAACGAGGCGAACGAGGCTCTCGGACGCGAAGTCGGACCGGAGTGGGTGCTGATGTACGACGGCGATCTCGATGCGCCGACCGTCGTCGAGGCGTGGCGGTCCGCGACCACGCTGACGGGCTCGCCCGATCTCTCCCGCCGCGACTGGGCCGACGCCGGCCGCGCTCACGCGGACGCGTTCCGCGCCGCCGTGCGGGTCAAGCGCCGCGGCGCCAAGCGCTAGGGCGCCTCGGCAGCACCCGGCGCATCGTCAGGCGGGGGCCAGCAGCCCTCGCACGAGAGATGCGACCATGATCTGCGTCGTGAAACGCCGCTCCACCTCGATCCGGCCGTTCCGCCCGAGCTCGGCGGCATGTCCCGGATCGTCGAGCAGTCGGAGCAGCGCGAGGGCGAGCTCGGCAGGATCCTCCGGACGAACGAGGTGGCCGGTGCGCCCCTCGCTCACGTACTGCTCCATCCCCGGGGTATCGGTGACGACGACAGGACGCGCCGTCGCGAGCGCTTCGAGTGCGACCGTCATCCCGGAGGCATGGAGGTTCGGCCGGGTCGGGATGACGACCACGCTCGCGGTGGCGTAGAGGTCGCGGAGGTCGGCATGCGGCATGTGCCGCACGACCCGGACCCCCTCCGGCGGGTCGAGGTCCGACCGCGTCTGCACCACCGCCTCGGTCTCCGGACGGATGGCGAGGACCCGGGCGAGCGCCGCGTAGAGGGTGGCGGGGTCGCGGTCACGGTCGTTCCCCACGCTGACGATGCGCGGCCGGTCCGGATAGGGCCTCGGGACGAAGAACGCACTGTCGATGCCGAAAGGGACAGCGAACACGCGCGTCGGTCCGTGCCCGAGCATCGTTCGCAGAGGTTCGACCTGTGCGTCGCTGAGCACCCAGGCGGCCTCCGCCCTGCCGAGCATCGCGACCATCCGTGCCGGTGCCTCCCCGGTCTCGGCCATATCCGTGAGCCAGATCACCCCGGTGGCGAATCGGGTCCGCGGGTGGGTCGTCTGCATCCGATAGGCCGTGTTCTCATCCCACGTCAGCGTGAGACCGTCGACGGGGCGCGGCCCCATGGACAATCGCGCACGAGCTCGCGCGACGCGGCCCGGCGGGGCGAGGTCGATCACCTCGACCGCCGCGTGGTCACGCAGTGCATCGAGACCGTACGGCCAGATGCTGGGCACCTCTCCCCTGGCGTGGCTCTGCTCCCAGGTGCGCGCCGACTGTTCGACACGATGCGCCCAGGTGAGAGACAGCGAGGGACCGCCCTCGGATTCCACGAGCCCACTATGGACCCCCTCGCCCGTCCTGGCAAGAGAGGAGTCGCCGAGCACCCTGGAAACCGGCTCCGGAAGGAGCTCCGCCCTCAGAGCTCGCCGGGCTTCATCACCTCGGCATCGATGGCGCGGATGACGCGCTGGGCCGCGGTGTCCGTCGGGGGCTCGGCACCATCGCCCTCACCCTTGCGTCGCCGCTGGGGCGCGTACACGACGAGCGAGTGGAACAGGAAGCGGGCGAAGAACGCCACGATGAGCGAGAGGCCGGTCGCGACGACGCTCGAGATGTGCCACGACTCGACCATCAGAGCCATCACCGGGATCCGCACTGCGGCCTCGATGTTGTTGAACGCGAAGGAGCTGGCGAAGCGGATGCCGAGGGCGCGCGCGTCGGTCCGCATATCGGCGAACACGAAGCGCTCCTGCAGCACGAAGTTGCCGATGATCGTGACCTCGGCACCGATGATCGCCGCCCAGATGTACGGGACCCCTGCGGCGGTGAGCGCCCACATGATCCCGAGGTTGGCGGCGGCGCCGATCGCACCGATCAGTGCGAACAACGACATCTTGCCGAAGCGCAGGCGCGCGAGGTGCTCGAGGAACATCGCCCCCTGACGCATGCTCGCCTTGGACGTGCCGTGTCGACGTTCGGCGAACTCCATCGGCACCTCGGCGATGCGCAGATCGTTGCGAGCGAGGATCTCGAGGAGGATCTTGAAACCCCGGGGTTGGAGCGTCGAGAGGTCGAGACGACCGCGATCGACCAGGAAGAACCCGGTCATCGGGTCGGTGCTGCGGGCGAGACGGATCGGGAACATCGCCCGCGTCAGCCACGTCGCGACGCGGGAGACGCCGAAGCGCACAGCGGTGCCGAGGCCGCTCGTGTCCCCTCCGCCGATGTAGCGGGACGCGGCGACGACATCGGCGTCTCCCTGCGCATACCGGGCGAGCAGGGCGGGGAGGAGTTCGGGCGGATGCTGCAGGTCGCCGTCCATCACGATGCAGATGTCGAAGGCCGCGGCCTCGAGTCCGACGACGACGGCGCCGCCCAGTCCACCCGTGTTCTCGGAGCGGTGGATCACGCGCACGGGGAGCGGAGCATCTGCCGCCACCCGCGCGACCTCGGCCGCCGTGTCATCCGTGCTGTCGTCGACGAACAGGATCTCGGCGTCCCACCCCTCGAGGGCGACCGCAGTCCGTGCCACGAGCTCGGCGATGTTGTCGCGCTCGTTGAACGTCGGCACGATGACCGTGACCGGTGTCCCCACGTCCGCCCCCTGTCCCCCACGCGCATCGCGTGCGGCCTCCATCGTTCCACGGGTTCCTATGCGGGAGGAAACCCGGACCTGCTAGACTTTCGAACCGCGGCTGTGGGAGTCGCGAAGCGGATGGGGATCCGCTTACTGGGGAATTACTGATCTGGGGAGATCATGGGGACGCGTATCGGCTATGCCGTTGGTGCTTTCGACCTGTTTCACGTCGGGCATCTGAACCTTCTTCGTCACGCCAAGCAGCACTGCGACATTCTGATCGCAGGCGTCGTCAGCGACGAGATGCTGCGTCAGGTGAAGGGCATCGAGCCCGTCATCCCGACGGCCGAGCGGGCGGAGATCGTGAAGCACATCTCGTTCGTCGATGACGTCTACGTCGAGACGACGCCGTCGAAGATTGACTCGTGGCGCGACGTGCAGTTCACGCACTTCTTCAAGGGTGACGACTGGCGCGGCACCGAGAAGGGTCTGCGCCTGGAGCGCGAGTTCGCCGAGGTCGGCGTCGAGGTCGTGTACTTCCCGTACACGGCGCACACGTCGAGCTCGTCGCTGCGTCGCGCACTCGACGCGATCACCGCGGGCGCGAACGCTCCCGCGGTCGCCTCGGTGCGCTGAGAGCCCGAGCAGCCCTTCGCCGCCCGGTCGGTGCGCCACCGCCGACGTGAGGTCAGTTGGCGACGCCGAGCAGACTGCGCGCCATGCGCGCCACGTGCGGCGGAGTGTGCGGCCCGAGCCACACCGTCCACTGCGACGGCGGCTCACTGCATGCCCACTCGACGCACCACGCGTGCACGGCGTTCGCGAGCCGTTCGCCACGCGTATGCGCCCTCGTTCCGTCTCCACGCACGAGCCAGCGCACCGACACCCCGTCGGGGACGTCGATGTGTCGGAACTGGATACGTGCCGCCGCTTCGAGGATGACGACGCCCTGCGCGTCCCACGGCAACCGCGCGGCGATGCTCGCGATGAAGCCGGCGTCGGCGGCGTCGCCGGCGATGAGCACGGCACCCTCGATGTCGTCCCAATCGGGATCCTCCAGATGCTCGCATGCGCCGCTCATGGCCCCAGCCTAAGTTAGGGCACCCTTACTTACAAGGGATGAGTCCGGATCAACGCGTCGATCCGACCGCGCCGTCATCTCTAGCCCTCGCGCGTGCACCCCGTCAACGGCCTGTTCCGAGAGTCGCCGCAAAGGCATCCTGCGAGTGTGGACCGAGCATTCGCGCGCCGCAGCCGTCACCGCCTCCGAGCGGCGTCGGTCGCCGTTGCGCTGCTCCTGACCCTCGCTCTGGGCGGATGCGGACTCACGGTACCCGCTGACCCGGACGGAACCTTGGAGACGGTCTCCGGCGGCGAACTCCGCGTCGGCACGGCGCCGGACGGCGACCTCGTCCGGATCGAGCACGGGGAACCGACCGGGAGCATCGTCGACCTCGTCGACGGGTTCGCCTCCCGCCTCCATGCCGAGACCGACTGGACCGTCGCCTCGGAGGAGACTCTCGTGACGATGCTCGAAGAAGGGCACCTCGACCTTGTCGCCGGCGGCATCACGAGCGACACCCCCTGGGTGGACGAAGCCGGAGTCACTCGCGGCTACCGCGGGATCGAAGGCGCCGACGGTCGAGAGATCGTCATGCTGGTGCCTCTCGGCGAGAACGCGTTCCTCTCCTCTCTCGAGCGTTTCCTCGACCAGGAGGTCGGCGAATGAACGAGACAGGGCAGTTCGGTCGCACAACCCTCCCCCCAGAACAGCAGAGGGCGATCCGGAGCGCCGTGCGCTGGGAGATCTTCACGATCGTCTACACGTCGATCACCATCGCCGTGATCGCCTTGGTGGTCGGCGAGTCCCAGGCCATGCGGACGGCGTGGATCGAGGACATGCTGTCCCTCATCCCGCAGTTCGCCTTCCTCGCGGCGCTCCTCTTGGTGCGTCGTCGCCCCACCAGGAAGCACCCGTACGGTCTGCACAGGGCGATGGGCATCGGGCATCTCGTCGCGGGTGTGGCGCTGCTCGCCGTCGGCCTGAACCTCGCCATCGAGGCCGTCACCGGGCTGATCGCCGCTGAGCATCCCACTATCGGCACCGTGCAGCTGTTCGGTCAGACCATCTGGCTCGGCTGGCTGATGGTCGCGGTGATGGCGGTCGTCATCACCGGCCCCGTGTTCTTCTACGGGCCGGCGAAGTCGAAGCTCGCCCCCGTGCTGCACAACAAGCTGCTGTACGCCGATGCCGACATGGCGAAGGCCGACTGGCAGACGACGGTCGCCTCGATCGTGGGCGTTCTCGGCGTGGGTGTCGGCCTGTGGTGGCTGGACGGAGCCGCAGCCCTCTTCATCTCGCTGGGCATCGTCTGGGATGGCTTCCGCAACACCCGCACAGCCGTGGTCGATCTCATGGATCAGCGCGCACGCACGTACGACAGCACGCAGCCACATCCGCTGGCCGCCGATATCGTGTCCTACGTGCGGAGCCGTCCCTGGGTCTCGCGGGCCGCGGTCCGCATGCGCGACCAGGGGCAGGTGTTCCACATCGAGGCGTTCGTCATGCCACACCGCCGCACGGTGAGGGTGACCGACCTCAGCGCGGCCGCCGAGGGGATCGCCGACCTCGATTGGAAGATTCAGGACGTCGTCGTCATCCCGGTCGAGCAGCTGCCCGACGAGGCGGACACGGGCCACCGTGTGCCCAGCCGACACTCAGCGCCACCTCATCCGCGCGGCCGTAGGCTGGATGCATGACTGCTCCTGCCTCCGACACCATCACGATGTTCGGCGCCGACTGGTGCCGCGACTGCATCCGCACCAAGAAGCAGCTCGACGCGCTCGGTGTCGAGTACACGTACGTCGACCTGGTCGCCGAGCCCGCCGCCGCAGACGTGGCGAAGGAGATCTCGGGCCGCACCAACATCCCCGTCGTCGTGTACCCCGACGCCTCGCACCACGTCGAGCCGTCGAACGCCGACGTCGAGTCGAAGCTGCGCGAGCTCTCGCTGATCTGACCCCGCGGCATCGCCCCACTACACTGGCGCGATGAGCACCGAGGCTCGGTCCGAACGAGCACCCGTCCGTCTTTCTCCGCGCACGATCGTGCTGTACGCGATCGGCTCGCTCGGGACTGGCGGCTATGCGACACTGCCGGGCCTCGTGCTGACCTACTTCCTCACCGACAACCTCGGTGTCGCCGCCCTCGCCGCCGGTCTGATCGTCACGGCGGCGAAGATCTGGGACGTGCTGATCGACCCCTTGATCGGGGCCGCGTCCGATCGCCAGCTCGCTCGCACCGGGTCGCGCCGCGGGTTCATGGTGACCGGTGCTCTCGCTCTGCCATTCTTCTTCGCCCTCACCTTCGCCGTACCGCCCTCCTGGGGGCCGGTCGCCGGAGCGATCAGTGTGCTGCTGGCCTTCCTGGCGACCGCGACGGCATTCAGCCTGTTCCAGGTGCCGTACGTCGCCCTGCCCGCGGAACTGACCGGCAGCTACGACGAACGCACGCGCCTGCTCGGGTGGCGCGTGGTCGTGCTGACGGCAGCCATCCTGCTGTTCGGCGCCGGTGGCCCCGCCCTGCGCAATGCCGGCGACGACCCTGTGCAGGGCTACCTCTTGATGGGCATCGCCTCGGGTATCGCAATCGGCATCGGCATGCTGATCGCCTCCCGGACGGCGGATGTGGCGGCGAAGCGCACCGCAGTCTCCCCCGTCAACACCGCTCCCGTCACCACCGCTGACGCTGCCGCCACCGCCGCTTCGACCTGGCGGCACCAGTACATGTCGGGCTTCCGCGCACTCGGGCGCAGCCAGCCCTTCCGTGCACTCCTGGGGACGTTCGTGCTGCAGGCGCTCGCAACGGGAACGATGCTCGCCGGCGCGCAGTACGTGGCGACCTGGGTGCTGCGGTCGGAGGACGCGGTCACCTTCGTCTTCGTCGCGCTGGTGGGCCCCGCACTGCTCGCCACCCCGGGATGGACCGTGATCGCGCGACGGGTCGGCAAGGAGCGGGCGTTCGCGATGGCCACCGTGCTGTTCACCGCGGCCGCGGCGTCGCTCGTCTTCGCCGTCTGGGCATCCGGCGCCTGGATCTACGTGTCCGTCGCGGTGGCCGGCGTCGCCTACGCAGGACTCCAGTCGCTGCCGATGGCCATGCTGCCCGATGTGATCTCGCACGACGAACGCACGAGCGGAGCGGGACAGGCCGGCACCTTCACCGGCATCTGGACCGCGGGCGAGACCGTGGGCTTCGCCCTCGGCGCGACCGCTGTGTCGTTGACCCTCGCGGCCACCGGCTACATCTCGACCGTCGCAGGCGCCACGGTCGAACAGCCGGACGCGGCCGTCACGGGCATCGTGCTCAGCTTCAGCGCGCTGCCCGCCGTGCTGATGGCCGGGAGTCTGCTGACCCTCCGCCACTACCGCCTGCGCCGAGCGGACATCGATACCCTCGAGCCCTTCCACGCCTAAGCTGGGATCCCGTCCGAAGGAGACGTCGATGACTTCTGCGAGCACAACCGCCACCTCCGCCCCGACCTCGAAGCGCGCGTCGGGAAGCGCAGCCCCGGAGCTGGGCGAAGGGGAAAGAGAACGGCTCGACGCCGCGGTCGATGCCCTTCAGACCGGAACGCGCACCTGGTCTGCCCTCACCGTCGCCCAACGGGCGACGCTGCTGCGCGCGGTGCGCACGAGCGTCGCCGCCACCGCGGAGGACTGGGCGCACACGGCCGCCGCCTCGAAGGGCCTCGAAGCGCGGCATCCTCTGCGCGGTGAAGAGTGGCTCAGCGGACCGTACAGCGTGCTCGGCGCGCTCGACGCCTACATCGAGACTCTCTCGCGCCTGGCGAACGGTGTGAACCCGCTCGACGGGATCACGATCGATCGCGCGCCCGGAGGACGCACCCGCGTGCACGCCTTCCCCCTCACCGGCATCGACGGGTTCCTGTTGTCGGGCTTCGCGGGCGAGGTCTGGCTGGAACCGGGGATCACCCCCGGCGCCGCGCGCGCAGCGGCCGGCCTCGCGCAGCGCACGCCCACCGAGTCGGGCGGTGTGGGCCTCGTGCTCGGAGCGGGGAACGTGACGTCGATCCCGGTGCTCGATGTGCTCTACGAGCTGCTCGCCCACAACCGCACGGCTCTGCTCAAGGTGAACCCGACACAGGATGCGCTGGTGCCGGTCTACAAGCGCGCACTCGCGCCGCTCATCGAGCCCGGGTTCCTGCGCATCGTCCGCGGCGGGCCCGACGTCGGGGCCTACCTCACCGGCCACCCCGGACTCGTGCACGTGCACATCACCGGCTCGGCGGCGACGTTCGACACCATCGTCTGGGGTCCGTCGAAGGGCGAGGGCGCAGCGGCGACGAAGCGACGACGACGTGAGGATCGCCCCCAGCTGAAGAAGCCCATCACGGCTGAGCTCGGCGGCGTCTCCCCCATCATCGTCGTGCCCGGCGCCTGGACCGATGCCGACCTCACTTACCAGGCCGAGCACATCGCGACCATGCGGCTGCAGAACTGCGGGCACAACTGCATCGCCGGCCAGGTCGTGATCATCTCGTCCGACTGGGACCAGGCGGATGCCTTCCGCGCAGCGCTGCGGCGCGCATACGCCAACGCCCCGGAGCGCCCGATCTGGTACCCCGGTTCCTCGTCGCGGATGGAGCTCGCGACCGACGCGTACCCCGACGCCCTCGTGCTGGGCGACCGGCTGCTCGTCGAGATCGATGCCGACGACGATCCGACGGCACTGGAGAGCACCGAGTACTTCGCCCCCGTGCTGGGCGTCGTGACCGTGCCGGGCACGGGCCAGGACTTCCTGGACGCCGCCGTGACTCACGCCAACGACAAGCTCCAGGGCACCCTCGGCGCGAACCTGCTGATCGACCCCGCGACCGAGAAGTCGCTCGGCGCCGGCTTCGAGCGAGCCATCGCCGCGCTCCACTACGGGTCCATCGCGATCAACAGCTGGACGGCGTTCGCCTTCATCACCCCCACCCTCACATGGGGTGCATTCCCCGGTGGAACGATCGGCGACGTCGGCAGCGGCATCGGTGTGGTGCACAACGCCCTCCTGCTCGACGGCGTCGAACGCTCGGTGCTGCGCGGCCCTTTCCGCCCGTTCCCCCGGTCGCTGCCGATCGCGAACGGCGGTGGACGATTCACGATCCTGCCGAAGCCGCCCTGGTTCGTCTCCGCGCGCACCGGGGCGGCCGTCAGCGAAGGGCTGACCCGCTACCGGGTGGACGGCAGCATCACCGGGCTCGTGAAGACGCTGACGAAGGCGCTGCAGGCCTGACGGTCAACGCGTCGATCGCGCGAACCGATCGGTCGCTGCTCGGAGCGCCTTCTGCGTGCCGGGCTCTGTGGCCGCGTGACCGGCATCGTCGACCACGACGAACTCCGCCTCGGGCCAGGCGCGGTGCAGATCCCATGCGGTCATCATCGGTGTCGCGACATCGTGTCGTCCCTGCACGATGACCGTCGGGATATGACGGATGACGTCGACACCGGCGATCAGCTGCCCTTCCTCCCACCAGCCGCGGTTGACGAAGAAGTGGTTCTCGATGCGGGCGAACGCCGTGGCCTTCGCCGGATCGGACATCGCCTCGATCTGCGCGGTATCCGGGGTCAGGGTGACGGTCGATGCCTCCCAGGTGGACCAGGCGACCGCCGCCGGCACGTGCACGGCGGGATCGGGGTCGAACAGTCGACGGTGATACGCCTCGATCATGTGCGAGCGCTCCAGCACGGGGATCGGTGCCAGGAAGCCCTCCCAGAGATCGGGGAACAGCGCCGCGGCACCACCCTCGTAGAACCACTCCAGTTCGACTCGGCGCAGGGTGAAGATGCCTCGGAGCACCAGCTCGGTCACGGCTTCCGGGTGCGCCTGCGCGTAGGCGAGCGCGAGTGCGCTGCCCCACGATCCGCCGAACACCTGCCACTTCTCGACGCCGAGATTCTTGCGCAGAAGTTCGATGTCGGCGATCAGATGGGCCGTCGTGATGTGCCGGAAGTCGGCGTCGGGTGCACTCGCATGCGGGGTGCTGCGCCCGCAGCCCCGCTGGTCCAGCAACACGATGCGGTAGCGCTTCGGATCGAAGAACCGCCGCTGCCACGGCGATGTCCCACTGCCGGGACCGCCGTGGAGGAACACCACCGGCTTGCCCTCGGGGTTGCCGCTGACCTCCCAGTAGACCCGGTGGCCGTCACCGACGAGGAGTTCCCCTGTCTCGTACGGTTCGATCGGTGGATACAGTGCATCCGTCTTCTTCATCGTCGGCCCCCCAGCCGGTCGTGCTGACTACTTCGTCAACGGTAGCGGACGTTCGCCCACCCGCCGGGCATCACGGGTCCAACTGATCGGCGGGAAGCGTCAGCACCTGCGCGCAGACGCCCAGCCCGTTCTGATAGCCCTCCGCGAACCAGCGCTTCCGCTGCACACTGGATCCGTGCGTCCAGGTCTCCGGATTCGAGAACCCGGACTGCTCCTGGATGTGGTCGTCGCCGACGGCCTCTGCCGCGTTCAGCGCGTCCTCGATCTGCGCTTCGGTGGGCTTCATCAGGTACGGATCGCCGTCGGCATCCTTCTGCTCGGTCATGCGGCCGAGCCACGCCCCGGCGTAGCAGTCGGCCTGCAGCTCGATCCGCACCCCATTGCTTCCCGGCCCCGTGCCGTTGTTCGGGTAGGCATCCATATCGCCCGTGATGTTCTGAATGTGGTGACCCCACTCGTGCCCCACGATGTACAGCTGCGCGAGATTGCCGGCGGACGCCCCGAACTGCTGTTGCATGAGTTGGAAGAACGTCGGGTCGACGTAGACCCCTTCCTCCGGGGGACAGTAGAACGGCCCCACGGCATTGGACGCCGTACCGCACTGTGTCGGCGTCGATCCGTCGACGACGATCATCTGCGGCTTGCGATAGCCCTCCACGTTCTCCGCCCAGAAGGCGTCCAGCGCGACCTGAGCACCCGCCATGCGGCAGTCGACGTCGGCGTTCGCCTGCGTCCCCGTATCGCAGTTCTCGATGACCGATCCGCCCGCTGGTTCGCTGCCTCCGCTCGGCGCTCCGCCACCCAGCAACCCGGTCAGGTCGATGCCGAGCAGAGGCCCGGCGATGAGCGCGATGATGCCGAGCACGCCCACGCCCGTGCCACCGGCGATCGCTGCCGTGCGCCCGCGACGACGCGTGGTGTTGCCGGAGATGTCGGCGTCGGGATTGAAGGTCATGGGACGAGGGTACTCCGAGCGGAGGCCCCTCGAACGGACGTAGGCTCGGGGCATGACGACCACGATCACCATCACCGGAGCCGGCGGACAGATCGGCTACGCACTGCTGTTCCGCATCGCGGCGGGCGACCTGCTCGGCCCGGATGAGAAGGTGCGTCTGCGGCTGCTGGAGATCCCGCAGGGGCTCGGTGCCGCGGAGGGCGCGGCGCTCGAATTGCAGGACGGCGCGTTCGGACTGCTGGAGCACGTCGAGGTGACGGATGACGCCGCAGTGGGATTCGACGGCTGCGACCTCGCCCTGCTCGTCGGTGCACGTCCACGCGGGCCCGGTATGGAGCGCGGCGACCTGCTCGCGGCCAACGGCGGCATCTTCGGGCCGCAGGGAGCGGCCATCGCGGCGAACGCCGCATCCGGCGTGCGCGTCACCGTGGTCGGCAACCCCGCCAACACGAACGCGCTGATCGCCGCCGCCTCGGCAGATGGCGTGCCCGCCGAGCGTTTCACCGCCCTGACACGGCTCGACGAGAACCGCGCGCGGGCTCAGCTCGCACTGACGCTGGGGGCTCCCGTGCACACGGTTCGCCGCGTGCCCATCTGGGGCAACCACTCGGCGACCCAGTTCCCGGACATCTCGCACGCGACGGTGGGCGGCCGGCCGGCGGGAGAGGCGCTCGAACAGATCGTGGGCGACGTTCCCTCCTGGCTCGACCGGACGTTCATCCCCCGCGTGGCGAAGCGTGGGGCGGAGATCATCGAGGTACGGGGTTCCTCGTCGGTGGCATCGGCGGCGAGTGCGACCATCGATCACGTGCGCGACTGGGTGCGGGGCACCGACGACTGGACGTCGGCCGGCGTCGTCTCCCACGGCGAATACGGCGTTCCGGAGGGCCTGATCTCGTCCTTCCCGGTGCGGTCGATCGACGGTGAGTGGCACGTCGTCGAGGGACTCGAGTTGAGCGAGTGGGCACGCACCCGGATCGATGCCTCGGTGGCCGAACTGCAGCAGGAACGCGAGACGGTGCAGAGCCTCGGGCTCTTGTGAATCCGGTCACCGCGACGCACGCCGACAGGGCAGAATGGATGCCGGAGGTGCGCGATGAGCGAGACGATTGATCCCACGAAGACCACGGCATCGGTCGAAGAGGCTCTGACGAGTCCCCTGCACCTGCCGCACGATGCGGCGTCCTGCCCGAAGTGCTTCACCGAGTTGCAGCAGAACCGCAACTTCTGGACCGCCCGCCCCGACGGCTCACGCCTGGTCGGTCTCGTCGTCGCCCGCGAAGGTCTGCCGTCAGTGGTCGAGCAGCGCGAAGATCTCACCCGTTTCGGTGTGCCGATCGAAGGATTCCGTCACCCGGCGCCCGACATCCTGGAGAGCTGGAACGACCGCCTCGCGCGCCTCATCTCGACCCTGCGCATCGGCGACGTGGTGGTCGTCGTGAACATCAAGGCTCTCGGCCTCGACGCGGACGAAGGCGCCCGCACCGTGGCCGAACTGCGCAAGCACGGCATCATCGTGAAGGTGCTGAATCACGACGCGCGGCACCTGGCCGACGCCGCCGCCGTACACACCTCGGCCCGCTGAGACACCGTCCGAGAGCGCTCGTCAGCCGCCGTAGGGCGCGACCGGGAACGCGGTCGTCGTCGGCTGAGGTTCGACGGGCGAGCCGTCTTCGTTGTAGTACACCGGGCTCCCCTCTTCGGGGAAATAGAACCGCGGCTGCCAATCCGGACCCTCGAACGCCGGGAATCGCAGCGAAGCCCCGTCATAGGCGAGTTCTCCGCCGAAGACCATGTCCGAGAGCGCGGCCGCATCGCCGGGGATGCACCCGGGCGTCGCCGTCGCGGAGATCTGGTTCCGACCGGGCCGGATCGTCACGACACCGCGGCCGACGTCGCCTCCGGTGCCGACGATGTTGACTTCCTGCCGATCGCCCTCTCCGAATCGCGTCGTGCTCGCCTCCACCCCGGCATCCTCGAACGCCGCCGTCGCCGCGGCCACCACGGCCTCCACATCGATCTCCTCCGCCGGTTCGAGCACCCGCGCCCAGGAGAACGTGTACCCCGAGACGTCGCCGTCGATCCGGCAGGGAATCGGCGAGGCGCCGAATGAGCCCTGGTCCACGGCCCAGTCGCCTTCGTGGATCGCCATGATCACGGAGTGCATGACGGTGGAGTAGGCGACGTAGTTCTTCTCACCATCGCGATACAGCGCATCGCCTTCGGGCGCCGACGTGGTTCCGCAGCTCGTCATCGTCATCACCAATCCGACGGCTGCTGCCGCCATCACTCCGCGCCGCCATATCCCGCGCATTCGTCGTCCCATTCGCTCAGAAGTCGATGAGAGCGTACTCATCGCTGATCCACCAGTTGCTCGCATCCCAGAACCCCTGTGTACTGCCCTCGCCGCCGCGAACGGTACCGGGCTCCCCGGTCTGGATGATCTCCGACACGTTGTAGAAGGATTCCGAACCCGGCTCGAGGTATGCGCCGGGCCCGAGAGCATCGTGTCCGGTCGCGGACGGAAGACTGTCGCCGGATGCGCTCACGCCACCGTCGCTGTCGAACACGGTAGTCCCTGACAGGCTCTCCGGGCTGACAGGATGCCCGGGAGCCGTGGCGCGACCGACGCGGGCCACGGCGTCGTCCTCGGAGATCGTCGCATAGATCTGCGGGGGCTCGCCGTTGGTCAGGTTGTCGACGACGGCCGCATCGTTCGGGAACCCGGCGGATCCGACCGCGACCAACGAGGTGACGCCGAGACCGTCGGGCTGCGATCCGATGGCGAGCGCCGCTGTCGTACTGCCATACGAGTGTGCGATCACGTTGACGTCGGCCTCGGGCGACAGCGCGCGTACCGCGAGCAGGTAGGAGCGCAAGGACGCCGCTCCGTCCTGCGCTCGACCCATCGCGGGCTCCTCGAGGAGTTCCGGCGTGTCGTAGCCGAACCAGACGACGGTCGCGGATCCGGCACCCACGGAGGAGTTCAGCGCCTTCGCCGATTCACCCCACGATTGCAGGTCGTGCACGTTCCCCAGCATCCCGGGGACGAGAGTGTTGATCTCCGACGCCGTCGACAGGTCGCCGTAGGCGATCGCCGCGGTCACCTGCTCCGAACCGTCCGGGTCGAAGCTGATCAGATTCGGGGCCGGGATCCCACCCGCGTTCAGCGCTCGCACGATCGCTTCGAGGTCGTCACGGTGCGGACCCGCGGGTTCGGTCTGGAGCACCTCCTCCAGCCTCGCGGCGTTCACCCTCGCACGCACGTCCCAGGGGACCCCGTCGAGGTTGCCGACAATGGCGGGGTGGCTGTCGATGAGCTCCTGCTGCAGTTCGGGGTTCGCCGCCCAGAGTCGAGCGACCTCCTCCGGGCTTGAGGCCGCGAGCAGGTCGGCGAGCAGGTCGCGCGCCTGGTTCGTCAAGACGGCACCCGTGCCTGCGGCGAGTGCGGCGAGGGCCGCATCGTACGCGGCGTCCCAGTCGCCGTAGAGCCGTTCGTACTGGTTCCAGAGCTCGTCCAGCGCCTCTTTCGCGGCATCACGGTCGACGATCGCATCGTTCACGGCGTCGGTCGTCTCATCGATCTCGGACTGATCGTCACCGTAGGCGGCGGCCATGGCGGCACGACCGGCTCGATCGGCGGCGATGTCGAGCCGGGACCACTCGGCGTGCGCCGTCTCGATGTCGTCGATCAGATCGTTGGCGGGCTTGGCATACGCATCGAACGCGTCGGCATAGCTTTGCAGGACGCCGGCGAGGAGTTGTGCCTCGGCGATGTCGGCGGGGAGCAGTGCGGCGAGGTCATCGGCATCTGCGCGCACCGCTGTGACCGCACGACCGACTCCGCGCAGTTCCTGCGCGGAGTTCGCGGCCGAACGCACGTCGCCGAGCCGGTCGGCCACGCGCGTGAACAGACCGCTCCAGTACCCCATGGATCCGCTGCTGCCCTCGAGGCGTTCGAGCGGATACCCCCGATTCGGCGATGTCAGGCTCATGGTCCGTCCCGCCCGGTGAGTTCGACGTCGAGGTCGGAGTACTTGCTCGCGATGGCGGAGATCGCGGCAGCGAGGTCATCCCCCGATTCGACGCGGTCGTACACCCGGTCGTGCAGAGCGGTCAGCCGCCGGTGCATCTCGAGCCGCAGAGCGGAGCGGTGCGCCGGGTTCTCGACACCGGTGTCGTCACCCTGCAGACCCGCCGCCTGCGTGAGGACCTCAGAGGTCGCGGTCGTGAGGCTCCTCGCGGCATCGTTCAGCTCCGCGTAGAAGATCTCGACGTCTGACATGGCCACCCCCCGGTTCCGCCGGATTCACCCTACCCGGTGGCGCACGGTGAGCCGATGGGGAGAACTGCCCATCGACCGCGATCTCCGGACCCGAGGACACGAAGAAGGGGCCGACGGCGAACCGTCGACCCCTTCTCGAGACTGTGTGTCAGCTGCCGGCGAGCTGCTGGTCCAGGTCCTGGATCGCCCGCATCATGCCCAACAGCGACTCGGACATGTCGTTGATGCCATCGACCGCGGTCTTCAGACCCGTCGTCAACTCCGTGTACCCCTCACCGAACTTCCCCGACGCGTGCTGCGTCTTGAAGTCCTCACCCAGAAGAGTGTCCACCTGACCCTTCAACGTGTCCAACTGACCCTGAATGTCATCACGAGCCTGCGACAGCGACGACGCCACCTGCTCCATCTCCGCATAAGACGCACCGAAATCGGCCATCGTCCACACCTCCGCCAATCGAGAGAACCGGACCCCTCCGGCCCGAACAACACCCACCCTACGGCGCACCCACGAACACCGTCGATGGGGACAACTCCCCATCCCCGCACACCAGTCAGCGGCGGTCGGTCGGCGCCTGCTCGACGGTGACGGGGACCGCCGGCTCCTCGGCCAGCTGCTCCCACGCGAAGGTCGAGATCATGGCGTCGCTGAGCAGCTCGATGCCGTCGAGCACCTCGGCGGGGATCACCTCGCCGTCCGGGATCACGATGGTCGACGTGAACACGAGCGCCTTGCGACGCAGCGTTCCCGGCACGGGGATGATGTACGTCACGGTGCGTCCGCCGACGCCGTCGATCGCAGGCGCACCCGCGGGGCGCGTTGCCTCGGCGGACCAACGGACGATGTGCCGGAGGTGCTCGTCGAGAAAGACGGCGCCGCGGAGGCGGAAGGCCTCCGTCACCCAGCCGTCGAGATTCTCGCCGACGGGGGCGTCGAGGGCGGAGGCCGTTATCGAGAGGGGCAGGAGCTCCTCCATCGGCACGTCTTCCTGCCGATAGATCGCGAACACCTTGGTGCGGCGCATACCCTGATTGGCCTGCGCCATCATCGTGCGGAACTCCGCGTCGAGATCGGGGCGCCCGGCCTGCATGAAGATCGCACTGGCCTTGCGCACGTCCTCCTGCTGGCCCGCGTTCGTGGGCAGATGCGTGGCCCACCCCGGAGGCAGCACCAGGCGGAAGGCGGGGATGCCGTAACGGAACTCCACACCGAGATCGTTCATCTCGCTCACCGCTGCTGCGCTCTCTTCTTCGCGCGTGACTCGACGAGGGCATTGCCGGGGAGCGCGATCGCGCTGAGACGCGCCGTCCCCAGCCCGGAGCGCTTGGCTCCCTTCGCCACCGATCGAGCGATCGGTCGAGAGTCGTGCGAGGCTGCGGTGGCGAGCTCACGCCAATTCGTCAGCATCTCGTCGAAGATCTCACCACGCGCAGCGCGGTTCAGTCGCGTGAGACGATGCCGAGCCTTCCGTTGTTCATGCTCGACGACAGACCATTCCGTGGCGGGATCCAGCTTGATCTCCGCCAGTCGGTCGACCAGCGCATCGAGCACCCCGTCGACCGCTTCTCGCAACGCCGGCAGGCGAAGCAGCACGCGTTGCTCTTCCGCATCCCACACCGCCGTCACCGCCTGCGCGCAGACGTAGCATGTGCGCTTCGGGAGGTTGCGGGTGGAGGCGTATCCGCAGGTGCAGCGATCCGCGACGGCTGCGAGCGCCTGATCCAGCGTCGCCTGGCCGCCCGATGCATCGCCACTGTCGTGCACCGCTTCCAGGGCATCGAGCAGAGACGCCGCTCCAGGCGCATCGACCTCGCGCAGCAGCGAGTCATATGCGCTCAGCCTCAACGCGTCGCGGGTGCGCACCCACCGCACCATGTCCTCGACAGACACGATCCCTCGGACCGAGGCTGCGTAACTCGCAAGAGCCGAGCGCTGAATGGATGCCACATGCTCGGCGAACGCGTCGGCATCGCCCCCGCGTGTCGCGTCGCTTCGCTCGATCAGACCACGAATATGCTCGGAGCCCGCTCGAGCCGCCTTCTCGTGGCGATCGGCCAACGCCGGATACTGCTCGAAGAGCTGCGCTTCGACGCCGAGGAGGTCGTACCTGCTCACTGTTCGACCGCCGCCGTCCGCGGAAGTCGGATCCCCGGGATCAGGCGCATGAGCTGCTCCTCGAACAGGACGAAGGCGGGAAGGGTCGTCCCCAGCGTATCGACAAGGATGCTCCACGTGCCGTCGTTCAGCCGCACGGTCCATTGCGTGATGAACAGCGGCTGTTCCCCTTCGAGTTGCGTGGAGCGCCGGAGGAGGAAGCCGCTGCCATGCGTCTCGGTCTGCAGTGGCACCACATCGAATCCAGCGGAGAACCGGTCGCCGTCGAAGACTTCCTCATTCGCTGCGCTCCCCGGCCCCGATGCTCGCGACACGGTGATCGTAACGAGGAGATCGCTGTACATTCGCTCCGGAGCGAACCACAATCGGGTGACACCTTCTTCGGCTTGCGAAAGCAGGGCGCCAGCGGTCGCGCGCAGCAGCGCAGCGCGCTGCGGATCGGACGTCGCGGCATCGGGCAACCTCGCGAGGGCGGCGTCGGTCCAGGCAGCCGCCGCATCGGGACCGATCTGGCTCCCGTCCACTCCGGGAAGCGGGACGAACCACGCGGCGTCGAAGTCGAGGTCCCAGACGAATCCCGCGTCTCCCGCCATCAGAGCAGCCCGTTGACGAGCCCGGCGGGCGACAACCCACCAGAGGGCTTGCCGTTCCCGGTGAGCCCCACCACTCGGTCCGACCACTTGAACGTGTTCCACGCGGCTTCGAACATCGAGTTGGTCGGTGCCTTGGCAACGTTTGCGAGCCCTTCGGGCAGCGCCGCCCGCAGCACCTCCTGGAACCGCGGGCCGGTCGACGACACCGCGTCGTTGAAGGCGACTTGGAACGATCGGTTGGCACCGAAGAAGAACCGCTCGCCGAGCCCGCCGAAGATGTTGTTCCCGAACTGACGGACTCCGGAGACACCGGACGCGTAGGAGCCGAAGTTCTGCGAGACGATGCCCCGCCACGGAGAAGCGGTTCCGGCGAGACCGCGCAATCGAGTCATCTGCTGGACCGGATTGCGGAACTGACCGATGAACTCCTCTACGAACTTCGCCTTGCCGGAGAAGATCTTGCCGAGTTTGCCCACAGGCAGGATGCCCACGATCGCCCAGCCGAGGTCACCCCAGCCCTTGCGGCCGTCGAACATCAGGGCGACCGTGAGCGCCAGCGCGATGACCCCGACCACCAGAGCCGCGATCGCGAAGAACGGACCACCGATGATGAGTCCGAGCACGGCGATCGCGAGGCCGATCCAACTCACCCACTCCGCGACCACGGCGAGGACACCGGCGATGTTCTCCCACGTGGAGTCCTCGCCGATCTTGTTCGCGTCGGTCAGTCCCGAAACGGCCGTCTCGTAGGCGGTGTGCCAGCTGTCGTACTCGCCGTCGAACGCGTCGAGGTTGTCGTTGTGGGTGGTCTCCGCGGCGTTGAGGGTCGACGCCGCACCGGAGGCGGCGTTCGCGAGATTCGTGCCGGCAGTCGTGTTCGCTGCCGCGTCCTCTTCGGCCGGTGGGTTCAGCCGCGTCGAGGTGTTGTGCGCCTGGAGCGCGTCGGCGGCATCGGCCGCGTTCGACTGCGCGGTCTGCAGCTCGGTGAGGCTCGTCTGGCAGTCCGCCACGATCGTGCGCATGCGGCTCTGGGCGGTCTCGAGCGCCGTCGCGTAGCTGCTCAGCGTGGTCCCGGCCGGCTTGTACCGACGCCCTGCCTCATCCAGATCCTTGTGGACGTCGTCGACGACGTCCTTGATCTTGTCCATCGCGTAGCCCTCGCCATCGATGGAGCCGTCTTTGATGCCCTTGAGAGTCGCAGCGGCACTGACCATGCTGTCGCCGAGCTCGACGATCTTCGTTCCCCGGTCGGCGATCGCCACGGCATCGCCGGCAACGACTTCGACGTCACGTCCCTTGTTCGTCTGCATCTGCCTCGCCCCCTACACCGCGGCTGGCTGACGCCCGGCACCCGGCGCGTTCCCCGACCCCGACTGCTCCATCGACGTCGCCATCTCGTTGTCGAGGCTGGTGACCTCGTCGACCGTGCCCTTGACGCGATCGGCGACCTCTTTGAGCTTGGTCAGCAGCTTGTCGCGGCTGTCGTTCCAGCTTCCCTCGAAGTCGTGGCAGCGGTCCTTCAGGCGACCGTCCCCGTACGGCCTGCCGACGGCGTTCTCGACGTCGTCCTGCTTCGCGGCCGCAGACTCCAGCTCGGACACGATCGCCGCGAGCTTCTCGCTGGTCGTCTGCAGATCACTGATCGGCACGAGCATGCGTTCGCCTGCCATGGCCCCCTCCTTCTTCCCGGACGCTACGACGTTACGGGGAAGCTCCGCCCGACGCGATGGGGAGTACTCCCCATCGGGCTGCGCCTCACACTCTCCTGCTGCTCTTCGTGCGCTTCTCGGAATCCTTGACGAAGGCCTTGATGCTCTCCGCGTCTGCACGCACCCCGAGTTCGGTGAGCGCCGCCGCACCGAGACCGCGCTTGTGCACCTTCTGCACCGTGGAGCGCAGACTCGTCGTGGACGCACGGGAAAGCGGCTCGATGAAGCTTGTCCACCGTCGCAGATCGGCACCGGCGAGCTCCGCCCGGTGTCTGCGTCCCAGACGGGCAAGGCGTCGTCCGCCGGCCTTCCTCCGGCCGAAGGCCTCGGAGTCGAGATACTCGCCACGGCTCTCGAACACCTTCGTCTGCTGCTGGGCGACGTCGTCGATCACCTGGGCGACGTCCTCCGCATACGCGGGCATCGCCCGAAGCAGCCGCCGTTCTTCCGCCACCCAGCGCCGCAGGAGCACGTCGCAGCACTCCGGACATAGCCTCTGCGGCAGGAGGCCATCGACCGCGTAGCCGCATGCGCAGTCGATACCGGCGCGCTGCTGCACCCGATGCGGACGACCGCCGAGCTTCGCGCGCAGGAGTGAGGCTCCCACCGCGCTGCGCCCGAGCTCGTCGGCGAGGAATCCCTCGCCATTCCGGCGCTGCATCTCGGCGACCAGCAGCTCCCATCGCTCCTGGTCTGCCGGTCGGAGCAACGGGCGAGCGGAGGACGCATACTCGTCCAGCGCCGCGGTGATCTCCGCTTCCTGCGCCGCGTGTCTCAACGCGCTCGCGGATGTGACTCCCGGCCAAGACGGGAACGCGACGTGAGTCGCGAGCACCCGCATCCGCGCATCACCCGAGACTCCCGCCGCCTCGTGGAGCGCGGCCAGGGGCACGTTCGCCTCCAACACATCGCGTTCGAACTCCTCGACAGCGTCAGACGCGCTCATGCTCCCAGAGTAAACGCCCGCGAACGACGAAGAGGGCCGACCGTCGTGGTCGACCCTCTTCGTGAAACCGTGCCGTGTGTCAGCTGCCGGCGAGCTGCTGGTCCAGGTCCTGGATCGCCCGCATCATGCCCAACAGCGACTCGGACATGTCGTTGATGCCGTCGACCGCGGTCTTCAGACCCGTCGTCAACTCCGTGTACCCCTCACCGAACTTCCCCGACGCATGCTGCGTCTTGAAGTCCTCACCCAGAAGAGTGTCCACCTGACCCTTCAACGTGTCCAACTGACCCTGAATGTCATCACGAGCCTGCGACAGCGACGACGCCACCTGCTCCATCTCCGCATAAGACGCACCGAAATCGGCCATCGTCCACACCTCCGCCAATCGAGAGAACCGGACCCCTCCGGCCCGAACAACACCCACCCTACGGCGCACCCACGAACACCGTCGATGGGGACAACTCCCCATCCCCGCACAGGGCTCGATGCGTGTCGGTACGGGGTCAGCCGTTCAGCACCCAGTCGTCCCCCGGGCGCACCACGGCGGAGACGAGCTCTTCGAGACGCTCGGGGTCGGACCGCGGGACGAAACCGCTGAGCGAAGCAGTGGTGAGAACAGCCTCGGCGAACGGCTCGACGAACGCCATCCCGTAGGGCACGACAGGACCGAGCATCGCGCACACGGTCGTACCCTCACCGAAGAAGATCCAGCGGCGCGTCGCGAAGTCGAGACCGTTCTCCCGCTGCGCGAGGGTGGAGGAGAACCCGGTGCCGAGCGCGTCGGTTTCGGTGAGTCTCGGCGTGACGGGCAGGATCGCGGTGCTCGACCAGAGGAAGTCCGCCTGCTCCTGACGCGAGAGTTCATGCGTGATCACAGAGATCATCAGCGGTGCGACGACCCCGCCGTCGACGCCCACGACGAGCAGGAGCCTTCGGTCATCGTCGGCCTGCGCCGCCACCGCGAGCAGGGCGGTCTCGATCTGCGCCGCGACCGTGGAGTGCGCACCGGCATCGCGAGCGAAGTCCTCCGCCGTCTGACGCGCCCACGTCACCTGCTCTTGCGGTGAGAGTCGTTCGCCAGGAATCGGGATGATGCGATCAGGCGCGTACGAGAGGGCGAGGTCCATCAGCGCACCGTCCATGTGAAGGTGCTGACGTGGGTGTCGAACAGTGCCGTCCAGAGCGTGAGGTTCGGGTGATCGGCGGGAAGGTCGACCTCATGCGTCACGGTCGCCGTCCATTGCACCGCCTCGGTGAGCCTCGTTCCCGGAACCGGGATCAGGTAGTTGATCAGCAGCGACGCGACGTCTTCCCCGTCGAGGGACACCTCACGGCGCTCGGTCCACCGCACGATGCGCTGACCCTCACCGATGGCGATGCCGGCGTGGTGGCGGATCGCGCTTTCGACGAGCTGCTCCAGCGTCGCTTCGGGCGTCGAGGAACGCTTGAGCCCGACCAGGGTCGCCGCACCGATCGCCCAGGACGGCGCCGCCTCTCCCGCGAAGGCATACGCGAAGCCCTGGCGTGCCCGCAGTCCCTCGAGGGCCTCGTGCACCTTTCCCGCGAGGACGGGCCCGAAAGTCGTGTTCTGCGCACCCCGCAGGCGCGCGTCCGCCCGACGGATCAGGTCGCGTTCGGTCGCCTCGCTGAGGTCGAACGCCTCCCATCCCGGAGGGAGGAGCATCCGGTAGGGCGGGATGATCGTTCCGGAGTTTCCCGTCAGTTCCGCGCGCAGGCTGCTCATCGTCTCAGTCTTCCATGGGGCGACTCGCGTCGCTGTCGGTCACGAGAACGGATTCTGATCCGGGTCGAACGTGCCCGACCACGCACCGCCCGCGCTGTCTTTGATACCGCCGGCGATCGCGAAATGCGAAGCGAAGACGTTGCCCACCATGTCGAGCGTCTGCACCCCCGTCATCTGCGCGGCGAACGACGCGGCGCCGTTGCCCGTGAACAGTCGAGCGGAGAACTCGCCGAAACCCGTCGTGAATCCGCCGCGGATCTGGCTGAGCGTGCTCAGAGGAGCCCGCCCGGCGACGGCGTTGAAGAACCGCATGCCGTCGGCACCGAAATCCGCGCCGCGGATCATCGCCATCGGACCACGCGCGAACTTGATCGCGGGACCGATCAGCGGGATGACCCCGATGACACCGAACACGACATCGATGACCGACCCCTTGCCCCTCGCCAACCGCGCGACGGCCACGATCAGCGTGGCGACAGCGACGATGGCGGCGAGGGCGGCGATGATCGGGCCACCCACGATGATCGCGAGCACGGCGAGAACGATGCCGGCGACGGCGAGGAAGTCGGACATGAACTGCAGGAAGCCGTCCACGTTGTCCCAGAAGCCGTCTTCGATCTTGTCGGAGGTGTCTTCACGGATGTTGCTGGCCGCGTTGGTGAACGCGGTGTGCCAGCTGTTCCACTCGCGATCGTAGTCACCGGCACGCGCATCCCAGTCGCCGCGCGCGCTGCTCGCCGCCCCCGATGCGGCCTCGGCTGCGTCGTCACGCGCGTCCTCCGCCGCCTGCCGCGCCTGATCGTCGTCGGCATCCGCGCCCGTCGGATAGTCGGGGCTCTGCGCAGCCGCCGACGATGCGGCATCCTTCTTCTGCTGATACGTCGCCCACAGTGTCTCGAGATCGTCGAGGATCGGATCGATCGCGGCCTTCGAGGTCTCGAGGTCTGACGCATACTGCACGATGTGCGGCGCGACGGCGTCGTACAGGTCGGCTGCGCGGCCGAGCTCGGCGTGCATCTTTCCGGAGATCTCGGCGAGCTTGTCGACGGATTCGCCCTGCATGTCGGCGCCGTTGTCGACGAGGCGCTGCAGCAGCGTCGCGGAGTTGCTCATCGCGTTCGCGAGATCCTGCAGCGAGTTCCCCCGATCGCGGATCGCCTCCACATCACCGGTCAGAGCGCCGATCGGGTGACCCGCAGGCGAGGTCATGGGCATGTACTCGTACACGGTCAGCCTCCGCTGTTCTCGGACTTGGATGCGGCGTCACGGTCGAAATCCTGGAATCCCTTGATCACCGCAGCCACGTACTCTTCGACCGTCTTGCAATCATCCATGAGCTGCTTACGGCGGTCGTCCCAGCGCCCCTCGAAGTCGGATGCCGCATCGCGCAGCGCACGCTCGCCGTAGGGTGAGCCCACGGCGCTCTCGAGATCGTTGCTGCGCGAACCGGCGTGCTCGAACTCCTCGATGATGTTCTTCAATTCGGTCTGCAACGGCTCGAGATCTCCGTACTTCAGCTTGACGCCGTCACCCACGTCCGTCCCCCTCATGAAACGTTCAGATCGAAGGGACCGGCTGCGGAGCCGGCCCCTGAAAGTGTCCGTCGCGGCGATCTGATCGCCCCGACTATGCAAACTCTACGAAGAGAATCACCCTTCGGTCGATGGGGACAACTCCCCATCCCAGGGTGACCCGTCGCTGTTAGCCCGTCGTGATCTTGGTGATCAGGGCGGCGGCCACGAGACCTACGAGAAGCGGGACGAGACAGCCGACAGCCGCCGCCCGCCCGCCCTTGGGAGCGGCGAACAAAGCCTCCCGCCGCGTGCGACGAGCAGGATCCGCCTCCGTGACACCCGCCGTCTGCTCCGCGCGTCCGCGGACTTCCAGCAGTGACACCAGCGCGGCGAGATCCTCGATCCACTCCCAGTACGCGGGCTCAGCCATCGGGAGGTGCCGTCGGGCGATGACGTAGACCCGGTCGCCGACGACTTCGACGTCGCACCGCTCGGCGACCGCCGTCAGTGCCGCCTGCACGTCCGGAGAGAGCAGATGACGTACCGGCTCCTCCGTCGCCCGCGTCGTGAAGACCTCGAAGCGCGCGGCGAAGTCGCCCTCGATCTGCACGCGCTCCTGCGGCGCGGTCGGCTCCCATCCGGATGCCGCGACTGCGGGTGACTTGGTCACGAGGACCATCGGCGGCAGCGAGCCGGTCAGCGCGAACTCGACGTAGTTCGCGACCCGCGGCATGCGCGCGCGGGCGACCCAGGTGTCGAACGAGTAGTTCGCGGCCTCGAACGGGCGCGGGGACGGGCCGGAGACGATGTCGCTGGCGACTCGCGAGGTGCCGATTCCGAACAACGCTGCCGGCCGCTCAGGGTCGAGTTCGCCGGTGCGATAGGTGAGTCCGTTCGCCGCTGTGAACTGCTCGAGGCGGTACTCCTCGATCTCCCGCTCGCGCGGACCCCGGAGGTGGGATCGGATGCGGCCGACCGCGAGCGGCAGCACCATCAGCACAGCCAGAACGACGGTCGTCAGATCGGCGCCGTCGGCACCGAACATGAACTGCACGGCCACGACGGCCAGGGCCGCGAGTGCACCGGCGCCGACGACCAGCACGACCGATTGGAAGACGACCCAGCCGGAACCGAGCACCACGCCGAACCGGCGCCCCTCCCTCGTCACACGCTCACGGCTCTCCTGCCGCGCACGCACCGGATCCACGCGCGCGCGCAGCGCGGCGTCGTCGAAGGTGACCGTCATCGTTCGCCCCTCCTTCGGAACCGATGCGTGTGCGCGTTCGCGCTCAGCGGACTGGCGTCCATGTGTCTCCTTCGATGAGTGGCAGCTGTACCGTGACCTGGCGTCCCGCTTGTACGAAGATGCCTCGACCGTCCGGGAAATCCGTGCGCTTGACCTTGGGGAACGGGACCTTGAAGATCGCATCGCCGTCGAACGCATCCGGCTTGAGAACAATGCCCTTGCGCCCGGCTTTGAAGTCGCCGATGAATCCGAAGCCGCTCGTCACCTGGGTGACGTCGGCGTCGCCCACCAGCAGGTGATCGCTCCGGTTGATCGCCTGGAAGAGCGCCTTCATCTCGCGTTCGGCGGGGCCGTCCGCGAACTGGGGCACGTCCTCGACGATGACGAGCATGCGCACCGGAATGGTTTCGTCGACGGCGATCTCGGCGATCTCCTTCGCGAGCTCTTTCGCGTCCTCCGGGGTGACCGCGCTCCGCGTCCAGTCGACGTAGCCCTTGAGCTGGGCTCGGCGACCGCCGAAGTGGAACAGCTTGACCTCGGGGTCGAACCGCCGTATCGACGTGATGATCCCCTTGAGCGCGGTGGTCTTGCCCGACGATGGCGGACCGGCGACCACGAAGGTGCCGACAGGGTCGAAGTCGCGTGCGGCCAGCGTGTCCTCCGCGACGCCGAGCACCGGGAACTCGCCCAGACGATCCGGGAGATCGCGCACGGACAGGCGGGTCGGCAGGGCGCCGATCTCCGGCACCTCCCTCGCCCCGGCCGCGCGCAGAGCCGTCGCGTGCTGTTCCAACAGCTTGGTCTGCTCAGCCACGTTCGGGGTGCCGCCCAGCGTCGCGATCTGCGTCTCCCGCCCGTCGACGATCGCGCGACCGGGAGCCGAACGCTCGTCGAGCACGTCCTTGGGCGCGTTGAGCATCGCGTACCCGGATTCGTCGGAGAGCCGCAGGACCACGCGCCGCGACACGTTGGCGCTGACCGCGGTGGGCACGGAGCCCGAACGGTCGGCGCTCGCGATCACGTGCACGCCCAGCGGGCGCCCCTCTCCGAGAATGCGCATGAACGTCTGGTAGAACGGCATCCGCGCGGTGGTCGACTCCCACTCGCTGCGGAACTGCGGGAACCCGTCGATCAGGATCAGGATGCGGGCCTCATCCTTTCCGGTGATCTCCCGGTACTCGGTCAGGCTGGAAGCGTTGGCGGCGCTGAAGCGCTTGCCGCGGTCGTCGAGCACGGCGGCCAGCGAACGCAGCACGCGCTGCACGCGCTCGGAGTCGTCGCCGGAGATGATCGAGCCGACGTGGGGCAGCATCTCGAGGCTCTTCAGCGCACCCGATCCGAAGTCGAGGCCGTACACCTCGACGTTCGAATGCGCGGGCTCGAAACCCGCCGCGATCGCGATCGTGCGCAGGACCGTCGATTTGCCCGATCCGCTGGTCCCGTAGACGAGAAGCGACCCGTCCTTGTCGGGATGGAAGTACGCGGGCTCCTGCAGCTGCCGCTCCGGGACATCCATCTTGCCGAGCAGCACCTGCCCGTCGCCGAGCACCGGGAGGTCGCGCAGATCGACGGCGCCCTCGAGGTCGTCGAGCCACGGACGCCGGGGCGCCGGGATGCGGGCCTCGCGTGCCGCGTTCACGAGTGTCGCCACGATGCGCTTCTGGTCGTTGGGTCCGAGATCCTCATCGTGGGAGTCGGATTCCGGAGCCTGCTCGGCCTCCCAGGTCTGGATCGAGCCGAAGCGGAGTTCGGCGACCTTGACCTCGGCGACCTGCGCCTCATCGGTCGTCCACCCGCCCGCGTAGGCGGACTGGAACGGCACGAGGCGACCCGGACCGGTCTTCGCGATGCCGCGTCCGGGCAGCGAGGGCGGGAACGTCGCCGCCACCGGATCGTCCACGACGTCTTTCGAGTCGGATTCATCGGCCATCCGCAACGCGACGCGCAGGTTCGTGTTCGCGCGCAGATTGTCCTTGATGACGCCCGCGGGGCGCTGGGTCGCCATGATCAGGTGGATGCCGAGGGAACGACCGCGCTGGGCGATGTCGACGACGCCGTCGACGAACTCCGGCACCTCCCCGGCGAGCGCGGCGAACTCGTCGATCACCAGCACCAGGGCCGGTGGCGTCTCGGGATCGCGACGCTTCTCGAGCTCGAGGAGGTCCTTCGCCTTCTTGCGGTTGAAGAGGTGCTCGCGATGGTGCAGCTCGGCGCGCAGGCTGGTGAGGGCGCGACGCACCAGGTGCGGGCTCAGGTCGGTGACCAGCCCCACGGTGTGCGGCAGATCGACGCAGTCCGCGAACGCAGAACCGCCCTTGTAGTCGACGAAGAGGAATGTGACGCGATCGGGGCTGTGGGCCGCGGCCATGCCGAGCACCCACGCCTGCAGGAACTCGCTCTTGCCGGCACCGGTCGTCCCGCCGACGAGCGCGTGCGGACCCTGGGTGCGCAGGTCGAGGGTCATCGCGTCGGTCTGCGACTGCCCGATGATGGCGCGCAGGTTTCCGGCCTTCTTGAGCCGGGACTGCGGAGCACCGGAGCGATCGATGATGGTGTTGTTCTGACGCCACCGGTCGATCACGGCGCTCGCATCCTCGGCGACCTCGTTCCCCACCAGCGAGAGGAAGCTGACGGAGTTCGGGATGTCGGAGGAATCCTCGATCACCGTGCTGGAGTCGACGACCGGGGCGAGGCGCTTCGCGAACATCGTCATGTAGGCGTGCGAGACGCCCTCGACCTGCACCCCGCGGTAGTCCACGCCGCTGCGGACGGTACCGACCACGGCATCGGCGAGGCCGGCGCTCACATCGACGAACGTGCGGCACGCGGCGGGCAGCGCCTCGACCACCGGAGCGACGAAGAGCGCGTACACGCCGACGTCGGCACCGCGTTCGAGGATCTGGGTCAGTCGCGCCCGGTCGACGGGAGCGTCGTTCGTGATGATCACCAGGATGGCCGTCTGGCCGGGGAACGTCGCGTCCTCTGCTGCCCGCTTGACGTCGGTCCCGTAGCGCATCGGATCCCAGTCGGCGCCGTACGGCGGCCGCGCGGACTTCGATTCCCGCGAGCGACGCAGCACGATCTCCTCCAGGCCGCTGAGCAGCGCCGTGCCTGTCGAGGCGGAATCGGCGAGGGGCATCTCCTTGAACGGGTTGCGCTCGCTCGAGGTGTGCGGCAGCCACTTGAGCCAGTCGAGCTCGTTCGCCCAGCCCGGCTCGGTGAGGGCGACGGTCACCAGCTCATTGGGGGAATGCGTACCGAACAGCTGCACCGCGATCCCGCGCAGCGCATCGCTCGCGAGCGACGTCGGCCCCGCGACGCCGATGGATCCCACGCTCTGGAGCGATTCCAGGATGGGGACGTCGTCGATCATCCGGTACCGCTCCTCGAGGCGGTCGACGCGCTCGACGTACTCGACGAGCGCCTCCGGGGTCTCGGTGCGCTTGATGCGCGTGCGCGCCTCGCTCTCGCAGACGCCGAGGCGCAGGGCGAGGAAATTCCAGTGCTCCGGTCGACGCGTCCACAGCAGGGGTCCGAGGCGCATCGCCTCATCGAACACGACGGCGACGGCGGGAACCTCGTTCTGCCGCACCTCCCGCTCCTTCGGGTGCGAGTGGTAGAGCGTCTCCTCGAGCCGCTCGAACTGCTCCTCGAACGACTCCGCCTCCTTGCGCAGACGCTGACCGATGTTGGTCTTCTGGGAGATGAAGTTACCGAACATCATCATCGGGGAGGCGGCGGCGATGAGCAGAGAGGCCGGACGCTGCGTGATGCTGAACATCGTCACGGCCAACAGGATCGGCGCGACGAGCATGGGCCAGGGGAAGAGCCGAGACGGCTGGTCGCGTGGGTAGCGCGGTTCATCCAGCTCCTGCCCCGTGAACCGTTCCTCCACGCGGGGGCTGCGATTGAACATCAGAGCACCCCCGCGCTCGAGCACCGGGTCGCCGCTGGCCGATCCGTCGAAGTCGCTCACCATGTGCACGACGAACTCGCAGTCGCCGAGCGCGAAGCTCTGTCCGGGAATCACGCGGAGCCGCTGCACGAGTCCGCCGTCGACGAGGATTCCGTTCGCCGAGTTCAGATCGACCAGCTCGACGAAGGTCGCGGCGACCTCGATACGAGCGTGCCGCTTCGAGACCAGCGGATCAGCGATCGTGACGTCGTTCGCGCTATCACGGCCGATCAGGAAGTGACCGATCGGCAGCGGGAACTCCTGGCCCGCGGCGGGACCGGCGACGACCGTGAGCACGGCGGCCGGGCGCGTGCCGGCTCCTCCCACCGATACCCGGTTCGGGCCGACGTTGACCACCTCGGCGAGGAAGCCGGAGCCGATCGGAGCGTCACCGACGAGCAGGTCGGGGTTGAGCATGGTGAGCTGCTCGCTGGTCGGCGGCGCCACCGAGAGAGTGAGCACGTCGGCCGGAGCCGCGGCGATACTGCGTGCGGGGTCGGTCGTGGCGATCTGACGCGCGACGTCGGCGATCGTCGCCGTCGAGTCGGCCATCACGACCACATCGGTCAGGGGTGCTGCGGGTCGACGCAGGGTCAGCTTGACTCTCATCGCTCGTCCTCACCGCGCCGAGGGCGCATCTCACTACTCAGGGTCATGCCCACTCCACCTGGAGGGACCGGTCGCCGAAGCGCACCGTGTCGCCGGTCTTCAGCTCGGCGGGGTGTCCGGCCGGGAGGACCGTCTCCGCACCGCCCCGGATGATCGCGCTGCCGTTGGTCGACGCCCGGTCGACGACGAAGACACCTCGTCGAGCCGGCATCACCGCGATGTGCGTCTTGGACACCGAGCGAGTGTCGTCGATCACCGGCACGAGCAGCGCCTCCCCCTCGCCGGCGGCCGCACTCGGAGACCGCCCGAAGAGCGTGGTGCCGCGCACCTCGATGCGCTCGCCCGTGTCGAGCACGAGGATCGCACGGACGCCCGCGGGTGCGGGAGCAGCAGGCGCAGGTGCAGGTGCTGCAAGGGCGGGCGGTTCCGCCGCGGGCGGGGCGGGCGCCGCGACCGGTGCCGGAGCGGGGACCGGAGCCGGAGCGGGCGCCGGGGCGGGAGCCGGGGAGAACGTTGCCGGAGCCGGTGCGCCCGTCGCGAGCGACGGCGGCGCCGCCGACACCATGGAGCCGGCTCCAGATGGCTCTGCCTGCTCCGTCGCAGCCGCCGCGGCCGAGCGGTGCGCACCGATGACGCCTCCGGAAAGGCGCGCACTCGGGACGTACTCGGCCGGCGCGTCGCGATGCACCGGCGTCGCCAGTGACGGCAGCGGAGCCTTCTCCTCGTGTTCGGGCGTCTTCACGCGCTTGCGCGCGATGCGCATGCGTTTCGCATCGTAGGGATTCAACCCGCCGCGCACGTCGACGAACCAGGTCGCGGCAGCGAGATCGAGCCAGCCGCGTCCTCGCCTCTCGATGTCGAACAGCGGGGAGAGCATGATCACCAGCACCGGACCGATGACCGGGACGATGAACGAGGCGTAGGCGAGGAGGAAGCGGACCACGGCTCCGCGCCAGAAACCGGGGCGCTCGAGGGTTCGGACGTTCACCGAGCGGATGCCGCAGATCGCCTTGCCGAGCGTCACTCCCTTGCGTCCGTGCAGGACGAGCTGGACGACGATATAGGCGATCATCAAGCCCTGCGATACGGCTGCCGCGACGATGAGCCACACCAGGTCACCGCGGGCGAAGAACTTCTCGGCGTCGAACTGCCCTGCCACGACCTGCGCCAGAACCGGGGTGAGCGCGATGATCGCCGGGAGCGCGATGAGCACGGCCACCGCCCACTCGATCAGCGCGGCGAGCACGCGCGGCCCTCGCCCTGCTGTGCGGAGACCGAGGGCCTCCGCGTACGCAGGATCCGGGCGTCCGTGCGCGTCGAGCCCTTCGACCTCGGGAGCGTGGTCGTCGATCTCCCAGATCACTCCTGCTCTCCCTCGACCTCGTCGACGGCGTGCGCGGTGTCGAGCAACGGCAGGTCGCTCTTGCCGACCAGTCGCGACGCGATCACGTGCTCCACCAGGCGCGCACGTCTGTTGGTCGCGAAGCTGCGTTGTCCGCCGCGCATTCCGGGCACACCGATCCGGTCGAACTTGTCGCACACGTTGTCGAGCTTGCGGTTGAAGCGGGTGACGGTCCAGCCGAGGCGCTCCGCGGCCTTCGCCGACGTCGGGATCTCGCTCATACCCGTACCGTCCCTGCGCAACTGCGGCTCCGCCAGCGCGAGGATGAGGAGCTTCTGGCTGAGGGTCAACGGGACGTCGCCGATCGTGGAGGCACCCCCGTCGTCGTGCTCGCGCCTGGTCGCACGGAACGTCGGCTCCGCCGCATGCAAGGTGAGTTCGTAGGTCGTCGGTCCCGCGCTGAACACGATGGTCGTGGTCTCGAAGACCAGCGGAAGGCGGGCACCGGGAGCGAGCCAGGCCTGCACGCCACCGGCCGAATCGGTCACGGTCGCCGTGAGTCGCGTGCCGACGTTCGACAGCCACCACAACCCGTCGGCGTCGGTGATCTCCAGAAAGTGCCGGTGCAGGAACAGGTTGTCGTCGAGCTCGAGATCTCCCTCGCGCCCGACGATGAACCGCCCGCCCCGACGGATCGGGAAGTACTCCCCCGCGAACTCGACGGTCACGCCGCCTTCACCACTCACTCCACGCACCCCCGCACGGTCTCGGACGCGCGCCCGTCGTCGCGTCGCAGCATCACGTCGATGCAGACGGTCCCCGCCGCGGCGGGCACCGTGGCGGTCGGATCCGGCGTCTGCTGGGGATCGACCTCGCCCGAGACCGCCACCGGGGTCCAGATGTATGAATCGCCGTCGAGCGGGCTCGGGTTCGTCCAGGTGAAGACCACCTGTTCGCCCTGTCGCGTCCCGGCGAGCTCCGTCACCTTCGGCACCACGTCCGTTCCGACGTCCTTCGGATCGACGGCTTCCGCGGTCTCCTGCGGTTCGGGCGCGATACCCGCGACCAGGAGGTTGAGTCCGACGATGCCGCCGATCACGAGCACGACTCCCGCGGCGGCGAGGGTGATCCACAGCCCCTTCCGACTGCGGGGCGGCTCGGGTGCGACCGGGGCCTCGACGGGGACTCCGGGAACCATCGTCAGCGGCACGGCGGCGTCCGGGGCCACGACCATCGGCGCACGGGCGATGGTCCGGTCGTCGGCGCCCGGCACGGTCGGAGGTGCAGCAACGGGAGACGGCGTGCGCAGCTGCGTCTGCTCGACCGCCGCTTCCTGGGCGACCGGCGCGTCGAAGCGCGGCACCCCCTGCAGCGCGGCCGGAGGCTCCTTCCGCTGCGTCGTCGCCGACGGGCGGGTGAACGAGGCCATGTCGGGATCGATGCTGACGATCTCCCGCACCCGGGTGAGACCGTCGCCGTCGTCGTCGAGGTCTTCCGCCGGCGGGTGATCGTCGACGATGTCGATCGGGGTCACCGAGTGGGAGAGCTCGATCTGCACCTTCTGCAGCGCTCGCGCGAACGCCACGGCGCTCGGGAAGCGATCGTCGGGATTCTTCGCCATCGAGCGCTCGAGGAGTCGTTGCAGGCTCTCCGGGGAGTCCGGCCGCTTCAGAGACGGCAGGGCGGCGCGCTCGATGCGCTCGATGAGGTCGGCACTGGAGTTCCGTTCCCCGGGGCGCTCGAACGGTGATCGTCCGGCGAGCAGGGTGTACAGCGTCGCCCCCAGCGCCCACACGTCCGTGCGCGGCCCGCTCTGGGGCGGCTCGGCGAACGACTCCGGTGGCGACCACGGGATCGACATGCCCGACGCCTCACCCGTCGCGCCCGTCGTCGACGCGATGCCGAAATCGGTGAGCGCCGGCCGGTTGTACTCGGTGACGAGGATGTTGGCGGGCTTGATGTCGCGGTGCAGCACGCCTGCGCGGTGCGCCGTCTCGACAGCGCCGGCCACCTGCACGCCGACCCGGAGAGCCTCGGCGACGGAGAACGGGTCCTTCCGTGCGCGCAGCTGGAGGTTCGGCCGCGGGCAGTACTCCATCACCAGATAGGGGCGCCCGTCGCCGGCGACCCCGGCCTGGTAGATCGTGACGATCGCGGGGTGCGTCGAGAGCATGGCCATGACGTTCGCCTCATCGGCGAACTCCTGCGCGGCGCCGCTCGAGATGCGATCGGCGAGCAGGACCTTCACCGCGACGCGGCGGCGAGGCATCTCCTGCTCGTAGAGGAACACGTCGGCGAAGCCACCGGTGCCCAACGGCTCCACATAGGTGAAGCCGGGAAGATCCGGCGGCGGCGACGGGCGACGCGTCACGGGAGATCCTCGAAGGCGACGGTCACGCCGTCGCCGAGGTCGACGACATCGCCGGAGAGCACCAGCGTCTGCTCCCCGGGGTGCAACCGCACGGGGTCGGCGCCCGGGCGCAGGAGCGTGGACCCGTTGGTGGTGTGCAGGTCGATGACCACCACGGTGTCGCCCTCCGGCCTGACCTCGAGATGGCTGCGTGAGATGTCCTGCTGGGGGCTCTCGACGGCGATCAGGTGCGGGAGGTTCGCCCCGCTCGCACGTGTCGACCGCGGCCGGCGCCCGATGATCACGGTGCGGTCGAGGGCGGCCACCTGACCGGTGGAGAGCCGGATGCGGCCGACCGAGGCCACGGCCGGTGCCGGCGCCACATCGAGCACCTCCGTCGGCGCGTCGTTCGCGACCGGCGGCTGCTGGCGGAGAGCACGGAGGTCCGCTGCCGAGACGGTGGCGCCGTCGTGGTCGCCCTCGACGGGGACCGGCACCACCGGTGCCGCCCCGCCGACCGAGTGCACGGTGGCACCCCACAGCTGGTCGAAGTCGTCGTCGACCGGTGGCGCGAGCGTCACCTCCGTGGGCGGCAGGAAGGCGTCTTCGATGAGGGGAAGCGGCTCCTCGGCCTCGGGCTCCGGCACGACCGGCTCGAGTGCGGGCTCCGGCTCGGGTGCGGGCTCCGGCTCGGGTGCGGGCTCGGGCTCCGCTTCGGGCTCCGGCACGACCGGCTCGGCGGCGACGGCCTCGGGCAGAGCCGGTTCCGAGAGCACGGCGCCGACCACGGGCGACGGCCCGAGCACGGAGGTGAGCGGATCGGCGTCGCTCGGCTCGAGCTCGGCGCTCACGGCCGCGGCACGCACGATGCCGCTCTGCACGGGCAGGCCGTCGGCGTCGGTCGGGGCCTCGACGGTGATCTCGATCTTCGACGCACCGCCGAGGAATCGCTCGTTCCAGGTCGTGACCTCAGCGCCGGACAGCTCGAACGAGTCGGTCGGGGTCGCGACCTGGGCGGAGACCGCGCCTCGCAGGGCGATGCGCACATCGGCGCCTTCGGCGACGGCGGCGACGAAGGACGGCAGCGACGTGAACGAGCCTCCCGCGTGTGCGGTGAGCACATCGACGACCGTCGCGAGCGTCTTCTCCTCCGGCATCCGCTCCCACAGCCGCGCGACGACATCGCCCGGGACGTCGGGGGGCAGCGCGACGAGCGCTCCCGGGATGACGATCAGGTACCACTGTCCCGGTCGGTAGATGGTCTGCATCAGCGAACCCCTCCTGCTGCGGCTTCTCGTGGACGTGTGTCCTGGTCGATGTCCGTGTCGGTGGCCATCAGCGTGCCCGGCCGTGAGGCGACGGAGACGGCATCGACGACGAGGACGGTGATGTTGTCCCTGCCCCCGGCGCTGACAGCCTCGTCGACGAGCACATCAGCGGCCCGCTGCGGATCCGACTCGGCGTTCAGAACCTCGCGGATGCGCGCGTCCGGCACCTCGGAGGTGAGTCCGTCGGAGCACACCAGGATGCGGTCGCCCAGTTCTGCGGGGAACATCCAGTAGTCGGCGTCTCCCGTGCTGCTCGCGCCGATGGCCCGGGTGATGATGTTGCGGCGTCGATCGGAGACGGCGTCCTCGGTCGTGAGCTCGCCCGACTCGATCAGCTCCTGCACCACGGAGTGGTCGACGCTGATCTGCTCGAGCTCGCCGTCGGCGAAGCGGTAGGTGCGCGAGTCTCCGATGTTGAGCGCGAGCCAATACCCCATGCCGTCGACGGACGCGATCACCACTCCGCTGAGAGTGGTCCCCGCGCGGCCGTTGCCGGAGGTGGACAGCTCCTCCACGCTCTCCCTCGAGAGCGACAGCGCGTGGCGGACATCGTCGAGCACGAGCGCCGAACGTCCGATGTACCGCGCGAACTCGGCGATCACGGCGGCGCTCGCGCGCTCTCCGGCCTCGTGGCCACCCATTCCGTCGGCGACCAGGAAGATCGGAGCGGCCGCCAGATGTGCGTCCTCGTTCAGCGCACGCCGAAGCCCCGGATGCGTCGCGGATCCGGTCGAGACGATGAGTCCCGGCCTCACGCGTAGCCGCCGATCGTGACGATGCGGTCGCCGATCTCGATGGCGTCGCCCAGACGCACGGGCACGCGTTGCCCCGCGGGGCAGGCGATCCGCTGTCCTGCGCGCACGATGGTCATGCCGTTCGTGGAATGGCGATCCATCACCCACCCGCCCGACGTCTCCGCTGCGGCCTCGAAGTGCGTCTTCGAGAGGGAGAGCGTCTCGTCGCGCACGGGGACGAGCGTGGCTCCCTCTTCCGGGGCAGGGTTGCGCCCGAACACCGTGCGTCGTGAGACGGATACTCGCGTGCCGTCATCCCAGGTGAAGACGAGGCGATGCCCCGGAACACTGATCCTGGTGTCCTCGAGATCGTCCTCGACGACCGCCGAGGAGGGAGCCGCCGGAGCAGCCGAGGCGTCCGGGACAGGCGCGGCTGCCGGCACCGGGGGCACTGGCGGCGCAGGCGGTGCGACGGGAGCCACCGGGTGCTGCTGGATGGTCGCGTCGATCTCGGGTTCGGGCTCCACCGCCGGCGCGGACCGCACGGGGGCGTCCTGCGTGATGCCGGGGACGAAGGCGATGAGCGATCCCGCCTCGGCGACGGGCGCCGCGGGGGCGGCCGGTCGCGGAGGGATGGAGGCCGGTGCCGGAGAGGCGAGCGCAGCCGGGGCTGCTGCCGGCGGCTGCGGGAGACCGGGGATCGCTGGCGCCTGCGCCGTCGGAGCCGCAGCCGGCGCGACCGCGGCTCCCCGCACCGTCGGAGCCGGAGCGGGCGCCGCGGCGTCCGCCCCGACGGGCGCCGGTACCCGCGCGTCCAGCATCAGGGATCCGGCGACCTTGTCGTGCCATCCCTGGAACCGTCCGGAACCGTCGAAGAGCGGGGTGAAGTACCCCACGACGACGGAGGCGGCGAGGCCGAAGATGACGTTGCGCAGCAGCGTGCGTCCGAAGCCGAGCGGACTCCCGTCCGCGGCCGAGGCGAGCTTCAGACTCTGAGCGCGCATGCCGATCGAGCCGGCCCCCGCCTGCATCACCGTGTAGACGAAGAACCAGCCGAGCAGCACCAGGCCCACCACGGGGCCGCCGATCAGCAGGACTCCGAGGCCGGCCTCGACGCTGCCGGCGAGCGACACGGCGACGAGGAGTCCGCCGCCGAGCACGATCGCGAGGCCCCCGGCGATCAAGGCGTCGATGAGATAGGCGACGGCGCGACGGGAGACCGGCGCGATCTGGTCGGGCGCGGGCTGCGTCATGAGGTCTCGCTCTCGGGGGACGGGGGCGTCGTGCTGTTCTTGATGGTGCCAGGTTCGCGGCGGACGCGCACGGCCGCCGCGTCCTTCAGGTTCTGGAATCCGTTCGAGATGGCGGTGCCGCCGATCAGGGAGCGGACGCTCAGTCGCGCCTGGAGGCGCTTCCAGAAGCCGGCCTCCTTGCCCAGTCCGCCGACGATGTCGTCGACCTCGTGCCAGAAGGACTCGACATCCTCCGGGCTCGGCTCGGCGGGGCCGAACACGTCGGCGTCGGCCCGCTCGGCGAGGGCGGTGACCTGCGGGACCGTGAGCGACGACGCCACGACCGCCGCCTCTTCGATCCGCGTGCCTCCGGGAGGGATGCGGGCGCCGTAGTCGACAGCACGGTCGGTGAGCTCGTCCCAGCCGCCGCTGATGCGGTCGGCGGTGCGCGCGGCCGCGCGGCGGGAACGACGCTTCGCCGCCTTCCACGCGCCGATCACGATGAAGGGCGATGCCAGCAGTGCGATCACTCCGAGGGAGATGCCGCCGATCACGAGGATCGCCCCGATGATGCCCGCGAGGTTCAGACTCTCGTCCTCGGCCTCGCGGTCGTCGGGCAGGGTGGGTGGCAGGTCGACGGGCTCCTGCGGCGGAGGGGGCGGCTGCAGCACCTGCGGCTTCGGGTCGACGCGCGGCTTGGTGTTCTGGTCGTTCGGCACCTGGTCTTCGGGCGGGGTGGGGTTGAACGCCATCCACCCGAGTCCCTCGAAGTTGACCTCGACCCAGGCGTGCACGTTGTCGCCGGTGGCGGCGAACGTGGCTTCGCCTGCCTTGTCCTCGTCGGGGTAATAGCCCATGACCACCCGGGCGGGGATGTCGACCTGCCCGGCGAGCAGCGCCATGGCGACGGCGTACTGCTCGTCGTCACCGATCATCTGCTCCCCGCCGACGAGCGTCGAGATGCGCTCGGCGGTGTGGCCGGCGCGGGAGATGACCTCGCCCTCGAGCCCGTGGCTGAAGAAGCCCTCCTTGGAGAGGAAGTTCTCGAGGGCCCGCACCCGTTCGATCGGCGTCTCGGCACCGGCGATGGTCTCGGCGGCGAGGGCCGTGAGCTCTTCCGGCACGTTGCTCGGCTTCGGCATCGACACCTTGCCGAACGGCACCTCGGCGAGCTGCTCGTCGTCGGGTACGTTCGGCATCACGGCATCCACCGTGTACTCGTCACCCTTCGTCAGCTTCGTGGTGGAGACGGCGGTGCCCGTCTCGGTGTTCACGTAGGTGCCGCGGCGCAACTGCTCGGCATCGTCGCCGGAGAACCTGATCTCGGACAGCTCGCCCGCGGTGGGCATCCATACTCCGCGATACGCACCGATCTCGACTTTGAGCGTCACCGGGACACCCTCGGCATCCGGCGACATGTTCGAGCGCAGGGGGCTGAATGCGCTCGACGAGGTCGGCCCGCCGTCGGTGACGTTGTAGACCATCCCGTCGAACTGGTCCATGACCGCGGTGCGCACGCGCGCGCCCTTGGGCAGGCCCTGCACCGTGAACAGCGTCTGGTCCGCCTCGTCGCGCACGTTCTTCCGGAACGCCTGCAGGGGGCTCGGGTAATCCCGGATGTCGAACGGCGGGATGATCACGTCGCGGAACACGTGTCGTGGCTGCGCCGGGTTCGCGACGGCGCTCGTGGCCACCCCCGCGCCACCGGCGATCGCCAACACGGCCACCCCGGCGAGCAGACGCCGGGTGCGCATGTGCGCGGCGCGGGAGGGATCGACCTCGCTGACGGAGATCGCCGTGTTCTGCGGTGCCCACAACTGGCGAAGGGCGAGCCACGACATGCTCACGACCGCGAAGACGAGTCCCTGCACGAGTGGGAACGCGGGTTCGGGCGTGCCGAGCGCGATCACCAGCATGAGCAGCACGCCGGCCGGGATCAGGGCCCACGCCACCTGCGACAGCCGGAGCGCGAGGGAGGCGGTCACGGTGGTGACGACCAGCGCCAGCAGGAACGGGACGACGAGGTGTCCGTCGGCCGCCGCGACGGGGGCGACCGTGGTGAGCATCTGCTTCCACGCGGTGACCGTCCCGAGCGCGAGCTTCTGCAGCGTCTCGATGGTCGGGATGAAGCCGAGGATCGACGTCTGCGGCAGAGCGAAAGCTCCGCCGAACACGAAGTACGCGGCGATCGTGAGACCCGCGATGATCAGGATGCCCCAATGACGCCAGGTCGTGATGACCGCGATCGCCAGGCCGATCAGGATTCCACCGATGGCGGCGGGCAGGAACGACGGACCGGCGAACGTCGGCCAGAAGCCCACGAGGGCCGTGAGGACCAGGAGCGTCGTCGCTCCCAGGTCGAGGATCCAACGGCGGAGGGGGAGGTCGCCGAACGCGGCGGAGGACCCGGTCATGCGAGCACCTTCTGCAGAGCGAGCGGGACCTGTTCGAGCGCACCCACCGTGACGACGTCGGCATCGCCGATGCGGCGCAGCGCCGGGGCGGAGGCCGTGGTGTCGGCGACCACGACGAGGACACGGGCACCGAACGGCAGACGCGCGCACGCGAGGCGGAGATCGTCGGACTTCACCCGAGCGCCGCAGACCAGGACCACCACGCTCGCCAACGGCATGGTGGCGGACACGACGCCCGCGAGCTCGGCGATGCCACCCTCCTTCGGCTTGCTGTTCTCCACGGCCGAGAGCGAGTCGAGCAGCTGCTTGCCGGTGCCCGCGGGAAGCTCCCGGCCCTGCACGCGCATGTCGACGCGCTGAGAGTCGCGCAGAGCGCGCAGGCCGATCGACCCCGCGGCCGAGACCCCGAGCTCGAAGTCGTCTTCGGTGGCGTAGTCGGCGAGCGAGCGCGAGAGCCCGATCACGAAGTGCGAGCGTCGGGTCTCCTCGTACTGCCGGACCATCATGGTGCCGGTGCGGGCCGTCGACCGCCAGTGCACGTGACGCAGGTCGTCGCCCGGCTGGTACTCCAGGAGGGCGTGGAACGAGACGTCGTCGCGAGACAGATCCGCTGCGGGAAGTCCTTCGAGGTCGCGCAGGTAGCCGAGCGACTGACCGTCGAACAGCACGGTGCGCGGGTGCACGAAGAGGTCGACAGGGTCGTCACGACGGTGAGCCCGCTCGAACAGGCCGAGCGGGTCGCCGCGGACGACGCTCACCGGCCCCACTTTGACCACGCCGCGCTTCTGGGTGGGGATCGCGAAGAGTTCCTCCGCCTCCTCCCCCGGCGCGAGTCGCTGGATGCCGAACTCGCCGCGTCCGGAACCGACGGGGAGCACCACACGAGACGGGAGGATGGCCCTGGTGCCGCGGTTGGCGAGGGTCAGGGCACCGACCGCGCGCTCTCCCACGACCACACGGGTGCGGGCGAGGTCGAGCGCGACGTCGTAGGCGGTGCGGCCGATGAGGAACAGCGCGCACAGGACCACGGCGATCGCGATGACGACGGCGGCGATGGTGAACTCCGCCCATCCGGCGGTCTGGCCGAGCACCCAGAAGCCGACGGCGAGAGCCATCAGCACCCAGGCCAGCGGGCGGACGGCGGAGGTGATCTTGCGGAGGCGCGTCAGGGCGCGCGCACCGAGGACGGCCGCGATGTCACGCCAACCGGCGTCGCGCTCCATCTGCGGCGTCGACGCCGGAAGGGCCTCCGCGGTCATCAGGCCGCCACTCGGGCCTGGGGCGCCGCCACCGCGTCGAGAACACGGGCGATCACGGTGTCGCTGCTGGTGCCGGCGAACTCGGCCTCGGCGTCGAGAAGCAGGCGGTGCTGCCAGACCGGGCGGGCGAGGGCCTTGATGTCGTCGGGAAGCACGAAGTGGCGCCCCTGGGCCGCTGCCCACACCTTGGCCATGCGCACCATCGCGATCGCCCCGCGCACCGACACGCCGAGACGGATGGCGCCGTCCTCGCGCGTGGCCTCGGCGAGCTCGGCCACGTAGCGGAGCACGGCGGGCTCGACGTGCACGGTCGCAGCGAGGTCGGCCATATCGGCCACCGCACTCGTGGTGATGACCGCGGACAGGCCGGCCGAGGGGTTGCGGTCAGAGGCACCGGCGAGGATGCTCTCGGTCACGGCGAGGTCGGGGTAGCCGATCGACGTCTTGATCAGGAAGCGGTCGAGCTGCGCCTCGGGCAGCTTGTAGGTGCCCGCCTGCTCGATGGGGTTCTGCGTCGCGATCACGAGGAAGGGGCGACCGGCCTCGTGCGTGACGCCGTCGACCGTGACGCGCGACTCCTCCATGACCTCGAGCAGCGCGGACTGGGTCTTGGGCGATGCGCGGTTGATCTCGTCGGCGAGCACGATCGACGCGAAGATCGGGCCCCTGTGGAACTCGAAGCGGTGCGACTGCTGATCGTAGATCGTCACGCCGGTGACATCGGACGGCAGCAGGTCGGGCGTGAACTGGATGCGCGCGCTGGTGCCCTGCACGGTCGCGGCCAGCGCCTTGGCGAGGCTGGTCTTGCCCGTTCCCGGTGCATCCTCGAGGAGCACGTGGCCCTCGGCGAGCATCGAGGCCAGCACGAGGCCGACGATCTCCTGCTTGCCCTGCACGGCCTTGTCGATGTTCTCGACGAGGCGCTGGAAGGTGCCCTGGAACCAGGCGGCCTGCTCGGGGGTCATTGTCATGAGGGTGTCGTTCCTTGTTCTCGTGGAGAGGTGTCGCGCGGCATCACTGCCAGACCTTGTGTTCGTATTCCTTGCCGTCCATCACGACCCAGGCCTCGATCGTCCCGCGGCGCATGCCGAGGTAGCAGCCGAGCTGCTGATCGATGTTGCCGTTGCCGTCGGTCGTGACGGTCCGTCCGCCGAATGTGCCGCCGTAGGGAGGCGGCGCGTTGCTGGCGCACTGCACCCACATGCTGGAGTTCGCCGGGAAGCCGCGGCCGGTGAGGTAGAAGTATGCGCACGTGCCGTCGTTGCAGTTGGGCTGTCCGTTCGCGTTTCCGGTCGAGGTGACCCAGGCGCGCGGGTCGGGCTTCGGTCCGGACGTCTGCTCCGCGGATCGGGTGATCTGCTGGCCTGCCTGGTCGGTGACCTCGACGTCGATCGTGTGCCGCTGGCTGTACCCGTCGCCGACCGTACGGCTGCCGCTGGCGGCGACGTTCTGCCAGCCGCCGCCGTCGATGCGGATGCGGACGGTCTTGATGGAGCGGCCGTTCGCGGCGGGCCCCGCGTCCCAGTTGAAGGTGACGCTGGTGGGGTTCTGCGAAGCGCTGACCGCCGGCTGCTTCAGCGGACCGTACGGGTTGCCGACGATCTGTCCGGAGGGATCGCTCGCGTACGTCGACCCGTCGACCGTCGCGACCGCGCGCACCCGCACGTTGTAGTTGGTTCCGTTGGCGAGTCCGGTGACCACGTTGTTGCCCGGCATCGCCGCCCAGCTGCTACCGCCGTTGATCGAGTACTGGTACTGCACCTCGGTCGTCTTCGCGCCGTTGAGGGCGCTCCGGGACCAGGTGAGAGTGAGCGAGCGATCGCCCGGCGTGACGGCCGAGAGAACAGGAGCGTCGGGCTTGTTCACACCGCGGCGCGGTGCCGACATGGGACTCCAGTCGCCCCAGCCCGCCTTGTTCTGGGCACGGATGCGGTAGGTGTACGGCACCTCTGATGTCGGGACCGAGACCGCTTGCGACCGTATGGACGCCCCCGGGGTGAGTGTGTTGCGGAGCGTTCCGCCCTCCCATACCTGCAGTTCGAAGGAGTCGATCGGATCACCGTTGGGATTCCCCGGCACCCAGCTCACCTGCATCTGCGCCTGGCTGCCCACGGCCTGCAGCTGCGCGACGGTTGGGGCGGCCGCGGGCATCGGAGGACCTGCCGGTACCTCCGACGCCGACCAGCCGCTCCAGCTCGACGGCTCGGGCGCGCGGTTGTGAGCCTGCACGCGCACCTGGTAGATGCCGCCGTTCTCGAGCCCCTCCCAGGTCATCGAGTTCCCGGTGGCCTGCTTCTGCGAGACCCCGGACGGCGGAGCCGGGGAGATCTCCAGCGTGTAGCTCTCGACAGGAGATCCGGGAGTTGTCGGGGTGGCCCAGGAGACCTTGAGGGACTTGTCGCCGAAGGCGAGGGTCGGCGGGTTCGGGGTGTCGGGCCGAGCGTCCGGACGGGCGACCGCCGACGAGCCTGACGGCTTCGACTCGCCGACGCGGTTCGTCGCGGTCACCTGGAAGGTGTATTCGACGTTGTTGGTCAAGCCGTCCAGCGTGCAGGTGGTGGAGCGGCACTCCTTCGAGTACGGGTTGCCGCTGACGGACTTCACCGTGTACTTCGTGATCTCGGCGCCGTTGTTCGCCGGCGCCCCATAGGAGACGACGACGGTACGGTCCTGCACGCTCGAGACGAGAGGGGTTCCCGGCGCGTCCGGAACACCCTGCACCGTGACGATGATCTGCCCGTTGGCTTCGCGCTCGGCATCCTTCGTCGCGTCCTGGATGCGATAGCGCACGACCATGGTCCCGACGAAGCTGGGGTCGGGCGTGACGACCACCTGATCGCCCTTGACGGCCGCGCCGCCGGAGCCCGACTCCGTGGCGGCCGTCATCAGCTTGAGCGGCGTCTCCGGGAACGGGTTGTAGTCGTTCGCGAGCACGGGCACCGTGATGCTCTTGCCCTGATCCGCTTCCGAGATCGTGTCGGTGTTGGCCGCGGGCAGTGGGCGGGTCGACGCGCCGACGCGCACGGTCACGGTGCCTTCGACCGCCTCGGTCGTTCCGTCGGTGATCTCGAGCTTGAGCGAGGCGACCGTGCCCTTCTCGACATCCGACGACGCTTCCACGAGCAGCTTCGAGCCATCGATCTTGGCGGTGATGCCCTTGCCGGCGCCGCTGACGTACTTGTACCTGTGCGTGCCCTCGTCCTCCGGATCGGGGTCGGTCGTGAGCGCAGCGAGGTCGAGCGTCGACGCCTTCTCCCCCGGGGCGACGATGACCTCTGCCCCCGTGAACACCGGCTGCTGGTTCTCCGGCGGCAGCACGTTGATCGGGATGCTCAGCGTCGCCGTGCGGCCCTCGGGGTCGTCGGGGCCCGTGCCGTCGGTGACCTCGAAGGTGAGCGAGTCCTGTCCGAAGTACCCGTCGGCCGAGGTGTAGACCAGCGTCGTCTCGTCCTTCACGAGGTCGTCGCCGTTCGCATACACGGCGGTGACCTTGGCGTGTTCGGTGATCCGAGCCGTACCGCCGCCGGCGACGGTGACGAATTTCGAGAGCGGGATCTCCTTGGTCTCGCCGCTCATGACCTCGAGCGGCTTCGTCGAGTCGAGGATCGGCCGGAGGTCCGCTTCGGCGGGAACGAAGATGAAGGCCGATGCGGCCAGTTCGTCCTGGTCGGTGATCGTGTAGCGGATGAGCTGCAGGTTCTCCGTCACGGTGACCCGCACCTTGCCGTTCTCGAGCTGCATGGCGCCTTCACCGAGCGCGAGCTTGAGGCGGTCGGTCGTGCCGTCCGGGTCCTCGTCGTTCTTGAGGATGTCGAGGTCGGCACTCATCGTGCCGTCGGTGAGGTCGGTCGGGCGCACGCGGTCGTCTCGCGCGACGGGCGCCTGCAACGGCACGTCCTCGTCGACCGTGATCTGCAGGGCCGCGGTGGCTTCCGCGCCCCGCGCATCGCGGATCGTGTACTGCAGCGACGTCTCGAGCTCGCGGTTCGGCGCCTGCACCAGCACGCGGTCACCCGAGACGCGGGCCGTGATCCCCGTGTCGGTCGGAACCTCGAGACCGTCCTTCACGAGACTGATCTTGTCGCCCTCGGGGTCGGAGTCGTTGAGCATCACCGGTACCGAGATCTCACGGCCGGGTCGCACGACCACGGCATCCTTCACCGCGAAGGGCCTCTGGTTGACCTGCTCGCCCGGAGCGATGCCCACGCGGATCGTGGCGATGCCCTCCTTGCCGAGGCGGTCGCGCACTCGATAGCGGAACACATCGACACCGGAGGAGTCGTCGAACGCCTCGTAGGTGAAGTAGTTCTGCGCGGTCTCGGTGATGCGGCCCTTCGTGGGGCTGGAGGCGATGTCGATCAGCTCGACCGAGTCGCCGTCGGCGTCGATGCCGTCCAGAGGCACGGCGATGTTCGCGGTGGATCCGGCGAGCACGCGCGCAACGAGATCCTGAGGGCGTGGAGCGGCGTTGGTGTCCGCGTCGACGGGGAGGATCTGAATCGTGACGTAGCCGGCGTCCTTCTGCTGGCGGGAGTCGACGGCCTCATACGTCAGATAGACCGTCTTCGCGACGGGTCCGGCCTTGAAGCGGATCGTGTCCTGCGAGACGAACGCCTCGCCGTCTTCCGGGTCGACGAGGGGCTCGACCAGCTCGGGCACGACGTGCATGACGTCGTCGTTCGGATGCGTGTCGTTGTCGAGCACCGGGATGGTGACGACGTCGCCGGCACGCACGATCGCGGTGTCGTCGTTCACGACCGGCTGGAGGAGCTGGTCGGGCGCGGGGATCGGGATCACCACGACCTCGCCCTCGGCCGACTTGGAACCGTTCGAGATCCGGTACTTGATGCGGGCCTGATCGGTGAGCGATCCCTGGTCGGTGATACGGAGGGTCTCATGGTTGATGACCGACACCGAGACGCCGGAGTCGTCCTCGATCGAGACCGACTGCACGACGAGGATGCCGCCGGCGGGGTCGACATCGTTCGCGAGCACACCGATGAGCACGTCACCACCGGTCGGCAGCAGCGCCACGTCGCGCACGGCGACAGGGGGCAGATCCGTCTCGCTCGCCTCCAGCACGTCAACGCGCACGATCCCCTCGCCGTTCTCGGGACCGGCGGTCGCGAGATACAGCACGTAGTAGGTGCCGGGGGCATCGGCGGTGAATGTGAACGTCTTGTTGGGGCCGTCGGTCACGATGGTCGCGCCGGGGACCTCGTTCACGCGCCCGAGACGCAGCAGCTCTCGGCCCGAGCTGGTGTCGTTGGCGAGCGGCGCCACCGTGACCTGCTCGCCGACGCGGGTGACGACGTGGTCGGCGTTGGTCTTCGGCTTCGTCGAGCCCTCCGGCCGCACGTCGAGGATCACCGTGGCGGTGGCCGTCTCGCCGTATCCGTCGGCGACCGTGACCTGCACCTCCTTATGCCCCTGCTGGCTCGCCGTGGCCTTGTAGGTGATCTGACCGTCGGTGTTGAAGTCGACCTCGTCTCCGGGAGCGGCGACCACGTCCTTGAGGTAGACGTCGTCGCCCTCCGGGTCGATCCAGTCCGGGAGGATGTTGTACGAGATCGTGCCGCCGGTCTCGACCGTCAAGGTCGTCCTGCGCTTGGGGACAGGGGCGGTGTTGACGCTCTTGTCGAAGACGGTCAGCGTGACGGCCGCCGTGTCCTTGCCACCGCGGCCGTCATCGGCCTCGTAGGTGAACGTCGTCGAGCCGGACGCGCCCTCCTCGACCGCGATCTGCAGTGATCCGCCGTTCTGCACCTGCTGGATCGTGCCGATCGCGGGCTGGGCCTCGGCGAGCGTGGCGACCAGGACGTCGCCGTCGGGGTCGTTGTCGTTGTCGAGCACCGGGAGCATGGTCGTGACACCGGGGCGCACGCCGAAGGTGTCGTCCTCGGCGATCGGAGGAGTGTTCTCCTCCTTGCGCTCCGGGAGCGTCGTCTCGACGGTCTCCTCGGTCGAGTCGTCCTCGTTCTCGGTCTCGCCTTCCGGCGGGGTGAGGTCGTTCCAGTTGTCGACGCGCTGCAGACTCTCGTTGGCCAGCCAGGCCGCGCCGCCCACGGCGTCGTTGAGGATGATGACGTCGCGGTTGACACGGAACACGAGGCTCTTCGCGTCTTCGGCGCCCTCGACCTGGGCGTTGACGTCGTTGGTCGTGCCCGGGCACTCGCGGATGAAGGTCGCCGTGCCGGCCCACGCGCCGTAGGTGCATCCGCGCAGCCAGACGGGAGCGGCCGCGGTGCCGTCGCCCCCCGCGTCGACCTCGGTCGGCTCGCTGCCGTCGAGGGGGACGCTGACGAGGGCGTTCGCAGTCGAGATCGCCACCGCGTCGGTGTTCTCGGACGACTGCTGCAGGACCGCCTTGTCGGCACCGCGGATCTCGGTGCGCATGCCACCGGGCGAGGTCACGACCCCGGCGGCGCGATCGAGCACGACCGGTGTGCGTCCAACGGCTGTGATGGTCGGCTTCGCGGCCGCATCGAGCTCGCCGACCGAGGCTGCGGAGGCGTCGAGCGCCTCCCCCTCGTTGTCCACAGGGACGGTGACGACCTCGCCGCGCTCCGGCGCGAGTCCGAAGACGGTGCCGTCCTTGGCCACCGCCACGTCGGCACCGGCTCCCAGCTCCGCCACCGGCTCGTTGACCTCGGCTTCGAAGGAGGAGACACCCTGCGCCGGAACGACCCAGAGCTCGCCGGTCTTCTGGTCGAGGATCGCGGCCGTGCGGTTGCCCAGCGCGACCTTCGAGGAGGAGGGGACCTTCGCGGAGTCGTTGAGCGAGACGCGTGCCGGATCGACGGCGGTCAGGGTCGAGGCGTTCTCATCGACGACGAGGATGTTGCTCGTGTCCTGCAGGATGTCGTAGTTCTCACCCGTGGTGCGCAGGCCACCGTCGAGGACGGTCGACTCGTTGTTGAAGTGCCCGACGAGCAGGCTCGAGGTCTTGGTGATCCAGACGCCGCCGTCGTTCAGATCGACCTTGGTGGTCGGGAATCCCTCATAGGTGAAAGCCATCGTGGTGATGGCGATGACGCCGACGGTGACGCCGGCGGCCGACGCCAGCGTCTTCGGTCGTGCGCGCATCCATGACAACGCCTTCATTCCCGGTTCCCCCCCAGGGTGACACTCTTCGATTGCTCCTGTGCAGTCCCGACGGGCCCACCGAGCACCCGTTCATCCTAACTGCGTCCTGGAATACTGCTCGATGGGGATATTTGCCCATCGCCGAGGGTCAGGCTCGCCAGCACCCCGAGATGTGGTCGTCGACCATCCCGCCCGACTGCATCAGCGCGTACATCGTGGTCGGCCCGACGAAGCGGAATCCGCGACGGCGCAGCTCTGTGCTCAGCGCGGTCGATTCCGGCGTGACCGCCGGGACGTCGGCGAAGGATGACGGGCGATCACCCGCGGCCGTCGGAGCGAACGACCACATGAGCGCGTCGAACTCGCCCTCGGCCATGCCCCGGACGATGCGGGCGTTGCCGATGGTCGCCTCGATCTTGGCGCGGTTGCGGACGATGCCGGCATCGCCCATCAGACGCTCGACGTCGGACTCGTCGAACTCCGCGACGATCCCGGGCTCGAATCCTGCGAACACCTCGCGGAACCGCGGTCGCTTGCGCAGGATCGTGATCCACGAGAGCCCCGCCTGGAAGCCCTCGAGCGCCATCTTCTCGAACAGCGCACGATCGCCGTGCAGGGGCGTGCCCCACTCCTCGTCGTGATAGCGGCGGTACTCGTCGTCGTCGCCCACCCAGGCGCAGCGGTCGCGGGCGTCGGGGCCCGTGAGAAGAGAGGTCATCCGCTCAGGCTAGCCGCGGTGACCGACACCGCCTTCAACCGAACGTGGCCGCGTCGATCACGAACCGGTACCGCACGTCCGACGCCAGCACGCGCTCATAGGCCGCGTTGATGTCGGAGGCGGGGATGGTCTCGATCTCGGCGGCGATGCCGTGCTCTGCACAGAAGTCGAGCATCTCCTGAGTCTCGCGGATGCCGCCGATGTTGCTGCCGGCGAGCGAGCGGCGTCCGCCGATCAGCGACATCACGCCGACCTCGAGGGGCTCGCCGGGAGCACCGACGCACACCATGGCTCCGCCGACGTCGAGCAGGCTCAGGTACGAGCGCAGATCGATCACGGCACTCACCGTGTTGAGGATCACGTCGAACGACGACCGCAGGTCGCGGAAGGTCTCGCGGTCGCTCGTGGCGCGATAGTGGTCGGCGCCGAGACGCAGACCGTCGTCCTTCTTGCTCAGGGTCTGCGAGAGCACGGTCACCTCGGCGCCGAGCGCGTGCGCGATCTGCACGCCCATGTGCCCGAGTCCGCCGAGACCGACGACCGCGACACGAGTGCCGGGTCCGACGTTCCAGTGCCGCAGCGGCGAGTAGGTCGTGATGCCGGCGCACAGCAGGGGTGCAGCGACATCCAGCGCCAGAGCATCGGGGATGCGCAGGACGAAGGCCTCGGTCACGACGACCTGCTCGGAGTACCCGCCCTGGGTGACGGTGCCGTCACGGTCGGTGCTGCCATAGGTGAGCACGGCCCCCTGTGTGCAGAACTGCTCCTCGTCGCGCAGGCAGTTGCGGCACTCGCCGCACGAGTTCACCAGGCATCCGACGCCGACGCGGTCGCCCACCGCGTGCCGGGTGACGTCCGCGCCGACTGCCGCCACCGTGCCGGTGATCTCATGCCCGGGAGCGAGCGGATACTGCTGCGGACCCCAGTCGCCGCGCACCGTGTGGATATCGGAGTGGCAGATCCCGGCGAAGGCGACGTCGATCAGCACGTCGAGTGGGCCGAGCTCGCGCCGTTCGATCACGGTCTTCTCGAGCGGGGCCGCTTCACGGGGTGCGGCATAGGCGTTCACGGCAGACATCTCGGACTCCTCGGATCGGGTACCTGCCGAGACTACCCAGCCCCGAATGGGAATCGGCCATCCGCGCGGATCGGCGATTGTCAAGGCCGGGGGCGCTCCGCTCGGCCGCGTCTAGGCTCGCGCCATGACCACCACCGACGACACGATCTCCGAGTACCTCACCCGCTACGCGGACAGCCTCACCGCGTTCGATGCCGAGACCGCGGCGGGGCTGTGGTCGACGCCGGGGACGATCGTGAACGACCGCTCCTCTGGTGTGCTGGAATCCCGCGACGCCATGATCGACGGTCTGCGGCAGTCCTATCCGATCTACCGGCGACTGGGGCTGGCCTCCGTCGGATTCGAGCTGCGCGAGCGCCGCGATCTCTCCGACCGTCTCGTGCTCGTCCGGGTGCGGTGGCTGTTCTTCGATGCCGGCGGCGCGCAGCTGACCGACACCGACAGCTACTACCTCCTGCGCGACGAAGACGCGGTGGGGCTGCAGGCATGCGTGTGCGTCGAGACCGATGCCGCCGAGAAGCTCCAGGCGCTGGCCGCCGCGCGCGGCGTGGACCTCACCGCGGCGCCCTGAGAACGACACCCGACACAGGGATCCCGCCTCGATCGTGAAGACGGGGCGGGATTCCTGGACCATGAACCGCGGGCGGGGTCAGCGCTGCTTCTTCTTCAGCGCCTTCTCCTGGATCGGCGCCCGGCCGGTCGCCGCGAGGTCGGCGTAGTACGCACGGGCCTCATCCTGACGCTGCTTCTCCAGACCGCTCGCGATGGGGGCACGCACGTGCTCGGGCTCGTAGCCGAACGCGTTCACGAGGTCGAGCGCATACGGGCGCAGGCGGGTGCACAGGCGATCGATGTAGCTCGACACGGCCGCGGCGCGCTGCGTCGACAGCCGTCCGTTGATGAGGTGCCAGGCGAGATGCTTCTCGATGAGCTGCAGACCGAACAGGTCACGCAGCCAGGTGAGCACCTTCTTCGTGTCCTCGTCGTCGATCTGGTGCACGGCGTCGGTGAACGCCTCCCACTGCAGCAGTTCGCCGTGCGCGCGGGCCGCCTCGATGAGCTCTGCCTGGTTCTCGTTGAACAGGCGGGCTCCGAGTGCCTTGTCCTTCGCGCCGGGGCGCAGACGCGAGGCGATGTCGGCCACCATCTGCTGCACACGGCCCGCGAGCAGGTCATGCTGCTGCTCCTCGCGCAGGCCCCGTTCGACCGAGCGGCTCACCTGTCCGAAGTCGGAGACGGCCTGACCGAGCTGACGCAGGCCGGCGCCGTGGAACAGTTTGCCCGCCGTCATCCCGACAGCGAACTTCGCGAGCGCCGCCGCATCCTTGCCCTGGAACTGCTTGGCGTAGTCGGTGAGCAGACGCTTGCCGACGAGCTGCAGCAGCACGTTGTTGTCGCCCTCGAACGTCACGTAGATGTCGAGGTCGGCGCGCAGACCCACCAGACGGTTCTCGAACATGAAACCGGCGCCGCCGGTGGCCTCACGAGCCTCCTGCAGCGTGTCGAGCGCGTGCCAGGTCGACAGCGGCTTGAGAGCCGCAGCCAGCGTCTCGAGGTCTTCGCGGTCGGCCGGGGTGTCGGTGCGACCGGAGAAGACGCCATCGAACTTCTGCAGGAACTCGTCGTGCGCGAAGATCTGCGCGTACGTGGTGGCCAGACGCGGGAGCAGACGGCGCTGGTGCTTGCCGTAGTCCATGAGCACGACCTCCTGCCCGTCCGCGCCGTCGAACTGACGGCGCTGGGTGGCGTAGGTGATCGCGATGTGCAGACCGAGAGCGGAGGCCCAGGATGCCGCGCCGTCGAGCGACACGCGCCCCTGCACGAGGGTGCCGAGCATGGTGAAGAAGCGGCGGCCGGGGCTGTCGATCGCGCTGGAGTACGTGCCGTCGGCCGCGACATCGCCGTAGCGGTTGAGGAGGTTGGTGCGTGGGATGCGCACGTGGTCGAACGAGAGGCGCCCGTTGTCGATACCGTTGAGCCCACCCTTGAGGCCGTCGTCCTCGCGGCCGATGCCGGGAAGATCGACGCCGTCGTCGCCGCGCAGCGGCACGTAGAAGCAGTGCACGCCGTGATTGACGCCGTTGGTGATGAGCTGCGCGAAGACCGTCGCCGCGATGCCGTGCAGGGCCGCGTTTCCGAGGTACTCCTTCGTCGCCCCGCGGAACGGGGTGTTGATGACGAACTCCTCCGTCTCGGGGTCGTAGGTCGCGGTCGTTCCGACGGCCGCGACGTCGGAGCCGTGACCGATCTCGGTCATCGCGAAGGCGCCGGGGATGGACAGGTCCATCACCCCGGGGAGCCACTTCGCGTGGTGCGCCTCGGTGCCGAGCTGCAGGATCGCCGAGCCGAAGAGCCCCCACTGCACGCCCGACTTGATCTGCAGGCTGGGGTCGGCCACCACGAGCTCCTCGAAGCCGGCGATGTTGGCGCCGTTGTTCTCCTCGCCGCCGAGCGACTTGGGAAACGCGCGGTGCACGGCCTTGTTCTCGACCAGCAGGTGCAGCTGGCTGAGCACGCGCTCGCGGTGCTCGTCCTTGCCGAGCTCGTCCTTGCGCCAGAACGCCGAGTCCTTGATCATCTCGCGGGCCTGGCGGCGCACGTCACCCCACGTGCCCATCAGGGCGTCGTTGACGCGGGCGACATCCAGGCGCAGGTGCGCATCCGCGGTGTCGGTGGAGGGGCGAGTCGTCTTCGGACGGACGGCGGCGTCGACCATGAGCGTTCCTCTCAGAGGGAAGTGGGAATACTGCCATGGTAGGTCTGCCACAACCACGGGCGAAGTGCTCTGTCCACTTCCTCCAACACCCGGCGGGCACATCTCCCCGCCGCGTTGTCGTCAGACCACAGTCCGCGCCTGCGCCTCCGCGTCGGGGCTCACCGTTCGCGGCGTCGTCGGCTGCCGCTCGACCCCGGCCTCCCGCCAGCGCCGCCTCGTCCCCGCACTCAACCGCCCCCAGGTCCGGTCACGGATGAAGATCGCATCGATCGCGATCATCGTGAGCGAGAACCACGGCAGTCCCATGAGCACCGCGATGCCGATGTGGAAGGAGAGGATGCCGAGCAGGCCGATCAGCCGCGTCGGACGAGTCAACAGCATGAGGGGGAAGGCGACCTGCAGGATGATCGACCCCCAGCTCGCGATCGTGACCATCGGCCCCCAGGCGGTGACGAGGTCGCTGAGCACCGGCCAGGTACCGAACCGTGCCGTCTGCAGCGGGTTGTAGATCGCGTACCCCTCTTCCCACGGGGCACCCCCGGCCTTGTACAGCGCCCCCGAGGCGTACACGAAGCACACCTGCGCGGTGAGGGCGACGAGGGCGAGGTTGTGGAACATGGTTCCCAGCAGCGCCGGCTGGCTGTTCGGGGCGAACCACTCCCCCGACTTCGCCCGACGCCTCGCGTCCAGCGACCACCGGGCCGCGGGGTCGGCGAAGAACAGCAGCAGCAGGGCGATGCGGAACATGTTGTCGCCCTGATCGCCGACCATGTCGTTGGCCTCGATGAAGCCCACCCAGAGGCAGAAGAAAATCGGGAGCACGATCCGGAACCGCCAGCCCAGGACGAACAGCACCGCGAGCACCCCGAGGAGGAGGTAGAGCGCCGTGTACAGCGCGTCGTTGCCCATCGCGGCATGGAAGGCGCTGAACACCCAGATCTTCGGGAACTCGCTCACCGGCTCGGCGAGCTCGCCGTTCCAGGCCGATCCGGATCCGAACGTGTAGAGGCGGGTGCTGAAGTTCGAGGCCAGCAGGCCGATGGCGGTGACGCCGAAGAGGATACGTGTGACCGCGAGCCCGTAGAGTGCCTTCTTGCCGTTGAAGAGCCAGTCGCCGACGAAAGCAGAGATGCGGTCGATCGCCGAGAGCACCATCGCCCAGAGCCCGCCGATCATCGACGAGGCGAACGTCAGCAGCCGAGTGAGGTACGACCGCGGGGGCACAGTGCTCGCAGGAGCGGGCGCGGGTTCACGAGGAGGAGCGGGAGGCGTGGACACCGGCGCCGGCGCGGTCGTCGTGCTCCGGGGCAGGGCTTCCTTCTTCGTCACGTCCTGCTTCGCGCCGGGCTTCCGCGGCGCGGTCCTCGTCGGCGCGCTCACGGCTGGATCCTCTCGAACTGGGCGCGGAAGGTGTCCGCGAAGTTCTCACGGCTCTGCCCTTCCTCTTCTATGGGAAGTCTCCATCCGGTGGTCGAGAACGTCGGATCGGGCCGCTGTGCGCTCGGATCGTTGCGATCCTCGTACGGGACCACGTTCTGACGACTCACGCGGTACTGCACTTTGACCACGGCATCCGCACCCCAGATCGCATAGGCCACCTGGGTCGCGTACGCGGTGGAGAGGTGCTCTTCGGCCATGTACGCCTCCGTCGACGGGTTGTCGCCCTCGAGCTTCTCGAACGAGCGCACCATCCACTCCTCCCCGTCGTCCTTCGCGAAGTCAAGACCGACCACGGCCTGCTGATCGGCGTTCAGCTTGTTGTAGGCGTTCATCTGTCCACTCGCCACCTCGCTGGACTGGATACCGGCGCGGGGCGGGAAGAGGTTGTAGCGGATCATCGACAGCTCGACGTCGGTGGCGCTGACCCAGCCGGTCTCGACCTGCTCGCCGTCCTTCTCGATGACGGCACGGACGTTGAAGTGGTAGTCGCCGTTGATCGGCTCCGGCGCGAAGACGCTCCAGGACTGTCCGAACATCGGCAGCATGTACCCGGCCAGCACCTCCTGTGTGGGGATCTCCCGCAGGGCGGAGTACGGCGCGATCCACAGGAAGGACGCCCCGATATGCCACAACGTCAGGAGGCAGGCGGCGAAGGCGATGAGCTTCACCCACCAGGTCGGACGCGGACGCACCACGGCCGTGTCACCCGACGCGGACACGTCGGTCTCCGGTGAGGACTCGAGTTTCGTGCTCATTCACTTCCCTCCGTACCGCCGAGGGTCGGGACCGCCGTGGGGAAACGGTCCCGACCACTCAGCGTTCCTGCATCGCGATCACTCCGTCTGCACCTGGGGCCGTCGGGATCTCGCGAGTCTCATCGCCCCCAGGCCGAGCATGAGGAGCAGTGCGGCCAGAGCGATCCATCCGCCCTGGACCTGTCCGCCTGTCGTGGCCAGACCCGACGCCACCACCTGGAACGAGGCCGATACGCTGCCGGACGTCGCTCCGGTCAGCGTCACGGTGTGGGTTCCGAGATCGGTGTCGGTGGGAACGGTCCAGGTGAAGGTGACCGTGCCCTGCGCGTTCGCGACCTGGGTTCCCAGCGCCACGGGGGCGGAGGTCATGACACCCGTCACCGTCTCGCCGGGCCTGAAGCCCGTGCCGACCGCGGTCTGTTGCTTGCCACGCTCCAGCACCGGGGACTTGAGCGCGATGGCGATGTTCCCGGTCGGGTCGGCCGCCGCGTCCGCCGAGGCGCTGGCGGTGGCATCGGCGGATGCCGCAGCCGTGGCTTCGGCCGAGGCGTCAGCTGCAGCCGACGCCGATGCCGTGGCCGACGACGAGGCGTTCGCCGCCGCTGCCGCCGAGGCGTTCGGATCCGCATCGGCCGAAGCCGAGGCATCCGCCGCACTGGTGGAGGTCGCGTCGTTCTGCGCTGCCGCCTGAGCCGCTGCCGCCGCAGAGGCATTCGCCGCTGTGGTGGCCGTGGTCGAGGCATCCGTGGAGGCATCGGTGGTCGCCGCTGCCTGGGCCGCGGCGTTGGCCGACACGTCCGCCGCAGCGGATGCCTGGCTGGTCGCGTCTGCGAGTGCCGCAGCCACTGCCGCTGCTTCCGCCGAGGCGTTACTGTCGTCGTCGGCCTGCGCAGAGGCCGACGCCGACGCGGAGGCGTTGGTGTTGATCTCCGCCGATGCGTCCGCCGAGGCGACCGCATCCGAAGACGCATCGGTCGAAGCGTTCGCGATGGCTGCCGCGCTCGCGTTCGACGCCGCGCTCGTACTCGCATCCGACGTGGCCGATGTGTCGGCCGCGGTGTTCGTCGTGGCGTCGGCCAGCGCTGCCGCCTGGGCGGCGATCGCCGCGCCGGCGTTCGCCTCCGAGGTGGCATCCGCCGTCGCCGCCGTGGACGAGGTCGCGGTCGCCGCTGCCTCCGATGCCGCTTCCGCCGCCGGGTCGGCCGCAGCCGATCCCTCCGCCGTGGCGTCGGCGAAGGCCGCGGCCTGCGCGGACGCTTCGGCGACCGCGGCGGTGGTGGCGTCGGCGTTCGCCGAAGCGGATGCCGAGGCTGTCGCGTTCGTGTTCGCCGAAGCCTCAGACGATGCGTCCGTGGACGAATCCGTGGTCGCTGCCGATTCCGACGAGGCCGAGGAGTTCGACTCCGCCGCCGTCGATGCCGCGGCGTTCGCGTCGTCCGACGCGTCCGCTTGCGCGGCCGCCTGCGCCGCGACGGCCGCCGAGGCGTTGGCCGCGGAGGTCACATCCGTGGTCGCGGTGGTCGAGGCATCGGTCGTCGCCGCGGCCTGAGCCGCCGACGTGGCATCAGCCGTCGCTGCCGCCGAGGCGGCGGAGGTGGCATCCGCGAGGGCAGCGGCTTCCGCAGCTGCCTGAGCCGACGGGTCACCGTCTGCCGTCGCGTCAGCCGAGGCGGACGCCGAGGCTGCCGCGTTCGTGTTGACGTCGCCCGGATCGCCCGCAGTCACCTCGGTGGTGTCCGATCCGGTGACCGCACCCGCGGTCGCCGTGAGCGTGTAGCCCGTTCCCGGCGTGGTGCCGGCCGGAACCGGATAACTCGCCGTGAAGGCGCCGGAGGCATCCGTGGTCGCGGTCACCGGACCGCCGACGTCGGCGCCGCCGCCCGGAGCCGTCAGCTGCAACGACACCGAGGAGCTCACCGGCCACCCGGAACCGGTGACGGCCAGGTTCGTGCCCGCGGGGACTTGCGCCGCCGCATCCACCACGACCGGAGCCGCTGTGACCTCTGTCGTGTCGGTCGCCGTCTGCGAACCCACCGAAGCCGTGACCGTGTAGCCGGTCCCTGCGGGTGTGCCGGCCGGAACCGGGTAGTCGAGTGCGAAGCCGCCGAGAGCACCGGTCGTCGCGGTTCGAGGCGTGCCGATGGCCGCACCGCCGGGAGCGGTCAGCTGCACCGACACCTCGGTGTCGGCCGGCCAGTTCGTCCCGGTGACAGGCAGATCGCTGCCGGCCTGCACGGTCGCCGCCGCGTCGATCGCGGCCGCCGCCGTCACCTCGGTGGTGTCGGTCGCGGTCTGGGCGCCGACGGTCGCCGTCACGGTGTAGCCCGTGCCGGGAGTCGCAGAGGCCGGCACCGGGTAGTCGAGCGTGAAGCCGCCCGTGCCGTCGGTGGTCACCGTCTCCGGACCGCCCACGTTCGCACCACCGCCGGGAGCGGTCAGCTGCACCGACACCTGCCTGTTCGCCGGCCAATTCGTCCCCGTGACCGGAAGCGACGTTCCTGCCTGAACCGTCGCCGCTGCGTCGACGGCCGCCGCGGCCGTGACCTCGGTCGTGTCGGTCGCGGTCTGGGTGCCGACGGTCGCCGTCACGGTGTAGCCCGCTCCGGGAGTCGCAGAGGCCGGCACCGGATAGTCCAGCGTGAAGCCGCCGGACACATCCGTCGTCACCGTCTCCGGACCGCCGACGTTCCCGCCGCCGGGAGCCGTCAACTGCACCGACACCTGCGTGTTCGCCGGCCAATTCGCTCCGGTGACCGGAAGCGACGTCCCTGCCTGCACGGTCGCCGCCGCGTCGACGGTCGCCGCCGCCGTCACCTCGGTCGTGTCGATCGCGGTGACCGCTCCTGCCGTCCCGGTCACGGTGTACGCCGCGCCCGGCGCCGCAGACGCGGGAACCGGGTAGTCGAGCGTGATCTCGCCGGATGCGTTGGAGGTCGCCGTGACCGGCCCGCCGACGTTCGCGCCCCCACCGGGAGCCGTCAGCTGCACCGACACCTGCGTGTTCGCGGGCCAGTTCGTGCCGGTGATGGGAAGGCTCGTGCCCGCCTGGACGGTCGCGGCTGCGTCGATCGACGCGACCGGCGCAGCCGTCACCTCGGTGGTGTCGGTCGCCGTCTGGGTGCCGACCGATGCCGTGACCTCGTATCCGGTCGCCGCCGGCGTTCCCGCCGGGACGGGATAGGCCAGCGTGAACGTGCCGGAGCCGTCGGTGGTCACGAGTTCGGGACCACCGATGTTCGCACCGCCGCCGGGAGCCCGCAGCTGCACCGACACCTGGGTGTTCGCGGGCCAGTTGGTTCCCGAGACACCGAGATTCGTGCCCGCCTGCACCGCGGGTGCCGCGTCGATGGCTGCCGCAGCAGTGACCTCGGTGGTGTCCGTCGCCGTGCTGGTGCCGTCGGTCGCCGTCACGATGTAGCCGGTGCCCGGCGGCGTCGCCACCGGAATCCCGTACGCGAAGGTGAAGGCGCCGTTGGCATCGGTCGTGACCGGCAACGGGTCGTTGACGATGCCGCCGCCGGCGGTGGTCACCTGGATGGTGACCTGCGTGTTCGCAGGCCATCCCGAGCCCGTCACAGGGAGGTCGGTTCCCGCCTGGACCGTGGCGGCCGCGTCGATCGCGGGGACGGCCGCCACCGCGGCCTTCACCGTCGACGATCCGAGGTCGAGCGAGACCCCGCCCCCGACGGCGGGGAGCAGATTCACGCCGAGCGCGCGCACGGTGAAGCTCCCTCCGGGGATGTCTCCTGTCGCCGGCTGCTCGTTGATGGTGATGGTCGCGACCTGCGCCAGCACGCCCTGCAGAACGGGATCGAGCGTCGAGAGCACCGGTCCGGTGATCGCGGCGAGCGCGGGCTGCACGAGCGGGATCACGCTGTTCAGCGCGGTGTTCACGAGCGGACCCGTCGTGGTGGCGACCGCATTCGTGACGGCAGCGACCACCGGGTTCAGCAGGACGCCGATGTTGAGACCGGCGAGGCTGATGTCGGTCGCGACCACGGGAACCGGCGTCGCGGTGCCGGCGAACTGCGCCAGCGAGCCCTTGACCGTCACATCCCCTGACACCAGTGGCGTTCCGGTGAGCGGCACCGTGAGATCCACCCCGACGGTCAGCGTCACCTGGAGCGCGTCCAACGTCGACTTCAGGATGGTGGAGACCTTGCCGTTCAAGCTGTTGGGGTGGGTGCCGGTGAGGGCGGAGGTGATGCCCTGCTGGATCGCGGAGATCGTCGTGGCCGACAGCACCGGGGTGTTCGCCGGCAGGGAGTTGAGGTCGGCCCCAGCCCCGGTCTCGACGAGGATCTTGGCGAGATCGACGGACACCGTCCCGGTGTTCAGATCGACCAGCACCGAGCCCGTCGTGTTCTCCACCGGTGTCTGCAGCACCTGCGTGGTCACGGTCTGTCCGACCGTGTCGAGTCCGGCGATCGCGACCGTTCCTCCGGTCGCGGTGAACGCCGCGACGAGCGGCACGTCGGGAATCGCATTGATCGTGTTGACGATGGTCGTGGTGAGTGCGGTCAGCGCTCCGCCGGGGCCGGCGAGATCGCTCACGGGGGTGACGGTGCCCTGGATCGCGGAGGCGAGTGTGCCCGAGAGCCCGGCGACCAGGTTGCTGTGCAGATCGAGGTTCAGATCCGCGATGCGGTACTGGGAGGTGACCGTTCCCGCGTTGGATTCGGCACGCGATGCGAGTGCGCCGATACCGACCGACGCCTGGTCGAGAACCGCGTCGGTGAGTCCGGCGACGGCGAGCTGGTCGAACAGGTCGGTGAGCTCGAGGGTGCCGGGGTTCACGCTGCCGTCGATGGCGCCGGTGTCGATCGCGCCCCCCGAGGTGATGGTCCCGGATGAGGCGATCGACTGCGTCTGGGTCGGCGACGAGCTGAAGCTCTGCGCTGCGCCCAGATCGCCGAGTCGCAGCAGACCGGGCGTCCCGGGGGTGCCGTCGGTCAGGAGCGGCACGTTCAGCGTGCCCACGTCGATGCTCAGCGCCTCCAGCAGCCCGACGTCCAGCCCGCCGAGCTCAGAGCCGGGGGCCGCCGGGTTGCTCGTCAGCGTGTGTCCGAGCGCCGCGATGTCGAGGCCGCCGAGCAGGGCGGCGGGCAGCTGGATGATCTGCCCCTGCGCGACAGACGGATCATTCGGATTCGCCGCGTCCAGCGCATTCGCCGCCGTCGGCACCAGTGCACTCGCGAGGATCACCGCGCCGACGGTGACGCCGGCGATGCCTCCTCCTACCGCTCTGCGTCGCCGCAGAGTCCTCTCCTGCAATTCCATTCGCTACTCCCGTGTGATGCGATCTTCCGCGTCACATGGCCCCCCCACGGGTCGACTTCTGTCGGCCGAGCGATGTTGCGCTCATTCTTACGGGATCCCGAATGAGAAGTCCAGCATTCGTCCAGAAATCGTCCGGTGAACGTCTTCGCGCGAGACATTTCGAAACGTGGTGACCGTGCAGCGACGGGATGCTCCCGGCGAGAGGATGCCGGGACGCCGAACCGCCCCGCATGCCGAAGCTTGCGGGGCGGTCTTCCGGACGGTGCGACCGGACTAGAGCGAGAGCCCGTGACCGAACCGGAACAGCGGATCGGCGGTGTCGAACGGCACATCGGGACGGGAGGCTTCGACAGCGTCCATCGACCGCGGCAGGTCGAACGGCAGCCTGCCCTGGGCGGGGAACGCGGCGCTGAGCACGTCGAGGAGCGCGGCGCTCGAGGCCCCCCAGTTCACGGTCATCGCGGCCGCGGCCTCGACGATCGGGGTGAGGATCGGCGGACGATCCGCGAGCACGTCGACGACGGTCGGCACGACGGCGGCGACCGCGCGGACGTGCGCGACCACATCGTCCGAGAACGCGAGAGAGCCCGCGTGGAAGAAGTTCTCGAACATCGTCTCGCGCTCTTCGAACGGAGCCTGCAGGCGGATGACGGCCAGGTCGGCTTCCTCCGGCGTCGTGACGATCTCCCCGAACGATGCAGCGACCGTCGCGTCGACGCCCTCGACGTAGAGCTTGCGGCCGGGGACCAACGGCAGGGCACCGTCGTTCATGAGCACCGTGATCGAGGCGCGCTGGGCGACCTCCCCCGCGGCTCGGAAATCGGCTCGCCCGACGATCTCGTCGGCCGCGTCCTCGTCGACGTACGGGTTCTCGAACAGCCCGAGCTCGAACTTCTCGCGCAGGATGCGGCGAGCCGAGACGTCGAGTCGCTCCTCGGTCACCTCACCGTCGGCGATGAGCTCGAGCAGCAGCTCCGGGTTCGCTTCGCCGCCGAACTGGTCGGCTCCGGCCTCCAGCACCTTCTTCATGCGCTCGCGCGGCGTGAGATCCTCCACGCCCCAGGCACGTGCGGGGAAGGGCTGACCGAAGATCTCGGAGTCGCTGATCAGGCCCCAGTCGGTGCACACGAGACCGTCGAAGCCGTAGCGCTCACGCAGCAGGCCGGTGATCACGGACTTGTTGAACCCGAATCCCACCTCCTCGTACTCCGTGCCGACGGGCATCCCGTAGTACGGCATCATCTGCCGGGTCCCCGCGGCGAGCGCGTCTTCGAACGGCTTCAGGTGAAGCTCGAACTCGCCGCCAGGATAGATCTGCTCGCGGCCGTAGGGGAAGTGCGGGTCCTCGCCGTCCTTCTGCGGACCGCCTCCGGGGAAGTGCTTCGTCATGGTCGACACCGATCCGGGCCCGAAGGACTCCCCCTGGAACCCGCGGATGTAGGCGGCGCCGAGCTTTCCCGACAGTTCCGCGTCTTCGCCGAAGGTCGCCGTCTGCCGCGCCCACCGCGGCTCAGTCGCGAGGTCGACCTGCGGGTGCAGCGCGACCCGCAGCCCGACCGCCGTGTACTCCTGTCGGGCGATGTCGGCGAAGCGCTCGACGAGCGCCTCGTCACGGGTGGCGGCGAGGCCGAGGGTCTCGGGCCATTGCGAGAAGGGGCCGGCGAGGATCGACGCACCGGGGTTCTCGCTGAACGAGTGCCGCGGGTCGGTCGACAGCGTCACCGGGATGCCGAGACGCGTGGATGCCGCCAGTCGCTGCAGCGCGTTCTGCCATGCCGCGATCTCGCGGCCGGTCGGCGCCTCACCGAGCAGGTTGAAGTGCGTCATCCGCTTGGTCTCGAGGAATTCGCGCGCCGATGGAGTCGCGAAGACCGGGTTCGGCTCTTCGAGGTGGCCGATGGCGATCATGGTGTGGAAGAAGAGCCCGGCCTTCTCCTCGATCGTCATGGCGTCGAGCAGAAGCTGCACCCGTTCGTCGACGGGGAGATCGGTGTCGAGCCACGGGCGTGCGGTGATGGTCTCGGTCATGGTCACTTGACTCCCTTGATGCGGTAGACGAGAACGGCGCCGGCCAGCGCGACGACCGCGCCGAACAGGTACCAGGTGGTGTAGCCGCCGAGCGGTGTGGCTGCGCCGATGGCGATGATGCCGGGGGCGATGGCCGGGGCGATGGACTGCGGCAGAGCATTGGCGATGTTCAGCACACCGAGGTCCTTGGCCACGTCGTCGGGGTTGGGCAGCACCTCGGTCGCGAGGGCCAGGTCGACCGAGAGGAAGGACCCGGCGCCCAGACCGATGATCGCCTGCGCGATGATGACGGTCGTGACGTCGGGGGCGACGGCGAGGATGACCAGCCCGACCACCATGATCACGCCGGCGATCGCGACGAAGGGGCGACGCTTGCCGATCTTGTCGGAGAGGAATCCACCCAGCGGCGAGGAGATCGCCATCGCCGCCATCGAGGCGAGGTTGGCGGCCAGGATGATGCCGACCGCGCCCTGCTCGTCGAGGCCGAACTTGGTGACGAGGTAGAGCGGCAGGAAGGTGGCGATACCGGCGTAGCCGAACATCACGAAGAACTTGGTGAGCCAGGTCCAGCCGAAGTCGGGGTGCGTGCGCGGGTTGAACACGAACGAGCCGAAGAACATGCCGACGGTGAACTTCTCGGCCGGCTTCTCGGTGAGGCGGCGATCCTTGAGGATCAGGACGAACACGATCACGAGGATCAGTGCGATCACGCCGGGCACCACGAAGCGCTCGAAGTCGCCGGGGAGAAAGTTCACGAGGAAGCTGCCGGCGAGGATGCCGATCGGGGTCGTGATGCCGATGATGCCGGAGACCTTGCCTCGGCTGGTGACCGGCACCTGATCGGGCAGCGTGGCGTTGGCCGCGGCCAGCACGGCGTTCATCGCGGTCTGCACGAGGCACCAGGCGAGCAGGACCATCCACACGGAGGTCGCCGAGCCGATGAGGAGGAAGCCGCCGAGCCCCACGATCGCGCCGCCGAGGATCCACGGACGACGCATGCCCCAGCGCGAGGTGGTGCGGTCGGAGAGCCGGCCGACGAGGGGGTTCGCGATCAGGGCGAAGATCGCACCCACGCCCATCACGAGTCCGAGGCTGCCCTCGGTGTTCACGGGGTCGATGTGCTGGATCTTGAATGCCATCGACACCATGACCGGGGTGAGCAGGGCGAGGTAGACGCCGAAGTTCACGGCGGCGAGGCCCGGCGTGTAGCCGCGCGGGGTCTTCGGCGGCGTGGTTCCGGGGGCCTTGAACCCGGTGGTGCCGACCGCGGCCGCCGTGGCGGCGGATGACAGCTCTGTCATGACAGTCCTTTCGATTCACCGCACGTCTTCGGGCGATGCGGTCTGGGATGACGATACACCAATCTCGACCATCTGGTAACTGAAACCAGACCGATTGGTAATGAGCGAGGATAGGATGCGGAAGGAGGATGCGATGACGACGACGACCGGCTCCCGGCACGCGCGCGCTGCCGCCACGCGCCAGCGCATCCTGACCGCGGCGCACGATCTGTTCGTCACCCGCGGCTACCGGTCGACGTCTCTGCGCGATATCGCCACCGCGGCCTCCGTCAGCCATCCAGGGCTCCTCGGCCATTTCGCCTCGAAGGACGACCTGCTCGGCGAAGTGGTCGCCGAGCTCGAAGCCGAGAACGAGACCGTGTTCAGCGCCATCTCGGCCGCCTCCGAGCCGGGCGAGCTGGTGTTCGCCGGCATCGCCGAACGGAACGCGCGCACCGCGGGCTACCTCGAGCTGTTCGCCGCGCTCACGGGCGAAGCCTCTGCTCCCGGACACCCTGCGCACGAGCGGATGCGCGCCCGGTACTGCCGACTCCGCTCGCTGAGCATCGACGTCCTGGAAGACGCGAAGCACCACGGCGTCATCGCAGCCGATCGCGATGTCGACGGGGAGACGGTGCGACACACCGCCGGATGGGACGGGCTGCAGCTGCTGTCGCAGTATCTGCCTGATCGGGTCGACGTGGTGGAGATGCTCGAGGAGCGGGAGAACCTCTGGGCACTGCCGCTCGGGTGGCGGAACCCCGACGACGAGCCCTCGTCGGACACCTCTGACCCGGCGGGGCCCCTGCCCGCACTGCGCACGACCGCTGCAGCCGACGTCGATCCCGGCTATGCGGTCGGCCGTCGTCGTCGCGCGCAGATCCTCGCCGATGCGACCCGCCTGTTCGCCCGCGACGGCTACGGCGACACCAGCCTGCAGGACATCGCGACCGCGGTCGGGGTGTCGAAGTCGACGCTGCTGCACCACTACCCGTCGAAGGAACTGCTGCTCAGCGCCGTCCTGACCGAACGCGACAGCGCCATCAACCAGAACCAGGGGTTCGCCGGCGCCGCGTCAGCGGGCGAGCTGCTGCGCGGCATCCCCGACGGTGCCGCGCTCAGCGCGCAGGAGGAACCCGGTCTGATCGAGGTGTATGCGGTGTTGTCGTGCGAGGCCGTGCCCGCCACCCACCCCGCGCATGACTACTTCGCGATGCGGTTCGCGAACGCCCTCGACTACTTCACCGAGCTCTTCCGGCTCGCCCAGGTCGACGGCGACCTACCGGCGCACCGCGACCCCGCGCACGAGGCCACGTGGCTCATCGCGATGTGGGACGGACTGCAGTACCAGTGGCTGTACGACAGGGAGCGGCTCGACATCGCCACCCACCTGCGCGCACATCTCGACGACGTGCTGCCTCCGCGCTGAGCGCGCGCGGAGTCGGGCGGTGATGGTCAGGGCTCAGATCAGGCCGCAGCGATGACCGCGAGAACACCCTTGCCGTACGCCTCGCGTTTCTTCGCGCCGATGCCGGTGATCCCGTCGAGGTCGGCGAGGGAGGCAGGACGATGCTCCGCGAGCGCGCGCAGGGTCGCGTCCCCGAATACGATGTAGGCGGGGACGCCCTGCTCGCGGGCGGTCTCGGCCCGCCAGGTGCGCAGCGCCTCGAACAGACCCCGGTCTCCGGCGTCCAGGGCATCGGCGGCACTGGCCTTGCGAGCCCGACCGGACGAGGTCGGACGCCCGATCGTGTCCTTGCGCAGCGGTACAGCCGTCTCGCCGCGCAGCACTCCGGCGGCCTGCTCTCCGGGAGCGAGGGTGCCGTAGTCGCCCTGCGCGACCAGGATGCCACGGGCGAGGAGCTGCCGGACGACGCTGCGCCAGTCCTGATCGGAGAGGTCGTTGCCGATGCCGTAGGTCGCGAGCTTCTCGTGTCCCTGCTGCCGGATGCGCTCGGTCGAGGCGCCGCGGAGGATGTCGATCAGGTGGCCGGCACCGAACGCCTGATTGCGCTCACGCTTCAGCCGCACGATCGTCGAGAGCAGCTTCTGCGCGGGCACGAGCCCGTCGAACGTCTCGGTGTTCTCGAGGCACGTGTCGCAGTTGCCACAGGGCTGCGATTCCTGACCGAAGTACCCCAGCAGGTTCTGCCGGCGGCACTCCACGGTCTCGCACAGCGCGAGCATCGCGTCGAGGTGCTGGCCCATCCGCATCTTGAACGTGCGGTCGCCGGGGCTCTGGTCGATGAGCCGGCGCTGCTGCACGACGTCGCCCAGACCGTACGCCATCCACGCCACAGAGGGCTCGCCGTCGCGGCCGGCGCGACCGGTCTCCTGGTAGTAGCCCTCGACCGACTTCGGCAGATCGATGTGCGCGACGAAGCGCACGTCGGGCTTGTCGATGCCCATGCCGAACGCGATGGTCGCGACCATGACCACGCCGTCTTCACGGAGGAAGCGCGCCTGGTTGGCCGCCCGCACCTCGGCGGGCAGACCCGCGTGGTACGGCAGCGCATCGAACCCCTGGGCGGCGAGAGAGGTCGCCGTCTGCTCGACCGATTTGCGGCTGAGCGCGTAGACGATCCCTGCCGCGCCTTCCGGCTGCGAGCGGATGAACTGGACGAGCTGCTTGCGCGGATCGACCTTCGGCACGATGCGGTACTGGATGTTCGGGCGGTCGAAGCTCGCGACGAAGTGGGCAGCGCCCTCGAGGTGCAGCCGCTCGGTGATCTCCTTGTGCGTCGCCGCGGTCGCCGTCGCCGTGAGCGCCATGCGCGGCACCCCGGGGAACCGCTCCCCCAGGTCGCCGAGCGTCAGGTAGTCGGGGCGGAAGTCATGCCCCCACTGCGACACGCAGTGCGCCTCGTCGATCGCGATGACGCTGAGCGATCCGCGCTGCAGCAGCGCGGTGGTCTGCGCGTTCGAGAGGCGCTCCGGGGCGACGTAGATGAGGTCGAGCTCGCCGTCGACGTAGGCCCGCTCGACCTCGCGACGCTCGTCGATCGCCTGGGTGGAGTTGAGGTAGGCGGCCTTCACACCGTTGGCCCGCAGGGCATCGACCTGGTCGTGCATGAGCGCGATGAGCGGGCTGATCACGAGGCCCGTGCCCTCACGGACGAGGGCGGGCACCTGGTAGGTGATGCTCTTTCCGCCACCGGTCGGCATCAACACGACGGCGTCTCCGCCGGCGATGACCTGCTCGACGATCGCCGCCTGGTCGCCGCGGAACTCGTCGTAGCCGAAGACGGTGTGCAGAGCCTCGCGCGCGGTCGCGTACCGGCTCGGTGTCGCGCGACGAGCGGCCGGAGCCGCGGATGCGGGGGCCACCGGAGTGACCGGCCCCTGACCCCAGTCGAGCGGCGGCTCGTAGCCCGCCCCCTGCGGCTCCCAGTCCATCGGCTCGGGCGGGGCGGACGACTCCCAACCGTCGTCGTAGGGCTCGTCGGCGTACGGCAGGTCCGCGTACGGGTCACGGGGAGTCTGCGGCATCCCTCCAGCGTAACGACCCCCGCCGACGCGGGAGGCGCTTCCTCCACACCCTCGACCGCCCCACTGCCGAAACCCAGGCCACCTGCCTCCCCCATGGAGTGTCGCACTCCGACGCGCCGGTGCGGCAGCAGACGGCCTGGGTTTTCGCCGGGCCCGACCGCGCACGCGGGGCGTAGGTTGGAGGCATCCGTTCGAAGGAGCAGCCGATGACCGCCATCACCGTGACCCGCAACGACGAGGAATCGCGCTACGAGATCCGTTCCGACGACGTGCTCGCGGGCTTCGCGGCGTACGATCTGCGCCCCGGATCCATCCGCTTCATCCATACCGAGATCGACCCGGCGTTCCAGGGCCAGGGCCTGGCGGGCACGCTCGCATCGGCGGCGCTGGCGGATGCGGCAGGACGGGGTGACGCCATCGTGCCGCTGTGCCCGTACATCGCCAAGTACCTCGAGACGCACGAGGTGGCCGGTGCCGAGATTCGCTGGCCGAAGACCCCCTCTGCACCTGTGGGAACCGCGGACGAGGACCCGACGGGCCGCGCCGAATGATCGGACAGCACCGCCTCCTCCTCGAGCCCCGCGAGGTGCCGCTCGGCGGGGTGCGCGGCATGAACGTGCTGCGCGCGCTACCGCACCGCAACCTGCCCACGATCGGCGCCTGGTGCTTCCTCGACCGGTTCGGACCGGCCGACACGAAGATGCGGGTCGAGCCGCACCCCCACATCGGTCTGCAGACCGTGACCTGGCCGCTCGTCGGAGAGATCCGTCACCGCGACTCGCTCGGCAGCGACGCCGACCTGCGCCGCGGGCAGTTGAACCTGATGACCGCGGGCAACGGGATCTCCCACTCGGAGTACTCGATCGGCGAGGATCCCGTCCCCCTCGATGCGCTGCAGTTCTGGGTGGCGCTCCCGGATTCGGCCCGCCACGGCGCTGCCGGGTTCGAACGGCACACCGCACTGCCCGCACTCACCGTCTCGGCCGACGAGGGAGCGGATGCCGAAGCCACCGTCGTGCTCGGCGAGTTCGCCGGCGTGCGCTCACCCGCCACGGTGCACACCCCGATCGTCGGGGCCGAGATCGTGCTCGCTCCCGGCTCGCGTGTGCTTCTGCCGCTGCGCTCCGACTGGGAGCACGCCCTCATGCTCGTCGAGGGAGATGCCGTGGTGGCCGCGCATCCGCTCGATCGCAACGCACTGCTCTACCTCGGCGACTCCCGCGACACCGTCGAGGTGTCGAGCACCGAGGGGGCCCTGCTGTTCCTGCTCGGCGGCGCGCCCTTCGAGGACGACCTCGTGATGTGGTGGAACTTCGCCGGCCGCTCGCATGACGAGATCGTCGAGGCGCGCGAAGAGTGGGAAGCGGAGTCCGTGACGGGAGCGGCATCCCCCCGCTTCGGCGCGGTCGACGGTCACGACGTGCGCATCCCCGCTCCGCCGCTCCCTGACGTGCGGCTCATGCCGCGCAGCCGGAAACTCTGACTCAGCCGCGCTCGGGCGTGTGCACACGAGCGAGGAAGCGCTCCGTGCGCGGCGACGGCCCCCGCGGATCGAGGAGCGACACCACGACCGTCACGGCCGTGGCGAGCGGGATCGTCCAGGCGGCGGGCTGCGCGAGGTAGGGCGCGGCCACTCCGACTCCCCCGACCGCCGCGTGCACCAGCAGCGCGAGTCCGGCGGCGATCCCGCCCGACAGCATCCCGGCGACCGCGCCACGGGCGGTGAGTCCTCGCCACCAGACTCCCAACAGCACGACCGGCGACAGCGTCGACGCCGCCACCACGAACACCACGCCGACGCTCGACCCGAGGCCGGCCGGTGCCGTGAGCAGCGCCACCACGAGCGGCACCAGCGCACAGAGCACGGCCGACAGGCGGAACGACCGCACCGAGCCGGAGAACACGTCCTGGCTGATCACGCCCGCGAGCGACACGACGAGACCGGCCGATGTCGCCAGGAACGCCGCGAACGCCCCCGCGACGATCAGCGCGGTCAGCAGTTCGCCGAACGCTCCGGGGAACACGCGCGACGGCAACAGCAGCACCACCGTGTCGGCGACACCGGGAACCGCGAGGTCGGGAGCGGCGATGCGCGCCAGCAGCCCCATCGTGCTCGACACCGCATAGAACGCGCTCACCATGCCGATCACGATGACGGTGGTCCGCCGCGCCGACACCCCGGTCGGACTCGTGTAGAACCGCACCAGCACGTGCGGGAGCCCCATCGTCCCCAACAGCAGTGCGAGCAACAGGGATGCCGTCTCATACGCGTCGAAGCCCGAGGGCCCGGCCTCGACGGGGAACACCAGCGCGGGATCGACGTCGTGCGGACCGTCGCTGAGGGCGAACGCGATGAACACCACCGGCACCAGGAGCGCCGTGAGCTTGAGCCAGTACTGGAACGCCTGCACATAGGTGATGGCTCGCATGCCGCCCGCGGCGACCGCCGCCGCCACGAGCACCGCGACGGTCACGGCCCCCACCCATTCCGGAAGGCCGGCCACGACGAGGAGCGTCAGCCCCGCTCCGTGCAGCTGCGGCACGATGTAGAGCCAGCCGATCACCAGCACCGCGATGCTGGTCACGCGCCGGGCCGACGTCGACTCCAGCCGCGCCTCGATGAAGTCCGGGATCGTGTAGGCGCCGCTGCGTCGGAGCGGCGCCGCCACGAACGCGAGCACCAGCAGGTAGCCGGCCGCATAGCCGATCGGGAACCAGAAGCCCCGGGCGCCGTCGAGCAGCACGAGACCCGACAGTCCGAGGAAAGTGCCGGCTGAGAGGTACTCGCCGCTGATCGCCGACGCGTTCCACACCGGCCGCACGGTGCGCGACGCCACGAAGAAGTCCCCCGTCGTGCGCGAGATGCGCAGGCCGTAGATGCCGATCAGCAGGGTCGCGACGATGACGAGCGCGACGCCGATGAGGTCGAGCACCGCGTTCATTCGCGATCCCGGAGCGCGCGGTATCGGCGCTCGTTGCGGGCGGCCGTGCGCACGTAGAGCACCGCGAACACGAGGATGATCGGATAGAACGCGTAGGCCTGCAGCAGCCACGACAGCGGCAGGCCCCAGACCACGACCTGTCCGACCTCGGGGACGAGAGCGATCGTCAGGGTCAGCGCGATCACCACGACGACGAACCCCGCGACGGTCCCGAGCGCGAGCCGGAGCTGACTGCGCATCAGGGCGCGCGCATACACGGCATCCGCCTCGTCGACGGGCGAGCCGGGGAGCGCGATGCCGCGGGTGAAGGTGGTCGGCCTCCGATCGGGCAGATCGGCCGTCACACGAACCCGCTTCGGCTTCTCGGTCATCCTGCCCCCTCTCCGCGCAGCAGCGCGTCGCGCACCGCGGGTACCAGTCGCCGGCTGACCGGGAGAGAGGTCGCACCGATCGACACGGTGGGCTCCGGCCCCGACAGCCGCGCCTCGGTCACGGCGGCGATGCGCACGAGCGAAGAGCGGTGGATGCGGAGGAACCCGGCATCCGCCCATCGCGCCTCCAGCTCCGAGATCGGGATGCGCACCAGATGACCCGTCCCATCTCCGGTGTGCAGTCGGGAGTAGTCCCCCTGCGCCCGCACCCAGCGCACGTCGCTGCGTTTCACGAACCGCACGACCGAGCCGACCGTGACCGGCAGCATCTCGTCGTCGCCCGATGCCGCGGCGTCTCCGAGCTCGACCACCCGGTCGACCGCCCGCCGCAGACGCTCGAGGCGCACGGGCTTGAGCAGATAGTCGGCGGCACGCAGCTCGAACGCCTCCACCGCCTTCGCCTCGTCGGCGGTGACAAACACGACCGCCGGAGGTTCGGCGAGGGTCAGCAGCGCCCGCGCGAGCTCCATCCCGGTCAGGCCCGGCATGTGGATGTCGAGGAAGGCGATCCGCACCGCCCGTTCCGACAGCAGCCGCAGCGCCTCCGCCCCCGACGTCGCCGTGAGGATCTCACCGACCCGGGTGTCGGTACGCAGCAGATGGACGAGCTCGTCGAGGGCGGGTCTCTCGTCATCCGCGACGAGGACGTCGATCGAGGGCGCGCTGTTCGTCATGATCGTCAGTCGTTGTCCGGGTCGTGCTGCGGCTGCGATTTCGGGACCCGCATGCGCACCAGGGTACCGGCGCCGGTGTTCGTCTCGACGACCAGTCCACCGTCGGCACCATACAGCTGGCGCAGCCGGGTGTCCACGTTGCGGAGCCCCACGTGCACACCGTCGTCACCGGCCGTCAGCGTGGTCCGCAAGGCTTCCGGATCCATGCCGACGCCATCGTCCTCGACCGTGATCTCGGTGTGGGTGCCGTCGTCGCGCGAGGCGATGCGGATCTCCCCTCCTCCTTCGCCCGGTTCGAGACCGTGACGGACGGCGTTCTCCACCAGGGGCTGCACCGAGAGGAACGGGATGACGGTCGCCAGGGTCTCCGGCGCGATCTGCAGCGTGACGCGCAGACGATCGCCGAAGCGTGCACGTTCGAGCTCGAGGTAGGAGTGGATGCTGCCGAGTTCCTCCGCGATCGTCGTGAACTCGCCCTGACGGCGGAACGAGTAGCGCGTGAAGTCGGCGAACTCGAGCACCAGCTCCCTGGCCCGCGCGGGGTCGGTGAGGATGAACGAGGCGATCGCCGTGAGGGCGTTGTAGATGAAGTGCGGAGAGATCTGCGCCCGCAGCGAGCGCAGCTCCGCCTCGGCCAGCTGCGTCCGGTGCGCATCGAGTCCGCCGAGCTCGACCTGGGCCGCACACCAGTCGGCGATCTCTTCCGCCGCCCGCACGAGCGCGGCCCTGACCGGTGCCGCGAACGCCACGACGACTCCGGCCACCCGGCCGTCGACGAGGATCGGAGCACCGACCGCCTCCAGGTCGTCCTCCCTGCCCTGCGCCGGGAACACCTGCCTCCGCCCCGAGGCCCCGACCTGGGCGGCGATGCGGCGGGCCGCGGATTCGAGTCCATCGGACGGACCGTCGAACGACACCGTGCCTTCCGCGCTCACGATCGCGACCGCCGCGCTGCCGAGCAGCACTCGCAGGTGACGCGCGGCTTTGACCACATCGGGATCCGAGAGCCCGGCGCGCAGATGCGGCGCCGCCAGGCTCGCCTGATGCAGTGCGGTGAGGGCGGCCTGTTCGGCGTCGCTTCCGAGGTCGGCGGCCCCGCGCGCGAGTCGGCGTGCGAGCAGGAGGAGCACCGAGAGGACGATGCCGCCGAGCACGCCGAGGATCGCTGCGAGAACGACGTCGGTCATGGTCCCAGCCTAGGCACCGGCGTGGCTGCGCTCAGCAGCAGCGGGCACCGGGGTTGCGATCCTGGTCGTCCATCCGCTGCCGCCAGAACTGCCGTTCGGTCAGCGGCTCCTCCTCCGGATGCTGCCGACGCTGATGGGCGACGTAGGTCGCATAGGCGGTGTCGCCCATCAGGGTCGTCATGTACCACCGGATGCCGCGACCAGCCCGCGCCACGGCACTGAGCAGCGTCCGCAGGAGGGAGGTCGCGGCATCCGTCCGCCTCATGGTGTCGGCCATCTCAGGGGGATCGACATCAGTGGGTCGACGCCTTGCGCTCGTCGGCGAGGATCGGCTCCCACTGCTTCTCGAGCTCACGTTCTTCGGCGCTCGGCAGGAATCCGGCCGGGGCGAAGCGGCGCGAGGCCACGGGCGGCTCCTCGGTGTTCTCGCCGCCGCCGTTGCGGATGGCCCTGATCGTGACGATCACAGCGGTCACCATCACGATGATCGCCAGGGTCACGAAGATGATCGACAGCGTGCCCTGCACGGCGGTGTTGCGGATGACCGCGTCGAGCACCTGCGGCTCGCCGAGTGAGGTGTCTCCGCTGTCGCGGGCCGCGACGTAGCGGAAGTGGTTCGCCCAGTAGCCGATGGCCGGCACCGGAGAGGCGATCTTGTAGAGCGACGCCGTGATGGTCACGACCGCGGTGAACGCCAGCGGCAGGGCGATGATCCACAACCACTTGAAGTAGCTGCGGCCGCGCTTGGCGACGATGGCCAGCACCACGGCGAGCGCGATCGCGGCGAGCAGCTGGTTGGCGATGCCGAACAGCGGGAAGAAGGTGTTGATGCCGCCGAGCGGGTCGGTGACACCGAGGATGAGGATCGCGCCCCATCCGGCCACCATGATCGCCGTGCAGATCCAGACGCCGGGGCGCCACGAGACGTCGCGGAACTTGGGGAACCAGGCGCCGATCGAGTCCTGCAGCATGAAGCGGGCGACGCGTGTACCGGCATCCACTGCGGTGAGGATGAACAGCGCCTCGAACATGATCGCGAAGTGGTACCAGAACGCCATGAGCGCCTGACCGCCGAGGGCCTGCTGCATGATGTGCGCGAGTCCGAGGGCGAGCGTCGGGGCGCCACCGGTGCGGGACACGATCGACTCCTCGCCGACCGCGGCCGCCGTGCCGGTGAGCATCTCGGGCGTGAGATTCACCCCCGTCAGCCCCAGCGAGTTCACGAAGGCGACGGCCCCTTCGACCGTGCCGCCTGTCGCCGCCGTCGGTGCGTTCATCGCGAAGTAGATGCCCTGGTCGATCGAGATCGCGGCGACGAGGGCCATGATCGCGACGAACGACTCCATGAGCATGCCGCCGTAGCCGATGAAGCGCGTCTGGCGCTCCTTCTCGATGAGCTTCGGGGTCGTTCCGGAGGCGATCAGCGCATGGAACCCGGAGAGCGCCCCGCACGCGATCGTCACGAACAGGAAGGGGAAGAGCGGACCGGCGAACACCGGACCCATGCCGTTCTCGCCGAAGATGCTGACCGCGGGGACCGTGATCTCGGGGCGCACCAGCACGATGGCTCCGGCGAGCATGACGATCACGCCGATCTTCATGAAGGTCGACAGATAGTCGCGCGGGGCGAGCAGCAGCCAGACCGGGAGCACGGCGGCGATGAAGCCGTAGACGATGATGCCCCAGGCGATGGTGGTGCGGTCGAGGTGGAAGATCGCCTGACCCCACTCGGTGCCGGCGACCCATCCGCCGCCGATGATCGCCGCCATCAGCAGGGCGAAGCCGATGATCGAGACCTCGGTGACCTTGCCGGGGCGGAGATAACGCAGGTACACGCCCATGAAGAGGGCGATCGGGATGGTCATGGCGACCGAGAAGACGCCCCAGGGGCTCTCGCCGAGCGCGTTGACGACGACGAGGGCGAGGATGGCGACGATGATCAGCATGATCAGCAGCGAGGCGATGATCGCCGCGGTGCCGCCGATCTTGCCGAGCTCCTGGCGGGCCATCTGACCGATCGTGCGGCCGCCGCGGCGCATCGAGAAGAAGAGCACCGTGTAGTCCTGCACGGCGCCGGCGAGCACGACGCCGACGATGATCCAGATCGTGCCGGGCAGGTACCCCATCTGCGCGGCGAGCACGGGTCCGACGAGCGGGCCGGCGCCGGCGATCGCGGCGAAGTGGTGACCGTAGAGCACACGGCGGTCGGTGGGGACGTAGTCCTTGCCGTCCTGCTTGACCTCGGCGGGAGTCGCCCTGCGGTCATCGGGCCGGGTGATGTACTTCTCGATCACCTTGGAGTAGAACCGGTAGCCGATCAGGTACGTGCAGACCGCCGCGAACACGAACCAGATCGCGTTGACGGTCTCGCCGCGCACGATCGCGAGCATGGTCCAGGCGACGGCACCCAGCAGGGCGATCGCGGCCCACAGGATGATCTTCGGCAGGGTCCAGCGGTTCGCCTTCTCGTGATGCTCTTCGGTGAGGGCGACGGAGGGGAGTTTCGGATCGGTGACGATCACGGGCTCGTCGTCGACGAGTCCGGCGCCGTCGCGGCGGCGCGACGAAGGTGCGGTCATGGGGGTCTCCTCGGGGTACGCGACGTTGCGTTCCCCCACGTTAGGAAGACGACGCCGTCGGAGAGGACCGAGGGAGCAGGTGCTGCGACGAGCGGCGCCGTTCACGCGGTGAACGGATGCGCCCGCGCAGCACGGCACCCCGTGGTCGTTCGACCACGGGGTGCCGTGCTGTCGTGCTTCCGTATTACTCCCGCTTCTCCCCTCGCGGTGCGGGAGTCGCCGGCGCCGACGTCTGCGGTGCGGGAGTCGCCGGCGCGGTCGTCTCCGGAGCCGGAGTCTCCGGCGCGGGAGTCTCGGGCGCCGGAGTCTCGGGCGCCGGAGTCTCGGGCGCCGGAGTCTCGGGCGCCGGGGTCTCCGGAGCCTTCGCCTGCGGCACGTCGACCGTCAGCACGGTGCGGACATCCGACTCGCCGTACTGCACGACCCCGAGGTAGCGGGTGCCGGCGGCCAGGCCGGTCCAGCTGAGGTCGTACGACGTCTGCGTGCCGCGGACCGCGGCGAGCGGGTTCGGCGTGGCGGTCAGGTCTCCCTCGCCGTCGGGCAGCACGTTGGCGTAGGTCATGTCCCACGTCATCGGGCCCGTCGTCGAGTAGATGTTGGCCACCACGAGGTACGTACCCGCCGTCGGCGACGGGATCGTGACCTGCTCATCCGCCGAGCCGGTCGCCGAGCGCCAGCGCTGGTAGTACTGCAGGTCGTCCGGGCCCACCACGCGGTACACGGTGAGGTCGAGATCGCTGCCCTTGTCATCGGACGAGTCGAGGTCGAACCGCGAGAGCGTCGTACCCTCCGGCACGTTCACGATCCACGACACGTCCTTGTTCGCATCACCCGACTTCTCGTCACCCGAGTGACCCTCGACCGGGTTGTCCGCATCGGCGAGCAGCTCGAACGGAGTCAGACCCGAGAGTCCGAGCGCCAGATCTCCGGTGAGACCGGGGGTGATGTCCACCGACGTACTGCCGTCGACACCACTGCCCGTGACCTCGGCCGGAGCATCGGCCGTGACCGGGAACAGCGCGATCGGAGAGCGCACCGAGTTCTTTGCACTCGTCCAGGTCAGCGAACCCGTGGCCCACTGCTCCACCGGAGCGCTCGCGTTGTCGAACGTGACCGTGAAGGTCTTCGTCTGACCGGGGCGATCGAACTTCAGCTGCTGCGGCGTGACCTTGATGTTCACTCCCGGCACGGAGGCCTTGGCGGTGAACGTGCCCTTCTCGGTCGAGGTGACCGTGCGGGTGACGGTCTGCGCGCTGGTCAGCGAGCCGATCGAGATCGACGCCTGGTTCAGATCGCTGCCGTCGATGGGATCGATGCCGGGGAAGTCCGACAACCCCTTCCCGTCGAGGAACGCCGCCCAGTCCTTCACACCGTTGAGGTAGAGCAGACCCGGGTTCAGGTACCGCTTCGGATCGACCTGACCCGCACCCTGCTCGAACGGGTTCGTGTTCTTCGATCCGTCGGGCAGCACCGTGTCGTAGGCGGTGGTCATCATCGCCGACTTGATCTCGGCGGGCGTCGCCTTCGGGCGCTCACCGAGGTACAGGGCCGCGAGACCCGCGACGTGCGGCGAGGCCATGGACGTGCCGGAGAGGATGCCGAAGGTCGGCTTCTCGCCCGGAGCGTTCTCGGTCGCCGCGAGGATCGCGACGCCGGGAGCCGCGATGTCCGGCTTCATCACGTCGCTGCCGTCTGCCAGCATCGGTCCACGGCTCGAGAAGCCTGCGATCTGCGGCGTCGGGGTGGTGACGCCCGTGGTGTTCTCCCCGACGAGCGTGATCGGACGATCCACGCCGCCCTGCACGTACGCGAGCACCGCGGCGCGGTGCACCGCGTTCAGGTGCACGGTCGGCACCGAGTGGAAGTCGTTGTCGAGCGAGTCGGCGCCACCGGGCACGTTCACGAGGACCATGCCCATGCCCCCGGCATCCTTCACGACCTGCGACTTCTCGGCGCGGGCGTTGCCGCCACGGTCGCAGACCACGATGTGTCCGGCGACCTTGGCCGGATCGAGGGTGCCGGGCAGGCAGAGCTGCGGATCCTTCGCTCCTGCTGCGGAGGCATCGACGGCGGCGATGGACGGGCCGGTGACCCTCTGACCGAACGGCACGCTCACCGAGGCTCCGGCCTGCGCGAACCCGTCGAACTGCACGGTGCCCTCCCAGGTCGGGATGGTCGAGGCGGCGACGGTCGTGTACCAGGGCGATGCGTGGTCGGCCGTGACCGGGGCGGGGCCGTCGTTGCCGGCGCTGGTCGCGACGAAGACGCCGGCAGCTGCGGCGTTGAAGAATGCGAGGTCCTCCGGGGCCATCACAGTGCTGGCGGCGCCGCCGCCGATGGAGTAGTTGATCACGTCGACGCCGTCGGCGACAGCCTGATCGATCGCGGCGATGAGGTCGCTCTGCGCGCAGATGTCATCGTCCTTGGTCGACGTGTCGGGGCCGACGTAGCAGGCCTTGTAGGCCGAGATCTTCGCGGCCGGTGCGACTCCCGAGACCGTCCCGAAATCGACGTTCTCGATGCTGGCCTTGACCTTGAAGTTGCCCGCGGCAGTGCTCGCGGTGTGCGAGCCGTGGCCGTCGCCGTCACGCGGCGAGAGGTAGTCGTACTGGAAGTCGAACCCGGCGGCCTCGGCTCCGGCGTAGAAGTACTGCCCGCCGATGAGCTTCGAGGAGTAGTCGCTCTTGTCCCAGTCCTGGCCCTCGACCATCGCGGCCTGGAACTGGCCACCGTCGGACTTGTCGAAGTAGACGTAGGTGCCGTCGGTGTAGGGCTGACCACCCTTGTTGCGAGTGTTCTGCTGCTTCTGCTTCTTGATCTTCTTGCCCTCGAAGGAGGGGTGCTCGGGGGCGATGCCGGTGTCGATCACACCGACGACGACGCCTTCTCCGGCCTTCTCGACTCCTCCGGTCTGCTGCCACACGCCGCCGCGGCCCTTGCGGTCGTCGCCGAGACCGAGGTAGTCGGTCGAGGTCTGCGCATCGGGGTGGCGGATCTCGTCGGGGTAGACACCGAGCACGTCCTTCGAGGCACGGAGCGCATCGACCTGTTCGCCGCTGAGGTCGGCGCTGAACCCGTTCAGCACCACCTGATACGTCGTGTCGGGGGTCACGCCGATGTCGCTGACGAGGTCGGTCTGCTCGGTCTGGAGGTGCTCGACGTAGCGCTGCGAATCCTGCGACTGCGTCTCGAGCTGCTCGCCTTCAGCGGGCTTGGTGGCCTTCAGCCCCTTCACGTCGCCCTCATAGGTGGCGAGCGGATCCGACTTCATCACGACGATGTAATGTCCGGGGGTTCCTGCGACGGGGACGGGGTGCGTCACCTCCTCCGTCGCGGCGTAGCCGGTGGTTGCTGTCGATGCGATGAACAGCGTGGCCAGGGTGGCGGCCGCTGCCATCCGGAGGGGTGTTCGACCCATGTGGTGCTCCCGATGATCACGGTGCAACCGCGTTGCTGCACCGCGGCCAACATAGTCCCGCCCTCAGCGATCGACGCGAGATCTGGTCGATCGACCAGTCGGCATTCGCCGATCGACCAGGGTTATCCACGGCCGCCCTCCCGATAGGTCGACAGTAAGCTGGAGAGGTGGCCCGTACCTCCGTCCTGTCGACCCGAGTACTGCTCGTCTGCGCGGCGATCGGAGTCGCGACGGGCATCCTCGCGGGCATCGCCGGATGGGTGACGCCGGTGCTGCTGGCGAGCCCCCTGCTGTTCCTCTACGGCCTGGTGCTCGGCTCGCACGTGCTGCCGGGCATCATCGCGCAGGAGGTGCTGCGCCTTCCGCTCGTCGCGCTGATCACTCATGTGTTCGCCGCCCTGATCGCGAGCGCCTTCAACCCGGCGTGGGCGCTGCGCTTCATCGGCACGGCACTGCTGTTCGGCCTGATCCAGGAGGGGGTGGCCGCCCTCACCCGCTATCGATCCTGGGGGCCGTGGCGGTTCTTCATCTCGGCGGCGATCATCGGGATGTTCGTGGCCGTCGTGGTGTTCTTCGCCGCCCACCTCGCGGTCATGCCGCTGTGGGCGCAGATCCTCTACCTCGCGATCTCGGTGCTCGGACCGATCGCGTGGACTGCGGTCGGCCTCGCGATCGGTTCCGCGCTCAGTCGCGCGGGCGTCGCCCGCCGATAGGCGCTCGTCCCGCATGGAGAATCAGGTAAGGCTCAGCTAAGTTAGAAGCGTACGATCCGCCGACCCGGGACTTCGCCGTGCGCCCATCCGCGCCCCTGCTCCGCGTGCGTGACCTCTCCCTCACCCACGCCGATGCGGCGCACCCCTCGCCGCGCGACGTGACGTTCGACATCGATGCCGGAGAGGTCGTGCTCCTGCTCGGTCCCTCCGGTTCCGGCAAGTCGACGCTCACCCTCGCGCTCAACGGACTGATCCCCCACGCCCTCCCCGCGACGCTGGTCGGCACCGTCGAAGCCGGGGGCATCGACACCGCCAGCGCGCAGACGGCCACGCTGAGCACACACGTCGCGATGGTCTTCCAGGATCCCGATGCGCAGATCGTCACCGGCAGCGTCTACGACGAGGTCGCGTTCGGCCCCGAGAACCTGCGGCTTCCGCTCGACGTGGTCGAAAGTCGCGTCGAGGAGGCACTGCGTCGGGTCGGACTCTGGGAACGGCGCGACGAGAACCCCGACCACCTCTCCGGCGGCGGAAGGCAGCGACTCGCGATCGCCGGAGCCCTGGCGATGGGCTCTCCGCTCATCGTGCTCGACGAGCCGACGGCGAACCTCGATCCCCAGGGCATCGACGACGTGTACGCCGCCCTCTCGGAGGTCGTCGCGACCGGCGACCGCGCGATCCTGCTCGTGGAGCACAACCTCGACGCGGCGATGGCTTTCGTCACGCGCGCGATCGTGCTCGACGGCGACGGCCGGGTCGCCTTCGACGGCCCGGCCGCCGAGGTCATCCGCGACCACGCGGATGAGCTGGTCCGGATGGGAGTGTGGCTTCCCGCTGCCACCCTGGCGGCACTCCGCCTTCGGGAACGGGGATTCTCGCTCGCCCCCCTGCCGCTGTCGCCGCAGGAGCTCGCCGCAGCGCTCGATCGTGAGAACGTCTCGCCCTCCACCCCTCGGCGCGCAGCCGACGAGATCTCTCCACCCTCCGGCGAGGCGACGGCACGTGTCGAGCCGATCATCCGCGCTCGCGGGCTGACCGTGCGCCGACGCCGCACCGAGATCCTGCACGGGATCGATCTCGATCTCGAACCGGGCAGCCTCACGGCGATCGTCGGTGCGAACGGCGCGGGCAAGACGACGCTGATCCAGGCGCTCGCAGGGGTCGTGCCACCGCCTCGTGGCCAGGTGCGGGTCGACGGGATCGATCCGGGCACCGCATCGCCGCGCGACCTCGCCGCGCGCATCGGGTTCGTCTTCCAGAATCCCGAGCACCAGTTCATCGCCCCCACGGTGTTCGACGAGCTGGCCCACGGACTGCGGCTGCGGCACGTATCGGATGACGAGATCTCGACCAGGGTCGGCGAGATGCTGGCCCGCTTCGGCCTCGAGCACAAGGCGGGCGTGCATCCGTTCCTGCTCTCCGGCGGCGAGAAGCGAAGACTGTCGGTGGGGACCGCCCTGATCACCCGCCCGCGGGTGCTGGCGCTCGACGAGCCCACGTTCGGCCAGGATCGCGCCAGAGCCGCCGAGCTGCTCGACCTGCTGCAGAGCCTGCGCGCTGAAGGCACGACCATCGTGATCGTCACGCACGACCTCCAGCTCGTGGCCGAGCACACCAGCCACGTCGTGGTCCTGGCGGCCGGCCGGGTGCAGGCGGTCGGCCCCACCGCCACCCTGCTGCAGGACGAGCGGCTGTTCGCCGACGCGGGGCTGCGCCTGCCCCCGCTGCAGCGCGTGCTGGCCTCGGCCGGGCTCGGGGCGACCGCGTGACCACGACGACCTTCGATCCGTACGCACGTATCACGGCGACGTCGCGGCGGCAGTTCCTGTATGCGTTGAATCCGCTCGCGAAGGTCGCCGGGTTCGCGCCGGCGATGGTCCTGCTCGTGTTCGTGCGCGACCTGACGACGCCCGCCGCTTTCCTGATTCTCGCCTACGCGCTGATCCTGGTCGGGGCGCGTCTCACGGTTCGGCTCCTCGCTCTCCTGCTGCTCGGTCTCCCGGCCGGCATGCTCCTGGTGGGCATCGGGTTCTCCGTATGGGTCGACACCGGACTCGTCGCGGGCAGTTCCCCCGTCTTGCGGATCGGCGACTGGACCCTCTACAGCGGAGCGCTCCTGATCGGCTTCGCGACGGCGCTGCGGCTCGGATCGATCGTCGCTCTCGCGCTCGTCGGCGGGCTCACGACCAGTGGGCCCGACCTCGTGCGCGCCAGTGTGCAGCAGCTGCGGGTGCCGTACCGGATCGGCTACACGGCACTGGCAGCGTTCCGGTTCGTGCCGCGGTTCGGGCATGAGCTCGCCGTGATCCGGGCGGCCCACCGGGTGCGCGGTTACCACGGCGGACGCGGACCGTTCGCCCGCATCGCCCGCGGGTGGGGCTACATCGTGCCGCTTCTCGCCGGCGCGATCCGTCACGCCGAGCGGGTGGCGCTGGCGATGGACTCGCGCGCCTTCGGTGCGCATCCCACCCGCACCGAGCGGCACCTCGTCCCGTTCCGCACACGCGACACCGTCTTCACCATCGCGACCCTGCTGGCATCCGCGGCCATCTTCGTCGCCTTCTTCCCCTGGCAGCTTCCCTGAAAGGCACCCGATGGCATTCAGCAAGATGGTCAAGCCCGAGTCGACCGAGCTCATCCACCTGGTGGTGCTGCGTACGGAACGCCTGTCGGCGCACTGGATCAGGGTGACCCTCGGCGGCGGCGAGATCGAGAAGTTCCGCCCGATGGGGTTCGACCAGTGGTTCCGGCTGTTCCTGCCCATCGGCGGCGACGCGGGCCTCGACCGGGTGCCGGCGAAAGCCAACAAGATGTTCGGCTACCTGAAGTTCCTGCGCATCCCCGACGGCGAACGTCCGGTGATGCGCAACTACAGCGTGCGGGCATATCGAGCGGCCACGGCCGACGCCGGCGCCGAGATCGACGTGGACTTCGTCCTGCACGGCTCGGCGGCCGACGGAACGGCCGGCCCGGCGTCTCGGTGGGCCGAGGCCTGCCGGCCGGGCGAGCACGTGCTGATCATCGACGAGGGTCTCACCTTCAATCCGCAGCGCGGAACGGATCGTGTCGTGTTGGTCGGCGATGAGACCGCCCTGCCCGCGATCTCCTCGATCTGCGCCTCGCTGCCGGCGAACGCGGTCGGCACAGCGATCGTCGAGACGCCGAGCGAGGAGGATGCGCTGGAGTTCGCGCATCCCGCCGGCATCGAGGTGGTGTGGATCGCGCGTCCGCACGATGTCGCTCCCGGTTCCCTCGCTCTGGAGACGCTCGGCCGCACCGCCCTGCCGGAGGCCCCGTTCCATGCGTACGCGGCGGGTGAGCAGGCGCTCGCATCGGGTGCCCGCAAACACCTCGTCGGCGAGCGCGGGGTGGACAAGAACGCGGTGAGCTTCTGCGGATACTGGAAGATCGGTGCGGCCTCCCCCGCGTCGAAGGCCGCCCGCGAAGCTGCCGCGGAGCCCCTGGCATGAGCGCGGATGCCGCGGGCCGGACGCCCCGCGCCGGCGGACGGTTCCGCTTCCCTACCGCCATCCTGCTGACCTGCGCGGCACTCGGCGTCGCCGGAGCGGTGCTGCTCGCACCGATGAACTGGTTCTCGACCGTGCTGACCGGGCCGCTCCCGTTCGTGGGCATGGCGCTCGCCGGTCTCTGGCTGCTGCCGTCGGTGATCGCGCTGCGGTTGCTGCGTCGCCCACTCGTCGGCCTGCTCGTTGCCCTGATCGCCGGCCTCGTCATGGTGCCGTTCTCCGGGTATGGTTTCCGCACCGTGCTGACCAATCTCTGGTGGGCGGCATTCACGGAGCTGCCGTTCCTCTTCGTGCTCTGGCGCTACTGGGGCACGTGGATGCACTATCTCGGTGCGGTCACGGTCGGCATCGTGTACCCGATCTCCGCGTGGGCATGGTTCGATCTCGGGTCGATGTCGCTCTTCGCCCAGATCGCGTTCTTTGCCGTGACCATCGCGAGCTGCGTGGGCGGCACGGCCCTCGGCATTCTGGTCGCCGACCGTCTGCGCAGAGCCGGAGTCGGTGCGACCGGTGGCGACGGGGCCGGAGTCCGCAGGGCCTGAGTCCGCAGGCATCGCTGAGCCTCGAGAGCACAGGCGCCGACGTCACGCATCGACGTCATCAGGCACCGCGTCATCAGGCACCGCGTGATCAGGCCGGCGTCGTCGTCAGGCGGGCGTCGTCGTCAGGCGGCGATGTCGAAGCGTGCGCGCCCGCCGAGCCTCGGGGCCTGCTGTGGGTCCACATATCGGGGCGGTATGAACCACACCCGCGCTCTACCCCGGCTCCCACTCCCACTCCCGTTCCCGGGAGCGTCGATGCGGATCTCCCACCCGTTGTCGTGGATGCGATGGTGACACGTCTCACACAGCAGCACCCCGTTGGAGAGATCGGTCGGCCCGCGATCGCGTCTCCACCAGCGGATGTGATGCGCCCTCGTCATCTCCGGCGGCAATCCGCACATCGCGCATCCCCCGTCACGCTCCACCAACGCCAGCCGTTGCGCCCGGGTGAACAACCGTTTCTCCCGCCCCCAATCGAGAACCTCACTGTCCCCACCGAGAACACACGGGATCACGCCACCCCCGGCCGCCATCCGCCGCGCCGCCCCGACACTGACCGGCTGATCCACACCATCCACGGTCGCCGACCCGGTCCCGGCCTCCAGATCATCCAGACCCACCCGCACGATCACCCTCGCACCCGCCACCGGAACCCGCCGCTCACACCCGAGCACATGCGCGCAGAACACCGAAAGAGCATCCGCCTGGATCATCGGAACCGTCCGCCGATCCCCATCAGGAGCGCCCGCATCGGGAGCATCCTTCCGCGCCGCGAACACCGCCGTCACGAACCCCCGGATCGCCGTCACCACCGGCGCCGCGGTCTCCACATCGAGAACCGCGTTCAGATGCACCATCCCGTCCCGCTCGAACAGCGACAACGCCCGCCTGCCACGGCGCTCGTCCTCACGCGGCTCCACCCCATCCGGGTCAAGCCACGCCTCCACCCGCACCACGAGCATGCGCACACCATCGAGCGCGAGCCCTGCCGCCTTCTCCACCAGCAGCCGCTCCCCCTCAGCAATCCGCTCCACCCCCGCCACAACCCGGCACCGATCCAGCGCCGCGATGATCACCGCCGCCGCCGGAGCCCCCAGCACCCCCACATCCAACGCCGCACTCACCAACGGATACCTCGCCGGCAGACGCGCCCCCAGAAGATCACTCCGCGGCGCCGTCGCCTCACCCACCCTGACAAGACGCGACGCCTCACCCCTCGACACCCCCGTCGCCACCGCGATCAACGTCGCCGGACTACGGAAACCCTGCTGCTTCGCCAGACTCCCCGCACCCAACTCCGCACGCGACTCCCGAGCAATACACGCCGCCACCGACACATGCACCGCATCCAACCGACGCCGCAACACCCCGATCGACGCGCTCACCACGATCAACTGCTCCCGCGACAACTCCCCCGAATCCCCCACACCCGCCCACACCTCATCCAAGCGAGACATCGCCTCATGCAACGCGGTCAAATTCGACATACTCGATTTTACCGCGACCACCACCGACATTCGAAGCTATATTCGAATAAATACCGGTGCACCGGCATCCCGAGAACACCGAGCGACGCCCGGCGGTGCCGGAGAGCGTCACTGCACGTCGGCGAACAGCCCCATGATCTCCGGGCCCATCTCGACCTGACTCAGCACGATCCCGAAGGAGCCGTCGGGATCGACCCAGAAGTCCGTCCCCTGCCCGCCCGACCAGCCGTAGCGACCCGCGTTCTCTCCCTCGGTCTGCACCGCAACGCCGAACCCCCATCCCGTGCCCTCCCAGAATCCCGGGAAGAAGCTGTCGTCGGTCTTCGCGCTCGACGGCACCTGGTCGGTGCGCATCAGCGCGAGCAGTTCGGGGTCGATGATGACGTTGCCGTCATGCCGTCCCCCTGCGGCGAGCATCCCCGCGAAAGCCGCATAGTCGGCCGCGGTCGACACGAGCTCCGAATGACTGAGGTCGAACGGAGCGGGCGCGACGGAGAAGCCCCCGGCGGCGGGCTCGATCTCGACCAGGGCGCCGTGCTCGTGACAATACGCGGCAGGCAGCCGGTACGCCTGGTCGAGGGGCACCGTGTATCCGGTATCGACCATGCCGAGCGGGGCGAAGAGGTCGCGTCGCAGATGATCTTCCAGCGAACCGTCGACCACGCGCGAGAGCAGGATCCCGAGGATCCCGAAGGAGTGGTGGTAACGCCATCCGGTGCCGGGTTCGAAGGCCAGCGGGAGCACGGCCAGCGCGTCCAGCCACTCCTGAGCGCCCATCGCGACAGGTTCCTGCCCTGCGGCCGTCCGGTTCCCGATCATCGCCTCCGCCAGCGGGGACGGCACGACCTGCACCCCGTATCCGGAGGTGTTCGTGAGCAGGTGCCGCAGCGTGATCGGCGTCGTCGCGGGTACGACGTCGTCGAGCGGGGCGTCCGGAGCGCGCAGCACCCAGCGGTCGGCGAGTTCAGGCAACCATCGCTCCACAGGGTCATCGAGCCGGAGGCGTCCCTCCTGCACGAGCCTCAGCGCCGCGACCGCGAGGATCGGCTTCGTCATCGACTGGATGCGGACGATCGCATCCGCCGGGAGATCGCCGGCCGTGACGATCTCGATGGCCCCGCCAGGAGCACCGAGCACGCCGATGATCCCCGGAGCGGTGCCCCGCGCGACGTGGTCTTCCATGATCTGCCGGAACAAGGTCGTCATGCCCTCGATTCAACCCGGCGGCAGCACCCGTGTCCACGCCTCGACGACGATCCGGCCGAGACGGGAAGAGGCCCCGGACGTCGCATCCGGGGCCCCTTCAGGTGCACGATCTCAGCGCTTGCCGACGATCTGACGGCCGACGAGATCGCGCATGATCTCGTTCGTGCCGCCGTAGATGCGGTGGACCCGGGCGTCGGTGAAGGCGCGCGCGATCGGGTACTCCATGATGTAGCCGTATCCGCCGTGCAGCTGCACGCCTGTGTCGAGCACCTCCCACTCGCGCTCGGTCGCCCAGAACTTGACCTTCGCCGCATCCTCCGCGGTGAGCGTGTTGTCCTTGTAGGCGAGCAGTGCGCGGTCGATGTACGCCCACATCGCATCGGTGGTCGCAGACATGTCGGCGAGCCGGAAGCGGGTGTTCTGGAAGTCGGCGATGCGCTCACCGAACGCCTCGCGATCCTTCGTGTAGGCGATGGTCCAGTCGAGGGCGGCCTGTGCGGCTGCGGCCGCGGCGACGCCGATCGAGAGACGCTCGAGCGGCAGGTTCAGCATCAGCTGGATGAAGCCCTGGCCCTCCTTGCCGCTGATGAGGTTCTCGTCGGGGACGAACACGTCGGTGAAGCTGAGCTCGGCCGTGTCCCAGCCGTGGAAACCCATCTTGCTGAGCTTCTTGCCCTGGTCGAAGCCCTCCATGCCCTTCTCCACGAGCAGCAGACTGAACGCGTCGGGACGGTTGCCCTCACCGGTCTTGACGAACGTGACGACCACGTCGGCCGTCGTGCCCGAGGAGATGAACGTCTTCGCACCGTTGAGGATGTAGCCGCCGTCGACCTTCTTGGCGTTGGTCTTGATGCCACGCAGATCCGAACCCGCACCCGGGTCGGTCATGGCGAGTGCGCCGAGCACCTCACCCGTGGCCATGCGGGGCAGCCACTTCTCCTTCTGCTCCTGCGTTCCCATGTGCACGAGGTAGGGCACGGCCAGGTCGTCCTGGATGCCGAAGGCCCCCGCCAGCGAACCGGCACCAGCGGCGATGACCTCTTCCATGACGATCGTGCGGAAGCGGTAGTCCTGCAGCATCCCGGCGCCACCGAACTCCTCGGGGACCGACAGGCCGATCAGACCCGCTTCGCCGGCGGCGCGCATGGTCCCCCGGTCGATCTCACCGGCGGCATCCCACCGCTCGATCGCTTCGCCTGTCACGTGGCGCTTGACGAAGTCCTTGACCAGGTCCCGGAAAGCCTCGTGATCCTCGTCGTAGATGTCGCGTTCCATGCCGTCCTCCTGAACGTCTCATGCATCGTTGCTCCGGTGATTCTATGTCGCAGAGGGGACGCGGGACAGGACGTTGTGAGAATGCATCCCATAAATCGTGACACTGGGTACCGCACTTGTCGGATGTCGCAACCGGGGCTTCCGCCCCCGATTCAGTGCGCGTAATCCGGCGCGGCAGGAAGGCCGAAGAACTCCTCGAGCGTGTGGAATCCGCCCTCGTGATAGGCCGCGGCGAGGTCGACTCCGACGTAGCGGAGATGCCACGGCTCCGGCGCATACCCCGTCACGGGGGTGCCGACCTGCTCGTAACGCACGATGAAGCCGTACTCCCAGGCATGAGCGGCGACCCAGTCGCTCTGCGCGGTCGCTCCGAAGCCGTCGAGGCCCCCGCACCCCGTGCCGCAGGCGACCACGTCGAGTGCGAGACCCGTCTGGTGCTCGCTGTGGCCGGGGCGCGCCGAGCCCGCATCCGCCTCGGCCTGTCCCTGTGATCGCACGTGGGATCCGTACGTCGTCACCTGCAGTCCGTAGGAGCGGTAGCCGTTGTTCGCGCCGAGGCGTCCCACGCCCGCGGCTGCGGCGGCATCCGCCATCCGCCCGACCGCCGCGGCCACGTCGGAGCGCACGCGCCCCGAGGGTGTCGTCATCTGCAGCGGCACGGAGTCGAGATTCGCCGGCTCGTACTCGGGCGGGTTCAGCGGCAGCGACTTGTTCACCACGACCCAGAGGCGCGCAGGATCGGTGAGCGAGACGCACGGAGCGTTCCCCGCGACGACCGCCTCGCGGAAGGCGGCACCGCCGCCGAAGCCCGCGATCGCCGCCGCATCGTCGCCGCTCGCGATCGCCTGCTGCACCGAAGGCTCGGCACAGGGGTCGGCCGCGGTCGTCGCGGCCACCCTGACCGGCGGAACCTGCATGACCGCGACCGGCACCGGCATCGGATCGGCACCTGAGGAGGACACCGGTCCGGAACCGATCGAGAGCAGGATGCCGATGGCAGTGAGGGCGACGCCGATCGGCAATGCGGGCCCGCGGATCGGGGACCGCGGAGCCGCATGCTGAGCGTGCGGCAGGAAGGGCATTGATCCATCTTCTCATTCGAAGATATGTTGCAGAGTGTCTTGCGATATCTTCGTCTTTCTGTTCGAATGGTCGAATGAGGTGGCAGGGACAAAAGCTCGGAGAGACGGACGCGGCGGCGCTGCCCGGCCTCGAAGACCGCTCGAGTGTGCTGCGCTCGGTGACCACCCCCGATTTCGCCGGCATGACGTTCCACGAGGTGCTGTCGAAGTCTGCTCTCAACCACGTCCCCGGTGCCTCGCGCATGCCGTTCGCGTGGACGATCAACCCCTACCGCGGATGCTCGCATGCCTGCGTCTACTGCTTCGCCCGCGGCACGCACGAGTACCTCGACCTCGACGGCGGGTCCGACTTCGACTCGCAGATCGTGGTGAAGGTGAACGTCGTCGAGGTGCTCGCACGAGAGCTGCGCAAAGGCAGCTGGGAGCATGAGACCGTGGCCCTGGGCACGAACACCGATCCGTATCAGCGCGCCGAGGGGCGATACAAGCTCATGCCCGGCATCATCGAGACGCTCGCGGCATCCGGCACCCCGATATCGATCCTGACCAAGGGCACGCTGATCCGCCGTGACATCCCCCTGCTCGCGAAAGCCGCCGAGCGCGTGCCGATCGACGTGCAGATGTCGATCGCGATGTACGACGACGACCTGCAGAAGGCGATCGAGCCCGGAGCCCCGACCACGCAGGCCCGGCTCGACACCGTGCGGGCTCTGGCCGACGCCGGGTTCCCCGTGACCGTGTTCCTCATGCCGATCATGCCGCACATGACCGATTCGCTCGCCGCGATCGACAGTGCCCTCGTGCGCATCAAGGAGGCGGGGGCGCGTAGCGTCATCTACGGCGCCCTGCATCTGCGACCGGGCGTCAAGCCGTGGTTCTTCCAATGGCTCGACACTCATCGTCCCGACCTCGTCTCGTCGTACCGGGGGCTGTATCCCGGGGCTTCCGCCGAGGCGCCCAAGGGATACCGGCAGTGGCTCGCCAAGCGCACCCGTCCGCTCATCCGCATGCACGGACTGGACGGCCGCCACGAAGACGACTACCCCCGGCGCGGGCTCCGACCGGGGCAGGGCCATGTGCAGACGAGTGCCGCCGCCGCGACCGCGGTGCGGTTCACCCCCAGCGCCCGAGCCGAGGCAGCGCCCGCGCAGCCGATGCTCTTCTGACCCCGCGGTCGGGCGCGCATCCCGCAGCCGCGTAGGCTCGAGGATCATGGCGATCGGTTCGACAGTCCACACATTCGAGGTGCAGCTCGCTGACACCGATCGCGGAGTCTACGAGGACTACTCGTTGCGCGTGGCCCGGCATCCGTCCGAGACCGATGCGTACATGCTCACACGCGTGCTGGCCTACGGGCTCGAGTTCGCCGAAGGCATCGCATTCGGCGGCAGCATCTCCTCGACGGAAGAGCCCGCAGTGCTCGTGCGCGACCTCACCGGCCTCGTCACCGTCTGGGTCGAGATCGGGGCGCCCGACGCCGAGCGGCTGCACTACGGCAGCAGGCTCGCCGAGCGCACCGTGGTGTACACCCACCGCGACCCCGCCAAGGTGATGGCGCCGTGGACCGACAAGCGCATCCACCGCCGCGAGGACATCCGCCTCCACAGCTTCGACCCCGGATTCATCGAGACCGCGTCAGCCCTGATCGAGCGCCGCAACACCATGACCCTCACCGTGACCGAGAACGTGATCTATCTCGACCTCAACGGCACGAACCTGACCTCCGCCGTGCACGTGCACGAGCTGTCCTGACCGACGCTCCGCGCCGCCGCGCGCGATGAGACCGCACTCGTGGCTGCCCGTCAGGCCGATCCGTTCGGAGTGAATGGACTCGCGGGACCGTGGTGACGGCGGGTATCGGGGTCGACCCAGTTGCCCGACCCGGTCATCCGGTGCCAGCGCTTGTGGAACGCGAGATCGGTACCTTCGGCTTCGACGACAGCAGCACCGCACAAATCGCAGATACGAAGCATGATGATGTCACCGTCGGCGGTCGTGATCGAGAATGACTCCGCCGGGAATACGACGCCCATCGTGCTCTCCTCTCGCGCCCGCACCGACCGTCGAGGTCAGGTTCCGAGACCCTCTCAGGGTAGCTTCGCGCGACCCGGGCCGACACTGCGACACCATCCACCGTCATCATCCCGTGGAAGGCGTCATCTCGGCACGGAACCTCGGAGCGCTCGCTTCCGAACGTTCACAACTCCGGAGAGACGACGCAGAAGGGCCCCGGGAACGTGCTTCCCGGGGCCCTTCTGCAGGATCGTCCTCGTTGTGCGCGGTCGCAGCCGGCGACCGACCGACTCAGGAGGTGAGGTCTGCCGCGGTCGGAACGCGACCGGCGATCTCCTCGATCACGTCGTCGTCGAGACGGGCGTTCTCGAACGGCGCATCGATCTCGGCGCGCTCGAGCAGCTCACTCATGCGGCGCTGACGCTGACGCGTGATCAGCGTGACGACTCGACCTGCGCGGCCGGCACGACCCGTACGGCCCGAGCGGTGCAGGTACGTCTTGTACTCGTCGGGCGCATCGGCCTGGACGACCAGATCGATATCGTCGACGTGGATGCCGCGGGCGGCGACATCCGTGGCGACGAGCACGCTCACGCGCCCCGACGTCAGACGCTCGAGGTTGCGCGTGCGCTTGGCCTGGTTCAGGTCACCGTGCAGTGAGACGGCCGGGATGCCGGCGTCGTCGAACTGCTCCGCGAGCATGTCGGCGTAGGCGCGGGTACGGGCGAACACCAACGTCTTTCCGTCGCGGTCGACGAGCGACGTGAGGATGTCGGCCTTGTCGCGGTGCTCGATCACGAGCACGCGGTGCTCGATCGTGCTGGAGTCCTGGTCTTCACCTGCGACCTCGTACACGGCCGGGTCGACGAGGAACTCGTCGACGAGTGCGGCGACCTCACGGTCGAGCGTGGCCGAGAACAGCAGCTTCTGGCTGCCGTCGGCGGTGTGACGCAGGATGCGCTGCACCGGTTCGACGAAGCCGAGCTCGCACATGTGGTCGGCCTCGTCGAGCACCGCGATGCGGCAGTCCGAGAGGTCGAGCTTGCCCTGGTTGATGAGGTCCTCGACACGACCGGGGGTGCCGATCACGATGTCGACGCCCTTCTTGAGCGCGCCCACCTGACGCCCCTGCGGCACGCCACCGTAGATCTGCGTGGTGAACAGCCCGACGCTGCGGGCGATCGGCTGGATGGTGCGGTCGATCTGCAGCGCGAGCTCACGCGTCGGAGCGAGGATGATCGCGCGCGGCGACCGCCCGAACTCACGGCGCTTGCCGGCCTGCGACTGCAGCACGCGCTCGACGAGCGGCGCGCCGAAGGCGATGGTCTTGCCGGAGCCGGTACGGCCGCGGGCGAGCACGTCGCGCCCGGCGAGGACGGCCGGGATGCTGGCAGCCTGGATCGGGAACGGCGTGGCCGCACCCATACCGACGAGGGTCTCGACGATGTTCGATCCGAGACCGAGGTCGCCGAAGGTCACACCGTCGACCTCGACCGCCGCGACGGACTTCGCCTCGAGGCGCTCGTGCACGACGTCATCGCCCGGCGTGAACTTCGCTCCGGTCGATGCAGGACGGCTGGTGGCGTTCCAGTCGTTGCGGCTCGGTCGCTCGTTGCGGGCCGGGCGCCCACGGGTGTCCGAGGTCAGCGGGCGCGGGCGCTCGGTGCGGTACGCGCCACCGGTCGACGGACGCGAACGCTCGTCGCGGCCGCCCTCGTACGAACGCTGTGTGCGGTCACGGTCGAAAGCGCGACGCGCGCGGTCGGCGTCGTATGAACGCTCGGGGCGCTCGGTGCCGCGATCGTTCGACCGGGTGCGGTCACCGGCGCGGTCATCGCGACGCGGGCGGTCGTCACGGTCGAACCGGGGACGCTCGGTGCCGCGGTCACGGTCGAACCGCGGACGCTCGGCACCACGCCGGTCGTCGCGACCCGGACGCCCGCCATCGCGGTGGTCGTTGTCACGGAAGCCCTGACGCTGGGTGCCGGCGCCGCGGTCATCGCGACGCGCACGGTCGTCGCGGTCGAACCGGGGGCGGTCGCCGCCGCGGTCGTCGCGGTAGGTGCCGGGCCCGGTCGGGCGCTGTCCGGTCTGGCGCTGTCCGCCGCGGTCGTCGCGACGCGGACGGTCGTCGAAACGGCCTCCGGCGCTGGGGCGGTCGTTGTAGCGAGGGCGCTCGGAGCGCTCGTCGTTGCGGTGGTGCGGGGCCTCGCGACGCCCGGACTCGGCGCGGTTGCGGATCCCGCGCGCCTCGTCGCGGCCGGCGCGCTCCGACGCACCCCAGCGCTGCTTGGGCGCACCCGACTCGGCTTCAGCCGGACGGTAGCCGCGGTGGCCGGCGCTGCGGCTGCCGGGGCGACGGTCGTACCCTCCCGCGGATGCAGCGGTGCGACGATCGCCGGCATCCGCTCGTCCGCCGCGCTCATCGCGTGCACCGTCACGGGCGGGGCCGCCGTTGTGACGGTCGTGGAAAGAGGTCTTCTTCGCGCCGTAGCGCGGTTCGAAGTTCGCGGACGGACGTCCGCCGCGGGGCTTCTTGTTCTTCGGCATTGCGGTGTCTTTCTGTGTTCTCGCACGAGAACAGCGCCGCGCGCACGCGCGAGCACCCTGCGCCTGGTCGAACTCGACCAGCGGGGTTCCGGACTGTCAGCGGCCGGGGCCATTCATGTGATGGTTGATTAGCGTCGAGCGACGCTCACCATCGGCCCCTGGACTCACACTTCACACACAGAAAACGTCCGCGCCAACGCGCGGGTGTCCGAAGCCGACCGCTCAAGTGTAGCCGACGCTCCTGAGAGACCGCCGACCCGATCGTGGCCGTACGATGACGAGGTGAGTACCGCTTCCCCCACCGGCGCCCAGATCAGCCTTCGACGCGGCGGGGTGACCGCACAGATCGCACAGGTCGGCGCCTCCCTGCGTTCGCTGCGCATCGACGATGTCGACCTCGTACCGCCGTATCCTCTCGAGCTGCCCACGCCGGCCTGTTCCGGCGTGGTCCTCGTCCCGTGGCCGAACCGGGTGCGCGACGGAGAGTGGGACGACGACGGCACCGCACGGAGACTCGCGATCACCGAGCCGAAGCTGAACAACGCGAGCCACGGCCTGTTGCGCTTCACCGCCTACGAGGTCTCGCACACCGAGGGCGAAGCCGTGCTGCGTGCGACCGTCGTCCCGCAGACGGGATACCCGTACCTGATCGAGACGACAGTGGAGTACGCGCTCACGCCCGACGGCATCGACGTGTCGCACACGCTCACCAACCGGTCGACCACGTCCGCGCCCGTGGCCCTCGGCACCCACCCGTTCGTGACGATCGGCGACGTGGACCCGCATGACCTCGTGCTGCGGATCCCCGCGGAGACGGCGTTCGACACCGACGACAGGATGCTCCCCACCGGCACCCGACCGGCCGATGCCGCTCTGCGCGAGGGCGTCCGACTGGGAGACGTCACCCTCGACACCGGCTTCACGGATCTCGCCCGTGATCCCGACGGACGTGTGCACCATTCGCTCACCGCGCCGGACGGTCGCCGCGTGACGCTCTGGCAGGGCGAGGGTTTCGACTACGTGCAGGTGTACACGACGCCCGCTTATCCCGGTCAGAGCCTCGCGGTCGCGATCGAGCCGATGACCGCACCGGCCGACGCCCTGAACAGCGGCCTCGGCATCCGCCGGCTCGCCCCCGATGAGACCTGGACCCTGCACTGGGGCATCACGCTGAGCTGACTCGACGCGGCTCGCCGCGAACTCCCCGACGAGAACAGAGAGCGAATGACGCCGCGCCGGCGAGTCGGATGGTGACTCGCCGGCCGCGGCGCACATGATCTCCGTTTCGGCCGGGCGACGCCGAGAAGGCGCTACTCCCCGCGCTCGCGCAGCTCGCGGCGGGTGAGCTGCGGCGCGTGCGGCAGGCCGGAGGCATCGATCAGCACCGGCTGAGCCGACGCCACGGCGGCACCGGATGCATCCGGGCCCACGGGAGCATCCGGAGCCGAGGTTCCTCCGGCATCCGTTCCTCCCGCCTTGCGCGCTGCGCGTCGCTCCTTGGCCCCCTCGACGAGGTTGTAGAGCGTGGGCAGCACGATCAGCGTCAGCACCGTCGACGAGATCAGACCGCCGATCACGACGATCGCGAGCGGCTGCGAGATGAAGCCGCCGTGACCCGTGATGCCGAGGGCCATCGGAGTGAGGGCGAGGATGGTGGCGAGTGCGGTCATCAGGATCGGTCGCAGACGCTTCTCACCACCGGCCTTCACCGCCTCGATGGTCGACAGACCCTTCTCCCGGTACTGGTTCACGAGGTCGACGAGCACGATCGCATTCGTCACCACGATGCCGATGAGCATCAGCACGCCGATCAACGATGCGACGCCGAGCGGCACACCCGTGATGATCTGCAGCAGGATCGCCCCGGTCGCCGCGAACGGCACCGAGATGAGCAGCAGCAGCGGCTGGCGCAGCGACTTGAAGGTCGCGACCATGACCACGTAGACGATCAGGATCGCCGCGAGCATCGCCAGCCCCAGCTGCGAGAACGAGTCGGCCTGCTGCGACGCGACACCGCCCACCTCGGCGGATGCACCGTCGGGCAGGTCGACCGCCGCGAGCGCGGTGTTCACGGACTGCGTGGCCGTGGCGAGGTTGTCGGACGCCGGCGGCACGGTGATCGTCGCGGTACGGCGGCCCTGCTCCGTGGTGATCGAGGTGGGTCCGTTCTGCTGCTCGACGGTCGCGATGTCCTGCAGCTGCACGATGCCGGTCGGCGTCGGGATGGTGAGCTGCTTGAGCGCGTCGACCGTGGTCGGCGGGTTCGGGGTCACGATGTAGACCGTCAGCGCGGTGTCGTCGATCTCGACGGATCCCGCCTGCTGCGGGCGCATGGTGCCCGACACGATGGCACCGACCGCGACCTCGGAGAGTCCACGCTGGGCGGCGGCTTCCCTGTCGACCACGACGGCGATGTACGGCAGCGACGCGGCGAGGTTGTCGCTCACCTGGCCGACGCCGTCCTTCCCGTCGAGTTCCTTGACCAGCGCGGTGGTCGCCGTCTGGAGGTCGTCCGAGCTCGAGGCGCTGACCGTGATCTCGATGTCGCTCGATCCGAAGCCGGCCGAGGCCGAGACCGCGACATCCCCGACATCGTCACCGAGGCCGTCGATCGCATCCTGCACATCCGCGCGGAGCTTCTCCTGATCGGCGTTCGAGTCGGTGAGCACCGAGTACGTGACGCCCGCACCGCCCGAGAAGGCGTCGCTGAGCGCCGAACCACTGGTGCCGATCGAGGCCTGTACGTGCTCGATGCCGTCGATGTCGAGCAGGGCGTCTTCGACCGCCACCGCCGCATCCGACTTGGCCTCGAGGCTCGCCGTCGGGCCGAGGTCCTGCGTGATCGTCATGGTGTTCTGGCCGGAGTCGCCGAGGAAGTTGACCTTCATCAGCGGCGCTGCGGCGAGCGTGGCGCCGAGCACGACGACCGCGAGGATCACCGTGACACCGGAGTGCTTGAGCGTCCAGCCCAGGATCGGCCGGTACTGGCGCTGCAGCCACGTCGGCGGCGCGTCCGGGTGCTCGGGGTCGATCGCATCGCCGTGCTCGTCGAGCAACGGCTTGCCCGGCTTGAGGAACCAGTAGGCGAGCACCGGCACGATCGTCAGGGCGACCAGGAGCGAGGCGACCATCGCGATCGTCACCGTCATCGCGAACGGCCGGAACAGCTCGCCGACCATGTCGCCGACGAAGACGATCGGCAGGAAGACCGCCACTGTCGTGATGGTGGACGCCGTGATCGCCATCGCGACCTCGCGCACCGCGAGGCGGATCGCATCGCCCTTGTCGGCATCGCCCACGTAGTGACGTTTGATGTTCTCGATCACGACGATGGAGTCGTCGACCACGCGACCGATCGCGATAGTGAGCGCACCGAGGGTGAGCACGTTCAGCGAGTAGCCGAACGCCTGCAGCCCGATGAAGGTGATGAGCACGCTGGTGGGGATCGAGATCGCGGTGACGAGGGTGGAGCGCACCGACATCAGGAAGACGAGGATCACGAGCACCGCGAACACCAGGCCGAGCATTCCCTCGGTGGCGAGCGTCTCGATCGACTGCACGATGAACGGCGCCTGGTCGAAGATCACGGTGAAGGTCGCGTCCGGGAAGGCGTCGCCGATCGTGTCGAGCGCGGCGATCACGCCGTTGGACACCTCCACGGTGTTCGCCGCGGGGAGCTTGGTGATGGAGATCGACAGCGCATCCTTGCCGTCGACACGGGAGATGGAGGTGACGGGGTCGGACTCCTGCACGACCGTCGCGACATCGCCGATCGTGACGTCGGTGCCGACCAGCGGAAGGGCGGCGATCTCCTCGACCGAGGTGATCTTCGCGCCCGTCTGCACCGTCAGCGTCTGACCGTTCTCGGTGATGTCGCCACCGGGGAACAGCGTGCCGTTCTGGTCGAGTGCGTCGTTGATCGCCGAGGTGCTCTGGCCGGCAGCGGCGAGCTTCGCCACGTCGGGCGTGATGCTGATGCGCTGCCCGACGCCACCCACGATCTCGGCCGCGTTGACGCCGTCGACGTCTTCGAGTTCGGGGATCGCGACCGATTCGAGCTGGGCCTGGGCGTTGTCGGCATCCTCGAATCCGGTGACGGCGACCTGGATCACCGGGAAGTCGTCGATGGAGACCGACAGCACCTGAGGGGTCACATCCTCCGGCAGCTGCGATGAAATGCGGTTGATCGCCTGCTGGATCTTCTGCTCGGCTGTGGCGAGATTCGTTCCGTAGGCGAACATCGCCTGCACGATCGAGGCGTTCGTGGTGCTGGTCGCCGTCGTCGACTCCAGACCGGGCACGCCCTGGATCGCCGCTTCGACCGGCGTGGATACGTCGTTCTCGACCACCTCGGGCGAGGCGCCGGGGTAGGTCGTCATGACGACGAGTGCCGGCAGCTCGAGCGAGGGGATGAGTTCCTGCTTGAGGTTCGTGAGCGCGAGCCCGCCGAACACCGCCGCGACGATGGTGATGAGAGCGATGAGCGCGCGGTTCTTCAGGCTCAGGATGGCGAGTTTCGACAAGGCGGTTTCCTCGGTGTCAGGGTGTGGCTGTCGCTGCGGAAGGGGTGGAGACGTCGTCTCCGAGGATCCGCGCCAGTGCGGACTCGATGAAGGACTGGGTGAGACGGTCGTCGCGGATCTGCATGCTCCACATGACGCCGTCGATGAAGATCATCGCCGCTCTGGCACGGTCTTCGCCATAGGTCGGCGTGAGCAGGTCGACGAGGCGGTCCGACAGATGGCGGGCGAGATCCCGCAGGCGGGGGTCGTGCACGGCGGCGGTGACCACGGCGCGGTCGGCCTGCACGGCATGGTGGTCGCCCATGCTCTCGAACACGAGGGCGGCGATCACGTCGGGGCTGTCACCGCGTTCGGCGAGGGTCTGCCGCACGCCGTCGAGACGTGCGTCGACCTCTTCGGCGAGCGCGCGGAAGGCCGCGGCCCTGAGGTCGTCGAGGGTGTCGAAGTACTGCGTCGTCGCCCCGAGAGGCACCCCGGCACGCGCGGCCACCATGCGGTGTGTGACGGCGTCGGCGCCCACCTCGACGATGAGCTCGGCCGTCGCGGTCACGATCTCCCGACGGCGCGCCTCAGGGTCACGTCGCCGACGCTCCCCTTGCCTCATCCCGCCCCCTTGGACATCCGTACATGTACGTTTGTACATTTCAGGATTGTGAAGATGCTGGGAACGGACCTCGCCCTCGCTCCGCACGGAGTCGTGGACCTCCAAGGTGTCGGCGGCGAACGCAGGACCGGCGGTCAGGATGATGCGGTGCTGCACCAGGGAGGCGGGCACGTACATCCCCAACCCCAGCACCGCGAGGGCGGCGGTGCACTCATACCAGTGCGGCCTCGACCTGCCCGCGCTCGAAGTAGGCGACGAGATCGGGATCCAGCGGCGGGATCTCGATCGCGGAGCCGTCACCCCGCAGCGACGCGGTGGCGAGGATGCCGGCGGCGACGGCCTCGCGGGCCGCGACGGGCGACGTCTCGGTGAGTCCGCCGTGGCGCACGAAGCGCAGGAACTCCGCGACGAGCAGGGCGTCCGCACCGTCGTGCCCCGCGTCGGGCACCTCCGGGACGATGAAGGTCTCGTCGGCCGCCGCCGCTCCGGCATGACGCCGATTCCACAGCTTGACCTCACTACCGGCGACATCGCCGAAGTTCTCGATGCGACCCTCGGTGCCGATCACGGTGTAGTTGCGCCAGTAGTCGGGCGTGAAGTGGCACTGCTGGTACGACGCGAAGATGCCGCCCTCCAGCTGCATGTTCACCATCGAGATGTCCTCGACGTCCACCACCGGGTGCAGACCGGTCAGCGCCGTCGGCGGCCAGTTGTCCATGCTGAACCAGTCGGGCATCCGCTCCCCCGCCCTGTCACGACGGTCGGTGATGTCGCCGTACACGCTCAGCGCCCCCATCGCGGAGACGCGCTCGCTGTAGGCGCCGGCGAGCCAGTGGATGATGTCGATGTCGTGAGCGCCCTTCTGCAGCAGCAGTCCGGTGGTGCGGCGACGGTCGGCGTGCCAGTCCTTGAAGTAGAAGTCGCCGCCGTGACCGACGAAGTGCCGCACCCAGACGGCCTTGACCTGACCGATGCGTCCGCTCTGGATCAGACCGCGCATCAGCGTGATCACGGGCATGTGCCGCATGTTGTGGCCGATGTAGAGCCCGGTGCCGGTGCGGCGTGCGGTCTCGAGCATCGCGTCGGCGTCGGCGAGGTCGATCGCCAGGGGCTTCTCGCAGAACACCGGCACTCCTGCTTCGAGGGCACGGATGCTGAGGGCTGCGTGCGTGTCGTCGGGGGTGAGCACCATGACGGCGTCGACGCCGGAGGCCAGCAGCTCGTCGAGAGAGTCGGTGACGAGCGCATCCGGCACGAGAGCGCGGGCGTCGTCGCGAGCGCGCGGTGCGAGATCGCACACGGCGCTGATGCGCGAGCCGTGTCCCGGGCGATGCACCTCTTCCTGGAGGGTCGAGCGCGCGCCGAAGCCGATGATGCCGATCTGGAGATCCACGATGGTCCTTCTGTGTGATGGGTCTGTGCAGGATGCCGAGGTCAACGGGCCCGCTGTGCGGGGGCGTCGAGGTCGGTCGATCCGCCGGGGAAGAGCGTCCACGCGAAGTCGTGCAGGCGCCCGGGTGTGGGGTCGGTCTCGAGGGCGCGGTCGACGATGATGCACGCCTGCCGCTCGTAGAAGTCGGTGGGACCGACGGTCGTGAGCGTGGGCGCGATCAGGCGGGCGTCCGGGGTGTTGCCCACGCCCACCACCGCGACGTCGTGCGGCACCCGGAGGCCGAGCATGTGCGCGGCGTTGATCGCGGCGATCGCAGCGAAGTCGGTGGTGGCGTACACCGCTCGCGGTCGGTTCTCCCCCGACAGCAGCTCCACCGCGGCGGTGAAGGCGCTCGCCTGGGTGTCGGCATACGTCACCGTCCAGCTCGGGTCCGGTTCGATGCCGGCGGCCGCCATCCTCTCGACGTAGGGCGTGTAGCGCGTGATCTGCGTGCCGGCGAGGCGCACGGCTCCCTCCGCGGCGATGCATCCGATCGTGGTGTGCCGCTCCAGCAGATGGTCCATCGCGATCTCGCAGCCGGGGATCGCATCCGAGCGGATCACATCGAAGCCCTCGGGTTCGAGATGTTCGGAGAACACCACGAGACGCTGACCGCGACGCACGAGGTCGTCGAGGTTCTGCCGCGCCTTGTCGTCGAGGCCCACGCCGTCGAGGTACGCCACGTCGCTCTCGACCCGGTCCAGGGCCGCGTGCCAATCACCGTCGGCGAGGATCAGCGTGGTGAGCCCGTGCTTGTTCGCCTCGGCGTTCACCGCGTCGGCGACCGCCAACGACCACGGGTCGCTCAGCATGTGCAGCGAGAGCTGCACCATGCCGCTGCGTCCGGTGCGGATCGCCCGCGCTGCACTGTTCGGGCGGTAGTTCAGCTCATCGGCTGCGGCCAGCACGCGTGCGGCCGTGGCTTCGGCGACGCCGGCGCCCGACGCCGCCCCTGCGCGTCCGGAGAACACATACGACACGGTCGCCGTCGACACCCCGGCCCGTTCGGCCACCATGCGCAGTGTCGGGCGCCGGGGCGCCTGGTGCTCGCTCTTCGCCATGTCTCAGCCCTTCGATCCGCTGAACGCGATGCCCTGGATGAACTGCCGCTGCAGGATCATGAAGGTCACCAGCATCGGCAGCGTCGCCAGCAGCGCGCCGGCCATCAGCACCGGGTAGTCGGTGCCGTGGATGCCGACCAGCTGCGAGAGCCCGACCGACAGCGGCATCTTCGCGGGGTCGGTCGTCACGATCAACGGCCAGAGCAGATCGTTCCAGGACCACAGCACGGTGAACACCACAAGTGCGATGATGCCAGGCTTCGCGAGCGGAACCATGATCCGCCAGAAGGTCTGCCACGGATTCGCTCCGTCGATGCGGGCGGCCTCTTCCAGCTCGGCGGGCATGGACATGAAGAACTGCCGCATCAGGAAGGTGCCGAAGGCGCTGAAGATGCCCGGCACGATGAGCGCCTGCAGCGTGTTGAGCCAGCCCAGCGACTGGATGATCTCGTACTGCGGCAGCAGGTACAGCTGCGACGGCACCATGAGCACCGAGAGGAACACGACGAACAGGGCGTTGCGGCCGGGGAACGGGATGCGTGCGAACGCGTAGCCCGCCATGGTACACAGCACCACCTGGCCGACCGTGCGCCCGACCGTGAGCCACACGGAGTTCAGGAACATCTGTCCGAACGGCATCGAGTCGAACACCTCGGCGAAGTTCGTGAACACCCACTCGCGCGGCAGGAACGACGGCGGCACCTGCACCGAGTCGGACAGCGTCTTGAACGAGGTCAGCAGCTGCCAGACGAACGGGAAGACCATCAGCACCGCGCCGAGGATCAGCACGAGGTGCACGATCCAGAGGCCGCGGTTCCGCGGCTTCCCCGCCCGGGTTCCGGAGCGGCCCACGGGGGCGCCGACCACGGCGCGTGTGTCGAGCGAGACGTCACTCATAGTGCACCCACTTCTTCTGCAGACGGAACTGCACGATCGTGAGGATCAGGATGATCACGAGCAGGAGGAAGGCGATGGCGGCCGCATAGCCGCGGTCGTTGTCGAGGAAGCCCGCCTCATAGAAGAGATAGACGACGGTGCGGGTGTTCGGCATCGCGGGGTTGCTGCGGCCGAGCATCATGTAGATGAGGTCGAACACCTGCAGCGCTCCGATCACGCTGATCACGCTGACGAAGAAGATCGACGGCGACAGCAGCGGGATCGTGATCGAGAAGAACTTGCGCACCGGGCCCGCGCCGTCGAGGTCGGCCGCCTCCATGATCGTGTCGGGGATGCCCTGGAGTCCGGCGAGGAAGATGACGATGTTGGTGCCGAGCCCCGCCCAGATGCCCACGACGGCGATCGCGACCAGCGCGGTGTTCGGGTCGGTGAGCCAGCTGCGGCCCTCGATCCCGACGGCACCGAGGGCCGCATTGAGCACTCCGTAGTCGCCGTTGTAGATCATGCGCCACACCAGCGCGATGGCTGCCGGCATGGTGACGACGGGGATGAAGTACAGCGTGCGGTAGGCGCTGCGCCCCTTGAGACCGGCGGTGTTCAGCAGCGCGGCGATGCCGACCGCGAGGGGAATGCCGATGAGGGCGATGATCGTGTAGATCGCGGTGTTGCGGAGGGCTCCGATCAGCTCGGGGTCCTGGAACAGGCGCGTGTAGTTCTCGATTCCCACCCACTCGGACCCGCCGAACGGGCCTGACTTGGTGAACGAGATGATGAGGGTGCGGACGGTCGGCCAGAGATAGAACGCGGCGATCCCGAGGGCGGTCGGGCCGAGGAAGACCAGCGCCCACCAGGGGGACGCTCCCGGACTCCGTCGGCGGCGGCGGGTGCCGGGGCTCTGCGGCTCCGGCACCCGCTCCGCCGTCTCGACCGCGCGCGGCGCGATGACGGTCATGCGGTCACTCCTGCTCGGCGTCCAGTGCCGCCTGCATCTGGTCGGCGAGATCCTGGAGGCCGTCCTTCGGGGACACCGCGCCCGACCACACCTGCGAGAGCACCTCGCTCTCGATGCTCGTCCAGGCGGAGGTGTTCTTCGAGGCCGGGTACGGCACGGCGTTCTCGAGCGCGTCGATGTAGACCTGAAGGTCGTACTGGGGCAGAGCGTCGACCCACGCCTGCTGCGTGCCCTCGAACGCGGGGATCACGGTGCCGGTCTCGGCCTGGATCTTCGCCGCCTGCTCTCCGGAGGCGAACTCGGCGAACGCCTTGGCCTCGGCGAGGTGTGCGCTCTTCGCGTTGGCGACGTTGCCGACACCGTGGATCACGCTCTGGTTGCCCTCTGCTCCGGCGGGGAGCGGGGCCACATCGACGCTGCCGCCGATGTCGGCGTTGTCCGCGTAGGCGATGGCCGCCCAGGATCCGTTCTGGAACATGGCGACCTTGCCGGAGAGGAAGAAGTCCTCGGGGTTGGTGTCGGTCATCTGCTGCGCCGTGGGCGAGGAGCCCGCCGCGATCAGGTCGGTCCACAGCTCGATGCCGGCGAGCGCTTCGGGCGAGCCGTATCCGCTCTTCGTCCCGTCGGCGGAGATCACCTCACCACCGGCCTGGGCGATCGAGTTGTAGAAGTTCTCCTGGCCGTACTGGCTGGCGGCGACCCCGAACTGGCCCTTCGCGGGATCGGTGAGCTGCGCGGCGGCCGCGGTGAAGTCGTCCCAGGTCCAGTCCGCGGAGGGGTACTCCACACCCGCCGCGTCGAAGAGCGCCTTGTTGTACCAGAGGGCGACGGTGTCGAAGTCCTTCGGGGCGCCGTAGAGCTTGCCGTCGTAGGTGTAGAGGTCGATGAGGCCCTGCGGATAGTCCGCGGCGTCGATGCCACCGTCATCGAGAGGAGCGAGCTGCCCGTTCGACGCGTAGAGCTGGAAGTTCGGGCCGTTCATCCAGAAGACGTCGGCCGCCGAACCGCCGGATGCCGCCGTCTGCAGCTTCGTGAAGTACTCCTTGTACGGCGTGACCTGGATGTCGATCGTGACGTTCGGGTTCTCCTTCGTGAAGGCAGCGGCGATGTCTTCCATCGCCGGTTTCTGGTTCTCGTCCCAGATGGCATAGCTGAGGGTGACCTCGCCGTCGGCGCTGCCGCCGCCCGTCGAGGAGGAGGAGCAGGCGCTGAGGGCGAGGACAGCGACCGCTGACGCGGCGAGGGCGCCGAGAGCGCGGCGGGTCGTACGGGGCATCGGTGTCTCCTTCGACAGGTGCACGAGTGCAGAAACGGATGTTAATCGTTTAGCGTTAATCGATTAGCAAGGAGAGTAGCCCGAGGGGGCCGCACCCCGCAACCCTCGATTACAGGGCTGAACCGAGGGCGAGACCGAGGCCCGCGGCGAGCAGACCGAGCAGCAGCATCCCGATCGCATTGAACGTCGACGCGGGGCGCTCGCCGTCGCGCCACAGGGCCACCGTGTCGAGCATCGCCGTGCTGAAGGTCGTGTAGCCGCCCAACAACCCGGCGCCGAGAAGGAAGGCGGCATCCGGCAGGGCGGTGGTGACCAGTCCGAGCGCGAACGAGCCCGTGAGGTTCACCAGCAGGATGCCCCAGGGGAACCGACGACCCGCGAGACGGGCGACGCCGAGATCGGCGAGGTAGCGCAGCACCGCGCCGACCCCTCCGGCGAGCGCGGCACCGAGGAACAGCAGCGGGCTCATGATGCCCGTCCCGTCCGGGGCCGGCCGAGACGCAGCCCGAGAGCTGCCGCACCGAGCCCGAGAACGAGGCTGCCCACCGCGTAGGCGGCGGCGAGAGCAGGCACGTCAGCCCACAGGGCGACAGTGCCGGTCATGAACGCGCTGTAGGTCGTGAATCCGCCGAGCACTCCGGTGCCGAGCATCAGCCGCAGGTCGGCCGATGCGGGCAGGCGGGCCGCCAGCACGCCGATCAGCAGGGCCCCGACGACGTTGGCGATGAGCACCGCGACGGGAATACCGCCCCCATCCGGGAGCGCGAGGGCGAGGCCGAGCCGTGCGGCCGTCCCCACCGTGCCGCCGGCGGCGACGAGCAGGATGCGGCGGAGGTTCACCTCCGCCACTGTAGTCGCCGAGCAGCGCGGCGTTCGCCGGATGGCAGCGGCCCCTGCGGATGTCAAGGCGGTGGATACCAGGACGCGAAGGGCGTTGACTGACGACATGAATCCCCTGTGGAAGCTCGACCGCACCCTGCCCGTCGGATCCCCCTTCGAACCCGGCGCGCACCACGACGTCGTCATCGTCGGCGCCGGGATCACCGGTCTCTCCACGGCGGTGATGCTCACCAGAGCCGGGCTCGACGTGGCCGTGATCGAGGCGGGCGAGGTCGCCGAGCTCGCGACGGGGGCCAACACGGGCAAGCTCTCCCTGCTGCAGGGTGGCCAGCTCGCGACGATCCGGCGCCATCATCCGGCTGCGCTCGTGCGCGCCTACGTCGACGCCAACCGCTCGGGCATGGAATGGCTGCTCGCATTCGCCGAGCTCGCAGGAGTCCCCTTCACACGACACACCGACCACTCGTACGCGCAGGGCCCTTCCGGCATCGACACGGTCGACGAGCAGCACTCCGCGGCTCGGGAAGCCGGATTGCCGACGCGATTGGCGTCGCCCACCTCACTCCCCGCGACCCCGTTCCCGGTGGCCGCCGCCGTGGCGCTCGACGAGCAGGTCGCGATCGACCCCGTGGCCGTTTCCCTCGCCCTCACCGAGGAGCTTCTCACCGGCGGCGGCACGCTCCACACCGGCGTTCGCGCGACGGGAACCCACGCGTTGGCCGGTCGCGTCGACACCGCGCACGGGCCGCTCTTCGCCGACCACATCGTGCTCGCGACGGGCACCCCGATCACCGACCGAGGTCTGTACTTCGCCAAGACGCGGGGGCTCCGGTCGTACTGCGTGTCCTTCCGCGTGCCGGACGGCGTTCCGGAGGGGACGTTCCTCTCGGTCGACGGACCGACGCGCTCCATCCGCCCGGTGACCGTCGCGGACGGCCCCGGTGGCGGCGCCCGACTGATCGTGGGCGGCAACGGGCACCCGGTCGGCCGATCCGGCGGCGAGAGAGCCGCGGTGGAGGACCTCGTCGCCTGGACGCAGCTGCACTTCCCCGGCGCGGAGGAGACGCACCGCTGGTCGGCGCAGGACTACGAGTCGCACGACCTGATCCCGTTCGTGGGGGCGATGCCGCGCGGCCTCGGCCGCATCCGCTTCGCGACGGGCTACGGGAAGTGGGGCTTGTCGAACGCCCCCGCCGCCGCGCAGCGCCTCACCTCCGAGATCCTGGGCACGCCCCGACGCGACCGCCCGACCTGGATCACCACGATCGGCACGCGTCTGACCGTGCCCGCCGACCTCGTTCGCGGTGCGGTCGAGGGCGGCAAGGTCGCGACGGCGCTCGCCTCCGGCTGGGTGGAGGCGGAGACCCGCCGCACGCCGGTTCCGCAACCGGCCGAGGGCCAGGGCGCGGTGGCGAATCGCGCAGGGCGCCCGGTCGCGGTCTCCACCGTCGACGGTGTGACGCGCGCCGTGAGCGCGGTGTGCACGCACCTGGGCGGCGTGCTCGCCTGGAACGACGCCGAGTGTTCGTGGGACTGCCCGCTGCACGCCTCGCGCTTCGCGCCGGACGGCACCCGCCTCGAGGGTCCGGCGCTGCGAGACCTCACTCCCCTGACGCCGGCGGACCCGGAGTGATGTCGCCGGCGGGAGGCGCGCCGTCCCACCCCTGCTGCGGCGTCTCCCCGTTCTCGCGGAACACGTACTGCGACACGAGCTTGCGCTGGCTGCTCGACCAGTCGATCGCGGGGCGACGCTGTTCCGGCGGCAGGTAGCCCAGCCGGTAGACGGCCATGAGTTCGAGATCGTCCGGCACCCGCAACAGCTGCACGATCTCGTCCCAGCGGCCCGGCACCTCCATCGGGAACGAGATGAACTGGATGCCCATGCCGAGTTCGACCGTGGTGAGCCAGACGTTCTCCATCGCCGCCCCCATGCTGAACACCGAATAGAACGACGAGAGCTGCCCCGGCCGGTACTCGCTGCGGTCGAGCATCACGCCCAGCAGCAGCGGCGACCCCGCCACGAGCTTCCGGTTCTCGGCACCGAGGGTCTTCGGCACTCCGAAGGTGTTCATGAGCGTCTGCCCGCGCTTGGTGAACACCTGGCTCGTGAACGGGCGGAGCGCGGCGGGCAGCTTGTCGAACAGCATCCCGCTGCGCTTCTCCTCCATCTCGGCCTGACTGAAGCGGAAGTACGGTTTGTACCGCTCGAAGAACGTGCCGTTCGACATCGCCTCGGTCATGCTCTCGCCCGAGATGCGGGCGATCTGCTCGATCGTTTCGCGGCTCTCGATCACCACGAATCGCCAGGGCTGGCTGTTCAGCTGCGACGGAGCGCGGCCCGCGGCTTCGAGGAGGATGCGCTGATGGTCCTCGGAGACAGGGTCGGGCAGGAATGCGCCGTTGGTGGTCTTGCGGCGGCGGATGGCATCGAGCAGTTCCATGCGTTTCACTTCCGGTCGGCGGCGGATCGCGAGAGCACCAGCCCTGCGACGATGAAGGGGGCGGCGGCGAGCGCGACCAGCGGATGCCGCCGGCTGTGCGTGCCGAGGTACGGGATGGCCGCGAGCGGCACGGCGGCGGGGAGCAGCCCGACCGCAGCGCGACGGCCACCCGTGCGCGGCCCCCGCGACCAGCCCGCCACGACGGCGACAGCCGAGGTCGCACATGTCGCGATGTAGAGCGCGTGGTGCAGCCAGCGGAAGCGGCTGGTGTCGACCAGGCGCGCGGCGACGGATGCGCCGAGTGCGCAGTTCACGGCGTAGGCCGTGGCCGCAGCGGCGAACAGCGGCGCGTTGTTCGCGCGCTCACGGCGGTGGACCATGGCATGACCCTACGCCCGCGCCTGGGCCTCAGGCTCCCCCTTGCACGCGAGTGCGCCGGTCGGCTAGGCCGTGTGCCGGACGCGAACGACCCCCTCCTGCGCGGACATCGCTCAGGAGAGGGTCGGCTCGGTACGTGGCCTAGAGGTTGCCCTCCGCGTAGACGCGGAGCGCGTCGCGGACGAACTCCGCACCGTGCGTGCCGCCGGACGATGTCGCGTAGTTCGCGCCGAAGCGCGGATCCGCGACGTACATCTCGCCGAGCCCGATCACGTATGCCTTGACGTCTCCGCCGGGGACGGCGGCGGGTGTGCCCGGGATGCCCGTGAGCCACTCGACGTGGCGACGCGCGACCTCCTGGGCCGCGGGTGAAGCCGGATCGATGCCGCTCTCCGCGGCGGCGATCCAGTCGCGCCCGAGGTCGGACACGCGCTGCTGCCAGTCGGCGCGCGCGGCGTCCGTCATCCCGCGCCACCAGCTGTCGCTGTCGGCGTAGGCCTTCTTCCCCCAGCGTTCCTCGACTTCCTCCTTGTGCTGCGTGTGGTCGAAGCCGTCGAACATGTTCTCTGCCATGAGGTTCTCACCTCCTCTCAATGCCGTGATGGTGGATTCGACCGACGCGATCTGACGCGCCAGCCGGGTCTGCTCGTCGCGCAGCAGCGCGAGATGGGTTTCCAGGGCCGATGCCTCGCTCGCTGCGGCATCGCTGTCCGATGCGGATCCCAGCACGTCCGCGATCTGCGGGAGACCGAGCCCCAATTCCCGCAGCAGCAGGATGCGCTGCAGACGCACCAGCGCCGGGCCGTCGTAGTGCCGGTAGCCGTTGTGCGCGATGCGCGAGGGCGGCAGCAGGCCGATGTCGTCGTAGTGCCGCAGTGTGCGGCTCGTGGTTCCGGCGAGGCGGGCGATCTCCTGGATCGACCAGTCATCCGTCTCCATTCCGCCTCCTCTCGTTCGTGGTCGTGCGGTGATGTCTTGAACTCTAGAAGTTGACGTTGCGTCAAGGTCAACATCTTTCAGCGAATATTCGCGCTCCCTTCTTGACAGGATCGAGATATATCGTGTTATCGTGGCAACACACGATATATCGTGACCCTCAACCCAGGAGAAGCAGACATGACCGAGAAGTGGCTCATCGCCCCCGGCGAGGAACGCGTCATCGACATCGAATCCGTCACCCGCCTCAAGGTGGGCCTCGTCGGCGGACAGGTCGACATCATCGCCCATGACGAACCGGGCATCCGCATCGAGGTGCACGGCGTCACCACCAAGGACCTGCGCATCGAATCCCACGACGGCGAGGTCGAGATCGACCACCCGCAGTTGGGCTGGGACAACTTCCTCGAGGTGTTCCGCAACTTCGGCTCCGGCGGCCCCCGCGCCGAGGTGAGCGTCGCGGTCCCCCGCGCGATCGCCCTGAACCTCGGTGTCGTCAGCGCCGGGGCTCTGGTCTCCGGACTCCGCAACGACGCCCGCCTCAACACCGTGTCGGGCGACATCATCGTCGACACCCTGATCGGCGACCTCACGGTCAACTCCGTGTCGGGCGACGTGCAGGTGCGCGGCCTCACCGGCTCGATCAGCGCGAACAGCGTCTCGGGCGATGTGGCCGTCACCGGTGCCGTGCGCCGGGCGACCGTCGACATCGTCTCGGGCTCCACGCTGGTCGACGCCGCGGGCGACGTGAACACGATCAACGTCAACTCGGTCTCTGGCGGCACCACCGTGCGCCTCGACGAGTCGCTCGCCGCGAACTACGTCATCCGGTCACTGAGCGGACGCCTGCTGATCGACGGGGTCGAGCGCAGCACCTCGGGCCCCAGCAACTACACGGGCACGACCGGGGAGCTCGCCGGACGCTTCGTCGACCTGCGCGCGAACTCCGTCTCGGGGGGCGTGACGGTCCTCCGCCGCACCCCGGCATCGATCGCCGACGACCCGGAGTGGGAAGCATGAGCCCCGCGGTCTTCTCCCACGGCGACCTGCGCCTGTACCTGCTGTCGCTGCTCGCCGAGGCGCCGCAGCACGGCTACGGCATCATCCAGTCGCTCACCGATCGCACCGGCGGCACCTACACGCCGAGCGCCGGGACCATCTATCCCCGGCTCGCGAAGCTCGAGGAAGAGGGGCTGGTCACCAAGACCGTCGACGGCCGCACCACCATCTACGCCATCACCGAGGCCGGGCGGGCGGAGCTCGCGTCGCGCGAGGGCGACCTCGCCGGCATCGAAGCCGGCCTCACCGACTCGGTGCGGCTGATCGCGAGCGAAGTGCGGCAGAGCGTCCAGGACGCGATGAAGAGCCTTCGCGCCGATCTGGCAGCGGCCGAGAAGGGCGAGCGCACGGCGGCGAAGAACCGTCCCCGCACGGCGACCGACGACTCCCGGCTCGTCAGCCGCGAGGAGATGCACCGCGCCGATGCCGTGATCAACGCCTTCCGCGCACGGGTGCGCACCGATCTGCGCACCCACATCGCGAAGGGCGGCACCCTCTCCCCCTCGGTCGTCACCGAGCTCGAAGCGGCGCTCGACACCGCCGCACGCGGTGTCACGGTCGCCCTGAGCACGCCACGCCCGTGATCGGTTCCGAGCCGGGTGCGGCACGTCCGCGGCAGGACGACGCCCGCGCGCGGGTGGAACCTCGTCTGCCGGGGCACGCGCGACCACCGCAGCTCCCCACCGCACCCGTGCAGACGTCACCCTCCGCGCGACGTCACGGCATCGTCATCCACATGGGGTGACGCCGTACGAGAAGAGGCCCCACCGGCAATCGCCGACGGGGCCTCTTCTGCGTCCGGGGAACGGCCACTACTTCTCGGGCCAGATCTCCTTCTGCTCGTCCGGCACCGACTCTCCGAGCGGCACGACGAGGATCGAACGATGCTGCCGGTGCGCGAGGCGCGCGGCCACCGATCCGGTGAAGAACTCCCTGATCGACTCGCCGATGCCACGCTTGCGTGTACCGACGACGATCAGCTGCGCGTCGAGCTTGTTGGCGAGCTGCTTGATCGCCAGAGCCGGATCGCCGACCAGTTGCCGCGCCGTCCAGGTGACGTCGGTGCCCGCCAGCAGCGTGGCCGCAGCGGCCTCGACCGCCTCGAACTCCGCGGCTCCGGCGTCGAAGTTGATGTCGATCGGAGCTGAGTGGACGTAGCCGTCCGGGTCCTCGTACGTCACGAAGCGCGTGACGTCGACGTGGGCGACCACGAGCGGTGCGCTAAGAAGTCGCGCGTAGCGGACGGCCTCATCGATCACGTGTCGGTCCTGGTCCAGCTGCATGCCGACGATGACGGCTTTCTGCAGAGCCGCATTCTGTGCGGCCTCGTCGGACGGAGTGGAGGTGTTGTCGGTCATGATGATCGTTCCCTTCACCGGCCTGGCATCAGCCAGAGGGTCGTACCCGCGTGCTATTCTGAATGCTACTCTTACCGGCCTTCAGCCGGTGTCGTGAAATGCATCGGGCCTGAACAGCCCGCAGCTTAACTCGTGAGGGGGTCTCGCGCATGGGCCGTGGCCGTCAGAAGGCGAAACACACCAAGATCGCCCGCGAACTCAAGGCGTACAGTCCGTCGGTGAACTACTCCGCTCTCGAGCGCGAGTTGGGTCATCCGACCGACGAAGACGCGTATGTCGACAAGTGGGCCGATGACTATGCCGACGAAGACGAGGACGAACTAGAGAAGGCCTGACCGCCCCTCTGTTCGTCGCACCCGCACCACGTGCGGGTGTTTCGTCGTGCTCTGGCGCTGAGCTGATGTGCTCAGCGACAGAGCACCGTCTGTCATGCCCCGACGTCGCCAGCTGAGAGGATCTCCTCATGGCACACGTCGTCGCCCTCTACCGTCACCCGATCAAGGGACTCACCCCCGAGCGTCGGGACTCCCTGACCGTGCAGCCCGACGGCCGGATCACCGGCGATCGCGTGCTCGCCTTCCGGTTCGCGGATGCCGCCGAGCCGGAGGACCGCGACGGCTTCGACTACTGGCCCAAGGCCAAGGGGCTCGCCCTCCAGGACTTTCCCGCGCTCGCCGCCCTGCGCACGAGCTATGACGACGAGACCCGACGCATCCGCATCGAACACGCCGGCTCGGTGCTCGTCGAGGCGACCCTCGACGACGGCGGACGGCGCGAGCTGACCGATGCCGTCACCGACTTCGTCCTCGCGACCTCGGAGGGCCGTCGGCTGCGACGCCCCGGCCGCCTCCCGCTCGTGCTCGTCGGTGACGGGGAGACATCGCGCTTCCAGGACCGCCCGCGGGGCTACGTCTCGATTCACGGCCGAGCCAGCGTTCGCGCATTGGGGGAAGCCCTCGGGACGAACGTCGACGACCGACGCTTCCGCTCCAACGTGGTGATCGACGACGCCTCTTCCTGGAGCGAGCTCGAGTGGACCGGCCAGGTGCGCGTCGGCGACGTCGCCTTCCAGGCCGCCGGCCCCATCGTGCGCTGCCTCGCGACCCACGCGAACCCGGACACGGGCGTGCGGGATGCCAAGGTGCTCACCACCCTCACGAGCGCCTTCGCCCAGCAGGAGCCGACCCTCGGACGCCTGCTCCTGCCCGGCTGGGCGCCGTCGGACGACGGCCGACCCCAGGGTGGTGGCATGATCCGCGTCGGTGATGAGATCCACACCCACCGTGCATGATCGTCTCCCCGCGCGCACCGGATCGACCGTGGATGTCCTCACATGGGGCTTGTGAGCGCAAACATGCGCCGCTTCAGAGACTGGTCCAGACGGGCCCAGGGTTCGCGATCACTCGCCGGAGGCGTAGCGGGCACGAATCTGCCCGGTGATCCAGCGATTGAGTGCGGCGGGATCACCGAGCGGCAGACCCGTCCGCGGGTCCGGCGTCGCGTAGTCCGACGGTCCGAATTCCGCCAGGAAAGTCGGGCGACGGCCCTCGGAGCGCAGACGGTCGACGACGAGGTCCCACCATCCCCACTGCGCCTCGACAGCGGACGCCCACCGCGGAGATCGCGGGTCATCGATCTGGGGGGATTGCGCGTGTCCGAATCGCGCGTGGATATGGTCGGCGCGGTCGATAGCCAGCGCCATGGCCTCGGGCTGATCCTGCAACAGCGACTCGGCGGAGACCATCCAGTGGGAGACGTCGAGCGTCAGCCGAAGGCCCGGATGCCTCTCGAGCAATCGCGCCGAGGAGTGCGCGGAGGGGAGCATCCGCGCACGATGCGTCTCGACCAGGATGTCCATGCCGGTCCGCTCGCGCTCGGCGACGATCCAGCCGGCGAGCGCGTCCAGGTCCCGCTCCCTCCAGTGGTCCCGACCGGCGTGCAGGGTGATGTGCAGCGGGGCGATGCCCTCGGCACCGATGGCATCCAGTTGGAGCGCGAGCGCGCGGCGGTGCGCCTCAGGATCGGATTCGACGCTTCCGACGAGCAACGAGACCGGCGCACCGGTCTCGTCTATCGCCGCGACGAGCTCGCGCCGGGCGCTCGACTCCGAGGGAAGCCAGAGCTCCACCCCGTCGTAGCCTTCGCGGAGCGCGGTCTCGACCAACGCTCGCGGAGGCATCGCGGAGACCCAATCGTTCATCAGGACGAGCGGGCTTCGTGTCATCGGCAGATGTCCTCTCCGGTGGATCGGGGCATCGCCGCGAAACCGACGGTCGGCGTGTGCGTGTCAGAGCATGTCAGCGCTCCCTCGATGAGGCCGAGTATAAGCGTCACCGACTTCGTTTGTCGGTTGTGAGCGCAAACATTCTGTGGTTGGATGTGCTTGTGATCGACGGCGCCTCGGCGTCACCCCCGCCCAGGGCGATCCGCAGGAACATGACCTCAAAGAGGAGAACAGCATGGCAATCACCCCTCGCTTCACCCGCACCGCCGCGATCGTCGCGGTCGGCGCGGTGTCGGCCTTCGGCCTCGCAGCCTGCTCATCCGGCGACTCCGGTGACAGTGGCGCCAGCGGCGAGCCCATCACGATCGAGTACCTGCACCGCCTGCCCGACGGCGAGGGCATGACCCCCGCCTCCGAGATCGTCGACCGCTGGAACGCCGAACACCCCGACATCCAGGTGAAGGCGACGAAGTTCGACGGCAAGTCGAGCGACATGATCCTCAAGCTCGAGACCGACGTGAAGGCCGGCAACGGACCCTGCCTCGCGCAGACGGGCTACTCGGAGGTCCCTCAGCTGTTCGTCAAGGGACTGCTGCAGGACGTCGCGGACGAGGCGAAGAAGTACGAGGACGACTTCTCGGCCGGTGCGTTCAGCGGCATGAAGGTCGGCGACGCCATCGTGGGCCTCCCGCAGGACACCGGGCCCCTCGTCTACTTCTACAACGAGGCCGAGTTCACGGCGCTGGGCCTCGACGCCCCGAAGACGCTCGACGACCTCACGGCCGACTCCGCCGCAGCGGCCGCCGCCGGCAAGTACGTCACCGCGTTCACACCGGATGAGGCTCAGAACTGGCTCTCCGCCCAGTCGGCCGCGGCCGGCGACACCTGGTTCAGCACCGCCGGCGACGAGTGGAAGGTCGACGCCGAGGGCGCAGGCTCCGAGCGCGTCGCCGCGTTCTGGCAGGGCCTGCTCGACGGCAAGCAGACGTTGGCGACCGAGCGCTGGGGTGAGGGCTTCACCGCCGCGCTCAACGAAGGCAGCCTCATCGGCCACGTCGGAGCCGCGTGGGAGGCCGGGTTCCTCCTCGATTCGCTCGACGGCACACCGGCCGAGGGGCAGTGGCGCGTCGCCCAGCTTCCCGACTTCGGCGCGGGTGCCATGAGCGGCCCCGACGGCGGTTCCGGCGTCTCGGTGATGAAGGGCTGCGAGTACCCCGCCGAAGCGATGGAGTTCAACGACTGGTTCAACACGCAGGTCGACGACCTCGCATCGCAGGGCCTCGTCGTCGCCGCCAAGGGCGACGTGGAGACCCCCGAGAAGATGCTCCGCCAGTTCGGCGGTCAGAATGTGCTCGCCGAATTGAGCACGGCCACCGAGAATCTGAACCCCGACTTCCCCTACGCACCGGGCTTCTCGACGCTGTCGAAGATGAACGAGACCGCCGCTGCGGCCGTCGCCGGCACGGCATCGGTGGCCGACATCTTCACCACCGCGCAGGACACCGCCGTCTCCTCCCTGAAGGACCTCGGCCTCCCGGTCGCAGAGTGAGTCGACGAGAAGGCATCATCGGATGATCGACGGCGGAGTGCACGCGCAATCGTGCACTCCGCCGTCGTCTTGACCTCGAGAGGCGACACCATGGTCACAGTGACCGAAACGCGAGGTGCGGCACCGGCGCCGACATCGCGCATCCCCGCGGATCCCACCCGCCGGCGCCGGTTCGGGACCCGACGCGAAGGTCTCACCGGATGGCTGTTCATGGCGCCGTTCGCGGTGCTGTTCGTGCTGGTCTTCCTGGTGCCGATCATCGTGTCGATCCGCTCGTCGTTCTTCGCGCAGGTGCCGTCAGGAGACGGACTCTACGGCGGCGGCGAACTCGTCGACACGTTCGTCGGTCTCGAGAACTTCGTCACCGCCGCGACCAACGGCGCGTTCTGGACGGGCATGGGTCGCGTCGTCCTCTACGCCGCACTGCAGATCCCCGTGATGATCTTCGTCGCGCTCGGCCTCGCCCTGCTGCTGGACTCGTTCATCGTGCGCCGTCCCACGCTCTTCCGGCTCTCGTTCTTCCTCCCGTACGCGGTTCCCGGCATCATCGCGGCGATGATGTGGCTCTACCTCTACACGCCCGAGGTGTCGCCCTTCCTGCCCTTCCTCCCCGAAGGCACCGACTTCATGGCACCGGGCACGATCCTGTTCTCGATGGCGAACATGACGACGTGGACCTACACGGGCTACAACATGCTGATCTTCCTGTCGGCGCTGCAGGCTGTTCCGCGCGACCTCTATGAGGCGGCACGCCTCGACGGTGCATCCGGATTCCAGATCTCGATGCGCATCAAGGTACCGCTGGTGCGCGGGGCCGCATTGCTCGCCGTGCTCCTGTCGATCATCGGCACCATCCAACTGTTCAACGAGCCGGTGGTGCTGCAGGCCGCGAACTCGTGGATGGGCAAGGACTTCACCCCGATGATGCTCACCTACAACACGATGATGGGCGAGATCTCACCGTCCGGCAGCGGCCCGGCATCCGCATACTCCCTGCTCATGGCTCTGATCGCGGGCGTGCTCGCGATCGTGTACGCGCTGCTGCAGCGCCGGAAGGGCGACGCATGACCACCACGCGCCTCATCACCACTGAGCCATCCACGCGCCGACGCCCCCGTCGCCCGCGCGACGTGGATGCTCCGCCGCCCTCGATCGCCCCGACCCCGGTCGCGCGCGCGTTCGGCATCATCGCGCTCGTGATCGCGACGCTGTACTTCCTGGTGCCGGTGTACTGGCTCATCGTCGCCTCCACGAAGAACAACACCGACCTCACCTCGACCTTCGGCTTCTGGTTCGCCGACTGGAACCTCGGCACCAACTACGACAGCCTGATGAACTGGACCCAGGGTCTGTTCTGGCGCTGGGTCGGCAACTCGATGCTCTACTCGGTGAGTGCGGGCGTCATCGGCACCCTGTTCGCCGTGATGGCCGGTTACGCGATCGCGAAGTTCGCGTTCCCCGGCAAGCGCATCGCCGTGGGCGTGATCATGGCCGGGCTCCTGCTCCCGGTGGCGCTGCTGACGGTGCCGCTGTACATCGAGTTCCAGGCGCTCGGACTGACCAACACCGTCTGGGCGATCATCATCCCCTCGGCGGTGTCTCCGTTCGGTGTCTTCCTCGGCATGGTCTACGCCCAGTCGTCGGTGCCGACCGAACTGCTCGAAGCAGCTCGCATCGACGGCGCCGGCGAGGCCCGCATCTTCTTCACGATCGTGATGCGCCTGCTGGGTCCGGCGATGGTGACGATCTTCCTGTTCATCTTCGTCGCGACGTGGAACAACTTCCTGCTTCCCCTCATGATGATCTCGAGTCAGGATCTGAAGCCCGTGACCCTCGGTCTCTACGGCATGGTGAGCTACTTCGCCCCGGACAAGGGTGCGGTCATGCTCGGCGCCCTGCTCGGCGTCATCCCGCTCGTGCTGCTGTTCTTCGCCCTGCAGAAGTACTGGCGTTCCGGTCTCGCCGCCGGCGCGGTCAAGGGCTGATCCCCCGTCTCATCCCTCACGTCCGCCCTCGGCCCATCGGCCGAGGGCGGACGTCTGCGCGCGGTGGATGTGCGGTGCTGCGTGGCTGCGGGGTGTGCGGGGGTTGCGGGGTGTGCGGGGGCTGCGGGGTGTGCGGCGTCGGAGGGCAAGCCGGGTCGGAGGCTCAGCGAGCGCACGGGAATCTGGCGAGCGCACGGAATCTCCACGCGTACAAGTCGTGCACTCGACAACGAGCCGTGCACTCGGCGGGGCGAGGGCGGGTGGGCGCGGGGCGGGCGGACGCGGGGCGGGCGGACGCGGGGCGGGGCGCGGGGCGGGCGGACGCGGGGTGGGGCGCGGTAGAGACGGCGAACGGCCCGGAGGAGCACTCCGGGCCGTTCGGGCGGTGCGTCAGCTCAGTCGGCGTCTCCGCAGCCAGAGGACGAGGCCGAGCGTGATCGCGGCCAGACCGGCGACCGCCGCCCCTGCCCAGATGGCTCCGTCTGCACCGGTCGTCGCGAGGCCACCGGCGCTAGCGGCAGCACCGGCCGTGACCGTGAGGTCCCCGCGCGCCAGCTCCACGCCCTGGGCGTCGGTCGCGACGAGAGCGTGGGCTCCAGCCGGCGTCGCTGCGGGAATCGAGACCGTGGCCACGGCGTCGCCGTCGGCGGACACCGTCACCTCGCCGATCCGCACCGGCTCGGAATGCAGCCACAGCTGCACCACCGCGTCCGGCTCGAACCCGCTCAGCTGCACGGTCAGACTCCCTCCCGCCACCACCGAGCCGATGGAGGCCGTGACGGTCGCCTTCTTCCCCGGCTTCGCCTTCTTGACCTTCAACGGAGCGCTGGCGAGTTCCGCACCGGACGCGTCCTGGACGATCACCCGGTGCTTCCCGAGCGAGGCGTCGGTGGGGATCAGCAGTCTCGTCGACAGCGCGCCCTTCTCATCGACCGTCGCATCCGTCAGCTTCGCGCCGTCGAGCCACACCGACACCGTCGAGCGCGGACCGAAGCCCGTGAGCGCGACACCCACCGTCTCCCCGGCGCGCACCGAGTCGGTGTCGAGACCGATCTTCGGATCGATAGCCGGGTTGCACGCGCTCAGGTCGTCGGCCGGACGCGTCGCGGGCGCATGGCCCGCCTGCGGAGCCGAGGAGCCGTAGACGGCCATCTCGGCCACCGAGGCGAACTGCGTCCCCGAGATCGATGAGGTCGCGGTGACCCGGATGTAGCGGGCTGTGGTCTCGGCGAAGTCCACGTCCTGCCAGTCGGCGAGGTTCTGCCACTCCCCCGACGTGACCGGCGTGTACGCCTGCCCGTCCGCGGAGACCGCGACCTCATAGCCCTTGATCGGCCCGTTCTGGTTCGCGTTGCGACGCAGGTACGAGATGCCGTCGATCTTCTCGGCGGCACCGAGATCGAAGGTCATCACGTGCGGATACGAGGTCGCGTCGACGCTCCACCGGCTGTGCCAGAAGGTGCCGGCGTTGCCGTCGATCATGTTGGCGGCGGCGCCGTCTTCACCGGCTGTCTCCTCGGAGCTCGCCGACACCGTGATCTGCGAGTTGGGGATGCGTGCCCGCGAGGACACCGACACCTCCTGCGTCGTGCGGACGGTGCGCACGTCGCAATCCGCGAGGTACGTCGCCGCGATCCCGATTCCGATGCCCGTACCGGCTGCGGCTGCCGGCGCGGTGATCAGCCACGTGGTGTCCACACTGTCCCCGGGAGCGACCGTCTCGAACAGGTTCGATGAGCCGTCGGCGACCTCAACCGCGTACCCCTCCGGCAGCTCGAGCTGCACGCCGATGTTCTCGACGGCGATGGACTCGCTGTTCGTGAAGGTGGTCGTGAACGCGGTCTGCGCACCGGGGCTCAGGACGCCCGCTTCGCCGGACACGGTCGCGCACGGGGTGCCGCCGGTGGTGGGACCGAGGTCGGTGACGGTGAAGTCGTCGAGCACGAAGTCCACTTCCGGCCCTCCCACCCGCTCGAGTCCCACCCAGGTGTAGTCGCCGCATCCGACGACGACGTCCTGCGAGAACTGTGCCGTCTCCAGCGCCTGGGTGATCCCCGTGCGGCTGAGCGTGGTCGACGTGACCTTGCCACCCGCCACGGAGTCGGTCCCGGTGAGCCAGCGATATGCGCCGCTCGCCCCGGCCTGGTAGTCGAAGCCGATCCGGTAGGAGTGCCCTGCCTGCAACGGCACGAGCGTCGGGTCGGTGCGATAGATCAGACCGCTGTACTCCGAGTTCGACATCAGCGAGTGATCCCCCGACAGGGTGGAGTCGACCGCGAGCCCGGCCAGTGCCCCCGAGTCGAACGGGATGGCGGTGTTCCGCCATTCGCTCGTCGTGTAGGGCTCGTTGCGGCGCGAGATGCTCGTGCGGATGCCGCCGGGGTCGCCTGCGAAGACGAACGGCCCCCAGCCGGCCTGGTTGCCCTCGAAGTCGTTCGAGTAGACGGTGCCCTCGGCACGAGGCGAAGTCGTATCGCGCATGATGCGCGCGTTGTCGACCCGCACCTTCGGCTCACCCGCCACGGCGGACACGGAGACATCCACCTGACCGGACGCCGGTGCCAGGAAGGAGACCGATCCTCGCTGGTACCCCAACCCGGCCTTCGAGTCCGACACCATGCGGTTCTCCGTCGGGGAGAGGTTCCAGGTGGCCGGAACGACCCCGTTCCCCGTGTCGACCGCCACCGTGACGTCTCTCGTCGCCGTCGGCTCGATCTGCACCTGGGCCGAGAACGAGTACCGCTCTCCCGGCTTCAGGCCGGTGACGGTCTGGGTGATGGACGATGCGGCAGCGCCGAGCACAGCGATGTTGTCGCCGCGGGACTCGGTCTTCGCCGTTCCCTGATCTGTGCGCTCGATCGTCACCTCGCCTCGCGGGTTCCAGACGTCGAGCGAACCGGAGTTGAAACCCGGGTCGTCGAGACCGGCGTCGTGGTAGTCGACGGCTGCGCGCTGCGCCCCGCCCTGCGGCACCACGACATAGGCCGTGCCCTTGTCTCCCGTGAGCGTGAGCTCACCGCCCGTCGCGTTGACCGTGCCGACCTTGACGCGTCCCTGGTCGCCGAGCTCGAAGACGTCGAAGGCCGTGTTGCCGCGGAAGGCGTCGGTGAGACCGAACGTCTTCTCGCCGCCGGATGCGGAGTAGAAGTACATCTTGTCGGCGTCGACGGGCGACCCGGCCTCCTCGTTCGACTCCAGCGACTGCCACGGCAGCAGGTACGAGTCGCCTCGCAGCACCGTCGCCCCGTCCATCGTGACGACCCTGGTGCTTCCGTCCATGCGCACGGCGACGTCATCCGTCAGCGTCGCCTCCGCACCCGCCTCGTACGTGAGCAGATCGAAGTGCTGCAGGAACTTCGTCGGCAGGCTCTGCGTCCAGATGTTGCCCATGAAGCCGTCCCAGTTGCGGTTGCCCTGCCATCCCTCGGCGTCGATCAGCCGCTGCTGGCCCAACAGGGCGTCGTCGTTCCAGATGTCGGCCTGTCCGTTCTGGATGAAGCGCACCATGGTGGAGTTGATGCCCTTGTTGTCCTTGCCGCCGTAGGCGAGGTCGTTCGGCCAGTGCGACCAGACCGTGTTGTCGACGAACTTGTCGCCCCATTCGGTCGCGACTTCGAGGTCCATGCCGTTCAGCTCGTCCGCGAGCTCTTCGGCGACCCAGCCGTTGGAATAGTAGACGTCGATGTAGACGCCGCTGAGCCCCGGTACCTCGTCACGCAGCTGCTGGAAACGATCGAGCACACGACCGGTGCCGAGGTCTGCCTGCTGGTTGATGTAGTACGACTGGTCGAGCCATGCCCACCCCTTCTTGTACGGGGCGTCGCCGTCGAGGATCGCCGGGTCGAAGGCGTTGGCCTGGGGGTAGATCTCCGTGGCGTTGACGTGCACGCTCATGTCGGCGTTGAGCTTCGCGCCCTCGTCGACGAGGGTGTTCAGGTCGTCGAGACCACCGGCACGCTCATTGTAGTTTCCGCCGTAGTCGGTGTTCGCCGAGTCGTGGCCCTCGCTGCCATAGCCCTTGTTGAGCACCCACTGGCCGAGGCCGTCGGTCTGGTTCGCGATGCGCTTGGTGTTGTCGAGCACGAGGTCGAAGTAGTTCGTCGCACTGGACGCGAAATTGAAGGGGATGCGGCTGACGACACGCTCCGCGACCCGGTCGGCACCGAGACGCGGGGTGTCGACCTCGCGATAGCGGATCGCCGCGTCCTGCCAGTCGACGGTCGCGTCGCCGTTGCGGTCGGCGGCGAGGAGGACGGTGACCTGGGGCAGGGCGTAGGTGGTGACGCGGCTGTCGACGGCGGTGGTGGGGTGAACCAGCCAGGCGCTGGATCCGATCTCGGCCGTGCGCCCCGATGCCTCGGTCACGCGCGTGGTCAGGCGGGTGTTCCAGGAGGCGGTCCCCCCGGAGGCCTGGGTCGTCGCATTGGTGATCACGCTGCCGACCAGCGCTCCGTTGCCGAGGAACGCGAATGCCGCCCCTTTCTGGCCGGTCGCCGTGGATGCGTTCACCGCGATGTGCTCGTCGGCGTTCTTGGTGCTGTCAGGACTGATCACGGTGCGATCCAGCGTCGCCCCGCCGTCCGCAGCGCTCGCGGAGAGGAACGCGTTGTCCGGGACCCCGAGCGTGGTCACGGTCGCCGAGCCTTCGACGGCGGTGACCTCGAACCCGACGGTGCCGTTCTTCGCGACGCGGATGCTGCTGCGCACCGTGACGTCGATGCCGGTGAGCTTCGACACGTAGTCGACTCCGGTCGCGGAGGAGGTCGAGGTGGTCTCCGACGGGTAGCTCGTCCCGTTCACGGACCAGGTCTTCGCGGAGGTGCGCTGCCCGGTGATGCTGTCGTCCCCCACCCGGTACTCGGCGATGCGGGGGAACTCGGTCGAGACGACCGCAGTCGTGCCGCCGTCGGCGATCTCGACCTTCTCGTCGGTGTCGGGGACCTCCGGCTCGGTGACGATGGGAGGCAGCTCCTGGTCCGACAGGATCTCGATCTCACCCCCACCGGCACCATTGCCGGTCATGTCCTGCGCATCGATGATCAGCAGCGCGACGTACCGACCCTCGACCGCGGTGTCGAGCGAGATGCGCTGCTTCTCATTGTTCGACGTCGGCGCGTGCAGGGTCGCCGTCGCGACCGCGGCCCCCCACCCGCCGTCCGCCGGCGAGAGGGTGGCAGCCTGGGCGTCGTCGGTCACGTAGACCTCGACATTCTTCGCGTCGATCCGCTGTCCGAGCTTGCCCGAGTAGTCGAGCGCCTTGACGGAGACGGAGCGCTGGAGGTCGATGGACAGCCAGTGCGGGAACGGCGCCTTCTCCGTGTAGCGCGAGACCCACTGCGTACCGAAATCACCATCGAAGGCGGCGAGCGCCGTGCCGTCGACCGATGGCGGAGCCGGGTAGGGGTCCGATTCGCTCGACACCCCGTGCAGGCGGTAGTCGGTCTTGGGGACGGGGATCAGATCGGCAGCCTGCGCAGCCGGCGCCTGGATGAGCACGCCGCCGAACGCGAGCGCCGTCGCCAGCAGGGAGCTGAGGGCGACGGCCGCGCGGGGCGGTCGGGAAGGTTTCGACACGTCTTGCCTCTCGGTCGGAGCGACGTCCGGGAGCACAGACGCCCCGATGCGTCGCAGATGATCATCGATGACACACCTCGATGTTTGCGCTATCACAATATGCAGACGGAGTCCGGTATATCAAGGCTCCGTTGTAAGCGAGCGCAAACATTGGCCAAAAGTCATCCGCCACAGACGAGAAGAGCCGCCCCGCGCACACGGTGCGAGGCGGCTCTTCTGACGTTCCGGCTCAGGAGCCGATGAACTCCTCGGTCTCTCCGAAGGAGGGCTCCTCACGGATCTCGACCTTCGCTCCAAGGCCATCGGTATCGAGCACCACGATCTCGTTGCGGCCGACCTTCCAGAGCGGTGCCGGCGCGTAGAGCGTCTCCTGCGGCCCGACTTTCCAGTACCGCCCCAGGAGGAACCCGTTCAGCCAGACCATCCCCTTCGATCCCGCGGGGAACGCCAGCCAGGCATCGAGCGGCTCGGCGACGTCGAACGAGGCGACGGCGAGGCCGTCGGAGGCGTTCGCCGGCAAGCCGGAAGCCGCCGAGCGGGGAGTCGCCAAGTGGGTAGTCGCCGAATGCGCGGTCACGGCAGGAGCATCCTGCGGGATGAGGCGATGCGTCCACCCGTTGACGAGCCGGCGGCCGATCATCACGCCGCGCATGATGCCCTTGCCCTCACCCGTGTACGGACCGTAATTGATGCGCCCGAGACTCTCGACCACGATCGTGAGCCGCCCGGCGCCGCCGCCTACGGGCAGGGAGAGCGAGGTATCGCCATCGCGCTCGAGCACGCCGAGCCGCAGCCCGTCGAGGGACACCACGGCACGGTCATGCAGTCCGTCGATCGTGAGCACGGCCTCGGCGGGAAATGACACGTCCGCCTGATACGCGACCAGACCGTCTTCAGCACCGAGCTCTTCGAACGTGCGCGGTCGCGGCGAGACGTCGCCGGTCACGGGGAGAGTCGCGATCAGCTCCCCCAGCGAAGCCCGTGGTTCGAGCGGTGCGGTCGCGGCGCTCTGCCGCTGCGGATCGGCGGGGATCGGAGGGAGCTCACCCGCATGGAACGGCGCGAACATCGACCGCAGCGCATGGAACTTCTCGTTCAGCGTGCCGTCTTCGCCGATCGGTGCATCCGAGTCGTAACTGGTGACCGTCGGCTGCAGCACCTGGTCATGGTTCGCCCCGTTCCAGAGGCCGAAGTTCGTGCCGCCGTGCGCCATGTAGAGGCTCACGGATCCGCCCGCAGCCAGCAACTCCGCGATCGTGCCGCCGGTGCTCGCGGCGGAGCGCACGTGGTGCCGTTCGCCCCAGTGGTCGAACCAGCCGCCCCACAGCTCGCTGCACATGAGCGCATCGCCCTCGCGACGCAGCTCGACCGCCCGCGCGACGCCGGTACCGAAGGTGAAGGTCGCCATCGCACCCGGAACACTGCCGTGCTCGATCATGTCGCCGGTGATGCCGTCGGCGGTCGTGAGCATCTCGACCATCCCGCGGCGACGGAGCCCATCGCGCAGGTGTGCGAGGTAGGCGGAATCGCTGCCGAACGAGCCGTACTCGTTCTCGATCTGGATCGCGACGATCGGTCCGCCGTGCGCCGCCTGCAGAGGGGCGAGGCGGGGGATCAGCGCGTCGTACCACGCGTCGACCGCCGCGAGGAAGTCGGCGTCGCTGGTGCGCAGTGCCGTGACCCGCCCCGACAGCCAGAACGGGATGCCGCCGTTGGACCACTCGGCGCAGATGTAGGGACTGGGCCGGAGGAAGACATCGAGTCCGACGTCTCCGGCGAGGCGGATGAAGCGCTCGATGTCGCGCCACCCGTCGAAGTGCGCATCGCCCTCGACGCGCTCATGGAAGTTCCAGGCGACATACGTGTCGACCGTGTTCGCGCCCATCGCGGCGAGCCGACGGAGGCGGTCCTCCCACTGGTCGGGATGGACGCGGAAGTAGTGGATCGAGCCCGCCAGGATGCGGTGGGCGACGCCGTCGCGGAGAATCTCCCCGTCACGCCAGGTCAAGGTGGGCGCGCCGATCGGCGACGCGGCGGCCGGGGCGTCGACGGCGACGGAAGAGTCGTCGAGAGCCGAGGCGAGAAGGTCAGGCATAGCGCTCCAAGCACGAGTGTTTGCGTTCACATTATCGCATCACACGACTCGCCGCCTCCTGGATTCACGCCGATTGATCGCTACCATTGAGCACATGTCACCTCGTCGCCCGAGAGACGACCGCGCCCCCAGCCAGGTCGATGTCGCCCAGCTCGCCGGAGTCTCCACGCAGACCGTCTCGCGCGTCATGTCCGGGCAGGACAACGTGCGCCCCGACACCGCCAGGCGCGTGCTCGCAGCGGTCGAAGAGCTCGGCTATCGCGTGCACGCCGCCGCCGCATCCCTCGCCTCCGGCCGCACCCGTGTGCTCGGTGTGATCGTCGTCTCGACCGACCGATACTCGTCAGCGGCCCTCGGTGTCGGCATCCAGCAGGCGGCTGCGGCGAACGGATACACCGTCTCGACGGCGGCCGTCGCCGACCATGCGTCGGCCGAGGCGTTCCTGGAGGCCTTCGACCGGCTGGAGCGTCAGGGCGCGGAAGGCATCATCCTCGGGGTGCCGGTCGAGCTCGAGAGTCCGGCCATGCGGGCGCGCACCGAACGCACCCCCGCAACCCGCAGCGAGCGCACCTCTCTCGACGAAGACGCCCCTCTCGCCGTCGACCAGCGCGCGATCGCGCGTCTCGCCGTCGAGCACCTGCTCGATCTCGGGCACAAGACCGTCTGGCACGTCTCCGGCGACGACTACTGGACCGAGACGCAGCAGCGCAGCGAGGCGTGGGAACAGACGCTCCGCGACCGCGGAATCGTTCCCCCGCCGCTGATCCCCGCCGACTGGACGCCCGAGTCGGGCTACCGCGCCGGTCGCACGATCGCGGCCATCCCCGAGGCCACGGCCGTGTTCGTCAGCAGCGACGAGATGGCGTTCGGACTGATCCGCGCGCTGCACGAGGCCGGTCGCAGCGTTCCCGACGACGTCTCGGTGGTGAGCGTCGACGACATCGCCCTCGCCGCCTACGCCTCCCCCGCGCTCACCACGGTCCGCCAACCCTTCGAGGCGATGGGCCGCGCGGCCGCGCTCCGGGTGATCGCTCAGATCGAGGGACACGATGCGGTCGGCGAGATGCCCTCCACCGACCCTCAGCTCATCGTGCGCTCGTCCACCGCGCCGCCGCGCTCCGCGTAGTACCTGGCGCATCCGCGACCTCCTCCCACCCGCCTCATCGCGAGACAGAACTCATCGCGAGACCGAAAGCGAATTGATGCAACTGGCACCGAAGGCCGTGGTCGTCGCCGTTCTGCGGAGCGCAATACCCTGGGCGATACTCCTCATCGCTGCAGTCGGGCTCGTGCTCGGCATCCCTGCGATGCGGATCCCCATCGTCTTCGCGGTCCTCGGACTCGCCGTAGTCGTCGCGCTCATCGAGCTCACCTGGCTGACGCCGGCTGCTGTACGGAGCTTTCGATACTCCGTCTCATCTGACGGGATCCATACCTCGGAGGGCGTCGTCTTCCAGCGAGAGAACTTCTTGCCGATGCAGCAGATCCTGATCGTCGAGCGGCGCCAGGGACCGATCATGCGGTCCGTCGGGCTCGTGAAGGTCCGATTGCGGGTTCCCGGGTCGTACGTCGACATCGACGGTGTCACCGACGACGCCTTCATCGATCTGCAACGCGAAGTCCGATCGGCCCATGCTCCCGATGCTCATGGTTAGAAGGAACAGCCGCGTCATGATCGCGATCGTCGGTGTTCGCGCCCTCCTCGGCGGCATCGTCGGCACCGCAGTCTCCCTTCTCATCAGCGCACTGGTCGGCAAGCCCGTGCCACTCGTGGTGTATCTGATCCTGCTCGTCGGGTTCGTCGTGCGACTCGTCTTCGCGGTTGCCGAGTGGCGGAGCACGACGTATCAGCCCCTCGAATCCGAGCTCACGTACCGGTCAGGTTATGTCAGCTCGAGTTCGCTGCAGGTGCCCTGGTCGAGTGTGCGGGGCGTCTATGTCGAAACCCCCTGGCTTCTGCGCCTGTTCGGGCGATCCGAACTCCGAGTCGCCCACGGTACGGGGCAGGCGAACGACATCCATTTCAGAGCACTCACCCCTGCGGCGATCGCAGAACTCCGCACCCATATCGAAAGCTCCCGCGAGGCGGGCGCCCGCGATGTCGACTTCTTCGACGACACGGAGGAGTTCACGGGCGCCGAGATCTGGCTGTACGCCTTCACGCATTCGCGGTGGTACGTCATCTTCCCCCTCGCCATCGCCGCGATCGGATTGCTCTCGCAGTTCTTGGAACGCGACATCATTCAGACTTCCCTCTTTCTCTGGGACCGACTGATCCGGTTGCCGGTCGCGATGATGGTGGTCGCCCTGGCAGGCACGTGTGCGCTGGCGATCGCGACAGGGGTCATCTCCAGGATGGTGGAGATGTCGAACTTCCGGATCCGGCGGACGGCGGAACTGATCGAGACCCGACAGGGACTGCTGTCGACCAGGACGCGCACGATCGATTGCGCTGACATCACCCTGCTCGATCTGCAGCAGCCCGTTCTGTTTCGTCTGGCTCATCGCAGCATCGTGCGCGTGTCGGGCGGATCGGGTGAGGGAGACCCACAGAACTTCTTGTCTCCTCATGCCACGGCCCAAGAAGCGACTTCAGCGATTCAGAGTGTCTTCCCGAATCATCGGCAGGGCACACTCATCGCGCGGTCGAGGCTCTTCGGCGTGATCGCCATCGGTGCGATCTGGATCGGGGCGATCATCATCGTCCAGTCGTTGATCGGAGCGGCGTGGTCGGTGGTAGCAGGCACAGCTCTGATCATCGTCATCGCGTTGTGGAGCGTGCGCGCACCGTCCCGGTTCTTCCTCTCACCCGACGGGGTCGTGGAGATCCATCGAGGAATCCTGTTCCGTAGGCGGCTTCTCTTCCGAGCTTCTTCGATCCTTCACTACGAATCCGTCGTCAGCCCCGTGGGCCGATGGCTCCCTGCGAACACGATGAAGGTCACCGTTGCCGACAGAGGCACACGAGAGATCTCGATGAGGGCTGTCCCACTGAGAGAGCTACGCGCGTTGGTCCAGGCGCTGACCCAGCTGAAGAGCGTGGGGACATATCGATACAGCCGGATTCCCGACGTGACCGAAGACACGACAGACGACGTCACCGCCGCCCCTCCGACGTCGACAGAAGCTGTTCTCACCCGCCCCACACCGCCCGGGCGCCGGCCTCGCCGATGAGCACGACCATGACCGTGCTCCCTGCGCCGCTCACCACGGCCAATGCGGCCAGAATCATGCGCGCTGTCCTGCGAGGCCCCTCGGTGAAGCGGTACCAGCACCACTGCACCGCGGCGACGACGAACATCGCCAGCGCCCATGGCCACAGGAGCCCGCCGAGAGCCGCATGATGGACGACGGCCGGCACCGGTCCCACCTGCTGCGCCAACGCCTCACCCGCGAGCATCGTGATGGGCACGAGCACCAGCACGGCCAGCGCGGCGATCGGTGTGACGACGCCGAGCCTCTTGCGCGCGGCGGGCAGGAAGGCGCCGAGGATCAGTGCCAGCGCCGTGAGCGGCACGAGGATGACCACCGCGTGGACGATGAGCGGATGCAGCGGGAGGCCGTCGATCTCGAAGAGGTCCATACTCAGGACACGGGATGACATCGCGCGAGGTTCAGATGAACTTCTCGCCCGGCTGTCTCGTGTCTTCGGAGAGGACCGAAGGAGGTGGCGGATGCCGAAGGATGATGCGGCGCGTCTCGGCGCGCTCTACGACGCGCATGCGGCACCGATCTGGCGCTATGTCGTGCACCTCACCGGGGATCGAGCGGGTGCCGACGACGTGGTCCAGGAGACGCTGCTGCGCGCCTGGCGCACTCCGCGGATCCTCGCCGAGGATCCGGAATCGACACGATCCTGGATGTACACGGTCGCCCGACACCTGGTCGTGGACGAGGTGCGCAGCGCCCACCACCGCCGGGAGATCACGACGGATGAACCCCCGGACTCCGCCATGCGAGACGCGACAGACGCCATCTTCGATGCGATCCTCATCGAAGAGGCGCTCTCGGCCCTCTCCGAGGCGCATCGCGAGGTCGTGATCCGCGCGTACTACCGAGGGCTCACCGTGTCGGAGATCTCCGACGAGCTGACGATCCCGGAGGGAACCGTGAAGTCGAGGCTGCACTACGGCCTGCGCGCGCTGCGTCTCGGGCTGCAGGAGAAGGGAGTGACGCGATGAACGCCGACCACGGGCGCTATGCCGACGGGGATGCCGCCTACGTGCTCGGAGCTCTCAGCGCCGCCGATCGCGCCGAATACGAGGCGCACCTCTCGCAGTGCGCCGAGTGCCGCGCGGCCATCGCCGAGATCACGCCGATCCCCGGCCTGCTCTCCCGGGTACCCCCCGAGCGGGCGGAATCGCTGCTGCAGGCAGCGGGTGTCGAGACTCCGGCCCCGGAGCACCGCGCGCGCGTACTGTCCCTGGCCACCGAGCGCGCCCGACGCCGTCGCCGTGCACGGATCGTCGGCATCGCCGCAGCCGCCGCGATCGTGGTGGCCACCGTGGCGGTGCCCGTGATCTCTACTCTGCGTCCACCGTCGACCACGATCGCGCTCGATCAGCTTCGAGACGCGCCGCTGACCGCATCCGTCAGCCTCACCGATGTCGCCTGGGGAACCCGACTCGACATGATCTGCGACTATGGCAGCGAAGGCGACGCGCCCGCGGATGGATGGGCCTACGCGCTGGTGGTGGTGAGCGACGACGGCACCGAGAGCGTGCTGTCGACCTGGCGCGCGCACCCCGGAACCACGGCGCGCCTGAGCGCCGGCACCGAACTCCCGGCGTCCGACATCGCCGCCGTCGAGATCCGTGCTGTCGACTCCGGAACCGTGCTGATGCGATCGGCGCTCGACGGATCCTGAACCTTTCCCCGTCGCCTCTCGTGTACCCCATGACCGCACCCGCGGTCCTGCACAGGAGGTTCACCATGCTCTCGAGAGTCTCGAAGACCGCGGCCGTCGCCGCGCTGCTCATGACGTTCGTCGTCGCCGGCTGCACGTCGACCGGCGGAAGCTCCGGCGGTGGGGCGCAGGACACGGGCGGCGCCTACGGCCAGTCCTCCGGATCGAGCGCCCCCACCTCGGGATCGTCGTCCGGCTCAGACACTCTGATGACCGCGGACTCGGATCTCGGCGAGATCGTCGTCGACGCCGACGGGAAGACGCTCTACATGTTCGACAACGACACGCAGGACTCGGGGAAGAGCTCGTGCACCGGCGAGTGCCTGACGAACTGGCCGCCGCTGACCGTCGAGAGCGACGCGCCGGCCGTCGAAGGCGTGACCGGCGAAGTCGGCACCATCACCACGGCCGACGGCTCCACTCAGGTGACCCTCAACGGCTGGCCGCTTTACTACTTCGCCGGTGATGCCGCCGCAGGAGACGTCAACGGTCAGGGCGTCGGCGGCATCTGGTGGGTGCTCTCCCCCGCCGGGGAACGCATGGCCGAGTGACGTCGCGCAGGCGTCGGCCCACGGTGTCACCAGCGACCGTGCCGGTGCTCCCACTCGTCCTCGACGGTGCGCCGCCGCCCCGCGACGATGCCGGCGGGGATCGCGACGATCAGCACACCCGCGATGACGAGCAGCGGAATCCGCCAGCCCGCGGTCGTCTCGTGCAGCAGTCCGACCAGCAGGGGGAAAGTCGCCGCGATGGCGTAGCCGATGCTCTGCACGAAGCCGCTCAGCGCCACTGCGCTCTCCGGAGTGCGGGCGCGGATGCTGAGCAGCACCAGACTCAGAGGGAACATGATGGCTGTGAGGCCGAAGATGCTCACCCACAGCGGCAGGGCCACGGTCGGCGCGAACAGGAAGCCGGCGAGTCCCACCAGCCCTCCGCCGACCGCGACGAAGAAGAGCGGGCGCGTCGCCTGGAAGCGCACGACGAGGATCGGCACGAGCAGCGAGCACGGGAGACCGATCAGCGCGAAGAGGGAGAGCAGGAAGCCCGCGGTCGCCGGAGTGACGTCACCGATGTCCACGAGCATGGTCGGCATCCATGCGAACGAGACGTACGCCATGGTCGACGACGCCCCGAAGACGATCGCGAGCGCCCAGGCGAGCGGAAGCCGCCACAGCCGGGCGAAGTACCGGCGGTTCGCAGGGGTGGTCGAGATCGGACCGGTCGCGACGGCCACCGCATCCTGCACGTCGTCGACGCCGTCGGTCGGGTCGGGGGCCAGGAGCTCGTTCTTCACCGGATCGCGATTCACCGGCTCGACCGCCCGCGAGCCGTTCTTCAGCAGCAGTGCCACCCAGGGCACCAGCGCGATACCCGCGACGATGCCCCACATCCCCAGCGACACCCGCCAGCCGAGAGAGTCGGCCACCGGCACGGCGACCAGCGGAGGCAGGAACGTCGACACCGCCATCGTGGTCGAGTAGATGGTCATCATCACCCCGAGCCGATCCGGGAAGTACTTCTTCACCAGCGGCGGGAGGAGCACGTTGCCCGAGCCGACGCCCGCGAACACGACCGCGGTGGCCGCGAGCAGAGTCGTCGAATCGAACGCGAGGCCGCGCAGCAGCAGGCCCAGAGCCATGAGCGTGATCGCGGCGACCGCCATCCGCTCCAGGCCGAATCGACGCTCGAACAGCGGCGTGAGCAGACCGAAGATCGCGAAGCAGACCGGCGGTGCGGCACCGATGAGGCCGACGACGACCGGCGAGACCGGGAAGTCCTCGGCGACGTGGTCGATGACCGGAGACAGGGAGGCGACCGCCGAGCGCAGCGAGAACGCCACCAGGACGATCCCCACGAGTGCGAGAGCCCGACCCTGCCAGAGCGGTCGCGCACTCGGCATCGTCATGAGGTCTGTGACCCCTCCACCCAGGCCAGGTATTCATCCGAGACGGTGCCGGTCACGTACCGGCCGTCGAAGCAGCTCATGTCGAGATCGGTGAGCGCCGAGCCCTCGATGATCGCGGCCTTGAGGTCTTCGACCTCCTGGTAGACCAGGTGATCGCACCCGAGCTCCTCGGCGATCTCGGGGATCGTGCGCCCGTGCGCGATGAGCTCGTGGCGCGACGGCATGTTGATGCCGTACACGTGCGGGTGCCGCACGGGAGGCGCAGCAGAAGCGAAGGTCACCGAGGCGGCGCCGGCATCGCGCGCCATCTGGATGATCTCCTTGGAGGTGGTGCCCCGCACGATCGAGTCGTCGATCAGGAGCACGTTCTTGCCCTGGAACTCGGTCGACATGGCGTTGAGCTTCTGGCGCACGCTCTTCTTGCGCACCGCCTGTCCCGGCATGATGAAGGTGCGGCCGACGTAGCGGTTCTTGTAGAAGCCCTCGCGGTACTCGATGCCGAGCTTGCGGGCGACCTCCATCGCCGCAGGGCGCGACGAGTCGGGGATCGGCATGACCACGTCGATCTTGTCCATCGGCACGTGCTTGGCGATCGTGTCGGCGAGCCGATCGCCCATGCGCAGACGCGACTCGTACACCGAGATGCCGTTCATGACGGAGTCGGGACGGGCGAGGTAGACGTACTCGAAGGCGCACGGTGCGAGAGTGGCGGCCGTGGCGCACTGCTTCGAGAACAGCTCTCCGTCGTTGGTGATGAAGATCGCCTCGCCGGGCTCGACCTCGCGCACGACGTCGTAGTCGCCGTTCTCGAGCACGAGCGACTCGCTCGCGACGACCCACTCGTCCTTGCCCTCGGCGCCGGGGACGGTCGAGGGACGACGACCCAGGATCAGCGGACGGATGCCGAACGGGTCACGGAAGGCGAGCAGTCCGTAGCCGGCGATGACGGCGATCACGGCGTAGGCGCCTTCGATGCGCTCGTGCGTGCGCGCCACGGCCTCGAACACCCGCTCGGGGTCGAGGTCGACGGTCGAGGTCGTGTTCTGCAGCTCGCCGGCGAGCACGTTGAGCAGCAGCTCGGTGTCGCTGGAGGAGTTGAGGTGGCGGCGATCGCGCTTGGCCATGTCGGCCGTGAGCTCACGCGTGTTGGTGAGGTTCCCGTTGTGGATGAGGATGATGCCGTACGGCGCGTTCACGTAGAACGGCTGCATCTCCTCTTCGTTCGAGGCCGTGCCCTTGGTGGCGTAGCGCACGTGGCCGAGACCCACGTTGCCGAGCAGGGCTCGCATGTCGCGGGTGCGGAACGCCTCGCGGACCATCCCCTGCGCCTTGGCGTTGTGCATCACGCCGTTCGCCTCGGCGGTGGCGATTCCCGTCGCATCCTGGCCGCGGTGCTGCAGCAGCAGGAGTGCGTCGTAGATGTCCTGATTGACCGGGGCAGAGCCCACCATTCCGACGATGCCGCACATGGGCTCTTACTTCGCTCCGTCCGCGTAGGCGCCGACCAGGCGCACTGCTCCACCGTCGACGCCCTTGGCGCCCTGTTCGAATTCACCGGTCGGACGCGGCCCGAAGCCGACGGTCCCGACCTGCCACGAGGGCATGCCCTCGGCGTTCAGCGCCGCGATCGCGGCATCCTTCTTCTCCGCGGCGACCACGGCGAGGAAGCCGATGCCGAGGTTCCAGGTGCCCTCCGCCGACTCCAGCGTGGACCCGGCGATATCGCTGAGCACGCGGAAGACCGGGCTCGGCGACCAGCTGCTGCGGTCGACCTCGACCCAACTGCCCTGCGGGAGCACGCGCGCGAGGTTCGCCGCGATGCCTCCGCCGGTGACGTGGCTGAGGGCGTGCACGCCGCCGGTTCCCGTGGAGCCGCCGAGCTGCTCGATCAGACGAAGCAGCGGCAGCGTGTAGAGGCGTGTCGGCTCGAGGAGCGCTTCACCCCAGGTCGTGCCGAAGTCGGCGGCGTTGTCGCCGTAGCCGATGCCCGCGCGGGTCACGATGTGACGAACCAGGGAGTAGCCGTTGGAGTGCAGTCCGCTGGAGGCGACCGCGATCACCGTGTCGCCGTCCTGCACGAGTTCCGCGCCGAGGATCGCATCGGCCTCGACCACTCCGGTCGCGGCTCCCGCCACGTCGTAGTCGCGGGGGCCGAGCAGGCCCGGGTGCTCCGCGGTCTCTCCGCCGACCAGCGCGGTGCCGGTGGCCGAGCACGCCTGGGCGATGCCGCGGACGATGTCGGCGATCCGCTCCGGGACGACCTTGCCGCACGCGATGTAGTCGGTCATGAAGAGCGGCTTGGCGCCCACCACGACGATGTCGTCGACGACCATGCCGACCAGGTCCTGCCCGATCGTGTCGTGCTTGTCGATCGCCTGCGCGATCGCGACCTTCGTGCCGACGCCGTCGGTGCTGGTCGCGAGCAGCGGGCGACGGAAGTCGCGCAGCGCGCTGGCATCGAACAGGCCGGCGAAACCGCCGACACCGCCGAGCACTTCGGGACCGTGCGTCGCGCGCACGGAAGACTTCATCAGCTCGACGGCGAGATCACCTGCAGCGGTGTCGACGCCGGCTTCGGAATAGGGATTGGTGGGGGAGGCAGCCACGTCTCCAGCCTACCGCCCGCGGCCGGTCCGACTCTCCGCGAAGTCGGACCTCGGATCCGGAGCCCCGAGCCGCCTACGATGGGGCCATGGCCGACAAGCCGCAGTGGCTCATCCGCGAAGACGCGAGCGTACCCGTGCTCGTCGCGCTCGCACTGCGGCAGCGCCTCGGCATCCGGGTTCCGGAGGACCTGCCGAGCCTCCGCGAACTCGCCGTCCGCGCGCCGGATGCCGTCGACGCCTCCCCCACGATCGAGGCCCAGTGGCGCGACTACTGGGACATGACGGTCGAGCCGCGCGCGCATCCTTCCGACGTGCCACTCGAGCTCATCGACGGGTTCGACACCCTGGTCGCCCTGCCCGCCCACGGTGCGGAGGAGCTCACAGCGGCCATCGCCCCGCAGGCGACGTCGGCTCTGCTCTACGCGCGCGCCGCGCACGACCGCTACGTGAGTTCGATGAAGAGCCACACCGGAGGCGACGCATACCGCGCCTATGCGAGTGCGATCGCGGAGTTCGAGCGCGAAGTCGGCCGACGCGCGCACTCGTTCGAGCTCAACGTGCAGGTGCTGCCGTTCTCGCAGCGCGGCATCTGGTGGATCGGGGCGCTCACGGTGGCGGTGACCGACGGTCTGCGCCGCGACGTCGTGGCGTTCGACGCCGCGATCCGTCCGGTGATCGCCGAGCTGGCCTAGCCCCCGCAGCTTCCGGGATCCACCGTCCCCGCGAGTGCACGGATTGCTTGCGAGTGCACGGGATAGCTGCGCAAAGAAGCCGTGCACTCGGCGATACGCCGTGCACTCGGCGGTACGCCGTGCACTCGGCGGTAGGTGAAGGGGTCAGTCCTCGTCGACGACGGTTTCGCGGTCGACCCGGACGACGCGGTCGTGACGGCGGGCGATGCGCTCCAGGATCAGACCGGTGACGCCGCCGAGCGCGATGCCGATCGGCACCGTCCACAGCAGCAGGAAGCCGAACACCTGACCGGGCGGGTAGACGACGTCGAGGGCCTGCGACTCGTCGAAGCTGCCGGTCCAGGTGAGGATGCCGGCGGCGATCACGCCGACCACGACGCCGATGCCCATGAGCACGCCGTACCGCGGCACACGGCGCACGGTCGCTTCGACGGTCTGGTGGGAATCGGTGGGGGCCATGCATCCATTGTCCCACCGCCGACGCGTGTCGCGTACCCGGGGCGTCGCGGAAGGACGGCCCTCCCCGCGTCCGCTGCGGGGAGGGCCGTCCGTATCGCGTCTCGACTAGACCTCGGTCGTCGTCTGCGCGGTCTCTTCCGTGCGGTTGCGGCGGGCGATGAGCACACCACCGGTCGCCGCGAGGGCGACGACGATCAGGCCGCCCACGATCCACGGCCACACGGGGGCGCCGTCTGATGCCGCGGGCTCGGTCGCGGTGGTCACCGCGGCGGTGGCCTCGGAGTCGGAGGCGGGCTTCTCCTCCGCGACGCCGCAGGCCGCGCCCACCGGGATCACGGCGGTGACCGGGTCGAGCTGCTCGCCTGCGGCGTAGGTGCCGAATGCGGATGCTCCGGCCTCGGTCAGCGTGGTCGGGACTGCGTCGAGCGTCAGCACGCCGTCGACGACCGCCGCGTCGCCGAGCGCGAACTCCGCGAGGCGAACGCCCTTCTGGTCGATGCTCTCGCCGCCCTGCGTCGTACCGGTCACGTCGAAGACCAGGTAGCCCTTGTCCCCAGCGAGCTCGACGGCCGCATTCCCGAGCGTCGTGTTGAGCGCACCGTCGTGACCCGTGAAGGTGATGCTGCCGCCGTAGGTCACGAGGCCCGCGAGGGTCTTGTCGTCGAACGATCCGGTGCCGTTCTCCCACACGTAGTCGGGGTACTGGTAGGCCACGTCGGTCAGCGTCCACCCGCCCTTCGCGATGCCCTCGATGTAGGTGCGGAACGACTCCTTGTATCCCCACTTGAGAGTTGCGCCCTCGACCGTGCACACACCGATCGTGGTGTTCGCCCTGTTCAGGGTGAACACGAGACCGCGGTTCACCGAGCCCTGGAACGTGAGGGTGTGCTCGCCGTCCTCGAGGCTTGCCGGCAGCGAACCCGACCAGGTCGCGACGCCGTTCGCGTCGGCCGTCACCGTCTCGAGCAGCACGGGCGTCGAGTACACGACGACCTTGATGCCCTGCTCGTTCGCGCGGAACCCGGATGCCGACACCGTGGCCGGCTGGCCCGCTCCGAGGGCTGCGAGGTTCTCGTCGTCTGCCTGGATGCCCTCGGTCGCCGGCGGGGCAGCAGGGAGGGTGGTCTTCGGCTTCACGACAGCGGCGGCAACCGTTCCGCTCGAACCGGCCGGCGCCGCCGCGACGGAGCCGATCGTGAATGTCACCGGGTTCAGCGCGGTGCCGTAGCCGGCGAGCACGCGGTCTCGACCGGCATCCGTCAGCGCCGCGGGCGCCGCCGTGTAGGTCACGGCACCGTTGGCCGCGATGCGCGCCGCGTTGGAGAGATCGAGCGTCGCGAACGGCACCTGTGCGCCGCCGCTCGTGACGTACAGCGTCGCCGCCGATGCCGAGGTGATGCGGATCTGCGGGTTCGACACGGTCACATCGAGCACGCCCTGGTGACCGGTGAAGCGCACCGAGCCGCGATAGACGACGCTGCCGAGGCCGGTGTTCACGTCGAAGTCGCCGCCGACGGTCTGACCGAACTGGAACTGCCCGCCCGAACGGGTCGCGCCGTCGGAGACCGCGATGGAGCCCTTCGCGATGTCACCCGTGATGTAGTTCGTGAACGACGACGAGATCGCCCAGCGGAGTGATCCGCCAGGGACGTTCGTGGGCGGAGTCGTCGGGGTGACGGGCTTCTCCGGCACCGTCACACCGAACAGGTCGTCCCACTGCTGCGGGGTGATCGTCACGGTCGAGCGGGCGTAGATCGTGCTCGCGTCGGGCATCGAATGCTGCTTCCACACGATGACCTCATACGACTTCGTGCGGTCGAGGTTCTTCGCCGCGGTCGTGAGATCGACCGCGAAGGCGCCGAACGTGACCTTCTGCACGTACTGCATCGCGAGGAACCCACCATCGGCACTCACGTTGCCCTCGGTGCCGGCTTCGATCAGGGCGACATAGGCTCCAGGGATCTCGCCGAGATTGGTGGCCGCTGCTGCGACGGTCAGGCCGTCCTTCGCGGTCGCAACCTTGACCGTCGTGCCCACAGTCGGCCCCGCCGGGAAGAGCGCGTCCCACTGCTCGTCACTGACTGTGATGGCGCCGCGAGCGTAGATCGTGTTCGCATCGGGCATCGAGTGCTGCTTCCAGACGATCACCTCATACGCCTTCGTGCGGTCGAGCTTGTCGGCCGCGGCCGTCAGGTCCACCGTGAACGCGCCGCCCGTGACCTTCTGCACGTACTGCATCGCGACGAACCCGCCGCCTGCGGTGACGCTCCCTTCGGCGCCCTTCTCGATCACAGCGACGTAGGCACCGGTGATCGCACCGAGCTTCGAAGCCGCAGCGGTGATGGTCAGGCCGTCCTTCATGCTCGCCGACTTCACCGTGGAGGTGATGACCGAGGTGTCGCCGTAGTTCAGGGCGACGCTGCGCTCCTGGTCGGCGTTGACCACGCCACCGGCGGCATACGTGTAGATCCCATAGGAACCGGGGGCCGCCGCGGCGTCCTTCAGCGTCAGCGTCGCCTGGAACGTGCCGTCGGCGGCGATGTCGACCCACTGCGCACGGATCGCGCTCTGGTACTGCTCGGGAACCTGGTTCAGCACCCCCTCGGCCAGAGCCCAGGCCTGCGCGCCCACCGATCGGGTCGACGATGCCGCACCCGTCGAAGGCTGCCATGTCGAGCCGAAGTTGCCGAAGACCACGTAGGTGCCCTGCGGAAGGTGCTGGGGGATCGGCATCCCGCGTCCACCGACATTCGCGGTCGGGTCATAGCCCGAGCCCTTCACGACGACCTTGTCACCGGCTTTGAGAGCCACACCTGCGGCCGGAGTCGTGCCGTCGGCGAGGAACACCTCGATCGCCGCCGAGACCGGAGCCGGCTGCAGGCTCTCCCACTGTGCGTCGGTGACGGCGATGGTCGAGCGTGCATAGATCGTGCTCGCATCGGGGTTCGAGTGCTGCTTCCACGCGATGACCTCGTAGGACTTCGTGCGGTCGAGCTTGTCGGCGGCGGCGGTCAGGTCCACCGTGAAGGCGCCGCCGGAGATCGGGCGCACGTACTGCATCGCCAGGAACCCGCCGCTGCCGGTGACGTTCGCCTCGGTGCCCTTCTCGATCAACGCGACGTACGCACCCGGGATCGCTCCGAGCTTGGTCCCGGAGGCCGTGACGGTCAGACCGTTCGTCGCCGTCGCCGTCTTCACGGCTGTGGAGACCGTCGGAGTCTCGGTGTAGTTCAGGGCGACACTGCGCTCCTGGTCGGCGTTGATCACGCCACCGGCCGCATACGTGTAGATCCCGTAAGACCCCGGCGTCGCCGCGGCATCCTTCAGGGTCACGGTCGCCTGGAACGTGCCGTCGGCCGCGATGTCGACCCACTGCGCGCGGATCGCGCTCTGGTACTGCGCGGGAACCTGGTTCAGCACGCCCTCGGCCAGAGCCCACGTCTGCGCACCGACGGAACGGCTCGAAGATACCGCACCCGTCGAGGGCTGCCATGCCGAAGCGAAATTGCCGAACACCACGTATGTGCCCTGCGGAAGGTGCTTCGGGATCGGCACACCACGGCCCTCGGTCCCGAGGTTCGCCGCCGGGTCGTAACCCGAGCCCTTCACGACGACCTTGTCGCCGGCTTTGAGCGCCACACCGGCGGCCGGAGTCGTGCCGTCGGCGAGGAACACCTCGATCGTCGCCGACTTCGGGGTCTCGCCCGGTTCCGTACCGGGATCGGTCCCCGGATCCGTACCGGGATCGGTCCCCGGATCCGTGCCAGGATCGGTCCCCGGATCCGTGCCAGGATCGGTCCCCGGATCGGTTCCGGGGTCGGTTCCCGGATCGGTGGGGGCGGCACCGAACACCGCGTCCCACTGCCCGGCCGAGATGCCGACGTCGCCGCGGCCGTAAATCGTGGTCTCGTTCGGGTTCGAGTGCTTCTGCCAGACGAGAACCTCATAGGTCTTCGTGCGGTCCAGCGAGCCGGCCGGTGCGTCGAGCGTGAACGTGCTCGCCCCTCCGGCGACGGTCGGCATCACGAAGGCGGCGTACCCGCCACCACCGGAGAGGCCCGCCTCCGTCCCCTTCACGATGAGCGCCGCGTATGCGCCCTCGACTTCGGGGAGACCGCTCGCCTGCACCTGCACACTCACTCCGGAGGCGCCTGCGGAGGCGACCGTGGCAGTGACCATCGCACCGGCGGCGTGCGCGGGTGGCACGATCACGGCGCCGGCGGCGATGAGGAGGAAGGAGACGAAAGCGGCGAGCAGCACGCGTATGCGTGCGCTCCCGGGGGATGCTGTGGCTGTGGCGTTCACGGTTCTCCATGGCTCCGGGCGCGCAGAAGCACACGCGCGCCGGCGGTGCCGCAATGCAGTCGGGCGAGGGTTAAATTTTGGTTAGGCTCAGCTAAGTAAGCCGCCGACCCTGAGCGTAGAGGGGGGAATCAGCGCGCGTCAAGTTTTAGGATAGCCTTGCCTAATGCGTCGCGCTTCCGCCCTTCTCCTCGTCGCCGCGTTGGCCGTCGGGCTCACGGCCTGCACCGAGCCGGGAGGCACGGCCGCACCGGCCGCCGTCGCCGACGACGACTGCCCCCAGGCATCCCTCCCGCTCGCCGCACTCGATCTGATCGACGACGTCCGCGCGCACACCGGCCCATCCACCGCCTGCCTCTCGACCCACGCGATCGCGCCCGTCGACGACGACAGCGCTCCGACGCTGCCTGTGACGGTGACCGACAGCGAAGGCCACGAGATCGAGATCACCGATATCGACCGGATCCTCCCGATCGACATCTCGGGCACGATCGCGTCGACCGTGTTCGCACTCGGGCTCGGCGATCAGGTCGTCGGTCGCGACGCCTCCACCGTCTTCGCCGGCACCGAAGACCTTCCCGTCGTGACCAAGACCGGCCACACGCTCAACGCCGAGGCGATCCTCGAGCTGGCCCCGACCGTCGTCCTCACCGACACCACGATCGGCCCGAAGGAGGTGCGTCAGCAGTTGCGCGACGCGGGCATCGCCGTCGTCGTGATCTCCAGCGACCGTCGGCTCGACACCACCGACGCACTCGTGACCGAGATCGCCACCGCGCTCGGCATGCCTCGCCGCGGGGAAGCGCTCATCGATCGACTGGACGCCTCGGTCGACGAGACGCTCGCGGAGATCGCCGAGATCGTTCCCGCCGACGAAGCCGATCGCGCCCGGATGCTGTTCCTCTACGTCCGCGGCAGCGCGAACGTCTACTACATCTTCGGAGAGGACTCCGGAGCCGACTCGCTGATCGACGCGGTGGGCGGGGTCGATGTGGCGGCCGAGATCGGGTGGGAGGGCATGAAGCCGATGACCGCCGAGGCCCTCGTCGCCGCGCAGCCCGACGTGCTGGTGATGATGACCGACGGGCTCGAATCCGTGGGCGGCATCGACGGGCTGATCGAGCGGATCCCCGCCGTGGCGCAGACCCCCGCCGGTGCGAACCGTCGCGTGATCGACATGGCCGACAGCGAGATCCTGAGCTTCGGTCCGCGCACCGCCGACGTGATCGGCGCTCTGGCCCGCGCCCTGTACGCCCCCGAGCCCGCGAAGTGACCGGGGAGGTCGTCACCCCGACTCCGACGAGGCACCGGGGCCTGCGCTTCACCCTGGTGACGGTGGGCCTGGTGATCGCGCTCGCGATCACGTGCATCGTGTCGATCACGAGCGGGCAGTACGACCTCTCCCCCGCCTCCCTCATCGGCGTGCTCCTGCGCGGCGTCGGGGTCGACACCGCGTGGGCTCCGTCGGCTTCCACCGACTACGGCGTGATCTTCACCCTGCGCATGCCCCGCATCGTGCTCGGCCTCCTCGTCGGCGCCGCCCTCGCGGTCTCGGGAGTGCTCATGCAGGCGATCTTCGGCAACCCGCTCGCGGACGCCGGTGTGGTCGGCGTCTCCTCGGGCGCAGCGCTCGGCGCCGCAGCGAGCATCACGTTCGGGCTCGCGACCTTCGGCATGTGGACCACGCCTGCCTTCGCGTTCCTCGGCGGCCTGATAGCGGTGTTCTCGGTGTACTTCATCAGCCGCTCCGGAGGGCGCACCGAAGTCGTGACGCTCCTGCTCACCGGTATCGCCATCAACGCGATTGCCGGCGCCGGCATGGCCTTCTTCACGTTCCTCGGCACCACATCGACCCGCGAGCAGATCGTGTTCTGGCAGCTCGGTTCGCTGAACGGCGCGCTGTGGTCGAACATCCAGCTCGTCGCGCCGCTCGTGCTGATCGGCGTGGCGGTCGCGCTGATCGTCGCACCGCGCCTGGATCTCTTCGCGCTCGGCGAGCGCACCGCGCGACACCTCGGCGTCAATGTCGAGCTGCTGCGGATCGTGGTGATCGTGACGGTCGCGCTGCTGGTGTGCGCGGCGGTCGCCTTCGCCGGGATCATCGGATTCGCCGGTCTCGTCGTGCCACACCTGATGCGGATGATGATCGGCCCCGCCCACGTGCCGCTCGTGATCGCCTCGGCGCTCGGCGGCGCACTGCTCATCGCGGTCGCCGACCTCGTGGCCCGCACGGCCGTGCCGCTCGCCGATCTGCCCATCGGCATGATCACCTCGCTCGTGGGCGGCCCGTTCTTCCTGTGGCTTCTCGTGCGCACCCGTCGTCGCTCGGGAGGGTGGGCATGACCGTCAGGCTCCGCGGGTCGGGACTCACCGTGCGCGTCGGCGAAGGGCGGACGATCCTCGACGACGCGTCCATCGCGATCCGCTCCGGAGAGGTCCACGCTCTCGTCGGGCCGAACGGGGCGGGCAAATCCACCCTGTTCGGAGTGCTCGCCGGAGATGTCACAGCACAGGCCGGCGCGGTCGAGCTCGACGGCCAGCCGATCGAGCGCGTCAAGCCGCGCACGCTCGCCCAGCAGCGGGCCGTGCTGCTGCAGGAGAACACCGTCACGTTCCCGTTCAGCACTGAGCAGGTCGTGCGCATGGGGCGGACGCCCTGGGCACGCACCCCGGCGGCCGAGGACGACGACGAGCTGGTGTCCGCAGCGATGGCGCAGACCGAGGTCACGGCACTCCGGGCCCGCGCGGTGCCGTCGCTGTCCGGCGGCGAGCGCGCCAGGGTCGCCCTCGCCCGCGTGCTCGCCCAGCACACCGGCCTCCTGCTGCTCGACGAACCGACCGCGGCTCTCGACCTGAAGCACCACGAAGACGTCATGCGGCTGATCCGCGGACGCGCGGATGCCGGGATCGCGGTCGCCATCGTGCTGCACGACCTCAATGCCGCCCTCGCGCATGCCGACCGCGTCACGCTGCTCGCCGAGGGCAGGGTCGCGGCGACGGGCACTCCGGCCGAGGTACTGACCGCCGAGCGGATCGAGCAGGTCTATGGCCAGGCGGTCGACGTGTTCCCGCACCCGGTGACCGGGGTTCCAATGGTGGTCGCGCAACGCTGATCCGCCCGGGGCTAGGACTCCTCCCGCAGCGAGCGGATCATGCTCCGGAGGATCTTCAGCGCTCCCGCCTGCTCGTCCTCGGTCATCCCGGACAGCATCCGGACCTCCACCGAGCGGACGGCGGCAGTCGCCTTCGCGAGACTCTCACGACCGCGGTCGGTGAGGCGGGCGGGGAGAGCCTTGCCGACCGGGGCCTCCGCCGGCCTGGTCACGAACCCGTCCCGCTCCAGCGCCTGCAGCAGCACGTTCATCGACTGCCGCGTGACGAATGCGCCGCGCGCGAGCGCGGAGTTCGACAAGCCGGGTCGCTGAGAGAGCAGTTCGAGGCAGGAGTAGTGGGTGATGGTCATCCCGAGCGGGCGCAGCACCTCTTCCATCGCGGCACGCAGGGCGCTGGACGCTTCTTTCAGCAGGTAGCCCAGTGAGGTGTCGAGGTCGATCCCATCGCGGTCTTGACTCATGTCAGTATTCTGACATACGCTGATCTGTGTCAGAAAACTGACACAAATGGAAGGACTTGCCTCATGCCCGTCACCGGCCCCGACTTCATCTCCCTTCAGGCACGCGACCTCGACGCCTCGCAGGCGTTCTACGAGCAGTACCTCGGCCTCGTCCGCTCCCCGGCAGGACCGCCTCACGCCGTCGTCTTCGAGACGGCTCCGATCGCGTTCGCCCTCCGGGACATCGCCCCGGGCACCGACCTGACCGGTGTCGCCCAGCCCGGCATCGGCACCGCGATCTGGCTTCACGCCACTGATGTCCAGTCCATCCACGATGCACTCCTCGCCGATGGCCACACCATCGTCGCGGACCCGATCGATGGACCGTTCGGCCGCACCTTCACGTTCGCCGACCCCGACGGCTACCGGATCACCCTCCACGACCGCGCCTGACACGCCATCCAGCGGGGCTGACGCCAAGCCCGGAGCCTCATCCCCTCGCGAGGTCCGGTGGGGCTGCGCTAGGGACGCACCGGCAGCACGTCGCTCAAGTCGGCGCGCGTGCCCGAAGCGTGGATGCGTCCGCCGTCTGCGGCATCCGCCCATCGCTCCGTGCCGGTGGACACGGCGATCCAGGTCGCCGCATCCATCTCCACCACGTTCGGCGGCGTGCCACGGGTGTGTCGAGGACCCTGGATGACCTGCACCGCACCGAAGGGAGGCACTCGCACTTCCACGCTGTTGCCCGGCGCCTTCTCGTCGAGCAGCTGCAGCAGATAGCGCACGGCGGTGGCGAGATCGGTGCGCTGCGGCTTCACGCCCGAGGCATCCGCGGAGCGGACGGCATCGAGAGCCGCGCGTCCGTCGACGATGTCGATCTTCCTGGCCATCTCTCCAGACTACGACCGACCGCGCGCCACGAGTCCTATGCTCGGACGCATGAGCATGCATCCCCAGGGCGCCCGCGCCGAGCTGCTCGCGGCAGTCGCCGACCATTCGTGGGGCGTGCGGATCCCGCCACTCGCCGACCCGCAGAGCGCGCACGACGCGGCTGTGCTCATCCTGTTCGGCGTGCTCGATCGCATCCCCGCCCCCACGACCGACGCGGCCGTCGCCCGTGACCTCGACGTGCTGCTGCAGCGACGCGCGCCCACCCTCTCGTCCCACCCCGGTCAGGTCTCATTCCCCGGTGGACGCGTGGAGCCGGACGATGCCGACGTCGTCGCCACGGCGCTGCGCGAAGCCGAGGAGGAGACCGGGCTCGATCCGGCGGGAGTCGAGATCCTGGCCACGCTGCCGGAGATCCCGCTCGCCGCGAGCAACCATCTCGTCACGCCCGTCCTGGCATGGTGGCAGTCGCCGTCGCGGGTCGTGGCGGTCGATCACGCCGAGACGGTCGAGGTGTTCCGGGTTCCCGTCGCGCAACTGCTCGCCCCCGAGACCCGGTTCACCTCGACGATCACCCGCATGGGGCACACGTTCCGGGGCCCGGCGTTCGACGTCGACGGCACGATCGTCTGGGGCTTCACCGCGATGGTGCTCGATGCGCTCTTCGACGCGGCCGGCTGGACCGTGACCTGGGATGCTGCCGTCGAACGGACCGTCGACCTCTGAGCCCCACCGAAACCCGGAGCGCGACCCTCGGTAGTCTGGACGGGTGAAGATTCTCGTCCTCGGTTCCGGTGCCCGTGAGCACGCGATCATCCTCGCCCTGCGGGCCGAGCAGACGGAGCACGAGATCTTCGTGGCTCCCGGCAACGCCGGCATGGCACTGGATGCGAGCCCCGTCTCGCTCGATCCGCTCGACGGCGGCGCAGTCACCGCGTTCGCGCACGAGCACGCGATCGACCTCGTCGTGGTGGGCCCCGAAGCTCCGCTCGTCGCCGGAGTCGCGGATGCCCTGCGCGTCCGCGGCATCCCGGTGTTCGGACCGGGCAAGGCCGCAGCGCAGCTGGAGGGCTCGAAGTCGTTCGCGAAGCGGGTCATGGATGCCGCCGGCGTGCCCACCGGCCGTGCCGTGCGCGCCGCCACCACGGCAGAGGTCGAGAACGCGTTCGACGATCTCGGCGCTCCCTACGTCGTGAAGGCCGACGGTCTGGCTGCGGGCAAGGGCGTCATCGTCACGTCCAACCGCGCCGAGGCGCTCGCGCACGCCGAGCAGTATCTTCCCGCCGGCCCGGTGCTGATCGAGGAGTTCCTGTCCGGCCCCGAGGTCTCCCTGTTCTTCCTGAGCGACGGCGACACCGTGCGCGCGCTCAGCCCCGCCCAAGACTTCAAGCGCGCACTCGACGGCGACGCCGGCCCCAACACCGGTGGCATGGGCGCCTACTCGCCGCTGCCCTGGCTCACCGAGCAGTTCGGCAGCGAGCAGGCCTTCGTCGACGAGGTCACGCGCGACGTGGCACTTCCCGTGGTGCGCCAGCTCGACGCAGAGGGCACGCCGTTCATCGGACTCCTCTACGCGGGCCTGATCCTCACTCCCGCCGGCGTGCGCGTGATCGAGTTCAACGCGCGCTTCGGAGATCCGGAGACGCAGATCGTGCTGCCGCGACTGGTCACCCCACTGTCGGACCTGCTGTTCGCCGCGGCCTCGGGAACCCTCGAGGACCAGCCGGATCCCGTGTTCAGCGACGATGTCGCCATCACGGTCGTGCTGGCCAGCGAGGGATACCCCGAGGCACCGCAGACCGGCCGCCCGATCGAGGGCCTCGCGGAAGCCGCGGCCGTCGAGGGCGTCCGCATCGTGCACGCCGCGACCGCGAGCCCGGATGCTCCCGGCGGATCGCTCATCGCGACGGGAGGCCGTGTACTGAACGTGGTGGCGGTGGCTTCCGACTTCCGCACCGCGCGCGACCGCGCGTACGAGGCGATCGCCCGCATTCATCTCGACGGCTCCCACTACCGCACCGACATCGCCGCTCGCGTCGCCGAGTAGCCCTCCGCGCCCCGCCCCTGCCCCGCCGGCCCGTCCCGCCCCCTCTGTGTGCCCCCTCCGCCGAGCGCACGGGGTCTCGACGAGTGCACGGCTTCCCGACGCGGATACCCCGTTCGCTCGGCGAGTTCCCGTGCACTCGGGAGCACCACGAGCGGGGGTACGTGAGGTGCGGTCGCGCGAATTCGGGCGAATGCGGGCAGGAATCCTGCCAACGTGCGGATCCGCGATTGACACGGGGGACTTTCTTCAAGAAAGTTAGCGGATGCCGCTCCGCTCCGACTGGTCCTCTGCGACCTGCCCCATCGCCCGCACCGCCGACGTGCTCGCCGACCCCTGGGTGCTGCTCATCCTGCGCGAGCTCTTCTCCGGCCGCACGCGTTTCGATCAGCTTCGTGACGCCACCGGCGCCGCCGACTCGGTGCTCTCCCGTCGCCTGACCGCGATGGGCGAGGCCGACCTCATCGCCCGCGAAGACCCCGACGATGCGCGCAGCGGCTATCGACTCACGACCGCCGGACGCGAGACGCTTCCGATCCTGCACGCCTACGCGCGGTTCGCTCGCATCACCGACCCCGACGGGCCGTGGGGACTGACCGTGAGCTGCGGCCGCTGCGGCGATGTCTCGGACTCCGTCAACTGGTGCGCGACCTGCGCGGCACCGCTCGACGCCGGCAGCACCCGGTGGGCACGGCGCAGCATGGGCGGGGAGCCCTTCGCCCTTCTCGCCGGAGACGCGGCATGACCGCCGAATCGCTCGACGGTCCGATCGAAGAACCCCTGACCGGACGGCAGCGCCGCTTCCACCCTGCCTGGACCGTGGCCCTGGTGGCCCTCATCGCGCTCATCGGCGCCGCCGGGTTCCGCGCCGCGCCCGGTGTGCTCATGGTGCCGCTCGAGGAGGAGTTCGGATGGAGCACGGCGGAGCTCTCGCTCGCGGTCTCGATCAACCTGCTGCTGTACGGCCTCATCGCCCCGTTCGCGGCCGCCCTCATGCAGCGCTTCGGCATCCGCGCGGTCACGGTGGTCGCACTCTTCGTCATCGGAGCGGGCGCGGCGCTGAGCGTCTTCGTGGCGACTCCCGGCCAGCTCATCCTGACCTGGGGTGTGCTGATCGGGCTCGGCACCGGATCGATGGCCCTGGTGTTCGCCGCGACCATCACCGACACCTGGTTCGCGACCCGGCGCGGGCTCGTCTCCGGCGTGCTCACCGCCGGCAGTGCGACCGGGCAGCTGATCTTCCTCCCCGTGATCGCGGCTGCCGCAGAAGACGTCGGATGGCGCGGGGCGTCGCTCATCATCGCAGGCGGCGCCCTCGCCGTCGCGCCCCTCGTCTGGATCTTCCTGCGCAACAGACCGAGCGACCTCGGGGTCGCCCGGTACGGCGAGACCACGCCCGTCATGGCGGCGGATCCCGTTCCGCGGGGCACGGCGGCTCCTCGGGGCACGGCGTGGGGTGCGGCGAAACTCGCGATCTCCACCCTGAGGGAGGCCGCTCGCACCAAGACCTTCTGGGCACTGGCGATCGGCTTCGCGATCTGCGGAGCGACGACCAACGGACTGATCGGCACGCACTTCATCCCGAGCGCGCACGACCATGGGATGGCGACGACGACCGCGGCCGGGCTGCTGGCCGTGGTGGGCGTCTTCGACATCGTCGGCACCGTGTTCTCCGGCTGGCTCACCGACCGGGTGAACCCGCGCATCCTGCTCGCCGCCTACTACGCGCTGCGCGGAGTGAGCCTGCTGTTCCTGCCGAGCCTGCTCTCGGCCGAAGTGCAACCCAGCATCATCGTGTTCATCGTGATCTACGGGCTCGACTGGGTCGCGACCGTGCCACCGACGATCGCGCTCTGCCGTGAGGTCTTCGGAGACAAGGGCCCGCTCGTGTTCGGCTGGGTGTTCGCGGCCCACCAGATCGGCGCCGGCATCGCCTCGGTCCTCGCCGGGATCGTGCGCGACCACACTGGCCAGTACACGTTCGCCTGGTTCGCCGCCGCCGGACTGTGCGCGGTCGCCGCCCTCGTCAGCGCGACCATCCGCCGCCACCCCGTATCCGTTCGCGAGTAGCTCACCCAATCCCGCACCGCACCGCACCGCACCGCACCGCACCCGAGTGCACGGGAAGCTGCCGAATGCACGGCTTCTGAACGCAAACTTCCCGTGCACTCGGCGAGTACACGGGAAGTCGACGCGGATGTGCGCGACGCGGATGTGCGCCGCGCTCAGAGCACCTTGGAGAGGAAGTCCTTCAGGCGTTCGTTCTTGGGCGAGCCGAAGAGCTCGGCGGGCGGTGCCTCCTCGACCACGACACCGCCGTCCATGAAGACCGTGCGGCCGGAGACCTCGCGCGCGAAGCCCATCTCGTGCGTCACCAGCACCATGGTCATGCCGCCGGAGGCCAGGTCGCGGATGACCTGCAGCACCTCACCGACCATCTCGGGATCGAGCGCGCTCGTGGCCTCATCGAACAGCATGATCTCGGGGTCCATCGCGAGCGCACGCGCGATCGCGACGCGCTGCTTCTGACCACCGGACAGGGATGCGGGCTTCGCGTCGGCCTTCTCCGAGAGACCGACCCGCTCCAGAAGCGACAGCGCCCGCTCGCGGGCCTCGGCCTTCGTCATCTTCCCGCACTCGACCGGCGCGAGGGTGATGTTCTCGAGCACCGTCATGTGCGGGAACAGGTTGAAGTGCTGGAACACCATGCCGATGCGCTGGCGCACCTCGTCGAGCTTCACGCTCTTGTCGGTCAGGTCGACGCCGTCGATGATGACGTGCCCCGACGTGGGCTCCTCGAGCTTGTTGAGGCAGCGCAGCAGCGTGGACTTGCCCGACCCCGACGGACCGATGACCGCGACGACCTCGCCGTCTTCCACCGAGAGGTTGATGCCCTTGAGCACCTCGTTGTCTCCGAACGACTTGTGCAGGTCCTGCACCACGATCTTGCTCATGCGTTGAACGTCCTCTCCAGGCGGTTCGCGAGCAGCGTCAGCAGCGTGATCACGACGAAGTAGATGATGGCGACGATCGTCAGCACCTGTGCCGACAGGTACGTCGAGGCGATGATCTGGCGAGAGACGAACGTCAGTTCCGCCAGGCCGATCACACTGATCAGCGAGGTGTCCTTCAGCGTGATGATGCCCTGGTTGACGAACGACGGGATCATGATGCGGAACGCCTGCGGGAGCACGACCTTCTGCATGGTCTTCCAGTGGCCGAGACCCAGCGAGCGCGAGGCCTCGTTCTGTCCGGGATCGACCGCCTGGATGCCTCCGCGGATGATCTCGGTCATGTACGCGCCCGTGTTGAGCGAGAGCGTGATCGCTCCGGCGACGAACGGGTTGAACGTGAGGCCAGGGAACAGCTGCGGGATCGCGAAGAACACGAAGAACGCCTGGATGAGGATCGGCGTCCCGCGGAACACATAGACGTAGGCCGTCGCGATCCAGCGGAACGGTGCGAACTTCGAGACCCGGCCGAAGCCGAAGATGAGCCCGAGGATGAAGGCGGCCACGATGGCGACGATCGTCGCGAGGATCGTCAGCCACAGGCCTTCCATGAGCGCGGGCCAGTACTGCACCGCGACCGAGATGATGTCGGTCGGCTGCGACGATTCCTCGCCGCCCGCCAGGTACGTGTCGACGATCTTGTCGTACTCGCCCGAAGACTTGAGGTTCGCGAGTCCGGCGTTGAACATCTCGATCAGTTCGGGGTTCTGCCCCTTGTTCACCGCGAAGCCGTACTCGCCGCCGAGCTCGGGCTCACCGATCAGGCGGAAGCCGGAACCCTGCTGGATGCCGTAGGCCAGCACCGGGAAGTCCTCGAAGTAGCCGACCGCCTGGCCGGCCTTCACAGCGTCGACCATGTCGGTCGTGTCCTGGTACGGGGTGACCTTGAAGCCGTACTCGTCCTTGTTCTCGTCGGCGAAGGTCTGCCCCTGCGTGCCGGTCTTCACGGCCACGGCCTTGCCGTCGAGGTCGTCGAGCGACTGGATGTCGCTCGACTCGAGAACGCCCAGCTGGATGCCGCTGGTGAAGTAGGGCTCACTGAAGTCGAAGGTCTTCTGTCGCTCCTCGGTGATCGACATGCCGGCCATGACCGCATCGACCTGGTTCGACTGCAGCGCCTGCACCGCGGCGTCGAATCCGAGCTGGCGGATCTCGACCTCGAAGCCCTGATCCTTCGCGATCGCGCGGAGCAGGTCCATGTCGATGCCGACGAGGTTGCCGTCCTTGTCGGTGAACTCGAACGGCGCGAAGGTCGTGTCGGTGCCGATGACGTACTTGTCGCCGTCGCTCGCGGCGGTGGCGGGGGCGGCTCCGGCGAGGAGCGCTCCGACGGCGACGAAGGCGACGAGCGCGGCCGCACCGGCGGTGCGCATCGATCGGCGCAGGCGGCCCGCCGCGGCGGATGGATTTCGGATCACGACGTGTGCTCCTCGGGTCGACAGCAGCGACCGGACGACCGCCGAGGATCTACCCTAGCTCGCGGCGAGTCGGGTCCCCGAAATATCGATCCAGTACCGCCGCACGCGGGGCCGCCCGGCCTCCGGCGCATCGATCACGTCTTCGAGCTCGCCACCGGCGCCCTCGATGGTGCGGATGGACCCGATGTTGTCGTCATCGCAGGTGAGCATCACGCGTTCGTACCCCTCCACCTTCGCCTGGCGGAGAATCTGCCGCATCGCCTCGCGCACGATCCCTTCGCGGCGACGGGAAGGGATCACCGAATAGCCGATGTGGCCACCGAAGCGACGCAGGTAGTCGTTGAGCTCGCGGCGGAAGGAGAGGAAGCCGACCACCTGGTCCCCCTCGGTGATCCAGTAGTAATCGCAGGGCACGTGGCCCTCCGGGAGAACCGCACCGGGTGTGGCGTACAGCTCTGCGCGCTCGACGAACTCCTCGAAAGCGGCCCGGTCGGGCACGAAACCCTTCTCGAGACCGCCCCCGTCGACGTGTCCGCCCTCGAACTCGCCCACTGCGGCGGCCCAGGATTCGAAGAGGTCGGTGGTCGGTCGAGAGAGTGCGATCGTCATCGCCCGATGACACCAGAAAGGGGCCGTGTCCGCAAACCGACGGACACGACCCCTTCCCGGGTTCGACTACTCGGCCCGCACGGCCGCGGGTGCCGCCGCCTCCGTTTTGTCGTAACGACCGAGGAACAGCGAGGCGATCAGGGCGACCGCCATGACGCACGCCGGCAGCAGGATCGACTGCGACATCCCCGCCGCAAACCCTTCGGCCACCTGGGGCGGCAGCGATCCGCCGGTCGAGATGCCCGCCGGGGCGTCGGCGAGGCCCGGGAGGTTCGCCTCGAGACGCGACTGCATGAACGCGGCGATGGATGCCGAGCCGATCACCGACCCGATGGTCCTGGTCGTGTTGTAGATGCCGGCGCCCGCCCCCGCCTGACGCGGCGGCAGCTTGCGCGTCGCCGTGGTGGCGAGCGGACCCCACATGCCGGCGTTGCCGATGCCCATCAGCGCAGAGGGAAGCAGGAACATCCAGATCGGGGTGTCCATGTTGATCAGTGCCGAGTACCAGACCAGCGCTCCGGCGACGCAGAGCAGGCCGGGGATGAGGATGATGCGCGGATCGACCCGGTCGAGGAGCTTCCCCGCGGCCGGGGCGAGCACCCCCGAGAGCACCGCCATCGGGATCAGGAGCAGTGCCGCTTCGGTGGGCGTGAGTCCGCGTGCGGTCTGCAGGAAGAACATCATCGGCAGCGACATGCTCGTCACCGTGAAGCCGACGGCGGCGATCGCCACGTTCGCGCCCGAGAAGTTGCGGTCGCGGAACAGGTCGAGCGGCACCAGCGGCTCGCTGCGGGTCTTGGCCTGCTGGAAGATGAACAGCCCGAGCACCACGAGGCCGACGATGATCAGGCTCCATACCGAGATCGGCCCCCAGATCACACCCCAGTCGTACTTCTCGCCCTCCTGGAGTCCGAACACGATGAGGAACAGCGCCACGGCGCTCAGCACCACACCCACGATGTCGAACCGGTGCGGATGCGTCGCGAGCTTGGGCACCAGACGCCAGGCGAGCACGAAGGCGACGATACCGACCGGGATGTTCACGAAGAAGATCCACTCCCAGCCGAAGCCGTCGACGAGCAGACCGCCCACGAGGGGGCCGACGAGAGTCGCGACACCAGCGGTCGCCCCCCAGAGACCCATCGCGGCGCCGCGGCGCTCGGGCGGGAAGGTGCGGGTGATCACGGCCATGGTCTGCGGTGTCATGAACGCCGCTCCGAGACCCTGCACCGCGCGGGCGACGATCAGGCCCTCGAGTGTGGTCGACAGTCCGCACCACAGCGACGCGAGGGTGAAGACCGCGAGGCCGATCAGGTAGATGTTCTTCGGGCCGAATCGGTCACCGAGGCGTCCGGTGATCAGCAGCGGCACCGCATAGGCGAGCAGGTAGGCGCTTGTGACCCACACGACGTTGTCGAGATTGTTCGTGTTCGGGTCGAGCGCCGCCTTGATGGCCGGGTTCGCGACCGACACGATCGTGGTGTCGACGAGGATCATGAAGAAGCCGATGACCAGCGCCCAGAGGGCGGGCCAGGGGCTCGTGGGCTTGTGCCCCACGGAATAGGTGCCGGTCGACGGACCGGAGGTCGAGGGCGCGGACACCGGGGGGCGGTCTCCGTCGCGAGGGGTATCTGTCATTGCTGTGCGGCCTTTCGCTGAGCGCGGTAGCGGTCTGAGTTCTGGAATGCCGTGGGACCCCACGGCAGGACTTCGGTCTGGAGGCGGTCCAGGAGGGTGTCGAGCCAGCGCAGCTCGGCGTCCAGCAGTGCCTCCTGACGCTCGATCTCGACGAGCACCTGCTCGGGCACGCTCTTCTCCCTGGCCGTCCGCAGGCCGTCGCGGTGCCGCGCGTGATCGCCGACGAGCGCCACCCGCCGCGCCTGCAGGAGGTCGATTACCTCCGGCCTCTCAAGGTTGTGGGCCTCGGCGAGCGCGATGCGGAAGTCGGCGGGTCGGTCGATGCGGGGCAGCTCGCGCCGCACCCACGTGACGACCGCGTCACGTCCGGCATCCGTCAGGGAGTAGGTCGTGCGCTCCGGACGATTGCCCTCGCGGTCGATGCCGAGCTCATCGATCAGCCCGGCACGATGCAGCCGGGACACCGTGTGGTAGAGCGTCCCGTTGGTGATCGTGATCAGGCGATCATCGTGGCGGGCCCGCATGAGCCGCACCATCTCGTAGGGGTGCATGTCGCCCTCGCGCAGCAGCGCGAGCACCATCACCCCCATGGGGGTGAGTCGGTCGACGGCATCCTTCTTCATGTCCCCACCTCAAATAGTCCATGTGGACTATACGCCCCCCAACGGACACCGACAAGACCGACATCCGCGGTCCCTCAGCTGATCAGCCCAGAGCGGCCGCGAGCTGCGTCGCGGTGAGGGGTCGGTCCGCGTAGACGAGCCGCATCACCGCAGGATCGGGGTTGCCGACATCCGGCGCGCGATGTACGAGGTGGAGGCCCAGCTTCTCCGCGACGTGCGCCGACGCGCGGTTGTGCTCCACGAGATAGGCGATGACCGGGCGATCGGGGTCGATGAGCCGCGCCTGCTCGATCCCGGCGCGCGCCAGCTCGGTCGCATACCCGTGCCCGTGCTGGTCGGCCGCGATGCGGTAGCCGACGTTCCACACCTCGCCGCGAAGCAGCGTGCAGCCGCCGTTCCCGATGATCTCGCCCGTGTCGCGCAGACGTGCCACCCATGATCCGAGTCCCGCCTGCTCCCAGCTGCGGTCCCAACGCCTCATCATGTCGAGAGTCGCGGCAGGGTCGGTGTGTCGAAGGCTCGGGAAGTGCGTCCACACCCGCGGATCATTCTGGATCGCGAAGATCGCATCGAGGTCGGCGGCCACCGCCCGCGACAGACGGAGCCGGTCGGTGAAGATGTCGTCAGCCACGCCTCCACGCTAGACACCGGCTCCGACACCCGTCGGCGCGACCCACGGACGCGGGCGATCGCGGTCGCACGGAACCGGGATAATAGGCGGGTGAGCACACCTTCAGAAGGCACGGCACAGAGCATTCCCGGCTGGCGGCACATCTACTCGGGCAAGGTCCGCGACCTGTATGCCTCGGAAGACCCGGCGGACACCCGCATCCTCGTCGTGGCCTCCGACCGCGTGAGCGCCTTCGACTTCGTGCTCTCCCCCGGCATCACCGACAAGGGCGCCCTGCTGACACAGCTGAGCCGCTGGTGGTTCGCCCAGCTCTCCGACTTCCCCAACCACATCGCCGCGGGCGAGCTGCCCGAGGCCGTCGCCGATCGCGCCATGCTCGCGCAGTCGCTCGAGATGCTGCCGATCGAGTGCGTCGTGCGCGGCTACATCACCGGTTCCGGCTGGGTCGAGTACCAGGAGAGCGGCACCGTGTGCGGCATTCCGCTCCCGGCCGGCCTGCAGAACGGCGATCGGCTGCCCGAGCCGCTGTTCACCCCGGCGTACAAGGCGCCGATGGGCGAGCACGACGAGAACATCACGTTCGAGCGCGCCGTCGAGCTCGTCGGCGCCGAGCGGGCGGCCGAACTACGCGACACCTCCCTGGCGATCTACACGGCTGCGGCCGCCATCGCTGAGGAGAAGGGCCTGATCCTCGCCGACACCAAGTTCGAGTTCGGGACGGATGCCGACGGCACCCTGCGCCTGGCCGACGAGGTGCTCACGAGCGACTCCTCCCGGTACTGGGACGCCGAGGCCTGGCGCACCGGCACGACGCCGAGCGCGCGCATGGCCAGCTTCGACAAGCAGATCGTGCGCGACTGGCTGGCCGCGAACTGGGACCAGCAGGGCGAGCCGCCGCTGCTTCCGGACGACGTGGTCGCGCGCACCGCCGACCGCTACCGCGAGCTGATCGAGCGCCTCGGCGCCTGACTCGCGACCGTCGAGGCCACTCGTCACGCAGGTCCACGGACCGGTCCGCGGACGGATGCATGACGACCGGACAGATGCATGACCATCGGCTGCGCGCCCCTCATGCATCCTTCATCCGCTCCTGCACCTGAGCGCAGGTCGGCGCCAGCGCTCAGGAAAAACTCAGGGATCGGTAGTGTTGCTCCAGCACTCCTGCCATCCCCCGAACCTTGAGGAGCCCGCATGGCCCTGTGGAAGCTGCACGGAAACGGCCGCACGGTCGAGCCCGGTGCCGTCGTCCGTCCCGACGAGCGCCTGAACTGGCCCGCGACGATCGCGATCGGTCTCCAGCACGTCGTGGCGATGTTCGGCGCGACGTTCCTGGTGCCGATCATCACCGGGTTCCCGGTCGCCACCACGTTGCTCTTCAGCGGTGTGGGCACGATCCTGTTCCTGCTGGTCACCCGCAACAAGCTGCCCAGCTACCTCGGTTCGTCGTTCGCGTTCATCGCGCCGGTGACCGCAGCGACCGCGTCCGCGAACATGGGCACCGCCCTGGCCGGGATCGTCGCCGTCGGCGTGCTGCTGGCGATCATCGGCGTCGTGGTGCACACGGTCGGGGTGAAGTGGGTGGACCGCTTCCTGCCGCCGGTACTCGCCGGAACGATCGTCGCCCTCATCGGTTTCAACCTCGCGGGCGCAGCGCACAACAACTACGCCGCAGCGCCGGTGACCGCGACCTTCACCCTCGCCATCACAATTCTCTTCGCCGTCGTCTTCCGCGGCTTCCTCGGCCGCATCTCGATCTTCCTCGGCGTCATCGCGGGGTACATCTTCGCGGCGTTCCGCGGTGAGCTCGACTTCGCAGCAGTCGAGAAGGCGGACTGGGTCGGCCTTCCGACCTTCACCTTCCCGAACTTCACCGAGCCCGGCACGCTCACGGCGCTTGCGATGTTCCTCCCGGTCGTTCTCGTTCTGATCGCCGAGAACGTCGGCCACGTCCGCGGCGTCGCGACCATGACCGGAGACGCGACGGTGAACCAGCAGACAGGCAAGGCGCTGATCGCGGACGGCGTCTCGACGACCCTCGCCGGCTTCTTCGGCGGTTCCGGCACGACGACCTACGGCGAGAACATCGGCGTGATGGCGTCCACCCGCGTCTACTCCACCGCCGCCTACTGGGTGGCGGGCACGGCCGCGATCCTGCTCAGCCTCTCCCCGAAGTTCGGCGAAGTCATCAACTCGGTGCCCGCCGGTGTGCTCGGCGGCGTGACGACGGCGCTCTACGGTCTGATCGGGGTCATCGGCATCAAGATCTGGGTCGACAACCGCGTCGACTTCTCGCGCCCGGTCAACCAGTACACGGCGGCCGTCGCGCTGATCATGGCGGTCGGCGGCTTCATGATCAAGGACGAGGCTTCCGGCTTCGAACTCGGCGGCATCGTCATCGCCACGGTGGCTGCGATCCTCATCTACCACCTCGGCAACCTGATCGCGCGCCTGCGCAAGACCGGTGCCGACGACCCGAAGCCGCTCGAGGCGGTCGGTCCGCTCGGCGGCGACCCCGAGTAGGCCGCGCCGCGCACAGACGGAGATCCCGGATGCCTCTCGTGAGGCATCCGGGATCTCTGCGTTTCGGGTGGTGCACCAGAACGCTCAGTCGATGACCGCGAGCACCCCATCGGCGGCGACCATCGCGGACAGCTCGACCCGCTGAGACAGCGATCCGGATCTGTGGGCGGTCACCGTGGTCTCCATCTTCATGGCGTCGAGGACCGCGACCGGCTCTCCCTCCGCGACCTCGGTGCCGTCGTCGACGAGCCAGCGCACCAGAGTGCCCGGCACCGGTGCACGCAGTTCGGTCGGGTCGGACGTGGGCGCTGCGGGCGCGGGGGCAGCCGGACGACCGAGGCCCGACAGCAGCCCGGCCGGGAGACCCAGCATCACGCGTCGGCCGTCGATCTCGACAGGGAAGCGCTGCAGTGCGGAGTCCGACACGGCCGCCGGCCGCGACTGCGTCTCCAGCTTCGGCAGCAGGGAGCTCTCGATCCACTGCGTGTGCACCGCGAAGGTCGCCGTGCCGAACGCCTCCTCGTCGAGCGCCATCACGTCGAACGGGATCACCGTCGCCGGCCCCTCGACGGTCAGCTCACGCAGAGCCCGCCGCGCCCGCACGATGGCCGCATCGCGGGACTCGGCGTGCACGATCAGCTTGGCGATCATCGAGTCGAAGGCCGGCTGCACGACGTCGCCCTCTTCGATGCCACTGTCCCAGCGCACGCCGGGTCCGCCGGGGATCCGCAGTCTCTCGACACGACCGGGGCTCGGCAGGAAGCCCCGCCCGGGGTCCTCGGCATTGATGCGGAACTCGAACGCGTGCCCGATGGGTGCCGGCGTCTCGACGAAGGACGGACCTTCCCCGAACGCGATGCGGAACTGCTCGCGCACCAGGTCGGTTCCGGTGACCTCCTCGGTGACCGGATGCTCCACCTGGAGCCTTGTGTTCACCTCGAGGAACGAGATGGTGCCGTCGGCCGCGAGCAGGAACTCCACGGTGCCGGCCCCGCGGTACTCCACCTCGCCGCAGATCGACCGTGCCGCGTCGTGGAAACGCGTCCGCTGTTCGACGGAGAGTCCCGGAGCCGGCGCCTCCTCGATGAGCTTCTGGTTCCGACGCTGCATCGAGCAGTCGCGGTCGCCGACCACCACGACACCGCCGCGCCCGTCGCCGAGCACCTGCACCTCGATGTGCCGCGGGCTCTCGAGGAAGCGCTCCACGAAGCACTCTCCGCGACCGAATGCCGCGATCGCCTCGCGAGTGGCCGCGTCGAAAGCCGCCGCGACCTCGGACAGCTCGCGCACCACCTTGAGCCCGCGGCCGCCACCGCCGAACGCCGCCTTGATCGCGATGGGGAGTCCGTGCTCCTCGGCGAACGCCACCGCCTCCTCAGGCCCGGCCAGCGGCTGGTCGGTACCGGCGGCGAGCGGCGCTCCGACCCGCTGCGCGATACGGCGAGCGGTCATCTTGTCGCCGAGTGCGTCGATGCTCTCGGGCGACGGCCCGATCCAGACCAGCCCCGCCTCCTCGACGGCCCGTGCGAATGCGGCGCTCTCCGAGAGGAAGCCGTATCCGGGGTGCACGGCGGTCGCGTCCGCCCGGCGCGCGGCGGCGAGCAGCGCCTCGACGGAAAGATACGTGTCGGCCCCCGTTGCTCCCCCCAGGCCCACGGCCTCATCGGCCAGGCGCACGTGCAGGGCGTCGGCATCCTGATCCGCATAGACCGCGACCGAGGTGTATCCGGCCTCGGCGCAGGCGCGGACGACGCGCACCGCGATCTCCCCGCGGTTGGCGATCAGGACCCTCTGCGTGGTCGGCGCGGTCGACACGGTGGTCATGAGGACTCCTTGACGGTGAAACGAAGACGCACTCCCGGAGCCAGTTGACCGGCGAGGTCGAGGCTGCGGTCCGTGAGGGCGCCGATGATGGGGTATCCCCCGGTGAGCGGATGATCCGGCAGGAACAGGACGGGCTGCCCATCGGGCGGCACCTGGACGGCCCCCGTGACAGCACCTTCGCTCGGCAGTTCGCCACCGACCGCGCGCTCCAGGGGCACCTCCCCCTGGAGCCTGATGCCGACGCGATCCGAACGCGGCGTGACGGTCCACTCCTGTCCGGTGAGGGTCGCGAGCGCGTGCCCCGTGAACCAGTCGTCCCGAGGGCCGAGCGTGATCTCGAGGTCGACGAGCTCTCCCGCGGCAGGGAGCTCGCGCGGCAGCGCATCGGGCTCGACGGGATGCGGCGCCGCGCCGCCCACCGGGACGACGGCACCCGCCACGAGCGCTTCCGGGCCGAGCCCGGCGAGGGTGTCCGCCGCACGGCTGCCCAGCGCGGGCACCGCATCCAGGCCTCCTCGCACGGCGACGACGTAGCGCAGCCCGCGCTCGGGGTGACCGAGGGTCAGTTCGTCGCCGTCGACGGTGGCGAAGGGCTCACCGTGCGCCACGGAACGAACGGTGCCGCCGACCTCGGTCAGGCGGAGCGCGCCGATCGCGCCGGCGACCGCGGCGACGCCGGCTCCCCGGAATCGCAGGACGGCTCCACCGACGCTCTCGAGCACCGCGGCGTCGCGTGCATTGCCCACGGCACGGTTCGCGTCGTGCATGGCCCGGCGGTCCGCAGCCCCGGATGCCGAGACGCCGAGTGCCGCATAGCTCGGGCGCCCGGCGTCCTGCACGAGCAGCTGCAGCGACGGGCGGACCACCTCGACGGCAGCTCCCGCGCCGAAACCCAGACCATCCGCATCCGTCGCGGAGTGTTGCGCCGCGACGCGCGGTGCGTGCGTCGGGTCGTCTCCGTTTCGGCCCGGGTGACCGCCCTCCAGCCGAGCGGCCTCCCGCACCTGCGCGAACCGCACCGCCGTCCCGGGCGACAGCAGCGCGGGCGGGTTCCGCTCGATGTCCCACATCACGGCATCCGTGCGTCCGATGAGCTGCCATCCCCCCGGGCTCTCCCGGGGGTAGACGCCGGTGAACTGCCCGGCGAGCGCGACCGAGCCGGCGGGCACGCGTGTGCGCGGCGACGATCGGCGCGGCACGTCGAACAGGGGATCGCTGCTCACGACGTATCCGAAGCCGGGGGCGAAACCGGAGAACGCCACCCGCCAGTCCGCGGCGAGGTGCCGGTTGACGAGTTCCTCCGCCGAGACGCCCAACAGCGATGCCGCCTCGTCGAGGTCTTCGCCGTCGTACCGCACCGGTACGGTGACCTCGCCGGTGCCCGGCGGATGCGCGGTGTCGATCTCGGTCGCGGCCAGCACCGCTGAAAGATCGGCGGCCGAGACCCGGACCGGATCGAAGCGCACGAGCACGGTGCGGGCGCCGGGGATGCGCTCGACGATGCCGGGCACGCCCTCCCACGCGAGGTTCAGGCGCATCGCCTCGTCGAGGTCGGATGCCTCGACGAGGAGAGCGTGATCGGATGCCGTGAGGATACGCATCAGACGAGGTACTCCGCATCCGGAACATCGGTGATGAACATGTACCCGGGCGCGTGCGTGATCGCGAACGGCGGCCTCGAGGCCATGATCGCGGCCTGCGGGGTGACACCGCAGGCCCAGAAGACGGGCACTTCGCCGTCGCGCACCTCGGGAGCATCCCCGAAGTCGGGATGCGCCAGGTCGTGGATGCCGAGCGATGCCGGGTCGCCGATGTGCACCGGAGCACCGTGCACCGCGGGAGTGCGGCCGGAGATCTGCACGGCATCCGCGACGCGAGCCGCGGGGATCGGACGCATCGAGACGACCATCTCTCCGCGCAGTCGTCCGGCGGGCGCGCACGACACGGAGGTGCGGTACATGGGCACGTTCCGGCCGAGCTCCTGATGGCGGATCGGGATCCCTGCCTGTGCGAGTCCGGATTCGAAGGTGAAGCTGCATCCGATGAGGAAAGCCACGAGGTCGGGATGCTCCGCCCAGGCCGCGGTCGCGTCGCCGACCTCCTCAACCAGCTCCCCCTCGCGCCAGATGCGGTACCGGCCGATGTCGGTGCGGATGTCGCTGCCGGGCGCGAGCCGTGACTCCACCGCGCCCTGCTCGATCACCTCGAGCACCGGGCACGGCTTCGGGTTCCGCTGCGCGAAGAGCAGCGTCTCGAAGGCCCAGTCGGCCGGTACCGCGATGAGGTTCGCCTGGGTCAGCCCGACCGCGACTCCGCTGGTCGGCTCGGCGTGACCGGTCCGGATCGCGGCGCGAGCAGCGCGTGCGTCGGCGAGTTGGTCGGCGGTGGCGAGAACGGTCATGTCAGGCGCCCGCGAACGGGGCGATCGTGATTCCCGCCTCCTGCAGCATCCGCTTGGTCTCTGCGGCCATGGCCACCGAGCCGGGGCTGTCGCCGTGCACGCAGATCGACTGCGCGACCACGGGCACATCGGTGCCGTCGATCGCACGGATCACGCCGTCGGCGGCGAGGCGCACCATGCGCTCGGCGACCGCTGCCGGGTCGTGCAGCACCGCGCCCTCCTCGGTGCGCGAGACGAGCTGCCCGTCGGGCTGATACGCGCGGTCCGCGAACGCCTCGGCGGCGACGGCGAGCCCTGCCCGCTCGGCCACGTCGAGCACGACGCCTCCGGAGAGCCCGAGCAGCACCAGGCCAGGGTCGATCGCGCGGATCGCGGCCACGACGTCCTTCGACTGCCGCTCGTCGCGGGCGATCGTGTTGTAGAGAGCGCCGTGCGGCTTGACGTACGAGACCCGGCCGCCCACCGCGGAGGCGAGCCCGATGAGCGCACCGAGCTGGTACTCGACGTGCGCCTGCAGCGTGGCCGAGTCGATGTCGACCTTCGTGCGTCCGAAGTTCTCGTAGTCGCGGTAACCGGGGTGCGCGCCGATCACCACGCCGTCCGCCACGGCAGCCGCGAGCGTCTCGCGGATCCCCTCGGGGCTGCCGGCATGGAAACCGCACGACACGTTCGCGCTCGTGACGAGGCGGAGCATGCTCGCGTCGTCGCTGACGATCCGGTCGGCGACGTTCTCGCCGAGGTCCGAGTTCAGGTCGATCGATGTCATGCGATCACGCTCCGATTCCGAGGAAGGCGAAGATGGGGCCGACCGAGACGATACCCATGTACCAGGTGAGCAGCGTCACGAGCGTACCGGCGACGAGCAGCCACATCGGGTACTTCTTCGAGCCGAGCAGGTCGCGACGGAACCAGCCGATGTACATGAACACCGTGAGTCCGATCGGCAGGATCAGGCCGTTGAAGCCGCCGACGAACACGAGGATCGCCGCAGGAGCGGTACCGATCGAGAGGTACACCGCCAGCGACACCACGATGAACGCGACGGTCGCGAGCTGCAGCGGCCACCCGCCCTTGAGCTTCGTGGTGAAGGTGGAGAGGAAGGTGGCGGAGGTGTAGGCCGCACCGATGACCGAGCTGATCGCCGCGGCCCAGAAGATCGCACCGAAGATGCGGAGGCCGGCGTCGCCGAGCACCGCGCCGAACGCCTGACCCGCGGGGTTCGCGCCCTGCCCGGAGAGGTCGAGCGTGACGCCGGAGGCCACGACGCCGAGGATCGCGAGGAACAGGACGTAGCGCATCACGCCGGTGACGAGGATGCCGTTGGTCGCCGCACGCATGACGGGGCCGGCGTGCTCCGGTCCGGTGTGTCCCGAGTCGAGGTAGCGGTGGGCGCCGGAGTACGTGATGTATCCGCCGACGGTGCCGCCGACGATGGTGGTGATGGTGGCGAAGTTCAGCTCGTCGGGCACGAAGGTCTGGCGCAGCGCCTCGCCGATCGGCGGCTGGGCGATCACGGCCACGACCACGGTCATGACGATCATGGCGATTCCCAGCACGACCAGCACGATGTCCATCACGGGGCCCGCCTTCTTCACCAGGAAGATGATGATCGCGAGGGCCGCGGTGACCATGCCGCCGAGCTTGGGGTCGATGCCGAGCAGGGCGTTGAGTCCCAGTCCGCCACCGGCGATGTTCCCGATGTTGAAGGCCAGCCCGCCGATCACGACGAGCACGGCGATCAGGTGTCCGGAGAAGGGGATGGCGCTGTTCGCGAGTTCGCCGGCGCGCTTGCCGGACGAGGTGATCATGCGCCAGACGTTCAGCTGCACCGCGATGTCGACGAGGATCGAGATGAGGATCGCGAACGCGAAGGCGGCCCCCATCGTCGCTGTGAACGTGGCGGTCTGCGTGATGAAGCCGGGGCCGATGGCGCTGGTGGCCATGAGGAAGATCGCGCCGATGACGGCACTACGGCCCGCGCGCTTCTTGGCGGACGAGAGGCGGGCTTCGTCCTCCGGGGAGAGGGAGGCGGTGGTCTGCTCTGACATGCGGGGGGTTCCCATCGTCGTTGGTGGGTGTCGGGTGACCCCCAGTGTAGAACGGATAGGCATTGATTGTTCAACAATCGTGTTACGGCCGTGCTACAGAACGGTTGCTTTCGTGTGATTTCCCTCCTGCGACCGCAGACGATGCCGCGGCTCCGCCGCCTACGATGAAGGCATGAACCAGCAGGGCCCGCTCGCCGACGTCCTCCGTCAGCGCATCATCGACGGCGACTTCGCGCCGGGGTCACGACTCTCGGAATCAGCCCTCGCCGAGCAGTTCGACGTCTCGCGCAACACGCTTCGCGAAGCCTTCCGTGTGCTCGCCGAGCAGGGCCTCGTCGAGCACATCCCCCACCGCGGGGTCTCGGTGGCGTCACCGACCATCGCCGACGTGATCGACATCTATCGGGCCCGCCGCGTGATCGAATGCACCGCACTGCGCCAGTCCGAGCCCGAGCACCCCGCCGTGCAGCTCATGCGCGAAGCCCTGGCCGAGGCCGAGGAGCAGCTGCCGCACGAGGATTGGCGACGTATCGGCAGCGCGAACATGGCCTTCCACGACGCGATCGTCGCCCTCGCCGACAGCGCACGGCTCGCCCGCACCTACCGCGATGTCGCCGCCGAGCTGCGTCTCGTCTTCCTCGAGATCGACGAGCCGAGGTCGCTGCACGAGCCGTACGTCCGTCGAAACCGCGCGGTGCTCACGGCTCTGCTGGAACAGGGACCCGAAGCCGCTGCGGAAGAACTCGAGCGCTACCTCACCGCATCGGAGCGCAGTGTCCTGGGGGCTTTCGCCCGCATGGGCCACGCCTGACCCCCGACGTCTCGCCGGGACGCACACCACCTTCGACCAGAACGACGTTCGGTATTTTTGACCTGAGTGCATAAATCTGTGAACGTGCCGGGAGATGCCTTGCCATCGCGTGAGAGCCATGCTTACCGTGAGCGCACTTCGACAGGATCGGCTGCGCAGAGTTGCTCACCTTTCCGCCGGGGGCCGCGTGCCGAGGGGGCGCGCGGAATCGTTCAGATCGAAAAGGACTACTACTTTGCGACTCACGAGAAAACTGGCGTTCGCCGCTACCGCGGCTGCTGCGCTCTGCCTCGGCACGGTCATCCCCGCTGCCGCGAATTCCGCACCCGACGCCGATGACATCCCCACCTTCCAGGAGTTCGAGGCGTCGACTTACCGAGACGTCGACGGTGCCTACGTCGTCAACGGAGACGAGGTGATCTCCAACCAGGGCGAACTGCGTTCGTTCTACGAGCAGCTCCTCGGCGCCGACCCCGTGACCAACGGTCTCATCGTCAACACCGTCAACAGCATCGACGACAAGTGGTCCGACGCGCAGGTGGCGAACCTCACCTATTGCGTCAGCACCGCCTTCGGTACACGTCACGCCGACGTCGTGAACGCGATGGAAAGCGGTGCTGCCCTCTGGGAAGCCGCATCCTCGAAGATCGACTTCATCTACGACAGCAGCGCCGATGCCAACTGCACGACGCGCAACAACGCCGTCCTGTTCTCGGTGGAGCCGGTGCAGACGACGCAGTACATCGCCAGGGCCTTCTTCCCGAGCACCGCACCGCGTCTGCAGAACGTCCTCATCGATGACTCGATCTGGACCCCCGGCTCGTCCTGGACCCCGACGAACGTGCTCGGCCATGAACTGGGCCACGTGCTCGGCTTCCGCCACGAGCACACCCGCCCGGAGGCCGGCACCTGCTTCGAGGACAACAACTGGCGTCCTCTGACGCCGTACGACTCCTCGTCGATCATGCACTACCCGCAGTGCAACGGATCGTCCGACGACCTGTCGATGACGAGCGTCGACACCGCCGGAGTCGTCTCCCTCTACGGGAACTGACACCGGTCAGCACGTCGGAATCAGCGGGGCCCGGTCGTTCGCGACCGGGCCCCGCGTTCGTCCGTCGTTCAGGCGGAGTCACCCGGCAGTTGCTCGCGCCCTCGCAGAGCCGCCGTGGCCCGCGGCCGCGGCTCACCGTCACGCAGGGGAGCCGGTGGCGCGATGGACGCCGTGGGCTCGGGGAGTCCGTACCGTCGGAACATCCAGCGGCGGGCCTCCTCGAGCGGATACGTATCGCCGAAGACGGCGGATTTCACGAAGACACCCTCGATCGTGCTGCGCAGCATCACCTCTTCGAGCGCCGGGTCCTCGGCCCCCCGCGCGCGGAAGAGGTCACGGACCGCGTCCTCCGCCGCGGTGGCGCCCGCCTCGTGCCGGGCCTCCGACTCCGCGAAGAGTCGATGCGTGGCCGGCTGCTGCTGCATCGCGAGCACCGCGCGCTGCAGCGGTATCGCATAGGCGGTGGCCGTGAGAGCACCGTCGATCACCGCGGCGAGCATCTCGTCGGGCGTGCCCTCGACGCGGGCGAAGCCGAGCACGGTCTCGAACCAGCGATCGATCACGGCGGCGACGAGTTGCTCCTTGCCACCGAAGTGATAGTTCACGAGCCCCTGGGCGACGCCGGCACGCTTCGTGATCTCGGCGATGCTCGCCCCTGCGACGCCCCGTTCGCTGAACGTCTCGATCGCCGCCTGCAGGATGTTCTCCCTGGCACGCTCTCGGGCCAACCGGTTCTGCTCGTCGGAGCGCGCCACGTGGCATCCACCTCCTGAGCCCCGCCGGTCCGTCTTTCGAAATCGCCCCCCTGCCGTATAGATTACTCACTGAATGTTCGTTCAATCTATGAACCGACACGGATTCACCCTTCCCAGGAGCACCCATGCACTCTTTCGCGAGCGTCGACTTCAACAGCGTCACCTCGATCTTCGAATGGCTCGTGAGCCAGTGGTGGGCGTGGACGATCGTCGGGGTCGTCGTGCTGTTCTTCCTCGTGATCTGGATCCTCCCGGCCGCCAAGGTCAAGGCCTCGCCCGAGCACCCCACCACCGGGGTCGAGGCCGATGAGATCGCGCTCGGCTTCCTGCAGATCGTGAACCTGCCCTCGGGCTTCTGGAACGATCCGACCGCTTCGCTCCTCGACGACCGCGAGAAGAAGGTCCTCGTCGACCAGTGGGGCGTGCACACACGAGACGAATGGCTCGCCAACATCGAGCGCCTGAGCACCGTCCGCCGCCGTCGCGAGGTATGGATGCTGTACCTCGCCGTGCGCACCGAACTCGCCCAGCGCCTCGGTCGCACGCCGAAGGCCAAGGAATGGCTCGCCGCCATCGTGCAGGAAGGCGGCGACAAGCGCGATGCACGCGCTTTCGTCACCTCGATCGAGTACGCCGAGACCGAGGTGCGCAAGCGCGTGGGCAAGGACATCGTCACCCCCGGGCTCTTCGTGAAGACCCTCGATGGCTACGGCCTGGGTCAGGCCGTGGCCATGACGACCTGGGGTGTCGCGCTCGGACACGGCGACGTGGCTGAGGCGCGCGCGATCATCCACCGCATCAACGTCGAAGGGCGCCCGGCGTTCGAATCATGGGCCGACTTCGGCCTGAGCTACATCGTGGGACGTGTCATGCACTGGACGGACGGCAACGTCGATGAGAAGTCGTTCGAGAAGTTCGGCGACGGCTGGTCCGATTTCCAGGCCGCAGCGTCCGAGAAGCGCAACGGCCCGTGGGCGACGCTGTCATGGAGCCTGTGACCGTAGACCTGGACCCGCTGCGACGAAGCGCAGGACTCCGCGACATCCTCAACTACGAACGCATCTGCGGGATTCCGCCGCATCGGCGGTTCCTGGTGATCCTGGTGGTCGTGCTGCTGTTCGCCGCCGCGATGCTCACCGGGCTCTGGTTCCTCGGCCGCAGCGACATCCTCACGGTCGCCCCGATCCTCGGGGTGTTCGTGATCGGGTACACCGTGCTCGCCGCCGTCGGCTTCGTCTGGTGGGCGGTCGGCCTGAGTCGCCGGGTGAAGGTCGCCGCCTTCGCCTGGGCGAACGGATGGGCGTACGCCGACACCCTCGAGCGCACCCGCCGTCCCGGGGCCGCGTTCACGCGGGTCGCGCACGGACGCGAACGTGCGGTCATCGCCTGCGACGACGACCGGATGCCGTTCGAGCTGGGCATGCATCACTCTGTCGCCCACGGACAGGAGCGCGCCACGATCCAGCGCCCCTTCGCCTTCATCGAACTGCCGCTGCCGGCATCCGTCCCGCACATCGTGCTCGCCAACCGGAAGCGCAGCATCGTCCCCACGCTCGGCCTCGGGCGTGGCGCCGCGCGCATGGATCTGGAAGGCGAGTTCGCGAAGACGTTCCGCCTCATCGTGCCGGAGGGCTATCAGCAGGACGCTCTCTACATCTTCACGCCGGATCTGATGGCCCGCGTGCTGGACCTCTGCTCCGGCGCCGAGATCGAGCTCGTGTCCGACCGTCTCTACGTGTACCTGCCGTCCGGCACACGGTTCGACCATGCCGAGACCATGACGGCGGTGCTCACCTTGGCCGAGGAGTTCCATCGGCGCTTCGCGGTGCGCACCGAGCTGTACCGCGATGACGAGGCGGGAGGCCTCGCCGCCAGAGCAGGCGTGTCGGTCGGCCTGCGCGGCCAACGGCTGGGCGGTCGCGGGATCTCGGTGTTCGCGGTCGCCGGCACGGCCGCGGTGCTCCTGCTCTCCGCCGGCCTCACCGCCTTCTCGCTCTTCGGCGGTGACATCCTCAGCTCGCTCGTCGGCTGAGCCTCAAGACCCACGGCTGTGGGCCTGGCCCGGAGGGGGCGCCAGGGCCACAGCCGTGTTCATCCCCTCCGCGGACGCTCGCGCACCCCGACGCGGTTCGTCAGGACCGGACGTGGTCGGTCAGGCCGAGGCCCGGATCACCAGCTCGGTCGGCAGGATCGTCGTGGTCGGCGGGTCCTCCCCCGCGAGCCGCGACAACAGGATCCGGGCCATGGCCTCACCCTGCGCGTACATCGGCTGGCGCATCGTGGTCAGCTGCGGGTCGGTGGTGACGGCGACCGAGGAGTCGTCGAAGCCGACCAGGGCGATGTCCTCCGGCACACGCACACCCGCCGAGCGGAGGGCGGTCAGGGCGCCACGGGCCATCAGGTCGCTCGCGACGAAGATCGCATCCGGACGCCCGCCGTCGAGCAGACGCCTGGCGGCCTCCGCACCGCTCGCCTCGCTGTAGTCGCCCTCCTCCTCGGCGTACGGGGCGAGGCCGGCATCCGCCAGAGCGGCGCGGAACCCCTGCACACGATCTTCCGAGGCGACCATCGTGAGCGGACCGGAGATCGTCGCGATGCGTGTGCGGCCGATGTCGATCAACCGCTGAGTGGCGTGCTTCGCTCCGGCCACGTTGTCGACGTCGACGACGTAGTCCCCATCGTGACGGCGCACGGGGCGGCCGCCGAAGACGACCGGTACGGCATCCGCGATCCGATCGACGAAGGCGTCGCTCGTGTGGTGCGAGACGATCAGCGCACCGTCCACGCCGCCGTTGCGCACGAAGCTGGTCATCTTGTCGCCGGGGTCATCGCTCGCGATGAGCAGGTTGAGCAGGTAGTCCGATCCGCCGAGCGCCCCGGTGATGCCCGCGACGATGGCCGCGAAGAACGGGTCGCCGAAGAAACGGGTGGTGTCCTCCGGCACGATGAGGGCGATGGCATGCGTCTGCCGTGAGGCGAGCGAGCGTGCGGCCCGATTGGGCACGTAGTTCAGCTCGTCGATCGCCGCGCGCACCGCGGCGAGGGCCTCCGGGCTCACGGCCGTCGACCCGTTCACGACCCTCGACACTGTCGACCGGGAGACACCCGCAGCGGATGCCACTTCTTCGATGGTCGCTCGGGGCGACATCAGCGTACGCACTCTTCCATCGCCCTATTCTCACCGGTTCACGGGTGCGACGACGACCGTCCCGCTTCGAGTCGCGCAAATGGTCGCTTCTCGGCCGCAGATACGACCCTTCGCGCGACTCGAGGGGCGGGCAGCGGGGTCAGAGCGCCCGGGCCGCGATGATGCGGGCGTACTCCCGACCCGAGTCCTTGAGCGTGCGCTCCTGGGTGTCGTAGTCGACGCGTACGATGCCGAACCGCTTGTCGTATCCCCACGCCCATTCGAAGTTGTCGAACAGCGACCAGTAGAAGTAGCCGCGCACATCGACACCCGCCTCGGCGGCATCGAGCACCGCGCCCAGGTGCAGGCGAAGGAACTCGGTGCGCTCGGCGTCGTGCACGCGCGTGTCGCCGTCTTCGACCGCCACGGCATCGTCGTAGGCCGCCCCGTTCTCGGTCATGTAGAGCACGGTGCCCGCGGGCTCGGCGTACTCGTTCCAGATCCGCTGCAGCACACGGGTGAGACCCTCGGGCTGCACCTCCCAGTTCTGCGCGGTGCGGGGCAACCCCCGCTCGACCGCGTGGATGCCGTCGCTCGACGGGTAGGGGCTGCGCCGCACGCGCTCGGTCTCGGGCTCCGCGGAGACCGGCCCCTCAGCCGGAGCAGTGCCCGATACGAGGTCGCCGTGGTAGTAGTTCACCCCCTGCGTGTCGATGTGCTGCGAGATCAGCTGGAGGTCGTCGTCCTGCACGGCCGCCTCGAACTGCGCGACCGCGTCGGCATCGACCGCGCGGATGTCTTCGACGATGTCGGCGGGGTAGCTGCCGCGGTAGATCGGGTCGAGGAACCAGCGGTTGAACTGTCCGTCCACGCGACGAGCCGCATCGACATCGGCCGGATTCTGCGGGTCGGCGGGGTCGGCGACAGTGTGGTTCAGGGTGATGCCGAGGTTGAGCGAGGCGTCGCGTCTGCGGAACTCCTGCACGGTCGTGCCGTGTGCGAGAAGCAGGTGGTGCGAGGCGAGGAGCCCCTCCGCGATGCTGGTGTGCCCGGGCGCATGCTCGCCGGCAGTGTACGAGAGGAACGACGAGCACCACGGCTCGTTCAACGTGGTCCACACGTTCACCCGGTCGCCGAGCGCGTCGTGCATGGTGCCGGCGTACTCCAGGAAGCGATCGACCGTGTCGCGGTTCGTCCAGCCACCGGCCTCCTGCAGGGCCTGCGGCATGTCCCAGTGGTACAGCGTCAACCAGGGCAGGATGTCGGCGGCGAGCAGCTCGTCGACCAGGCGCTCGTAGAAGTCCACTCCCGCCGCGTTGACGGCTCCACCGTCCGGACGCACCCGTGACCACGAGGTCGAGAAGCGGTACGTCTGCAGCCCGAGCTGCGTCATGAGCGCGACGTCCTGCGGGTAGCGGTGGTAGTGGTCGCAGGCGACGTCGCCGTTCTCGGCACCGATCACCGCGCCCGGCTCGCGCGAGAACGCGTCCCAGATCGAGGCCGTGCGCCCGTCCTCGAACGCCGCCCCCTCGATCTGGTACGCCGCGGTCGCGGCGCCGAAGAGGAAGTTCTCGGGGAAGGAGCGGGTCATAGGGGTCATCCTTTCACCGCGCCAGCCATGATGCCACTGACCAGCTGACGCCCGGCGACCACGAAGAGCACGAGCAGCGGGAGGGTCGCGAGCACCGCGCCGGCGAGCACGATCGAGTAGTCGATGTAGTAGCCCGACTGCAGCTGGCTGAGCGCCGTCTGCAGGGTCGGATTCTGCGGAGAGAGCACGATCAGCGGCCACAGGTAGTCGGTCCACGCCGTCATGAAGGTGAAGAGTCCGAGGATAGCCATGGCCGGCCGAGCCGCGGGGAGTCCGACGGTCAGGAAGGTGCGGAACTGGTTGGCGCCGTCCATACGGGCGGCCTCGATCAGCTCGTCCGGGATCACATCGACCAGGTACTGCCGCATGAAGAAGACGCCGAACGCGGTGACGAGTGTCGGCACGATGACCGCACCGATCGAACCGGTCCAGCCGAGCTCGCGCATCAGCATGAACAGGGGGATGATGCCCAGCTGCGTCGGGATCGCCATCGTCGCGATCACGAAGATCATCAGCCCGTCGCGGCCCTGGAACCGGAGCTTGGCGAAGGCGTAGCCCGCGAGCGTGGAGAAGGTGACGACCGAGAGCGTGATGATGCCGGAGATGAGGAACGAGTTGCCCAGCGCCAGCCAGAACGGGATCGCGTCGAAGACCTTGGCCGCGTTCGTGAAGAAGTTGCCCCCGGGGATCAGCGGCAGCGTCTCACCGCGGGTGGCGTTCGTGCCGCTCGCGACGACGACCGACCACCACAGCGGATACACGCTGCCGATGATGAACGCGGCCAGGAGCCCGTATGTGAGGAAGCCGGGGCGGCTGCCGATCCCGGCGGTGCCGGATGATGCACTCCGGCGACGGCGGATCTTCTCGGGGACGCTCAGCGCCTGCGTGGCGGTCATCGCGCGTTCTCCTCGGTCGTGGTGGCGATCGTCGTTCCAGCAGCCGCCGCGGTCGCGGCCGCGTCGGTGGTGTGCGCGCGGCGGCGGGCCGCACGATTCTTCGGGCCGTCTCCGGTGGAGATCCGTCGGGAGATGAGGAAGTTGATCACGCCGATCCCGACGATCAGCAGGAACAGCAGGATGGCGACGGCCGATGCCTCTCCGAGGTTGCGACGGAAGAACGCCAGTTCCCAGAGGAACAGCACGGTGGTCTGGAACTGCCGGTCGCTGCCGCCGATGCCGCCGGCGGTCGACACGTCGAACAGGCGCGGCTCGGCGAAGATCTGCAACCCGCCGATCGTCGCCGTGATGATGACGAAGATCAGAGTGGGACGGATCGTGGGGATGGTGATCGAGAAGAAGCGGCGCGCGGCGCCGGCCCCGTCGAGGGCCGCCGACTCGTAGAGGTCACGCGGCACGGCCTGCATCGCGGCCAGCAGGATGAGGGCGTTGTAGCCCGTCCAGCGGAAGTTCACCATGACGGCGATCGCGATGTGCGACAGCGCGGTGTTGTGCTTCCACTCCTGGTCCGCGATGCCGATGAGGTTGAGCAGGTTGTTGGCCAGACCGTCGGCCTCGTTGAAGATGCTCGAGAAGATGATGGCGACCGCGACCGGGGTGACCACGAACGGGATCAGCACGCTCATGCGCCAGAACGTCGGGGCGCGCAGGCCCCGGTCGAGGAGGTAGGCGATCACGAGGGCCACGGCCAGCTGCGGGATCGCGGAGAGCAGGAAGATGCTCAGGGTGTTGCCGATCGAGTTCCAGAACATCGCGTCGCCGAGGATCTCGACGAAGTTGCCGACCCCGACGAACTCGCCTTCGCCCTTGAGTAGGTCCCACTCGTGCACCGCCACCCAGACCGTGTAGAGCAGCGGGAACAGGCCGACCAGCCCGAACAGCAGGAAGAACGGCGAGATGTAGAAGTACGGCGAGGCGTTCTGGTCGAACCGTGAGACGCGGTGGCGCCAGGAGCGTTTCGGTGCGGCATCCTTCGCGGGGGATGCCGCGCGCTGCTGTTCCGCGGGCGGGGCGGTGAGTGTCATGGGGTGTCCTTGTCCCGGGGTTCCGAGGAGTTCCGGTCGCAGTTCCTGCCGCCGGCCGTGGGGTGGCGCCGGCGGGAACTGCGACCGGAAGGGGGATGTCAGCCGACGAGGTCGTTCAGCAGACCGATGGCCTGGTCCCAGGCGCCCTGGGTGTCGGTGTCGCCGCGGTCGAGGCTGCTGAGCGCCGGACCGAAGACGTTCTCCTGGATCACCGAGTCATCGGCACCCTTGAACTGGGCGACGACACCCTTGGCGCGCTCGGCGAGGATCGCCCCGGTCGGCGCGTCGTTGAAGAACGCGTTCGGCGTCGCATCCGCGGCGAGCGTCTCCTGCGCCTTGATCGTCGAGGGGAAGTTGCCCGCGGCGGCGGACTGCTTGACCTGCTGCTCGGGCTGCGTCAGCCAGTCGGCCAGCTCGGCAGCCGCCTTCTTGTGCTGCGAGGTCTCCGGGATCGACAGGAACGCGCCACCCCAGTTGGCCGCGCCGCCGGGGAACACATCGGCGAAGTCCCATCCGGTGGACGCATCGCCGCCGCCGGCCTCGACCTGGCCCTGCACGACGCCGAGCATCCAGCCCGGGCACACGAAGGTCGCGAAGGTGCCGTCGACGAACGACTTGCCGCCGTTCCAGTCCCAGGCCGTCTGTGCGGCGGACTGGCCGCCCTCGGTCGCGGCACCCAGCAGCTCGAAGCGCTCCTTGAGCTCGGCGTTGTCCTCGACGTTCAGCTTGCCGTCGGTCGTGTAGTAGCCCTCGTCGAGCTGGTTCACCATGGCGTTCCAGACGAAGCCGGAGTGGTCGTACCAGGCCTTGCCGGTCTTCGCGGTGTAGTCGGCACCGACCTGGAAGTAGTTCTCCCAGTCGCCGTTGAGGAGCTCGGCCACCGACTCGCGGTCGCTCGGGAGCCCGGCCGCCTCGAACGCAGCGCCGTTGTAGCAGATACCGCTCGGGCCGATGTCGGTGCCGTAGCCGATGACGCGGCCTTCGGCGTCGGTCGCCTGGCCGTACTTCCAGTCGACCCAGTCGTCCTTGCGGTCTTCGATGCCGTAGTCGCGCAGGTCGACGAAGGTGTCGGAGACGTCCATGATCGCGCCGAGCCAGCCCTCTTCGACTGCGACGATGTCGCTGAGGCCGGAGCCGGCGGCGATCTTGGTGAACGCATCCGTGCGGGCGTTGCCGCCGGTGTCGATGTTGGTCGCCTCGATCGTGACGTTCGGGTGGGCCTTCTCGTACTCCTTGTAGAGATCTTCGTAGCCGAAGGTGCCGAACGTGGTGACGGTCAATGTGACCTCTTCATCGGCGCTCCCCTCCGTGGAATCGCCGGTGCTGCCGGAGCAGCCGGCGAGGGCGAGAGCGGAGACGGATGCCACGGCGGCAGTCACGAGGATCCGGTTGCGGGCACGTGTGTTCACAGTTCACTCCTTTGTGGTGGTCGTGCGGTGAGTGGTGCGTCGGGACGTCGTGGGAGCGCTCCCACGAACTGAGCAGTCACTCTATGGGAGCGCTCCCACGGTGTCAACCCAGCCGCCGCGGGGTACCCTTGGGCAGTGCCCGAAGCCACGCTCTCCCCTGCCCTCGTCCGCGCCGAAGCCCTGATCCGCAACGTGCCGGACTACCCGCAACCGGGCATCATCTTCCGCGACATCACGCCACTCCTCGCCGACGCCGAGGCCCTCCGCGTGACGACCGAGGCGATCATCGAACCCTTCGCCGGCCAGTTCGACGTGATCGCGGGCATCGAGGCGCGCGGCTTCATCCTCGCCAGCGCTGCCGCCATCGCCGCAGGCGTCGGACTCATCCCGATCCGCAAGGCCGGCAAGCTGCCGCGCCCCGCGGCATCCGTCGACTACGCCCTCGAGTACGGCACCGCCACGATCGAGATGCACGACGACCTGCCCCCCGGATCCCGCGTGCTGCTGATCGACGATGTGCTCGCCACCGGAGGGACCCTCGCGGCCGGACGCGAGCTCGTCGAGCGCCTCGGCAGCCATGTCATCGGCATCTCGGTGCTGTTCGAGATCGACAGTCTCGGCGGCCGCGAGGCGGTCGGCGACCTGCACACCGTCTTCCACTCCGCATAACCCCCACCCCCCCACTCCCTCACGCCCCCACGCACTGCTCGTCGGGTGCACGGGTACTCGGCGAGCGCACGGCATCCCCCCGCACACCGGCCGTGCACTCGGCGAGATGTCGTGCACTCGGCACCGAGGGGGCGGAGGAGCGAGGGGGCGAGTGGGCGAGTGAGCCGAGGGCAGTAGACTGGATGCGCCCGTCCGCCCGCGACTCTTGGAGCCGTCATGCCCACCATCGTCGTCGACGTCATGCCCAAGCCCGAACTGCTCGACCCGCAGGGGAAGGCCGTCTCCGGCGCCTTCGCCCGCCTCGGCGTCGAGGGCTTCACCGACGTCCGCATCGGCAAGCGCTTCGAGCTCACCGTCGAAGGCGAGGTCACCGACGAGGTTCTCGCCGAGGCCCGGCGCATCGCCGACGAGGTGCTCTCCAACTCCGTGATCGAGGACGTCGTCGGCATCGAGGTCGCGGAGTGACCGTTCGGATCGGCGTCATCACCTTCCCCGGCTCGCTCGACGACCGCGACGCCCAGCGCGCCGTGCGCATCGCCGGCGCAGAGCCGGTCGCCCTGTGGCACGGCTCGCACGACCTCGAGGGCGTCGACGCGCTCGTCCTCCCCGGTGGCTTCAGCTACGGCGATTACCTGCGCGCCGGCGCGATCGCCGCGCTCTCGCCGATCATGAGCGAGGTCAAGGATGCCGCCGCGAAGGGAATGCCCGTGCTCGGCATCTGCAACGGCTTCCAGATGCTCGTCGAGGCGCACCTGCTGCCCGGCGGCCTGATCCGCAACAACCACCAGCACTTCGTGCGTCGCGACCAGAAGCTCACGGTCGAGAACTCCGACACCGCGTGGACCAATGCGTTCCGCACCGGCCAGGAGATCGTGATCCCACTCAAGAACGCCGACGGCGGCTACATCGCCGACGAGCAGACCCTCGACCGTATCGAGGGCGAGGGGCTCGTGGCCTTCCGCTACGCCGGAGTCAACCCGAACGGATCGCTCCGCGACATCGCCGGTCTCACCAACGAGGCGGGCAACGTGGTCGGGCTCATGCCGCACCCCGAGCACGCCACCGAGGCGGGCTTCGGCCCCGACACCGCTGTCGCCATGCGCAGCGGCATCGACGGACTCGACTTCTTCACGAGCGCCATCGCCGCGGTCGCCCGCGTCGCCGCATAACCTCAGGCCGGTCCGCCGTCAGGCGGGTCCGCCGTCAGGTCAGTCGGCAGGCAGGGTGAACGGATTGTCCCCCGCCGCCGCGAGCAGGTACCAGGCCGTCGCGCCCGTGTGCAGGCTGGCGTAGTAGAGGTCGCCGAAACCCGAGTCGAGACCGTCGTTCGAGGTCGCGACGATCCCCTTGCCGTCACCGTTCGGAGCATCGCGCTGCGCCAGACGGATGCTGCTCAGCAACGTCTCGGCCCGGTCGGCGTCTCCCGGGCCGTCGCGGAGCGTGAGAGCGAGCGCGAGGTGTCCGCTCCCCTCGAACCAGGCCTTCGACACATCGACCTCGCTGATCGAGGGGCCCGTGTACGGGCCGTCGGTGGCGATCAGGTTCGCGAGCGTCCAGTCCAGCGCGGCGCCGTAGCGCGGGTCGCCGGTGGCGAGTGAACCCCACGTCTGCGCATCCAGCGGAATGGGACGGGTGTTGATGGTCGAACCGTCGAGGCCCGTGCCGGTGTCGACGTGGCCGTCCGCACTCTGCATGGCCGCGACGAAATCGGCGGCGACCGCTGCCCGCTCGGACCACACGGGGTCGCCGGTGAGCTGAGCCAATTGCGCGAAGAACCCCGAGACGTCGCTGTTGTGCTCGGTGGACTTCCAGGTCAGCGACGTGCCGTCCTCGAGCTGACCCCCGGTGTACCCGTACGGGGCTCGGACCATGTCGGCCGTGTTGTCCTGGATCCACTGGCCCACCCGCAGCGCGCCGTCGAGGTACCGCGAATCTCCGGTGGCGTGCGCGAGACGCGCGAGAGCCAATCCGACCCACGCCTGGTTCCCGGTGAAGCTGCCGGGGCCGGTGATCTCCACCCGCCCCTCGCGGATGCCGTGCGGTTCGTACGACGCCCGTGTGCGGCCGTCGCCGATCGGGTCGTTCTCCTGCACGAAGAGCAGGGTGTCGCCGATCGCCCGCGCGCGACGGAGGTCGTCCGGAAGCCCCCTGGCGGTGTACGCGATGATCACGAGCGCATCGTCGTAGACGAACGAGGGGGTGAAGTCCCAGCTCGGAGTGGTGAAGAATCCGCCCTCGTAGCTGCGCGGCAGACAGTGTCCGGCTCCATCGCAGAACTGGTCGACGCGCGTATCCAGGAACTCGTAGGCCAGCGCGACGGACTGCGAGGGATCCAGGCCACTCGCACCGGATGCCTGATCATCCGACGGGCGCATGGCTCCCCCCGCGGCAGGAGCCGCGCCCACCAGCACAACTGCGGCGACGAGCGCGGCGGCGACCGCCCACGGCGCCGATCGGCGCGAAGATCCGGACATCGAGACCCCTCGGTCTGAACCGCGCGCGGGTCCGCAGCACGCGGGTGACCGGCAGGTCACCCAGCGAGCCTCGCACCCCGCATGCGCTCGCAGAAGCGGCGAAGGTCTAGAGATGGCTCTCCGATCGGCGAGTCCTCCGAACCGACCCGGCTACCGGTTCGCCGGTCCCCCCGGGAGGCGGAGCGGTACCTCAGGCGAGCGCCGGCGGCCAGACGCCGATGATGATCGCCATGACGACGACCGTGACCAGCTCGTGCGCGATGTTCAGCGTGGTGAGTCGGGTCGAGCGCCCCTCGAACGCGTCGTGCGTGATGAAACGGGCGGCCGTGAACCCCGCCCACAGCGTGACAGCGGTGACGACGGCGCCCCAGAAGTACGATCCGCCGTAGAAGTGCCACGCGATCGACGAGGCGCCGGCGAGCACCCAGGCCGTGATGAAGCTCACGATGACCGTGGTGATGATCGGCCAGGCCGCTGTGGCCGCAGGACGATCCATGTCGACGTTCGCGAGCTTCGACCAGCGCGTGCCGAACACCTTCGGGGCGTACCAGACCGAGCCGACGAGCATGCTCGACGCGGTGGCCAGCAGGACCGCCCAGTAGTTGATCTCGGGAACCATGACAGCCTCCACTCATCGGATGCCTCACCCTACTCCCCGCCTGCGATCGCACCGCCGGCGACACCGGCATGAGACCGCGACGGATGCCTGACCACGGACGCTCGACGATCATGCAAATGGCCGACCGTCATGCAAGTGGCGCGGCCTCGGCCGGCGGAATCCGCGGCACCGAACCGATTCGATCCCCGCTCTGGCATGAATGTAAGCGTTTGCACTAGCCTGTTCCCATGGCACAGCTTGAGCAGATCGCAGCCCCCGGTTCCGAGTGGTGGCGCAGCGCCGTCATCTACCAGATCTACCCCCGATCCTTCGCGGACGCCTCGGGTGACGGCATCGGCGACCTGCCGGGCATCACCAGCCGACTCGATGCGCTGCAGGAGCTCGGCGTCGACGCGATCTGGCTGAGCCCGTTCATGACCAGCCCGCAGCGCGACGCGGGTTACGACGTGGCCGACTACCGCGACGTCGACCCGCTGTTCGGCACGCTGGCCGACTTCGACGACATGCTCGAGGCCGCCCATGCCCGCAACATCCGCGTGGTGGTCGACCTGGTGCCGAACCACTCGTCCGACCAGCACGTCTGGTTCCAGCAGGCGTTGAAGGCCGGCCCGGGCAGCCCCGAGCGCGCGCGCTACATCTTCCGCGACGGCAAGGGCGAGAACGGCGAGCTCCCGCCGAACAACTGGGAATCCGTGTTCGGCGGCGGCATGTGGGAGCGCGTCGTCGAGGCCGACGGCACGCCGGGCCAGTGGTACCTGCACATCTTCGACGCCACCCAGCCCGACTTCGACTGGACCAACGAAGAGGTGCGCGAGGAGTTCCGCTCCATCCTGCGCTTCTGGCTCGACCGCGGTGTCGACGGGTTCCGCGTCGACGTGGCCCACGGCATGATCAAGGCCGAAGGCCTGCCCGACTACACGCCCCCGAGCGATGCCGACTCCATGGGCGGCGGCGAGTCGAACGTGCCGTACTGGGGCCAGGACGGCGTGCACGACATCTACCGCGACTGGCACAAGGTGCTCGCCGAGTACGACGGCGACCGCGCCCTGTGCGGCGAGGCCTGGATGCCGACGCTCAAGCAGACGGCCCTGTGGGTGCGTCCGGACGAGATGCACCAGACGTTCAACTTCCCGTACCTGATGACGCCGTGGAACGCGAAGGCCCTCGGCGACGTCATCCGGGAGTCGCTCGACGACTTCGGCGCGGTCGGCGCCCCGAGCACCTGGGTGCTCTCGAACCACGATGTGGTGCGCCACGCCTCGCGCCTCGCGCTGACGGCGGACAACCCCCAGGGCGAGGGCATCGGCCCGAACACCCCGAGCAAGCCCGACACCGCGATCGGCCTGGCCCGCGCCCGCGCCGCGACCACGCTGATGCTGGCACTGCCCGGTTCGTCGTACCTGTACCAGGGCGAAGAGCTCGGCCTGCCCGAGGCCATGGAGATCCCGGACGAGTACCGTCAGGACCCGACCTGGTTCCGCACGAACGGCGAGCGCTACGGTCGTGACGGATGCCGCGTGCCCCTGCCCTGGGAGGCCGAGGCTCCGGCCTTCGGATTCAACGACACCGGTCTCTCGTGGCTCCCGCAGCCCGCAGACTGGGCGGCCTACGCCCGCGACGTCGAAGAGGTCGATCCCGCATCGACGCTCGCGCTGTACAAGCGTCTGCTGGCCGCGCGCCGCGAGCACGGCTTCGGCAGCGGCTCGCTGGTCTGGGAAGACGCCGGTCCCGACGCGGTCGCCTTCCGACGTGGTGACGTGCACGTCGTCGCGAACCTCGGCACGGCGCCGATCGAGCTGCCGGCCGACGCCTTCGTGATGCTGCAGAGCCAGCCGTTCGAAGGCGCGTCGATCCCGGTCGACACCGCCGTCTGGTACACCACAGCGACGCAGGCCTGACACGCCCTTCCGGTCGCGATTCCTGTCGCTCACGCCCGCGTGAACCGGCAGGAATCGCGACCGGAGCACTTTCGACAGAGGAACACATGGCCAGCATCGATGAGGTCGCCCGGCTCGCCGGAGTCTCCACCGCGACCGTCTCCCGCGCACTGAGCGGACGCGGTCACGTATCGGAGTCCGCGAAGGAGAGGGTGCAGGCCGCGGCGCAGTCGCTCGGCTATGTCGTCTCGTCGCGGGCGTCGAGCCTGGCCTCGGGTCGCACCCGCAACGTCGGGGTGATCGTGCCCTTCCTCGACCGGTGGTTCTTCAGCACGGTGCTCTCCGGCGTCTCCGCCGCGCTCATGCGCGAGGGCTATGACATCACGCTGTACAACATCACTGCCGACAAGGACGTACGTCGGCACGTGTTCGACACCTTCCTGCGCCGACAGCGCGTCGACGCCGTGATCGCGGTGTCGATCGAGCTCGACGAGGACGAGACGCAGTATCTGCTCGACCTCGGACTTCCTGTGATCGCGATCGGCGGTCCGAACCCGAAGCTCGACACCCTCACCGTCGACGATGTCGCGGTCGCGCAACTTGCCACCGAGCATCTGATCAGCCTGGGCCACACCGATATCGCGCACATCGGGGCGAACCCGGAGTTCGACATCGACTTCCACATCCCGACCAACCGCCGCCTGGGGTTCGAGAAGGCGCTGGCGAAGGCGGGCATCCCCCTCAACCATGCCTTCCTCGAGCCCGCCGACTTCACGGTCGAGGGCGGCTACCGGGCGGCGAAGCAGCTGCTCGGCCGCCCGGGCCCCCGCCCGACCGCCGTGTTCGCGGCCTCGGACGAGATGGCCATCGGCGCACTTCTCGCGGCCCGAGACCTGGGCTTCAGCGTTCCCGAGGAGCTGTCGATCGTCGGCATCGACGGGCATGAACTCGGCGAGTTCTTCCGCCTGACCACGGTCGATCAGTTCCCGCTCGGACAGGGCGAGCGGGCAGCCGATGCCGTGCTGGCGAAGCTCGCCACCCCCGACGCCGTGCACATCCCGTCGGCGCTGCCCTACGAGCTGAACGTGCGCGGGACCACCTCCCGCCTGCTCTAGCGTTCACATAGGGTGGCGTCGCGCCAGGTGCGATAGCCGCCGTCGAGGTTGCGCGCGTCCACGCCTCGCTGCCGGAGGATCCGCGTGGCGATGTGCCCACGCAATCCGACCTGGCAGTGCACGATGACGGGTCCATCGGACACCTCGTCGAGCCGTTCTCTGAGCTCGTCGAGTGGCACGTTGACGGCGCCGGGAATCGCGCCGGCAGCATGCTCGGCCGTCGAGCGCACGTCGATAAGTGTCGCTCCCCCACGCTGCTCGTCAGCGAGTTCATGCCATTGGATGGTCGGAGTCGTGCCGGAGCGGGTGTTCTCGGCGACGTAGCCGAGGATGTTGACCGCGTCCTTCGCCGAGCCGAACTGCGGGGCGTAGGCGAGTTCGAGATTCGCGAGCCCGGCGGCCGTGATACCGGCCTGCATGGCGGTCGCCACCACGTCGATCCGCTTGTCGACACCGTCTCGCCCCACCACCTGCACACCGAGGATCACGTCGGAGGCCGGGTCGGCGAGCATCTTCATGGACAGCGTCTCGGCGCCGGGGTAGTAGCCGGCGTGGGATCCGGGATGCACATGCACGACGTAGAAGTCACGTCCTGCGGCCCGGAGCTGCCGTTCACTCCAGCCCACCTTCGCTGCGTCGACCCCGAACACGCGGACGATCCCGGTGCCGAGCGCGGGGCGCGCCGTCTCCGTCCTCCCCGCGATGAGGTCGGCCACCATGCGTCCATGTCGGTTCGCGAGGCCGGCCATCGTGATGAGAGCCGTGTCGCCGCCCACGAGGTCGAGCTTCTCGACGCCGTCGCCCACCGCGAACACGTCGGGGGCGCTCGTGCGGCACATCGAATCGACCGCGATGCCGCCGGTCTCACCGAGCCGGATGCCGGCACCTTCGGCGAGCGCCGTCTCCGGTACAACTCCGGAGGCATCGATCACGAGTTCGGCGGGGACGGATGCCCCATCACTCAGCGTGACCCGCCCGGATACGGCACGCACGACCTCGACGCCGAGGCGCACATCGACGCCGTGCGCGCGGACCTCGGCGGTGATCGGTGCGGCCATCTCCGCATCGAGCGGGGAGAGGAGGTGGGATCCCCGCTGCACCAGCGTCACGGATGCGCCGCGAGCGACGAGGTTCTCGACCGCTTCCAGGCCCGTGTAGCCTCCGCCGACCACCACCACCGGAACGCCCGCCCGCGAGAGCGCGGCGTCGATCGCATCCGCGTCTTCGACCGTCCGCAGACTGCGCGTGCGGATGCCCGAGGAGGGCTCGTTCAGACGGGGGCGCGCGCCGGTGGCGAGGATCAGCCTGTCGTAGCTCTGTGTGAAGCGGCGCCCCGAGTCGATGTCCATGACCTCGACGAGCTTCTGCGCAGTGTCGATTCGCGTGACATCGTGACGCACACGCACATCGAGTCGGAAGCGGCTGCGCAGAGATTCCGGCGTCTGCAAGAGCAGCGATTCGCGTTCTGCGATCACCCCTCCGACGTAATAGGGCAAGCCGCAGTTCGCGTACGAGACCTCGGGCCCTCGTTCGAACACCATGATCTGCGCGTGCTCGTCGAGGCGGCGCAGGCGCGCGGCGGCGGACATGCCCCCGGCGACCCCACCGACGATGACCACGGTGAGCGGTTGCACGGTGGTCATCGCCGGAACATCCGCGAGAAGAAGCCGCCCTGCGCCTGCTCCTTCGGGTGTCCGGAACACCACTGCGCGGCAGGCACCGTTCGCCGCACGGCGTCGACGTGCTGACCGCACCCCGCCCAGGTCGTCTTGCCGCAGGTCTTGCAACGGACCGCTCGGCACATTTTCATCGTCTCCTCACCGATACCCCCGTGGGTATCGGTCCCCACTATACCCCCGGGGGTATAGTGGGGAGTCCAGCCGACACCCAGGGAGCGACCATGTCATCCGCAGACGCCGACACCCAGCGCAGGATCGCCAACCGTCTCAAGCGAGCCCGAGGACAGCTCGGCGCCGTCATCGCCGCGGTCGAAGAGGGTGGCGACTGCCGGGCGGTGGTCACACAGCTCGCCGCCGTCACCTCGGCTCTCGACAAGGCGGGTTTCCAGATCATCGCCTCCGCCATGAAGGACTGCATGACCGAGCCCGAGGCGGAGACGCAAGCGGCCACCGACACCCGTGGAGTGTCGATGGCCGAACTGGAGAAGCTGTTCCTCTCCCTCGCGTGACCGGCGGCGCGGGTCAGCTCGCGACGATGAGACCCTTCGTCGCCGTGCGGGCGGCCTCGAAGCGGCGCTGCACATCGGGCCAGTTCACGAGGTTCCAGAACGCCTTGACGTAGTCGGCGCGCACGTTGAGGTAGTCGAGGTAGTAGGCGTGCTCCCAGACGTCGAGCTGCAGCAGCGGGGTGACGCCGAGCGGCGCGTTGCCCTGCTGGTCGAACAGCTGGAAGATCACGGGACGCGCGCCCACGCTGTCCCAGGCGAGCACGGCCCAACCGGATCCCTGCACACCGAGTGCGGTCGCGGTGAAGTGGGCGCGGAAGGCGTCGATCGATCCGAAGGCGTCGACCAGTGCGGCCTCGAGCTCACCCTCGGGTGCTCCGCCGCCCTCGGGCGAGAGGTTCTGCCAGAACACCGAGTGGTTGATGTGGCCGCCGAGGTTGAAGGCGAGGTCCTTCTCGAGCTTGTTCACGTTCGCGAGGTCACCCGCGCTGCGGGCGGCGGTGAGCTGCTCGAGTGCGGTGTTCGCCCCCGTGACGTAGGCCTGGTGGTGCTTGGAGTGGTGCAGCTCCATGATCTTGCCCGAGATGTGCGGCTCGAGGGCCGAGTAGTCGTACGGCAGCTCGGGGAGTGTGTAGAGCGTGGTCATGACGTCTTCCTTTCAGTGGTTGTTGTCGTGTGGAAGTGCGTGGAAACGGCGATCGATGTACACCAGAGGGCGCCCGGAGAGACCAGGCAGCACCTCGATGACCTCGGCGATGACCACGGTCGACGAACCGACGGCGACCGTCTGGATCGGACGACAGCGCAGGGCCACCCTGGCCTCGGGGAGGTGCGGTTCGCCGGTCGGCAGCGTGGCCCATCCCTGCTCGGGCGTGAACCGCTCGGACCCGCTGACCGCGAAGCTCTGGGCGAGATCGGAGTGCTCGTCGTCGATGAGGTGCACCACGAAGGTGTCGGCACCGAGGATCGCTCCTGCAGAACCGGTGGCACGGGTCACCGAGAACACGATCGCCGCGGGATCGACCGCCACCGAGGCGACGCTGGACGCGGTGAGACCGACCGGCCCTTCCGGGGTGCTCGCGGTGATGATCGCGACTCCCGCCGGGTGGGTGCGGAAGGCGGCTTTGAGCGCCTCGCCGATCGGCGTGGGTACGGGTGTCGCGGTCATCGACCTGCCTCCATCATCTGCTGCTGCTTCGCATGTGCCAGCATCTCATCACGTTCGACGAGCTTCGTCCGCTCGCGACCGCGCTCCGCTCCGGCCCCGCGCTCGGCGGCGTCGATGCGCAGCCAGCCGTCGAGGTCGACCGCCTGCGAGAGATGGGCGATCGGATCGATGTCGCGCGCCTCGCGCTCGATCGCATCGAGGTCGTCGACGACGTGGCCGATCGTCTGCGCGGCATCCGACTTGGTCGACCCGATCAGCCCGACCGGGCCGCGCTTGATCCAACCGGTCGCGTACAGTCGCGGGATCGGCGCTCCGTCCGCATCGACGACGCGACCCTCGACGTGCGGCACGACGCCGCGAGCGGCGTCGAACGGCACCCCGGGAACAGGTGTCGAGCGGTAGCCCACTGCGCGGTAGACGGCTCCGACGTCATAGCGCAGCAGCTCCCCCGTGCCGACCATGCGGCCCAGCTCGTCGGATGCGGTGCGTTCCATCTCGATACCGGTGACCGCGTCCGTGCCGAGCACGCGCACCGGACGCTGCCGCAGGTGCAGGTGGATGCGGCGCGAGGCGGTGCGGCTCGCGGGATCGAGGGCTGCCCATTCGGTCATGGTGCGCACGACGATACGGCGCTGCGAGAACTGCGCCACCATCCGCTCGGCGTGCTCGTCGAGGGCGAGCTCGTGCGGGTCGACGATCACATCGACGTCGTCCTGCTCGGCGAGCTCGCGCAGCTCCATGGCCGAGAAACGCACGTCGGCCGGGCCCCGACGGGCGAACAGGTGCACGTCCCGCAGCGGGCTGGCAGCGAGCTGGTCGAGCACGGCATCCGGGGTGTCGGTGTGGGTCAGCGCCGACGCATGCTTGGCGAGGATCCTCGTCACGTCGAGCGCCACATTGCCGGCGCCGAGCACCGCGACCGCCTCGGCGGCGAGCGGCCAGGTGCGCGGCGCATCGGGGTGCCCGTCGTACCAGGCGACGAAGTCGGCCGCGCCGAACGAACCGGGCAGGTCGATGCCCGGGATGTCGAGAGCGACATCGAGGTCGGCCCCCGTGGCCACGATCACTCCGTCGTACGCGGCACGCAGCTCGTCGATCCCGATGTCCACGCCGACCTCGACGTTGCACCGCAGCCGGATGCGCGGGTTCACGAGCACCTCGTGCAGGGCATCCGTGATCTTGCGGATGCGGGGATGGTCGGGCGCGACGCCGTAGCGGACCAGACCATACGGTGCCGGGAGCTTCTCGAACAGGTCGATCGATGCGGTCGGCACCCGGTCGAGCAGGATGTCGGCCGCGTAGATGCCCGCGGGCCCCGCGCCGACGACGGCGATGCGCGGTTCGGCGTTGGTCATGCGTGTTCCCCCTGTGGTGCGAGCGCGGCGATGATCGGGTGATCGAAGGCGAGCATCCCCGTCTTCGCGGCGCCTCCCGGCGACCCGAGCTCGTCGAAGAACTCGACGTTGGCCTTGTAGTAGTCCTGCCACTCGTCGGGCAGGTCGTCTTCATAGAAGATCGCCTCGACCGGGCACACCGGCTCGCAGGCACCGCAGTCCACGCATTCGTCCGGGTGGATGTAGAGCGAGCGTTCGCCTTCGTAGATGCAGTCGACAGGGCATTCGTCGATGCAGGCCTTGTCCTTCACATCGACGCACGGCAGGGCGATCACATAGGTCATCGCGGGGTCTTCGTCCGGGTCACGCTGTCCTCATTCGTTCGTTCGGCCCGTCTCCGAGCCACCCCTCAACCGTAAAACCTCAAGTACACTTGAGGTCAAATCGAGGGACGGCAGACGGAGGGAGAGCACGCCGGATGAGTCCGCACGCACCAGACGAGCCGCTGACGATCGGCGAGATGACCCGACGCACCGGGGTCGCCGCCTCCGCCCTGCACTTCTACGAGACGCTCGGCCTGATCGCCTCGACCCGCACGCCCGGCAACCAGCGCCGCTACGCCCGGCACATGCTGCGTCGTGTCTCGCTCATCACGGTCGCGAAGCGCCTCGGCATCCCGCTGTCGGACGTGCAGACCGCGTTCGCCGACGTGCCCCTGACCGAGACTCCGAGCCACGCCGATTGGCAACGAGCGTCGAGGCGCTGGAAGCGCGAGCTCGAGAAGCGTCGCGAGGGCATCGAGCGCCTCGAGCGCGAACTGACCGGATGCATCGGCTGCGGGTGCCTGTCGATGAAGGCGTGCGGCCTGCTCAACCCCGACGACGCCCTGGGCACCCAGGGCGCCGGCCCCCAGCGCCTGCGGGACTGACGCCTCTTTCCCGCGCGGACGGTCTCTGACATGATCGCGGAAACGCCATGAAGGGACACCGCCGATGAAGAAGCTCCCCACCACCGAAGAGATCGTCAGGATCCGCCGCGACGCGCTGCTCAACCGCGCCGTCGAGGCGTACAAGTTCTTCTACCCGACGGTGTCGATGGTGCTGAACTTCGAGTCCATCGAAGAGCTCGGGGCGCCCGCCAACCGCGGTCTCCTGATCCAGCTCACCACGCCGGACCTCGTCACCCTCACCCAGAACTCGGACACCCCCTACGGACTCGGGTTGGGCGACACGACCGACGGCCCCGTCGTCGTCGAGCTCCCCGCCGGTCCGCTGATCGGCGTGATCGATGACACGAACTTCCAGTTCGTCACCAACATGGGCGTCGTCGGCGAGGACGAGGGCAAGGGCGCCAAGTACCTGTTCGTCCCCCCGGGGTACGACGGACCCCTGCCCGAGTCCGGTTACATCGTCAAGCACCCCCCGACGAACAGGTTCCTGATCTGCGCGCGCGCACCGTTCCCCGACCCGGAGAAGGGGAAGGCACTGCTGCGCACGCTGAAGGTCTACCCCTGGGCCGATGCGGAGAACCCGGCACCGAACGTGTTCGTGGACATGTCCGACCGCAAGGCCGTCGCGAACCCCTGCGTGGTCGACGGAACCATCGACTATTGGCATGCCCTCAAGCGCGCACTCGACATCGATGTGCCGTCCCCCGCGCTCTACAACCAGTACGGCATGCTCGCCGACCTCGGCCTGCGGGCAGACCGCCCCTTCGCGCCCGACGCGGAACTCGTCTCGATCCTGTCCGAGGCAGCCGAGAAGGGGAACGAGCAGCTCGTGGTGGCGGCGTTCGCCGACGACGCACCGGAACGGCTCGTCTGGCCTGACCGCAATTGGGAGTGGGTGGTCTACTCCGAGGGAGATTTCGGGTACTACGAGAAGAACTTCCTCAACCTCTCGGTGCGGGAGCGCTGGTTCTACCAGGCCACCCTCGAAACCGACAAGATGTTCATGCACAAGGAGGGCGCCGGCTCGCTCTACTGGCTCGCCGCGGTCGATGCGGACGGGGCCGCACTGGATGGGGCCACGTCGTACACGTTGACCGTTCCCGCACCCGTGCCCGCCGCTCAGTTCTGGTCTGTCACCCTCTATGACCTCGACACCCGCTCGGAGATCAACACCCCGCAGTTCAAGCCCGTGCTGACAAGCCTGCGCGACGACCTCGCGCCCGACGGATCCGGCGGGATCACCCTTCATTTCGGTCCCGATCGACCCCGGGATGAGGTGCCATGGCTGCAGACCACCCCCGGTTCGCAGTGGTTCGCCTACTTCCGGATCTACGGCCCAGGCGCCCCCGCGTTCGACGGCACCTGGAAGCCCTCCGACTTCCAGAAGGCCTGAACCGAGCAGACCGGGTCGATCGCGAGGTGCGCTCGCCCGCCGCGGCGGGTCAGCGCACCTCGAAGTCGGCGGAGAGGAGCACCTCTTCGCGGGAGCTCGGGCCGACCAGCAGCTCGAACGCGCCGGCCTCGACGATGCGGTTGCCCGCGGCGTCGACGATGGTGCAGTCGGCGACCGGCAGCTCCAGGCGTACCCGCACGGATGCGCCGGGGGTGACGTCGACCTGGCGGAAGGTCTTCAGCTCCTTGTCGGTCCAGCTCACGCTCGTCACGGAGTCGCGCACGTACACCTGCACGGTCTCGCGCACCGGCCGAGTGCCCGTGTTCGACACCGTGACGTGACCGACGATCGTGTCGGACTTCCCCAGCGTCGTCGCCTCGAGCGTCAGGTCGGAGTACTCGACCGTCGTATACGACAGCCCCTCGCCGAACGCCCAGGCCGGTGACTGCGTGAGGTCGGCGTAGCGGTCACCGTGCTGTCCGCGGATCTGGTTGTAGTACGTCGGCTGCTGACCGACGTGGCGCGCGAACGAGATCGGCAGGCGCCCGGACGGCTCGGCCGCGCCGGAGATGATGTCGGCGAGCGCACGGCCACCCTGCATGCCGGGGTTCGCCGCCCAGATCACGGCGGCAGCCTTCGAGGCCGATGCCGGGAGCACGAGCGGCTTCGAGGCCAGCAGCACGACGACCACGGGCGTGCCGGTCGCGATGAGCGCATCGATCAGGGCGTTCTGCCCGCCGATGAGTTCGAGCGTCGCGGTGGAGCGCCCCTCGCCGACCAGCTCGATCCGATCACCCACGACCGCGACGACGACGTCGGACTCGGATGCCGCGGCGACGGCTTCCGCGATCATCGCGGCATCCGGCTCGCAAGCCTTCACGACCGGCGGACGCGGCTGCTTGTCGGGGAAGAACGGCCCCTGCGGGTCTTCTTCGAGAGTGAGGATGTCGGCGCCGCGGGCGTGCGTGACGGTCCAACCGTCGATCGCCTGCAGCCCGTCGAGCACGGTGGTGATCATCTCGCGCGGCTGACCGTCGAGCCAGCCCGCCTGCCCGGAGCCGCCGGCCCAGTCGCCGAGCTGCGTCTGCGCGTCGTCGGCGAGCGGACCGGTGACCGCGACCTTCAGCGCGGAGGTGGGATCGAGCGGCAGCACGCCGTCGTTCTCGAGCAGCACGAGCGAACGGCGGGCGACCTCGAGGTTCAGCTCGGCGTGCACGGCACTGCCCACCACGGCGTCGAGTTCCGTGCCCGGCAGGCGCGGGTTCTCGAACAGGCCCAGCTCGAACTTCAGGGTCAGGATGCGGGCGGCCGCCGCATCGAAGGCGTCCTCGGCGAGCATGCCCCGAGCGACGGCGTCGAGCGCACCCTCGAAGAAGGCCGGCGTGGTCATGATCATGTCGTTGCCCGCCCGCACGGCCGCAGCAGCCGCGTGCGTGATGTCGGGCTGGATCCGCTGCTCCCACACCATGCGCCCGACGTTGTCCCAGTCGGTGATGAGCGTGCCGATGTAGCCCCACTCGCCGCGCAGCACATCGCTGAGCAGCCAGTCGTTGGTCGTGATCGGCACTCCGTCGGTGGTCTGGTAGCCGAGCATGAACGTGCGGCACCCCTCGCGGGCGACGCGCTCGAACGGCGGCAGGAACCAGGAGATCAGCTTGCGCCGTGAGATGTCGGCCTCACTCGCGTCGCGCCCGCCCTGGGTCTCGGAGTACCCGGCGAAGTGCTTGGCGGTCGCGAGGATCGCGGTCGGGTCGTCGAGTCCGTCGCCCTGGTAGCCGCGCACCATCGCCGAGGCCAGCTCGCCGATCAGGAACGGGTCTTCGCCGAAGGTCTCGTCGATGCGGCCCCAGCGCAGATCGCGGGCGATGCACAGCACCGGCGAGAAGGTCCAGTGGATGCCGGTCACCGCGACCTCTTCGGCCGTCGCGCGGGCGACGCGTTCGACGAGGTCGGAATCCCACGATGCGGCCATGCCGAGCTGCGTCGGGTAGATCGTCGCACCGGGCCAGAACGAGTGGCCGTGGATGCAGTCCTCTCCCACCAGCAGCGGGATGCGGAGCCGGGTCTGCGCGGTGAGCTCGTTCGCCCGCAGGATGCGCTCGGGCGAGGTGTGCAGGATCGATCCGGCGTGACGGCGGGCGATGTGGTCGTCGATGTCGTCGCGGGCATCGAGCTGGAGCATCTGCCCGACCTTCTCCTCCAGCGTCATGCGGCTGAGGAGGTCGGCCACCCGCTCGGGGATCGAGAGTGCGGGGTCCTGGTACGGGAGCTGGGTGGTCAGGGTCTGAGAGGTCATCACTTCGTGTTCTGGGTCGAGTTCGGGGTCGAGGTCTTCGAGGAATCGGAGGTGTCCGGCGAGGTCGCCGACGTTACGGGATCGGAGGTCGTCTTCGGCAGGGGCACGCTGCGGACGGCCGTGACGGCGTCGTTCACGTTCAGCCCCTTCTTCTTCATCGCCCTGGCCCGCTCGCCGGCCGAGCGCAGGCGCGGGTTGACGTACTCGTCGATGCCGAAGTTGATGAGAGAGAGGGCCACACCGATGATCGCGATGCAGAGCCCTGCGGGCACGTACCACCACCACAGACGCGGGAAGGCGCCGTTCTGCTGCGCCCAGAACAGGATCGTGCCCCAGTTCAGATTGCTCACCGGGATCACCCCGATGAACGCCAGCGTGGTGAGGCCGAGGATCGCGGCGGTCACGGTGCCGACGAAGCTCGAGGCGATGAGCGCCATCAGGTTCGGCAGCATCTCGACCGTGATGATCCGGCGCAGCGGTTCGCCGTTCGCACGCGCGGCCTGGATGAAGTCGCGGTTGCGCAGCGACATGGTCTGCGCGCGCAGCACGCGAGCGCCCCAGGCCCACCCGGTGATGCCGAGCACCGCGGCGATCACGATCAGCGGCGGGTTCTCGAACTGCGAAGCGATGATGATGATGAGCGGGATGCCGGGGATCACCAGGAACACGTTCGTCAGCGCCGAGAGCGACTCGCTCTTCCAGCCGCGCACGTAGCCGGCGATTACACCGATGGTGATCGCGATGATCGTGGCGATGAAGGCGGCGAGGAAGCCGACGACGATCACACCGCGGGTGCCGTAGATGATTTGACTCAACACGTCCTCCCCCATGTGCGTCGTGCCCAGCCAGTGCTCCCAGGAGGGCGGTTGCCGCAATGCCGTGCGATCCTTCTGCGTCGGCCCGTAGGGTGAGATCCACGGCGCGAGGATCGCGATGAGCACGAACACCCCGAGGATGATGAGCCCGGCGATCGACTTGGGGTTGCGGAACATCGCGAACGCCTGGGCGAGCTGCGACCAGAACGTCTTGCGAGGCGGAGCGCCCGCCGGTGGGGTGCGCAGGGTCGCGGTCTCCGGCATGCCGGAGACGACGGCCGACCCGTCGGGCGCGGTGCTCGCGGCGGTGGTGGGAACGGTCATGTCAGGACTCCATCTGGCGCGTGCGCGGGTCGAGGTAGGCGTAGACGACATCCGCGAGGATGTTGGCCAGGAGCACCGACAGCGTGATCACGAGGAACACGCCCTGCATGAGAGCGAAGTCCTTGGCGTTGGTCGCGTCGAGCAGCAGCTTGCCGACGCCCGGATAGCTGAACACCATCTCCATCACGATCGTGCCGCCGACGATGAAGCCGATCGACAGCGCGAAGCTCTGGATCTGCGGCAGCACGGCGTTGCGAGCGGCATAGCCCCAGAGGACGCGCTTGTTGGGCATGCCCTTGGCCTGAGCCACGGTGATGTAGTCGTCGTCGAGCACGGTCAGCATCATGTTGCGCATGCCGAGCACCCATCCGCCCAGCGAGGCGACCACGATCGTCAGCGCCGGCAGCGTGCCGTGCATGATCACCTGGCCGATGAAGTCGAGACTCCACTCCGGGGATTGGCCCTTGTCGTACGCGTGCGATGAGGGGAACCACTTCAGGGTCGAGGAGAAGATCGCGATCGCGATGAGTCCGAGCCAGAAGTACGGGATCGTGTTGAAGAAGGTCGTCACCGGGATGATCGCGTCGAGCTTGCTGCCGCGCTTCCAGCCGACGACGGCCCCGGCGATCGTGCCGATCGTGAAGGAGATGATGGTCGCGATGCCGACGAGACCCAGCGTCCACGGGAGGGCGGCGGCGAGCACCTCCGCCACGGGCCGCAGACCGTGCAGGGTCGAGATGCCGAGGTCTCCGCGCAGCAGCATCCCCCAGTACTCGAGGTACTGCTGCCAGATCGACTTGTCGGTGTCGATGCCGAGCAGGATGCGCAGCGCATCGGCGGCCTCGGGGCTCACGTTGCGGTTGCGCGCGAGGTAGGAGCTGACCGCGTCGCCCTTCATGAGGCGCGGAAGGAAGAAGTTGATGGTGATGGCCGCCCACAGGGTGAACAGGTAGAAGGCGGCTCGGCCGGCGAAGAAGCGCCACGGCACACGTCGGCGTCCGCGTTCCGCCGCGGTGGCGGTGGTGCCGACCTCGAGGGCGTCGCGGGCGACCAGGTCGTTGTCGTCGAGCTGGGGGAATGCGGTGCTCACAGGGTGCCTCCGTTCGATGCGGCCTGCGCGAAGAACGTGTCCGGGTCGGGGGAAGCGGATCGCAGTTCCCGCGTGTACGGGTCCTGCGGGTTGAGGATCACGTCGTCGGCGGCGCCGTACTCCACGACGCGGCCCTGGTTGAGGACCATGATCTCGTCGCTGAAGTGGCGGGCGGTCGCGAGGTCGTGCGTGATGTAGAGCACGCCGAGTCCCTCTTCGCGCTGCAGATCGGCGAGCAGGTTCAGCACGCCGAGGCGGATCGACACGTCGAGCATCGAGACGGGCTCGTCGGCGACGAGGAGCGAAGGGCGGGAGGCCAGGGCGCGGGCGATGGCCACGCGCTGCCGCTGGCCACCGGACAGCTCGTGCGGGCGTCGATCGATCACCGCGTCCGCGTCCAGGCGCACGCGCGCGAGGAGCCGGCGCACCTCGTCCTCCGTCTGCTTCTTCGGCACGACGTCGTCGAGACGGATCGGCCGCTCCAGGTGATAGCGGATCGAGTGGTACGGGTTGAGCGAGGCGAACGGATCCTGGAACACCATGCGCAGCTGCTGCCGGTACTTCCGGAGCCCCTTGCCGCGACGAGGGATGGGCGTGCCGTCGAGCAGCACCTCTCCGCTGGTCGGGGTCTCGAGCTGGGTGAGGATCTTCGCGATCGTCGACTTGCCGCTCCCGGACTGGCCGACCAGCCCGATCGTGCGCCCGGAGGTCAGGGTGAAGCTCACGTCGTCGAGGGCCTTGATCTGGCCCGCCCCGCGCACGTTGTAGGCCTTGGTGACACCACGGAATTCGAGGGTGGTCATCGCACCAGCACCCCTCTCTCCCCGGTGAGCCGGGGGAACGACGACAGCAGTGTCTTCGTGTACTCGTGCTCGGGCTGCGTCCAGATGCGTTCCGCGGTCGCGAGCTCGATGATCTCGCCCTCCCGCATGATCGCGATCCGGTCGCTGATCTCCAGGAGCAGCGGAAGGTCGTGGGTGATGAAGATCACCGAGAAGCCGAATTCGTGCCGCAGCTGCGAGATCTGCTTGAGGATCTCCCGCTGGACCAGCACATCGAGGGCGGTCGTCGGCTCGTCCATGACCATCAGCTGCGGACGCAGCGCGAGGGCCATCGCGATCATCACGCGCTGGCGCATGCCGCCGGACAGTTCGTGCGGGAAGGAGCGCACGCGCTGGCGTCCGACCTTCACGATCTCCAGCAGCTCCTCGGCTTCGGCGCGCCGCTGCTTGCGGTTCATGTCCGGGCGGTGGATCTCGAAGACGTCCTCCAGCTGCGAACCGATCGTCGCCACCGGGTTGAGGGCGTTCATCGCCCCCTGGAACACCATCGAGACCTTGTCCCAGCGGAACCGCTGCATGGCATCCACGCCGAGGGCGTTGATGTCGATGTCGACCCCGGTCACATCGTGGAAGGTCACACTGCCGCCGGTGATGACCGCGGGTGCCCGGAGCAGGCGCTGCACACCGTAGGCGAGCGTGGTCTTGCCGCATCCGCTCTCACCGGCGAGACCGAGGATCTCGCCGCGCTGCAGTTCGAGGGTGACGTTCTTCACCGCCTCGACGGGCGGATCGACGTCGTACACGACCGAGAAGTCGCGCACGCTGAGCAGGGGGTCTGGCATGAGGGTGTCCTTCGTCGACCTGATCAGGGGAGCCCGCACCGTCGTCGAGGCGGGCTCCCCGGCAGGATGCTGCTTACTCGGCGGGCTTCAGCTTCGTGAGGATCTGCACGATGTTCTGCTGAGTCGGGTCGGCAGACGCGTACGGGTCCTCTTCCGAAGGCCATCCGACGTAGTTGCGGGTGTTGAACTCGCCCAGCAGCGGGTGCGCGCCCAGCGGGATGGCCGGCACCTGCTCGGAGAAGATCGTCTGCAGCGTGTCGACCGCGGCGGTGCGCTCCTCGTCCGACGAGGCGTTGGCGTAGGAGTTCAGCGCGGCCGTCGCCGTCGGGTCGTCGAAGCGACCGAAGTTGAAGCCGGCCTTCCCGTCCGAGATCCATCGCGGGTCCATGGTCGAGGTGTACAGGCCGTAGGCCGTGCCACTGTCCTCGAGCCAATGGATGATCGCGGAGAACGTGCCGTTGTCTCGGGGATCGGCCCAGCCGCCCCAGTCGGGCATGTCGATCTTGACCTCGGCGCCGATGGCCTCCGTGACGTCTTCGGCGATCAGCTCCTGCGCGGTGTTCCAGTCGCTCCAGCCGGAGGGGACGGAGAGCGTGAACGAGACGGGTGCGCCGTCGGGGTCGATCAGCGCGTCGTCCTTCCAGGTGTACCCGGCGGTGGTGAGCAGGTCACGGGCCTTCTCGGCGTCGACCGCGTACTCCTTGCCCTGGAACTCGGGCTGGATCTCGTCGTCGAGGATCGAGGAGAGTCCCGTCACCGACCAGACGGCCTCGCTGGCGCCCTCGCGGGCGATGTCGACGTAGGCGTCGCGGTCGATCACCCAGGCGAGCGCCTGACGGAAGGCCGGGTCGTCGAACGGCTTCTGCTGCAGGTTCATGAACAGCGTCGCGGAACCGGTGGTGGGAGCCGCCCAGAACTTGTTGTGCTCGGGATCGGCCGAGAGGAACTGCTCCTCGATCTGCGGGATGAACGCCTGCGCCCAGTCGGCGTCGCCGTTCGCGAGGGCCGTGGTGAGAGCCGTGTTGTCGCCGTACGAGACGTAGTGCAGCTCGGGCACAGCCAGGTCGCCGCCCCAGTAGTCGTCGCGGGCGTCGAGCGTGACCGACTCGGTCGACCAGTTCGAGAGGACGTAGGGTCCGGTGCCCACCAGGTCGTCGCCCTTGACGGGGTCGGTGGCCGGGTCGTCGAGGTTCTCCCAGATGTGCTTCGGGACGATCGGCACGTGCAGGGCGCGGGCCTGGTTGACGTACTTCGACGCGGCGAAGGTCAGCACGACCTTGTCGCCGTCGACGGCAGCGCTGTCGAGCTGGAGGCCCGCGGTGTCGAGGGCGGGGGTGGAGGCGAGCTCGTAGGAGTAGACGATGTCTTCGGCGGTGAAGGGCTCGCCGTCGCTCCAGGTGACGTCGGCGCGAGGAACGACAGTGAGCACCGTGTAGTCGTCGTTCCATTCCAGGCTGTCGGCGAGCCACGGAGTGACGCCGCGGTCGCCGGTCTGGTTCACGAGGGCGAGGGTCTCGAAGATCACCTTGCCGTAGCCGTATTTCGAGGCGGACGAGTCGCCGACGAAGGGGTTGTTGGATTCGGTGGTGATCGCGCCGTCGGGCTTCGCGATGGTGAGAGATGCGGAACCGGCGCCATCGTCGGATCCACCGCCTGCCGAGCATCCGGCGAGGGCCGATACGCCGAGGGCGGTGATCGCGGTCGCGGCGATCAGAGACTTTCTGAGCTTCATTGCTTCTCCTAGGGCACGGGTCTTTGTGCTGCGTCGCCGGAGGACGGGAGTCCACCGACTGTCGTGATTTGCTTACTGTCGAGAAAGTAAGCTCTCGTGAGGTTACCGAGTAGTAAGTTTGATCGCAAGCACGGCTCGACGATGGAGAGGAGGCCGCGGTGGTAGACAGCGACCAGACAGTGCGCGTGCGCCCGGCGACCCTCGCGAAACGCGAGCAGATCCTCAAAGCAGCCGTCGAGATCTTCGGCAACAAGGGCTCGACCAACGGCACTCTGGCCGACGTGGCCGAGCAGGTCGGCATCACCCACGCCGGCGTCCTGCACCACTTCGGCTCGAAGCAGAAGCTGCTGCTCGAGGTTCTCGCCTATCGCGACCAGGCCGACGTCGCCGAGCTCGCCGAGAAGCACATCCCGGACGGACCTGAGCTGTTCCTGCATCTGGTGCGCACGGCGTTCGCGAACGAGAAGCGGCCCGGCATCGTGCAGGCCTATACGGTGCTGTCCGCCGAGTCGGTGACCGACGACCACCCGGCGCGGCACTTCTTCGAGGACCGCTACACGACCCTGCGTCGCGAGGTCACGGCGGCGTTCCACGAGCTGTGCGCCCAGGAGGGTGTGCGCGATCCCGACACGATCGCCGCAGCCGCCGCCGCGATCCTCGCGGTGATGGACGGTCTGCAGCTGCAGTGGCTCCTGCACCCCGACGTCGTCGAGCTCGGCGGAGCCAGCGAATTCGCGATCCAGGCGATCGTGAACGCCGTGCTGCACCCCGGGCCGGCGCTGCCGACGTACGTGCACCCCGCCTGATCCGTCGATCGCGGGCCCTCGGCAACGACCGCCGGCCGGGCTAGGCTCGGGCCATGACGATCGATCTCGAAGCGCTCTACATCGACCTGCACCAGCATCCTGAGCTCTCGTTCCAGGAGACGCGCACCGCCGGCATCGCCGCCCAGCACCTGCGCGATCTGGGGCTCGAGGTCGAGGAGGGCGTCGGGGTGACCGGCGTGGTCGGAGTGCTGCGCAACGGCGAAGGCCCGGTCGTCTGGGTGCGAGCCGACATGGACGCACTGCCCGTCGAGGAGCAGACCGGTCTGTCCTACGCGAGCACGGCGAAGGGCGTCGACCCCGCGGGCACCACCGTTCCCGTCATGCACGCCTGCGGTCACGACATGCACGTCACCGCCATGATCGGTGCGGTCGAGAAGCTCGTCGCCGAGCGATCCGACTGGTCGGGCACCCTCGTCGTGCTGATCCAGCCTGCCGAGGAGTACGGCGCCGGAGCGCGAGCGATGCTCGACGACGGGATCCTCGACCGCTACCCGAAGCCCGACGTGGTGCTCGGCCAGCACGTGACCCCGTTGCCCGCCGGCGTGATCGGCGTGCGCAGCGGCACGCAGATGGCCGCCTCCGACGGACTCACCGTCACCCTGCACGGCCGCGGCGGACACGGCTCGCGCCCGCATGCCACGATCGACCCCGTCGTCATGGCCGCCGCCACCGTGATGCGCCTGCAGACCATCGCCTCGCGCGAGATCGACCCGCAGGGCGTCGCCGTCGTGACCGTGGGATCGATCCACGCGGGCCTCAAGAACAACATCATCCCCGCCGAGGCGAAGCTCGAGCTCAGCCTGCGCTATCCGAACGAGGAGACGCGCGACAAGGTGCTCGCGAGCGTCGAGCGCATCGTGCGGGCAGAGGCCACCGCCTCGGGCGCCGAGCGGGAGCCCGAGATCCGCACCGACCACACGCTCCCCGCCACCATCAACGACGAGGACGCCACCGTCCGGGTGACCGCGGCCCTGCAGCGCGCCCTGGGCGAGGCGGCCGTCATCGACCCCGGAATGTTCACCGGCAGCGAAGACGTCTCGTGGTTCGCCCGCGACGCCGGGGCACCCCTCGTGTTCTGGTTCTGGGGCGGCATCGACCCCGCCCGGTTCGCCGAAGCAGTCGCCGCGGGCCGCCTGGGCGAGGACATCCCCACCAACCACTCGCCGTTCTTCGCACCGGAGATCCACCCGACGATCGAGGTCGGCGTCACCGCGCTGTCGGCCGCGGCCCGGGAGTTCCTCGCGTAGAGGGCCGGGGCGATGCGCTCACCCCGGACATGACGATGGCGGGGACGACTTGGAGTTCGTCGAGTTGGTCACGTCGGTAGTGCTTGCGGGCTGATCCGTGCAGTTCAGGCAACGTGTGCCCACTCGCGCACCGCGGCGCGAATCGCCTCAGAGCGCGTGGCGATGCCCTCGGCCTCAGCGCGCGCCGTCAGGGCAGCGATGGTGGTTGCGTCGAGCCGGACCGGAATTACCACGCCGGGCCCATCGCCCACGGTCGGTCGACCTCGACGCGGCTTGGGAAGTGTCGACAGGTCATAGCCGGCCTCGGCCTCATCTGCCCACGCCTGGATCTGCTCGTCGGTCACGGGCCTGCCGTTCAACAGGTGCTCGCTCATGCCATTGGCGTATACGAAAATCACCGATTTGTGTATACGAATAAGAAGCCGTCGCGGCCCCGCACCGCGGATCAGCCTCCGAAGTCCCGAAAGCCGTCGGTCGATAGGCTTCGGCCATGTTGGTTCGAAGAGCGACAACAGCAGACATCGATCGGCTCAGCGCCCTCAACGCCGGGGTCCAACTGCTACACGCGGAGGGGAGACCCGATCTTTTCAGAGAGCCAGAACCGGAGGCGCTGCGTGCGTTCCTCGCCGAGCAGCTAGCTGAGGGTGCGATCGTCCTCATCGCGGACGTGGACGGCGCGGTCGGCGGCTACATACTCGCCGAGGTCAACGCGCGACCTGCGAATCCGTTCCGTCACGCGTCCAAGAGCCTGTATGTGCACCACATCGCTGTCGACCCCGGCCAACGGCGACAAGGCGTCGGTCAGCAACTGATGGACGCTGCCGTCGCCATCGGGCGCGCAGAGGACGTAGATGCGGTGAGACTCGATTCGTGGTCGTTCAACCACGACGCGCACACGTTCTTCGAGGCAATGGGGTTCACTCCGATCAACGTGGTCTTCGAGCGGCGTCTTCGCTAGTCGGCCGAAGCCGAAGGATCCCCGTTCCGCCGCACTGTCGGCCGGTCGAGGACCGTGTTGTCCCAGACCCAGGTCGCCCGCTCCTGCGGTCGGGCCTCCGCGACGTACAGACGCTGCCCACCGACGTACCGGCGGTTGGACGGCGCCTCCGGATCGGGGTCGTGGCTCCCCGGGAATCGGGCGTTGCCCCGGGGGACGCTGACCTCGAACGGCGCATGGACCCAGACCGTGGCATCCCACACGGCGGCGATTTCGGGGCGCTGGAGAAAGATCCCGTCGACGAGGACGACCCCCGTCGGAGGGACGGCGATCGGTGCAGGGTCGACGGGTTCGTCACGACCGACGTCCCAGACAGCCGGCGTGATCGCCCCGTGCGCGCGCAGGGAATCGACGACACAGGCGCGGAACGCGTCGTATCGGTAGGAACCGGAGTAGAAGCCCTCCGGTCCTGTGCCCGCTGCGATGCGCTCGGCCTTCGGGCGATGGAATCCGTCGATGCTCACGCCGACGACCGGCCGGCCTTCGCGTCGTCGAGCCTGTGCTGAGAGTTCGTGAGAGAGATGCGTCTTCCCTGCGCCGTCGAAGCCGTCGAGCGCCACCAGGATCCGATCGTCTGGACGGAGACTCTCGATCTCGTCCCAGAGCTGCGACAGCACTGCCGAGCGTGATTGCGTGGTGCGCACGGGCCCGGTCAGCCGCCGATCGCGTTCATCCCGCGGGCCGGCTGCAGGAAGGAGGGGTCGTCGATCGCGTGCCCCGGCAGCTTGCCGTGCACGCACGAGCGCAGCAGTGCGGCGATCTCATCGGCGCGCTCGCCCGGGGCGGAGGCCGACTCTCCGCGCAGCAGCCCGGTCAGGTCGTACTCGGCGAGCGAGAAGAGGCAGTTGCGCAGCTGGCCGTCTGCCGTCAGCCGCAGGCGGTCGCAGGCGCCGCAGAACGGGGCCGTGACCGAGGCGATCACACCGACCTCATGCGGGCCGCCGTCGATCCGCCACTTCTCGGCGGGTGCGCCTCCCCGACCCTCGACCGGATCGAGACGCCAGCGTTCCCCGAGCGACGCGAGGATCTCCTCGCGCGTGACCATCGAGGCCCGGTCCCAGGTGTGTCCGGCGTCGAGCGGCATCTGCTCGATGAATCGCAGTTGCGCGCCGACGCTCATCGCGAACTCCACCAGGTCGACCAGCTCGTCGTCGTTGACGCCGCGCATCGCGACCGCGTTGAGCTTGAGCGGGCGGAGCTCGGATGCCGCAGCCGCCGCGATGCCCTCGAACACATCGTCGAGGCGGTCGCGCCTGGTCAGGTCGGCGAAGCGCTGACGATCGACCGTGTCGATGCTGATGTTGAGGCGAGTGAGCCCGGCATCGATCAGGGCCGGGAGCTTCTGGGCGAGGCTGATGCCGTTGGTGGTCATCGCGACCTCGACGGGGCCCCCCTCCCCCTCGATGCGGGAGATTCGCCTCACCACCTCGACGATGTCGGTCCGCAGCAGCGGCTCGCCGCCGGTGAGCCGGAAGGTGCGGATGCCGAGGGCCGCGGCCACTTCGGCCACCTCGACGATCTCGTCGGTGGAGAGGATGCTCGTGCGGGCGAGCCACTCGTTGCCCTGCTCGGGCATGCAGTACGTGCAGCGCAGGGAGCAGCGATCGGTGAGCGAGATGCGCAGATCGCGATGCACCCGGCCGTGCGTGTCGACGAGACCTCCGCCGATTCCTGCGAGAGAGGCGGCCTGCGGAGACGGATCGACGCGCGGCGCGCGCACACCGATCACGACCGGTACGACCGCCATGGCGCTTCCCCACTCCCCGTCATCTTTTGAGAGTAACCCGCGACGACCGGGGCAGGGCCGGTTTCGTGGCGACGACCGGCAGATTGCCAGTGTCCGGAAGCGTCGGCGGCGACTTCGTCAGAGCACGGGCACGAAGCTCACGTGCGCGGGGTCTACCCGCAGGTGGACCGCATCTCCCGGCGCGAGCCCGGCAGCGTCGGCGAGGGAGACATCGACCGCGCATCCCGCGGTCTGCACGCGCACACCGGCGAGGGTGGGCTCGAGTCGCGTGACCTCGGTGCGCCAGGCATCCGGATCCGCGGCGTCGACGACGCGCACGTGCTCGGGGCGGAAGACCGCAGCGAGAGGGGTGCCGTCGACTGCGGCGAGCGCGAGCGAGCCGGCATCCGCGGTCGTGAGGTGCAGATCTCCGTTCCGCCAGGCGCCGCCCGCGGCGACCCCCGCCACGCGATTGACCCCCGCGATCGACGCGACGAACCCGGAAGCCGGAGCCGACAGGACGGCGCGCACCGGTCCGCTCTGTGTGACCCGACCGGCCTCGATGATCACGAGCCGCTCCGCCAGCGCGACGGCATCCGCGGCATCGTGCGTGACCGCGATCGTGGTGATCCCGGCCAGCTGATCACGCAACATCTGTCGGATGTCGCCGGCCGTCGCCGGGTCGAGCGCCACCAGCGGCTCGTCGAGCAGCACCGCGCGCGGGGACGCGGCGAGAGCCCGGGCGACCGCGACGCGTTGCCCCTCCCCGCCGGAGAGCTCGCGAGGCATCCGTCCGCCGGCACCGCGGAGTCCGACGCGTGCGAGCCATTCGTCCGCAAGGTCGCGTGCCGAGCCGGCATCCGCCCCTGCAGCTCGGGGGCCGAAAGCCACGTTCTCGCACACCGAGAGATGCGGGAACAGCCGTGCATCCTGTCCCAGCAGCACGATGCCCCGATTCATCGGCGTGGTCCGCACGCGGGGCGCGGACACGCGGTCGACCACGCGTCCCGCGACGTCGATCTGCCCGGCGGTCAGTGGCTCGAGTCCCGCGAGGGCCTGCAGCAGTGTCGACTTTCCCGCGCCGCTCGGTCCCATGACGGCGACCGTCTCACCGACCGCGGCCTGCACGGCGACCTCGACGGCGAAGTGCTCGCGCTCGACCACGATGTCGGCGCGCAGTCCCGGTTCGACGGCGGCGCGGCGCTCGGCCGGCAGACCGTTCGCCAGGGTCATCGCGCCGCCCCCGGTCGCCAGCCGCGCACGAGCAGCAGCACGATGATCGCGGTGGCGAGCAGCAGCAGGGCGAGGGCGACCGCCGTGCCCTGCGACACTCCGGCACCGTTGAACGCGGTGTAGATCGCGAGCGGCATCGTCTGGGTGACTCCCGGCCGGTTCCCGGCGAACAGCGCCGTCGCGCCGAACTCGCCGATGGCCCGCGCGAAGCACAGCACGACGCCGGCGACGATGCCCGGCGCGGCGAGCGGCAGGGTGATGCGGCGCAGGATCGTCCATCGTCCGGCTCCGAGCGCTGCCGCCGTGCGCTCGTAGTCCACGCCCGAGGTGCGCACCGCGCCTTCGACGGCCAGCACCAGGAAGGGCAGGGCGACGAATGTCTGTGCCAGCACGACAGCCGGGGTGCTGAACGACAGGCCGAGCCCGCCGAGCCACCCCGCGCGCCCGAACAGGTAGAGCAGCGCGACGCCGCCCACCATGGGGGGCAGCACCAGCGGCACCGTGACGACGGCACGCAGCACCGCGGCCAGGCGGGGCCCGGAGCGGGCGATGTAGAGCGCGAGCGGCACCCCGACGACGATGCACAGCACGGTGGCCAGCAGGCCGGTGCCCAGCGAAAGCAAAAGCGCCGAGAGCGCAGCCTCCGACGTCACATCGGCGAGAAAGGTCGACCACTGCACCCGCGCCACGAGTGCGGTCAGCGGCAGGATGAGGAACGACAGTCCGATGAGGGCCGGAACAGCGAGCGCGCGCGGAGCGTATCCGCGTGCGCCGGTCACGCTCATGGAGCCCCGAAGCCGAAGTCCGCCAGGATCTTCTGACCCGCGTCCGACAGCACGAACGTCACGAACGCATCGGCCGCCTCGGCGTTCGGCGCATCGGCCAGCGCGGCGATCGGGTAGTGGTTGACGACGTCGTCGGCACCGTCGGGCACGATCACCTCGACGTCGTCACGTCCGATCACATCGGTGGCGTACACGAGTCCGGCATCGGCTTCGGAAGCGGCGACCTTCGTGAGCACGGCCGTGACGTTCTGCTCGAGACTGGCGGCGTCGACCGTCACGCCCGCCGTCGAGAGCAGTTTCGCGGCGGCCGCACCGCACGGCACCTCGGGCGCACACAGCACCGTGGTCACGTCGGCGAGATCGGAGAGGGTCTCCACCTCGCCCGGGTTGCCCGCCGGCACCGCGATCACGAGGGTGTTGGAGGCGAACAGCGTCGGATCGACCGCCACATCCGCCGCCTTGTCCATGTTCGCCTCGTCGGCGGACGCGAACACGTCGGCCGGTGCTCCTTCGAGGATCTGTGTGACGAGGGTCGACGAGCCGTCGTAGACGGGAGTGAACCGCACGTCGGGGTTCTCGGCGGTGAACGCCTCGCCGATCGCATCGAAGGCCCCGCTGAGCGATGCGGCGGCATAGACCGTGAGCTCTCCGCTCACACCGCTCTTCTCCGCCGACGGCGAGGGCGAGGCGGTGCTCTCGGTGGCGCCCGCACAGCCGGTGAGGGCGAGCGCGGCGGCGGCGAGGACGGCGGCGGCGCGGAGCGTGCGGTTCATGTCAGCCTTTCGGTACTTCGACCACGACCTGGGTCGCCTTGACGGAGGCGGTGGCGAGCGCGCCGACCCCGAGGTGCAGTTCGCGCGCGGCCTCGGCAGACATCAGCGAGACCACGCGGTGAGGACCGGATTGGATGTCGACCTGCGCCATCAGCCCGTCGATCTGCACCCGGGTGACGATTCCCACGAAGCGGTTGCGCGCGCTGGAGAGCACATCTCCGGCACTCTTCGCCTCCTCCGCGAGCGCGACGGCCCGTTCCGCGACGGCATCGCCGGGGATCTCGGCGGGCACGGCATCGGTGACCGGAAGCAGCCCCTGTTCGATCCAACGCCGGACGGTGTCGTCGCTCACGCCGAGCAGCTGCGCTGCGCGAGCGATCCGATACGTCTGCATGGAGAGAATCTACCGCAGAAGCGGAGATTTTCCTCGAAAATCTCCGAGTCTGCAATGATCCATACCCCTTCCGCTCCGCACGTCGACGGACCGTTCCTGTGTCCCCCGAATGGCCGATAGCGCGTGCGGCAGGGGTCGGCCAAGATGAGTGTCACCATGACGGCACCGAATCCACCGGCGGACGACCTCTCCGAGTTCGCTGAACTGATGTCCCACGAGCAGGAGTTCCTCTCCCCCCGTGATCGGATCGATCCGGAGGTGCGCCGAAAGCGCAGGCGGCGGGGGCTCATCATCACCGGGGCCTGCATCTTCCTGCTGCTGGCTGCCGCCGGTGGCTACATCGGGTGGGCGCTCACCGCGCCCGTGGATCCGCCGGCGGTGACCACGCAGACGCCGCAGGTCCCGGCCGTCGATGCGGCGGCGATCACCACGCCACCGGCGGGTGCGTCAGCGATCAGCATCGCCGGCGCGGACGCCTATCTGGGCGAGGGGGCGAGTGGCATCTGGTCGTCGAGCGGGACCGGCGAACCCCTGCCCATCGCGAGCATCACCAAGCTCATCACCGCACTCGTCATCCTCGACGCGTCGCCGCTCGCCTCCGTCGATGACCCCGGTCCCACCATCACGTTCGGCAAGGCCGACCACGACCTCTACGACCGGTACTACGTGCAGGGCGCCACGATCGCGCCGATGCCCACCGGCACGTCGATGTCGCTGCGCGATGCCCTGGCGGCCATGCTGATCCCCTCGGCGAGCAACTATGCCGAGGCGCTGTCGTCGCACGTCTTCGGGTCGCAGAGCGCGTTCCTGGGCGCGACGCGGGATTGGCTCGCCGCCCAAGGACTGACCGGCACGACCATCACCGAACCCACCGGCATCAGCCCGCGCAACACGAGCACGCCTGTCGATCTCGTGGCCATCGGAAAGCTCGCCGCCGCGAACCCGGTGATCGCCCAGATCGTCGCCACCCCGTCGATCACGCTCCCCGGAGCGGGCCTGCTCTACAACACCAACGGCCTTCTCGGCACCAGCGGGATCACGGGACTGAAGACCGGCACCCTCGGCGAAGGCACCTACAGCCTGCTGTACACGGCCACCCTCGTCGTGGGCACCACCGATCCGCTGGCCGTGACCGGCGTGATCCTCGGAGGGTCGTCACGCGATTCGGTGAATGCTGGTGTGCTCGCCGCCCTGGACGGCGTCCGCTCCGGCTTCCACGAGGTGCCCGTCGCCACCCCCGACCAGGAGGTCGGGACGATCTCGACGCCGTGGGGCTCCTCCGCCCGCCTGGTCATCGGCGAGGCGGCGTCGATCTTCACGTGGTCGGACACGCCGATCACCGTGACGATGGACATCGAGACGCCGCCGACCTATCGGGACGGCTCCACCGTGGGCACCGTCACCTGGACCGCCGGCCCGAACACGGTCACCGCTCCGGTCGAGATCAAGGGGAGCATCGAGCAGCCGTCCGAGTGGTGGCGCCTCACCCACCCGTCGCAGCTCGGTTCGATCGCAGACGCTCGACGCTGAGACCGATCGCCAGGATGCTGACCAGCACCCAGGCGACAGCACCGCACCACACCGCGAGCGTGCCGACGGCGACCAGCTCCCCGACGCCTGCGGCCCTGCCGAGGGCGATGGTCGCGGTGGCGTACATGCCGATCGGGAAGACGATGCTCCACCACCCCACGGTGAACCGACGCGCGCCCGGACGCGTGCGGAGATCGCGGATGCCGAGCCCCACGAGGAACGGGATGAGGAACGTTCCGAACGACCAGAGCGCCATCGCCACGACGGTGACCGCTCCCTCCGTGCCGGGGAGGACGGCGGAGTCTGCCGTCAGCAGACGCGCGGCGGCCAGTGTGGAGATCGCGGTCGATCCCGTCAGCACCCATGCGGTCGGCGCGACGTCGATCGCAGCGATCTCCTGGCCGAGCAGCCGCACCGTCACCGCCGCCATGAGAAGCAGATACAGAACGATCCCCAGGCACCAGAGACCGAACGCCGCGAGGCCCAGCAGGGGGTGCCCTCCGGCGGTCGCGCTCGTCAGGACCGACAGCGACTGGGTGGCGACGACGAGGAGGAACCACCCGCCGTCGACCGTGCGGAGCAGGGGCCGCCGTGAGGCGTGCGTGACGAGCCACGGCAGCATCCCGTACGTCAGAAGCGCCCAGAGCAGCGCTTCCAGGGCGAGGGCGACGGGGAGGATCCCCTCGGCCCCGAGCGACGCACCCAAGGTGGCGGTGACCCCGATCGCCGCCACGATCGTGAAGAACCCGAATGCGCGGCCCGGGTCACCGGCGTCACGGAGCACGGCGGCCGGCGCCAGGAGCACGCGCGCGACGGTGGCGATCAGCAGGAGCGCATACCCGCCGACGGCGAGCACGAACGACACGGCCCCGATCGGGGACAGTCCGATCGCGACGAAAGAGGTGCCGACGATGCCGGTCGCCATCACGAAGGAGAATCCCGCGGGCGGGAGCCGTTCGATCATCGTGCGCACGGACATCACTCAGATCGACCGCCGGTACTCCTGCGGCGTGCGGGCGAGGGTCCCCTGCTCCGCGCTCGTCTTCTCGCCGCAGTCCACCATCCGACACCTCTCGAAGATCGTCACCGATGTCGGCCGCGGTACCGCGTGCCCTGAAGTCGAGGATGTCAGAACATCCGCCGCGGCACGATCAGGCGAGCCGCGACGTCGCGACCCGACGGGCATACGCTGAGTCCATGCAGCCTCTCGTCGCCCCCGCTCCCGTGCTGGAGCCGGAAGAACTCGTCCGTACGGCGCGGCACGCGGTGCTCGCCGGCATCGGCGAGGAGGGACAGCGCCGCCTCAACGCCGCTCACGTCACGATCGTCGGCGCGGGCGGACTCGGATCCCCTGTGCTCCTCGCCCTGGCCGCCGCCGGGGTCGGATCGCTCACGGTGATCGACGACGACGTGGTGGAGCTCACCAATCTGCAGCGTCAGCTCGCGCACCGGGTGGAGGACATCGGGACGCGCAAGACCGCATCGGCCGCACGCGCCATCACCGCCCTCGCCCCGCACACCGTCGTGACCCCAGTCCCCGAGCGCCTGGATGCGGCCAATGCCGAGCGCCTGCTCACGGGCGCCCACGTGGTGGTCGACACGAGCGACACGTTCGCGACCCGTCGTGAGGTGGCCGCCGCCTGCGAAGCGCTCGGACTTCCCCTCGTGTGGGGAGCTGTGCAGGAGTGGCACGCGCAGGCCACGGTCTTCTGGTCGGACCCGCCCGCGGGAGAGCCGGTCGTGCTCGCCGACCTCTTCCCGGTCGGCACCGAGGACGAACCCCCCAGCTGCGCCCAGGTCGGTGTGCTCGGCGCCCTGTGCGTGCAGGTCGGCGGAATGCTCGCCGGCGAGGTGATCAAACTCGTGACGGGCGCAGGCGAGCCGCTGCTCGGACGACTCGCGATGGTCGATGCGCTCACGTCCCGGCAGCACGAGATCGTGATCCGCCCGGCAACCGCCACGACCCCGGAGGCCACCGCGGGGGCCCGCGCATGACCGGCCGCCGCACGGTCGAGGAACAGCTCGCGCGCGTGCTCGATGCCGTCCACGTCATCGAGCACGAGACACGGCCGGTGGCGGCTGCCGCGGGGCGCACGCTCACCGCTGCCGCAGCCGCCGCCCACGACATCCCCCTGTTCGACAACTCCGCCATGGACGGCTTCGCGGTACGAGGTGCGGATGTCGCCGACGCGTCCGAGGAGAATCCGGTCACCCTGCGCGTGGTCGCCGACCTGCCCGCCGGAGTCGCCCTCGACCCTGCTCTCGGCGTCGGCGAAGCCGCACGCATCATGACCGGCTCGCCCACCCCCACCGATGCCGACGTGATCGTGCCCTTCGAGGACACGGCCGGCGGTCTCGCCGACTCCCTCGGCGAGGTGACGGTGCTGCACGCCCCGGCCAAGCCCGGAGTGTTCGTGCGCCGACGCGGAGCCGACCTGCGCACCGGCGACGAAGTCGTTCACGCCGGCGAGCGCCTCGGACCCTTCCAGCTCGCCGCCGCAGTCGCGGCCGGCATCGTCGAGGTCTCGGTGACGCGGGCTCCGCGCGTGGCCGTGGTGTCGACGGGCAGCGAACTGCTCGCGCCGGGCGAAGCCCCCGCCCGCGGACGCATCCCCGACTCGAACGGTCCCCTGCTCGAACAGCTGGTCGCCGCAGCCGACGCCGAGGTGGTGCTGGTCGCGCGGGTTCCCGACGAGGCCGACGCCGTCCGAGCCGTGACCGCCGAGGCCGTCGCGCGCGGAGCCGATGTGATCGTGTTCACCGGCGGCGTGAGCGCGGGCGCCTACGAGCCGGTGCGCGGGGCCTTCGACGGCGGAGGACAGGTCGAATTCGCCGCGGTGGCCATGCAACCGGGAAAACCGCAGGCCTTCGGGGTGCTCGAGAACGGGTCTCTGGTATTCGGACTGCCGGGCAACCCCGTGAGCGTGGCGGTGTCGTTCGAGGTGTTCGTGCGCCCCGCCCTGCTCGCGATGCAGGGGCGCTCCGCGATCCACCGACCGCGCGCCGCGTTCACCGCCGACGCATCATGGACGCCGCCGCCGGGCCGACGCCAGTACCTTCCCGCCGTCGTCGACCTCGCGGCCCGCACCGTCCGCCCGGCCACCGCCGGCGGATCGGGATCGCACCTCGCGGGCGGACTCGCCCGTGCGCACGCGTTCGCGATCGTGCCGGCCGAGGTCGAGACCGTGGCCGTGGGCGACGTCATCGATGTCATGCTGGTCGGATGAGCTTTCCTCACCTGGACGCGGCGGGCCGCGCGCACATGGTCGACGTGACCGCGAAGCAGCCGACCGTGCGCACCGCGACGGCCCGAGGCTTCGTCCGCTGCAGCCCCGACGTGATCACCGCCCTCCGCGATGGCACCGTGCCGAAGGGCGACGTGCTCGCCGTGGCACGCATCGCGGGCATCCAGGCGGCCAAGTCCACCCCCGCGCTGCTGCCGCTGGCGCACGTGATCGGCGTGCATCGGGCGAGCGTCGACCTCGAGATCGTCGACGACGGCGTGCGCATCGAGGCGACGGTGGGCACCGCCGACCGTACCGGTGTCGAGATGGAGGCGCTGACGGCCGTGTCGGTCACCGCCCTCGCGATCGTCGACATGATCAAGGGCGTCGACCGCGCCGTCGTGATCGAAGACGTGCGGATCGTGGCGAAGTCGGGCGGCCGTTCCGGCGACTGGGTCCGTCCGGGCGAAGCAGACCCCGGAGACCCCCGATGACGCGGGTGCGCTACTTCGCCGCTGCTGCGGAGGCTGCGGGAACCGACGTCGAGGAGCGCGGGGAGCGGTCACTCGTCGCCCTGCGCGCGGCGGTCGTCGCCGAGCATCCGGCCCTCGTCGACATCCTGCCGCGCTGCGCGGTGCTCGTCGACGGGGTGCGCACCGACGGCGACCTCGCCCTCGACGACGCGGACCTCATCGACGTGCTCCCGCCCTTCGCGGGTGGATGACCACACGCCACCTGCAGGAACGCTGGCCGCTTGCAGGACCGATGACCGGCGTTTCCTCCTGCACGCGGCAAGAGCTCATGCAGATGGCGCGTCAGGAGCGACGGCTGCCCCTGCGGCTCAGCCGCCGATGCCCTTCCACGACGACGTCCCGTCGACCTCGAGCTGACGCTTCCAGACGGGGAGGTCGCTCTTGATCGCCTCGATGACCGCCCGGCACACCTCGAAAGCCTCGGCACGGTGTTCGGAGGCGACCGCGATCACCACGGCCGCATCGCCCACGTCGAGCCGTCCGATGCGATGGCTCACGGCCACCACGGCGGGGGCTTCCGCGCCGGCACCGGCCTGCTCGGCGATCCGCCGCAGCGTCGCCTCCGCATCGGGGTGAGCGCTGTACTCCAGCCCGACCACGGGTGTCTCGGCGTCGGGGTCGTTGTCGCGCACCCGCCCGACGAAGGTCGTCACGGCCCCCAGCCGAGGGTCTTCGACCGCGGCGAGGTGCGCGTCGAGATCGAGTCGCTCCTCCGATACCGCTGCGATGCGCACGTCGTTCATGAGTGGTCTCCGCCCTTCACCTGATCCAGGATGTGCCCGGCGACGCCGAGCACCACGGGGACGCCGGAGGCGACGGCCCGCGGCGAACCGGGAAGGTTCACGACGAGCGTGCCGTCAGGATCGACGATGCCGGCGAGCCCGCGTGACAGCACGGACAGCGGGGTGTCGGCGAGTCCGCTGCGGCGCAGCTCCTCGGCGATCCCGGGGATCTCTCGGGTGATCACGCGCCGCGTCCCCTCGGGCGTCAGGTCACGAGGACCGACACCGGTTCCCCCGGTCGTCACCACCAGCCGGATGCCGCGGGCGACGGCCCGGCGCAGAGCGTCCGCCACCGAACCCGCGCCGTCGGCGACGATCTCGGCGTCGGGACAGTGCCATCCGGCATCGCGGAGCAGGCCCACGGCGATCGGACCTCCGCAATCCTCGCGCTCTCCGGAGAATGATCGGTCCGAGACGGTGATCACGAGTGCGGGGAGCGGGCCCATGGCTCCCACACTAGGCCCGAGCCGCCGACCGCGCACGGCTCTCAGTTGACCCGGATGAGTGAACGCTGCCAGCCCGACGAACCGTTCGGTGCGATCGGCGCACGCTCCTGGATCTGCAGATCGCCGTTCTTGTTGATCGCACGCACGGCGACGTAGTGCGTGCCGGGCGTGGCATCCCACTCCATGAACCACTGCACCCAGGTGTCGTCGTTGATCGGGGTCGACAGCGTCGCCGGCATCCAGTCCCCGTCGTCGATGCTGACCTCCACGCGCTCGATACCGACCGACTGCGCCCAGGCGACTCCGGCGATCGGGATCTTCCCGGCGTCGACCGCCTCGCCGATCTTGGGGGTGTCGACGCGCGAGGCGAACTTGATCGGGGCCTCCGCGCTGTAGCCCCGGGGAGTCCAGTACGCCTCGTCCTGGGCGAAGGTGGTGACCTTGAGCTCGGTGAGCCACTTGGTCGCCGACACGTATCCGTAGAGGCCGGGCACGACCATCCGCACCGGGAATCCGTGTTCCAGGGGCAGGGGTTCACCGTTCATCCCGACGGCGAGGATCGCGTCGAGGTCGTCGTCCGTCAACGCCGAGAGCGGCGTGCTCGCGGTGTAGCCGTCGACGCTGCGTGAGAGCACCATGTCGGCACCGGACTTCACTCCCGCCTTCTTGAGCACGTCGCGCAACGGCACCCCCAGCCACTTCGCGTTGCCGACGAGCTCACCGCCGACCTCGTTGGAGACGCACGTGAGCGTGATCGCGTACTCGTCGAGGCCCATGTCGAGGATGTCCTGGAAGCTCATCTCCACACGCTGGTCGACCATCCCGTCGATCACCAGACGCCAGGTGTCCGGATCGATCGAGGGCACCGTGAGTGCGGTGTCGACGCGATAGAAGTCCTTGTTCGGGGTGAACAGCTTGCTGAGCCCGGGGATGTCGAGCTCGGCGCCCTGCGGCACGGTCACCGTGGTCTTCGGGGAGGGCAGCTTGAGCGCACCGCGGATCGCTTCGACCGACGACACCGCCATGCTCACGGTGCGGGCGGTGATGCCCACGACCAGTGCGGATGCCCCGGCGAGCGCGGCGAGGACGAAGAAGCGGCGGCGGTCGATTCCGGGGCGGACGGACTCTCCTTCGTCGTCGGCACGGACGATCTCGTCTCCAGCGGTCGACGTGTCGCTCTTCCGTTCGCTCTCGACGCCGACGACGGAATCCCTCCATCCGCGCAGGCGACGGCACAGGAGCACGAGGACCAACGACCCCACGACGGTTCCCAGGACCGGGGGCAGGAAGGCGAGCGGAGCGACGGCGGCCCGGGTCACGATCGCCGCGGTCGAGAGTGCACCCGCGATCACGAGAGCGATCACGCCGAGCGGCGGCCGTACGAACTGCAGGATGCCGGCGATCGCCGAGGCGATCACCACGGCCAGTCCGAGGCCGGCGAGCAGGGCGATCTTGTCGTATTCGCCGAACGTGGCGATCGCGAACTCCTTGAAGGGCTGCGGCACGATGTCGATCACGAACCCGCCCACGGCGAGGATCGGACTGGCTGCGCGCGCGAAGAGCAGTGCGAACAGCTCGGCCGTGGCGAGGAAGACGCCCCCGCCGATCACGCCCGCGAGGGCGGCCCAGACGAGGAACCTCTTGCCACTGCGGCGCTGCACCATGGTCGTCTCCTGTCCGACGTCACGTCGACACCGTCGCCGGTGTGATCCCCCGTTGTTCGGAGCGGAACCACGATCGGATGGGACGATCCCGCGGCAGACGGGCTCGACGGTCAGAGGCGGCGCACGGTGACGGCCTCACGTCCTTGGAACTTCCGCAGTGTCCGCATGCATCGGGAGCACAGGATCTCGACCCGGCGCGGGTGGCCTTCGCCGCAGACGCAGTCGACCGTCACGCGCCACTTGGCCTTGCGTCCGCACGGCTGGTAGCCGTCGTCGTCGCCGTGATCACACTCGCACCGCTGCCGGTCGCGATCGAGCCCGGCGAGGTCGTCGACGCGCGCGAATTCATCGACGTCGTGCTCGGCGTCCACGGACACGGCTTCCTGCGTTCTCACCACCCGCCGATGCTCCCAGCACCGCGGCTCCGTCGCAACACCGCCACGCAGGGCGCCGCCCGTCCGCAGCTTCTCCGGAGTTGTGGACGGGTGCTCGGCGCGTCTTCGGTCAGACCCCGACGACGCGCGGGCCGGTCGGGGCGTCCGGGACCGCCGGCGGGGCGTCCGGGATCGACGGCGGGGCAGGAGGGGGCGGCGGGGCGAGCTGACGCTGCGGCACGCCGTGCGCCTCCCGGTGCAGGCGCTCCATGCGACTGTCGAGCTCGGCGGCGGCATCCGCGGCATCCGACAGGCTGTCGACGAGATGCGAGGGCACCTGGTTCGAGAACTTGTAGTAGATCTTGTGCTCCAGGCTGGCCCAGAAGTCCATCGCTATCGTGCGGAACTGCACCTCGACCGGTACCGAGAGCGCACCGGTCGACAGGAAGACGGGCACCTCGATGATCGCGTGCAGGCTCTTGTAGCCGTTGGCCTTCGGCTGCGCGATGTAGTCCTTCACCGTGCGCACCGTGACGTCGTCCTGCGCGGTGAGCAGATCGAACAGGCGGTAGACGTCGGCGACGAAGCTGCAGGTCACGCGCACACCGGCGATGTCGGTGATCTCCGCGCGGATGCGGTCGAAGTCGGGTTCGTCGATGCCCTTGCGGGCGATCTTCTCGACGATGCTGTCCGGCGACTTCAGTCGGCTCTTCACGTGCTCGATCGGGTTGTACGCGTGGTCGTGCGTGAACTCGTCGCGCAGGATCGAGATCTTCGTCTCGACCTCGCGCATCCCGAACTCGTACTCGCGCAGGAACCGCTGCAGCTCATCGCGCAGCTCGCGGGCCTGGTTGATCGTGTCCTCGGTGACGTGAACAGTCGTCATGCCATCGACGTTACGGGTTCGTGATCGGAAACCGCTGTGGATCCCCGATGTCCTCACGATTCGCGAACGGGTTGACGCGGCCTCCCCCGCGGCCTAGAACGGAGCACATGACGACCGCAGGCGAGGACTGGACCGGGGCCTACATCGAGGCATGGAGATCGAACGATCCCGAGCGGATCGGAGCGCTCTTCACGCACGACGCCCGATATCTCACGAGCCCCGATTCGGAGCCGCGCGTGGGGCGCGAGGCGATCGTTTCCGGGTGGATCGACGACGGCGATGAACCGGGCTCCTGGACGTTCGAGTGGGAGGTCCTGCACGAGGTCGGCGGCTTCGTGGTCGTCCAGGGGCGCACGGAATACCCGGCCGAACGCGACTACCTCAACCTCTGGATCATCCGGCTCGCTCCCGACGGGCGGGCGACGGAGTTCACCGAGTGGTACATGCCGCGTCCCCACGCGGAGAGCTGAGCCCGCGGCGTGCATCGGACCCTCAGTCGGTCATGCGTCGCGCGGAGGGGAAGCGGATGCGGGCGCGCTCGGCGCAGGGCCCGCGGCACCCACCCGCGCGTCGACGAGGTGCTGTCCGGAGACGACGCCGGGAAGTCCGCGACCGTCACGTGTCGTGAACGGCAGCACGATCGCGGCGAGGAACAGCACTGCCGCCGCGAAGCCGAAGAACCCGCCGGGCAGCTGCAGCGCGCTGATCCCGCCGATGCCGCCCGCCCAGCGCAGGAGCCGCGCGAACGGTGCGGGCAGGCGCGATCCCGCGTATCGGAGCTGCACCGCGATGTCGCCCACCGAGCGCCCACCGACCAGGATCAGCACCAGGAACAGTGCTGAGGGGACGACGGTGGCGGCGGCGGATGCGAGGGCGCCGTCGAGCACCGCGGCGCGGTCGTCCACGACGAACTCCAGCCACACCTGCACGGTCACCCCGGCCCCCACGCTCAGGAACCCGTAGGCGAGGAAGTCGCACAGCATCGCGAGCAGGCGGCGGCCGCGGCTGACCGGACGGGGACGACCGGCGTCCGGGCCCACCTTCACGCCGCGCAGCGACCGCGGGACGAGGATCGCCGCGATGCAGCCGATGACCGCGCCGAGGGTGTTCGTCATGAGGTCGCCCACGTCGAAGAAGCGATACGCGCACGGGTAGACGCCCCACACCCCGGTCAGCTGCGTCGTCTCGACCAGCAGCGACAGGCCGAAGCCGGCGGCGAGCGCCGTGAGCACCCCCCGACCGGCGAGCACTCGGACGAAGAAGCCGAGCGGCACGAACAGCAGCACGTTGAAGACCAGCTGCAGCAGAGCCGGCTGACGCAGCGGATTGCCCGCGGCCGCGAAAGCCTTCCGCACATCGCGCACGACCGACATCGGATCGGTGATCGCTCCGACGCAACGGATCGTGTCGGGGTCGGGCAGCGGCAGCAGGGTATAGGTCCAGACCGCCCAGAAATAGATCAGGGCCGACAGCCAGAGCAGCGTGCGTCCGAGGCCGAGTCGCCCGCGTCGGCGATAGCTGACCGCCACGAAGGGCACGAACAGGAGGATGCCGAAAGCCACCCCCATCGCGATCGCGATGAATCCGAGCAGCACCTGATTTTCCACCGCGTGCCAGTGTAGCTTTGCGCGTAAGGATTCCGTGAGGACCGCGCATCCCACCGTAGGGATTCCGTGAGGATCGCGTGAGGATGCCATCAGGAGGCGTAGTGTCGCCGGACGTGTCAGACGAAAACAGGGAGGGCGCGGACTCACCGCCGCTCGCCAAGCGCATCCTCATCGGAGAACCGCTGACGAGCCAGCAGGTCGACGACCAGCTGCTCCCGAAGCGGATGGCTCTTCCCATCTTCGCGTCCGACGCGCTCAGCTCGGTGGCCTACGCCCCGCAGGAGCTGGTGATGATCCTGCTGATCGGCGGGCTCACCTTCCTGTCGTTCACGCCGCTCGTCGCGATCGCGGTCGTGGTGCTGCTGATCGTGGTCGTGCTCAGCTACCGCCAGCTCATCAAGGCCTATCCCTCGGGCGGTGGGGACTACGAGGTCGCGTCGAAGAACCTCGGCGAGATCCCCGGTGTGATCGTGGCCGCGGCGCTCCTGGTCGACTACGTGCTGACCGTGGCCGTGTCGGTCGCCTCCGGTGTCGACAACATCATCTCGGCCGTGCCGGGGCTCGACCCGTTCCGCGTCGAGCTCGCCGTCGGCTTCGTGATCCTCATCATCGTCGTGAACCTCCGCGGGGTGCGCGAGGCCTCCCTGGTCTTCGCGATCCCGACGTACGTGTTCATCGGCTCGGTCGGCATCATGATCGTGACCGGCCTGATCCGCACCTTCCTGGGCGACGCCCCTGTCGCCTCGAGCGCCGAGTTCTCGGTGCAGGCCGAAAGCCTCGGCCAGGCGGCCGTGATCCTGCTGATCCTGCGCGCGTTCTCGAGCGGATGCTCCGCCCTCACCGGTGTCGAGGCCGTGTCGAACGGCGTTCCCGCCTTCCGCGCCCCGAAGGTTCGCAACGCCCAGTCGACACTCGTGCTGATGGGGTCGATCGCCATCTGCCTGTTCGCCGGCCTCACCGCCCTCGCCCTGATCACCGGCGTGCACTACGCCGAGAACCCGTGCGACCTCGTCGGCTTCGACTGCACGAATCCGCAGCCCAGCCTGATGGCGCAGATCGCCGCAGCGACCTTCGGCGGCGGCAGCATCGCGTTCTTCATCGTTCAGGCCGCGACCGCGTGCGTGCTGCTGCTCGCCGCGAACACCGCCTTCAACGGCTTCCCGCTGCTGGGCGCCGTGCTCGCCCGCGACGGCTACGCGCCGAAGTCGCTCAACACCCGCGGTGACCGCCTCGTGTTCTCGAACGGCATGATCCTGCTCGGCATCGCGGCGATCGCGGTGCTGGTGATCTTCCAGGCGAAGCTGACCACGCTGATCCAGCTGTACATCATCGGCGTGTTCGTCTCGTTCTCGCTCGGACAGATCGGCATGGTGCGGCACTGGCGACGCGTGCTGCGCGGACCGGTCGGGGGCACGAAGGACTCGGGGATCGACGGCGCCTCGGCATCCGACCGCCGCTCGGCGAAGGTCGGACTCATCATCAACTCCACGGGCGCCGCGATGACCGTGCTCGTGCTGGTCATCGTGACGATCACCAAGTTCACGCACGGCGCATACCTGGTCTTCTTCGCGATCCCGATCCTCGCCTTCCTGATGCTGGGGGTGAAGCGGTACTACCGCGACGTCGAGCATGAGATCGCGATCGACGACACCACGAAGTTCGGTGCGACCGGCGACCTCGCCATCGTGCTCGTCAACCGACTGCAGAAGCCCGTCGTGAAGGCCATCGACTACGCGATCGCGGCCAAGCACGGCAAGACGCTGGCGGTGCACGTGGCCGTGGCCTCCGACGATGCGGCCCAGCTGCAGAAGGACTGGGCCGACCACCTGGTGCCGATCCCGCTCGTGATCGTCGAGTCGCCGTATCGCTCGTTCGCGCAGCCGGTGACCCAGTTCATCAAGCAGTACCGCGAGAAGCACGGCTCGTCCGTCGTGACGGTGTACCTGCCGCAGTACATCGTCGGCCACTGGTGGGAGTCGTTCCTGCACAACCGCCGCGCGCGCCGTCTCGCCAACCAGCTCATGCTCGTGCACGGGGTGTCGATCACGCTCGTGCCGTGGCTGCTCGACTCGTCGGAGCTCATCTACGGCCGCCGCTCCCGTCCGCTGCCCGGTCAGGAACGTGCCGGTCGTCCGGTCGTGGTGGCCGGCCGTCGCGCCCACCGCCCCGCCGGCCCGCCGCAGGACGGCGCCCCCGAAGCCTGAGGTCGGCCTTCCGGTCGCAGTTGCTGCCGCCTCCTCAGCTCTCGGGCGACAGAACTGCGACCGGAGCGGGCTGAGCGACCCCTCAGGACCCGTCGAGCACGGCGCCCAGGATGCCGGCGGCCTCCGCGAAGCGGGCGGTGTCGGCGTTCGCGTAGTTGAGGCGCACGTAGGAGCCGGAGGGCTCCGCCGGGAACCACTCGGAGCCCGGGGCGATGATCAGACCGCGCACCTCGCACTCACGGACCACCCGCGCGACATCCGTCCCCTCCGGCAGCCGCACCCACAGGTTCAGGCCGCCCACCGGAACGCTCTCGACGTGCGCGGAGGGGGCGTGCGCGGCAAGGCTCGAGACCAGCAGGTCGCGGCGCGCGCGCAAGTGCTCGCGGAAGCCGCGCAGGTGCGTGCGCCACGCGGGCTGGGTGACCACGTCGAGGGCCGCGGTCTGCAGCACCCCGCTCACGTACATCGACTCGGCCGCGCGATCCGCGAGGATGCGCTCCCGCGCGGGTCCGCGCGCGATCACGGCCGCGACGCGGAGGGCGGGCGAGGCGCTCTTCGTGAGCGAGCGCAGGTACACGACGTGTCCGTCGTCATCGGACGCGGCGACCGGGCGCGGGTCGGCGTCGATCCCCAGGTCGTGCGCCCAGTCGTCCTCGATCAGGAAGGCCCCGTGCCGACGGACGGTCTCGAGCACGGCCTCCCCCGTCGCGACCGGCCACTGCGCGCCGGTCGGGTTGGCGAAGGTCGGCTGCGCGTAGAACGCGCGGGCTCCGGTCTGCGCGAACGCCCGCTCGACGTCATCCGGATCGGGGCCGTGCGGCCCGGAGGGGATCGGCACCAGCACGACGCCGGCCTGCGCGGCCGCGAGCATCGCGCCCCAGTACGTCGGCGACTCGATCAGCAGCGGCTGACCGACGCCGACGACGGCACGGAAGATCGAGCTCAGCCCGCTCTGGCTGCCGGAGATGATCAGCGCATCGCGCGCCGATGCGGGGGTGACCCCCGCGGGGGCGGAGGATGCGAGTTCCGCCGCGAACCACGCCTGCAGATCGGGAAGGCCTGCGGCGGGCGAACGGGTCAGCGCCGCGTCCGACCGAGCGGCACGCACCAGGGCCTGTCGCACGAGCCGCTGCGGCAGCAGGTCGACCGCGGGGTAGCCCGAGTGCAGTCCGATCGCGTCGGGGGCGACGGTGCGCTGCGTCGATGACAAGCGCAGAAGGCCCGTGGGCGGCGTACCGAGAGCTGCCGTCTGCCAGCCGTAGTCGGCCGTGCGTGCGGCGGGCGCGGCACGCACGAACGTGCCCGCGCCGGGCCTGGACTCGACCAGACCGAGTCGCACGAGCTGCTGCATCGCCTTCTGCACGGTGATCGGACTCGCGCCGTACTGCGCCATGAGCGCACGATTCGAGGGGACTCGCGCACCCGGAGAAGCGGATGCGATCCACGCGCGGACCCCGGCGACGATCCGGTCACTGCTATCCTTGCTCATGAAAGAACAGAGTAGCGTTATCGCTTCCACGCGGCCACTGCTATCGACGCGTGCCGGACTCTGGTGGGGGCTCCTCGGCGTCCTCGCCTTCTCGTTCACCCTCCCGTTCACACGCATCGCGATCGGCGGGCTCTCACCGCTGTTCATCGGCTCCGGGCGCGCGGTCGTCGCCGCCCTCCTCGCCGGTGCCGCACTCGCGATCACGCGTCAGCGCCCGCCCACGACGATCCAATGGGTGCGGCTCGCGATCGTCGCCGGCGGGGTCGTCGCCGGTTTCCCGCTGCTGACCTCGTTCGCGCTGACCACGACCCCGGCCAGCCACGGCGCGGTCGTGATCGGCCTGCTACCCGCCGCCACCGCGGTGGCCGTCGTGCTCCGCACCCGGGAACGGCCCGCCCGATCCTTCTGGGTCTTCGCGATACTCGGCGCGGTGGCCGCCGTCGTGTTCGCCGCGCTGCAGAACGGCGGACTCGGCTCCCTCACCGGCGCCGACCTGCTGCTGTTCGGGGCCGTGCTCGCCGCCGCGATCGGCTACGCGGAGGGCGGTCTGCTCGCCCGCGAACTCGGATCCTGGCAGACGGTCTCCTGGGCACTGATCGTCGTCGCTCCCCTGATGGCCGTGCTGACCGTGGTGTCGGCACTCGAGCAGCCTCCGGCCGCGACGCCCGTGCAATGGCTCGCCTTCGCCTACCTCGCGGCGGTGAGCATGTTCCTCGGCTTCTTCGCCTGGTACCGCGGGCTCGCGATCGGTCCGATGGCGCAAGTCAGCCAGATCCAGCTCGTCCAGCCCGTGATGAGCATCTCCTGGGCGGCGCTCCTGCTGCACGAGCCCATCGGTTGGGCGACCGCCGTCGGCGGACTCGCCGTGATCGCCTGCGCCGCCCTCGCGGTGCGCACCCGTCTGACCGACCGCCGAAGAGAGGAATCCTGATGCGCCACACGCCCCGCTACCTGATGACCGATCCCGACGAGGTCAAGCGCCTCATCCGCGGGAACCCCTGGGCGACGTTCGTCTCCCCGGCGAGCGGCGGCCTGGTCGCCTCGCACTATCCCGCGCTGCTGATGGAGGACGACGACGACATCGTGATCGCGAGCCACGTCGGGCGCCCGGACGAGCAGCTCCACGAACTCGGCCGGCATGAAGTGCTCGTGATCATCCAGGGACCGCATGACTACGTGTCACCGACACTGTACGCACCGGGCGATCTGGTCCCGACGTGGAACCACGTGACCGCGCACCTGTACGGCATCCCCGAGATCCTGAGCGAAGAGGAGAACTACGCCATGCTCTCGCGGCTGACCGACCACTTCGAGGATCATCAGCAGCACGGCCGACACCTGTCGGAGGACGAGGAGGGCACCCGCCGCGCCGCCAAGGGCACGGTCGGACTGCGGATGCGCGTGACCCGCTTCGCTGCGCGAGCCAAACTCAGCCAGAACAAGTCGCCCGAGGTGCGCGAGAACATCACCGCACGGTTCGCCGAGACGAACAGCGCGCTCGCGGAGGAGATGCGACGGGTCGGCGGGGAGACCCCGTGATCGACGTCGCCGGCCGCGCCTAGGGTGGAGCGATGACCGACACGCGAACCCCCGAGCCGTGGCCCGCGCGGACGGCCCGGCTGCAGGTGCGCCCGTGCACGCCCGCCGACGTCGATGCGATGTGGGAGTGGCGTCGGCTCCCCGAGGTGAACCGGTGGCTCGGTGCCGCTCCCGACACGCGAGACGCGTTCCGTGAGCGGTATCTCGACCCCGAGCGGCTCGCCTCCCTGTACATCGTGGAGCTGCTGCCCAACGCCGAGGGCACCGCCCCGACCCCGATCGGTGACATCATGGTGCGGCGCGGCGACGGGTGGGCGCAGCTCGAGGTCGACGCCCGGGCGAAGGGCGTCGAGGCCGAGCTCGGCTGGGTTCTCGACCCCGCGCACACCGGGCACGGCTACGCGACAGAGGCGATCCGCGCGGTGATCGACGTGTGCTTCGGCGCACTGGGCCTGCGCCGGGTGCATGCGGGGTGCTTCGCCGACAACGAGCCGTCCTGGCGCCTCATGGAGCGGCTCGGGATGCGCCGAGAGGAGTTCAGCCGGAAGACGGCATTGCATCGCTCGGGCGAATGGCTCGACGGCATGAACTACGGCCTTCTCGCCGAGGAGTGGCCGACCGCACGCTGATCGAGGCCCCGTGACGGCTCACCGCTGGGGTGCGTCCTGCGCGGACGAGCGTCCTAGATGCTGGTCCAGCAGTAGAGGCGGTGGTCGGACGCCGCGGCGCGACGAGCGAGCGCGGCGAGGTCCCGCGCGAACGCGGCCAGCTGTGCCGGATCGGCCCCTTCGAGCTCTTCGGTCTGCGACCACGGCTCCGCGACCTCTGCCAGACGGACGTCGTCGGCGGCGGCGAGAGCGGCGGCCAGCGCATCCGTCACGGTGATGACGATCCGGTCGTAGTCGTCGCTCATCGCGAGGTTGTGGCCGGCACGCGGGTCGTCGGTCACCTCGTCGTACGGCACGCCCGTCAGCAGCGCCTCGAGCGTGCCGAGCTGCACGACCGGGTCGATGCCGCCGAGCGTTCCGGCATCGAAGCCCGACTCCTCCGCGGTCGGCCCGCCCTCCACCTGGAGGACGGTGACGGCCCGCTCGTCGTTCGGCGCGGAGAAATAGTCGTAGAGAACGCTCATGACCGACATCCTGTCAGGCCCGGCGCACTTCCTCTTCCGGCCCGCTCCCCCCCTTCCGGTCGCATTTCGTGCCGCCTCCGCGCCTCGGGGGCGGCAGGAGGTGCGACCGGAACGGAGCACTAGCCCGAGACGAGCCAGAGCACGAGCACGGCGGCGAGCACGGTCGGCACCGCAGCCACCACACCCCACAGCATGAAACGGCTCCATCGGATCGTGACGCCCAACGCGACGATCCGGTGATGCCACAGGAGGGTCGCGAGCGACGCCCATGGCGTGATGAGCGGACCGATGTTCACGCCGATCAGCAGCGCCATCAGCGCGACCGGATCCCCGGCGGCGGGCTCGAGCACCAGGTATGCCGGGAGGTTGTTGATCCCGTTCGCGCTCACGGCCCCGAGCGCGGCCAGCCGGAACAGGTCGCCGGGAGCGTCGCCGTTCGCGGTCGGCGAGGTCAGGAAGTCGAGCAGGCCCTGCGCGTGCGCCGCCTCGACCAGCACGAACAGCGACGCGGCGAGCGCAAGCGCCTGCCACGGGACGAGCGAGAGCCGCAGCGCCCGGCGCCGCCGGACCGCGAACAGGCCGATCAGCGCGAGCGCGGCGACCGCGGCCGGGATCCAGACGTCGTGGGTCAGGGCGAGCAGAGGCATCAGCACGAGCAGGATGCCGGTCGCGCTCCAGAACAGCGTCGGGTCGGCGGGCCGCCGTGCCACCGGGGTCTCGTACGCACCGAAGACCGTGCGCCGATGCAGGATCGTCAGGAGCGCGACGGGCACGAGGATGCCGACGAGCGTCGGTGCCCAGCTGAGCGCGAAGAACGCCGCGGGGCCCTCGCCGATGGCGGGGGCGGCGAGCAGGTTGGTGAGGTTCGAGACCGGGAGGGCGAGGGATGCCGTGTTGGCGAGCCACACGGTCGCCAGGGCGAAGGGAAGGGGTGAGACGCCGATGCTCTGCGCGAGGACGACGACGACCGGGGTGACGATCACGGCGGTCGTGTCGAGCGACAGGAACACCGTGCTCACCACGGCGAGCGCGACCACCAGCGCCCACAGCACGAGCACCCGACCGCGTCCCCAGCGGGCGAGTCGTTGCGAGACGACGTCGAAGACCGCGGCGTCGCGGGCGAGCTCGGCGACGATCGTGATCGCGACGACGAACCCCAGCACGGGCGCGATCCGCTCGCCCAATGCCCCGGCGTCGGAGCGCGGCAGGAACCCGGTGACGATGCACACGAGGGCGACCACGACCAGCCCGGCGACGACCCACGTCCCGGCGCCGATCCGCACTCTTCCGATTCCCACCTCGCGAGCATATGGCCGACGCGGGCCGTTCCGGTCGCACTTGCTGCCGCCCGAGAGCATCGGAAGCGACAGCAAGTGCGACCGGAACGAGATCAGGCGGGAGCGGCGGGGACACGAATGCCGTGAGCAACCCGCATGCATCCGCGCGGAGGGCGTAGGGGAAGCGTGAGGATGGCGGCTGCCGGGGCCGTGCGGGAGTTGTATCGGATCCGTGCTCGACATCATCTACATCGCGCTGACTCTCGCGCTGTTCGCCCTCGTGTCCCTGGTGGCCAAGGGGGTGGAGCGGCTGTGATCGTCTTCGAGATCCTCGCCGCCGCCCTTGCGGTCGCCGCCGTCGTCTACCTCGTGGTCGCGCTCGTCGCGCCGGAGAGGTTCTGATGGACGCGACGATCTGGTTCGGCATCCTGCAGGTCACGGCCGTCGTGGTCGTGCTCGTGCTCCTCTACCGCCCCCTCGGCGACTACATCGCCCACGTCTTCACGTCGGCGCGCGACCTGCGGGTCGAGCGCGGCGTCTATCGGCTCATCGGCGTCGACTCGTCGTCGGAGCAGACCTGGCGCGCGTACGCCCGCAGCGTGCTGGCGTTCTCGGTGGTCGGCGTTCTGCTGGTCTACGGCCTGCAGCGACTGCAGGCGTTCCTGCCGCAGTCCCTCGGCCTCCCGGCGGTGCCGGAGGGGCTGTCCTTCAACACCGCCGCCTCGTTCGTGGCCAACACCAACTGGCAGTCGTACTCCCCCGAGCAGACCATGGGCTACACGGTGCAGCTCGCGGGTCTCACCGTGCAGAACTTCGTGTCGGCGGCGGTGGGCCTCACCATCGCGATCGCCCTCATCCGCGGTCTCGCTCGCCGTGGTTCCGCCACGATCGGCAACTTCTGGGTCGACCTGATCCGCGGTCTCGGCCGCATCCTCCTCCCGATCGCCCTCATCGGCGCGGTGGCGCTGCTCGCGGGCGGCGTGATCCAGAACTTCGCGGGCTTCACCGACGTCACCACGGTGTCCGGCGGCACGCAGACCATCCCGGGAGGTCCGGTGGCCTCGCAGGAGGCGATCAAGCTCCTCGGCACCAACGGCGGCGGCTTCTTCAACGCCAACTCGGCGCACCCCTTCGAGAACCCGACCGGCTTCACCAACCTGCTGCAGGTGCTGCTGATCCTCGTGATCCCGTTCGCCCTCCCCCGCACGTTCGGCCGCATGGTCGGAAACCACCGTCAGGGCTACGCGATCGCCGCCGTGATGGGCACGATCTTCCTCGTCTCGACGTTCGCCCTCTCGGCGCTCGAGCTGGCCGGCCGCGGCACCGCTCCGGAACTCGCCGGGGCCGCGATGGAGGGCAAGGAGGTGCGCTTCGGCATCCTCGGCTCCACGCTGTTCGGCAGCGCCAGCACCCTCACCTCGACGGGTGCCGTCAACTCGATGCACGACTCGTACACCGCGCTCGGCGGCATGATGCCCATGCTGAACATGATGCTCGGCGAGGTCGCCCCCGGCGGCGTCGGCTCGGGCCTGTACGGCATGCTGGTGCTCGCGATCATCGCGGTGTTCGTCGGCGGGCTGCTCGTCGGCCGCACGCCGGAGTACCTGGGCAAGCGGATCGGTCCGCGGGAGATCAAGCTCGCGAGCCTGTACATCCTGGTGACGCCGACTCTCGTGCTGGCCGGCACCGCGCTGAGCTTCGCGATCCCCAGCATCCGCGCCGATGTCGAGTCGACCAGCATCCTGAACCCCGGCGTGCACGGCATGAGCGAGGTGCTCTACGCCTTCACCTCGGCGTCGAACAACAACGGCTCCGCCTTCGCCGGACTCACCGCGAACACCCCGTGGTTCAATACCGCGCTCGGCATCGCGATGCTGCTCGGCCGGTTCCTGCCGATCGTGCTCGTGCTCGCTCTGGCCGGCTCGTTCGCGGCGCAGCAGCGTGTACCGGCGACCTCCGGCACCCTGCCCACGCACCGGCCGCAGTTCGTCGGCCTGCTCCTCGCCGTGACCGTCATCGTCACCGCGCTCACCTACTTCCCCGTGCTCGCACTGGGACCCCTCGCTGAAGGACTCGTCTAACCATGACCCTCATCACCACCCCCTCCGAACAGCAGGATGCTCCGGCATCCACACCCGCACAACCGCCGCGCTCCTTCGGCTGGTCGCAGCTCGTGCAGGCCCTTCCCGGGGCCCTGCGCAAGCTCAACCCGGCAGCGCTCGTGCGCAACCCCGTCATGCTGCTGGTTTGGGTCGGCGCCGCGTTCACCACCGTGCTCGCGATCGCCGAGCCGTTCCTGGGCGGCCCGGCCGACTCCGGCGGCACCGCGGTTCCCGCCCCCTTCACCTGGGGCATCGCGATCTGGCTGTGGCTCACCGTGCTGTTCGCCAACGTGGCGGAGTCGGTCGCCGAGGGCCGAGGAAAGGCCCAGGCCGCGAGCCTGCGCAAGACCCGCACCAGCACGATGGCCCGGCGTGTGGTCGGTTACGACAAGGCAGCGGATGCCGCCGCCGAGCACGCCGCGACCGCCCAGGTCTCGTCGGCCGAGCTGCAGCGCGACGACATCGTGATCGTGACAGCGGGCGAGCTGATCCCCGGCGACGGCGACATCCTCGCGGGCATCGCCACCGTCGACGAATCGGCCATCACGGGCGAGAGCGCGCCGGTGATCCGCGAGTCCGGCGGCGACCGCAGCGCCGTGACCGGTGGCACCCGCGTGCTGTCCGACCGCATCGTGGTGCGCATCACCTCGAAGCCGGGGGAGACCTTCGTCGACCGCATGATCGCGCTGGTCGAGGGGGCCAGCCGCCAGCGCACCCCCAACGAGATCGCGCTGAACATCCTGCTCGCGAGCCTGTCGATCATCTTCGTCGTCGTGGTGCTCGCCCTGAACCCGATCGCGTCGTACGCCGCCTCTCCCGTCAGCATCCCGGTGCTGATCGCGCTGCTCGTCTGCCTCATCCCGACCACCATCGGGGCGCTGCTCTCGGCGATCGGCATCGCCGGCATGGACCGTCTCGTGCAGCGCAACGTGCTCGCGATGTCGGGGCGCGCGGTCGAGGCGGCAGGAGATGTCACCACCCTGCTGCTCGACAAGACCGGCACCATCACCTACGGCAACCGCCGCGCCCACGAGGTGCTCGCCCTCCCGGGTGTCGACGGCCAGGAGCTGCTGCGCGTCGCCGCGCTGTCGTCGCTTGCAGACCCCACCCCCGAGGGCGCCTCGATCGTCGAACTCGCCGCCGCGAACGACATCCGGGTGACCGCACCGGAGGACGCGGTGGTCGTGCCGTTCACGGCGCAGACGCGCATGTCGGGCCTCGACCTCGCCGACGGCACGCAGATCCGCAAGGGCGCCGGCTCCGCGGTGCGGGCCTGGCTCGGGCTCGACGGCGACGACGTCGAGCTCACGACGCGCACGGATGCCGTGGCCGAGAGCGGCGGTACCCCGCTCGTGGTCGCCGTGAAGACGCCCGGTGCCGACGGTCGCGTCCTCGGCGTGGTGCACCTCAAGGACATCGTGAAGGACGGCCTGCGCGAGCGCTTCGAGGAACTGCGCGCGATGGGCATCCGCACGGTCATGATCACGGGCGACAACCCGCTCACGGCGAAGGCGATCGCCGCTGAGGCCGGGGTCGACGACTTCCTCGCCGAGGCGACGCCCGAGGACAAGCTCGAGCTCATCCGGCGCGAGCAGGAGGGCGGCCGTCTGGTCGCGATGACCGGCGACGGCACCAACGACGCCCCCGCGCTCGCCCAGGCGGACGTCGGCGTGGCGATGAACACCGGCACCTCGGCGGCGAAGGAGGCCGGCAACATGGTCGACCTCGACTCCGACCCGACCAAGCTGATCGACATCGTGCGCATCGGCAAGCAGCTGCTCATCACGCGCGGAGCGCTCACCACGTTCTCGCTCGCCAATGACATCGCGAAGTACTTCGCGATCATCCCGGCGATGTTCATGGGCGTCTTCCCCGGACTCGCGGCGCTCAACATCATGCAGTTGCACTCGCCGGCGTCGGCCGTCACCAGCGCGATCATCTTCAACGCGATCGTGATCGTGTTCCTGATCCCCCTGGCCCTGCGCGGAGTGAAGTACCGCCCGGCGAGCGCCTCGCAGATCCTGCAGCGCAACCTGCTGATCTATGGACTCGGCGGCGTGATCGCTCCGTTCATCGGCATCAAGATCATCGACCTCGTCGTCAGTCTCATCCCGGGCTTCTGACCCGGCTCGGAAAAGGAATCCAGACATGTCCTCCACACGCACCGCGGTCCGCACCACCGGTGTCGCCGTCCGCGCGATGCTCGTCCTCACCCTCGTGCTCGGTGTCGCCTACACACTCCTGGTCACCGGCATCGGGCAGCTCCTGCTCCCGTGGCAGGCCAATGGCTCCCCCCTTCCCGACGACAGGGGCAGCTCGCTGATCGGCCAGTCCTTCACCGATGACGACGGCGAGGCGCTCCCGGAGTACTTCCAGTCGCGGCCCTCCGCCGCGGGCGACGGCTACGACGGCGCGGGCTCCAGCGGAAGCAACCTCGGCCCGGAGAACACCGACCTGGTCGCAGCGATCGCGGAGCGCAAGGCCGCGATCGCGGAGCGCGAGGGGGTCGACCCGTCGCAGGTGCCGGCCGACGCGGTCACCGCCTCGGGTTCCGGGCTCGACCCGCACATCAGCGTGGCGTACGCACTGCTGCAGGTGCCGCGCGTCGCCGAGGCCCGCGGACTCTCCGCACAGGAGGTGCGCGACCTCGTGGAGTCTAGGATTCAAGGGCGGGATCTGGGATTCCTCGGCGCGGAGCGCATCAACGTCGCCGAGCTCAATCTCGCGCTCGATGAACGGGAGGGCGAATGACCGCAGCGCCACTTCGTCGATCTCACGGCCACTCCCGCCGGGGGCGGCTCCGGGTACTCCTCGGAGCCGCCCCCGGCGTCGGCAAGACCTACGAGATGCTCGCCGAGGGACGACGCATGCTCGACGAGGGCCATGACGTCGTGATCGCGATCGTCGAGACGCACGACCGCGCCGCGACGCAGGCGCAGACCGCCGGAATCCCCGAGGTGCCCCGCCGGGTCGACCTCCACCGCGGGATCGCCCTGACCGAACTCGACGTCGACGCCGTGCTCGAGCGGGCACCCGAGATCGCCCTCGTGGACGAGCTGGCGCACACCAACGTCCCCGGCTCGCGCAACGCCAAGCGCTGGCAGGACGTCGACGAGCTGCTGGATGCGGGCATCGACGTGGTGACCACCGTCAACGTGCAGCACATCGAGTCTTTGAACGCCGTGGTCGAGAAGATCACCGGCATCGCGCAGCAGGAGACGATCCCGGACGCCGTGGTCCGCGCCGCCGACGAGATCGAGGTCGTCGACCTCGCCCCGCAGACGCTCCGTGATCGACTCTCGGCCGGACTCGTCTACCCGGCCGAGCGGATCGACGCCGCCCTGTCGAACTACTTCCGCCTCGGCAACCTCACCGCACTGCGCGAGCTGGCCCTGCTCTGGCTCGCCGACGAGGTCGACAGCGCGCTGCGCAGCTACCGGGCGGAACAGGGCATCGAGGGCAACTGGCAGGCCAGGGAGCGCGTGGTCGTCGCCCTGACCGGCGGCCCCGAGGGCGAGACCCTGCTGCGCCGCGGCGCCAGGATCGCGGCCCGCTCCGCCGGCGGCGAGCTGCTGGCGGTGCACATCACCGCGCAGGACGGCCTGCGCGACGAGACACCGGGAGCCCTCGCCGCGCAACGCACGCTCGTGGAGTCGCTCGGCGGCACCTACCACCAGGTCGTGGGCGACGACATCCCCGCCACCCTGGTGGAGTTCGCGCAGGGCGCGGACGCCACCCAGCTCGTGATCGGCGTCAGCCGGCGCAGTCGCCTCACCGCTGCGCTGACCGGTCCCGGCATCGGCTCTGAGGTCATCCGCCGCTCCGGCGACATCGACGTGCACATCGTCACGCACGCCGCAGCGGGTGGGCGGATGGTGCTGCCGCGCATCACCGGCGGAGCCCTGGGCTGGCGTCGACAGCTGCTCGGTTTCGGCGTCGCGCTCGTCTTCGGACCGATCCTGTCGTGGATCATGTTCACGTTCCGCAGCCCCGAGTCGATCACCGCCGAGGTGCTCGCGTACCAGCTGCTCGTGGTCGTGGTCGCCCTCATCGGCGGCATCCGCCCTGCGGTGTTCGCGGCGGTGCTCTCGGGCGTCACGCTCGACTTCCTCTTCGTCGCTCCGCTGTTCACGATCACGATCGCGCATCCGCTGCACGTGCTCGCGCTCGCCCTCTACGTGCTCATCGCGATCCTGGTCAGCATCATCGTGGACCAGGCCGCGCGACGGGCCCGCACCGCGCAGCGCGCCGCCGCCGAGGCCGAGCTGCTCGCCGCAGTCGCCGGCAACGTGCTCCGCGGCGACAACGCCGTGCTGGCTCTGGTCAGCCGCACCCGAGAGGCGTTCGGGCTGAGCGGCGTGCGCCTGATCGCTCCCGACGGCGAGGTGCTCGCGAGCGACGGCGAACCCGTGGCCGACGGACGTGCCACGACCATCCCCGTCGGCGTCGTCCCCGGGGGCGGGCCCCGTGCGGTGCTGGAGCTGAACGGCGAGCCGCTCGCCGGACCCGAACGCCGCCTGCTGGATGCGATCGTCGCCCAGCTCTCCGCCGCGATCGAGCACACCGATCTGCGTGCCACCGCGAGCGAGGCGGAAGCACTCGCCGAGACCGACCAGGTGCGCAGCGCCCTGCTGTCGGCCGTCAGCCACGACCTGCGCCGCCCCCTCGCCTCGGCGGTCGCCGCCATCGGCGGTCTGCGCGGTGCGCACGGACTGTCGGCCTCCGATCGCGAAGAACTGCTCGCCACCGCCGACGAGAGTCTCGCGACGCTGTCGACGCTGGTCACCGACCTGCTCGACGTGAGCCGCGTGCAGGCCGGCGTGCTCGCCGTATCGTCGTCGCGGATGGATGCGGCAGGCTGCGTGCTCGCCGCCGTCGATGAGCTGGGGCTCGGGCCGTCCGACGTCGAGCTCGCCCTCGATCCCGACCTGCCGCCGCTGCACGCCGACCCCGTGCTGCTGCTGCGCGTGCTGGTCAACGTGATCGCCAACGCCCATCGGCACTCCCCCGAAGACGCACGGGTCATCGTCTCCACGAGCGCCCTCGGCGGCCGCGCCGAGATCCGCATCATCGACCGCGGGGAAGGCGTCTCGCCCGAGAGACGGGACCGCATCTTCCAGCCGTTCCAACGCTTCGGCGACACCGACAACACCACGGGACTCGGTCTGGGACTCGCCCTGTCGCGCGGGTTCACCGAGGGCATGGGCGGTACCCTGACACCCGAGGACACGCCTGGCGGAGGCCTCACCATGGTCATCTCCCTGCCGCTGGCCGCAGGACTTGCCGACACGGAGGGCACGGAGTGAAGCTGCTCATCGCCGACGACGATCCGCAGATGGTCCGCGCGCTGAGGATCACCCTCGCCGCGCACGGATACGAGGTGGTCGTGGCTCCCGACGGGGCCGCCGCCATCGCTGCGGCCGCCCAGACCCACCCCGACCTCATCATGCTCGACCTGGGGATGCCCCGACTCGACGGCATCGAGGTGATCCAGGCGCTGCGCGGATGGACCAACGTGCCGATCATCGTGGTGTCCGGTCGCACGGGTTCGGCCGACAAGGTCGAAGCGCTCGACGCCGGCGCCGACGACTTCGTGACCAAGCCCTTCCAGGTCGACGAGCTGCTGGCACGACTGCGTGCGCTCTCGCGTCGCTCCATCCCGGCCAGCGGCGAGTCGACCGTGGCCTTCGGCGATGTGGTGGTCGACCTCTCGACGAAGACGGTGACACGGGGCGGAGCGCGCGTGCACCTGACCCCGACCGAGTGGCGGATGCTGGAGCACCTCTCCCGGCATCCGGGCGCCCTGGTCACGCGCCAGGACCTGCTGAAGGAGATCTGGGGCAGCGAGCAGGTCTCCGACTCCGGCTACCTGCGCCTGTACATGTCGCAGCTGCGAAAGAAGCTCGAGCAGGAACCCGGCGCTCCCGTGCACCTGCTCACCGAATCGGGGATGGGCTACCGCCTGGTGCTCTGAGCGTCGGCGCCCACGGCGCGCGACCGGCGCAGGACCGCCACGACCCCGGTGATGACGAGCAGCACCGCCACGGTGATCGCGGCGATGGCGGTCGGCGTGCTCTGCGGTTCTCCGGTGAGCCGTCCGACGGCGAGCCATGCCAGACCCCAGGCCGTCGCGAGGGCGGGGGCGATGCGTCCGGTGATCCAGGCGGCGGCGGCTCCGATCACGAGGACGACGACCAGCACGCCGATCGCCCAGGCATCGGCGGCCTGCGCCCAGCTCTGCGGTGCGATCTGCGTGAGCCAGGCGGCGGTGTTGGCGACGGTGGCGATCGTGACCCAGCCGAAGTGCAGGCCGTTCGCGCCGTCGGTGAGGATGCGATCGGCGAGGCTGCGGGCGGGGAAGCGACCGAGCAGCACGATCACTCGAGCGAGCACGGCCAGCAGCGCCGCGATCACGACGACAGTGAGCCAGAGCGTCAGGAATCGTGCGGTCACCAGCCACAGCCCGTTCAGCACCATCGACGCGGCGATCCATCCGCCCACGGCCTGCTGACGCGGGTCCTGCCGCTGGGCGGGAAACGCCTGCCACACCGTGTAAGCGAACAGGCCGAGGTAGATCAGCGACCAGATCGAGAATGCGGGCCCCGCGGGCGCGAGGTACGAGCCCTGGGCGGAGAGGGCCCCGTCCTGCAGGTCATCGACGGACGCACCGCCGAATGCCCCCGCGCCGACAGCGGCCGCGATCACCATGAACGTCGCCGCCGCGATGATCAGCGACTGACGACCGATGCCCTCTGTGCGTGATTCCATGCTCCGCAGGCTACGAGACGCCCGCGCGCGACGCATCGCCCTTGACACCGGAACGGCATTTCGCTAACCAGGTTAGTCAAAACCCCCATCATGCCCGCCTCACGCGGAAGCTCGCGCAGAAGGATCAGGCGCGCGTGAAGGCCGCATCGATCAGGACTTCGGCGGCTCCCCTGGCCTGCGCGGCCACTGCCGGGTCGGCCGAGATCGCGGCCGTGCTCTGCGCCCCCTCGGCGAGGATGGACAGCTGCGCGGCGAGCGCGGGGGGCGCGCCCGTCTGGGCGACGAGACCCGCCATGTACTCCTGGAACGAGGCCTTGTGCGCGCGTACGATCTCGGCGACCTCGGGATTCGTGCCCCCGAGCTCGCCGAACGCGTTGATGAATGCGCAGCCGCGGAAGTCGTCGGCGCAGAACCAGTTCTCGAGATAGCCGTAGACGGCGAGGAGACGTGCGCGCGGGTCGCCGCCCGCATCCGCCACGGCACCCGACAGGCCCGACTCCCACTCGGCGTGCTTGCGTGCGAGCACGGCCACGACGATGTCGGTCTTCGACGGGAACAGCGAGTAGAGGCGGCGCAGCGAGACCCCGGCCTCCTGACGCAGCTCGTCCATGCCGACGGCCGCGTACCCCTTGCGGTAGTAGAGCTCCTCGGCGGTGGAGAGGATGCGCTCGCGAGCCTCGTCTTCGGTCATGTCCAGAAGTCTACTTGACACGAGAACGAACGTTCTCTAGATTGGTCACATCGAGCGAGAACGACCGTTCTCACCGGAACCGAAAGGATCAGGATCATGGGTTACATCACCGTCGGCACCGAGAACAGCACCCCGATCGAGCTCTACTACGAAGACCAGGGATCGGGTCAGCCCGTCGTCCTGATCCACGGCTATCCGCTCGACGGTCACAGCTGGGAGCGTCAGACGCGCGAGCTCCTCGCCCAGGGCTACCGCGTCATCACCTACGACCGCCGCGGCTTCGGCGGATCGTCGAAGGTGAACACCGGGTACGACTACGACACCTTCGCCGCCGACCTGAACACCGTGCTCGAGACCCTCGACCTGCGCGACGTCGTGCTGGTCGGCTTCTCGATGGGCACCGGAGAGCTCGCACGCTACGTCGCCCGCCACGGCCACGACCGCGTCGCCAAACTCGCCTTCCTCGCCTCGCTCGAGCCCTTCCTCGTGCAGCGCGACGACAACCCCGAGGGCGTGCCGCAGGAGGTGTTCGACGGCATCGAGGCTGCCGCCAAGGGCGATCGCTTCGCGTGGTTCACCGACTTCTACAAGAACTTCTACAACCTCGACGAGAACCTGGGCTCGCGCATCAGCGAGCAGGCGGTGACCGGCAGCTGGAACGTCGCGGTCGGCAGCGCCCCCGTGGCCGCCTACGCGGTCGTGCCGGCGTGGATCGAAGACTTCCGCACCGACGTCGAGGCCGTGCGCTCCGCCGGAAAGCCCACCCTGATCCTGCACGGGACGAAGGACAACATCCTGCCGATCGATGCCACCGCCCGTCGATTCCACCAGGCAGTGCCCGACGCCGACTACGTCGAGGTCGAGGGCGCTCCGCACGGCCTGCTGTGGACCCACGCCGACGAGGTCAACGCCGCGCTGAAGGAGTTCCTCGCCAAGTAGTCCCCGTTCGAATCGCGCAGATGGTCCCCTTCCTCGACGGAAGGGGACCATCTGCGCGATTCGAGGCGGGAGCTACGCGTCGCGCGAGCGCCAGAGCAGCCAGACGAAGTACGGGGCACCGATCAGCGCGACCACGAGTCCGGCCGGCAGTTGCGCGGGGGCGATGACGGTACGACCGATCGTGTCGGCCACCCCCACCAGGAGACCGCCCAGCAGCACCGCGACCGGAATCATCCTCGAGTGCCTCGCGCCGACGAGCGCCCGCGCCGCGTGCGGAGCGACGAGACCGACGAAGCCGATCACGCCGATCGCCGTCACGCTCAGAGCCGCGAGCACGGCCGCCACGACCAGCAACGTGAGCCGCACCGGCTCGAGACGGATGCCGACGAGCCGCGGGGTGTCCTCGTCGAGCGACAGCACATCGAGCTCGCGGCGGCTCATCACCACGAGCGGCAGGGCGATGGCCAGCACGATCGCCAGGGGCAGCATCTGCTCCCAGACACGGCCGTAGGTGGTGCCCGAGAGCCAGGTGTAGATCTTCGGAGTGTCCCAGGGGCTCGACCTCAGGAGGAAGAAGGTCGTGAGCGAGACGGTGAAGTACGAGACGCCAATGCCGATCAGCAGGAACCTGTCGGCGTTCAGACCACCGCGCCACGACAGCAGGTAGACGAGGACGAAGGCCAGCAGCGCTCCGGCGATGGCACCCGCGATCATGCCCGCGGTGGACGAGACGGCGCTCGTGATCACGAGCACCGCGCCGAGTCCGCCCCCGCCCGTGACACCGAGGATGCTCGGGTCGGCGAGGGGGTTCCGACTCACCCCCTGGATGATGGCGCCGGAGAGCGCGAGCGCTCCACCGGCGACGACCGCGGCCACGATGCGCGGCGCCCGCTCGTCCAGCGCGAAGGCGATCGCCGCCGGCGCCTCGCCCTGCAGCCACAGCGCGATATCTCCGGTCAACAGCCACGTGTGCCCGGCGAGCAGGCCGAGGAGCAGCACGCCGGTCACCCCGAGCACCACGACCGCCAGGGTGATGCGGAACCGCGCCCCGCTGCGCACGCCGAAGCGCACCCGCGGAGGCTCCCGCGTCGGGCCGGCGTCGCGCAGGCGTCGAGCCATGAGCACGAGCACGATCGCCCCCAGCAGCGTCGTCGCAACTCCGGTCGGGATGAGGATCGCCGCCTCGGCCCCGATGATCGCCCGCAGCAGAGCATCCGAGAGGATCACGACGATCGCGCCGAGCAACCCGGCGGCCGGGATCAGGAGCAGATGGCGGTTCAGGCTCGGCACCACCCGCGTCAGCAGGCGGGCGAGCACGGGCGCGCACAGCCCGACGAAGCCCATCGGCCCCGCCAGCGTCACCGATACCGCGGTGAGCGTGACGGCGAGCAGGATGCCGACGGCCCGCGTCGATCGGATCGGCACGCCCAGGGAGGATGCCGTGTCGTCGCCGAGCGCCAGGATGTCGAACCGACGCGCGAGCACCAGAGCAGCCGCCGTCACCACGACCACGACCGGGGCGGCTTGCAGGAATGCGGTCAGGCCCAGCTGGGACAGGCTTCCGCTCCCCCACGCGAGCAGCCCCTTGGTCTCTTCGTCGAATAGGATGAGCAGCGTCGAGGTGCCGGCCTGGAACGCGAGCGCGAGGGCCGTGCCCGCCAGGATCAGCCGCGTGGTGGACGAACCCGCACCGCCGGCGAGACCGAGCACGATCCCCGCCGCGACGATGCCCCCGGCGAATGCGACAGCGCCCGAAGCCCACACTGGCACGGCGATGCCGAACGCAGCGAGTGCCGTGACAGCCAGGTAGGCGCCGGCCGTCACCCCCAGCGTGTCCGGCGAGGCCAGAGCGTTACGGGCGAGCGACTGGAGGAGGATGCCGGCCACGCCGAGCGCCACACCCACGGCGACGCCGGCGGCGAGACGCGGCACCCGCGACCCCCACAGCACCTCGGTCTCCGCGAACACCGCACCGCTGGTGCCCTGCGTGAGATGCCAGCACGCGACGGCGACGAGCACCACGGCCAGGGCCACGAGGACGCCTATGCCCGTGAGGAGAGCCCCGGCCCGGCGTCCCTCCGCCTCGTCGGGTGCGACCGCAGGAGCCGGACGCGCCGACTCCGTCGCGGCCGTCTCGTCGAGGCGAAGGGCACCCGTCACTTCGAGAGCACCTCGAGGTAGCCGTCGATGATCTGCTGGGTGGAGCGCGGGCCGCCGAACGTCCAGATCCCGGCGGGGAAGGCGGTCAGGCGCCCCTCGGCCACAGCGGGAAGCGAGGTCCACGCCGGGTTGTCCTGCAGCGCGTCGATGAAGCTCTCCGACTCGGGATCTTCGGTGCCGGTGTAGAACAGACTGGCGTCGCCGACCGTGGTCATGCCCTCCACATCGGTCTGCCCGAGGCCGTAAGCGGGGTCGACCTCGCCGGTCCACGCGTTCGTGAGTCCGAGCTTCTCGCCGATCTCACCGACCAGCGACCCCTGACCGAACGGACGCAGCGCGACATTGCCGCCGTCGACCCAGCCGTCGAAGAACACGAACTCCTTCGTGGGCAGGTCAAGATCGGCGAGCTCGGCAGAGGCAGCGTCGAGGTGCTCCTGGAACTCGTCGGCGACGACCTCGGCGCGCTCCTCCCGCCCTGTCACCTGGGCGATGAGGTCGAGCGTGCCGAGCATCTTCGCGATGGGGTCGGCGGCATCCGCGCCGACGGTCGCGAGCACGGGCACGTCGTAGGCCTCGAGCTGGGAGACGATGGGGTCGTCCGCCGCACTGACCTCGACGATCACGAGGTCGGGCTCGGTGCCGAACAGCGTCTCCAGGTTCGGCTCCTGGCGGGTGCCCACATCGGTCACGCCCTCCGGGAGCTCCTCCGCGGTGACCCACGTGCTGTAGCCCTCGGCGTCGGCGACCGCGACCGGCGTGACGCACAGCGACAGCGCATCCTCGATCTGCTGCCACTCCAGCACCGCGATCCGCTCGGCCGGCTTGTCGAGCTCGACCGTGCGACCGAGGTCGTCGGTGACCGAGACGGCGCCCGTCGAGGTCGCGGTGGTGTCGTCGTCGCACCCCGCGCTCGTCGACGCCGACGCGTCGGAGGCGGTGGGGGCCTGAGTGGTGCCGCAGCCGGCCAGGGCCATCACGAGCGCGCCGCCGAGGGCGACCAGGGCGAGGGATTTCTTCTTCATCGTGTTCTTCCTCCGGGAGGGTGGGGGTCAGGATGTCGCAGCGGCGCGATGGCGTCCGTGGTGTCGACCGCGCGGGAGCACCCGGACGAGGCCGGTCTCCTCATCGATCTCGGTGTCGATGCGCAGGCCGTAGACGTGCGAGAGATTCGCGCCGGTGAGCACCTCGGCGGGAGTGCCGACCGCGTGCACTCGACCGGAGTGCAGCAGCACCACGTCGTCCGCCACCGATGCCGCGTGGTCGAGGTCGTGCAGCACGACGCCGAGGGCGGTGCCGTGGTCGTCGGCGAGCTCGCGGATCAGATCGAGAGTCTCCACCTGGTAGCGCAGGTCGAGATGGTTGGTCGGTTCGTCGAGCAGAAGCACGCCGGTCTCCTGCGCCAGCGCGGTCGCCAGCCACACGCGTTGGAGTTCGCCTCCCGAGAGCTGGTCGACGGGACGGGAGGCCATGGCGCCGAGTCCGGTCAGGGCGAGCGCACGGGCGACAGCGGCACGGTCCGCATCGCTGACGCCGGAGAATCGGCCCCGGTGGGGGTGGCGACCGTACGCCACCACGTCGGAGACCTCGATGCCGGACGGATGCGGCCGCGACTGCGAGAGCATCGCGACGGCCTTCGCGAACTCCTTCGCAGAAAGGGCGGCGGCGTCGCGGGTCTCGTCTCCGCCGATGCGCACGCTCCCCGCCTCGATGCGGTGCAGACGCGCGAGGGCGCGCAGGACGGTCGATTTGCCGCTGCCGTTCGGGCCGATGAGCGCGGTGACCCGGCCGGGAGCGAGCTGTAGCGACACGTCGTGCACCACCCGGGCACGGCCGTATCCGAGCACGAGGGATCGGCCGTGCAGGGAGGGGGATCTGGTCGTCATCTCAGCCTCGCATGGCGACGCCGCGGCGCCAGTAGCCCATGAAGGCCACCTGCCCGCGATCGATGCCGAGGTCCTTGACCAGGTGGCGACGCAGCGTGGTGACCACGCCGCTCTCCCCCGCGATCCAGAAGTAGCGTTCGGCCGCAGCATCCCCCGTGGCGATGTCCTCGCCGAGACCGGAGTAGTCCGGCGTCTCCCACAGCAGGTCCTCACCATCGATGTCCTTCACCCGGATCTCGTCCGTGGCATCGGCGTCGCCGAGGTGGGCGAGCACGGCGGGGATGAGCCGCAAGCCGTGCGGCTCACCGATGTCACGCGGCAGCCAGTGCACCTCGACCCCCGAGGGTGCGTCGATGCGGAGGACGTCGGCGGGCGAGGGCACTTCGATGAAGGCGACGCCGCGCAGATCCTGCGGTGCGTCCTCGAGGATGCGGGCGATCGCCGGAGCGGCGGTCTCGTCGCCGGCGAGCACGACCGATGCCGCGGTCCCCGGCGCGAACTCGGCCCCTCCGTGCGCGTCGACATCCACCCCGCGGCGGGGGCCGACCAGGTAGAGCTCCTGCCCGACCGCGGCCTGGCTCGCCCACAGCGACGCGGGTCCGGTCAGTCCGGGTTCGAGGTGCAGCACAAAGTCGACGTCCACCTCGGTGCCGGTCTCGTCATCGAGCCGCAGCTCGCGCACGGAGTAGGTGCGCATGGACCCGCGCTCCACCTCGGGCACCGCGAGGAACGCCTGCCACCAGTTGTCGGATGCCCTGTCGAGCTCAGGCAGGACTCCGGACGCGGGCGGGAACACCAGCTTGATGCGGCTGTCGAACACCTCACCCGGCGTGCCGAACTCGCTCAGCTCGTCGCCGCCGAACGTCACCCGCACGAACGAGGGCGAGACGCGCGCGACCCCCCGTACCTCGGCGCGGGTGAGGATGTAGGTCGGACGGTCGGTCGTGGTCGTCTCAGCGGACATGGTGCCTCCCGATGGGTGTGACCATCGGCTTGCCGGAGACCGGATCGATGGTGATCTGATTGGCGAGGCCGAAGACCTCTTCGACGAGTTCGGCGGTGACGATGTCCTGCGGCGCACCGGTCGCGTGCACCCGCCCGTCCTTCATCGCCACCAGCTCGTCGGCGTAGCGGGCCGCGAGATTGAGGTCGTGCAGCACCATGACGATCGTGGTGCCGCGCGAGACGCTCAGATCGGTGAGCAGGTCGAGGACCTCGACCTGGTGGGCGACGTCGAGGAAGGTGGTCGGCTCGTCGAGCAGCAGGATGTCGGTCTCCTGTGCGAGCGCCATGGCGATCCACACGCGCTGGCGCTGACCGCCCGAGAGCTCGTCGACGCTGCGGTCGGCCAGGTCGGAGATGCCGGTGGCGTCGAGGGCATCCGCCACGACCTCGTAATCGTGGGCGCTCCATCGGGCGAGCATCTTCTGATGCGGGTGCCGTCCACGGCCGACCAGATCGGCGACCGCGATGCCCTCGGGCGCGACCGGCGACTGCGGCAGCAACCCGAGGATGCGCGCGACCTCCTTGGTGGGGCGGGCGTGCACCGATCTGCCGTCGAGCACGATCTGGCCGTCGCTCGGAGACAGCAGGCGCGCCAGCGAGCGCAGCAGCGTGGACTTGCCGCATCCGTTCGCCCCCACGATGGTGGTGATGCGACCGGGGGCGATCTGCAGGTCGAGGCCGTCGATGATGGTGCGGTCACCGTAGGCGAGCGTCACCCCCTCGGCGGACAGGCTGTGCGAGACGGTCATAGCGAACCCCCGGAGCGGTTGGTGCGGATGAGCAGGTAGATCAGGTACGGCGCGCCGACGACGCCGGTGATGACGCCGACGGGATAGCGGGTGCCGAAGGCGAACTGGCCGATCAGGTCGCCGCCGAGGACGAGCACGGCTCCGACGAACGCCGACGGCAGGAGCAGGTTGGCGCCGGGGCCGGTGATGCGCGCGGCGATCGGGCCGGCCATGAAGGCGACGAAGGCGATGGGGCCGGTGGCCGCGGTCGCGAACGCGAGCAGCGCGACCGCACCGAGGATGAGGAGCAGGCGGGTGGCGTTGACCCGGATGCCGAGACCGGCAGCCGAGTCGTCGCCGAGCTGAAGCGCACCGAGCGCGCGCCCCTGCGACAGCATGAGCGGCACGATGATCGCCGCGGCGATCGCCATCGGCAGCACCCGCTCCCACGAGGCGTTGTTGAGGCTCCCGGTCAACCACTGCATCGCGGTCTGGATGTCCCAGTTCGCGGCGCGCGACAGCATGTACGAGATGACGCTCTGCAGCATCGCCGCGACGCCGATCCCGATCAGGATGAGTCGGGTTCCGGCGAAGCCGCCCTTGATCGAGAGCAGGTAGATCACGAGGGCGGTGACGACGGCGCCGCCGAGAGCGAGCAGCGACACGACCGGCCCGTTCACGGACAACACGATGATGCCGAACACGGCCGCCGCACCGGCACCGTTGGAGATGCCGATGATGTCGGGCGAGGCGAGCGGATTGCGCAGCATCGTCTGGAAGCACACACCCGCCATTCCGAATGCGATGCCGGTGAGGACGGCGAGCACCGCCCGCGGCAGTCGCAGATCGCCGACGGTGAACGAGGCGCCCGGCACGGTCTCTCCGAGGATCACCCGGATCACCTCATCCGGCGTGTAGAACGTGTTGCCGACCATGAGCGCCACCGCGAAGAGGGCGAAGACCAGGACGCCGAGGACGATCGTGGCCACCGCATGCCGGCGGTGGCGCGAGCGACGCCCCGCGACGATACGCGCGATCCGGGCGGATGCCGGCTCGTCGACCCGGTCGAGGGTGTGCTCGGTGTGCTCTGTCGTGCTCACAGCTCACGCACCTTCTGCCGGCGGACGATCCAGATGAAGAACGGGGCGCCGATGATGGCGGTGATGATACCGACCTGGATCTCCTCCGACGATGGCGCGATCACGCGCCCGACGATGTCGCTCGCGGTCAGGAGGGCGGCGCCGGCGATGGCCGAGAACGGGAGCAGCCAGCGGTGGTCGGTGCCCACGAGCATGCGGCATACGTGCGGGATGATGAGCCCGACGAAGCCGATGGGGCCGGCGATCGCGGTCGCGGCCCCGGCGAGGATCACCGCGCCCAGCGCCGAGATCATGCGCGTGCGGAACACGTTCTCCCCGAGCCCCTTGGCCATCTCGTCTCCGAGGGCGAGGGAGTTCATGCCCCGGGAGCACAGGAAGCAGATCAGGGCGCCGGTGGCCAGAACCGGTGCGGTGAGCGCGATGCGCGGCCACTCCGCGCCACCGACGCCGCCGATCTGCCACGACTGGAACGTCTGCAGCAGGTCGACGCGGGGCAGCATGACGGCGCTGATGAGCGAGGCGAAGGCGGCCGAGGTGGCGGCACCCGCGAGCGCGAGCTTGAGAGGTGTCGCTCCCCCGCGTCCGAGGGATCCGACCGTGTAGACGAAGACGGCGGCGAGCCCTGCTCCGGCGATCGCGAACGCCATCTGGCCGTAGGGGTCGGCGAGACCGAAGAAGGCGATGCCGCACACCACGGCCAGCGAGGCGCCGTTCGAGACGCCGAGGATGCCGGGGTCGGCGATGGGGTTGCGCGTCACGGCCTGCATGGTCGCGCCGGAGAGGGCGAGTGCCGCACCGACGAGGAGGGCCAGGACCGTGCGGGGGATGCGCTTGACGATCGCCGCCTGCGCGATCGTGTCGGTGTGACCGGTGAGGGCCGCGGCGATGTCGTCGAATGAGACGGCGCGCACGCCGAACGAGATCGACAGGATGGTGAGGACGACGAGCACCACGAGCCCGATGAGGAGCCAGAGGGTTCGCACCAGCACCGGGCGCCGCAGGTCTGCGGCCCCCGGTGCGGGCGCGATGACGGTTGCTGAGGTCACTGGGTATTCACTCCGCGGAGGCGGATCGAACGACTACGGAGCGAGCGGTGCAGCCAGGAGCGCGAGGTAGTCGTCGAGACCCCACGGAATCGACAGCGGCGACGGGTTCGCGGAGGCCGCGATGGGGGTGGCGTCGGGAAGGACCGCGATGCGGCCCTCGGCGATCGCCGGGATCTTCGACAGCAGCGGGTCGGCCTGCAGGAGCGGGATGATCGACTCGTCGCCGTAGGTGATGAACAGGTCGACGTCGTCGAACTTCTGCGCCTCTTCCGCGCTGACCGTCAGGTAGAACTGGTCGCTGTCCTTGTTCTCCTCGACGATCGAGGGGAACGGCAGACCGAGATCGTGGAGATAGCCCGGGCGGGTGTCGATCGCCGTGTAGTACCCGATCTGGCTCAGGTCGGTCGGGTCGATGTAGGAGAACAGGACCTTCTTGTCCTTCAGCACGCTGTTCGCCTCGAGCGCCTTCTGCGCGTCGGCGTCCAGCTGCTCGATTAGGGCGTCGCCCTCCTTCTCGAGGCCGAGGGCCTTGGAGTCCATCTCGATCATCTCGTCGACCGAAGTGCCCCAGGCGACCTTCGGGTAGGCGATGACCGGAGCGATCTTGGAGAGGGTGTCGTACTCCTCCTGCGTGAGGCCGGAGTAGGCGGCGAGGATCACGTCGGGCTCGGTGTCGGCGACGGCCTCGTAGTCGATGCCGTCGGTCTCGTCGAACAGCACCGGCGTCTCGGCCCCCATCTCGTCGAGCTTCTCCTCGACCCAGGGCAGCACGCCGTTGTCGTCATCGTCGCCCCACGACGCCTTGCTCATGCCGACCGGAACGATGCCCAGCGCCAGCGGCACCTCGTGGTTCGCCCATGCGACGGTCGCGACGCGCTCGGGCTTCTCGGTGATCGTGGTCTCGCCGTAGACGTGCTCGACGGTGACGGGGAAGGCGTCGTCGGATGCGGGGTTGCCGCCGGCGGTCGAGGTCGACTCCGGGGCAGAGGATGCGCAGGCGGAGAGACCGATGGCGAGCGCGGCGGCCGCGCCGATGGCGAGGATTCGAGAGGTGCGCACAGGCGTTCCTTCGGGTTCGGGGTGAGGGGGCGGCGCATGACCTGCGCCCAGGCTTTGGTAAGCCTCGCCTAATCTAACACGGAGGTTAGGGGAACCTCACCCCGGATTCCCGGCCGCGTGCTGCCTCTCGAATCGCGCGATTCGCCGCGAATCGCCGCCGGTTGGGGCCATTCACGCGATTCGAAAGCTGCGGGTGGCACGAAAAAACCGGCCGGATCCGTGAGGATCCGACCGGCTTCAGGAAGTCAGCGCGCGCTCAGAGAGCGCGGATGTTCGCCGCCTGCATGCCCTTGGGGCCACGCTCAGCGTCGAATTCGACCTTCTGGTTCTCGCGGAGCTCCTTGAAACCGGAGCCGGCGATAGCCGAGTAGTGGGCGAAGAGGTCGTCCGAGCCGTCATCGGGAGCGATGAAGCCGAAGCCCTTTTCCGCGTTGAACCATTTCACAGTGCCAGTGGCCATGTGTTTCTACTTTCTGTTGACTTAGCCGTTTACACGGCCTACGCCGAATCGGAACATCCGAGACGCGCGCACAGTCACGCTACCACGGCAGGCTGGGCAGGGACACGGAACTGTCGATTCTTCTGCACGAGAGCAGCTTCGGTGCGTGTGCTCACGCCGAGTTTGCGCAGCACGGCCGAGACGTGCACGCTCACGGTCTTGACGCTGATGAACAGCCGCTCGCCGATCTGCCGGTTGCTCAGCCCTTCGGCGATCAGCTCGAGCACCTGCCGCTCGCGAGCCGTGAGCAGGTCGTCGCCCGACGGCGGATCGGCGGGGGCACGCAGTCCGGCGTCGGTGGCGAACCGGGCGACCGCAGCCCGCACCTGGGCGTTGCCGAGTGCCTCCGCGAGGCCTGCCGCCTCGGCGAGCACCGACGCCGCGGTGACGCGCTCCCCCTCGTGGACGAGCAGACGCGCGCGCTCGAGCCGGAGCACGGCGCGGAAGACGACCGGTACGTCTTCTCCCTCGGCATGGTGGAGGGCCGCATCCAGGGCGTCATGGCGCGGGTCGAGCAGCGCATCGAGGATCGTCGACCACGCGTCGTCCTGCAACTGCGCGGGTTGCGCGCACCACGCCGCACGGACGGCATCGGATGCCGTCGTGGTGTCGGCGCCCTCGGCGCGCAGCTCGGCGATGATCGCCCCGCCCTCCAGCAGCAGCCGGCGCTGGTGCAGCAGCGCCGGATGTTCGTCGCGCAGCATCTCGAGAATGGTGTCGAGCGCCCTCCGGAGATTCCCCTCACTCTCGGCCACAGCCACCGTCATCATGATCCGGTCGTACCAGATCTGCCGCTCCGAGCCGCCCGTCTCCTCGAACGCCGGCAACCACTCCTGCAACAGCTCTGCTGCCTCGGCCGACCGCCCGCGCCAGGCCAGCACCCGCACGCGGGTCATGCTCATGTACATGCGGAACACACGCAGGGTTCCCTGCACGAAGTCGCGCGACAGCATCTCCTCGACCCGCTCGATCTCGCCGAGTTCGAGCAGGGGCACCACCATGTTCTGGGCCATGATCGACCCCGAGGTGCGTTCGACGCGGAGCTCGCGGGCACGCCGCAGTCCCTCTTCGGCGACCTCGACCGCCTCGCGGTAGCGGCCCAGCAGCGTGAGCAGGTCGGAGTAGTTGACGCGATAGCGCATCTCGGCCGTCGTTCCGGCCGCGAGCTCACGCGCCCGCTCGTACTCGCGCACCCCTTCGTCGACCCGGCCGAGGTGGGCCAGGGAGCCGCCGCGCACGTTCGCGGCGATCGACAGCTGGTCGGTGGAGTCGGCTCCGGCCGCCCCCAGCTCAGCCTCATCCGCGAGGCGGATCGCCTCTTCTCTGTCGCCCGCGATCATGCGCCGGCTCGCGAGCTGGTTGAGCAGCTCGGCCCGGAACACCTCGTCGCCGATGCGCTCCTCCGCGATGGCCAGGGCCTGCTGCAGCAGCGGGATCGCACCGAGGCGTCCGAGGTTGACGAGGTACAGCGCCTTGTTGCGCAGGAGTCGGGCATGCAGACGCGGGTCCACTGTGGCGGGGTCGATCTCGGCGAGCGCGACGTTCGCGACCGCGAGCGCCCGCTCGCCGTCGCCCGCATTGCGCAGGATCGATCCCAGCACGAGGAGCAGGTCGAGTCTCTCGACGCGTGCCGCCGCGGCGGCGTCGGGCACGAGCGGCCACAGTTCCAGTGCCAGTTCGCCGAAGCGGGCCGCGCTCGCGAACGCGTACTGCCCCTTCGCGTGGCGCATGGCGTCGGCGGCGGCGACGAGCGCCTTCCGATCGTCTTGCGCGAGCTGCCAGTGATAGGCGAGGGCCGCGGCGTCGCTGGTATCCGACCCCGCGCACTGCGCCTCGAGCGCCTCGGCATAGGCGCGATGCAGGCGTGCCCGCTCGCCGGGGAGCAGGTCGTCGTGCACGGCCTCGCGCAGCAGGGCATGCCGGAACCGGTAGTCGTCGTCGCCCACGACGAGGATGCCGCTGCGCGTCGCCTCGCGGATCGCCTCGTCGAGGCGTTGCTCCGGCAGATCGACGAGGCCCGTGATCAGCGGATGGGAGAGCGGACGCTCGGCGCCGGAGACGACCTGCACCACACGCCGCGCATCGTCGCCGAGCCGGTCGAAGCGGGCGAGCAGCAGGTCGCGCAGACCGTCGGGGAGCGGGCCGTTCGCGCACCCCGCGATCTCCTCGATGAAGAAGGGCACGCCCTCGGCCCGCTCCTGCATGCGATCGAGGGCGCTCTCGGTCAGCGCCCGGCCGGTGATCTGCTCGGCCAGCTCACGAACCGCGGCCTCGTCGAGCCGGCCGAGGGTGAGGCGCTCGAGCAACCGCGCGCGCGTCGCCTCGCCGATGAAGCGGCTCACCGCATCCCCGCGGCGCACATCGTCAGTACGAGAGGTGAGGAGCAACAGGATGCGGCCGCGGCTCAGCGCCCGCAGCAGGAAGGAGAGGATGGCGAGCGTCGACTCGTCGGCCCAGTGCAGGTCTTCGACCACGAGCACCTGCGGGGCGCGTTCGGCCGCCGCCTCGATGAGGGAGGCGATCGCATCGCGCAGGTGCTCGGGGCTGGTGCGGTCGCGATCGGTCGGGGAGTCGACGAGTTCGGGGAGCAGCATGCCGAGTGCCTCGACCCCCACCCCCACCGACTCGCGCACCCGGTCGACGCCCATGCGTGTGACGATCGAGCGGAGGATGCCGGTGAGTGGCCCGTAGGGCGTGCGCGAGGCGCCCAGATCGAGGCACCAGCCCACATGCACGTCGGCGGTCGGCGCGATCTCGGCGGCGAACTCGCGCAGCATGCGGGACTTGCCGATGCCGGCCTCGCCCTCGACGAGCAGCGCGGCCGGGACGCCGTCGCGCACCCCGGCGAACGATCGGCGCACCTCGGCGAGCTCGGCCTCGCGGCCGACCATCGCAGCGCTCGACGCGGAAGGGGGCATGGATTCATCGTCCCACCCCCGACCGACATTCGGGACGGTCTGCGGTTCGCGCTGCGCGACGCCGCTCACTGCGCGTGTGCCGCCGCCGCTTCGCATCCGCCCGCGACACGAGCCGTCGTCGGGGCGGTCGCAGACGTGGCGACCGCCGTGCGACCGAACGCGCGGCGCAGCATCCGCCGGACCACCCCTTCCGGACGCGGCACGATCTGGTCGGCGTGCTCGATCAGACGCAGCCTCTCCGTGGCGGCGCGCTCCATCTGCTCCTGGTCGTGCCGGGTGAGCTGCTGGCTGAGATACGGGTGCTCGTACATGGGGTTCTCCTCGACGGTTCGCTGTATCCCTACAGTCCGCTCTGAGGCACCCCCGGGGCATCGGGCAGTTGCCCTATCTTTCGTGCATGCCGCTCTAGGGATGCCGGGCGCGCATCAGCGACAGGCGCGCGGAGGGGCGAGACCGGGCCGGCACCAGGATCGCGAGAACCCGAACGAGCGTCGCCATCCACAGGAGTCCGAGTCCGACGACGACGGCCTCGACAGCGGTGGCCGAGAAGAGACCGAACGGCACCCACAGCACGATCGCCGCCGCCAGGAGCAGACCGACGCCGATCGAGGTGATCAGGAGCGCTCGGGGGTGCCCGGGAACAGCGGCGACCGTGGTCGCGGCCGCCACGACGAACAGGACGAGCGTGGAGACCGCGGCGATGTCGTGCGGGATGGGCACACGATGCAGCGGCAGCAGCCCGACCGCAGCCAGTGCGATTCCGGTGGCCGCCCACGACGCCACGACGACGGCGATGCGGGAGAGTGCGGAATCCCCGAGCAGCCGGTGCAGGTCACGACCGATGTACGAGCCGACGGTCGCGATGAGAAGCCCCGCGACCAGGAGGGTGCCGTTGAAGGCCCACGAACCGGAGCCCAACTGGGAGAAGTTCTGCTCCCACCAGCGCGGATCAGCGGCCGTGATCATGGCGAACAGGGTGCCGATCACGAGGAAACCGAACAGGAGCGCGGCGAGGTCTGCCGTGCGCAGGTCGACGCCGGCGCCGAAGGCGAAGCGCCCGCCGACCGCCGCCGCCAGACCGGTGAGCAGTCCGCCGCCGATCGCCGCGAGCTGCAGTCCGTGGAGCCCGGCCGTGAGCACCTCGGCGGCGAGCAGCACTCCCATCGTCGTGACGGCTCCGAACGCGACGGTGAGGGCACCAGCCGAGAGATCGGAGACCACCGCCTGCCAGCGCGGCATCGGCCTCGTCTCGCCCCCTCGGTGCATCAGTGTGCTCGTGAGGAAGGCGCCCGCCGCGATCGCTCCGGCGATGAGCGCGGCGGGCATCGCGAGCGCCCCTTCGCCCGTGAGCGGGCGGTCGGCACCGCCCAGGACGAGCATCCCGATGAGCGTGCCGATCACGAAGCAGATCACGGTCGCCCAGACCGCTCTCGTCTCGCCACGCAGCTTCGCGTCCCGCTCCATGCGCCCATGCAAGCACGCACCTCGGACGGACGGAAGCCCGCCCGCCCGAGGCGATGCCGTCCGCGGAGAGTCAGGCCGCCAGGCGACCCACCGCTCTGGCGCGGATGAGCACGGCCGTGCCGTCGGAGTAGGCCACCGGCAGCTCTTCCACCGCGACGACCTCGATCGTCGTGGGATCGGCGCCGGCGAGCCGGGCACGCTCGGTCGCCTCGGCGGCGGCGTCCGCCCGGGATGCCCGCTGGTCGGTGGGATCGACGCGGTAGATCTTCTCGATCTGGCCTGCGACCTCGCCGAGGGCCGCCCCCACCGCGTTGGCGGCGCCGAAGTGATCGGGGCGGATCACCTCGGCGACGCCGTCGAGCACGGTCGGGGCGATGATGCCGCCCCCGCCGACCAGGATCACCGGTACCGGCGCGGCGTTCGGCTTCATCCGATCGATCGAGTCCTCGAGGATCTCCCGCATCGCGGTCCACGCCGCGGAGCCGACCCCCTCGGGAACGGCGGGGGCGTCGAGACCGTCGATCTCGGCGCCGCCGACCGCGAGCGCGACGTCGGTGGCCGTGAGGGTGCTGCCGCCGAACGCGAGACCCTCCTGCGGAAGGCGATAGCCCACGCTGTCCGGGCCGACGGTCGCGCCCGCAGGCGTCTCCCGGATGATCGTGCCGCCGCCGAGGCCGACCGACAGCACGTCGGGCATACGGAAGTTCGTGCGGATGCCGCCGATCTCGACCGCGTGCGCCGACTGCCGTGGGAACCCGTCGACGAGCACGCCGATGTCGGTCGTGGTGCCGCCGATGTCGACCACCAGGGCGTCGGTCGCGCCCGAGAGGTGCGCGGCGCCGCGGATCGAGTTCGTCGGACCGCAGCCGATCGTCAGCACCGGGAACTCGAGCGCGTACTCGAGCTGCATGAGGGTGCCGTCGTTCTGGCCGAAGTACGGGGTGGCCGGGATGCCCCGCTCCCGCAGAGCGGCGACGAAGCCCGCGGCCATCTGCCGCAGCGTCTGCATCAGCGCCGCATTCAGCACCGTCGCGTTCTCGCGCTCGAGCAGTCCGAGCGAGCCGATGCGCGCCGACCGCGACACGGGGACACCCAGCTCTTCCGTGACGATGGCCGCGACCCGCTCCTCCTGGCTCTCGTCGATCGGCGCGAAGACGCCCACGACGGCGACCGCGTCGACCTCGCCGCGCATCCGTGCACAGGCCTCGCGCACGGCATCCTCATCGATCGGGGAGAGCACGCGGCCGTCGACCTCGAAGCCGCCGTCCAGCAGGTGTGCCTGCTCGCCGATCGCCGCACGTAGGTCGTCGGGCCAGCCCTCCAACGGCGGGACGGCCGTGGTGGCCGGTGCACCGAGGCGGAGGATGCCGACGCGACCGAGACCGCGCCGCTCGACGATCGCGTTGGTGCAGTGAGTGGTGCCGAGCATCGCGTGCCCGATCAGGGCGGCGTCGACGCCGGAGGCCGCGAGCACGGCGTCGATCGCCGCGGCCACGCCGTCGCCCGTGTCGGCCGTGGTCGGGCGCTTGACCGAGGCGACGACGTCGAGCCGCTCGTCGAGGATCACGGCGTCGGTGTTGGTGCCGCCGACGTCGATGCCGATGCGATAGGTGCCGGCCATCACGCGGCCTCCTCGTCCGTCGGGCGCGCACCGGAGGGCTGCGCGATGTCTTCGACGGGAATCCACTCCACGTCGTATCCGAAGTGGGCGGGCCCTGCGGTCTCCAGCCCGATCGGCGTGCGCCACTTGTCATGGCAGGGGATCGCGATGACCGCGACCCGCGCGCCGTAGCGGAGGGACTCCGTCGTGATGGGCATGCCGGTCGCCAGGTCGAGCACCGCGATCAGGTCGGGGGTCACCGCCGCCAGCACGCCGTCACGACGCCCGAGCAGCATCTCGTTCTGGAAGTCGAGGCGGAACGCACTTCCCCGGTCGGCACCGACGCCGACGAGTTCGGCCGCACCGCGGGTGAAGCCGCCGTCGACCGAGCGCTGCAGGTCTGCCACCTTGCCGTCGAACAGCCGCACCGCATCGAGGTCGGCGCACAGAGCGTCGATGCGCTCGTCGTCGCGCAGTTCGCGTCCGCCGCCATCGCGCCCCCGGAGGATGCGTCCGATGCGCTGGGCGAGCCCCAGAGTGCCCGGGATCGCGCACTCGCGCACGACGTCGCCACCGTAGGCGTAGTCGATCATGGTCGCCCCTCCGCCCATCTCGACGGTGACGGCCCGCGCGATGCGCTCCGACCAGCCGCCGTCGACCGGGCGGCTGACCACCTCGTTGCCGTGGTGATCGACGAGCACCGTCGTGCCGGGTCCGTAGCCGGCGAGATGGAACGTGACCATCTGCGCCTCCGGGAAGGCGCGTCCCATCGCGTCACCGTCGACCACCGGGAGTCCGGCGAGCGCGGCGGCCGCGATCGGGATCATGGAATTGCCTCCACCGACCTCGATCGGCATCACGGCCGTGGCCTTGCGACCCACCGCGCGTTCGATCGCCTGCAGGGCCGCGAGCAGCTCGGATTCGGCCTGGATGCGCTCCACGCTCACGGAAGGCGCTCCGATCCCGCCGATCGGGATCACGAAGTCGTCGTCGGTCAGGTCGTCGACAGCCACCAGCGGCACCGGTCCGTGCAGGCGGATGAGGCGCTTGGCGATGAGCGAGCCGACGTGCGGGTCTCCTCCGCCGCCGGTACCGAGCACCGCGGCGCCCAGGGCGATCTCGTCGATGTCGGCTTCTGTGAGGAAGGGAGCGGTGGTCATGCGCTCACCTCGTCCGTGACGGGGGCGGCCGGGTCCGGTGCCACGCGGCGGCGGAGCGGAAGCAGCAGGAGGTAGGCGACGAAGCCGACGAGGAGACCGTCGAGAGCGGAGATCGAGGTGATCGTGAACCAGCCGAAGCCGGGACCGTCCGCCGGGTTCGTCGTCGCGACGGCCACGACGATGCCGACCACCCAGGCCGTGATCGACCACCCGTCGACCAGCGGCACGGTGGCGCCGTGCGCCCAGCGCGCGGTCTTTCGACCGGTGAAGAACGACGCCAGGTACACGCCGCCGTAGGGGGCGATGATCGTGCCGATCACGAGGATGAACTGCACGAAGTAGTCGGCCGCGCCGATCACTCCGACGACGATGCCGATGGCGCCGAGCACGATGGTCACGGTGCGGCGGCTCAGGCGCTCGCTGATCGACGCGAACGAGAGGCCGGCCGAGTAGAGGTTGGTCGTGTTCGTGGTCCACTGCGCCAGGATCAGCACGACCACGGCGACGCCGCCGAGACCGAGGGCGAAGAAGATCGCCATCAACTCGGTGCCGTCCATGATGCGGGCGAGAAGGATCGCGACCACCAGGATGATCGAGTTGCCGAAGAAGAAGCCGACGAACCCGGCGATCATGGCCTGCTTCGGCGTCTTCGCCCACCGCGCCATGTCGGGGGCCAGCACGACACCGAGGATGAAGATGCCCATCACGAGCGACACCGCACCGCCGAACGTGAACGTCGCCTCGACCGGGGCCTCGAGCCCTGCCGCCCCGTTCACCGTGAACGCCACGACCACGCCGACGATCAGCAGGAGGAGGAGCAGCGGCACGGCGAGGGTGCTGAGGCGGTTGATCGAGCGGTAGCCCCAGAACGCGGTGATCGCCATGAGCACGCCACCGATCGCGGTGAACACCTGCACGGGTACATCGATGCCGGTGAACTCGGCGAACGCGATCTGCGCGTTCGCTCCGAAGAAGCCCGCCTGCACGGCGTACCAGCCGACCAGGCTGATCGCGATCGCGAGGGCGAGGATCGCCCCGCCGATGCGCCCGAACACCGCGCGGGAGATCATCGCGGTGGAGAGCCCGGTGGCGGCGCCGACGTAGGCGCAGGCCATCGCGAGCAGTCCGAGCAGCAGCGAACCGAGCATCGTCGCGCCGATCGCCGGCCAGAAGGCCATGCCGGAGGCGAGCGAGACACCGAGGAACGCCCCGGAGAGGTCGATGCCGATCGCGATCCACACGGTGGCGATCGACAGCCAGCTCTTGCGCTGGTCCTGGGGCACGACGCCGTGCTCGTAGTCGGTGGTGGTCATCATCTTGTCCTTGAGAAGTGGCCCTGCGAGTCCGTCGGCGGGGATTCGGGTTCCCGTGGTGCGGACGACTCGCAGGGCGGGTCGGGGGCGGCCTGTCGTTGCGGCCGTGTCGTGCGATGCCGGGTCGGAGCTCGTGGCTCGGTGCCGGCGGGTCAGGCGTGTCCCGCGTCGATGCGGCGGTGGTTCATCGGGAGAGCGTGGTGTTCATCGGGAGAGGATCGTGGAGAGGTGCCGCCAGGCCTGGTCGAACCGTTCGCGGTAGACCTCGGGCGTGTAGTGGGTGAGCTGGAGGAAGAGGCCGTCCATGACGACGAAGACCAGTGCCGTGAAACCGTCTGCGTCACCGGCGACGAACGTCCCCGTCGCGACCCCGTCGTCATATGTCTGGCGCACCGCGGCGGCGAGGGTCGACTCCGAGTCGAGGAAGATCTGCCGCAGCTGCTCGCCACCGGGACCGTATTCGGTGACCGCGGCCCGCAGGCTGAACTCCGCGAGGTCGGGCCGGTCGCGGTAGTAGGCCTCGATGCCGCCGAGGAGGTGCTGCAGACGCGCGAGCGGCTCCATATCGGAGCTGCTCCGCACGAGCTCGTCGAAGAACGCGGTGTGATCGATCGACACCGCGGCATACACCTCGGCGTAGAGCGCCTCCTTGCTCGAGAAGTGCGCGTAGAGCGAGGGCGTCTTGATCCCGACGGCTTCGGCGATCTCGCGCAGGCTCGTCTCGGCGTAGCCCTGGCGCGCGAAGATCGTGCGGGCCTCCGCGAGGATCGTTGCTCTGGTCATCTTCCGCCTCAGACTCGTTACCTAACGACTGTTAGTTAGGCAGAGCGTAACCCCGCATCTTCCCGCGACGCAAGAGCCGCGCTCGGGGCATCCGCACGACTAGCGTTGAGGTCATGCGCATCCCCGCCGCGATCCGCGCCTCCCAGCGCTCCCCGCTGCTGCAGGTCGTGAAGTCGGCCGCGGCGACCATCGCGGCGTGGCTGATCGCCGGATGGGTGTTCCCCGCACAGCTGCCCGTCTTCGCCGCCATCGCCGCGTTGCTGGTGGTGCAGCCCAGCGTGAACCAGTCGCTGTCGAAGGCGCTCGAGCGCAGCATCGGCGTGATCGCCGGTGTCGTGATCGCCGTCGCACTCGGGCTGCTGCTCGGTTCGCCGAGCTGGATCGTGCTGCTCGCGATCGTCGTCGCGATGCTGGTGGCGTGGATCTTCCGCGCCTCGCCCGGCACCGGCAATCAGGTCGCGATCTCGGCGATGCTGGTGCTGGCTCTGGGCTCGTCGAGTCCCGAGTATGCGTTCGCCCGCATCGTGGAGACGCTGATCGGGGTCGTGATCGGCATCGTCGTGAACGCCCTGATCGTGCCTCCGGTGCTCGTCGCGCCGGCCCGTCGGGACGTGGGGCTCCTCGGCCTCGAGCTCGCCGCGAGCCTGGATCGCCTGGCCGACGCACTGCCCGAACCCCAGACGCCCGCACGGCTGCAGGAGCTGATGCTGGAGGTACGGCTGCTGCGGCCGATGAAGGAGGCCGCCGAGGCCTCGATCGCCGCCGGAGAGGAATCGCTCACTCTGAACCCGCGGCGCTCGACCCATCGTGCCGATCTGCGTGAGATGCGGGCGCTGCTCGACCGGCTCTCCCCGATCGTCACGCAGACGATCGGCATGACCCGGGCCTACTTCGACCACTACGACGACCGGATCGGCGAGGAGCCCGCCGTCGCCGCGATCGCCGAGCAGCTGCGACGCGCAGGGCACGACGTACGGCTCGCCGTGCAGGTCGCCGATGCCTCGCCGGAGCCGGACACCATGACCTCGGCGATCCCCGCGCTCACCGCTCCCCTCGTGATCCGGCCGCCGTCGTCACAGCACTGGATCCTGATCGGTTCCCTCATGGAAGACCTGCGCCGCATCAGGGGCGAGCTGCTCGACGAGGACTGAGCCCGCCTACTCTGGAGGCATGTCCGACATGACCGTCGCCGAAGCCCTCGGCGAACTCGCCGCACTGGAAGACCCGAAGATGCGCGCCGCCAACGAGAAGCGGGGCGATGACCACGGCATCAACCTCAGCCGGATGCGAGCGCTGGCCAAGAAGATCAAGACCGACCAGCCCCTCGCGCAGGAGCTGTGGGCGACCGGCGAGACGCCCGCACGGCTGCTGGCCCTGCTGATCTGCCGCCCGCGCGACTTCACCGCCGACGAGCTCGACGCCATGCTGCGCGAGACCCGCCCACCCAAGGTCAACGACTGGTTCGTCAACTACGTCGCCAAGAAGACCCCGCTCGCCGAAGAGCTGCGGCTGCGGTGGTTCGACGACGCCGACCCCACGGTGGCTGCTGCAGCCTGGTCGCTCACGACCGTGCGCGTCATGAAGGACGCCGACGGCCTGGACCTTGCGCACCTGCTCGACCTGATCGAGCGGGACATGAAGGATGCGCCGTCGCGCCTGCAGTGGTCCATGAACGAGACCCTCGCGAACATCGGCATCTTCCACCCCGAGTACCGCGCCAGGGCGCTGGCGATCGGCGAACGCCTGCAGGTGCTCGCCGACTACCCGACCGCACCCGGCTGCACCTCGCCCTTCGCCCCGCTCTGGATCGGCGAGATCGTGCAACGACGGGAGGGGTGATCGGCGCCGGGGACACGGGTGCGCGGGCGCGGCGGGATGAGGCTGGCTACGCTGAGGCCATGAGCACCCACATCGCCGCAGAGCCCGGTCAGATCGCCCCCATCGTCCTGTTCCCCGGCGACCCGCTGCGGGCGAAGTGGATCGCCGACACCTTCCTCGACGATGCCGAGCTGTACTCCGAGACGCGCGGCATGCTCGGCTTCACCGGCACCTGGGAGGGGCATCGCGTGTCGGTGCAGGGCTCGGGCATGGGGCAGCCGTCGATGGCGATCTACGCGAACGAACTGTTCGACGCGTACGACGTGCAGACGATCGTGCGGGTCGGCTCGTGCGGAGCCCTGACCGAGCGCGTCAAGATCCGCGACATCATCATCGCCAACGCCGCCAGCACCGACTCCGGCATCAACCGGAGCCGTTTCCACGGACTCGACTACGCACCCGTGGCCGACTTCTCCCTGCTGCGCGCCGCAGTTGAGGCGAGCGAGGCCGAACCTCTGGATTCGACCGTGCACGTGGGACAGCTGTTCTCGAGCGACCAGTTCTACAGCACGCGCCCCGAGCTCATGGAGCCGTTCGTGCAGCACGGCATCCTCGGCGTCGAGATGGAGGCCGCCGGTCTCTACACTCTCGCGGCGTACTACGGTCGGCGCGCCCTCGCGATCTGCACGGTCAGCGATCACATCGTCACGGGAGAGGAGACCTCGGCGCAGGAGCGCGAGCAGACCTTCGGCGACATGATCCGCATCGCTCTGCGCGCCGCCACCGCGGTCTGAGCGTCCCCGGCGCGCTCGGCCGCTACGGCGTGTCGCCGACCGCGTGCGGACGGGGTAGAGCCAGCATGGCACCGGTGTCGGTGAACTCCTGCTGGATCTCGTCGTCGTGCCGGTACGTGACGAGACTCACCACGACGGCCGCGATCAGAGCGAAAACGAAGGCGGGAAGCAGTTCGTAGAGCCCGGTGTCGAGAGCCTTCCAGATGAACACGGTCGCGGCGCCGACGAACATCCCCGCCAGGGCACCCCAGTTGGTGAGCTTGCGCCAGTAGAGACTGAGCAGGATGACCGGGCCGAATGCGGCGCCGAATCCGGCCCAGGCGAAGGAGACGAGTCCGAGGATCGTGTCGTTCGGGGTGATCGCCAGCACCGCGGCGACGATCGCGACGCCGAGCACACCGAGCCGCCCCATCAGCATGAGCGTCTTCTGCGAGGGCGGCGTGCGCCGGAACACGCCGTACAGGTCTTCCACGAGGGCCGAGGAGCACACGATCAGCTGGCTGGAGATCGTGCTCATGATCGCGGCGAGCACGGCCGCCAGGACGAGGCCGGCGACGAACGGATGCAGCAGCGTCTGCGACATGAGCAGCACCACGGTCTCGGGGTTGGCGAGGTCGACGCCCGTCTTGGCGATGTAGGCGATGCCGACCAGGCCCGACAGCACGGCGCCGCCGAGCGAGACGATCATCCAGGAGATGCCGATGCGTCGAGCGCTCTTCGCCTCCTGCGGCGAGCGCAGAGCCATGAACCTCACGATGATGTGCGGCTGTCCGAAGTATCCGAGGCCCCAGGCGAGCGACGAGACGATGGCGAGGATGGTGCCGCCCGTGAGCGCCGTTCCGGAGAGCATGGAGAGGTGGTCCGGCGCCACCTCGTTGATCAGCTCGCCCGTCTCGGCGAGTCCCCCGATCGCGACGATCGCCGCCACCGGGATCACGACCAGCGCGATCACCATCATCAGTCCCTGCACCACATCGGTCAGTGACGCACCGAGGAACCCACCGAAGAGCGTGTACGCGAGCGTGACGCCCGTGACAAGCAGCATGCCGGTGAGGTAGTCGCCGTCGAACGAGCTCTCGAAGAAGACCCCACCGGCGACCATGCCGGAGGAGATGTAGAGGGTGAAGAAGACGAGGATGACGACACCGGAGACGACCCGCAGCAGTCGCGTCGTATCCCGGAGTCGATTCTCGAGGAAACTCGGCACCGTGATGGAGTTGCGCGACACCTGCGTGTAGGCGCGCAGCCGAGGAGCCACGAGCAGCCAGTTCAGGTAGGCGCCGATGGTGAGGCCGATCGCGATCCACGCCTCGATGAGACCGGAGACGTAGATCGCACCGGGCAGCCCCATCACGAGCCAGCCGGACATGTCGGAGGCCCCGGCGCTGAGGGCGGCCACCCACGGCGGCAGATTCCGTCCGCCGAGCATGTAGTCCTCGTGATCGCCGGTGCGCCGGAAGGCTATCCATCCGATGAGCAGCATCGCCGCGAAGTACACACCCAGCGCGGCGAAAGTGAAGATCTGGTCGGGCATCGTCGTCGTCCCCCTTCGCGGTGGAGCCACCGCATCCGGTCGTCGTTCGATGATGTCAACCGCCGGCGGTGCCGCCCAGACGTCGCCCGGCGCGGCGGCATGTCGGTCCCGCAGAGCAGGTGCCCCCGCGCATGAGGGATGATCGAATCACCATGACTTCCTCTCCGCGGCTCGACCCCGCCCTCATCCCGGACGCCGCGGATCCGGATGCCGTCTACCTCGCGTTCGTCGAATGGGCGGAATCGACGGGCATCAGCCTGTACCCCGCGCAGGACGAGGCGGTCATCGAGATCGTCTCCGGCAACAACCTGATCCTCTCCACCCCCACCGGCACCGGGAAGTCGCTCGTCGCGATCGGTGCCCACTTCAGTGCCCTGGTCGCCGGACGGCGCAGCTACTACACGGCACCGATCAAGGCGCTCGTGAGCGAGAAGTTCTTCGCCCTGGTCGATGTGTTCGGCGCCGAGAACGTCGGCATGGTCACGGGCGATTCCTCCGTGAACGCCGATGCTCCGATCATCTGCTGCACGGCCGAGATCCTCGCGAACCTCTCGCTGCGCCAGGGAACGGATGCCGACGTCGGCCAGGTCGTGATGGACGAGTTCCACTTCTACGCCGACCCCGACCGCGGGTGGGCGTGGCAGGTGCCGCTGCTCGAGCTGCCTCAGGCGCAGTTCATCCTCATGTCGGCGACACTCGGCGATGTGACCGAGCTCGCCGCCGACCTCACGCGTCGCACCGGCCGCGAGACGGCCACGGTCACCGGTGTCGAGCGTCCGGTCCCCTTGCACTTCTTCTACGAGACGACGCCGATCCACGAGACCATCGACGATCTGCTGAACACGGGACAGGCGCCGATCTACGTCGTGCACTTCTCGCAGGCCGCAGCGATGGAGCGCGCGCAGGCGCTCTCCAGCACCAAGGTCGCCACCCGCGAGCAGCGCGACGAGATCGCCGCCCTGATCGCCGAGTTCCGCTTCACGACCGCGTTCGGCAAGACGCTCTCACGGTTCCTGCGCGCAGGGATCGGCGTGCACCACGCGGGCATGCTGCCGAAGTACCGGCGTCTGGTCGAGCAGCTCGCCCAGCGCGGACTGCTGCGCGTTATCTGCGGCACTGACACCCTCGGCGTGGGCATCAACGTGCCGATCCGCACGGTGCTGCTCACGGCGCTCACGAAGTTCGACGGCACCCGGATGCGGCAGCTGAACGCCCGCGAGTTCCACCAGATCGCGGGCCGCGCGGGCCGCGCGGGCTACGACACCGCCGGCACGGTCGTCGCGCAGGCGCCCGAGCACGAGAGCGAGAACGTCGCTGCGGTGAAGAAGGCCGGCGACGACCCGAAGAAGAAGCGCAAGATCGTCCGGAAGAAGGCACCGGACGGTTTCGTGTCGTGGGGCGAGCCGTCGTTCCGCAAGCTCATCGATGCCGTGCCGGAGACGCTGACCTCGCACATGCAGATCACGAGCGCGATGATGCTCAACGTGATCGCCCGCGGCGGTGACGTGTTCGGCAATATGCGCGCACTGGTATACGACAACCACGAGCCGCGGAGGCGCCAGCGGGAGCTCGCGCTACGGGCCATCGGCATCTACCGCACGCTCCGCGAATCGGGCATCGTCGAGAAGACCCCCGAAGGAGAGATCCGCCTCACGGTCGACCTGCAGCCGAACTTCGCGCTCAACCAGCCGCTGTCGCCGTTCGCCCTCGCCGCCTTCGAGCTGCTCGACCCCGATCCCGCCGCCGGCACGGGGACCGGCTCCTACGCACTCGACATGATCTCGATCGTGGAGTCGACCCTCGACGATCCCCGCGCCGTGCTCAGTCAGCAGGAGTTCCTGGCCCGGGGCGAGGCGGTCGCCGCGATGAAGTCCGAGGGCATCGAGTACGACGAGCGGATGGAGCTGCTCGAGCAGATCACCTACCCGAAGCCGCTGGACGAGCTGCTGACCGCGGCCTTCGAGACCTTCAGTGCGGCCCAGCCGTGGATCCGCGACTTCGAGCTGCACCCCAAGTCGGTGGTGCGTGACATGTACGAACGGGCAATGTCGTTCGGGGAATATGTCGCGTACTACAAGATCGCGCGCTCCGAAGGTGTGGTGCTGCGCTACCTCTCCGACGCGTACCGCGCGGCTTCGCAGACCATCCCGGAAGAGCTCAAGGACGAGGATCTGCGCGATCTCATCGAGTGGCTCGGCGAGCTCGTCCGCCAGGTCGACTCCAGCCTGCTCGACGAGTGGGAGGAGCTGATCGCCGGCGTCGACAACGGACGCTTCGATCCACACGCGCCCGATGAGCCGATCGTCCCGCCCGCACCCAAGCGCCTCACGAGCAACATCCGCGCCTTCCGCATCCTGGTGCGCAACGAACTCTTCCGCCGGGTGCAGCTGGCGGCCAGGGAAGACGTGAACGCGCTGGCCGAGCTCGATCCCGGTTTCGGCGCCGACGCCTGGTCGGACGCGCTGGACGGGTACTTCGCCGACCACGACGAGATCCTCACCGGCGCTGATGCCCGCAGCTCGAAGCTGCTGATCCTCACCGAGGGGCCCGCCGCCTGGACCGCACGGCAGATCTTCGACGATCCCGCCGGCGACCACGACTGGGGCATCACCGCGACTATCGACCTCGCAGCCTCGGACGAAGCCGGTCAGGCCGTCGTCACGGTCACCGGGGTCGACCGGCTGTAGCCGCCGCCGTCGTTCGCCTGGCCTCCGCGCTCCACGCCGACCACCCGCCCGAACCGCCCCAGAGTCTCGCGCCGGTGCGAGGCGGCGATGACCGTGCCGTCGAACCCCTCGAGCACGTCGGAGATGATGCGCTCCGACTCGGCATCCAGGCTCGCGGTGATCTCGTCGACGATGAGCACACGCGGCTCGTGGCACAGCGCCCGCGCCAGGGCCAACCGTGCCCGTTGACCACCGGAGAGCCTCACCCCGTGCTCGCCGAGCTCGTCGTCGAGGGTGATCCAGTCGTCGGCGCCGACCCGTGTGAGCGCCTCGCGCAACTGCTCGTCGGTGCGGGCGCCGGCACCCCGCACGAGGTTGTCGCGCACGGTGCCGTGGAAGAGGCGCGCATCCTGCTCCACCACGGCCACGGTCCGGCGAAGATCTTCATCTCGGATGCGACCCAGCGGGTACGCGACCCCCGCCGCATCGACGAGAGCGATGGTGCCCTCTGCAGGGTCCCACAGCCGCGCGGCGAGCGCGATCACGGTGCTCTTGCCGGCGCCGGACGGCCCCGCGAGGGCGATGTGCTCAGCGGGGTCGACGTCGATCGACCAGCCGCGCAGAACCTCCGTGCGGTCGTCGTAGGAGAACGCGACCCTCTCGAAGCGCACACCGAGCGGCCCCGGCGGCAGCGGGAGCGGACGATCGACCGGCGCCACGACCGGGGGGCGGTGCAGCCCTGCACCCACGCGATCGGCACTGGCGATCAGCGGATGCAGCCCCGACACCGTGTGCGCGGCGTCCGCCACCGCGGCGACGCCGGCGACGGCGAGGGCGATCACCGCGGGCAGCAGTGCCGCTCGCCCGGCGTCGACCGCCCCGTCGACCGATCCGTCGAGAAGGGAGACGGCGATCACCCCGATCACGACCGCGGTGAGGATCAGCTCGCGCGTGCCGTCGACGAGCTGGGCGATCACCTCCCGGCGGCGGGTGACGCGCGCCGACCGCCGGGTACCGTCGACGGCCTCGCGAACGACCCGGCTCTGCAGCCCGAAGGCGAGGATCTCGCGCAGCGCACCGAGGGCGTCGACCAGTCGTTCGGACTGCTCCTCGCGCTCCTGCTGCTCGCGCGCACCGATACGCCGCGACGGACCCGCCCCGGCCCAGACGGTGAGCGCGACCGCGACCGCTCCGGCGAGCATCACGACCGCCGCCACCGGCATCACCAGGAACGCGCAGACCAGGGATCCGACGAAGAGCGTGAACGCGGCACCGATCTGCGCGACCGTGTGGGCGTAGAAGAACTCCAGCTTCTCGATGTCGGTCATCGCAACGGATGCGGCCCGACCGGAGTGCTCGCGCCGGCGACCGGGAACGCTGCGCGAGTACGCGTCGAAGAGCGCCATCCGCAGCCGGGCGAGCACCCGGTAGGCGAGGGCGTGCGACACGTCCATCTCGCGCCAGGTGAGGAAGGTGCGCAGCAGCACGAGGCCTCCGAGGGCGAACCACCAGACCGCCGGCGGCCGGGTGCCGTGCACGACGGCCCCGCCGACGCCGAGCGCGGTGAGCACCCCGATGGCGGCGAGCGCGCACAGGCTCGTGGTGGCGATCAGGTAGTTGCAGGCGATGCGCCGCCATTCGGGTCGCAGCGGCGGAACCAGCCGAGCGAGGATGCCCGCGGACGAGGTCATGAGGCCTCCTCCACGAGCATTCCGTCACGGAGCACCCGCACATCGGCGACCCTGGCCAGGGCCTCGGGACGGTGGCTGATCATGAGCACGATCCTCTCTGCGGCGACACGTTCGAGCGTCTCGGCGACGGTCAGGGCACTGCGGTCGTCGAGGGCGCTGGTCGGCTCGTCGACGAGAAGCACGGGGCGCCGGGCGAGCAGCGCTCTGGCGAGGGCGAGACGCTGCCGCTGCCCGCCCGACAGGCTCGTCCCCGCTTCCGCCACCCTCGCGTCGAAGCCTCCGGGGATCGCCCGGATCTCGTCGAGCACCCCGGCCGCGGCGCACGCATCCTCCAGCGCCTCCTGCCCGGCGTCGAACAGATCGACGTTGTCCCTGATGGTCCCGGTGAACAGGACGGGGTGCTGGGAGACCACGGCGACATCGCTCGGGCGGAGCGGGCGCCCGTCGAGCTCGACCGTTCCCGCCGTGGGCGGGAGGAAGCCGAGGACGAGGTCGAAGAGCGTGGACTTGCCCGCACCGGAGGGGCCGGCGATCGCGTGCACCTCGCCACGCCCGGCACGGAGGTCGACCCCGCGCAGGACATCGTGATCGGTGCCGGGGTATCGGTACGACAGGCCGGAGATGCGGAGCACGTCTCCCCCGCCGGTCACCGCCCCGGTCTCGGGTTCCTCGATGCGCTCGATCTCCGTCGCGACCCGTGCGGACCGACGGAACGCACCGAGGGCCGCCAGCCCGGGAACCGCCGTGAGCCCGAGGAATCCGGCATGCCAGTGGCGCGAGAGGTCACGTACCGGCCGGAACGCCTCCGAGGAGAGCAGGAGCAGGGTGTACACCTCGATGGCCGGTGGCTGTCCGGTCATCACGGACACGACGGCCAGCCCGGCGGCGACCACCACTCCGGCCTGCACCGCGAAGTCGGTGATCGCCGTCTCGGCGAGCGACGATCGCATGACGCGTTCCGTGGCCACGCGCAACGACTCCGACCTCGCCTGCAAGCGCTCGCGGGTCGCGGGGACATCGCCCAGCGCCCGCAGCGTCGACATCCCCCGGAGTGCCTCGAGCATGTCGCCGCTGAGAGCCTCGTAGCTGTCCCAGTGGTCGAACCCGCGCCGGGCGAGCATCCGCTTCCAGGCCAAAGGGCCCAGCACCGCGAGCAGGATCCCCGCGGCGACGCACAGCGCGATCACGGGCGACAGCACCGCGACGAGGCACACCGCGATCAGGCTGCCGACCACGAGCTGCGCCACCGCAGGGATGTACTTCGACACATAGGCGTCGGTGCCGTCGATGCCGTCGCCGAGCGCGAGCTGGGTCGAGCCGTCGCGGAGGCGGGCATCGTGCAGTCGTTCCGGCACCAGCGCCGCGGCGACGGCCGCACCTCGGAGATCTTCCCTGACCCGCCCTCCGAGGCGGGCGGCGGCATCGCCCTGCGCGAGCGTCAGCAGCATCCGCGCCACCCCGATCGCGAGGATCCCGCCACCGCGCCGGCCGTGTCACCGCGCACGAAGGCGGCGAGAGACCACGCGAGGGCGAGCGCCTGCGCGAGGTGCGTCGCGAACACGAGGAGGAGGAGCAGGATGCTCATGGATAGGAGCCAGGGGTGCCGTCGCGCTTCGCGCCACAGCTCGGGGACGATCATCATCGTGCACCTCCGCGGGAGTCGAGGACGGCGACCGCGTGGAGGATCCACCGGTCGCCCGTCGAGGAGAAGCCGGAGACCGGGCGCGTGCGCCTGTCTCCGGTGAGAGCGGCCTCGTAGCAGAGGCGTGCGGCGGCGAGATGGGCGCTCCAGAGGGTGGCGCCGACGATCGTCGAGGGTGCCCTGCTCGGCAGGGACCAGGAGCGCGCTTCGGTCGCACCGCGCACCCAGCCCTGTCCGGAGGCGCGGGCGACGCGCTCGACCTCGGTGGTCGGTGAGCCCCCGATCCGATCGGCGAACTCCGTGATGGCGGGCGAGCGTCGCGTGCCGAGAGCCTGCACAGCAGCGGCGTGCGGGGTCGGCACGTGCGGGATCCCGACGGCGGCGAGCGGGATCTCCGGCGCGAGTCCTCGGCGCATCCAGGCGTCGGCATCCGCAGCCCGGGGGACGCCGAGCATCTCCCGCAGCCGTTTCGAGGGACCGACCTGCACGGGCCCGGCGCGCTCCCCCAGCAGGAATCGCACGGCGGCGACCGCGTAGGCCGCATCCGCGATCCACAGGGGCCACGCCCGGTGCCGGTAGCGGCCGAACGACCGCCCCGGCAGCACGGTGAACACCAGGCGTGCGGTGCCGTCGTCCGATGCCGGCGACGGCCATCCGTCCGCACGGTCGGATGCGAGGACGCGACGATGGAAGACCCCTTCCTGGTCGACCGTCCAGCGCACACCGGTGGGGTCGATCAGGTGGGTCTGCACCGGATAGCACGCTCCGGCCGAGGGGACGGGGCGCCGACGGATGCGGGTGGCCGAGCCGTCGGCATCCCGGTGGTACTCCCCCGGGTGCCACAGGGCGTCGACGAGCTCTGACACCCCGCGGTGAGGTTCGTCCGCGACGGCACCGACCCGATCCCAGGCGTTCGCGCGCGGCCCCGGCGGCAGGGGACCTGCGGGCATGCGCGAGGTCAGCGCCTCGTCGAGCGGGGCAGGAAGGCCGCGGCTCTCGCGGCGTGTGCGATCCATGACGCCCCTCACATATGCGGAGCCGGGAGGAGGGTGAAGTCCTCCGGGCCGCCGGTCCAGGTGGTGCGCCAGCCGCGCTCCTCGGTCGCCTCGCGGAACCGTGGCATTCCGAGGTACGAGAACGCCGCCGGGGCGTTGGGCACGAGTCCGGTCACGATCGAACGCACCACGCGCAGGTCGGTGCGTCGCACGTCGGAGGTCGTGAGGTCGCGGGTCAGGACGCGGTGACCGCGATCGCGCAGACGCCCGTACACCTCGTCGATCGTGACCGGGTCCACCGCACTCAGCGGACGCACGCCCTGCGCGGGCGACTGGAACCGCCGGGCCTCGTCGTGCACGCTCGGGTCGAGCCACACCTGCACGTGCGCGCCGAGGTCGATCACGTTCTCGAACTGCGGCCCGGCCGCGGCGAGGTAGTCGGCGTGCGGACGGAAGTCGAGGGTGAGGCCCTTCGCCATCAGTCCCGCAGCGACCGCGCGGAACACCCATCCGTCGTCCGTCGTGCATCCCTGCGTGTAGATCCAGGTGTGCACCGCTTCGAGCACGGCCTTCCGCGCGGCCCGCGCCGGGTCGAGCGAGGCCGAGAAGCCTGCAGCGTAGAGCCCGCGCTCCTCGTCGTGCACGAGCGCGCCGATCGCGGGAGCGAACTCCGAGGGCATCGCCACCAGCCACACCCGCAGGCTGCTCCCCTGAAGATCGTCGAGCAGGCCGGGGACCGTGGCCGGATCGATGCCGAACGTCGGTCCGTCCAGGTGCCACCACACCTCGAGCGCATCCCGCTCGATGACCTCGATCACCCCGCGGTCGCGGGCGTCGTCGAACCCTGCGCCGGTCGCGATGCCGGCGTAGTTCAGATGGTGTGTCCGCGGCAGCGCGCGGAACCGGGACTGCCGCCAGTTCAGGTGCACGAGAGAGTCCGGCACCCACACCGAGCCACCGTCGATCTCGTCGCAGCGTGCCCAGAGCGTCGGTGTGGAGGGGAGCAGACGCTGATACGCGAACCCGGGCCGTGCGAGCTGCCAGTCGGCGAAGCGCGGCAGATCGGACTCGTCGATGACGCTCTCCCCGTCGGCGCGCAGCTCGTCGGCGGTGCTGACACGGAGCTCGCCGCGAGGCAGCTCATCGGGCAGCCAGTTGCCGCAATACCGCTCCACGCCCTCGCCGATCGCGGCGATGCGCGCCTGAGCGGGGTCGCCGAACGATGTGCCGAGCGAGACCCGATCGGCGGGCCACTCGCCGAGGATCCGGGCGTCGGCCACGGATGCCGTCAAGGCCAGGTACCGGTCTGGGGCACCGATCGGATGCGGCACCTCCCGCACCGAGCGGATGATGCCGGCCTCCGCATCGACCAGCGCCTCGGCCGACAGCGTCGCGCGGATCGCGGATCGACCCCGGGCGTGCCCCAGGGTGTCGCGCGGTGTGTCGTGCGGGGTGTCGCGGCGAGCGGTCTGGTGAGTGTCGTGCAGGGTCATGCTGTCCTCTCGTACCGCCAGCGGCCGGTCTCCGGCTCGAAGGCGGATCTGGTCCGGCGACTCCGCCCCGACGCCGGCGCGGGGAGCGCGGATGCAGGAAGCGCGGATGCCCTGGTCGGCAGTCCGGTCTCGGCGAGCCAGGAGTCGAGTACGCCGCCGATGCCGCCCGCACTGCGCAGCCGGGAGCGGACATCGTCGTCGTCGATGTCCGCGGCCAGTCGGTGTCCCCACGGACCATCGACCAGGTGGACGGGGCCCCGCCAGGCGGCCGCGAGTCGACCGGCATGCGTGAAGAAGAAGTCGTGATCGCCGCGGATGAGCAGCAGCGGTGCGAGGAGCGCCCCGTAGGCACGGTCCAGGTCGACGGCCGGAGCAGACCAGAGGCGTCGCCATCCGGACAGGACCTCGGAAGACCACCCCCACTCGTCGGCGGCCCGATGCACGCCCACGTCGGATGCCCGCCGGACACGGGCCGAGAGCTGCTCGTCCGACAGCGGCGCCAGGGAACGCGGGCCGCGGCCGTGCTGGTGCCACCACCCGATCCGGTCGCGCAGCTGGGGACGCCCGTTCTCGTCCCACGCGGTCTCGGCGAGCCCGAGCGCCGGCACCTGGAGCACCAGGGCCTCGACGACGACGGCCCTGGCCGCTTCGAGTGCGGTGTGCGCGGCATACGAGCCGCCGGACAGCACGAGCGGGAGCCCGGGGCTCTCGGCCCTGACCTGCTCGACCACCGCGCGCCCGTCGCTGCGTTCCGCGAGGTAGGGGCGCCATTCACCGTCGGAGGAGTGGCGTCCGCGCACGTCATGGATCACGCAGCGGTAGCCCCGCCCGACCCAGGCGCGTGCGGTGTCGCCGTGTCGCCAGGCGCCGTATGGCGTACGGATGAGCACGACGCCGCGAGGCTCCGCGGGTTCCCAGACCCAGCCGCGCAGCAAGGCGCCGTCTTCCGCGAGCACGGCATGAGGGCGGGCGTCGCGCGGCGGCGTCATCGGATCACCCGGCGCGGGGCCGCGGGGAAGGGCAGCACCGTGTGCGCGCTCACGGAACCGGTTGCGGGAACGACCTTCCAGAGCGTCGTCCGCAGCCGGTCGAGTTCTGCGTCCTCCTGCGCCCACGCGAGGACGGTGTGCAGCAGTCGGGCGAGCACGAGCGCTCTGGTCGCGTCGTCGAGCGCGCCAGGGGTGAGCGGACGCGCCCGCTGCCAGGCCTCGCTCGACGCGGGCGCGCTGCTCGCGGCCACCCGTCGCGCGGCCACCTGCACGGAGGTGGGGTCGCCGGGGTCGACGGCGAGCGGATCGATCAGCACGACCTCGCCCTCCCGGTGCACGCGGAGCCACGCGGTGCCCCGCTCCGGAAGCCGATCGAGCTCTGCCCAGCGGCGGCGGCCGGAGGCGTCCTCGGCATAGGCGACCACGAGCGCGGCGTGCTCGGACGGTGCCGCCTCCGGATCCAGGACGGCGACCCGGGCGCCCCAGGCGACGAGCACGCGCTCGAGGTCGAGCACGAGCGGACCCGTTCCGAGGAGGCAGACGTCGCGGCGCTCCTGCGGCCAGCGGTGAAGGGCATCGGCGGACTCGCGTTCCTGCACCTCGAGCGTCAGCCGGTCGAGCGCGGTCGAGCGCTCTCCGTGGCCCCCGCTCTCGAGGGCCTCGACCAGAGCGGCGGCCGGCGCGTCGACCAGGACGAGTCGTCCGGTGCGCAGACGGATCCGGGGGCGGCCGTCGGCACCGACGACGAGATGCGCCCCGGTGTCGGGGAGCGGCAGGATGCGGGGTTCGGAAGTCATGGTGTCTCTCGGTGATGGGCCCGGCCGGGCGCGAACGCCCGGCCGGACGGGAGTGCGCTCGAAAGCGCGACGGAAGGATCCGCGATCAGTCGAACGGGTTCTCGACCAGGGCGTTCGAGTGCGATGCCGACAGGTGCGCCAGCTGCTCGGACTCTTCGATCTCGGCGAGGATCTGCTTTTCCATTTCGTGCTCCTTCTGTGAGGTGTCCGCCTCGCGGGGTGCGGGGCGGTGTCCACGGTGAGTGAACACTGACGACCCTAAATGATAATGATTCTCAATATCTACTAGGATCGCTGACATGTCCTCCTCCACCCCCCTCCTCGCCGCTGATCACCGGGCCGGAGTCGTCTACGAGATCCATGACGGTTCCCGGCGTGTCGCCGTCGCCGACAGCTGGCTCGCCGAGCATGCGGGCTTCCTCCACCTCCCCGCCGGATCATCCGGCCGCTGGGCGTTCGCGGACGACCGCGGCGGTGCGCTGGTCATCGCAGACGCGGACTCCGTACGACGCGTCCCGATCGCCATCCCGGCGGAGCATCTGGCCTGCGATCCGAGCGGACGCCACGTGGTCGTCACCTCCGGTCTGGGCATGAACGAGGAAGCCTGGACCGACCTGGTGTCCGTCGTCGATCTCGCGACCGACTCCTCCGTGCGCTTCCGCGTGCGCACCGGTGAGCCGGGCGTCGTGGTCGCTCCGGATCAGGCCACGGGAGAGCCGATGATCGTGCTCCGCCATCGCGAACCCGGAGCCGTCGAGGCACTGCCCCTCGCGGCGGCGCTCGAGGTCGGAGCGCACGCACCAGTCCTGCGCGGGCACGTCATCGACGACCTCGCCGCAGACGGACACGGCGACGTGATGGACCCCGCTTCCGGCCTCATCGGCATCGCGACGAGCCGCGGTCTGGAGCGCTTCATCGTCGACGGCGGAGTTCCCCGCGCCATCGGCATCGTCCCGTGGCCCGTCGCAGGGCGCGCGTACTACCTGCGCCTCGCGGGCGACACCGGGCGCGCCACCGGCATCGTCCGCGGAGGACCGGCCTCTCCCGGATCGTGGCCGGAGTGGACCAACACCTTCGTCGATATCGACCTCGCGTCGGGAGCCTCCCGCACCGTGCCGCTGCCGCCGGGGCTCGCCTTCCGATTCGCCCTCGCCACGGGCGTCGCAGCCGTCTCCGTCATCCATCCCGACGGGGATGTCGTGATCGTGATCGATCGGGAGGACGCGCGCATCGCGCGGATCACCCCGATCCCGGCGATGACGCACCCGCCCCGCGCAGGACGATTGCCGTGGGACGGCGTCGACGGCCGCCCCGCACAGCGCCGGTCCATCGCGATCGACCCCGGCACCGGAACGATCGCCGTCACCAGCGGCGGAGACGGCACGATCCACCTCGTCGACGACAGCGGCATCTCGACCATCGAGCTCCCCACCCCACTCGACGAGGGCGGGCACCTGCTGTGGGCCGGTGCCGACCACCGCGTCGACGATCTGGTCGGCCGATGAGCGCTCGCCGATCCGCGCTCGACGATGCCCTCGCACATGCGGAACACCACGGTCGACCGGGTCTTCCCGTCGGGGGCTTCATCCTGGGTCGGGCCGACGGCCGCTCTCGTCGCGGTATCCACCGCCTCGACGGCACGACCGTGATCGAGCCGGACGGGCACCTCCATCGGATCTTCCCGTCGCCCGACCGTCGGCGCATCGCCGTCGAGTGGGCGCCCACCGCCGATGAGAACGCCGTCCTCGGCATCGTCGATGCCCACGGCGGCACCCTGCAGCTGCACCCCGACATCCGTCTGCGCTACGACACCGTGCTCTGGGCACCCGACTCGCGCAGCCTCGACGTCGTCGCGAGCCGCGACCGGATGCTCGTGACCCTGGACCTGCAGACCGGCGAGCAGCGGGCGGCCGCCCTCGAGGCCGATGCACGACTGCGACTGTTCCCCGGCGGGGAGAGCGGCCTGCGCGCCCTCAGCTCGGGTTCGCGAGGCACGACGCTGACCGACCGGGGCACCGGAGCATCGCTGGGTCGCTGGCCGGCGCTCCTGCGGGCCTCCCCCCTCGGCACCGGCGTGCTGGTGTGGCACGACCGCGGGCTCGATGCCGTGCCGAACGTCGGTGCCGGGAAAGACGATGCCGGAAAAGACGATGCACTCTGGCGCTGGCACGATCCCGACGCGCTGATCGTCGATGTCGCGGTGCATGATGACCGCGTCGTCGTCCTCGCTGTCGCCGACGGGCGCAGCGTGCTCATCGACCTGATCGACGGTGTCGAGGTCGCGCGCATCGAGGCCGCGTCGAGCCCCTCCGATGCGCTCACCACCACGATGATCGGCGTCGACGACGGCGTGCTGCGTCTCGGCGTCGAGGGCCCGCTCACTCCCCCTCGCCTCCTGCAGCGCGAGCGCCGGGGGACCGTGGTGGTGCCGGCCGCTGCCGTGCGGCCCCTCGGCACGACCGTCCGCCACGACATCCGCGCCGACGACGGCGTGATCCTGACCGTCCACGTGACCTCTCCCCCGGGAACGGAGGGTCCGCTGCCGCTGATCCTGACCTGCTACGGCGGGTTCGGCGTGCCGCACCTTCCGCTCTTCGAGCCGACCGTGCCCGCCTGGGTCGAAAACGGCGGAGCGTACGCCGTCGCGCAGCTCCGCGGTGGTGGCGAGCGCGGAGCTGCGTGGCGCGAGGCGGGCCGCGGCAGGAGCAAGCACCGCACGATCGCCGACCTCGCCGACATCGCGCGCGGACTCATCGAGGCCGGGATCACGCGACCCGACCTCCTCGTCCTCGCCGGGGCCTCTCTGGGCGGGGTCGTCGCAGCCGGGTGTGCGATCGCGCACCCGGAGCTGTGCGCGGGATTCGTCACCACCGCCGCTCCCCTCGATCTGCTCCACCTGGACGATCATCCGCTCGGTGCACGCTGGCGAGCGGAGTTCGGCGATGACGGCACCCGCGAATCGCGCGCTCACCTCCGGGCCCTGTCTCCGCTGGCGCAGGCCGAAGCCCTTCCGGCCGGTGCCCTGATCCCCTCCTATCTCGGCGTCGTACTCGGTGAGGACACCCGAGTGCGCGCTCGCGACACGCACCGGATGGTCGAGGCGCTGCGACGAGCCGGCGGGTCCGCCCGGCTCTGGACGGCTTCGGGGGCAGGACACGGTGCGAACGAGTCCGCCGCGCTGCACGAGCTGGGACTCACCGTGCTGGACTTCGCGGCCGAACTCACGACCGAATCCACGACCGAATCCACGATGGGACGTGCCCGATGAGCGAATCCACCGGAACCCTCACCGGGACGGACACACGGCGCACCCCCGTTCGGCGCATCCCGCGCCTTCGTCGGCGCACCGGCGGCCGCGTCGGCTTCCGGCGGATGCTGCCCGTCGGCCCGACCGTGACGACGATCACGGTGCTCGCTGTGCTCGTCCTCATGCTCTCGGCCGCCACCGGACCCGTCACGGTCTCGCCCCTCGATGCCGCGAAGATCGTGATCGGCCATCTGGCCCCCGGCATGCCCTGGATGTCCGACGGCACCCTCACGCCGTTGCAGGATCAGGCCGTGTGGCAGTTCCGGGTGCCGCGGTCGCTCCTCGCCGCGCTCTCGGGCGCAGGTCTCGCCCTCGCCGGGGCGATGATGCAGGCGGTCGTGCGCAACCCACTCGCCGAGCCCTACATCCTCGGCGTCTCCTCCGGCGCGAGTGTCGGCGCCGTGCTGGTGATCGTGTCGGGCGGCGCCACGTTCCTCGGGCTCACGATGAGCGGGGCGGCGTTCGCGGGCGCGATGGTCGCCTGCATCCTCGTGGCCATGCTCGCGCGCATCCGCGGAGAGCTGTCTCCGACCCGCATGATCCTCGCCGGCGTCGCACTGGGCGCTCTGTTGAGCGCGGTGACCAGCTACCTCACGCTCACCACCGATGCCCAGAACGTCGTCAGCGTGATGTTCTTCCTGCTCGGCAGCGTGTCGGCCGCCGACATGTCGTCGCTGCTGATCCCCGCGGTCGCACTCGCCATCGCCTGCATCGCGGTCTTCGGGCTCTCGCGGTCGATGAACGCGCTGCTCGCCGGTGACGAGTCCGCGATGGCGGTCGGCGTACGAACGACCCGGCTGCGTGGGCTGCTGCTCGTGCTCGCCTCGCTCCTGACCGGTGCGATCGTGGCCGTGAGCGGCGGCATCGGCTTCGTCGGCCTCGTCGTGCCGCACATGGCGAGACTCCTGGTCGGGTCGGATCATCGTCGGATGCTGCCGATCACGGTCCTCGGCGGCGCGCTGTTCCTCATGGTCGCCGACCTGCTGGCCCGTACGGTCGCGATGCCGACCGAGATCCCCCTCGGAATCCTCACCGCGTTCGTCGGTGCTCCCTTCTTCCTGTGGTTGATGCGCAGTGGCGGCGAGCGCGCGGGGTTCGACCGATGAGCGTGCTGTTCGACGGCGTGAGCGTCGCACGCGGCGGTCGCACCGTGCTGCACGGTGCCGACCTCGAGGTCGGCACCGGGCGCATCGTGGGACTGCTCGGCCCCAATGGCAGCGGCAAATCCACGCTCCTGCGCGCGCTCTTCACGGGTCAGCGTCCGCACACCGGGCGCGTCCTGATCGACGGCGCCGACGTGTCGCAGCTGGCCCCGCGCGCCCTCGCCCGCACGGTGTCGGTCATGCTGCAGGACTCCCCTTCCGAGTTCGACCTGACCGTGCGGGAGACCGTGCTCGTGGGCCGTTCGCCGCATCGTCCGCCCTTCAGCCGGGACACCGCGGAGGATCAGCGCATCGTGGACGAGGCTCTGCGCACCGCCGACGTGCACGACCTCGGCGACCGCCTGGTCCGTTCGCTCTCGGGCGGTCAGCGCCAGCGGGTGATGCTCGCCCGCGCTCTCGCGCAGAGCGGCGAGATCCTCGTGCTGGACGAACCGACCAACCACCTCGACATCGCGCACCAGCTCGACCTGATGCGCGTCGTGAGCGGACTCGGCACGACCGTGATCGCGGCCCTGCACGACCTCAACATCGCCGCGGCGTTCTGCGACGAGGTCGCCGTGCTCGACGAGGGCCGACTCGTGGCCTTCGGTCCGCCCGACACGGTGCTCACCCCGGCGCTCGTCGACGAGGTCTTCCACGTCACCGCCCGCATCGCCGTCGAGGTCGACACCGGGGCACGCGCGATGACCTTCCATCCCCGAGAGCCCGTCGGCCGCTGATCCCCCGGCATCCGAACTCATACCCCCCACCCCCCGCACCAACGAAGGAGAACACGAATGACACCCCGTACCCGAACCACCCGTCTGCTGGCCGCCGTCACCGTCGGCCTGGGCGCGATCGCCCTCACCGCATGCGGCGGTGGGGTCTCGAACGGAACGGCACCCGCCGCCTCCGGTGAGGCGATCACGATCGAGAACTGCGGCCGCACGGTCGAGATCCCGTCCACCCCCACCGCCGTCGTCGGGCTGCACCCGTCGCAGACCGAGCTGCTGCTGCGTCTCGGCCTCGCCGATGCGCTCGTCGGCCAGGCCCAGGCCACGACCCAGAAGCTGCCGTCCGACGTCGCGGTCCTCGCCGCCGAGGTGCCGGTCATCGGCGGTGACGCGCCTCCGAGCCGAGAAGAGCTCCTCGCCGTCGAACCCGACTTCGTCTACTCGCCCACGACGTACGAGTTCACTGCCGAGCAGGGATTCGCCAGCATCGAGCAGCTGGCGGATGCCGGGGTCGCCGCGTACACCGCGACGGGCGGCTGCTTCGACCGCCGCATGGAGGGCACGGTCGACGACCTCTTCACCGACCTCGAGAACCTCGGCGCGATCTTCCACGTGGAAGACGAGGCGGACGACCTGATCGCGTCGTCGCAGGCCGAGCTCGCCACCGTGGACACCGCGATCGAGGGACAGGATCGCCCCCGCGTCGCGCAGGTCTTCATCGAGGGGACCACCCTCACCGCCATCGGCGCCGGCATCGAGTACGACATCCTGCAGCGCGCCGGTGCCGACAACGCCTTCACGCCGGAAGACCCCGCGTTCGCCGACTTCTTCGCCGCCGAGATCACCCCCGAATCCCTCGCCGCCGAAGCACCCGACGCGCTCGTCTTCGCGGTGTCCGACCCCGCTCACGAGGCCGCCGTCCGCTCCTACCTCGCGACGACCTTCCCCGACATGCCCGCCGTGCGCGACGGCCGCCTGATCGCGGTGCCCTCGACCGATCTGTTCCCCGGCACGCTCGGCAACGTCTCGGCGGTCCGGCTCATCGCCGAGGGCCTCTACCCCGACGCCGTCTTCGGCTGAGCCGCGTCGGTAGGCACTGCGCCCCGGGGACCTCGGTCTCCGGGGCGCAGACCCTCCGGGCTCGCTGTCAGGCCTGCATCACCGCGAGCACGTTGCCCGCGGGATCGCGGAACCATGCGATGTCCGGACCCCGACCGTTGCCGCGCACGATACCGCGTTCGTCGGACGGGAACTCCTCGTCACTGTAGATCTTGGTCTGCACACCCCGGGCGATGAGCTCATCCACGGCGGCGTCGACATCGGCCACCGGGAAGTTCAGGATCGTGAAGCTCGCCGGGGTGTGGTTGGGCTTCGAGTAGACGAGGATCGACCCGCCGCTCGGCAGCCGCAGATTGAGGAAACCCATCCCATTGACCTCGACGTCGAGCCCGAGGGCCGTGCCGTAGAACTCTTTCGCCGCGTCGATGTCGTCGACGCTGAATCCGCTGAATGCGTTGTCCGCTGTGAAGGCCGCCATGCTTCCAGCATCCGCCGTCCTCCGCCGATTGTCGAGGCCTTCCTCGAACGCCTTCATCGAGCCCCTTCATCGGCGTCATCCCTCTCCCCCGCGAGGCACCAGCCGCGCCGTAAAGCGGTCGGTCACCCGCAGCGGATCGAACAGCGCCCCGAGCCCGAAGCGCACGAGCAGCGCATGCACACCCAGGCAGATCCCGATCACGATCGCGGTGAGAAGGATGGGGGCGACGGCCTCGACCACGTCCGTCGTCCGCCCACGCGTCGAGCGCAGGACCGCATCGATGAGGGCGAGGGGCATCATGTGCAGCACGTAGATCGGCAGGGTGCGCTGTCCGATCCAGCGCAGGGGCCGCGCGACCACGTCGACGTGGCGGTCCAGGAGCACGCTGAGCGACACCCCGAACGCCACCGCGATCAGGGCGAGCGCGGGCCACACGCCCGGCAGCAGGCGGATGGCCAGGCCCGCCACGACGGCCAGCGCCGCGACGTACACGGCGGCGAGCGCGACGGTGCTCCACACCCCGACGCTCTTCGCGAACCGTTCGACGACCGCGCGCAGCCGCAGCCCCACGAGGAAGAAGAACAGGTTCTGCACCAGCTGCCACAGGTTGCCGAGGTCGGGGATGACCCCGGCCCCGGCGACCGCCGCGACCACGAAGGCGACCGGCAGCACCACGGCCGCCGGGATGCGGCGACTCAGTCGACCGATCGCCAGGTACACCGCGAGCGCGAGCAGATACCAGAGGTTCGTCGGGCTGATGGTCAGCTGCGCGAGCAGCTCCCACCCGCTGGTCGCCCGAGCCGTGTCGAGGTCGGGCGCCAGAGCGAGCACGAACGTCTGGATGACGACCCAGACGATGTAGAGCATCGTCAGCCGTGCCGCGCGCCGCCGCCAGGAACTGCCGTCGTCGACGAGCACCGCGCGTGCGGCGAACATCCCGGAGACCAGGAAGAACAGCGGTATCCGCAACGGCAGCAGCTGGGCGTTCAGCGTCGCCCAGGCGTCGGTGACCGGCCCCGCACCCGGGGCCTCGATCGCGTGCTTGGTCACGACGTGCCAGAGCACCACCAGGATGATGCAGATGCCCTTCGCGACATCGGGCCATCCGACGCGTGGCGCGGGAGCCGCCGTCACGACGCCGCGCGCACGAGCCGCGCCACCAGGTCGACGTATGTCACTCCCGCCGCGGCGAACATCCGCGGCACCTGCGATGCCGCGGTCAGCCCCGGCATCGTGTTGACCTCGTTCAGCACCGGACCGCGGTCGGTCAGGAAGAAGTCCATCCTCGCCACGCCCTCGCATCCGAGGGCATCGAACACGGCGATCGCCGCCCGCTTGAGCGCCGACACCTCACCGGCGTCGAGCTGCGCCGGAACCGTGAACCGCGCGCTGCCGTCGTACTTGGTGGCCGTGTCGAACAATCCCGTCGCGTGGATCTCGAGGGGCGGAGCGGCCCAGCGGATGCCGCCCTTCTCACGCAGCACCGCCACGTCGATCTCACGCCCCCGCACGACCTCTTCGACCAGGATCCGGCGGTCGAAGCGCGCGGCCTCGTGCAGCGCGACGAGCAGATCCTCCTCCCGCGTCACGAGACCCACACCGTGGCTGGATCCGGACGACACCGGCTTCACCACGACCTCGCCCTCGAACTCCACGTCTCCGATGTCGTCGGCCGAGACCAGGCGACCGCGTGCGGTGCCCAGCCCGACGGCATCAGCCACCAGCTTCGTCGTCCACTTGTCCATGCCGATGGCCCCGGCGTGCAGGCCCGAGCCGACCACACGTACGCCGGCGAGCGCGCACAGCGCCGCGAGGGCACCATCCTCGCCCGGGGCACCGTGCACCGCGGGAAAGACCACGTCGGTCCGCGTGAGCAGCGGAAGGGCGAGGGCGAGCGACTCGGCGGCCGAGCCCCCGTGCGGGCGGCCCTCGACGCGCCAGATCCCGTCACAGTCGATCGTCACGCACGTGACCTCGTGATCGCCCATTCGCAGGGCCGCGGCGACCGCGGCTGCCGATGCCAGCGACACCTCGTGCTCGGCGCTCTGTCCCCCGCCGATGACCAGCACCTTCGTCGTCATGCGACACTCCTCTGCACTCGCGGCCCGATTCCGGTGACGATCGTGTGCGGGATGGTTCCCGCCCACCGCGCCCACTCCTGCACCGACGGCACGGCTCCCCCTTCGGGTCCGAACACGGTTGCGATCGTGCCCCGGGGGAACCGCACGGCGCCGGTGTCGATCACGATCTGATCCATGGACACCCTCCCGACGAGCGGATACCTCACCCCGTCGATCTCCACGCCGGCGCCCGCTTCCCGTTCCCGCGGGATGCCGTCGGCGTACCCGACGCCGACGACGGCCAGGTGCGTCTCCCGATCGGTCACCGCCCCGCCTCCGTAACCGACCGCGGTTCCTTCCGGCACGCGCACGCTGTGCACGACCGGTGCCGTCCAGCGCGCGGCCCCCACCAGCGCGGTCGTCTCCGACGGGTCGATCCCGACGAGTCCCGCCCCGATCCGCACCATGCCGAAATGGGTCGCCGGGTCGGTCAGCGCTCCGGACGTCGCGGCGAGATGCACGAGTACGGGGCCGAGTCCTGCGCGCAGCACGGCGTCGCGCCCCTGTCGCATCCGGAGCACCGCTGCCGCGTTCGCCGCCGGGTCGGCCTCATCGGCGCGCGGCAGATGCCCCATGACCCCCGTGATCTCGACCCTGCCCCGCCCGGTACGCGCCAGCCGGAACAGCTCGGACCAGTCGTCGAGAGGGCACCCTCCCCGCGCCATGCCGGTGTCGAGATGCAGGTGCACGCGTACCGGATCCCCGGCATCGGCGGTCAGTTGGCGCAGCTCTTCGACCGAACCGACGGCGATGTCGATGCGGTGCTCCGCGGCGACGTCCGCGTCGACACCTGACGGGTTCAACCAGGAGAGGATCGGCACATCGAGCCCAGCATCGCGGAGCGCGACCGCATCGGCGACATCGGTCACTCCCAGCCATCCGGCTCCGGCGGCGACCGCGGCCCTGGCCACGACGACGGCCCCGTGCCCATAGCCGTCGGCCTTCACCACGGCCATGATCGGCACGGCGGTCACGGCCTGCACACGGCGCAGGTTCTCGGCGACGGCACCGGGAAGGGTGTGGAGCGTCGGCGCGTGCAGACGCGAGTACGTGGTGCGCTCGGTGGCGAGAAGGGTGGTCATCGCTTCGTCCTCGGGTCGGCGGTCGGGTCGGCGAGCATCTCGGGGCATCCGTCGTCGACGGCGTCGGGACGCAGCTCGTAGTGCCACGACTCGTTCGCGTAGATCTGGCAGAGGCCGTAGCGCGAGCCGCGCTGGGCGAGCCAGTCGAGCGCCGACCACGGTCCGAGGTCGACCGCATCGCCCGTCACGTGCTCCGAGGTCTCGGGGGTGGCCACCCAGCGGCGCGCCTCTTCTTCTGATCCGTACTGGACGATGGCATCCTGCAGCATCCACTCCTGCAACGCGGGAGAACGCCATCCGCTGTTCACACGGATGGTCACCCCGTCGGCCTCGGCGTCGGACGCGGCGCGCTGCAGCGCCGCGAGCAGAGCGGGGTCGAGGTTGCCGACGGCGACCCTGTCGACCTCGAAGACCGTGGGCTTGTCATCGTCGAGGATCACACCGTCGGCCTCGGTCGGGGCGACCACCGAGCCGGCGGATCCCCCGGTCGGAACGGGCGTCGGGGCGGGCGAGGGGATCGTGTGCGCCGCATCGGCGAATGCCGCGGACAGCGACTGCTGCACCGCGAACGCGAGGATCACGGCCGCAGCGATCGCTATCAGCGTGACGACGACACGGCGACGGCGACGCACTCGCGGTGGATGGGGGATGGTGCGGGTGTTCATGCTCCCAGTGAAGAAGGGGGCCGGTTGCCGGGGCGTATGCGCTTTTGCATATGCTCGCGATATACCGCAGTGCGTAGGATCGCAGCCATGCGTGTACTGATCGTCGAGGACGAGCCCTACCTCGCCGAGGCGGTACGTGACGGACTGCGACTGGAGGCGATCGCCGCCGATATCGCGGGCGACGGCGACACCGCGCTCGAACTGCTGAGCATCAACTCCTACGACCTCGCCGTGCTCGACCGCGACGTTCCCGGCCCTTCCGGCGACGACATCGCCCGGTGGATCGTGGCCTCCGGCAGCGGCATCCCGATCCTGATGCTGACCGCCGCCGACCGCCTCGATGACAAGGCGACCGGCTTCGAGATCGGCGCGGACGACTACCTCACCAAGCCGTTCGAGCTGCGCGAACTCGTCCTGCGACTGCGCGCCCTCGACCGTCGCCGTCAGCGCAGCCGGCCGCCCGTGCTCGAGGTCGCAGGGCTGCGCCTCGACCCCTTCCGTCGCGAGGTGTACCGCGACGACCGCTACGTCGCACTGACGCGCAAGCAGTTCGCGGTGTTGGAGGTGCTGGTCGACGCCGATGGCGGAGTTGTCAGCGCCGAGGAGCTGCTGGAGCGCGCCTGGGACGAGAATGCCGACCCGTTCACCAACGCGGTGCGCATCACGGTGTCGTCGCTGCGCAAGCGCCTGGGCGAGCCGTGGCTGATCTTGACGGTGCCCGGCGTCGGATACCGGATCGGGACGGACGCCGATGCGTAGACGCCGCGGGATGAGCGCCCGCCTCAAGCTCACCCTCAGCTATGCGGGGATCGTGCTGGTGTCGGGACTCCTGCTTCTCGCCGCCGTGGCTCTGTATCTGCTGCGGTACGTGCCGGACGTGCAGATCCCGTACTTCGAGGTCCGCGTGCCGAACCGCTCCGACCTGATCCGGGCTTTCGTGCCGGTCGCCTCCACCGTCATGGTCGTGCTGCTCGCCCTGGGCCTGGGGGGCGGATGGCTGCTCGCCGGACGGATGCTGGCGCCGCTGGAGCGCATCGGCGACGCGGCGCGGCTGGCCGCGCAGGGATCGCTCTCCCATCGGATCGCTCTCCCCGGCCCCCGCGACGAGTTCCGCGACCTCGCCGACGTCTTCGACTCGATGCTCGAACAGCTCGAGGCGCACGTCGCGGAACAGCAGCGATTCGCCGCCAACGCCTCGCACGAACTGCGCACACCTCTCGCGATCTCGCAGACGCTGCTCGAGGTCGCGCACGACGACCCGGAGCGCGACGTCGACGAGCTGATCTCACGCCTGCAACAGGTCAACACCCGCGCGATCGACCTCACCGAGGCACTGCTGCTGCTCAGCCGGGCGGACCGACGAACGTTCACCCGCGAGATCGTCGATCTGTCGCTCCTCGCGGAGGGAGCAGTCGAGGCGCTGGTGCCCCTCGCGGATCGCCGCGGTGTCGCCGTGGAGGTGGGCGGCGTACCGGCACCGGTGCTCGGCTCCGCCGCCCTCCTGCCGCAGCTGGTGACGAACCTCGTGCTCAACGCGATCGTGCACAACCTGCCGTCCGGCGGAGCCGTCGCCGTGCGCACCCACTCGATGCCCCATGCGGTCGCGCTGGTCGTAGAGAACACCGGCGAGGTGCTCCCCGCCCACCGCGTGGCGACGCTCGTCGAACCATTCCAGCGCGGAGCCGAGCGCACCCGCAGCGACGATCATGCCGGAGCGGGGCTCGGCCTCGCGATCGTCGACCGCATCACCCAGGCGCACGGCGGCACTCTGGTGCTCACCCCGCGCAAGGACGGCGGCCTGATCGTGACGGTGTGGCTCCCGCATCCCTACCCGGTGGAGCCTCCCGCCTGACCGCACGCCGGTCGGTCGTGGTTCACGCCCTCCCGTTCACGTCCCGGGTCCGGTGCCCCTCGGGTCCACCCCGGTTCACGTCCCCTCGGCCGAGGCCCTCACGTCCGCCCGGTTCAGATGTCGGAGGATTTCACGGATGTCGGGCCGGAAGGCGGTCTCCCGCCCTGCATCCGTGCATCCTTCCGACGGGTGAACCGGACGCCCGACCAAATACCCGAACCAGATACCCGACGCGACGCCGAAGACGAACCGGATGCCGCTCGACTCAGGCCACTCGGGGGTCGCGCGTCGCGGCGAGCTCGCGGCCGTAGGTGCGAGCGTCGGCCTCGGCGTTCTCCTTGAGCTCGCGCGCCGTGTCGGCGAAGGCGTCGAGGGCCGGGTTCACGCCGACCAGGGTGAACGGACGCTGCACGACGCGCAGGTCGAGGCCCCAGACGTCTTCGAGTACGCGGCGCAGCCACCCGGTCGAGTGGTCCCAGCCCTCCTTGGGCGAGCCGGCCGCGTAGTTGCCGCCGAGCACGGTGACCAGCGTGGCGGGCTTGCCGTTCAGCGCAGTGCCGGTCGGGTCGATGCGCGCGTCGGTGTAGGCCAGGTCGAACCAGGTCTTGAAGTGCTGCGAGACGCCGTAGTTGTACAGCGGCACCGCGAACAGGAGCGCGTCGGCGCCGATCAGCTCATCGGCGAACTGCGAGGCGAGAGCGCGGGCATCGTTCTGCGCGGGAGTGCGCTGGGCCGCGTCGACGAAGCCGCCGGTCACGGCATCCGCCCAGGCGGTCGCGGGCACCGGGTCGCTCGCCAGGTCGCGGCGGGTGACCGTGGAGTCGGGGTGGGACGCGGTCCACTCGGCCTCGACGAGGTCGGCGAGCGCTCGGCTGGCGGACGACGCGGGAAGGATGCTGGCATCCAGGCGGAACAGGGACATGGGCCTACCTCTCGTTTTCGTAGTCGCTAGGTTTTTCTTAGCGGCAGTGATTAACGTAGCACGATAGGATGAGGGCATGGCCGAGGTCGACGAAGAGCGTCAGGTGTGCGACGTTGCCGTCACACTCGCCTTCAGCGTGCTCGGAAAGCGGTGGAACGGCATGATCGTGTCGTCGCTCGGCGGGGGGCCATCGACCTTCGTCGCTCTGCGTCGGGCCGTCGCCGGAATCAGCGACACCGTGCTCTCCGACCGCCTCGCCGAACTCGCCGAGGCCGGACTCGTGGCCCGCACGGTCGACGCCGGCCCGCCTGTGACCGTGTCGTACGCACTCACGCCCGCAGGGGAAGGACTCCTGCCGATCCTGAACCAACTCGGGCAGTGGGCCTCGGCGAATCTCGCCGCGCGCGCCCACTAAGACGTTTCATCCGTCTGCCACCCGCATGACCGATCAACGGATGCATGCGAACACACCGAGTAACCCTCATGCATCCGGGGTCTCCTCATGCAGGTGGAAGCCCCACACCCGTCACCAGGGGCTGGGCTCGTAGTCCTTCAGGAACACGCCGTGGATGTCTTCGCCGGCCTCGCCGCGCACGATCGGGTCGTACACGCGGGCGGCGCCGTCGACCAGATCGAGCGGGGCATGGAAGCCCTCCTCGGCGAGGCGCACCTTCGTGTAGTGCGGACGCTCGTCGGTGATCCAGCCGGTGTCGACGGCGGTCATCAGGATGCCGTCCTTCTCGAGCATCTCGCCCGCGCTCGTGCGTGTGAGCATGTTGAGCGCGGCCTTGGCCATGTTCGTGTGCGGGTGTCCAGGGCCCTTGTAGCGGCGGGAGAACTGTCCCTCCATCGCCGAGACGTTGACCACGTACTTGCGGTGCGCATCGGACGCGGCCATCGAGGCACGCAGACGGCTGATCAGCAGGAACGGCGCTGTCGTGTTCGCGAGCTGCACCTCGAGCATCTCGAGCGGATCGACCTGCTCGATCGACTGCACCCAGCTGTTGACGCGGTTCACGTCGGGCACGAGGCCGCCGGCGTCGATCGCGGTGCCGTCGGCATGCTTCTCGAGCGACGACGATCCGGGCGCCATCGCGAGGCGCGCGAGATCTTCGGCCGTGAGTGCCTGACCACCCTGCTCGGCGACCGTGCCGCCGAGGGCCGCGACCGAGAGCAGCGGATGCGCATCGACCGAGGCCTGCAGCGCTTGCGGGTGCGGGTCGGCCGTGTGCCCGAAGGTCTCCATCTCGGGCAGGGGTCCGTCGGGGAGGGGCTGCAGCTCGGCATCCGCCAACAGGGAGTAAGCACCCGGCGAGCGGCGTACAGTCTGTGCGGCGTTGTTGATGAGGATGTCGAGCGGGCCCTGAGCGGCGACCGAGTCCGCCAGGCCGATCACCTGAGCAGGGTCGCGCAGGTCGATGCCGACCACGCGCAGGCGGTGCAGCCAGTCGGCCGAGTCGGGCAGGGCCGAGAAGCGTCGCACGGCGTCGCGCGGGAAGCGGGTCGTGATCGTGGTGTGTGCGCCGTCACGCAGCAGCCGCAGCGCGATGTGCATGCCGATCTTCGCGCGGCCACCCGTGAGCAGGGCGCGCTTGCCGGTGAGGTCGGTGCGGGCGTTGCGCTTGCCGTGGCTGAAGCGGGCGCAGTCCGGGCAGAGCTGGTGGTAGAACGCGTCCACCACGGTGTACGGCTGCTTGCAGATGTAGCAGTTGCGCGGCTTCAGCAGTTCGCCAGCGATCGGGGCGTCGACCACGCTCGTGGCGAGGTCATGGCCGCGGGTCTCGTCGTCGATGCGGTCGGGCGCCCCGGTGGCGGTGCGGGCGACCACGGCCTTGTCGGCCTCGGCGATAGCGTCGCGGATCTGCTTGCGGCGCACGCGCTTGACGTCTTTGAACATCGCCGCGGTGGCCTGGCGTACCGCGATGAAATCGGGGTGCTCGTTGTCGATCCGGTGCAGCTCGCGCAGCACGCGCAGCGTGGTGGCGAGATCTTCGGAGTCGACGCCCGGTCCGAGGTCGGGTGCAGCGTCGGAGGGGGCGTCGGTCATTGTCCCGATTTTACGCGAGTGTCCTGGGCATCCGCCCCGCCGCCCTCGCCCTCGCCCCCGGTGCCGAGTGCACGGCGTGTCGCCGAGCGCACGGCGTATCAACGCCGAAGAGCCGTGCGCTCGGCGAGATCCCGTGCTCTCGACGCACACACGTCCCCCGTGGCGACACCTCGCTAGGCGATGCCCCCGCCGTCGACGACGAGCGCCGAGCCCGTGACGTACGAGGAGTCGTCGCTCGCGAGCCACACCACGGCCTGTGCGACCTCGCTCGGCTCGCCCATGCGGCGCAGCGGGCGATCGGCGGCTTCGGCGAGGAACGCGTTCGTGTCCTGCGCCAGCTGACGCGCTTCCTCCCGCAGCATCCCGGTGTTCACGTCGCCGGGGTTGACCGAGTTCACCCGGATGCCGGCGGGACCGTGGTCGATCGCGAGCGCGCGCGTCATGTTCACGACCGCGCCCTTCGAGGCGCAGTAGGAGATGGCCTGGCCACCGCCCTTGAGGCCCCAGCCCGACCCGGTGTTGATGATCGAGCCTCCACCCGCCGCCTCCATGACCGGAACGATGTGCTTGCACATCAGGAAGATCGAGCGCACGTTCACGCCGAAGACGCGGTCCCACTCCTCGACGGTCGTCTCGACCGCAGTGGTGCGGCGGATGATGCCGGCGTTGTTGAAGACGACGTCCACGCCGCCGAGCTCGGCCACGGAGGTCGCGATCACCCGCTCGATGTCGGGCTCGCTCGCGACGTCGGCGGCGATCGCGACGGCCGTGCCGCCGGTCGCGCGGATCTCCTCCGCGACGGCTTCGGCCGCATCCGCGTTCAGGTCGACGACGGCGACCGCCGCGCCCTCGGCGGCGAGCGCGAGCGACGTGGCGCGACCGATGCCGCCGGCACCGCCGGTGACGATTGCCTTCTTGTTCTCGAGACGCATGGGGTGTCCTTTCGGGTTCGTTCAGACTGGGGGTCAGACAGGAGATGGTCAGACGGAGATCAGTTCTGGCGCGCTCACGGCGTAGAGGCTGCTGGTGCCGACGCCGGTGATGATGCGGACGTGCCCGGCGAGTCTCGCATCGAGTTCCGGGTCGCCGGTGTCGACGAGGAGGGGGCGTCCGTGCAGGTCGATGAGCTTCTGCTCGGGGGCGACGACGAGGAGCGGGTCGTCGCCGAGTGCGCGCAGCACAGACGCCGAGAGCTGTTGATTGCCGCGCCCGAGCAGGAATCCCTGCCCGCCGATGACGGTGACGACGGCCTGCGCCGGACCCTCGGCGATCTGGGCGAGCAGCTCCTGCTCACTCGCCCCGCGGACGAGGATGGCACCGTCGAGAACGACGTCGACGCCGAGTGGCGATCCTTCGACGCCGAGCTGCCGGGTGATCTCGGCGATCGTGCCGCCGGGGCCGAGGAGATAACGCACGCCCGGCCGCATGCGGGAGACGGCCCCGCGGGCCGCGGCCTCGACCGCGGCCGCTTCGGTGACCGGCGTCGGCGCCTTGCGCGCCTGCGTGCGGCCCGAACGATGCGGCACCCGGAGCATTCCATACAGCGTGGGGTCGACGCGGGCGCGCCGCATCGACGCCTCGTCGATGTCGAGTACCTCGCGCTCCTCGGTCGGCAGCCCGTCGTGGTCGATCCAGTCGGCTGCGATCGATCCCGCCGCCCGTGGGCTGACCGCGAACACGGGCGAGTACATCTTCACTCCGGCGGGCACTCCGAGGACTGCCGGCAGACCGAGCCGCGGCGTACGCGTGCCCGATCCGCCCTGACCGTGCACCTGTCGGGAGTTTTCGGCCTCGAACGCAGATCCGTCGTCGCCTCTCCCGCCATCCACCCTTTCACCCGACGGATGCCCCACGGCACCGAGCCCCGAGACCGCGTCGCGCAGGGTGCCGTCGCCGCCCACGACGAGGATCAGATCGGCCCCTGCCGCGGCCAACGCTGCGATCGCACGCGAGGTATCCGCCGCCTCCGTCACCCCCGCCGCCTCAGGCGATCCCGCCGAGCCCGCATCGCGCGCGCCCACCCCGACGACGCGCGGCACAAGTCCTGCCGCGCGGACCGCGTCGGCGCCCATCGCACCGGCGACGGTCGCGACCACGAGCCCCGGATGCCGTTCGGCGAGCGTCGTCAGGGCGAGGACCGCCCGCTCCTGCACGCGCGAACGGGCGCCGCGCGCGAGGGCGAGGCGCTGCACGTCCGCACCGTCGGAGCCGGCGAGGCCCGCGGGCCCGCCGACACCGGCGACAGGGTTGACGACGAGGCCGATCACGACGCGACGGACTCCGCGGGGAAGTACTTCCGCTGGTACGCGCGCCAGGTGATCGCCCACCGCTCCGGGTCGTCCAGATCGTCATGGTGCGTGTGGTGCACGGTCTGGTTGTGCGGGGCGGTGCGCACCACCTCGGGGTTCTCGCGTGCTTCGCGTGCCACTTCGGCCAGGGTCGCCGCATATTCATCGAGCTCTGCCATCGAGTACGACTCAGTCGGCTCGAGCGTGAACGGCTGCGGCACCACGTAGGGGTGGTGACTCGTCCAGTAGTGCATCCCGAAGTCGGACATGCGCACGCCGATCTCCTCCGACGAGATGCCGGTCTCCTGGTACAGCTCCTCCCACGAGTAGCGCACCTGCTCGATGCGGCGGCGACCCGTGGCATACGGCGCCGAGGCTCCGGGGATCGCGAGCACACGAGCCATCAGGTAGTTGTTGTTCAGCACGGCGGTCTCGGCGGCGGCGAGCAGTCCCTCGGCGCCGAGGGCCATGATCCACGAGTAGGCCTTCACGAGCGCGGGGATGACGCCGAAGAACGGGCCGACCGCGCCGATCGACAGCTCTCCCGCCTCGACCACCCCGAAGGTCCCGTCATCGGCCCGCACCACGCGCGGCCCCGGCAGGAACGGGGCGAGGGCCGCACTCACGGCGTTCGCGCCAGATCCCGGTCCGCCGCTGCCGTGCGGGGTGCCGAAGGTCTTGTGCAGGTTGAAGTGGCACACGTCGAAGCCGGCATCGCGGGCGCGCGTGACCCCGAGGATGCCGTTCGCGTTGGCCTGGTCGTAGGAGGCGAGGGCTCCGACCGCGTGCGCAGCGTCGACCCACTCCCGGATCGCCGGATTGTAGATGCCGGTGTCCTCCGGGTTCGTGACCATGATCGCCGCGGTGCGGGGCGACAGGGCGGCCTTCAACGCGTCGAGCGACGGATAGCCCTCGGCGTCGGGGTAGACCGTGATGACCTCATAGCCGGCCGCCTTCGCAGCGGCCGCGTTCGAGGGGTGGCTGAAGATCGTGGTGATGACCTCGCGACGCTGCTCGCCTTCGCCGTTCGCCTCGTGGAAGGCGCGGATCATGGCGATATTCGCCCAGATCGCCGCCGATCCGCCCTGCGTGTGCAGCGAGACCTCGTCCATCCCGGAGATCTCGGCGAGCATCCGCTCCAGCTGCCAGACGATCTCGAGCACGCCCTGCGCGTCGGCCGGATCCTGATGCGGGTGCATCGCGGTGAGCTGCGGAGTGTTCGCGAGCTGGTCGTTGATCTTCGGCGCGTACTTCATGGTGCAGGTGCCCTGGCCGATGTCGACGTTGAAGTCGGCGCCGAGATTCTCCTGCGACAGGCGCAGGTAGTGCTTGAGCACGCGCATCTGCCCCATCTCGGGCAGGTTCGGCTTCGCGGCACGGCGCAGGGAGGCGGGCAGCGCGGCGACCACGTCGCCCACGACCTCGCGAACGCCGGGCTCGACCTGCGACACCAGCACGCCGCGTTCACCGGGGGTGCTCAGCTCGAAGATGATCGGCTCGTCCCAGCGGGCCTGTTGGAATCGGCGCAGCGTCGGCTTCGGGGCGACGGGAAGACTCATCGGTTCTGCTCCTTCGCAGCCTGGTGTGATGCATGGGATGAAGACGCGTCGGATGCCGTGACCTCGGCGAGCGCGCCGGCCAGGGTATCGATGTCGGCCTGGGTGGTGAGCTCGGTGACGCAGACGAGCAGGCGGCGCTCCCCCACGACCACGCCGGGCTCGATGCCCTTGGTGCGGAGCGCCGTGACGACCGCTTCGGCCGTGACGTCGGCGAAGGTCACCGTGAACTCGCGCAGGTGCACGGCGTCGTCGTCGAGGGAGACACCCGGCACTGCGGAGAGCGCCTGCTGCGCGTACCGGGTGCGGGCGAGCAGCACCTCGCCGAGCTCGGCCATGCCGGCCGGTCCCATCAGCGCGAGGTACACCCCGGCGGCGATGCCCCAGAGGGCCGCGGCCGTGCCGACCCATTCCTTCCCCTCCTCGCGGTGTGCGAACGAGGTGCGGTCGTAGGCCACATCGCCGAAGCCGTACTCACCGGGCACGTCGGTGGTGGCGAGCCCGAACAGGCGCGAGGGCATCTCCATCACGAAGGTCGGGTCGTCGTGCACGGCGATGAACCCGCCGTGGGCGCCGCCGAACCACTGGTGCAGGCCGAGGGACTGGATGTCGCCGGTGACGATGTCCGCTCCCGAGACCGAGGGCGGGGCGAGGACGCCGTAGCCGATGGGGTCGGTGCCGACGACGACCACGGCGCCGGCCGCGTGGGCGGCATCCGAGATCTCCTGCAGGGACGCCTCCACGGCGCCGGTGGCGCTCGGCGTCTCGATCCAGACCGCGGCCACGTCATCGCCCAGCGCCGCGCGAACGGCGGCGACGTCGGCCGTACCGCCGACGGTGGGTACGAGCTCGAGCGTCAGGTGCGCGCGGACGTAGTCGTGCACCTTCGCGAGCTTCGCCGGCAGCACGTCGCTGACGACCAGCACCCGCCCGCGGCCCGTGAGTCGCCCCGACATCGTGAGGCCGGTCGCCGTCGCCTGGTAGCCGTCGTAGGTCGGCACGTTCACGACGTCCATCTCGAGCAGCTCGGCCATCAGCGATTGGTACTGGAACAGGGCCTGGAAGCGACCGTGGTCCTCGTAGGGCTCACCGGCGTACGCGGTCAGGAACTCGCTGCGGCCGATGACCTCGTCCACCACGGCGGGCACGTAGTGGTTGTAGGTGCCCGCGCCGAGGAAGCTCAGCCGCTCCTGGGTCGAACGGTTCTTGGCGAGCAGCCCCCGCACGTGGCGGGCGAGGTCCTGCTCGGCCGCGAACGGGGTCGGAAGGTCGAGCGGACGTCCGAGTCGCAGCGACTCCGGGATGTCGGCGTAGAACTCGTCGACCGAGGCGGCGCCGACGGCCGCGAGCATCGCCGCTCGGGAGGCCGGGGCGGTGTTGGGGATGTACGGATGCACGAACGGGGCGGTCATGCGTCCTCCTTCTCGGGGATCAGGGTGGCAAAAGGGATGGAGGCAGCGCGGGGTGCGGCGAGAACGGCGACGCCGTAACGGTCGAGCTGGAGCCGGTCCGCGTGACGGATGCCGGTGAGCAGGTCGACGCCCGGGGTCGGGATCTCGAACGCGACGGGGGAGCGCCCGTGGTTCAGATAGAAGGTGTAGTCGGTGGTGTCGTCGGCACGGGTGACGACCTCGACCTCGACGTCGGTGCGCTCGCGGGCGGGAACGCCGGCGGTGCGCAGCACATCACGGAAGACCGGGAGCAGGCCCTCAGGGTCGAACATCGCACTGACGTACCAGGCCGACCCCGCCCCCGTCGTGCGACGGGTCACCGCGGGCAACCCTTCGAGCTCGCCGCTCGCGTACGCCCCGCGTACCTCGACATCATCATCCGCTTCGAGCCACTCGCTCCACGAGGGCACGCTCAGGCGCTCGCCCGCAAAGTCGATGCTCTCGGTCAGACCGTCGGCGATCGGCCACTGCTCGTCGACCTCGATGCCGAGCAGGTCTCGCAGCAACCCGGGGGCTCCGCCGTCGTGCACCTTCTCCGTGGCGTCCACCACTCCCGAGAACGGTCCGACCACGAGGTGCCCGCCGCGCTCCACGAAGGCGGCGAGCGCCTCGGCCTGCGGCTGCTCGACGATGTAGAGGTTCGGCACGACGACCACGTCGTAGGCGTCGAAGGGGCCGGTGGCGCGAACGGCATCCACCGGCTGACCGAGCGTGTATAGCGCTCGGTGCCACGCGCGCGCCTGCTGTACCCACTGCAGCCGCTGCGAGGGCAGCGACTCGACCGCGCTGGTCCCCCACCATGAGTCCCAGTCGACGACCAGCGCCACGCGCGAGCGCACCCGGGTTCCCCGCACCTGCTCGAGCTTCTTGAGTTCGAGCCCCAGCGCCTTGGTCTCCCGGAAGCTGCGTGAGCGCTCCCCGCGGTGGCCGAGCATCGACGAGTGGAACTTCTCCTGGCCGTACTTGGCCTGGCGCCACTGGAAGAACATCACCGCGTCGGAGCCGTGGGCGACGGCCTGCAGGCTCTCGATGCGGATCTTGCCCGGCGCCTTCGGCACGTTCACGTCGCGCCAGCTGGTCGCGCTGGCAGATGACTCCAGCAGCAGCCAGGGCTGTCCGCCCTTGAGCGAGCGCATCAGGCCGTAGTTGAGAGCCGCGCCGACGTGCGATGTCGGGTCGGCGGGCTCGGGGTAGGCGTCATCGGTCACCACGTCTTCGACGGCGGCGAAGTCCCAGTAGTCCAGGTCGCGGAACATGCTCATGAAGTTCGTGGTCACCGCGATGTCGGGGGTGACCTCGCGCAGCACATCGATCTCGACCTGGAACAGCTCCAGAAGGGCGTCAGACGAGAAGCGCTCGAAGTCAAGCAGCTTGGTCGGGTTGACAGGGCCGGGCGCCTTCTTCGGCGTCTCGATGTGCTCCCACGAGGTGTAGCGCTGACCCCACACGTTCACACCCCAGGCCTCGTTCAGACCGTCCAGATCGCCGTAGCGGTCCTGCAGCCAGCGCCGGAAGTGCCGGGCCGACTCGGGGCACCAGCACCGCGAGGTGTGGTCGCCGTACTCGTTCGAGATGTGCCACATCGCGAGGCCGGGGTGCTCACCGTAGCGCTCGGCCATGGCCCTGGTCATGCGGGCGACGTTCTCGCGCCAGACCGGCGATGACGGGCAGTACGTCTGGCGCGATCCGAACTCGAGCCGGTGCCCGTCGGCATCCCACGGCGCCATCTCGGGGTGGGCGCGCAGCAGCCACGACGGCGGGGTCGCGGTGGCGGTGGCGAGGTCGATCGCGATGCCCGCCTCCCACAGCAGATCGATGATGCGGTCGAGCCATGCCCAGTCGTAGACACCGGGCTCCGGCTCCAGCTGCGGCCAGCTGAAGATCGGCAGGCTCACCATGTTCACGCCGGCTTCGCGCATCAGGCGGATGTCTTCGTGCCAGATCTCTTCCGACCACTGGTCGGGGTTGTAGTCGCCGCCGTAGGCGAGGGCGTCGAGGCGGACGCGTCGGGTGGGCTGGTCGCCACCGGGTGCGGGCACGAAGTCTCCTCTCTGAGTCATCACCGGCTGATCCGGCGGTGCACTGGTGCGAATCCGGAATCGGCTGTATTCTGTATACAACACACTAGGACGTCGTCCCAGGCCCGTCAACCCATAGGCTGACGGGCAGGCGGCAGAAGAGGGGACGCATGGCGATCGAACGCAAGAACCTGCGCTCGCAGGTCCGGCAGGAGCTGCTGAACCGCATGCGCGCCGGACTCGTGCAGCCCGGCGAGGGCATCAACGAGGTCCAGCTCGCCACCGAGCTCGGCGTCAGCCGCACTCCCCTGCGCGAGGCGCTCATCGCCCTGGAGTCCGAAGGGCAGATCGAGAGCGAGAACGGCAAGGGCTTCCGGTTCGTCCCGCTCAGCGCCTCCGAGTTCCGCGATCTCGCTCCCGTCCTGGCGGCGCTCGAGAGCCTCGCGATCGAGCTCAGCCCGCCCGACGAGCTGCGTCGCATCGGCGCGCAGCTCAAAGAGATGGCCGACGCGTTCGCCGACGAGCTCGTGGAGCACCAGCTCGTCATCACCAAGGACGACGAGTGGCACAGCGTGATGCTGTCGGCCTGCCCGAACGCCCGTCTCCTGGCCGTGATCGACAACGTGCGCAGCTCGTTCCACCGCTACGAGTCGCTCCTCGTGCCCGAAGACGTCAAGGTGGAACGCGTCGCCGCCGAGCACGCCGAGATCGCCCGCCACCTCGCCGTCGGCGACATCCCCGGCGCCGTCGAGGCCCTCAAGCTCAACTGGATGCACGGCATGCAGCGCATCCTCGACAACGCCACGAGCTCGTACTTCACGGCGTAGACCGCCCCCGCATCCCCTCACCCCTTCACCGCGCCGCCGAGGAGACCTGCGACGAACTGCTTCTGGAAGATCAGGAACAGCAGGAGCAGGGGCAGTGTCGCCAGCAGCGACCCCAGCATCAGGCCGGAGTAGTCGACGCGGCTCATGCCGATCATCGTGTTCAGCGCGACCGGAACCGTGTAGTTCGCCTCGGTGTTGAGCATGAGCAGCGGCCAGATGAACGCGTTCCACTGGCTGATGAACGTATAGATCACGAGCGCCGCGATCTGCGGCTTCGCGACCGGAAGCACGATCCGATAGAACGTGCGCAGCTCGCTCGCGCCGTCGATCCTGGCCGCCTCGATCAGGCTCGGCGGGAAGTCGAGGAACCCCTGGCGCATCAGGAAGATCCCGAACGCGTTCGCCAGGAACGGCAGGATCACGGCCTGATACGTGTCGATCCACCCCATGCCGGCCATGATCTGGAACAGCGGGACCAGCAGCACCTGCATCGGGATCATCATCGTCACGAGCACGAGCGCGAGCAGCACACCGCGTCCACGGAATCGATAGGTGGCGAGCCCGTAGCCGCACATGATGCTGACGATCGAGCTGAAGACCGTGTAGATCACCGCGATCAGCAGGCTGTTGAGCATCACGCGGCTGAAGCCGATGCTCTCCTCCAAGCGGGCGAGGTTCTCCCACAGCGCGTCGCCGGGGAGCACCGGGAGCGGCGTGCCGAACAGCTCCGAACTCGGATGGGTGGAGGCGATGACCATCCACAGGAACGGGATGATCGACACCAGCGAGGCCACGACCAGCAGCAGGTAGAGCGGCAGCCGCAGCATGCGCGAACGGGCGCCGCGCTCCCCCGCTCCGAGGCTGCGGGTGTCGCGGCCGGAGGTGACCAGGGTGCGGGTGGCGAGATCTGTCATGGCTTCTCCCTCATGACCCGGAACTGCACGACGGCGATGATCGCGGTGATCAGAACCAGAATCCAGGCGATGGCTGATGCGTAGCCGAAGTCGAACTGTCGGAACCCGACCTTGTACAGGTAGAGCACCGGGGTGAGCGTGGCGTCGTTGGGGCCGCCGCCCGTGAGGATGAAGTTCTCGTCGAACAGCTGCAGTGCGCCGATCGTCGAGGTGATCCCCGTGAAGATCAGCACCGGCCGCAGCTGCGGAAGCACCACGCTCCAGAACGTCTGCCAGCGTCCGGCGCCGTCGACCTTCGCCGCCTCGTAGAGCTCCGGGGGGATCGACTGCAGGCCGGCGAGGATGATGACCATGTTGTAGCCGGTCCATCGCCAGGTGACGGCGGCGATCACGGAGACACGCGCCCACCACTCGTTGTTCAGCCAGTCGATCGGGGCGACGCCGATCACACCGAGCATCTGGTTCACGGCGCCGCCGTCGGTGGCGAGCAGCACGCGGAACACGACGGCGTAGGCGACCAGCGTGGTCACCGCGGGCAGGAACGTGAGCAGGCGGAATCCCGAACGCCACCGCAGCCATGACTGGTTGAGCAGGTAGGCGAGCCCGACCGCGAGCACCATCATCAGCGGCACCTGGACGATGAGGATCAGTCCCGCGTTGAACAGGCTCTTCGCGATCAGCGGGTCGGAGAACAGCCGCTCGTACTGGCCGAGTCCGACGAAGCTCGTCACGCCGCCCTCGGTGCGGAACAGGCTCTGCCAGAGCGAGGCGCCCAGCGGATAGGCGAAGAAGAACAGGAGCAGGGCGGCAGCCGGCAGCACGAACCAGCGTCCGGCCCTGCCCGGGTCCAGCCGTCGGCGGCCGGACCCGGGCGAGGTCGCGGAGGTCATGGTTACTTCGCGACCTCTCGACCGGTGGAGGTGGCGAGCTGCGCGGCCGCATCGGCGAGCACGGTGGCGGGGTCGGCTCCGTTCAGCACGGCGGCGGCGACGGCGTTGGCGACGATGTCCGAGGCCTCTGCACTGTCCGAGGTGTAGAAGATCGGCGGGATCTGGGCCGTGAGCTCTGCGAAGGTCTCGTAGACCGGCTGACCGCCGAAGTACTCGACCGGCTTCGAGAAGTAGTCCGATTCCAGTGCGGGCAGGTACGACGGGAAGAGTCCCTCGTTTGTCATCATCGACACCTGGTTGTCGGCATCCGCCAGCACGAAGTCGACGAACGCCGCGGCCAGCTGCGGGTTCTTCGCCTGCGCCGGCACCGCGAGGCCGGATCCGCCGTTGTTCGACGTGCGGGCACCGCCCTCGTCGAACGCCGGGAGCGGGAGCACGGCGTACTTTCCGCTCAGCTCGGGGGCGTCGCCCTGGAGCGTGCCGATCCACCAGACGGCGTCTGCCGTCACGGCGGAGTCGCCGTCTTTCGCCGAGGTGACCCGGCCGTCCCATCCGGTGACGTTCTTGATGAGACCGGCCTCGTTCATCTCCTGCAGCATGGTGAGCACGCGCACGGCTTCCGGCGAGTCGAGCGTGATCTCTCCCGCCTCGTTGAACAGCCCCTGCCCGAGCTGCTGCAGCAGCACCTGAAAGCCGCCACCGGCGGAGAGGTCGGTCGAGAGCAGCGTGTGGCCGGTCTTCTCCTTGATGACCTTGCCCGCCGCGATCAGATCGTCCCAGGTCGCCGCGGCCTCGATGTCGACGCCCGCCTGCTCGACGATGTCTGTGCGGTAGTACAGCGCCACGGTGCCGGAGTCCCACGGAGCGATGCGCAAGGACCCGTCGGCATCGGAACCCGCGGACCACTTGAACGGGTCGAAGTCGACTTCATCACCGCCCAGGATCGGGTTCAGGTCGAGCATCCCCTTCGGGAACTGCGTGATGTAGCCGGGGGCGGCATCCGTCTCGATCGTGACCACGTCGGGCAGGCCGGTGCCCGCTTGGAAGCCGACCGACATCTTGTCATAGGCGTTGTCGTAGCCCACGTCGACGACCTTCACGGTCGTGCCCTCGTGGGCCTTCTCGAAGTCGGCCGCGAGCCGCTCCAGGGCGACGGCTCCGACATCCCACGACCACACGGTGATCTCTCCGTCGAGCTTCGCGTCGGGGTCCAGCGCGACCGCGTCGGACCCTCCGGTCGGCACTCCTCCGGTGGCGCATCCGGCGAGCGCGATCCCGACCGCCGCGAGCGCGGCGATCCCTGTGAGCTTCTTCTTCATGTCTGACTCCTTCGTCGTTGAAATGAATATTGAATACAATCGAGTTCCGCAGTGCTCCGGTCGCCGTTCCTGTCGGTTGCCGCCCCGGCAACCGACAGGAATCGCGACCGGAACGGATGCCGTCAGCTGAGCTGCACGGTGAGGTCGATGAACAGCGCAGCCGACCAGCCGAACGCGGTGGTCGCCGTACGCGCCTTCCGACCTGTGTGCGGGTTGAAGTACTCGTGCGGACCGCCGCCGTGGATCACGAGGGCCACGGTCTGCTCGCGCAGCTCCCGTGCCCGCTCGGGGTACCCCGACGCCTCCAGCCCCTCGGCGACCAGCATGCTCGTGTTGACCCACACCGGTCCGCGCCACATCCGCTCGTCCGAGAAGTCGGGATCCGATGCTGCGACCGTCGGCAGCCCCCAGGGCAGGGCGAAGCGCTCGGGGTCGTCGACGGCCTGGCGCAGCGCATCGGCGATCGGCGCCGGCAACGTGCCCGTGAGCAGCGGCATCAACCCGACGACCGTGTCGCTGAGCTGCGGCTCCCCGCCGCCATACGCGAGGAATCGCCCGAGGTCCGGATCCCACATGCGCAGCAGCCGCTCCTGCGTGCTCTCGGCCCGTTCCCTCAACCGCGAGACGTCGGCATCCGGCTCGTACTTCTCCAGCAGGGCGGCGAGTTCCCGATCCTGTCGCACGAGGTACGCACCCAGGTCGGGAGCCGCTGTCGGCAGCGGACCGTCGAAGATCGGGCTGTCGTCGAGCCCGGAGGAGTACGGGTGCCCGTACTCCGGCATCCCGTCGTGGTCGAGGTCGCTGCCGTCGAACCACCAGTCCTGCGAGCGGACGATGCGGGTCAACTGCCGGCGCGCGTAGTCGGGGGCATCCTCGGCCTCGAGCACCTTGCGCAGCGCCCAGGCGGCGAGCGGTGGTTTGGTGAGCGGCACGGGGGCGCTCGGGTCGGCGATCTGCGATCCGGCTCTGCGCAGGTTCGCACGGTCGCTCTCGGGCAGGTCGTCGCTGGTCGCGAGCACTCCGAGCTCGTGCACCACGTCGGGCAGCTGGCCGTCGGGCTGTGGGAACCGGAACGCGATGTCGAGCTGCTCGCGCGCGAGCTCCGGGTCGCCGTGTCGCAGTCCCACGGCGATGAAGTACGCATCCCACTGCCACAGCCCGACGTAGCCGATCTTCGACGGCACGATCGCCCTGGCATCGCCCAGCGACGGCAACTCGACGATGTTCGCGCCGAGCACCCACCAGCAGAACGCCGTCATCTCCTGCAGGTCGCCGCGCACACTCGGGCACTTCGCGAACCAGTCGGTCCAGATCGCCTCGGTCGCGGCGAGCGCCGCCGCGTGGTCGCCGGGCTCGACCGTGACAGTGCGGTCGGCATCGATGCGGAGGCGAAGACCGTCTCCGAGCGGATGCTCCTCGACACTCCCGTCCGGTCGCCGAAGCCGCACCCGCGACCCGGGTTCTCCGCCGAGGCCCAGCGTCGACGGATCGGCGAAGGTCAGCGTCGCCGCAGCAGCGCCGAACGTCACTCGCGCCGGATGCACGTCGGTCACCGCACGCGCCTCGCCTGAGGCGTCCACCATGATCAGCGCATCCAGCACCCGGCACTCCGAGAGCCGCCGCTCATACTCCGAGGTGTGCACGCGCACACCGTTCCCGTCCTCCGCGCGGAAGACGAGCACGCGCGAACGCGGCAACGTGAACGGCGCCGAGGCCAGGTCGAGGTGACGGCCGGCGAGGGCGGCGGCATCCGTCATCATCGCCCTCCCAGCCCCGATGCGGCCATGCTGTTGAGGATCTTCCGCTGACCGATGACGAACACGATCAGCATGGGCACGGTCGCGATCGCCGAGGCCGCCATCACGAGTCCGTAGTTGATCGAGCCCTGCTGTCCCTCGAAGGCGTTCAGCAGCAGGGGAACCGTGAACAGGTCGGGCGAGTTCAACAGCACGAGCGGAAACAGGAAGGCGTTCCACACGTCGAGCGCCACGATGATGCTGAGGGCAGCGAGGCCGGGCTTCAGGTTGGGGAGCACGACGCTCCAGAAGATGCGCCAGCGACCGGCACCGTCGACGATCGCCGCTTCTTCCAGCTCACGCGGCAGAGCCAGCACGAACTGCCGCATCAGGAACACCGCGAACGGGTTCGCCATGATGCCCGGGACGATCAGCGCGAGGTGCGAATCCACCCAGCCGAGGTTCGACATCAGCAGATAGAAGGGGATCAGCGTCACCTGCTTCGGGATCATCTGCGTCGCGAGGAAGACGATGAAGAGCACCTTGCTGCCGCGGAACCGGATGCGCGCGAACGCATATCCCGCCATCGACGCCGTGAGCAGCGTGCCGACCACCACGAGGATCGCGATGTACGCGCTGTTCAGGTACGCCTGGCCGAACGGGACCGCGTTCCAGGCCTGGGTGTAGTTGTCGAACGTCCAGGGATCCGGGAGGAACTGCAGCGGGTTCTTCAGCAGCTGCGGCAGGGTCTTGAACGAGGTCAGCAGCATCCAGATGAACGGGAACACCATGCCGATCCCTGCCACCACGAGCACCACGTGCAGCAGGGTCGAACCGAGCCGGCGGCGTGCGCGGTCGACGGCGGGGCCGCCACGGCCACGGGACCGGTAGCCGGGCGCAGTGATCGCGATGGTGGAGTCCGTGGCCGGAGCAGGGCCGGTCAGCGGGGGCGTCTGAATGCTCATGCGGGGTCATCCTCGTAGTGGACGAACTTCTTCTGCGCGCCGAACTGCACCGCGGTGATGACGAGCGTGAGCAGGAGCAGGATGATGCTCGCGGCGCTGGACGGACCGAACTCGAACCGCCCGAAGCCCAGATCGAAGATGTGGTAGACGATCGTGCGGGTCGCGTTGTCGGGGCCGGCGTCCTGCACCAGCACATAGACCGTGTCGAACGTCTGCAGCGACGAGATGAACGCGACCACCGACGAGAAGAAGACGATCGGGGAGAGCAGCGGCAGGCGGATGCTGGTGAACAGCCGCCACGGGCCGGCACCGTCGATGCGCGCCGCCTCGATCACCGAGGGTGAGATGTTCTGCAATCCGGCGAGGAAGATCACGACGTTGAGGCCCATCGACGACCAGATGGTGACGATGCAGACGGCGAGGAGGGCCAGCTTCGGGTCCTGCAGCCAGTCGGGCGGGGTGACCCCGAAGACCTTCGCGATCGTGGTGGACAGCAGCCCGTCGGAGCGGAACATCTGCTGCCAGATCATCGCCACCGCGACCGTCGAGGTCACGACCGGGGCGAAGAACAGGATCAGGTAGAGCGTGCGCGTCTTGAGCTTCTCGAGTGCGACAGCGACGATCACCGAGAGACCGAGGCCGATGGGGACCGTGACGATCGCGATGATGAGCGTGTTGAGGATCGCCCGACCGAGGAGCGGGTCGGTCAGCTGATCGGCGAAGTTGGCGAAACCCACCCAGGTGAGATCGGTCAGCCCGTCCCAGTCCGCGAAAGCGAGCACCAGGCTGGCGGCGAACGGCAGCACGACGAACAGCCCCATGCCGATCATCTGGGGGCCGACGAAGACGTACCCCCACAGCCGGTCGCGGCGACGCCAGAGCGCCTCCTTGCGCAGGGGCGGGGCGGATGCCGCAGGGGTGACCTGCGGCATCCGCCCGTTCTCGGTGAGAGTGCTCACTCCTACTTCTCCGACCGTTCCTTGACCACGTCGGCGATGGTGTCGAGCGTCTCCTGCGCGTCGGCCTTGCCCTGGTACAGCTTCAGGAACTCGTCGGCGATGGCGGTCGGCAGACCGGGCACGCGCGCCTCGGCGGGGTAGTCCTCGAACCCGATGTCGCGCATGTCGAGGAAGGTCTGGGCGTGTGCGGGATAGTCGTCCTCGAGCACGACCTCGTCAGCGCCCTTGATCGAGGGGACCGCGTTGCCGCCGCCCTGCAGACGGAAGGTCTGCCCCTCGGCGGAGAGGAACTCGGTCCAGAACGTGAACGCCGCGTCCTTCACCTTGGTCTTGCCGTTGATCGCGAGGAAGCTGGTCGCCACGCCGGTGGGAGCAGCTTCGCCGTCAGGGGTCGGCCACTGCACGATGTCGTAGCTGTCCTGCTCGCCCGTCGCATCCACCGTGCCGATCGTGTAGCGGCCCTGCACGAAGAAGCCGGCCTTGTGCGTGACGAACACGCTGTCGGCGCCGGCACCGTCAGGAAGGGTGTCGGCGACGACGAAGGTGCCGTCCTCGAACAGGTCGCCGAGCTGCTGCACCGACTCGACGGTGGCGGCGTCGTTGTTCGCGACGAAGGCACCGGAATCGTCATAGGGAGCATCGAGGCCCTGCGACGAGAGCCAGCTCCAGTGCGTCGCCCAGTAGTTCCAGTACATGGTGCCGGTGAGGCCCGCGTCGTGGAGCTTCTCGTTCATCTCCAGGAACTTGTCGGTGGTCCACTCGCCGTTCTCGGCGAGGGTCGCCGGGTCCTCCGTGATCCCTGCGGCCGCCAGCGCCTGCTTGTCGTACCAGAACACGTCGGGGTTCGAGTCGTTCGGGGCGGCGTACACCTCGCCGTCGTTCTCGGCAGCGCCGAAGAGCCCGGGGAAGAAGTCATCCTTCTTCGTCTTGCTGTCCTTCGAGTCCATCAGGTCGCTCAGCGGCATGAGCCGGTTCGAGTCGACGAACTGGCCGATCTTGTCGTCGCCCACGTAGAACACGTCGGGCGCGGTGTTGCTGGTGAGCTGAGCGAGCAGCTTGGAGTGGTAGTCGCCGTAGTCGGCGACGGGCTGCAGCTTGACGGTGATGTCGGGGTGGCGCTCCATGAAGTCCTTGTTGAACTCCTCGTAGCGGGTGAGCTCGTCGGCCGTGCCCCAGGTCGACCAGACGACGGTGGCGTTGCCGTCGGCGTCGACGCCTCCACCGCCTCCTCCACCCCCACCGCTGCACGCGGCGAGTCCGAGTGCCAGAGCGCCGGCGGCACCCAGTGCCAGATACCGCGTCACGTTCGCACGTGCCATCTCGCTACCTCTTTCATCATTGGAAGATCAGGTCGGGATCGCCCCTTCGGGCGTATTGGTATTCTGTATACAGAACGCAATCCTGTCAAGGAATGGGGCGACGGACCTGCCCATCGAGACCATCCCGTGACGTGCGGCCCGGACCATGGCGCAGACTGTCTTCATGACCGATCCCGATCCGCACCTGCTCGGCCCCGGACTCCTCCCGACGCCGTTCACCGCCGCCGAGATCCGCGACGCCACCGGCACGGGGATGGTGATCCACCTGCTGCTCGAAGGCCCCGACGGACCGATGGGCGAGCACGTCAACCGCTTCCACGACACCGATGACGAGGGAGCGACGCTCGACCGCTGGGCAGCGGAGGACCCCAAGGCCGTCGTCTCGAATCGGGTGACCTGGGCGGAACTGCAGGGCCATGCCGCCTTCGACGCCGGCACGACGAGCGTGTCGACCGTGAGCCTGACGACCCCGCTCGGTGCGCTCACCTGCCGCCGGTACGACACCGACGACGGCATCTTCTGGTTCTCGATCGACCACCCGGGCATGCCGGTGCAGTACGAGTCCGACGGCCTGCGCACGACCGTGCTGAGCATCGAGAACGACTGAGGGCGCGCGCCGGGAGGCGGCACCGTGTGCGGCGGAGAACTCCGCGTCGGGCGGACAGCCACGCGGCACGGCTCCTCCCGACACAGAGAACTCCGCCCCACGCCGGGTCCACCCGACGCGGTTCTCGCCGCAACCCGCCCGCACCACACGAACGTCGGCGTCCCGGCGTAGGGTCGCACCATGAGCAGCACAGCATCCGGAGAACGTCATGGAGTGGTCCCCTCTTACCTGCTCGCGCGTCTGGCCGAATCAGGCCGATTCCCCAAGGCCGCCGCAGCTGCGAGACAGACGCTGACCGCCGGTCGACCGCCCTTCCGCGCGCGCATCGACCTGTCGATCGACGAGAACGGCGACCTCGTGGCGCAGCTGTCCGATGCCCCCAACCGCACGATCAGCGACGCCGGCAACACGCAGCAGCTGCCCGGCGCGGTCGTGCGAGGCGAAGACGATGCCCCGGTCGATGACACCGCGGTGAATGAGGCCTTCGACGGCCTCGGCGCCACGTTCGAGATGCTGCTGGCCGCGTTCGAGCGCAACTCTCTCGACGACGCGGGCGCCCCGCTGGATGCGACCGTGCACTACGGCGTCGACTACGACAACGCGTTCTGGGACGGCGAGCGCATGGTGTTCGGCGACGGCGACGGCGAGGTGTTCCAGCACTTCACCGGCTCGCTCACGGTCATCGGCCACGAACTCGCACACGGCGTCGTGCAGCACACCGCCAACCTCGAATACCAGGGGCAGCCGGGTGCCCTGAACGAGTCGATCGCCGACGTGTTCGGCGCCCTGACCGAGCAGTACGCCCTGAGCCAGACGGCCGACCAGGCGACGTGGCTCATCGGTGCCGAGATCTTCACCGACGCCGTCGAGGGCGCGGCGCTGCGCTCGATGATCGCACCCGGCACCGCGTACGACGACGATGAGCTCGGCCGGGATCCGCAGCCCGACCACATGAGCGGCTTCGTCCGCACCACCGAAGACAACGGCGGGGTGCACATCAACTCGGGCATCCCCAACCGTGCATTCGCCCTCTTCGCGATCGACCTCGGCGGCAAAGCCTGGGAGCGGGCGGGAACAGTCTGGTACCGCGCTCTCACCGGCGGCCTGTCGAGCACCGCGACCTTCACGCAGTTCGCCGACGCGACAGTCGCCGCGGCCACGGCCATCGATGCCGCCACAGCCGCAGCAGCTCGACGGGCGTGGACGACCGTGGGAGTCTATGGAGATGAGCGAGTCCCCTCCACCGACTGACGCGCAGGTCGTGATCGCGGTGGTGCGCACCGGCGGCATCGCCGGCATCCGCCGTCAGTGGCATGTGGAAGCCGACACTGACGACGCGGCGGAGTGGATCGATCTGATCGACCGTTGCCCGTGGGATCAGGAGCGGGACGGCGGACCCGGCGCCGATCGGTTCATGTGGAGCATCCAGGCGCGCACACCGTCCGAGCGGCGCGAGCGCGAACTGCCCGACTCCGCGCTCGAAGGCCCTTGGCGGGCACTCGTCGAGGCCGTGCGCGCGGCCTCGGCCTGACGACGTCAGTCCACGTACGCTCTCAGGTGAGCCGTCTACCGACGGCGACACGAAGAGGGGGCTCATGCTGACGATGGAAGAAGCTGAACGACTGCTCGGTGCGGCACGCGAAGCACACACCCGCGGCGACCCTGTCCTGCACCTGCACGTCGAGGTCAGCCGCCTCACCGGTGCCCCGTCGTCCTGGGGTTCGGCGGCGAACGACTACCTCCAGAACGAGAGCGTCGGCTATTTCCTCAGCGAGGTCGAGAGGGTCGGTTGGCGCCTCGAGCACACGGGATACGCCTTCGTCGGATCGGGCGCCACCACATCCGATCGGGTGATGAGCACCGGAACGGGCGTCGTGAATCACGGCGCCGTCTCGGGATACTTCACCTTCCGGCGCGCGGCCCCGGCCTGACAGCCACGACGTCGGCGACGACCACCGGAGCCGCATCCGATCAATCCCGTGTGAATCCGGCCTCCTCACGGCGGCTCGGGGTCACAATGGAACTCATGGGACTGTTCCAGCAGAAGCCTGAAGAACAAGAGAACCAGTGGGTGCTGCCCTCGGAGCCGCTCGAACGCTCCGAGTCCGAGGTCCTCGACACCGCGCCCGTCGTCGATCCACTGTCGATCGGGCTCGGCGCGGAGACCAGCGGCGACCTGAGCTCGGTCCTGTTCCCGGTCGCGCCCCCGGTCCCCGAGGCCGCCTCGACCGGCGACGCCGAGCCGCTGGACGACGAGCCGCTGGACGACGACCCCGAAGACGACTGACCGGCTGCTCGCCCTTCACGCGACAGGGCGACGTCGCTCTCACCGTTACGGTTGAGGGATGACGATCACCGCCGCCGCAGACGGCTCCGCCCTGGGCAACCCCGGCCCCAACGGCTGGGCCTGGTACATCGACGACGACAACTGGGCGGCCGGCGGATCGCCGCACGGCACCAACAATCAGGGGGAACTGCGAGCGGTGCTCGAACTGCTGCTCGCGACGGCGGGCACCGACGAGAAACTGCTGATCGAGTGCGACAGCCGCTACGTGATCGACTCCGTGACGAAGTGGATGCCGGGCTGGAAGCGCAAGGGCTGGCGCAAGTCCGACGGCGGCCCCGTGCTCAACCGCGACCTGCTCGAGGGCATCGACGAGGCCATCCGCGGCCGTGACGTCGAGTTCTCCTGGGTCAAGGGGCACGCGGGGCACCCGCTGAACGAGGCCGCCGACGAACGTGCGAACGCCGCGGCCAAGGCATACCAGGCGAAGCAGGAACCACGTCGAGGACCGGGCTTCACCCGCGGCACGGATGCCGGAGCCGCGGTCGCCGCGTCGGCGCCGGTCGCCGCCTCCGCCCCCTCGTCGGCCCCCGCTCGGGCGGCCTCGCCGACGATGGCCTCCGCCGCCTCCCCGACCGCTGCGTCCGCCGTCGCCGAGCCGTTGTGGGCCGAGGCATCCGATCTCCTCGACGGCCTGGATGCGCCCGACGACGACCCGATCGAACTGCGCATCCCGCTCTCGTCCGACGAGCACGCGCGGCTGCGCGACCGCGCCGAAGCTCAGGGCGTCTCGCTCGAAGAGGCGCTCCGCCGCCTGATCTGAGCCCAGCGACCGAGGCGTACACTCGCACCATGTCGACTCCCGCCCGCACCATCGGTCGCCTCTTCCTCGGCGCCTCCCTCGTCTTCGCGGGGGTCTCGCACCTCACGATCGCCCGCGAGGAGTTCCAGGCCCAGGTGCCGGAGTCGCTGCCGCTGGACCCCGACACCACGGTGCTCGCCTCGGGCGTGGCCGAGATCGCGCTCGGCTCCGCGCTGCTGCTGGCACGGCGCCGCCGACGTGCGGTCGGCACGTTCGCCGCCCTGTTCTTCGTGGCTGTGTTCCCCGGCAACGTGGCGCAGTGGATGCACCACCGTGACGGATTCGGGCTCGACACGGACATGAAGCGCTTCGTCCGGCTGTTCTTCCAGCCCGTGCTCGTCGCGCTGGCCCTGTGGTCGACCCGCGAACCCCGACGCTGACTCACGCCACGCCCTCTCCACCACCAGAACGCTGACCCTCCGCGCATGACGGGTCCTCCGAGCTGCGGTCCGTAGACTCGGCTGATGACGGAATGGGTGGTGACGCAGCGGTGAAGGCCCGCACCGTCTTCGGCCTGCTCCGCCTCGGCGCTGCCGCCGTCTGCCTGGTCGCACTCATCCATCGACTCGCCTGGGGACTGGCGTCGAACACCATCGCGAGCCAGAACTTCTTCGCGTATCTGACCAACCAGTCGAACATCGCGTTCGTGGTGCTGCTGAGCATCGCGGGGGTCATCGCCCTGCGCACGGCTCGCGATCCGCGCTGGCTCACGGTCGCCCTGGCGCTCGTGCTGACCTGGACGATCACCGCCGGACTCGTGTTCGCCATCCTGGTCTGGCAGGCCGGCATCCGCGGCATCCGCATCGATGTGCCCTGGTCGGATCAGGTGCTGCACTTCTGGCTCCCCGCCGTGACGGTGGCGGCGTGGGCACTGGCACCCGGCCACCGCTCCGTCTCCTGGCGAGTCATCCCGGTGACGCTCGCCTACCCGGTGATCTGGGGTGTCGCCACCATGATCCGCGGGCCGCTCATCGGCTGGTACCCGTACTACTTCCTCGACCCGCGGCAGGTGAGCGGCCCGATGGAGTTCATCCTCTCGTCGGCGATCGCTCTCGGCACCTTCGCCGCGGTCGCCACGGTCCTCGTGCTCGTCAGCCGCATGCCGCTGCCGAGACGACTGCGCGTGGAGGTCGACGCGCGCTCCGAGACCCCGACACCCGAGCAGGCGCCGATCGGTGAACGTATCGGTCAGACGTAGAGGGCCAGCGAGGCGAGAGCCGCTTCGATGGCCTCGTCCTCGTCGAGCTTCGCGAACTCGGCGGCCGCGGCACCTCCCACGATGCCCACGAGCACGTTCTCGCCGGTCGCGGGTCGCAGGTTGATCCAGGTCGGGATCACCACATCGGCGCCGACCGCGTGCCAGATCGCCTCTTCGTTCTCCCAGAACGGCTCGTCCCACCGCAGCCACACGGTCTCGATCGCGCCCATGCCGAGCGCCGACACCGCACCGCGGTTGGAGAACGGCAGGGGTGGGTCGAACTCGATGCTGCGGTCCTGGAGCACACCCAGCGGCACGGTCACGAGCACACGGTCGAACGACAGCGCCTCTCCGGTACCGAGGCGCACGCTCACTCCGGAGTCGTCGTACGCGAGGCGAGCGACCGGGGAGTTGAGCCCCACCTTGACGCCGTCCAGGGCCTGCTCGATGAATGGCGTGACGTCGCCGGTCGCCGCCTTCGGGTCTCCTGTCGGCAGTGGCGGCGCGAACCAGCTGGACAGTTCGTCGGCTCCGGCACCGGTGCGGGCGGCGAGGATCGCGAGCAGCGCAGTCGTCGCGGGGTCGGCGGTATCGATTCCGGCGGCGGTCAGAGCATCAGCCACCGAGGAGTCTTCGGGCGCGGCCTGTGCCGTCGTGATCGCCGCGTCGAAGGGCTGAGGGTCGACCGAGTCGACAGCTCCGTCGGGTCCGCGCCAGATCTCGCCGGCCAGTTCGACGACGCCGACCTCTCCCTCGCTCATCCGGTCGAGCACGTCGGCGTCGTCTGCGCCGAAGAGCCAGGCGCCGAGCTGCACCGGCACGGGCCACGATTCGTCGACGCGGGAGTAGACCCGCCCACCGACGCGATCCCTGGCCTCGAAGACCGTCACCTCCAGCCCTCCCTCGGCGAGCAGAGCGGCAGCGGTGGCTCCGGCGAGCCCTGCGCCGACGACGGCGACACGCTCTCCCGAGGTCGCCGGGATCAGGAGTTCCTCGGCCGCGCGCGCACCGGAGCCGATCGCGCCGCGCACCGTTCCGGGAGCATCCTCATCCGTCGCCTCCCCCGCGAAGAACAGGCGCCCGTCGACGGGCTTCCCCAGCGCGAGACGCGTGCCGGCCAGCACGCCCACTGGCGTGAAGCTGGCGGCGCCGAGCGCGAACGGATCGGTGGTCCAGGTGCTGCGGATGCTGCCGGCTGCCGCCGGGACACCGGGCGGAGGCTCGGGCTCGCGCGTGCGAGTGGGCGTCGGCGTGGGTGCCGGTTCCGGAGTGCAGGAGGCGAGAAGCACCGAAGCGACACCGGCTCCGGCGCCGAGGAGCAGAGTGCGGCGCGTGATCCTCATCGTGTCGCCACCTTATCCCGAACACCTGCGTGGAGGTGTGGCGCCTCGATGCTCGGCCTCGCCGGGTCAGACCGAAACGCCGGGTCAGGCCGTCTCGGGGGGAGATCGGCCTGACCCGGCGTGAACGCCTGAAACGGCGACTGCTTGCGCGCAGATGCAGCGTCAGACGGAGAGCAGCTCCCGCTCCAGGCGGGCGAACGACGACTCCATGCCGTCGGCCATGCCGGTGGCGAGGATCATGTCGCGCGTCTCCTTGTCGGGATACTCGATGAGCAGCGTGACGAGAGTCGCGCCGTCCTCCTCATACAGGTTCAGATCGTTGAGCGTCTCGGTGGGCATGCCCTGCATCCGCTCGGTGCTGACCGCCCGGCGCGGGGCGTCGATCAGCAGCGCCTCACCTTCGAACCCGAACGGCTGCCCCTCGGTGTCGCCGACCGGCGCCCAGGAGTTCCGGTACGACTGGCCCACCTCGGTGGCGGCCACGCACTCCGTCATCTCCCAGCCGTCGGGTCCGAGCATCCACTTGCGGATGAGCTCGGGCTCGAAGTGCGCGCGCCAGACCAGCTCCCGCGGCCCCTCGACCAGGCGGGTGATGCGCACGTGGGTGTCGTCGAGCAGCTCCACCCGTGTGCCCTTGCCCTGCGCGTACTCGCGGAGATCCTGCAGCACGGTGTCGAGCTGCGCCATCGCCATCTTGATGCCTTCGACCTGGCCCATCTCGACGACCTGCTCGAGCGCGTCGACGGAGTCGAAGTGGCTCGTGGTCACCATACGGGTGCCCTCGGCGGTGGGCTCGAACGAGAACGACATCCGCTGTGCGGGGAATCCGTCGAGCGGCTTTCCCTCCTCGTCGACGAACGAGTCGATGACCTCGAAGCCGTGCGGCGCGTCGATCGATACGAATTCCCACGCACCCGACGACTTCTCGCCGCGCGGACCGTTCATCGAGTAGACGGCACGCCCGCCGACGGTGTGGTCCCAGGCGGTGAAGGTGGCCGGCCATCCGGGAGGACCCCAGAAGCGCTCGAGCTGACGCGGGTCGGAGTACGCGCTCCAGACGCGGTCGATGGGGGCCGCGAAGTCGGCGACCACGGTCATGGTCAGGTTCTCGGCATCGGTGGTGACGTCGGTGACAGGCATGTTCAGTCTCCTTGTTCGTTCTTCGTGGTGTCACTGGTGTCGGATGAGCTGGGCCGAGGCGTCTCGGCCAGCAGGTCGTCGAGTCGGGCGATGCGCGACCGCCACAGCTCTTCGTATCGGGCGAGGAGCGCCCTGGCGCGGGCGATCATCTCGGGGTTCGCGCGGACGAGCCGCTCGCGTCCCTCGGCGCGCTTGACGATGAGGTTCGCGGCCTCGAGCACGGCGACGTGCTTCTGCACCGCGGCGAACGACATCTCGTATTCGGAGGCGAGGGTCGAGACCGACTGCTCACGCTCGATCGTCCGGCGCAGGATGTCGCGCCGGGTCGACGTCGCCAGTGCGTGGAAGACACGGTCGACCTCCGCTTCGCTCAGTTCTCTTTGTGCAACCATTTGGTTGTACGTTATGCCCGCGGAGCGGGTGTGTCAAGAGGGAAAGTGTCGAGATCGCACTCTCGCGCCATAGACGGGGTGGGTATACTCCCGGATCAACAGAATGGAACACTTAACATGTTACGTAACATTAATTCCGGGCCGACGCAGGGTTCCACGACGGCGGTGCGGGTTTCCGCCGCGGTCGCTCTGACGCTGGCTCTCGTCGCCACCTCCACCACGCCGGTCTTCGCCCAATCCCCGATGGGTCGCGGTGGAGCAGATGCCGCCCATCGCGCACTCGACGATCTCGAGGAGTCGCTGGTGTGGCGATCCGACGCGAAGACCACCTATGGCGCCGTCGTTCCCGCGGTGAACGAAGCGATCCTCGCTCTGGACGAAGATCGCTCGAGGATCCCGCAGTACGAGAGCTTCAAGACGGCGTTGGAGCGGCTTCAGGTGGAATCCACCTATCTGCTCGATCTCGCCACGCAGCCCGGATACCAACCGGGCGTGCTCGATTCCGTGATGTTCCTTCAGGGTTCGGTGGCGGAATGGCAGTACCGCGTGGCATCGATGGACGACTCTCTGAAGAAGCGCGACAAGACCCGCCCGGCGCGAGTGGAAGGATCGCGTGCCGATGTCAGCGCTCAGACGCAACCGGGCACGGTGTTCCGTGATCTTCCCGGCCTCCCGGAGATGGTCGTGGTGCCGAAGGGCGACTACGTTGCGGGGGCGACAGCGGAGGAACAGCAGATCTGGAACGTCCCGGAGAACCGTCGTGATTTCGAGACGCCCCAGCGCGACGTCACGATCAGTGAGGCACTCGCCTTCGGCACGACCGAGGTGACGGTCGGTCAGTTCAGTGCGTTCGTCAAAGAGACGAAGTATCGTCCTCGCGGTGGAGCTCGATGGTGGAACCCGCAGGATCCTTCCGCCATGCAGTTCAACGCTGCGCTGGACTACCTGAATCCTGGATTCCCCCAGACGACCGATTCTCCCGTCGTCGCGATCACGCGCGAAGATGCGAACGCGTACGCGTCATGGCTCAGTGCGAAGACGGGGGAAACCTATCGACTCCCCAGCGAAGATGAATGGGAGTGGGCGGCGCGTGGCGGTGCGACCACGACGTTCTACTGGGGTGACGACCTCTCTCGCGTGAACGAGTACGCGAACAGCTTCGACCTCTCGTCGAAGGAGACCAACGGATTCGGCTGGGACAGCACCGGCGTCGACGACGGCTACCCGTACACCGCGCCGGTGGCAAGCTTCGCGCCCAACGGGTATGGGCTGTACGACGTGACCGGGAACGCGCGTGAATTCGTCGCGGACGACTGGGTACAGGATCTCTCCGCCGCAGCGAACGACGGGAGCCCGCATGACGGCGGAGTACCGTTCCCCGTCGTGCGTGGGGGCGCGTGGAACTATCAGCCCCAGAATCTGCGACTGGACTATCGCAGCGCCTACTATTCGTCGGAGACCGCGACCAACATGTTCGGATTCCGCCTCGTGCGCGTGCTCTGAACGGCGACGAAGACCGTCCACCACATGCCGCGGAGCGTCCTCGTCGATCCGTCGAGGACGCTCCGTCGCGACGGGCGCGACCAACGACCGCCCCGGGCCGGGCTCGTCGGGCTCGCCTGCTCCGACAGAGTCCACTGGTGCCGACGGCATCGCGTCGCCGACATCCATTCACGTGAATCCACCCCACATTTTCAGGCGTAGGCTGGAGTGAAGGACGGACCGTCCGAGAAGATCTCCCGGCACCGCGCCCGCCCGGAAGTGGAGTCACTCGTGGCTCAGTACGACGTCTCGAACCGCTCGGCGATCGTGACGGGAGCAGGCAGCGGAATCGGACGCTCGACCGCTCTCCTGCTGGCGAAGAACGGCGCATCCGTCGTCGTGAACGACCTGAACGCGGAGCACGCGAACGCGGTCGTCGAAGAGATCCGCGCTGCCGGCGGCACGGCAGAGGCTTCAGTCGGCGATGCGACGGATGCGGCCTGGATCGCTTCTTCCATCGAACTCGCCAACTCGCTCGCTCCCTTGCGCATCGGCGTCAACAACGCGGGCATCGGCGGCGCCAGCGCTCCGACGGCCGAGTACGAGGACGAGGCGTGGGACAAGGTCATCGCGATCAACCTCAACGCGGTCTTCCGCAATATGAAGGCACAGATCCCCTCGATCCTCGCGAACGGCGGCGGCTCGGTCGTGAACATCGCCTCGATCCTCGGCAGCGTCGGCTTCGCCGGCTCCCCCGCCTACGTCACCGCCAAGCACGGCGTGGTCGGCATGACCAAGTCGGCGGCGCTCGAGTACTCCGCCAAGGGCGTGCGCGTGAACTCCGTGGGCCCCGGTTTCATCGACACCCCGCTGCTCGCGAACATGGGCGACGAGGCGAAGGACTTCCTCGTGAGCAAGCACCCGATCGGACGCCTGGGCCAGGCCGACGAGGTCGCGAACCTCATCGCCTTCCTCGCCAGCGATGCGGCGAGCTTCATCACCGGCAGCTACCACCTCGTCGACGGCGGATACACCGCTCTCTGACAGAATCGACGCTCGGCCATCGGGACCCGATTCTCGATGGCCGAGCGTCAGAAGCGGCGACGCGAACCCCCCGGTTGCGTGGCCGCGCACCTCCCCGCCCGCGAGCTGCACTGCTTTGCCCAGGAGTGCATCGGCGAGGGAGGCGAGCTTGTCGTCAGGCGACGGCGTGCATCACCCTCGCGGAGGAGCTCAGCGGCGTGAAGTCGATGTCGGTGAGGTCGAGGCCCCCGGCGCCGCTCGCCGCCGCCATCATCTTGACCAGCACCGGCCGCTGCAACTCCACGTCGGCGTCGATCGTGAAGCGGACCGGGATCGAGGCGTGCATCCACAGCGTCTCGGTGCGCGAGTCCGACACACGCAGCGTGAGCGGGAACGACTCGCCGCGGCGAAGCTTGGTGACCGCCACGAGACGGAGGTGAGAGAGCACCTCGTCATCGACCTCGAACGTCTGCGACTCTCCGGCATAGCTGAGCTGACCCATGACTCCTCCTCCGATTTATCTCTCGGAAAATAGATTACTAGTTTAGCTAGCTAATTGGAAGTCGGCTCAGGTCAGGTCCGAGATCTCCTCGGTGAGACGTCGCAGGAACCGTGAGATCACCGCGAGCTGGTCGGGTGTGAACTCGCTCTCGATCCCCTCGACCCGCCGCGAGATCTCGTCGGCGGGAGAATGCAGGTCACGCAACGACGGGCGCACGATCTTCGAACGCGCGTCCTGGGGATGGGTGGAGACGACCACCTGGCCCCTTTCCGCGAGTCGACGGAGCACCGACGTGACCGCGGCGGTGCTCACGCCCAGATGCCCGGCCAGATCCCGCGGGGTCACCGGACGATCGGCGGGCGCTTCCGCGATCAGACGCATGGCGGCACGATCGGTCTCGTTCGGCTGGCGCCCCGCAGCGAGCCGGCGCCCGAGCCGCGCGTCGGCACGGCGAAGCGCATCCACCTCCCGCGCGAGTTCCGGTGTCGCGATCTCCAGCCTCTGCCCCATGTCACCACTCCCCATCTCCGCCGCCCCATGTTACCTCGACGAGCTGATTACTGGACTGTCTAGCAAAATGTGCGATCATCAGGCGCTTCCGACGATGAGAGGATGGAATCACGACGAGAAGGGACGTCATGGTCGATCCAATAGACCTCAAGGATGAGAGATACGTCCGCTACGCCGACCTGCTCGACCAGCTGCACCAGCAGTTCCCCACAGCCGGTCGCGAGCGGATCGCGCGCATCATCACCGCGGAGAACGATGCGATCACGGGCGGGTTCCTGCTCGTCGTCCCCGCCGAGGTCGCGACAGGGGCTGTCGAGATGCTCGAACGCGAGACGGCGCTCGGCGCAGACGGCGGAGAGGTGGTCGCCTGATGAACGACTCCCAGGAGTACGCACGTTCGGGCTACTGGTACCCGGACGGAGAGAGCGCCAGCACCGTCGACGTGCTCAACATGCTGCGACGCTACCGCGCAGCCGAGACCGCCATGCGCGCACGCACGCGCTCCTCGATGGGCATGAACGAGACCGACCTCATGGCGCTGCGATTCCTGCTCAGGGAACAGCGCGCCGGGCGGATCGTCCGACCTATCGACATCGCCAGGATGCTCAACATCTCGACCGCATCGACGACCACGCTCATTGACCGTCTGGAGAAGGGCGGCCACGTCCGCCGAGAGGCGCACCCCACCGATCGCCGCGCGGGCGTCGTGGTCCCGACGGTGAGCAGCGACGAAGAGGTGCGCGCCACCCTCGGCGCGATGCATCGCCGCATGCTGACCCTCGTCGACGAGCTCTCCGATCAGGAACGTGCCGTGGTCACCCGGTTCCTCGCCGGGATGACGGCCGCGATCGAGGAGGCGTCCGACCTCGACCAGGAGCTTCGCGACGTGATCCGCGACCAGGAAGGCTCCGAAGCCGCGGAGTGACGCCCTACAGCCCCTCTGCGATCTGCTTGATCGCGGCGAGGCGGCGGTCCCACTCGCGCCCGATCACATCGAGCCTCGCGGCCGTGGCGGAGAGCTCGGCGCCGACCACACGGAAACGCACCTCGCGCCCCACCGGTACCGGCTCGACGAGACCCACCTCCTGCAGGACGGCGAGGTGCTTCGCGATCGCCTGCCGAGACACCGGAAGGCGCCCGGCGAGGGCGGATGCCGACGCATCCCCCTCGCCGAGAGCCGTCAGGATGCTCCAGCGCGTCTCGTCCGCGAGCGCCGCGAACATGGGCAGCAGAGTCTCCGTGGTCACGCTTCGCCTTCCACCAGTGCGACCATCTTGTCGAGCTCCAGGTCCCAGCCGGTGCGGTGGGACTCGAGGTTCGAGAGCGGATCCGACGTGCGCTCGAATCCGCTCTCCACGACCGTGAGCCTGGTGCCGCCGTCGGCCTCTTCGAGGGTGAAGGTGAACACGGTCGAGGTCGACTCGTCGATGCTCTCCGGCAGCTTCCCGAGCGCATCGTCGTTGTTCCAGCGGTAGGTGATGCGTCGCGGTTCGTCGTACTCCTCGACGCGCAACGGGATCACGTCGTAGTCGGGGAAGGTCATCGTGCCGGTGGCTCCGACGCCCGCACCATCCAGCACCGTGCGCCCGAACCAGCGGGAGATGTGCTCGGGCTCGGCCACCGCTCGCCACACCTTGTCGACGGGGGCTGCGATCTGGATGCTCCGCCGAACGGAGAAGGTCTCCTCATCGACGACGGATGCCTCGTTGTGGGTCATGTTCACCATGATGGGTCCTTTCGTGGTCACCTGCATGCTCCGCCGGCCGATCGGCCAGCTGCAACTCTAGAGTTGCACATGCGATCCTCTTGCGCAACCCCCGGGTTGCACGCAAGATCCCCAGCCGCACCAGGCGGCGGGAGTGTTCCCGGATGCAGGACCAATCGCTGCGAGAACACCCTGCACCCGCCCTCCCGACATCCAAACGACACCCGCATCTCAGAGACGGAGATCAGCTGCGCGGTCGGCGCTTCTCCAGGAACCCCGCCAGCAACACGGCGACGAGAGCGGCGACCGGGGCGACGAGGAGCCCGGCGCGCAGGCTCTCGTTCTCGGCGATGTATCCCACGAACGGCGGGGACAGCAGGAAACCGAGGCGCAGCAGCCACGAGACGACCGTGAGCCCCACGCCGGGCCGCAGCCCCGGCAGCTCGTCCGCGGCATGCATGGCCGCGGGGATCAGAGTGGCGATGCCGAATCCGACGGCAGCGAAACCCAGGATCGTACCGGGCACGGTGGGGAACGCGAGCGCAAGCGTCATGCCGGCCGCGGCGATGAGACCGCCGACCCTGGCGACCCACCGCTGCCCGAAGCGATCCGTGAGCGGATCGCCGATGATCCGGCCGACGAACTGCGCGCCGACCAGGGCGATGAAGCCGAGCGGCGCGATCGCCGCGGCGGCCCCGAGCGAATCGGCGAGGTACAGCGTCGCCCACGAGTTCCCCGCATCCTCGGCGACGGCACCCGCCATCGCGATGAGGGTCAGCGCGATGATCGCGATCACGGTACGCGGGGTCACGCCGCGGCGCACCGCACCAGCGAGGTCGACGGGCTCCACTGCCGCCTCATCGGCGACCTCGTCGTCACGGCCAGGGAGGCAGAACCGCAGGGCGACGAGAGCGACCGTGGCGAAGACGGCCGTGGAGATGCCCAGGTGCACACCGAGCGGCAGCTGCAACGCGATCGCGACTGCGGCCATCGCGCCACCCAGGACCGCACCGATCGACCAGATCGCGTGGAAGCCGTTGATGATCGAGCGCCCGTAGCGCCGCTGCACCCGCAGGCCATGGGCGTTCTGCGCGACGTCGGTGATGGCGTCGGATGCTCCACCGAGGAAGAGCGCGACGGCGAACAGCACCCCGGACGGCGCGAGAGCCGCCGACAGCAACCCGAGGCTCGTGAGCACGGTGCCGATGACGGCGATGCGCGCCGACCCGAAGCGCCGGATCAGCACCGCCGCGAAGAGCCCGGCAGCGATGGCGCCGGCAGGGAAGGCGGCGATCGCGAAGCCGTAGCCGAGGTTGTCCAACCCGAGCGCGGACTTGATCTCCGGGTAACGCGGCAGGATGTTCGCGAACAGGGCCCCGTTCGTGAGGAACAGCGCGGAGACGGCGATGCGGGCGCGCCGGGACGCCTGATCCGGCACGGATCGTCGAATCGATTCGATTGAAGCCATGTCTACGATCGTACGGGGCGACGAGGGGCTCTGCCCACACGGATTCCGCGCCCGGCTCCACGGACGCCGACGGCCGCCTGCGCACCGCCCTCCTACAGACCGCCGCCGCACCCCGCAACCCCGTTCCGCGCGTCGGACGCCCGGCCTACGCTCGGGACATGCCCGAACTCACCCAGCCCACCGGTCGCGAAGAGACGCTGCGCGCCATCCCCCGCGACGACGGCTCCGCGCCGCGCGCCCTCGTCCTCGGTGCGACCGGATACATCGGAGGGCGGCTGACCCCGCGCCTGCTGAACGCCGGATACCGCGTGCGCGCGCTGGTACGGGATGCGGCGCGGGCGGCATCCTTCCCCTGGGGTCCGGACTGCGAGATCGTCGAGGGGTCGGCGGATGACGCGGACGCCGTCGCCGCGGCCATGGACGACGTCGACGTCGTGTACTACCTGATCCACTCGATGTCTGCGGGCAAGGGCTTCGAGGAGAGCGACGAGCGAGCCGCGACGACGGTCGCCGAGACGGCGGCCCGCGCGGGCGTGCGTCGGATCGTCTACCTCGGCGGCCTGCATCCGGACGACGCGAAGCTCTCACCGCACCTGCGCTCGCGCGTGCACGTGGGCGAGATCTTCCTGCGATCCGGCGTGCCGACGCTCGTGCTGCAAGCGGGCGTCGTGATCGGATCGGGCTCGGCGTCCTTCGAGATGATCCGTCATCTCACCGACGTGCTGCCGTATATGCCCGCGCCGAAGTGGGTGCGCAACCGCATCCAGCCGATCGCTGTGCGCGACGTGCTGCACTACCTGCTCGGAGCGGCGCGGGTCGACCCCGACGTGAATCGTGCGGTCGACATCGGTGGCCCCGACGTGCTGCGCTACGGACAGATGATGAACGGCTATGCGGTCGAGGCCGGGCTCCGGCAGCGTGCGATCGCAGCCCTCCCGGTGCTGACCCCCGGCCTCGCATCGCACTGGGTGAATCTGGTGACCCCGGTGCCGCGGTCGATCGCCCGCCCGCTCGTCGCGTCACTGCAGAACGAGTGCATCATGAAGGACCACGACGTCGACGAGCTCATCCCCCGCCCGGAAGGCGGGCTGACTCCCTACCGCCGCGCGGTCGATCTGGCGCTCGGTCGAGTCCGGGGCGACACGATCGAGACGAGCTGGCAGGACTCCGAGGTCTCCGGCGCGCCCAGCGACCCCCTGCCGAGTGATCCGGAATGGGCCGGACGCACGGTCTTCACCGACTCCCGCTCGGTCACCACGAGCGCCTCCCCGGCGGAGCTGTGGCGCGTGATCCTCGGCATCGGCGGCGAGAACGGCTGGTACTCCTCACCGCTGCTGTGGGCGGTGCGGGGGTGGATGGACCGCATCGTCGGCGGCGTGGGCCTCAGCCGCGGACGCCGGAGCCGCACCGCCGCCCGCGTGGGTGACGCGATCGACTTCTGGCGCGTCGAGGCCGTCGAGACGACGGATGCCGGATCGCTCCTGCGCCTGCGCGCCGAGATGAAGGTGCCGGGCGAGGCGTGGCTGGAGTTGCGTGCCGTGCCCGACGACGAAGGCGCCCGCTACGAGCAGCGCGCGATCTTCTTCCCCCGCGGCCTGACGGGTCGGCTGTACTGGCTCGCCGTCCTGCCGTTCCACGGCGCCATCTTCGCCGGCATGGCCGCACGCATCACGGCCGCTGCCGAAGAGGCGAGAGAGGCGCAGGCATCCGTCGCGGCGACCGGCGATCCCGCTGATTCCGGCCGGCCCTCTGAGAAGGTGCCTGGTCCGGCGTGATCGCCTGATCTCCGCGCCGCTCCGCTTCAGTCCGCGCGAGGCTGCTCCGAAGCGACCGCGGCATCCGGAGAGACGGGGCCGTCCTCCAGCGCCGCGTCGACGACCGCATCCACCTCGGCCGGCGGGATGATGTCGATCGCCTCGGTCGCGGCCTCGTACACCTCGGCGAGCGAGTCGTCGACGGTCGACTCGTCGATCCAGTCGAGATCGTCCTCGGAGTGGTCGTACGCGACGGGCACCAGCGCGAAGTCGTCGCCGTACTCCTCGAGTCCCGCCATGACGCTGTGCCGCACCGCGGCCTTGGCGTAGCGCTCGCGCAGGATCAGAGGATCACGCCGCAGGTCCTTCATGAACGCGACCATCATGAAGGCCATGATGATCGCGAACGGCAGCGCGGCGATGATGGTCACGTTCTGCAGAGACTTCAGACCGCTCCCCTCCTCGCCGGTCACGAGCAGCACGGCGGCGATCACACCCACCAGCACACCCCAGACCACTGCGACCCAACGCGCCGGCTCCGGCCTCCCCTGCTGCGAAAGGGTGCCCATCACGAGCGACGCGGAGTCCGCTCCGGTGACGAAGAAGATCGCGATCAGCAGGATGAGCACGACGCTGGTGATCATCGAGAACGGGAGGTTCTCGAGCACGCCGAACAGCACCTCTTCCGGCGGATCGACCGTGAGGTTCGCTCCGCCCATCTGCTGCTGGATCGCCGTGGTTCCGAAGATCGCGAACCAGACGAGCGAGATGGCGGACGGGACCACGATGACGACCGACACGAACTGGCGCAGTGTGCGTCCGCGCGAGATCTTGGCGATGAACATGCCCACGAAGGGCGACCACGAGATCCACCAGGCCCAGTAGAAGATCGTCCAGCTCGACAGGAACGTCTGAGCAGCCTCGCCCTGCGAGGCCGAGCGACCGATCATCTGCGGAAGGTCGCCGATGAACTGCACGGCCACCGAGGGGATCACATTCAGGATGAGGAGGGTCGGTCCGACGAAGAAGACGAAGAACGCCAGCAGGAGCGCCACGACGGCGTTGATGTTCGACAGCGCACGGATGCCCTTCGAGACGCCCGACACGGCGGAGGCGATGAAGCAGGCGGTGAGCACGGCGATCGCCGCGATCAGCACGCCGTTGCCGAGCGGCCCCGCGCCGCTGACGATCTCGACACCGTGTCCGATCTGCAGGGCGCCGAGTCCGAGCGATGCGGCGGTGCCGAACAGCGTCACGATGATCGAGAAGATATCGATCGTGCGTCCGAGGGGCCCGGTCGTGCGTCCTTCGCCGAGCAGCGGGGCGAAGATCGAGGAGATGAGCGGGGTGCGACCGCGACGGAAGGCCCCGTACGCGATGGCGCCGCCGACGAGCGCGTAGAACGCCCATGCCTGCGGGCCCCAGTGGTAGAGCACCTGGGTCTGGGCCGTGTGCATCGCGTCGAGGGTGTTCGCCTCGACGGTGCCGGGCGGCGGGTTCTCGAAGAAGTTCAGCGGCTCTGCGGCGCCCCAGAAGACGAGACCGATCCCCATGCCCGCGGCGAACAGCATCGAGATCCACGAGAACATCGAGAACTCGGGCTCTTCGTCGTCACGACCGAGCGGGATGCGTCCGTAGCGGCTGAAGCCGACGAACAGCATGAAGACCAGGATGACCGTGGCGATGGTCGTGAAGAAGAAGCCGAAGTACTCCACCACCCAGTCGAGCACGGTGCGGGTCGTGCCGGCGAGGTTGTCGCCCGCGAAGACTCCCCACGCGATGAAGGCGAGGGTGAGGGCGACCGCGACGCCGAACACGAGCGGGTCGGTGCGATAGGTGCGCCCGGTCTCCTCGACCGAGACACCGGGCACGAGCGCCGGGTGCACGCTGCGGGGAGGGACGGCGGCGATGTCGCGGACGATCTTCCGTGCCGTCTCGGTGGCCTTGGCGGGGAGGCGGTTCGCTCCCGTACCGACGGCATCCGTGCGGGGGCGCGGAGGATTGTGTCCTGCGGAGCGTTCGTCGGGCTTCTCGTCAGGGGTCTCCATGGCATCCCATCCTGTCACGTGAGGTGGCCACGCACGGAGGCGAAAACCCAGACGACCCTCGCGATCCGCGGCGTGTCGGCGCACGGCACGCCGGACGGATGCCGGATGACCTGGGTTTCCCGGGCGTGCCGTTTCTACCGCGAGCGGCGCCCGCCGAACACGGAGTGCAGCAGCGGAAGCGCCGAGACGCAGATCAGGGTGATGCCCAACGGCGCGATCGAGGGGACGAGCAGCGCGCCACCGATGAGCATCGCGGCGAAGAGCACTCCCGAGGCGATGCGGCGGGCGATGCCTTCGAGCCGATCGAGTCGGCGTTCCAGACGGGAGGTGTCGAACGACACATTGCCGTCGTCGATGCGCGTGATGATCTTGTCGATCCGGCCGGGCAGATTCCACGTGGTGGCCATCGTGCCCATCGCCTGGTTCGCGAAGGCCTGCACGATGTTCCCGCTCTCGTCGCGCAGCAGACGACCGGCATAGGGTTCGGCGGCATCCCAGACGTTGAAGGCGGGATCGAGCCCGCTGCACATGCCCGACGTCAGCGAGACGGCACGGATCAACAGCAGCATGTTCTCGGGCAGCTGCAGCGGAAGCGAGCGCACCATGTCGCCGAACTCCTCCGCGAAATCGCGGAACTCGCGCGGATCGACCTTGCTCAGCTCGGCGAAACCCATGCCGCCGAAGCGGGCGAACAGCGTGCTCAGAGCCCGTTCGAGTTCGGCGGTGTCGGCGGAGGGCAGCAGCACGCCGATCTCCTGAGCCGCGGCGACGAGGCCGCGACTGTCACGCCCGGCGACCGCGATCAGGAGTGTGCGCAGCCCGTCGCGGAGACTCGCCGGGATCTCGGCCATCATGCCGAAGTCGATGAACGTGAGGCGGAATCCCGGCCCCGGCTCTCCGTCGATCGACGGCGCCGGAGTGACGAAGATGTTGCCCGGGTGGGGATCGGCGTGCACGAAGCTGTGCGTGAACACCTGGTCGAACATGACCTCGGCGAACACCGCGGCGACCTGCGCCGGATCGATGCCGGCCGCGCGGAGGGCGTCGGTGTCGTTGATCTTGATGGCCGTGACATCCGACAGCGTGAGCACCCGACGGGTCGACCGCTCCCACACGATCTCCGGGGTATCGACGCGAGGGTCGTCGGCGAAGTTCTCGCGGAAGCGTTCGGCACTCGCCGCCTCGTGCAGGTAGTCGATCTCCTCGAGGCTGGTCTCGGCGAACTCCTCGACGAGCGCGGGGGCGTCCACCCGGTCGGCGACGATGCGCACGCGGGTCAACCAGCGAGCGACGCGCCGCAGCGCCGCGAGGTCGACGGCGACGATCTCGTCGATACCCGGCCGCTGCACCTTGACCACGACCGCTCCGAGACCGGTGTCGGCGGCGTCGAGGGCCGAGAGCCTGGCGCGGTGCACCTGCCCGAGCGAGGCGGCGGCGAGCGGCGTGTCATCGAACCAGGCATACGCGCGCTCGAGAGGGATGCCCAGTTCGGCTTCGGCGAGAGCGCGGATCGCCGGCGTGGGCACGGGTGGGACCTCGTCCTGCAGCCCTTCGAGTTCCTTCGTGATCTCGGGCGGCAGCACATCGAGGCGCGACGACATGAACTGGCCGACCTTGATCATGAGCCCGCCGAGCTCGACCGCGAGCACATGGAAGCGCCGTGCGAAGGTCTGCATCCGCTGGCCACGGGTGCGCTCCGCGATCCTGCTCATCCCGAAACGCGGGAGGACGAGCTCGAACCACCAGATCTTGAGGAATTCCCGGCCCGCGAACGCCAGGATGCGACGGTACCTGGCGCGGTGAACGCCCTGTGCCGCAGCATCCGTCATCGCGTGGCTCCTTCGCAGGTCCCCGCTCGATGCCGCACTGCGCGGTCAGTCCTGCGCGAGGATCGAGTACAGCCTACGGCGGGCCTCGTCGAGGACCTCGATCGTCTGCTGCACCTGCTCGGGCGAACCGCTCCGGCCGACCTGGGCTGCGGCGGCGGCGAGGTCGACGCCCGCCTTCGGCAGAGCGTTGAAACGGGCGCTGTCGCGGTGCCCGTCCTTGCCGGACGACGACTCCCACGGAGCAGGGGTCTCGGAGTTCTCCTCGGACACGGCACGGCCGGCCTCGGTGAGGGAGTATGTCTTGCGACCGTTCTGCTCTTCGGCCTCGATGAGTCCTTCATCGGCGAGCAGCTGCAACGTGGGGTACACGGAACCGGCGCTCGGCTTCCAGGTGCCGCCGCTGCGCTCGGCGATCTCGTTGATGATCTGGTAACCGTGCATCGGCTTCTCGCCGAGCAGGGAGAGCACCGCCGCGCGGACATCGCCGCGGGCCATGCGCGAGCCGCCGGAGGGGCGGGACTCGAACGACTTGCGGAGCTGGTCCATGGCTTCGAAGATCGCGGATGCCGGGCCGCCGGGGCCCGTGCCGAAGCCGGATCCGCCGAAGAGTCCGCCGGGTCCGCCGTTGCTCCCGGGGCCGCTGTTGCCGCCGAACGGGTTGGAGGGGAATGCGTTGTTCATGATGACCTCCTGCTGTGGTGAACGATACTCAACGATATATCGTTCACCCTGAGGGTGGGGTGGGAGTTTCCGATGCGTCGACCCCGTGGATGACAGCCCATGTCTTCGTCTTCGCATCGATGAGAACGGGCAGCTCGGCGTTCGGCGCTGCACGCCCGGCGGCGATGCATCGGCGGTCGCCGCACGCGTGCACCAGGTATTCGCGGCCCTGCTCGGGCTCCGGAAGACGCAGCTGCAGCTGGTACCGCACAGCTTCGTCGGTCGTCTCGAACGCCCCGACGACCGGCAGCTCGACACGGACCCCCGACTCCTTCAGTGTGACGGTCTCGTCCGCGTTCGCACTCGCGTTGATCCAGAGCCCGATGCCCAGCAGCACCATGAGCAGGCACCCGAAGCCGAGGAGGGCCAGCTCCCACCACCACGCAGACAGTGAGGGGAAGCTCAGAGCGAAGCCGATCACTCCCGACGCGACCAGCAGGCCGGCCGTGATGCGCTGACCCCAGGCGCCGCGACGGCTCGTGAGATCCACCTGAGTCCAGTCCAGAGACGCCGCGTCGCGCATGGCACCCACTGTAGGGGCCGGGCCCCCGTCAGCGCGACGGCCGGTCAGCGCGAGGGGAGGGTGAGGATCTCCGCGCCGTGCTCGGTGATCGCGATCGTGTGCTCGCTGTGGGCCGTGCGGCATCCGGTCGCACTGCGCAGAGTCCACCCGTCCGCATCCGTGCGGAGTTCGTCGGTGTCGGCCATGACCCAGGGCTCGAGGGCGAGCAGGAGCCCCGGGCGGAGCGTGTAGCCGCGGCCCGGACGCCCATCGTTCGCGACGTGCGGATCCTGATGCATGGTGGAGCCGATGCCGTGACCTCCGAACTCGAGGTTGATCGGGTAGCCCTCGGCACTCAGGACCGAGCCGATGGCGTACGAGAGATCGCCGATGCGCGCCCCCGGGCGTGCGGCGGCGATGGCTGCGGCGAGCGCGCGCTCGGTCGTCGCGATCATCGCGAGGTCTTCGACTGCGGAGCTATCGCCGACCACGAAGCTGACGGCGGCATCGGCGGAGACTCCACGGAGCGTGAGGGTCAGGTCGAGCGTGAGCAGGTCGCCGTCGGCGAGTCGATAGTCGTGAGGCATGCCGTGCAGAACGGCGTCGTTCACAGCCGTGCAGACGTAGTGCCCGAAGGGGCCCCGCCCGAACGACGGCGCGTAGTCGACGTAGCAGGATTCGGCGCCGGCCTCCTCGATCATCTCGCGGGTCCATCGGTCGAGGTCGAGCAGATTCACGCCGACCTCGGCGCGGGTCTTCAGCGCCTGCAAGATGTCGCCGACGAGCGCACCGGCGGCCCTGGCGCGGACGAGCTCCTCGGCGTTCAGGATCTCGATCATGGGTGTTCCTCCGTGTCGTTCGATGCGGCTTCGCGGATCCAATAACTATCCCGGTAATACTATCCCGGTATTAGAATGGGCGTCATGATGGTCCGCATGCCTCTGAGCCCGGCCGACGTCGAACGCGGCGAGCGTCTGGGAGCGTTGCTGCGCCGCGCACGCGGTGAACGATCGATGCTGGCGGTCGCGCTGGATGCCGGCATCTCCCCCGAGACGCTGCGGAAGATCGAGTCCGGCCGCGTGGCCACGCCGGCCTTCTCGACCATCGCGGCAGTGGCCGATGTACTGTGCCTCTCGTTGGATGCGGTGTGGGCCGAGGTCGGCTCGCGCTCCGCAGACTCGGGCGCGCAGAGAATCGCCTCCTGAGCTCCGGATGAGCACGGGCTTTCGTCCCCTCCTCTGCTCCAATTCTCCGTCGCGGCCGCCCGTCGTTCGATCCCCCTTCCTCGTGTCGCGTGAACCGCGCACACGCCCGGCCGTCGCGCAAGCCCGGTGACGCACACAGGAAGTCGTGTTTAGCTCGGGGGATTGTCGACTTGGGGGAGTGAGACGTTTGTCACAGAGTGATCGGCCGGAGAAGAGCAAGGCATCCGCGGACAACATCCGCGTGAGCGTGATCGTCCCGGTGTACCGGCCCGGGCCCTCGTTCGACGACCTCATCGCGTCGCTCGATCGACAGACCCTCGGCACAGCCTCGCTCGAGGTGCTCCTGTGCGACGACGGCTCGGGCGAGCCCACTGGTGCACGTCTGGCAGCCATCGCCCGCGACCGCCCCCATGTGCGGGTGCTGTCGCTGGAGCACTCCGGCTGGCCCGGCATGCCTCGCAACCACGGCGTCGACGCTGCTCGCGGAACGTATGTGCAGTTCGTCGACCAGGACGACTACCTGTTCGACGGTGCGCTCGAGAAGCTGTGCGATTATGCCGACCAGCACTCGTCCGATGTGATCGTGGGCAAGGAGGTGGGCATCGGGCGTCGTCTGCCGAGCCGGATCTTCAGCCACGACGTCCCCGACGCGGTCCTCGGAACCGACCCGCTCCTGGAGATGCTCACCCCGCACAAGATGTTCCGCACCTCCTTCCTCCGGGCGAACGGCATCCGCTTCCCCGAAGGAAAGGTGCGCCTCGAGGATCACCTGTTCGTGATGCAGGCGTACTTCGCCGCGTCGACGATCTCGATCCTCGCGAGCGAACCCTGCTATGCCTGGGTCAAAGAACCGGGCAGCGCGAGCTCTTCTCGCATCGACCCGGAATCGTACTTCCCCCATCTCGAGACGGTGCTCGATCTCGTCGAGGCGCACACCGAACCCGGAAAGCTCCGCGATCGGCTTCTGCGGCACTGGTTCCGCGGCAAGATCCTGAAGCGGCTCTCCGGTCGACAGATGGCCCGCTATCCGGACGACTACCGCGACCGCCTGCTCGACGTCGTCACTCCCCTGGTGCAGAAGAAGTTCGGGCCGGGCGTCGATGCCGGTCTCGGCCTGCCGCATCGGATCCGCGCGAGCCTGCTCCGGGCCGATCGACGCGAAGACCTGTTGGCGCTTGCGCAGTTCGAGGCCGGGATCACCTGTCACGCGGCGGTGACCGAGGCACGCTGGTCTCGTGGAGGCGGCCTGCACCTGACGCTGCGTGTGACCCTCACGAGCGAAGGGCATGATGCCTTCGTCTTCGAAACCACGGTCGTCGAAGTTCCTGTGGCGGAATCCCCCGACCCGGACCCCCGGGCATCCGTCTCCCAGAACTCCGTCCCCCGGAACTCCGTCTCCAAGAAGAAGAAGAAGGTGACGCGCCTGACCTCGCTTCCCGTCTCGACGATCGACGGCCTTCCGGAGACGCTTCTCGTCGCCGACCGCGAGCTTCGCAATGATCGGGTCGACCTCTTCCTCACCGACGGTGAGACCGGTGCCGAGCGCCGCATCGGAGGCCGCCACCCTCGCAACCTCGACGCCGCCCGCGTATCGATCGACCCTGTGAGGGTCTTCGGCCCGGACGACGAATCGCGTGGAGGCGCTCTGACCGTGAAGGTCCGGCGCGCGGGATGGACCTTCGAGACGCCACTCGTCGCCGCCCCGGCGGTGCTCGCCCGCGCGGGAAAGTCGCCCCTGCTTGCCGGCCGAAGCTGCACGCTCACGGCCAGGGATGACGGCACGGTCGAGCTTCGCCGCGAATGGCCGGGCGGTCGCGTCAAGGACTTCGCCGGACGCGCTGTCCGTCGGGTCCGAGCACTCGCGCAGCGCCGCTGACACCACCCCACTCCGGCGCTCTCCTTCACCATCCCCGCATCGGCGCGCCTGCCCGCCACCAGCCCTGCCCGCCACCAGCGGAGTCACCGCAGAGCCGCTCGTGCGACGACGCGCATCGCTGGAGTGATCGAGCCGAACGCTCCCGGCGATGAGAGTGCGCACAGGATCTCGATCACCCGCCCCGCCGCGTCTCGGTGATCGAAACGGCGGTCCGCACCGTCCTCCTGACGCGATCGCAGCGACCATTCGAAGCCCCATGCTCCGCCTCGTCGCCCCTCCGCTACGGCCGCCTCACCGCGTTCGATGAACTCGGGAAGCTCATCGAACGTGGCGACCGAGCCATCGGCGACGGCCAGCAGCGCCAGGGTCACCGTGCGCGGCTGCCCGCTGGGGAACATCGCCTCTCTTCCGATCGCGCGTACGGCCTCGACGATCCGCGCGAATGCACCCAGCCCGCCCTTCGCCAGTGCCTGCCCGCGGTGAGTGACCATGACGCGCCCGCGAAACCGGCGGACCGCCTTCGTGCGACGTGCGAGCAGCACCAGGGACTCCGCGGGGTCGGGCCGGCCGGGAGGCGCCGCGTCCGGCCAGCCGAGGGCCTCGACGGCGCGGGCTGCGACCGTGCGGGGCAGCCATCCGTCCGCCGCATCCTGCTCGACCCCGTCGGCACCGATCTGCGCCATCAGCGCCCGCACCCCCTCCGTCGCGGTCTCCACCGTCACCGAACCAGCCGTCACCGAATCACCCGTCACCGAATCGGGCGGTGCGGCGTCGATCAGCCCTGTGTCTTCGAGGTGCGCGAGAAGAGCCAGTCGACGCACCGGACTCAACGACTCGCACAGCGACGCCAGCGGTGAGGGGTCGCGCAGGGCGTCGCCGACCACTCCCCCCATCGACGGGTCGAGGCGCGGCTGCACGAGTCCGAAGCGCTGTGCGAGCTCGAACTCCACATGCTCCGCCCGGAACGGCGGTCGTCGCGTCTGCCAGTCCCCCGGAACCCGCTCATCCTCGTCAGCAGGGCCCGCATCGACGACGGTGACCCGCGGATCGCCCATACGGGTCTCGAACGGACCGGTGATCGTCACGTCGACCGACTCGGCGACGCCGGGGATCGACACCTGCTGCGTGCGACATCGCCAGGGCAGGAGATCGATGAGGGGTGGCGGGTCGGCTTCCTCCTCGCTCTCCGGGACGTCGGGTTCGCGCCCGAGACTGAGGCGGTACGCCTCCACGACCCAGTAGGAGGGGGCGTCGCGTGGCACGCGGATGACTCGGGTGAGTTCAGGACGATCGGCGACAGACAACCCGACGTGAAGTGCCCACGTCACGTGCACATGCTCAGAGAGGTTCATCCGCGCAACGCTAGAGCGCCACCGACTGCACTCCCCGCCCCGGAAGCACGAGGTGTCGACAACTCGTCGAACACGGAGGCTGTGCAGGAGAGCCGCAACGACGAGCAGCCGCGCGGCCGCACGCGATCTACCGTTCGGCGAGCAGTTCGACGAGACGCGCCGCCTCGCCCTCCGGCATCCGGTACCCATGCTCCGTTGCCGGGTAGATGCCAGCGCGCACCTCGGCCGTATACGCCTCGACACCCGTGATCGCGGCGGCGCGCAGATCGGCGTAGCGCTTCACGAACTTGGCGGCCCCGCCGTCGTAGAGACCGAGCAGGTCGTGGAAGACGAGTACCTGCCCATCGGCATCCGCACCGGCGCCGATGCCGATCACCGGGATGTCGAGCCGCGGCACGAGGGCGGCGGTCACCTCGGAGGGCACCGCCTCGACCACGAGCATCGAGCACCCGGCCGCCTGCAGCGCGAGGGCGTCGTCGATCACGGTCAGCGCGGTCTCGGCGGTGCGCCCCTGAGCACGGTATCCACCGAGCGCGGTGGCGGTCTGCGGCGTGAGCCCGACATGTCCGACGACCGGGATCCCCGCCTGCACGAGCGCACGCGCCCGGTCGACGGTCGTGCCGCCACGTTCGATCTTGACGAGGTCGCAGCCGGCCTCTTTGACGAAGCGCTGCGCGGTCGCGATGGCGATCTCGTCGGAGGCCTCGTACGATCCGAACGGCAGATCGCCGACGAGCAGCGGAGAAGTGAGTCCGCGCCGCACAGCCGCGGTCAGCATGAGCATCTCGTCGACCGTGACCGGCACCGTGCTGTCGTAGCCGAGCACGGTCATCGCCGCGGAGTCGCCCACGAGCACGATATCGACGCCGGCGGCCTCGACGATCTGCGCACTCGGGTGGTCGTAGGCGGTGACCATGACGATGGGTTCACGAGCCGACCTCTTCGCGGCGAGGGTCGCGAGGGTGACGCGGGGGCGGGGATCGGCGTGAGCACTCATGCGCGAGTCTCCGTCTCGGTGGGATTCGTGTCGATGGATTCCGCGGCATCGGCGACGCGCAGGACGTGGTTGTCGATCAGACGGGCGGCGCCCACGTGCGCGGCGACCGCGAGAAGGGCGTCACGGTCGACACGAGCGAGGGGGCGGAGCGTCTCGGCGTCTCGGAGTTCGAGGTACTCGGGGTCGATCTCCGCCTCGCCGAGCACGTCGCGCGCGGCGGAGAGGATGCTGCCCGCGTCGCGGTCACCCGCCTCGAGTATCGCGAGCCCGGCGTCGAGGGCGCGGTTCAGCGCCACCGCCTGTGCACGAGCGGCGGAGTCGAGGTAGACGTTCCGCGAGCTCATGGCGAGTCCGTCCGCCTCCCGCACGATGGGGCACGCCACGATCCGCACATCGAGATCGAGGTCGCGCGCGACGCGACGCACGACGAGCACCTGCTGCGCATCCTTCTGCCCGAAATAGGCGGTGTCGGGACGGACGATGCCGAACAGCTTCGTGACGACCGTGGCGACGCCGTCGAAGTGGTGCGCCCCACGGCTCGCGCCGTCGAGAACGTCGGTGAGACCTGCGACGTGGATGTTCGTCGCGAACCCGTCGGGATAGATCTCGGACGCGTCCGGAGCGAAGAGGATGTCGACCCCCTCGGCTTCGGCGAGCGCGGCATCGCGAGCCTCATCGCGCGGATACGCACCGAGGTCTTCGGTGGCGCTGAACTGGGTCGGGTTGACGAAGAGCGAGACGACGACGAGGTCAGATCCTTCGCGCGCGGTGCGCATGAGGGAGAGATGACCGTCGTGGAAGGCGCCCATGGTGGGAACGAGGCCGACCGTCTTGCTCTCGGATCTGGCGTCGCGGATCGCGGCCCGGACCTCGGGGATCGTGCGGAGGATTCTCATGCGTGCGACTCCTCGGTTTTCGTGATGGGGGTGCTGGCAGCAGGGCGCGCGGCGATCGCACGCGTGGCTGCAGCGAGCGCGTCGAACAGATCGGAGAGGTCGAGCTCTTCGGCGGCAGCGCGTTGGCGCGCGACCGTCGCCTCGTCGCCGCGGGCGATGGGCCCGGTCAGGACAGGTGCGGCGCCGTTCGTCGCCCAGTTCTCGACCGTCCGGCGGACCAGCGGGGCCAGGAGCGCCCGCGCTTCGTCGTGGGGGATGCCTGCCGCCGAGGCCAGGCCTTCCGCGGCGTCGAGCACGGTGAGGACGAAGTTCGAGGCGAAGGACGCGGCCGCGTGATAGCTCGCGCGCTGCGCGTCGTCGACCGCGAACGGACGCGCACCGAGGGCGACGGCGAGCTGTTCCCCGATGCGACGCGCTTCTGGTGTGCGGCCGGCGATCGCGGCACCGATGCCACGGAACACCTCGGGGCCCTCCGCGCCGGTGAAGGTCTGCAGCGGATGGAGGCTGAAGTCCACATCCGTGAGCGCAGTCGCGCCGGAGACGTGTCCGAGGAAGCGCGTGTGGGACCGGGCCACGGCCGCAGCCTCGGCAATGACCGCATCAGGGACGCACAGGAGCACGATATCCGCATCCGGGATCCGTTCGTCGCGTCCGATCGGGCCGAGCACCTCGATCTCCGCCGCCCGTAGAGCCCGCACGAGTACGCGTCCGAGACGGCCGGCGCCGACGATGGCGATGGTCGTCCCTGGTGCGAGAGAGGCGGATGCGTGCATGTCGATTCCCCGGCCGGATCACGCGGTTCGGGTGCCAGAAGTATCCGCCTCGCGCAGCATCCAATCCAAATCGGGGAGCAGAACGACAACACTTTCACGGAGGAAGGTTGTTCATCTGCGCGATAAATTCGCTCGAAGATTGGCTTTTCGCCCTCCGTGGGATCGACGGCGCCAGAGGCGCAGGAAGAGCGATCGCTACTTCCGGCTCCTTCGCCTCATGACGATGGAGATGGCACTGAGCACCGCGAGAAAGATCAGCGTGAACCACATGATTTCCACGGTTCCACCATACGCACGCCTCTCAATCGCGCGGCACCGAGTCGAGCAACCCGGGAAGAGCGCGTCGAGGTCGTCACGCCGCAGCGTCAGCATCCGGCCGATCCCTGCCGTTCTATCTCGTCGCGGCTGCCGTGACGGGCATGGGATTCGGCACGGCGTTCTCGGGAGTCGTGGCGTCGCTGGCACCGCGGATCCCGGCGACGCAGCGCGCCGACACGTTCGCCGTGATCTACCTGCTGGCCGCCTCGCGTTCGGAGTGCCGGCGGTCATCGCCGGCTCGCTGGTCGGAGTCGTCGGCCTCGAAACGGTGTGCGTGGGGTACGGGATCGTCGTGATCGCACTGGCCGGGATCGCCTTCGCGCTGCGTATGCGCCGCGCGGCATAGAAGCTCGGGCGCCGCTCAGCGCACGACGAGCTCGGGGGTGATCAGTGCGTGCGCCGACCCCGCCTGCAGGGTGCGCGGGGCGACGATCTCGCCCGTCGGCCCCATCAGGAGTTCGAGGACCGCCGTCGCCACATCCTCCGGACGCTGCTCGACGCTCGAGAAGCCCAGCGCCTCGGCGGTCGGCGTGTTGTCGAAGCCGATCACCGGCAGCGAGAGCCCCGCGGCGGCGACCGCCAGCAGCGCGCCCACGGCGAGCGAGTCGCTGGCGCACACCAGGGCATCCGGTGCCGGCCCCGCGGCGAGCGCCGCATCGACGACGGCGCGGGCGAACGGAACCCCCTCCTCCGCCGTCAACCGCGCGCCCTGGACTCCTGCCGCGGCCATCGCCTCGCGCCAGCCGCGCTCCCGGTCGTCACCCGTGCCCGATCCCGTCGGCCATCCGAGGAACGCGACGCTGCTGCCGTGGGTCAGCGCGTGCTCGGTCGCGGCGCGCGTTCCCGCGGCGCCGTCGACATCGACCCAGAGGTGGCGCGGGTCGGCGATGTCGTCCTCCCCCCACGGCCGACCGAACGAGATGAAGGGCAGCCCGTCCTGATCGAGGCTGCGCACGCGCGGATCGTCGCGCGAGGTGCCGGTGATGATCGCAGCGTCGATCTCCGACCCCTCCCAGAGCTCCGACAGTCTCTGGATCTCTTCTTCCCGGGTGCGTGCGGCATAGACGAGCATCCGCATCCCCCGCTCGCTCGCGCGCTCGGTGATCGCGTGCACGAAGCGGTCGAGGACGACGCCGGAGATCCCGCCGAGGTACGGATCGAGGCGGATGCCGATCGTCGAGCTGCGCCGCAACCGCAGCTGTCGCGCGGCCGCGTGACGTCGGTAGCCGAGCTCGTGGATCGCCGCGATGACACGCTCTCTGGTCGCCGGGCGGACGATGTCGGGAGTGTTGAGCACGTTCGAGACCGTCTGCCGGGAGACGCCCGCGCGCTCGGCGACGTCTTCGACGGTCGGCGCCTTCGCCATCGCACCTCCTCGTTCACGCCCGGGTTGACACTTCCCGCGACTCCCGCTTAGCCTATTCCACGCAGAGTTTGATCGTTCAAATTTCTGCGACGAACCCGCACGGTCCTCCCGAGGCCGTCGCCCGCAGTGACTCATCAAAGGAGAGAGACCATGACACGGCACACCACTCGCGCAGTCCTCGGCACCGGGGCGGTGCTGCTCACGAGCGCGCTCGTGCTCACCGGCTGCGGCTCCGGTTTCGCCGGAGACGACACCAAGGCCGACGGCGAGGGGCTCACCTCCTCCGACGACGCGCTCACGGTGCTGATCGGCTCGTCCGGTGACGCCGAGACATCCGCTGTGCAGTCCGCCGTCGACGCCTGGTCGGCCGAATCCGGCATCAAGGCGAAGGTGCAGACCGCGACCAACCTCGACCAGGAGCTGTCGCAGGGCTTCGCCGCCGGCGACCCGGCCGACCTGTTCTACCTCTCCGCCGACCAGGCCTCGGGCTACGCGGCCAACGGATCGCTCAAGGCCTACGGCGACGAACTCGCCAACAAGGACGACTTCTACCCGTCGCTCGTCGAGAACTTCACGGTCGACGGCACGTTCTACTGCGCGCCCAAGGACTTCTCCACCCTGTCGCTCATCATCAACACGCAGATGTGGACCGACGCCGGGCTCACCGACGCCGACCTCCCCAAGACCTGGGACGACCTCGCCGCGGTGGCGCAGAAGCTCACGACCGCGGATCACGTCGGTCTCGCCTTCGGCGCCGAGTACCAGCGCGTGGGCGTCTTCATGGCACAGGCGGGCGGCGGTCTCGTCGACGACGGCACGGTCATCGCCGACGATGCCGCCAACGTCGAGGCCCTGGACTACGTGAAGTCGCACCTCGTCGACGGCACGTTCGCGTACGCCAAGGATGTCGGGGCCGGATGGGGCGGCGAAGCGCTCGGCAAGCAGTCCGCCGCCATGGTGATCGAGGGCAACTGGATCACCGGAGCGCTCTCGAACGACTACAGCAGCCTGCAGTACACGGTCGCCGAGCTTCCCGAGGGCGCCGCCGGCAAGGGCACACTGCAGTTCACGAACTGCTGGGGCATGGCTGCCGACAGCCCGAACCAGCAGGCCGCCCTCGACCTGGTCGAGTACCTGACGAGCGCCGACAGCCAGCTCGCCTTCTCGAAGGCATTCGGCCCGATGCCGTCCATCAAGTCCGCCGCCGCGGACTGGACCTCGGCGAACCCCGAGCTGGAGCCGTTCCTCGCAGGCGCGGAGTACGCGCAGTTCCCGCCGAACCAGGCCGGGACCGCCGACGTCATCGCCGACTTCAACTCGCAGCTCGAGTCGCTGAAGACGTCCGACCCGAAGACGATCCTCGACTCCGTCCAGTCGAACCTCGAAGCGGTCGTCAAGTAGCCATGGCGATCAAGGCAGCGCCTCGCCGCGGCAGGGCCTCCGGGCTCCGCCGCGGCGAGGCGGCAGCCGGATGGCTGTTCACGGCGCCGGTGATCGTGATCCTCGGCGTCTTCCTCCTCATCCCCGTCCTCATGGCGCTCTGGGTGAGCGTCTCGGACTGGGGCGGTCGCGGCAGCCCCCTCTCCGGCTCGGTCTCGTTCGTCGGCGCCGACAACTTCGCTGCCGTCCTCACCGACGGCGGTCTCGCGACCAAGGATTTCGGCACGTCGCTGCGCAACAACGCCTGGTACGTGCTGCTCGTCGTCCCGCTGCAGACCGCGCTCGCACTGTTCCTTGCGATCCTCGTGAACCGCGCCATGCTCCGTGGCCGGGGATTCTTCCGCACCGCCTATTACTTCCCCTCCGTGACCAGCACCGTCGCGATCACCGTGCTGTGGATGTTCCTGTTCACCTCGAGCGGAGCCGTCAACGATGTGCTCTCCTGGTTCGGCATCAACGGCCCCAACTGGTTCAACGATCCACGCGGCATCCTGCATCTGGCGCTCGGCACGGTCGGCGTCGATGCCGGCCCCGCGGCCCTCACCCAGGGCGGCACGCTCGGAGTGTCGTGGTGGGAATGGCTCGCCGGCCCCTCTGTCGCGATGAGCGCGTACATCCTGATGGCGATCTTCACGACCTCCGGAACGTTCATGCTCATCTTCCTCGCCGGTCTTCAGAACCTCGGCGCCGACGTTGACGAGGCCGCCATGATGGACGGCGCGAACGGCTGGCAGCGGTTCTGGCGCATCACGTTGCCCCAGCTGCGCCCGACCCTGTTCACCGTGCTCACCCTCGGCCTCATCGGCTGCTGGCAGGTGTTCGACCAGATCTACACGGGCACCAGGGGAGCACCGAGCAAGACCACGCTCACCCCGGCCTACCTCTCGTACCAGACCGCGTTCCAGAACCAGGAGTGGGGGCAGGGAGCGGCTATCGCGTTCATCCTGTTCGTCATCATCGTGATCTTCACGCTCCTGCAGCGATGGGTGCTGCGTGATCGGCCGGTCTCGAAGCGTCGCATCCGCGCGTACGCGTCCTCGTCATCGTCCTCGTCGAAGGGAGCCTCGTCATGAGGCGGCTCTCGTCGAAGCAGCTGACCTGGCAGATCGCGCTCTACGCGCTGCTGATCATCCTCGCGGTCATCTACATCTATCCCTTCCTGATCCAGGTCGCGACGAGCTTCAAGACCGATGAGGATGCCGCGTCCAGTGGGATCACGCTCATCCCCGACGTGTGGACGTTCGCCGCGTACGAGCGCCTGTTCCGCAACTCCGACTTCCCCTCGTGGTTCGTGAACAGCGCGATCGTGACGATCTTCGTCACGGCCGGGCGCGTGTTCTTCAACTCGCTCGCCGGGTACGCACTGGCTCGACTCCGCTTCCGCGGGCGGGGTGTCGTCTTCGCCGCCCTGGTCGCCGTGATGTCGGTGCCGACCGTCGTGCTGCTGATCCCCAAGTTCCTCGTGATCAACCAGCTCGGCATCTTCAACTCGTATGCCGGGATGATCCTGCCGCTGCTCGTCGACGCGGCAGGGGTGTTCATCATGAAGAACTTCTTCGAGTCGATCCCCGAGTCGGTCGAGGAGCAGGCCCGCATCGACGGTGCCGGCACGTTCCGGCTGTTCTGGTCGGTGGTGCTGCCGATGGCGACGCCGGCGCTCGTGACGATTGTGATCCTGTCGTTCCAGGGCTCCTGGAACGAGCTCAGCCACTTCATCGTGTCCACCAACGACCCCGCCCTGACGACCCTGACCAAGGGCGTCGCATCCCTGGCCAGCGGCGGACTCAGCCAGGGCACCCAGTACCCGCTCAAGCTGGCGGCCGCACTCATCATGACGATCCCCGTCGCCGTGATGTTCTTCGTCTTCCAGCGCCGCATCATGAACTCCACAGAAGGAGCCGTCAAGGAATGACCCCCACCCCGCCCCTCCAGCCGCTGCTGGACGACGCCGTGATCATGCTCGAGGCACCGACCCAGGCATGGTCCGACGATGTCGGCCGCATGGGCACCGCTCCGATCCACGGCATCTACCACGGCGACGTGCGACACATCCGGAGCATCGAGACCACGGTCGACGGCACCGCGCTCGAATCCATCGGATGCACGTCGCCGGTGCCGCAGCAGGCGCTCCTGACGGATCTGCTCCGCGGGCTCGACGACGAATCGGCCGATCCGAAGGTGCGGATGGATCGCGACCGGCGGGTCGCCGCCGGTGCCTTCTCCGAGCGGATCACGGTCGCGTCGCACCTCGGCACCCCGGTTCCGATGACCCTCACCGTGCGCATGGTCCCGGGCTTCGCGCCGATGCAGCAGGTCAAGGCCGGGCTCGCCGCCGATGCGGCCTGGACCTGGGACGGATCCGTCTGCCGCGCGGGAGAGGCGTCGTTCGCGCTCACCGCCCCCGAGGCCACGGTGGCCGAGGACGGAGACGCCCTGGTGCTGCGGTGGGATGTGGTGGTCCCACCGCGAGGCTCTGCCGCCGTGGTCTGGACGGTTGACCTCGACGACCCCTCCCTCGTCGTCACCGCCGCGCTGCCGTCGCGCGCGCCGCAGCCGACCGTTCCCGCCGACTCGCGCGCGGCGCGCTGGATGAAGCAGGCGGCCGCGGATCTCTCCGCGCTCCGCCTCGCCCTGCCCGCGCACCCGGAGGACGCGTTCTACGCCGCCGGAGCGCCCTGGTTCTTCACGCTGTTCGGACGGGACTCGCTCTGGGCCGCACGGCTCGCGCTCGCGATCGACCCCGACATGGCGGCCTCCACCCTGCGCGTGCTGGCGCGCCTGCAGGGCACCGCGCACGATGCGTCGACGGCCGAGGCTCCGGGCAAGATCGCGCACGAGCTGCGGAGCGGCGCCCTCTCGCTGCCCAACGAGGGCGTGCATCTGCCGCCGCTGTACTACGGCACCGTCGACGCGACTCCGCTCTGGGTCTGCCTGCTCGCCGACGCCCATGCCGAGGGGATGTCCGAGCGCGAGGTGCGGGCATTGCTCCCGGCTCTTCGGGCGGCGCTCACCTGGATGACGGTGCACGGCGACGCGTCGGGCAGCGGCTTCATCGACTATGCGGACGAGTCGGGCCACGGCCTCGCGAACCAGGGGTGGAAGGACTCTGGCGACTCGATCCAGTGGCGCGACGGGCGCCTGGCCGAGGGCCCCATCGCGCTGAGCGAGGTGCAGGGCTACGCCTACGAAGCCGCCATCCGTGGTGCCGACCTGCTCGACACGTTCGGTGAACCCGGCGCGGCCGAGCTCCGTACGTGGGCCGCAGATCTTCGCTCACGCTTCCGCGCCGCCTACTGGGTGACCACGCCCGAGGGCCGCTACCCGGCCATCGCCCTCGACGCGCACGGCGCCCCTGTCGACACCCTCACGAGCAACATCGGACACCTGATCGGCACCGGCATCCTCGACCCGGAGGAGGAACAGGCCTGTGCGGCGCTGCTGACCGCACCGAGCATGTCGAGCGGCTACGGCATCCGCACGATGTCGACCGAAGCCGCCGGCTACTGGCCGCTGAGCTATCACGGCGGCAGCGTCTGGGCACATGACACCGCGATCGCCGTGCACGGCATGATGCGCGCCGGGCTCGACACCGACGCGCGGATGGTCGCCGAGCAGCTGCTCGACCTCGCGGAGGGCTTCGAGTACCGCGTTCCCGAGCTGCACGCGGGCGATGCCCTCGTTCCCGGTGGCGCGCCCCTTCCCTATCCCGCGGCCTGCCGCCCGCAGGCATGGTCGGCCGCAGCCGCGGTCGTCGTCGCGCAGGCTCTGGGCTAAAGCGGGTCGATCGGCTGAGCGGGGCGATCGGCTGAGCGGTCGGCGGTTGGGCGGTCGGTGGTTGGGCGGTCGGCGGGGGTTCGGTCTCAGCCGATCGTCCGGCCGTCCTTCCAGACGGTGCGCACGAGCGGCACTCCCGGACGGTAGGCGAGGTGGATGCGCGTCGGTGCGTCCAGCAGCACGAGGTCGGCCCTGGCACCGGGCGCGATCACGCCGATGTCGTCCCGACGCAGCGCCTTCGCGCCGCCGGCGGTCGCCGCCCACACGGCTTCGGCCGGGGTCATCCCCATGTCGCGCACGGCGACCGCGATGCAGAACGGCATCGATGAGGTGAAGCTCGAGCCCGGGTTCGTGTCGCACGCCAGCGCCACGGTCACTCCCGCGTCGATCAGACGGCGCGCGTCCGGATACGGCTGCCGCGTCGAGAACTCGACTCCCGGCAGCAGCGTGAGCACGGTGTCGGATCCGGCGAGGGCGTCGATGTCGGCATCCGTCAGGTACGTGCCGTGGTCGATGGATGCCGCGCCGAGCTCGACGGCCAGCCGCACGCCCTCGCCCGGGCCGAGCTGGCTCGCGTGCACGCGGGGCGCGAGTCCGCGCGCGATGCCGGCCTCCAGCACGCGCCGCGACTGCTCCACCGTGAACGCACCGGTCTCGCAGAAGACGTCGATCCACTTCGCGTACGCAGCGCAGGCGTCGAGCATGGGACCCGTGACCAGATCGACGTACTCGTCGGCGCGGTCGGCGTACTCCGCCGGGACGACGTGCGCCCCGAGGAATGTCACCTCGGGCGTCACCTCGGCGGCCAGGCGCACCAGGCGCTCCTCGTCGGCGACGCTCAGCCCGTAGCCGCTCTTGATCTCGACCGTCGTGGTGCCCTGTGCGAGCATCTCGTCGAGGAAGCCCCGCAGACGTGCGCGCAGCTCGTCATCGCTCGCGGCGCGGGTGGCGGCGACGGTGGAGCGGATGCCGCCGGCGGCGTACTTCTGCCCCGCCATGCGCGCCTCGAACTCGGAGGCACGATCGCCCCCGAAGACGAGGTGGCTGTGGCTGTCGACGAATCCGGGGGTCATCGCACGCTCCCCGGCGTCCACGACCTCGTCGGCGGTCGGCGCCTCCGCGGCGGCGCCGACCCACGCGATCCGCTCGCCCTCGATCAGCACCGCGGCATCGGTGAGGGTCCCGGTGGGGTCGTCACCCGTAGCGACGTTCGTGGTCAGTTCCGCGATGTTCGTGATGAGCGTTGCCATGTCCTGAGCCTCTCAGAGCATCGGCACCTTGAGGCCGCGCTCGCGGGCGACCTCGCGGGCGTGCTCATAGCCGGCGTCGACGTGACGCATCACGCCGGTGCCGGGGTCGTTCGTCAGCACGCGCTCCAGCTTCTCGGCCGCGAGTTGCGTGCCGTCGGCGACGGTGACCTGACCGGCGTGGATGGAACGGCCGATGCCGACACCGCCACCGTGGTGCAGCGACACCCAGGACGCGCCGGATGCCGTGTTGAGCAGGGCGTTCAGCAGCGGCCAGTCGGCGATCGCGTCGGAGCCGTCCTTCATCGCCTCGGTCTCGCGGTACGGCGATGCCACCGAGCCGGAGTCGAGGTGGTCGCGACCGATCACGATCGGAGCTGACAGCTCGCCCGACGCGACCATCTCGTTGAACTTGAGTCCGGCGAGGTGGCGCTCCTTGTAGCCGAGCCAGCAGATGCGGGCGGGCAGCCCCTCGAAGTGCACCTTCTCGCCGGCCTTCTCGAGCCAGCGATGCAGGGCGGCGTCTTCGGGGAAGAGCTCGGCGATCGCGCGGTCGGTCTTGTAGATGTCTTCCGGGTCGCCGGAGAGCGCTGCCCAGCGGAACGGTCCGCGTCCTTCCTCGAACTGCGGGCGGATGTACGCCGGCACGAATCCGGGGAACTCGAACGCACGGGCGAAACCGCCCAGCTGCGCTTCGGCACGGATCGAGTTGCCGTAGTCGAACACCGCGGCCCCCGCATCCTGGAACGCCACCATCGCCTCGACGTGAGCGGCCATCGACGCACGCGAGCGGCGGGTGAACTCCTCGGGGTCGCGCTCGGCTTCCGCCTTCCAGTCCGCCACGGCGATGCCGAGCGGGAGGTAGGCGAGCGGGTCGTGGGCGCTGGTCTGGTCGGTCACGATGTCGATCGGCACACCGCGACGCCGCAGCTCGGGGAACACCTCGGCCGCGTTGCCGACCACGCCGACCGAGAGGGCCTCCGCTGCATCCTTGGCGGCGAGCACTCGGGCGACGGCCGCATCGAGGTCGGTCGTGTACTCGTCGAGGTAGCCGTGCTCCACGCGACGGACGAGACGCGACTCGTCGACGTCGACGATCAGCACCACCCCGTCGTTCATGGTCACCGCCAGCGGCTGGGCACCGCCCATCCCGCCGGCTCCGCCCGTGAGGGTGAGCGTGCCACGGAGCGAGTCACGGCCGAGCGAGCGGGCGACGGCGGCGAACGTCTCGTAGGTGCCCTGCAGGATGCCCTGCGTGCCGATGTAGATCCAGGATCCGGCGGTCATCTGCCCGTACATGATGAGGCCGAGCTCTTCGAGCTTGCGGAACTCCGGCCAGGTCGCCCAGTCGCCGACCAGGTTCGAGTTGGCGATGAGTACACGCGGTGCCCACTCGTGCGTGCGGAAGACGCCGACCGGCTTGCCCGACTGCACCAGCAAGGTCTCGTCGGGCTCGAGCTCGTCGAGGGTGCGCACGATCACGTCGTAGGCGTCCCAGCTGCGGGCGGCCTTGCCGGTGCCGCCGTATACCACCAGGTCTTCGGGGTGCTCGGCCACCTCGGGGTCGAGGTTGTTCATCAGCATGCGCTTGGCGGCTTCCGCGCCCCAGCTCTTCGCGGTCCGCTGGTTGCCCCTGGCGGCCCGGACGACGCGGGGTCCGGAGACCGGAGCGGCGGATGCGGTGGTGTCGGATGCGGTGGTGTCGGATGCGGTGGACTCAGCCATGAGTGTGCTCCTTTGCGATGCGGGCGACGTCGCCCGACTGGACGAGGGCGGTGACGGCTTCCATCTCCGGCGAGAGGAAGCGGTCGGGTCCGGGGCCGTCGGCCACGGTGCGGACCAGGTCGCGCACGGCTCCGGTCGCGGGTCCGGCCTGCAGCTGGGCGCGCAGGTCGAGGGCGCGGGCGCCGGTGAGGATCTCGATCGCGAGCACGCGGCCGAGGCCGTCGATCGCCCGGCGCAGTTTGCGGGCGGCCGCCCATCCCATGGAGACGTGATCCTCCTGCATCGCGGAAGAGGGGATCGAGTCGACGGATGCCGGCACCGCGAGGCGCTTGAGCTCGGAGACGATTCCGGCGGCCGCGTACTGCGCGATCATGAGGCCGGAGTCGACACCGACCTCGTCTGCGAGGAAGGGCGGAAGCCCGTGGCTGCGGGCCGGATCCAGCGCGCGATCCGTGCGACGCTCGGAGACCGAGGCGACGTCGGCGACCGAGATCGCGAGGAAGTCGAGGACCGCCGCGACCGGAGCGCCGTGGAAGTTGCCGTTCGACTCGATGCGTCCGTCGAGGGTGATGACGGGGTTGTCGATGACACTGGCGAGCTCGCGTCCGGCGATCAGTGTCGCATGGGCGAGGGTGTCGCGCGCGGCACCATGCACCTGGGGCGAGCAGCGCAGTGAGTAGGCATCCTGCACGCGGCCGTCGTCCGGCCCCTTGTGGCTCGCGACCATCGGGGAGTCGCCGAGGAACCCGCGCAGGTTGGCGGCGGATTCGGCCTGACCCGTCTGCGCACGAAGCGCCATCAGGTCGGCCGCGAACACCGCGTCGGTGCCGAGCTGCGACTCGACCGACATTGCCGCGGCGAGGTCGGCGGTGAGCAGGAGCGTCTCGAGGTCGTGGAGTGCGAGCACCAGCATGCCGAGCATGCCGTCGGTGCCGTTGATGAGCGCGAGCCCCTCCTTCTCGACGAGGGTGAGCGGCTCGATGCCGGCGGCGGCGAGGGCCTCGGTGGCGGGGAGCAGTGCGCCGGATGCATCGCGGACCTCGCCCTCCCCCATCGCAGCCAGGGCGATGTGGGCGAGAGGTGCGAGGTCGCCAGAGCAGCCGAGCGAGCCGTACTCGCGGACGACAGGCGTGATGCCCTCGTTGAGCAGCGCGGCGTAGGTCTCGACGACGACCGGACGCACGCCGGTGCGGCCGGAGGCGAGGGTCTGCAGCCGCAGGAGCTGGAGTCCGCGCACGACCTCGCGCTCGACCTCGGCCCCGGTGCCCGCGGCGTGCGAGCGGATCAGGCTGGCCTGGAGCTGCATGCGACGGTCGGGGGCGATGAAGGTGGTCGCGAGAGCGCCGAACCCGGTGGAGACGCCGTAGTGCGGGTTCGGGTCCGCCGCGAGGCCGTCGATCACGCGACGGGTGTCGGCGACGCGCGCGAGCGCATCCGCGTCGAGCTGCACTGGTGCGTTGCGACGGACGACGGCGACGACATCGGCGGGAGACAGCGGGGCCGCTCCGACCAGCACGGGGGCGAGTTCAGTCATGGTTCGATTCCACACCCGACGTGTGGCCGGGGACACCCGTTCGTGCGATGCTGTGTCTGTGATCCCAGACAACGCGAAGAGCACTCAGGTGCCGGAGGTGGAGGTGCCGGCGGTGGAGGTGCCGGCGGTGGAAGCACTGGCCGCGCAGCAGCCGACCGCGCAGGTGCCTGCGGCGGAGAACACGCTCCGCATCCTGAGCTATCTCGCCGGACGGCCCGCACCCGTGGCGGCGTCGGCGATCGCGCGCGAGCTCGAACTGCCCCGGTCCACGGTCTATCACCTGCTCACCACCCTGGCCGCTCACGGATTCGTGCTGCACCTGCGCGAGGAGAGACGCTGGGGGCTCGGCACCTCGGCTTTCGAGCTCGCCGGCGGCTACACGCGCCAACAGCCTTTGGCGCGAAGGGGCCGGCCTCTGGTGGCTGCGCTCTCGGACCGGTTGGGGGAGAGCGCGCACCTGGCGGTGATGAGCGGTGGGGATGTGCTGTACATCGTCGAGGAACGCGCACCTCGGAGGCCGGCGTTGGTGACGGATGTGGGAGTGCGGCTTCCCGCGCACCTCACGGCTTCGGGCCGCGCGATGCTGGCGGCGCTCCCCCGCGAGCAGGTGCGGGCGCTCTATCCGGACGTCTCGGCGTTCCCCGATCGCACGGGACTCGGACCTCGCACGCCGCGCGAACTGCGCGAACTGCTCCGCGATGTGCGGACGAGGGGATATGCGACGGAGAACAGTGAGATCGCGGACGGGCTGCGCAGTGTGGGCGCCGCAGTTCTCGATGCTGCCGGCTGGCCGGTTGCCGCGGTGGCGGTGACGTGGGGCCGTGCGGATCTAGATGAGGACCTGCTCGCTGCCGCTGTGCAGGAGTGCGCGGCCATGCTCGAGGCACGCTTGAAGCGCTGAACTGCGTTGCGACGGTCGTGTTAACGCAGAAGAGCCACCCCACGAGGGATGGCTCTTCGTGCTCTCCTCGAGCACAACGCAAGAAAGCCACCCAGCATTGGGTGGCTTTCTTGTCTAAAAGGAGTCCGGCGGTGTCCTACTCTCCCACAGGGTCCCCCCTGCAGTACCATCGGCGCTGTGAGGCTTAGCTTCCGGGTTCGGAATGTAACCGGGCGTTTCCCTCACGCTATGGCCGCCGAAACACTATTGATGTTTCAATCAAACACATAACAAAGTCATTGTTGTTATGCGGTTCTCGACCGTACATCGAGAACCACTCAGTGGACGCGTAGCACCAACAAACGGTGTGTTATCAAGTCATCGGCTTATTAGTACCAGTCAGCTGCATGCATTACTGCACTTCCACATCTGGCCTATCAACCCAGTAGTCTGGCTGGGAGCCTCTCACCCGAAGGTATGGAAATCTCATCTTGAGGCCGGCTTCCCGCTTAGATGCTTTCAGCGGTTATCCATCCCGAACGTAGCTAATCAGCGGTGCTCCTGGCGGAACAACTGACACACCAGAGGTTCGTCCAACCCGGTCCTCTCGTACTAGGGTCAGATCCTCTCAAATTTCCTACGCGCGCAGCGGATAGGGACCGAACTGTCTCACGACGTTCTAAACCCAGCTCGCGTACCGCTTTAATGGGCGAACAGCCCAACCCTTGGGACCTACTCCAGCCCCAGGATGCGACGAGCCGACATCGAGGTGCCAAACCATGCCGTCGATATGGACTCTTGGGCAAGATCAGCCTGTTATCCCCGAGGTACCTTTTATCCGTTGAGCGACAGCGCTTCCACAAGCCACTGCCGGATCACTAGTCCCGACTTTCGTCCCTGCTCGACCTGTCAGTCTCACAGTCAAGCTCCCTTGTGCACTTACACTCGACACCTGATTGCCAACCAGGTTGAGGGAACCTTTGGGCGCCTCCGTTACTTTTTGGGAGGCAACCGCCCCAGTTAAACTACCCACCAGGCACTGTCCCTGAACCGGATTACGGTTCGAAGTTAGATATCCAGAGTGACCAGAGTGGTATTTCAACAATGACTCCACACGAACTAGCGTCCATGCTTCAAAGTCTCCCACCTATCCTACACAAGCCACACCGAACACCAATACCAAGCTGTAGTAAAGGTCACGGGGTCTTTCCGTCCTGCTGCGCGTAACGAGCATCTTTACTCGTAATGCAATTTCGCCGAGTTCGCGGTTGAGACAGTTGGGAAGTCGTTACGCCATTCGTGCAGGTCGGAACTTACCCGACAAGGAATTTCGCTACCTTAGGATGGTTATAGTTACCACCGCCGTTTACTGGGGCTTAAATTCTCAGCTTCGCCTTGCGGCTAACCGGTCCTCTTAACCTTCCAGCACCGGGCAGGCGTCAGTCCGTATACATCGTCTTGCGACTTGGCACGGACCTGTGTTTTTAGTAAACAGTCGCTACCCACTAGTCTCTGCGGCCTCCAAACGCTTTCGGGAGTAAATCCCTATACGCCGAAGGCCCCCCTTCTCCCGAAGTTACGGGGGCATTTTGCCGAGTTCCTTAACCACGATTCTCTCGATCTCCTTGGTATTCTCTACCTGACCACCTGAGTCGGTTTGGGGTACGGGCGGCTAGAACCTCGCGTCGATGCTTTTCTTGGCAGCATAGGATCACCCACTTTTTATCCGCATCGTGTCTCAGCCTATGTGAATCGCGGATTTGCCTACGACTCGGCCTACGCACTTGCACCAGGACAACCATCGCCTGGCTTGGGCTACCTTCCTGCGTCACACCTGTTAATACGCTAACCGCACCAGAATGGGGTCGTGCGCTAGGCCCAGAGCGTCACCCCTAAGGGATCAGTCACTGGGATTCAGACACTTAGCACTCCTGGATTAGCTTGGGCGGTTCTTCGCCGGTACGGGAATATCAACCCGTTGTCCATCGACTACGCCTGTCGGCCTCGCCTTAGGTCCCGACTTACCCAGGGAAGATTAGCTTGACCCTGGAACCCTTGGTCTTTCGGAGGACGTGTTTCTCACACGTCATTCGCTACTCATGCCTGCATTCTCACTCGTGTAGCCTCCACGGCTGGTTTACACCGCCGCTTCGCTGGCCACACGACGCTCTCCTACCCATCAACACGGCTGGACCACGAAGGCCTACCAATAATGTCAATGCCACAACTTCGGTGGCGTGCTTGAGCCCCGTTACATTGTCGGCGCGGAATCACTTGACCAGTGAGCTATTACGCACTCTTTCAAGGGTGGCTGCTTCTAAGCCAACCTCCTGGTTGTCAAGGCAACTCCACATCCTTTCCCACTTAGCACGCGCTTTGGGACCTTAGTTGGTGGTCTGGGTTGTTTCCCTCTCGACTATGAAGCTTATCCCCCACAGTCTCACTGCTGCGCTCTCACTTACCGGCATTCGGAGTTTGGCTGACGTCAGTAACCTTGTAGGGCCCATCGGCCATCCAGTAGCTCTACCTCCGGCAAGAAACACGCAACGCTGCACCTAAATGCATTTCGGAGAGAACCAGCTATCACGAAGTTTGATTGGCCTTTCACCCCTATCCACAGCTCATCCCCTCAGTTTTCAACCTAAGTGGGTTCGGTCCTCCACGACGTCTTACCGTCGCTTCAACCTGGCCATGGATAGATCACTTCGCTTCGGGTCTAGGACATGCGACTGAATCGCCCTATTCAGACTCGCTTTCGCTACGGCTACCCCACACGGGTTAACCTCGCCACATATCGCTAACTCGCAGGCTCATTCTTCAAAAGGCACGCTGTCACCCCTACTAAGGAGGCTCCAACGGTTTGTAAGCAAACGGTTTCAGGTACTATTTCACTCCCCTCCCGGGGTACTTTTCACCTTTCCCTCACGGTACTTGTCCGCTATCGGTCATCTGGGAGTATTTAGGCTTATCAGGTGGTCCTGACAGATTCACACGGGATTTCACGGGCCCCGTGCTACTTGGGATACTCTTCGCGCCAAGAGAGGCATTTCGACTACGGGGTTGGCACCCTCTATGACCGGCCTTTCAAGACCGTTCGTCTATACCTTCTTGTAACGCCGCCACCTCGGCAGAGATGACTGAAAAGTCCCACAACCCCCAACGTGCAACGCCTGCCGGCTATCACACACGCTAGGTTTAGCCTGTTCCGGTTTCGCTCGCCACTACTAACGGAATCGCGGTTGCTTTCTCTTCCTGTGGGTACTGAGATGTTTCACTTCCCCACGTTCCCTCTACCCGCCCTATATATTCAGGCGGGAGTCACTAGGTCGGCACGCCGCCCAGCGGGGTTTCCCCATTCGGACACCCTCGGATCAAAACTTGCTTATCAGTTCCCCGAGGCTTATCGCAGATTGCTACGTCCTTCTTCGGCTCCAGATGCCAAGGCATCCACCGTTTGCTCTTAAAGACTTGAAATCACATGAGTTTGAATCAAAAACTCGACCCCATCCGAAGATGGAATCTGAAATTGACTAATGATCTTTAAGATCATCTTGTGCAACTGACCGAAGCCAGCTGCAAGATGCTCGCGTCCACTGTGTAGTTCTCAAAGTACGGGCGGTGCCCCTATCCACAACCCCACACGGGGGAAACAGAAAGAGGCCCAGAGGTTCAGACCAGATCCCGAAAGATCCGCATCCGGTCCCTCAGGACCCAACAGCGTGCAGGTGCGACATCCGCCACCCTCCCCGTTCCAACCACCGAAGTGGCGTACTGGAGAAGAACAACATCCTTCGCACCATGTCAAATGTTCCACCCATGAGCTCCCAGCGAGAAACGAACGTTCTCGATCTGGGTTCTGGACACCCGAAAGTGTCAGATGCTCCTTAGAAAGGAGGTGATCCAGCCGCACCTTCCGGTACGGCTACCTTGTTACGACTTAGTCCTAATTACCGATCCCACCTTCGACGGCTCCCTCCACAAGGGTTAGGCCACCGGCTTCAGGTGTTACCGACTTTCATGACTTGACGGGCGGTGTGTACAAGACCCGGGAACGTATTCACCGCAGCGTTGCTGATCTGCGATTACTAGCGACTCCGACTTCATGAGGTCGAGTTGCAGACCTCAATCCGAACTGGGACCGGCTTTTTGGGATTCGCTCCACCTCGCGGTATTGCAGCCCTTTGTACCGGCCATTGTAGCATGCGTGAAGCCCAAGACATAAGGGGCATGATGATTTGACGTCATCCCCACCTTCCTCCGAGTTGACCCCGGCAGTATCCCATGAGTTCCCACCATTACGTGCTGGCAACATAGAACGAGGGTTGCGCTCGTTGCGGGACTTAACCCAACATCTCACGACACGAGCTGACGACAACCATGCACCACCTGTTTACGAGTGTCCAAAGAGTTGACCATTTCTGGCCCGTTCTCGTATATGTCAAGCCTTGGTAAGGTTCTTCGCGTTGCATCGAATTAATCCGCATGCTCCGCCGCTTGTGCGGGTCCCCGTCAATTCCTTTGAGTTTTAGCCTTGCGGCCGTACTCCCCAGGCGGGGAACTTAATGCGTTAGCTGCGTCACGGAATCCGTGGAATGGACCCCACAACTAGTTCCCAACGTTTACGGGGTGGACTACCAGGGTATCTAAGCCTGTTTGCTCCCCACCCTTTCGCTCCTCAGCGTCAGTTACGGCCCAGAGATCTGCCTTCGCCATCGGTGTTCCTCCTGATATCTGCGCATTCCACCGCTACACCAGGAATTCCAATCTCCCCTACCGCACTCTAGTCTGCCCGTACCCACTGCAGGCCGGAGGTTGAGCCTCCGGATTTCACAGCAGACGCGACAAACCGCCTACGAGCTCTTTACGCCCAATAATTCCGGATAACGCTTGCGCCCTACGTATTACCGCGGCTGCTGGCACGTAGTTAGCCGGCGCTTTTTCTGCAGGTACCGTCACTTTCGCTTCTTCCCTGCTAAAAGAGGTTTACAACCCGAAGGCCGTCGTCCCTCACGCGGCGTTGCTGCATCAGGCTTGCGCCCATTGTGCAATATTCCCCACTGCTGCCTCCCGTAGGAGTCTGGGCCGTGTCTCAGTCCCAGTGTGGCCGGTCACCCTCTCAGGCCGGCTACCCGTCGACGCCTTGGTGAGCCATTACCTCACCAACAAGCTGATAGGCCGCGAGCCCATCCCCAACCGAAATTCTTTCCAGACGCAGACCATGCGGTCACGTCACATATCCAGTATTAGACGCCGTTTCCAGCGCTTATCCCAGAGTCAGGGGCAGGTTGCTCACGTGTTACTCACCCGTTCGCCACTGATCCCACAGAGCAAGCTCCGTGTTCACCGTTCGACTTGCATGTGTTAAGCACGCCGCCAGCGTTCATCCTGAGCCAGGATCAAACTCTCCGTAAAAAAGAAATGCATACCCCACCGGGAAAACGGTGACGCAGCGAGTTTGATGCTGACCAAAGAGACAAATTCATTGCTGACTTCATCCATTGCCAACCCCCCGGAAGGAGTTGGTCTTTGATCCAAAGGAATTCTCAACTAGCCGAAGCTAGACGAGGATAATTTGGCATTTGACAAGTGCACGCTGTTGAGTTCTCAAGGATCGGATGCTCCCACGACCCAGCCATCACAGCCAGGCCCGAAGGGCAACTTCTCTATCTTACCGATCTCGTTTCCGTTGTCAAGTCCGAGTTTTTCTCGGCCTGACCGTGGGAACGGATCAGCACCTTCATCCTGTTCACTCAGTGAGTGTCTGGGATTCGGGAGGTGTTAGCTGCTTGACGGGAGCCGGTCCGAGGACCTCCGCTCAACCGTTTGGGGCGAACAAGTAATAAGTTACGCGGATCCCGGGGATCGGGCAAATCTAGGCCGACCGCCGGGCGTGTCGCACTCCTGGCCCGACGGTTCCCTGCACTCTCCTGGCCTTGCGGTGCGTCACTCGACGGTCAGCGGCGTCGTCGTGACGTCGATGGTGCCGAAGGGGAACGGGCTGAATACCGTCCAGGAGCCGGAGGTGAACTCCTCCATGGGGATCAGGAAGAACCAGACGAGGGAGACGACGATCGCGAGGACCACGAGTGCCGCTACTCCGATCGACGCGCGGTTCAGTGTCTTGAGGGCCGAGCGTTCGTCGCTCGCCTTCATCACACGTCCGAGAGTGATCAGCACGATCGCGGCGATGGCGATGTAGACCAGGGGGCTGGGGCGGAGCATCAGATCGATGCACACGGGCGCTTCGTCGGTCGGCTGTCCCGATGAGTCGATGAAGCCACCACTGCCGTCGACGCCACCGGGGCAGTAGCTCCGGCTCGCGACGGTGAGTGTGGAGTAGACGAAGACGGCGACTAGGGCCGTGATCAGGACGCGTCGGATCTCCGCGATGACCGCGACCCCGGGGAGGCCGGTGGCGGCGGTTGCCGGCGTGGTCGATGCGAGCGACAAGAGGGCCTCCTTGGTGGGTGGTCGTCTCATGATGGCGCAGGGGGTCGGGGGGGGGAGGGAAGAGTGCACCTGCTGGCTGCCGTGATCGGACTCTCCCCTACACGCTGGAATATCGGTAGTGTTCGGCCAGAGCCTGAGCAGAAGGATGGCAAAGATGCCTGCAGCACCCCAGGGTTGGTACGCCGACCCGGAGCACCCCGCACAGCAGCAGCGCTGGTGGGACGGCACTCAATGGACGGTGCACACCGCACCCCTGGGGCAAGCGCCGACTGCGGCTGTCGCCGTGACCCCCGTCGATGCCGCTCCCGCCCAGGTGAAGTCCTCTCGGATGAAGGTCGTCCTCATAGTGGGAGCGGTGGTGCTCGCGATCCTCCTCCTCACCCGCAGCCTGGGCGTGATCATGATGCTCGCCGGGTTGGTGCTCTTCTTCGTCGCCATCTATGGGATCGTGCGTGGCTCGGCGAAGCTCTTTCGCGTGCGCTCGCGCGGAGCGGCATGGGCAGCTCTGGGGATCGCGTTCGTTCTGATGTTCGCGGGGTCCGGAGCGAACGCTGCCCTCGGCGGCCCTGGTTCGGACACCACGAGCTCAGGGTCGTCGGAGGCCAAGCCGTTCGCGTCCGCACAGACAGAGAAGCCGACCCCCTCTCCCAAGCCCCCTACCTTCGAGGAGGTCGAAGAGTCGACGGTCGTTCCTTTCGAGCGGACGACGGCCGACGATCCGCAGCTCGACGTCGGACAGACCGCCATCACGACAGTCGGTGTCGACGGAACCAAGGTCACCACCTACCGCGTGACGTACGTCGATGGTGTGGAAGTGTCGCGCGAAGTCCTCGGCGAGGTCGTCACCGTCGCGCCGGTGAACGAGGTCACCTCGAACGGAACGCGACAGCCTGCGCCGGCACCGGTGCCTCTGGTGCAGCCTGCGGCCGAGTGCCACTCGAGCTATGCCGGGGTGTGCGTGCCGATCGCGTCCGATGTGGACTGCGCGGGTGGGAGCGGGAACGGGCCGGCGTACGTGCGCGGGCCGCTGCAGGTGATCGGGCCGGATGTGTACGACCTCGACCGCGACGGTGACGGGATCGCCTGCGACTGAGACAGGGCCCGCGCTACCGCCTCTCGATACGCTAGTCGTCAGCGAGGGGCGGGACGCCTCGGTGACCGGGGCCACGGCCTCAGAGGGAGTGCGCAATGACGGGTGAGACCTTCTCTGAAGACGAGTTCCGCAGTCAGTGGAAAGAGCAGGCGGACGAGATCGGCCGCTTCAACCTCGCCATCTTCGGCAAGACCGGCGTCGGGAAGTCGACACTGATCAACGCGATCTTCGGCGAAGAAGTCGCTCCCACCGGAGTCGGCGAGCCCGTCACCATGGACGAGCATCTCTACATCCATCGTTCCGGCTTCCTCGGTCTGCTCGACACCCGTGGGCTCGAGATCGGCAAGGACACCGATGAGCTGATCAGCGAACTCGGCGAGTACCTGAAGAAGATGCGCCGGCAGCCGCTCTCTGAGCAGACCCACGTCGCCTGGTACTGCGTCCGGGCGACGGACCGGCGGTTCGAGGACACCGAGGCGGAGTTCATCCGTCGCCTGCACGAGCTCGGCCTGCCCGTCGTCGCCGTCCTGACGCAGGTGCCGTCGCGGAACGGCGAGTATCACGCCGATGCTCTGACCCTGGCGGACCACATCGCCGGGCTCGACCTGCCGATCGTGGGCGGTCGCCCGATCCTGGTGATGTCGACGGCGGATGAGTTCACCGGCCAGGTTCAGCACGGGCTCACGGAGCTCGTGGATGCCACGTTTCGCGCTGCTCCCGAGGGTGTTGAAGCAGCGTTCGCTGCCGCCCAGAAAGTCGATCTGGCACGAAAGCGCAAGCAAGCTCAAACAGCTGTCCGCGCGGCTGCCACGGCGGCGCTGACAGTGGGAGCTATCCCGATTCCGGTTGCCGATGCCGGTGTGCTCATCCCCATTCAGCTCGGAATGATGGCCAGGGTCGCGGCGATCTACGGCGTGAGGGTCGAGACCGCCACGATCGCGGCGACCGCGGCAACTGTCGCCGTCTCGGCGGCAGGGCGAAGCGCCGTCGCCGGCCTCCTGAAGTTCATCCCCGGAGCGGGAACCATTATCGGCGGTGCGATCTCGGGCACCGTCGCCAGCACCTTCACCCTGGCGATCGGATACGCATGGGCAGTGGTCTGCGGTGAGCTCACGCAGGGTCGACTGCGAGGTGTCGACGGCGCACTCGACAGCGACCTGGTGCGCGAGCTGTTCCAGACGCAGGTCGGCGTGTGGTTCAAGAAGGTGAGTGGCGGGCGGGGCTGAACGGAGTTTCGCCGGTTGCGCCTGATCTCCCCGGGTAGATCAGGCGTAGTTCAACACCGCCCTACGCTGGAGCGTCTGCCTCTTTCTCTGAGGCGCCTTCCCCTGGAGCTCCATGTCTGCAACGACGGTCGATGATCGTGCCCGCTATCGGGCGAACCCCTCAGTTCTGACGGCGCTGAAGAGTCCGCGGATGCTGACCCGCGAGGTGCTGGCAGGTCTCGTCGTGGGACTTGCCCTCATTCCGGAGGCGATCGCGTTCTCGGTGATCGCGGGCGTCGACCCGAAGGTGGGGCTGTTCTCCTCGTTCATCATGGCGGTGTCGATCGCGTTCCTCGGCGGGCGACCGGCGATGGTGACCGCGGCGACCGGAGCCGTGGCGCTCGTGATCGCACCGGTCGCGCCGATGTACGGACTGGACTACTTCATCGCGACCGTCATCCTCGCCGGCATCTTCCAGGTGATCCTCGGGGTGCTCGGCGTCGCGAAGCTCATGCGGTTCATCCCCAGGAGCGTCATGGTCGGGTTCGTGAACGCGCTGGCGATCTTCGTGTTCAGCTCGCAGTTCCCGCAGCTGATCGACGTGCCGTGGCTGGTGTATCCGCTGGTGGCGCTCGGGATCTTCGTGATGCTGGTGATGCCGAAGCTCACCAAGGTCGTGCCTGCACCTCTCGTGTCGGTGATCATCGTTACGGGCGTCGTGCTCGCCTTCGGGATCACGGTGCCGACGGTCGGCGATCAGGGTGAGCTGCCGCGGAGCTTGCCCTCGCTGTTCATCCCGAACGTGCCGCTGACGTGGGAGACGTTCACGATCATTGCGCCGTTTGCGCTCGGGGTCGCGGTGGTCGGGCTGCTGGAGTCGCTGCTCACCGCGAAGCTCGTCGACGAGATCACCGACACCCGCTCGAACAAGACGCGCGAGTCGTGGGGGCAAGGTGTGGCGAACGTGCTGTCGGGAATGTTCGGCGGCATGGGCGGGTGCGCGGTGATCGGTCAGACCATGATCAACGTGAAGGCCTCGGGCGCGCGCGGACCCGCATCTCCACGTTCTGCGCCGGGATCTTCCTGTTCCTGTTGGTGGTCGTGTTCGGCGACTTCGTCGGGACGATCCCGATGGCGGCGCTGGTAGCCGTGATGATCATGGTCGCGATCGGGGCGTTCGACTGGCACAGCGTGCGTCCGTCGACGTTGAAGCGGATGCCGAAGAGCGAGACGTTCGTGATGGTCGCGACGGTGGCGCTGGTGCTGATCACGCACAACCTGGCGGTCGGGGTTGTGGGTGGGGTGCTGGTCGCGTCGGTGCTGTTCGTGCGGCGGGTGGCGCACTTTGTTTCGGTTCGTCGAGAGCTGGGACCGGCTGGCGATGTGGTGACGTATGCCGTGGAGGGGGAGTTGTTCTTCGCGTCGAGCAATGATCTGACGACGTTGTTCTCTTATACGGACGCTCCGGATCGGGTCGTGGTTGACCTGTCGGGGTCGCATGTGTGGGATGCGTCGACCGTGGCGGCGTTGGATGCGATCGAGACGAAGTACGCCGCGTTGGGGAAGGCGGTGGAGATCGTCGGGATGAATGACTCGAGCGCGACGACGCACGGGCGGCTGACGGGCGGGTTCGAGTAGCGACGAAGCTGGACGGGACGCAAATCGTCAGATCGAGATCGAGATCGAGATCGGATCCAGCCGAAGCGGGTTAGGAGACCGGTGACAAACGCGTTCGCCGCGCAAGTAGACCCTAGCTAGAAATCAATCCCGCCCCGGTCCACCCCCGGTTGGGGCGGTCACGGGCAAGAAGCGGCGGTTCCCTCTCATGAACTCCCCAAGTCGCGCGGTGCGCGCGGATGCCGGTCGCGGACGACGTGAGGTTCGCGAAAAGCGCCGCGTCTCAGGTTGCGGCCCGCGATGCGCGATCACCGGCCGTCGAGCGCGCGGAATCTGCGATAAGCGAGGCGACCGGGCAGCTCGATGTGCTCGGCCCGGCTCGTCTCTCGCGATCGCTGCCAGTTCGAACAGCGGCCCCTCCTCGACCGCAATCTCCTGCGACGCTTGCTGTTGCTCAGAGGTCGAACACTGCGTCCGGGTCCTCCATCGCGCGCTTCAGCTCGGCGATGTCGCCGATACCAGCGAGCGGAGAGGTGCGGGCGACCTCGACGATGCCTCCGACGATCGTCTGCAACGCGGAGCTGTCACCGCTCTCAAGCGCGACGTCCAATCCTGCGAAGAGCTTTCGATGGGTTTCTGCGCGCTCGGCGAAGATCTGATCGAAGTACTGCTTAAGCATCCTCTCGGATGACTTGATACGTCTAACCTCGGTCTCCCGGTAGGTACGGAGCTGCTCGCGCTTGGTGCTTTCGGTCTCATGGATCTGGATCGACTCTCGCGTAGCGGTGACAAGTTGGTTCAGCGCCGTCAGGGCGTCCGCCCCTGTGATCTCGCCTGCCATCCGGGCGAGAGTGCTCTTCTTGGAATCAGCCATCGGTCGGCTCCTCATAGATGTTGCGGTAGGTAAAGATCAGGCTCTGAGTTCCTGCATCGATGTTCCCCTCCTCGTCGGCGACGGGCGCCGTGGCAACCTCGCGCACTGACTTCACAAGAACGAGTGCAGTCTGTAGGAGCTCGGCATGAAGGGACATGTCGAACGGCTCGGATTCTAGGCGGTCGAGTGCATCCTCGGCGCGTGCAACCATGCGACCAATGAGGACTTGGAGCTCTTGTGCCCGCTCCTGCACCCCGCGAAGCAACTGGTCACGTGTGTCGAGCGCGGCGATCGAAACTTCGACTTCGGTCTTGTGTCGCTCTGCTTCCGTACGAGCCTTTGTTCCCTGGTTCTTGACGGCGACGCCAGCGAGGAGCACTGCCGGACCGATCGCGGCGAGGCCTCCAGCCGTCTTGCCGAGCTTCACCCCTCCTCCGCCGCTTTGCAGGCTCCCTCCACCCAGAAACGCCAGGCGCGCATTTTTCGCCGCTGCGCCGCTAAGAGTAGAGATCGGTGTGCCTGTGCTTGCACTCGCATACTTCACGACCACGGCACTCAGAGCGAACGGCATCGTCGCGCCTGCACTCGCCGCGCCGACGACCCCCCTGACCCAGCCGGCAAGGTCCGAATCCATCGGCGACAAGCTGAACACCCGCAAGTTTGCGCCGTCAACTCCGTTGAGAATGAGGTGCTCGTGGGTTCGGACTTGCTTTGCGTGCCGTACGAGGAAGTCGCGCATCCGATGGATGATCACCCGTTGAGCATGAGTCTGCGTGTCTCCGAGCATCCGGAGGGCAACGTTGGTCTGGTCAACCATCTGGAGATGAACTTCGAGGCGCGCGTCGTGCTTCGAGGCTTGCATTTTGATGCGCTTCTGGGCCCGCCCGATCTGCACACCGCCGACGGTTCCAGCGGCTACGCCCCCCATCGCCGCGGCGCCGCCGCCGATGATGAGCACTACGGGGACGGCTCTGCTAGACATGCTGGCGCCGTACTTGCAGCAGATCGAATGCTGTCACGGTCGTTTTTTCCACATTCATCGTCCTTCCGCGTCCCGCATGTAGGTGATCCCAAATGCACGGACCTGGCGGAACTCCTGTCGGCTGCCGCCGAAATCGAACCAGCCGCTGTCGGACTTCTGGAAGATGTCGAGTCCCCGGCCAAGGTTTATGCGCCACCCGGTGTCGGTTCGGATCCACCGATCATGACCGCCAGGGTCCTTGGCGAGATTGACCTTGACTCCTTGTTTGGCGGCGCCCTGCACGATGTCGTTGAGCATCCGAAGTTGCTTGGCCTGATACTCGGGAACCTCATCGAGCACGGTGAAGAGATTCACAACAACCTCATCCGCTGGATCCTTCTCTGCGGCGAGGAGAGCGAGCAGTTCAACGAGGTTGCGCCCCTGGTGGCCCTGGCGAATGTACGGGTCGTGCAGTTCGATGTCGGTCGCGCCACGCAGATACGGGCCGAGCAGCATCTCGAAGGAGATGCCTCGCTGGTTCTCCGTGTAGTCGCGGTGGCCCTCGAACAGTACCGCCGACACGGCAGCGGCCTTAGGACCGGTTGATGAAGCTTCAGGCGAAGAAGCATCCTCTGTCACTGTTGGGAGCGTCGGGCTCGGAGCGCTGGGGCGACCGCGATAGTAATGCGTCGGGTACTCTTCTTCCTCGAGCGTCGTCACCGCTGACCAGCCACGACCCGCGGTGTTGTAGCCGAAGTCCACCCCCGCCATCGTCGAGTCGATCCGAAGGATCTGGTCCTTTACACGCTTACGGCCCTCGATTGCGAATCGCAGGATCTCCTCGATCTCCTCGGGCGTCGCCTGCTCGTGTGGGTAGAGCAGCTTTATGAGACCGGAGAAGGTCTTGTGAATGGCATCACGATCACGTGTCGAGATATCTGAGCCGAGCGTGAAGTATCGCTGATACCTGTCGGAATAGTCCAGGTTCCGCATCGACTTGAACACCTCGGCGATGTAGTCGACGACGAATCCGTAGCCGCTGGAGAACATCTCGCTTCGAATCGTGTCGATCTCCCAGCCCGGGATGTAGAAGTGCAGTCGATCGAGGTACGCCGAGTCGTGGTAGCTCTCGGGCAGTTCGTCGAACAGGTCGGAGTGCTTGAGCATGTAGGGCACCGTGTGCGACGTATTGCCCACGAACACCATTGACGCCTCAGCGCCCAACGTCTCGACACCTCGCGAGAACGACTTGTTCGCCATGTAGTTCTTCATGATGTCGACGAGCGCCTTGTCGGTGCGCTTCTTCTTGCCCGCGAACTCGTCAAATGCCACGACGTCCCAGTACCCAACAAGGCCGAGGCGACCATTGGCGTTGCTGACGAACAGCTTGGGTACGGTGACCTCGCCGCCGGAGATCAGCATGCCGTGTGGCGAGAACTCCGAGTAGATGTGCGACTTACCAGTGCCCTTCGGACCGAGCTCAACGAGGTTGTAGTTGCGCTCGACGAAAGGGATGAGACGGATGAGCTGCAACAGTTTGGCACGTCGCCCGAACATCTCGGGGTTGAAGCCGATCGACTGGATGAGCAAGTCGATCCACTCGTCGGTGGTGAACTTCGCACGGGACTCGAGGTAACCCTGGTAGTCGAAGTTTGACATCTGGATCGGCTTCAGGCTTCCCAGAACCCACGGCACGACACGGGCATCTTCGTTGTGGAAGTACTCGATGTCGCAGAGGCACCACACCCCACCAACCAAGAGCTTCTGATTCGCGTTGACGATGCTCGCCTCGACGATCACACCGGTGATGCCGAGGCTGCCGAACGACGCCTGGTAGACGTCGTCCTTCTCGTTCAGCGTGACGCTTACCTTGTCGATGATCCGGAAGCGACCCTTCTCGCGGATCTTCGACTTGACCAGTTCCGACTCGTTGCGGTGCACGTAGTGCTGGGCGAGGATGCCCCGCACCTTGTCGATGCCCGCTTGGATCGTCGCCTCGTCGTCGGATGCCGCGTATTGACCGAGCAGGTATTCCAGCACGTACGACGGCACGATCGCGTTGCCCTTGACGGCCTTAACGAGATCCTTGCGAACAACGGCGCCAGCAAAATGCTCGTTTGCCTTGCGGTCTAGCTCGTTCTGCTCGATAGGCTCGTGAGCACTCGGCTCCTGCCCACCCTGCTCAAAGTAGGGGGCCTCTGTCAGATCGATATCGTCGCTCATCAGAAGTCCCATCCGTCGTCACTCGCGAAGGCGCGCTTTACCGTATATGGCACACCCCTATACTTCTTCCACTGGTCGGTGCCTTCGATCGGTTCCGACAACCGGAACTCAACGCTCTGATTGTTCGCGCTGTCGGCATCTTTGCTCAGCAACAGGGTCACACTTTGGAACCGGTCGCGTCCCTCAACGCTGTCCGAGTCGAAGGTCATCTCTTGCTCGTTCGAGATCAATTGGTCCCCGAAGTAGAGCCCAGCGCGCAGCCGCCGTGCGGGCCGGTTCGGCTCCACCTTGGTCGACTGATACAGCTTCACCACGACCTGTCCGGTCGTGATCTTGTCAGACTCCGGATGGATCTCAACATTGACGGACTCGACTGTGTCGCTGCGGCCCTTTTTGATCGAGATGACGGGTACGACGATCTCCTGCAGTGACGCTCCCCCATGCACGAACTGGAACCCCGCACCGGGCTGCACGATGCGCTGAATCGAGTTGGGGATCTGCACCTCGAGGTCGCTCGAAAGCCCGATCTGCTCCGGCTGGAATGTCCGGAATGCTGGATCTTGCTTCAGACCCCGGCCGAGCACGTAGCGACGCTTTTCAGCCACGATCGTCTCGCCCTGCGGCTTCACAGTGAGGTTGAACTGCGGCGCCAACTTCGACCGCTGGTACAAGAAGCCGTGGTCTGCGGTTACGAAGATGTTCGTCGCGTTCGCGCTCGCGAGCTTCTTGACGATGTCGAGCAGCTCGCGGATCGCGTCCGCTGCGGCAGCGAATGTGCGATGCTCTGACACCGCCTTGTCACCGGTGGCATCGATCGTGTCGTGGTAGACGTACAGCACCTGGTGGGATGCGTACAGATCTCGGCGATCGCCCGGCTTCATCTCGAGGAAGGTTTTTGCTTGGATCGCTGCTCCACCAACAGAGCTAAGAATCTTCGTCCGGTTCGCGGTGCCGTCCGACTTCTGTCCGTCCACGAGCACGGGATCGCCGTGTGGCGAATGTGCCAGCGTCTGGTTCGGCAGCAGAGATGCCATTCCCAGTTGGGTGTAGCTCGGGAGCACGCCCAGCATCGCTTCGATCTTGGCTTCGAACTTGTTCTCGCCGCGGATGCTCAAAGTGAGCTCTTCAGCGACCTCGTAGCGCAGAGCATCCGAGATGACGACGACCGCCTTCTTACGACCCTTGAGGATCTTGGCGACGTAGTGCTCGTAAAACGATGACTGCGATGGGACATTCAGGGTGCGCCAGCGCTCTACCCCGTCGACCTGCGCCTGCCAGCTCACACCGAGTTTCGCCAGGAAGTCGGTAACGTACGCGCTCTCCACGAGGTCACCCAACGCTTCGAGCGGCTGTTTGAACTCCGCAGTCAGGTACGCATGGGTGAACATTCGGTAGAGCTGATCGATGCGGAACCATTCGTCGCGATACCGCGTCAGCCCGTCGTCGAAGGATGCGATCTCGAGTTTCGCAGTCCGGATCGCAGGGATTAGCTCTGCCGCCGAGCTCAGTCCGTCGTAAAGTGTCGCGTAGTCGTCGGACCAGAAGCTTTCGCGGCGTCGAGCGCTGATCGTATCGAGGACGTCTCGCGTCGACATTCTCTGCGACACGATGCTCTCGACGAGACGGTGGATGACTTCACGCTCGGATGCTTCGAAGACGTCTGTGTCTTGGATCGTCTCCCAGGGCAGCTGCGCAGCGACCTCCTTATAGCTGAGGTCGTCTTCAATCTTCCGAGCAAGTACCTTCATGGCGTATGCGCTCCGCTTTGAATCGCGGAAACTGCGGAAATCGATTGCGAGATTTCGAGCCTTGTTTGATGAAGCGGTATCGAAGCCCTCTGCGGCGCGCTGGAACATCCACAACGCGAAGCCCGCAACGGTCGGGGCGGCCGTTGCATAGCCGTAGATGTGCTCGGCGCCGCCCCAATGGAAGTCGGCAAGCTCATGCTCTTGGATGGCATCGACCCCGGCAGCGCTGCCGTCTGCATACTGGATTAGCAGCGTGCGAGTGAGCTCGGAGAAGCTGTGCTCCTTCTGTCCCAGCAGGGCCGCGCACATCTTCGCACGCACGACAGTCGGGTCATCTCCGGGCGAGAGTAGTGCTCGGAACCTAGACACCAACCTGCTGTCCCCGAAGAACCTGGGATACTGCGCAACGAGCTCGGCGGCACCCGGTCCGGTCAGGCCGAGGGTCGCCCCCATGAGCGCGCTGCGGTCTGCGGTGAAGATCGGGCCGTTCGCGAGCTCAATGTCCAGCAGCCAGTTCCCCACACCCTCAGGCACGCTGCCGGTTCGATACACCAGGAACTTCGACACCTTGTCCTCGCGCAGGATTCGATGTTTGAGGGCAAACTCGTTGTCGGCAACGCGCAGCACCGTGACGCCCACGGGCAACTGACCGTCCAGCTCGTCGGCATAACTGCCGTCAGCGTCGTGCCACACGACGATGCGCGCGCCCTCGAATCGGGCCGCGAGATGTTCGGCGATGGTCGGTGTCTTACTCATCCGAGGTCCTCGTCGTGGGGGGCACTACGGAGATCACGGCGCAGGGCGATCTCCAGCAGTAACTTGTGGGTGCGCTCACGGTCGCTACTCGATTGCTTCCAGGCCCGCGATCTTCTTCACCGCGGGGTAGAACTTCGGGTAGTTCGCCTTCACACCATCATCAAGATCGATCGCGATCTGCTGGGTTGCGAGCGGGTAGAGCACATCGTGTTCGTAGTCCCGCAGCTCTGCGAGCACCTTGCGGAGCCGGTCGGCTTCTTTTTGGTCCTTCGCTGACCCGCCACCGACAACGGACAATTCAGCCTGTTGGAGAGCGACGGTGAGCTTGGCCTCGTACTCGCGCAGGTATTCGTTGAGGACCGTTGAGACCGTCGAAGGCGTGTAGCGATGCAGATAGATCAGTGCGTTAAATGACCCCTTCGGGCTCGAGAACATCCAGTAAATCGGACGCTTCTTATAGCGCTGCACATGATCGTCATAGAATCTCGACTTGCCCGCCTTCGTAACGAAATAATCGCGCAACGTCTTGACGCCCAGCGACTCTTCTACAAAGCGAAGGTTCTCTTCAAGCCCCTCTGCGCCGAACGCGACACGCAAGAATTGCCGGAGCCGCTCGACGATGTCATCCTGGAACCACCCATCATCCACGAATGGGATTACGTTATCGGCGTCGGGCGGGAACGACGGAGATTGCACGACAGCAAAATAATCCTGAGCCGTTTGACCAGGTTTAGCCAAAATCAGCCCTCCCTTGTCGAGGCTGTAGCGACCAAACATACAACCCACTGCGTAGGAGATAAGTTCCTCGATGATGGCACGCGACGCGGCTGGTGAATCGCTTAGTGCATAGTTGCGGATGAGTGCAACATCGGCAATCTGGACCTCTGACGCAATTCCTTCAGGCACGGGATAAAGAGCGATCATTTCCCGGTTGTTCTGCTCTTCCATATAGCGCAGACGCTCCGTAACAGCTGCCCATGCGCCTAGCGTCTCCGACACGGACTCACTCAAGCTCCCGGATTCGACCTTGAGGACGTCAAGCCCTTCGAATTCCCAGGACATCTCACTCGAATCCCAGTCGCGTTTTGCGATAGCAACACATTCGTCAACAACACTGCCGCCCTGGAGAAGCTCTGCGACCACCGGGATCCTGTCGATGTCGCCAGGCTGGGTATTGAGTGTCGGTGCGAGCAGTTCGAGGTAGCGGTCGGCCACTCGACTGTTGAGCAAGCCCAATATCGGACTCACGTGCGAATCCGCGAAGAGGCAGCTCCCCGCGTTGTCAAATATTGAGTCCCCGGGCGTAAGGCGCGCTGAGAACCTTCCGATGGTGATTCGGCTCCACGTTACCCCGCGGCGAAAGAAGTACCTCTCACCAGAGATCCGTGACTTATTGCGTGTCCACGTCTCGCGCGCTCGGATGTCTCGCCCGTCTCCTGCCCAATCGACGACGTATTCCCGATTCCCATACCACCGACGGAACTCGCCACCCTTCTCGATCGGTACCCACTTCCGGTTGATGTCCTCCGGGGAGTCACGCAGTTGATCACGCGAGACCTCGAACCACCGTCTGAAGAACGTCTCGTTGTCGCTTGTCTGAATGCCCGTCACGGTCGTTGCCATCTCCCTCAGCACCGCCCCTCGGGCGTAAAGATGGAACTCGTCCGGCGTCAGCCAGTACGCAATGGGTGCGTTTGGCACGGCGAGGAAGTCTGCTTGACGTGCGAGGTAGCGTCGATCAGCAGATTCGAGAAAACGATCTCGAATGAAATCGCTCGAACGAACCTGCACGTGCTTGTCGAAGAGGCGGCGGTAGTCCCCCCGTTCGTTGGAGCCGCCCGCACGGTTGACGAGCACGAACGCAACTGAGCCGAAGTCAGATCCGAAGACCCCCCGACCGAGATGAGCGAGTTGCGCGAAGAACGTGCGACTGATCAGCTTTACCCTCAGCTTCGCGAAGGAGCTTATGAACATCCATGACGGAAGATTGATCATCGCCATCACTCCTCGAGGCAAGAGCAGCTGTAGGCCTCTTTCCATGAAGGCTGTCATCAAATCAGCCTTGCTATCTGGATACGTGAACGTCAGGTGCGCGACCAGTGGCCCCGACATGTTCTTGGCGCCCATGTATGGAGGGTTGGCAACAATCGCTGCGTATTTTTGCTCGAGATACTTTGCCTGCTGGCAGACCCGACGGGCACGTTCAGCGACGCTCGCGACGACCAAGTCCGCGCCGACCTCGGCTGCCGCAAGGTGAGCATCCAGAACTTCCGAAAGACCCGCGGTCGGCGCGACCAACGCACCGACCGTATCAGCGTGCGCGAACTGGCTCCAGAACTCCCGCTCTGCTCGCTCGTCGCCCCCCTCAGTGAACAGCACCTCCAGCTCGGCGGCATCAAATGCAATCCGTTCGACCACGCAGATGCGAGGCCGGATGCCATTGCGGAAGAAGTTGCGCTGCCTGGCGCGCGCCTTCATAACGAGCGCAAACGCTGCAAGAGATCCGGCGCGCGCATCGATCTCAGTGCCGTGAAGATTGTAACTGAGTATCAAGCCAGGGATGTCGGAAGGCGCGTAGCCTTCCTCTTCGTAAATCGCGTAGAGGAGATCAAAGGCGTAGGTAAGAATATGACCCGAGCCGCAGGCTGGGTCGATCACTGTCAATTCTTCCGGCCCGGAGAGTTTCAGGAAGTCCGTCTCTACGTCGACGGGCGCGATGTAGTAGTCCATGCGATCGACGAGTCGGGAGTCTGGCCGATTGAGCATCCACAGCCTGCCGATTGAGTTCTCGACCAGGTAGCGGACGATCCAGTGCGGGGTGAAGAGCTGGGTCGCAGCAGGGATCTCGTCGGCTCCGGCCTTCTTGTTCTTCTTAAACCCGGCGAATACCTCGTCTTTCCGCTCGGAGATGTAGAACTGATAGAGCCAGCCGATGACCTCGACGTCGGCACAGACCTCTTCGCTTAGCACATTACGTGCGCGGGTCACTATGCCGTCATCGGCAAGCAAGCCCGCGGGGACGAGCAGTTCGGTGTAGTCACCTTCGCGTTCGAACATGAACGGCATCGACTTGTGCCAGTACCGGCAGTACTCGGTGAGTAGCAGCGCGTACGCTTCGCCCTCCGCATCGGTGCTGCGGCGAGTGCCATCAAGCAGTCCGAGAATGGAACCCCGCATGGCGGAACTCGTGACGACATCGGCATCGATGTCTCCGCGCTTCGCATCGGCCAGAATCTCGGGCTGGCCGTACGCTTGGCCTTGCGCTGGCGAAACGACCCCACTGGCTGTGTAGCCCTTAGCGTCCATGAACCGCAGTGCGATGAGTCGGTTGAACCAGGTGTACGCGACCTTATCGATCACGTGCTCGTGGCCGTGCACTGCGATCTCGGTTTCGAGTCGACGCACCGTCTCCGCTCGCTCAGTTCGTGCGACGGATCCGAGGGCGAGCACTGCCGACGCCTGCGCCGCGACCGCAGCGATCAGTTCGCGGCGAGCAGCTTTCGCAAAGTTCTCCAGGGCTTTCGTGTCCATGCCTATTCCTTAGAGCGTGATGCGCTTGTTGTCGTTGATCGTGTTGACGAGCAGCGAGCGGAGTTCGCCGAGGTACGCATTGATGTCGTCCTCGGTTTCGAGCAATCCACCGGCCATCGGAAGCGAGAGCTTCTTGATCGAGATGCTCTGCTTCAACAGTTGCTTCGGAGGGACGGCACCATCCGGTATCGATTCGGTGTCGGGTTCCACAGAAGGAACTGGGCCCAGCGGGGGCTGTCCCGTCGATTCCAGCTCGTCCAGGATGGCCGGGTAGATCGTGTCGGCGAATTGCGCTGCGAGATTGCGGATCGCCGGGATCTGCGTCTCGTGTTTCACCCGCTCGAGCACGGCCTCTACTTTGCGAGTCACGGACTCCCGAGAGGCCTCGGTCGCACGCTCAAACGCTGCGCTGACCGGCACCTGCTTCCAGTAGTCGTTGATCGACCCGATGGCAGCGTCGCGCTCCGTGGAGACGATGCCGCCCAGCTGCGCCTGCAGTTCGGTGATCGCAGCCCCAAGCTGGGTCGTCCTGCTGCCACTGAAGATCTGCGCATCTTCGAGTGCGATCTCGATTCCATCGGAGATGCTGGGCGTCAAGAAGCCAAGGTTCGTGCGGTTGAGCTGCATGAACGTTGTTGCGTTGTCATAAATGCTGCGTTGGTTGCCATTGAGGAACGCCTTGATCGGATCGATCGCGTTGTCCTTCGCGTCCAGCAGCTCGTCCGCAGTCGTGTCAGCATCGTTGAAATGCTCCAGGAACCAGTCCGAGTTGTTTGCCGCCAGTTCACCAAGCAGCCGGATAGGTTCGTCCAGTTGATCAATGAACGGATATGCGGCAGCACCGGACCGCAATGCCTTGAGCTCGACGAGCTTCGACTCAAGGCGCTCCTTCCCAATACGGCCAAGTTCAGCCGCATCCTTCGTGAGGCTTCCGTCGTCGGTAAACTCGATGACAAACTTGCGGAAAGCGTTCACGATCTTCTGGTCATAGACCCGCTGCGGAGCGACGACGAGGTTCGGGTATCGCTGGGTGTTGCGCAGCGTCCCGGTGATCTCAGTGCGAGCGAGTGTCTTGCCGTCGAGCTGCAACTCGCTCTTCGACTGTCCCGCGAGGTGAGCCACCACCGCAGCGATCGACCATTGGTCCCAGCCGAAAGGCTTAGCGGAGTACCGGTCAACGAGCTGCTTCATCGTGACCATCTCATGCCGCTTGCCGCGCATCTCCAGGTGCCCGAGCACATCTTCGGCGGGCACCTCCAGGATGCTGAGGCTCTCCTCGAAGATCCCGTCGGCCGGGTTTACCAGTCCGTTGAGATCCTGCTCGCTGAAAGTCATGCCGCCCAGCATGCTCAGGTTGGTGTACGTGGCCGCGATAACCTTCGCGAAGCCGTCGTTGATTCGGGTCTGTGCGTCGCTGGCGGTGACGTCGATCACTGCGGCATTGTGGATCAGCGTCGCGCTGCCGACCGCAGTGCGGAGCCTTTCGACGATCTCCTTCTCGCGCTCGGCGTTCTGGGTGCCCTTCTCTCCGAGGATGCGGGTCTCGATCGCAGTGCGACTCGAACCCTGTGCACGCTTGACGTACTTCTCGGTCTTCAGCAACAAGCGAAGATCCGCGAGGATCCGATTCGCCTCGGGCGGGAGAACAACGCGCAGCTCATCGAGCCCCGCGCTGTGCGCCTTGATCTGATCCATGCTGAACTCGGTCTCGGGACTGGTGAAGTGCAGCGCCAGCTCGTGCTGCTTGCCATACGGAGTGCCATCGAGCTTGTAGCCGAACGGGAAGTTCTGTCCGTTCTTCGCAACCGTCTTCGTCGTCTTCACAACCGACTCAGCGAGAAGCTTGTTGAGCTTCGCGGAGACCTCGGAGTTGTCGATTTCGACGTCCTTGATCTCCTGCTCAATCTTTTGCTCTTCGTTCGTCAGGTAGTCGTACAGGTCGCCGTTGCGCTGAATGTAGGTCTGGGCCTCGAGCGCGTTGAGGGCTTCGTTGACGTCCTTGCCGAGCTGGATGAGATCCGTACCGAAGCGGTCGTATACCAAGATCGTGAGGTTGCGGGCCGTGGCCTTGAAGCTGTCGACGTACTTGACCAAGAACAGCGCCTTCAGGAGGCGTACCGCGAGCGCGCTAAGCTTGCCGCTGCCGGTGGCGCTCTCGGCGTTGATGATCGCCCGCTGATTTGCGGATTTCAGTGAGGCGCGGATGCCCTCGAACATCTGGTCGAACGATGCCAACGATCCGAGCGGCCGATCGGCGAGGCGAGTTGCAACCTGCTGCACGACACCGAGCATCGACCGCTCACCGACGGAGCTATTACGTCCTTCGAAGATGTTGTGGTCGCTGATGCCCTCGATCGCGGCTTGGAAAAGTGGGAACTGGTACGTCACAAACGGGTACGTACCAAGGAAATGTGACTCGTCACGATAGTTCGGATAGTGGCGACCCTCAACGAAGTCGAACAGCGTCTTGAAGTTCGCGTGCTCGGCGTCGTACACCGCGGCGAGCGCACCGGCGGCGGCATCCGTCTTCGCGAGAAGACGCTTGCGGATGACCTCTTCGACGTCCTGGCTGGTGAGCTTGAGCCGGTTCTTGAAGCGAGCCTGGATCTTGGAGAAGTCGTTCGACTGCTGCTTGGTCCGGTCGCCGCCGACCTTCTCCATGTCTTCCTGCGAGGTTACGAAGATCCACGCCCGCCCGTTGCATTTCGTGGCAAGTGACTCGGCGATGGTTTGCAGGTTCAGCATGAGCTGCGTGTTCGTGCCGATGAACTGACCGACCTCGTCGACGAAGAAGTTCAGCCGGAAGCCGGCTGGTTGCTTCTCGAGCCACGCCGCGACCTCTTCGGCGAAGTCTTCGATCGACACCGAGTAACTGGCGCTGTATTGACGGATGATGCCCGGGCTCTCCGAGCCGTTCACCTTAGCAAAAGCCTTGTCGATGTTCCCTGCTTCGAGCGCCGCCTGCTCGCGCCCCCGCGCCCATTCGATTCCCGCAGCGCGCGCGAACACCTCTTTGAAGTCGTCATACTGGCCGCGCGAATCAAGGTCGCGCTCGAATCGGGCGATGTGGCCCTGGTTACCGTAGTACCCCCGCGCTTCGTCGAAGATCTTCACGAACACCTTCAGCAGGGCGTCGTTCTGATCCTTGGAGATCAGGGTTGCCTTCTGATCGATGTTGAACAGGAGACTGCGCGACTGGATCCGATCGGCCTTCGCGATCAGTGCGGGCAGGAACGCGTCGTCAGCTTTGGCGCGGAACTGCTCCGACACGAGGGCCCGTGGGTAGTCATGGCCTTCGATGTCCCCCAGCAGGTGCGCCAGCATCTTCAGCAGGTGCGACTTACCGGATCCGAAAAAGCCCGAGATCCACACGCCGTTGGCGTTCGTGTAGTTGGTGTATGCCTCAAGCACATGCTCAAGTCCCTTGGCCGCCTCGTTCGTGAGGACGTACTCCTCGACTTCGATCGCGAGATGCGAGGTGTCATCTGCCTTGATGACACCCTCGATAGCGCGGCCGATCGGCTTTGCGAAAATCTCATTGATCACGGTCGCGCTCATGCTTCTTGCTCCAGAATGTCTTTGGCCCGGTAGTAACTGTCACTAGCGCTGAGATTCAATGCGCGCAACTGATGGCCAGCTGTCTGTGTGAACTCGTACGTGCCAGGGAACCACGCAAGCATCGGCTCCCCCACCACAACGCTTTGCAGGTTTTCCAGCACCGTGTGGGTGCGGATGAAGGGGAAGACCTCGCCCAGCCCAGTGAGGAAGAGGATGTCGCTCGACTGGTCCTGCAAGCGAGCACGGATGGCGGGCGCGATGTGATCGTGCGGGTCAAGCATCCCCTGCAGCACCTCACGGAACTCGCCCTTGTCCATCGTCGACTCCAGCTCGATGACTCGCTCCCAGACGCCTCGCGCGGTGAGGAGCTCAACGGCGAGATCGTACAAATCGACCTGGGCGACAGTGAGACCGTCGTCACTCTGGAGCTTCGTCCTTATCCGGTCCCGCATGCTTTCGACGTCGTGCGTCCACGCGGGCGGGAAGTGGTAGATAAAGAAGGGGACCTCCTTCGAGAGACCCTCCATTTTCAGGAATCGTTCGCTTCGGAGTACGTCGTAGACGTGCCTCTCGTCAGTCTGCACGCTGCGTTTAGTCGGTGTCACTGTACTGCCCCTGCGGATGTTGTCGTCGGGAAGAAACGGATATCGCTCGGGGCACGGTCGCTGAGGGCCTCGACGACTCTCGCTGACATGATCGCGGGGATGATGTCTCCAGAGTCACTGTGGAGTCCTGCCTCGCGAAGCATGCGGAATACGTTCTGGCGCAATTTCTTAGCCGTCGAGGGTTTTATCTCGCCGAGTTCTGGATGCCACAAGCTCTTGCCAAGGATAAATTGGTCGAAGTCGTCGCCGCTCACGATAGGACGCATCAATAGAAAGCGCTCGCGGACGACCTCTTCGGCAAAATCCGCGATCAGTGTGTACTTGCGGCATGCGGCGGCCCACATCAGGTGTCGCCCCTCTGTTGGGCTCCCGTCGGACATGAGCTCAATCTCACGATCGCTCAGCGTGCGCAGACGCTGCAGAGTTTCACGGACAACGCGAGTGCTGGACGAACTCGTACGAGCCTGAAGGATGTTCCGCTCACGCACAGTCTGAGAGACGCCATCCCAGCGGCCTAGCTCTAGATAGATCTGAGCGACTCTCGATGCTTCGCGCGATAACAGACCACCCGTGGTGAAAGACAGCGCGTACCGCTCCATCACCGCTACCTCCAACGCCGCCAAGCCGTCTAGCCAAGTGGGTCAGAATATCGCGGACCCCCCGACATCGGATGCACTGCCCCTCTCGCAGCGTATCGGACTCCCTCCTAGGTTGAGCGAGGGCGGTACGGTGTCGATCGTGGCCCACTGTACGTGACGCTTCTGGACTATGCGTATCGTGCCCGCGTCTGATGCCGACGGCCCGGGACAGGCGGCAGCAACGGACTAGTCAAGCGCCACCCCAAACCTCTCCCCCGAGCTCACCTGCTGCGCCACCCGGCGCAACGCCAACAGCAACGGCTCCACGAGCACCGACCCCAGCACCACGTACCGCACCGCAGCCTCCGCAGACTCCTCCGGCACCCCCGCGATCTCCGCATCCGCGATCCGCCGCATGCTCGCGAGGTACTCGTCCATCGCTGCATCCGGAACGGTGAACCCGACGCGCTCCAGCCCCTGCAGCGCCCGCGCGACCGCGTGCAGCACCGCCACGTCGCACATCCCCGGCTTCCACCCGAGTCCTGCGACAAGAGCCTCAGCGTCCGCCAGATCCAAAGACTCATCCACCGGCGGAGTGATCGCCGCGTGCGCCGTCCCGAGCAGGTCGTGCGCACTCGCCGGAGGATCGTCCAGCGCCCCCAGCACCCGCCGCGTCTCGGCAATGCTCACCCCCGCGTCGAGCAGCGCCCGGATCACCCGCAGCCGCTCCACGTGCTTCTCGCCGTACGCGGCCTGAGTCGCGGACGACCTCTCGCCCTCGGGCAGCAGCCCCTCACGCAGGTAGTACTTGATCGTCGGCACGGTCACGCCGGTCTGGGCTGACAGTTCGGAAATTCTCATGGCCACCTCTTGACTTCGATAGTAGCGCTATCCATTATGGATAGTGACACTATCCAACTAGGGAGCCATCATGTCAAAAGTCATCACGGGCCGCATGACCCACCGCCACGAGGGCGAGCTCGTCGTGTTCCACATCGGGATGCAGATCAACCGCTGGTGGCGCCCCGACCTGTGGATGCCGGCCTTCTTCGCCATGCCGGGAATGCTGCGCGAGCTCAGCGCCGACCCCGACTCGGGCATGCTCGGCTACCACCTGCTCCTCGGATCGGGCGGACCCTACGTCGTGCAGTACTGGTCGTCCGTCGACAAGCTCTACGCCTACGCGTCCAGCCCGAACCAGCAGCACCGCCCCGCCTGGACCGCCTTCAACCGCGCAGCCCGCAAGGCTCCGGGAGCGGTGGGTGTGTGGCACGAGACCTTCCGCGTCGACACCGCCGAGAGCGTGTACGTCTCGACGAAGCCGATGGGGCTGCCGAAGGCCACGGAGCTCGTGCCCGTCGGTAAGCGTCATGACCGGGCCCAGGCACGGTTCGCGGATGGGCGGACGGATGCAGCGAAGCCTCTCGCCTCGCCCCCTTCCCCCTGACCCCCGCCCCATACACCTGAGCGCACCTGCCAACCCCGCTTCCGCCGCGCCCTCCGCCGGACTGGTCGAAGCCAGACGGCGTGCGCAGCAGGAGTAACGTCTTACACGACGGCGGGGATGGTCAGTGAAGGAGCAGTGATGAAGATCGCAGAACTCAGAGATCAGCCGAGAACGGGCACAGCCGGCCAGCACACAGCGAACGAGACGGTCTCGTGACGGCTGAACGCGCCCGCGGCACGTCGCGCGAGCGAGCCACCGTCGTGGCGATGATCCTCATCAGCGCCGCGCTCCCGGTGGTCGCCAACCTGCCGGTGTTCCAGAACCTGGTGTGGGCCTTCTGGCTCGCAGCCCTCGCCCTCATCATCGGTGCGTCGGCGTTGCTCGTGAGCGTCGCCCGGCGTGAACGACGACGTTCCGACGAGTCCTGAACCTCGTCACCACCGAAGAAACCACTACCCTCGCACCATGCCCACCGATCGCCCGCGCGCCTGGATCTTCGACGTCGACGGCACCCTCGCCCTCATCGGCGACCGCTCCCCGTACGACATGCGCAACGTGTCGATCGACACCCCGAACCATCCGGTCGTCGTCGCAGCACAGGCCTTCGCCGCCCACCCCGACGTCGACGCACTCATCGTGGTCTCAGGCCGCGACGAGACCGCCCGTCGCGCCACCGAGGCCTGGCTGACGTTCAACGAGATCCCGTTCGACCGCCTCCTGCTCCGCCGCACGGGCGACCAGCGCGCCGACGACATCGTCAAGGCCGAGATCTACGACGCCCACATCGAACCGCACTTCACTGTGATCGGCGTGGTCGACGACCGCCGCAGCGTGGTCGAGATGTGGCGGTCTCGCGGACTGGTCTGCTTCCAGGTGGCCGAAGGGGACTTCTGAGGTGCACCCGGTCGGAGTACAGCGACTTCGGCGCGGTCCATCATTTTCCGGATCAGTGTCCTGTGCGCTGGTGGTCGTCCGTCGTCTGGGTAAGTAGATGTAGAAAGACCTTGAGGAGAACACACATGCGCTACGTACTTTTCATCTGCACAGACCCGACCGCTGAGCCCTATGTCGAAGCCGAGGACAACGCCGGGGAGTGGGTGGCGTCGCTGCAGGACAGCGGCTCCTACGTCTTGGGCGACCGTCTGCGGCCCGTCGAAGACGCCACGACCGTGCGCGTCCGAGCCGGCGAGCGGATCGTGGCCGACGGACCGTTCACTGAGAGCCGCGAATGGATCGCCGGGTTCGACGTGATCGACGCCGACGACCTCGACGCCGCGATCGAGATCGCCGCCGCGCACCCGATGGCCCGGTTCGGCCTGGTGGAAGTGCGCCCCGTGTGGCCGCTCGGGTCGACGATGTGACCACACCGGAGGAGCCGGCGAGCACGCTTTCGGATGCCATGGCCGCCGTCCGGCACGTGGCATCCATCGAGTACGGCCGCGTGGTCGCGAGCGTGATCGGCACAGTCCACGACTGGACTCTCGCCGAAGACGCCGTGCAAGACGCACTGGCTCGAGCCGTCGAGCGGTGGCCAGGCGGCGGGGTTCCGGCGAACCCCGCCGCCTGGGTCACGACCGTCGCCCGCCGCCGCGCGATCGACCTCGTCCGACATGCGGACGCCGAGCGCCGGGCGGCGGCCCGCCTGGAGCACGAGCCGCACGATGGCACCGACGCCCACGAGGCCGACGACGCATTCCCACATGGGGACGAGCGGCTGAAGCTGATCTTCACCGCCTGCCACCCCGCGTTGACCCTGGAAGCCCGCGCGGCGCTGACGCTCCGCACCGTCTTGAACGTGTCGATCGAACAGCTCGCCGGGATCTTCGCGGTCGCACCCGCGACGATGGAGAAGAGACTCGTGCGGGCGCGGGCCAAAATCGCGCACGCGAACATCCCGTACCGCGTTCCGGATGCCGCGCAGCTCGACAGTCGAAGCGCGAGCGTCTGCGAGGTCCTGTCCGCCCTGTTCACCATCGGCTACTCCGATCCAACACTCCAGCCCGACCCCGGCGCCGAGGCCATCCGGCTTGCTCGGCTGTGCCGACAGCTGCTCCCCTCGGATTCCCCGGCTCGACTCGAGTTCACGGGGCTGCTCTCCCTCCTTCTTCTTCAGCACTCCCGCCGCGCGGCACGCACGACCGCCGACGGGTTGTCCGTGCCGTTCGACGAACAGGACCGGGGACTGTGGGATATCTCCGAGATCGAGGAGGGGCTGCGACTTCTCGACGACGCCGTCGAGAAGGCAGCACGGGCGGGCATCCATGGCGGGCGGCACCTCATCCGCGCCACCGTCGCGGCCGAGTACGTCCGCCCCGCCCCGGGGATGGAGATCGACCACGCCCGCATCGCCGACATCTACGGGGTGCTGGAGCAGGTGGATGCATCGCCGTTCGTTCGCCTGAACCGTGCGGTCGCCGTCGCGAACGCGGGACGACCGCACGAAGCCCTCGCGCTGGCGGAGGCGCTCGAGAGCTCGCTGGGAGGACACCACCTCTACTCAGCAGTGCGGGGAGATCTCCTGCAGCGCCTCAAGCGCGACGAAGAAGCGTCGTCTGCGTTTCGCGATGCCGCACGCGCCGCCCCGACAGAACGCGAGCGGCTGTCGTATGCCCAGCACGCTGACGACATCGCCTCGGCGTCGACCTAGCCTGCTGCGGGATCAAGCGCGTTCGCATTCTCAATGATGCGAATTCGTCGAGGGGAGAACACCAACACGGCTCGGTGTACGAATGATTCCTCACTCAACGCCGGGAGACGAGCCAGCTCCATTGCCCCCGTCACCACCCTCATCACCAGGGCCGCGAACACAAAGATCGGTCCAATCCATGGCGCCTCGGATCCGAACATGAATCCCACAGCGACAACGCCGCCCACGATGACCACGTTGACGATCGCTACGACTACGCCCAGTCCTCGAGGGAGGGTCATCCCGGAACTGATACCGATACTGACCCCCAGGGCACAGATGACGAGGTAGACAGCGAGCTCGCCGCCGATCTCCAAGATCATTGCCATCGCTCCTTCGTCAGCATGTCACCCTCATGATGACCCCTGGCACCGGCGCGGCAGTGAAGAACAAGCAGGTCTTAGGGTTGTCTCCCTGAGCGATATGCGCCTGAGCCACAATGTATGAGCCAAGGACGGCGCACGCCTGGAACACCTTCGGCAGCGCCTTTGCGAAGATTCCACACATCCCGACCGCAGCCGTGTAGTCCCGGACCCGCGAGGTTTCAGCACGCGTGAGCTTCATTCCCCAGATCGGGCCGTTCCAGATCCAGCTCGGATCAGCCACCACCGGGTACGCGGTTGTGGCGCTCGGGGTCACAACCTGGAACAGCTCATCCCCTCGCACCTCGTACCGCGTTTCCACCGCGGCACCATTCGCGTCAGTCGCCCACGGGGCCTCAACGGGCACATAATCCCCGGACTCGTCCAAGAAGATCACTTCACCGGTGTCACTCTGGTACGGCTGATAGCCATCCATGCGGTATCCGAATTCGCGTGGGCTCTCGGCACCGCCCAACACGGTCTGGATGCGCGTCGATCCGTCGGCGAGCGTCTGCACAGCAACTGCATCACCCGAACTGTCGTCGGCAGTGAAGACGACGGTGCCATCCTCAGCCACCACACCATCGCTGATGGGGATTTCGTCAGGCAGCTCGATGGCCCGACTTTCCGTCTGGGTGCCTCCATCAATCGGCACACTCACAACGACGTTCTCTTCAGCCGAAAGCGGTACTGCCGCTGAAATCTCCCCTACCGTCGTGCTCAACTGGCCGCCCTGGACCATCCCCGGCTGGGACAGAGTCGTTGTCGGGGTCGCCGCCTCAATCGTGGCCGCGACAGACTCCGCGCCATCGACGTCGCTGTCCGACGCATGAGCCGGCAAAGCCATCGTTATCGTGAGGGCAATGGTGGCGGCTATCGCCACGAGGAGTTCGCGCGTTCTTTGCATCATCTCTGGGGTCCATTCACTCGTAGCGGCCCGCCGATAGTTGGCCTCGCCTGTCAAGCTTGGCCATATGAGCAATGAAAGCATACATATGAGGACGTTACTGACATGCTGCGTTCGGTCAAGCCGCCTACGCCACCCGTCACGTGGCCGCGAGCGCCTCACGCCTCATCGAGCACACGCCGACAAACGCAGTGCCTCAGCGACCAGAAACCGCAATCCCCCGCAGCAACCGCACCACGGTCTCCTCCACCCGCTCCGCACTCAACGGCCGCCCGATCAGCGCAGAATACGACGCCATCGCGATGAACTGGTCCGCGATCGCGGCCGCATCCACATCCGCCCGTACGTCGCCGTCGGCACGCCCGCGCGACACCCGCTCGGCGACCCACTCCCGAATCGGCGCCGCCAGCCGCTCGTTCAACACCAACCCCAGCTCGGGATCGGCCGCGGTCACCTCGATCAGCGCCCGCGCCAGCGCCACACCCTCGGGCCGAGCGAGCCCGTCGGACATCGCGGAGAACCACGCCCGCAGATCCGCTCCGAGGTCTGCCGTCATCGGCACCGACACCTCGGCTCCCGGCAGCGCCCCCTCGAGCAGCGCCTCCCCGAGGATCGCGGCCTTCGACGGCCACCACCGATAGATCGTCTGCTTCGAGACCTCCGCTTCGGCGGCGAGACCCTCGATCGTCACGGCCTCGTACCCGTCTGCGGCGAGCGCACGCCGCATCGCCTCCAGCACGGATCGACGGGCTTTCTCACTTCGAGGACGGGGCACCTTTCGAGCGTACCCAGGCGTACACTGGAACATAAGTAGACGCACCGTTGCGAAACCTGCACGGGACCCGAACAAGGAGAAAGAGCATGGCCCTCACCGCACACTCCACCATCGGCGACTGGATGAACGACCCGACCGGCGGGCCTCTCATCCGCGGACTCTTCGAGAAGACGGGCGCCGACCCCGAGCTCCTCACCCCCGTGCTCGGACTCCCCCTGCTGCAGCTCGTCGCGATGAGCCAGGGCCAGCTTCCCCAGTCGGTCGTGGACGACCTCGTGCGCGCGGCCAACGGCGGCGAGATCCCCGAAGACGACGCCTCCGAGGGTTGGACCGAGAAGCCCACGTCCGGCCGCTTCGCCGGCAAGACCGTGATCGTGACGGGCGCCGCCTCCGGTATCGGCAAGGCCACCGCCTCCCGCATCGCCCGGGAAAGCGGACGCGTGATCGCCAGCGACATCGCCGCCGAGAAGCTCGACGCCCTGAAGTCCGAGCTTCCGGATGCGGACATCGTCACGGTCGCGGGCGACCTCACGAAGCAGGATGCGATCGACGCCGTCCTCGCCGCCGCGGGCGACCGCATCGACGGCCTCGCGAACGTCGCCGGCATCAACGATGACTTCTCCCCCGCAGGCGAGACCCCGGATGCCGTCTGGGACCGCGTCATCGCGATCAACCTGACCGCTCCGTTCAAGCTCATGCGCGCGGTCATCCCCGTCATGGAGGCGGCCGGGCGCGGCGCGATCCTCAACGTCTCGAGCGAGGCGGGCCTGCGCGGCAACGCCTCGGGCAACGCCTACACGGCCAGCAAGCACGGCATCATCGGCGTCACCAAGTCGGCGGCCTTCATGTACGGGCCGAAGGGCATCCGCGTGAACTCCGTCGCCCCGGGCGGCGTCGCCACCGGCATCCCGATGCCCCCGCACATGTCCGAATACGGCTCGGGCCGCCTCGCCCCGTTCCAGCAGGCCATCCCGACCGTGGCGACCGCCGAGCACCTCGCGGCATCGATCACGTTCCTGCTGTCGGACGACGCCGTGAACATCAACGGCGCCATCCTCGCCTCGGACGGCGGATGGTCGGTGCAGTAAGCCCGCACCCGCGAGATCAACGCCCCGCCGACCCGAACGGCGGGGCGTTTCGCATGTCCACGCGGCACTCGCCTCACGATCAGTTTTGACTCGCAACTTCACCTACGAATACGTCGACGAATATATCACTATCGTCCTCATATGTATGCTTGTATCAGCTTCAAGTCGTCGACATAGAAGTCAGGAGGACCCCATGGGCCCGAGTTTCCGCACTACACGCATGCGGCCCCACGAGCGCAAGCGGCTTTTCATATCCGCAGTGACCGCGTCTGCATTAGTCCTCGGAGCTATCGCCCTTCCCGCCACAGCATCGTGGGCGGATGCCGCGCAAGATGGAGACCAGACGACAGCAGGGCACGAGATCGCCGCTGCTCTGGAACACATGGAAGGCGGCCTGGTCCGCGACTTCGCTCCTTCTGAGATCAAAGATGGGCAAGATGGCAAGACAGCTCAGGTCGGCGTCAGTGTCGAGGTTTCGAACGACGCCACAGATGGCGTACAGATTTCGGCAGGGAGCTTCGTTCTTGGCATCGACCTCCCGCACGCGGACGCAGCCATCGCCGGCGAGGACCTTCCGAAAGGTGGAGTGGCCTATCCCTCCACGATGGACAGTGCGAATGCCGTCATCCCCGTAGACGGCGGGGCTCAGCTCCTCACTGTCATCGCGAACGACGCAGCACCCGAACGCTTTGACTACGGGCTCACAATGCCACCCGAGAACCGCCTGGAGGAGACTGCCGATGGCGGCGCCCAGATCGTCGACTCGACCGGAGAGGCAGTCGTCATCTTCGAACCAGCCTGGGCTCGCGACTCGAGCGGAAGGAGCCTCCCGACTCATTACTCCGTTCAAGGGAACGTCCTGACCCAGACCGTCGCACACAAGAGCCTGAGCGGCATCTCGTATCCGATCGTCGCCGATCCGCTTCCTGTCGTCGTCATCGTCATCACAGCGGCGGCAGCGATCGTGGTTGCAGCAGCAGCCCTTGGAGTCGCCACCTGGATTGTCATCAGTTGGTGGAACACCTGTCGCGCCCAGGGAAAGTACCCCGAGCTCTCCACCCGAAACGGCTTCACCGCCAGGTGCGTGCGGTAGCGCGACAGTAATGAGGGTTTCCTGATGTCTCCCAAGCGGCTCTTCACAGTTGACCGCATCTTCGTGATGGTGTGCTCCCTCTGCACCTCCATCGGGCTTGTGGTCGTCGCCGGGTTGTCGTTCGCAAGCTACGCATTCGCGAACAGCATCACGATTATGGTCCCCTGGATCGCCCGCTTCGAGGGGTACGTAGATGTGGACGGATCGCCCGCTGTCACCATCAGCGGATCGTGGAGCGCAGTCATGGCAACGACAGCAATCGTCGCGTCCTCGCTCTTGCTTGTCGCCCTGAGCAGCGAGCGGTCCTCACATTCACGAGACAGGCGTGTGTGACACTCGCCCAGACGTCGGGCGCCATCTCGTCACACTCGAGAGGTGGCGTCCGGCAGCTGGTCGCGACCTGCGGCGTGACATCTCGCCTATCGATCACTGGGCGGAACAACCCTCCAGCGGTCATACACTCGCTCCATGCTGAAGCTCGTGTCGGTCGTGATCCGCGTGAACGACCTCCCTGCGCAGTCCGCGTTCTGGAAGGCAGCCCTGGACTACGTCGAACGCGATCCGGCCGAAGACGACTGGGGGGTATTGAAGCCGCGCGACGCCGACGCTCCCTGCATCGCGCTCGACGCCCACCACTCCGAGCGCATACTGCCTCCGCGCATCCACCTCGATATCTACGCGGAGGACCAGACGGCCGAAGTGCGACGGCTCCTCGACCTGGGCGCACGCGAGGTGCACTGGGACGGCCGCCCGGCCGACGCCGACTACGTGATCATGGAAGATCCCGAAGGCAACCGCTTCTGCATCGTCGACCGGCCCGACTGGTCGGGCTGGGGCGGCAGACGTTGAATCGGGCCTCGGGCCATCCGCGCGACCTGTCGCACATTCCGGACCGAACGATTCACTGCTCCGCGCGAAAGCTGACCCCGACCCTCTCGCCTTGCGAGAAGTAGTGCCGGAACGTGTAATACACCGGGTTCCAGGCGTCCAGGTCGATGTGCGAGGTTCCCGGCACCGTCAGCGCCTGATGCACGTGCGTGCGCAGGACCTTCGCGTGGACGATGGTGGCGTCTCCGTCCTCACCCAACGGCGTCATGTTCGTGACCCGGGCCTCCATCTGAACGGGGCATTCGGCGATCCGCGGGGGCAGAACCACCCCGCTCGGCCGTGGAGTGAATCTGCCGAGCGTCCACTTGTCCGGCTCATACCTGTACTTCTCACGCTTGTGGCGCGGGACTTCGGCAACCCCGGTGGTGTCGGCGATCCTCTCGATCGACTCCCACAGCGCGGCGTCGGGCAGGTTGATGACCAGCTCACCGTTCTCGCGGAGATTGCGCATCGCCCGGCCCGAATTGCTCAACCCCAAGACATAGGTGTCATCCAGAGCCCAGGCTGAGGAGATGGGAGTGATGTTCGCTGTTTCGTCTCCCGGCATCAGCGTGCTGAGCAGGGCGACGGGGGTCCCGAAGTAGAACACGGAGGGTTCGATTGCCAGAGTCGGGTTCATGAGGTCCAGTCTGTGGCGGGAACGTTTCGGGCTGGACCGAACAATGCCGGCGATAAAGTTCTTGCGATGAAAGGAACGAGTAGTCCGGAACTGGCGGCGACGGCCGCCGTCTTCGCCAACGACGCCCGCGCGTCGATGCTGCTCCTGATGCTCGATGGAAGGGCATGGACGCTCACTGAACTGTCCAAGACCGCCGACATCGCTCGGTCGTCAGCGAGCGAGCACGCCGACAGGCTGCTGGACGCCGGGCTGGTCGAGGAGATGCGGCAGGGACGGCACCGCTACCTCCGGCTCGCCGGCACCCGCGCCGCTGAACTGGTCGAGTCGCTCGCAGCATTCTCCGGTCGCGTCCGGCCCGCCAAGCAGTCACTCGACGCCCAACACCGTGACCGCGCCATCAGGGAGGCTCGTACCTGTTACCGCCACCTCGCGGGCAGACTCGGCATCGCACTCACCGACGGTATGCACGCGGAGGGCTTGATCGAGTCGGATTTCTCACTCACCCCGCCGGGACTAGCCTGGCTGACGTCGCTCGGCATCGACCTGCCGAAGCATCCGAAGCGCACTCTCACCCGTCCGTGCCTCGACTGGACCGAACGCCGCGAACACCTGGCCGGGCTCGCCGCAGACATGCTCCTCGCGACGTTCAAGAACAAGGCATGGATCGAACACGTTCCATCCAGCACCCGCGCGGTGCGGCTCACCGCCGCGGGACGGGAAGGTCTCGCGGACCTGCTTCCGACAGACCGCTTCTGACGGCACGCCCTAGTGGGCCCCGGCCAACATCCGGTCGACCCAGAGCGGATGCGGCAGCTCGGCGACTTCGGCGCGCGTAAACCATCCGACCTCGACGACCTCGTCTTGATCGGGCACAGGCGGATCAAGCAGTTCGCACGCGAACGCAGTCGACACGTACGACACGCGATCCCCGTTCGGATACGTCACGACGAGCGATTCGCCACCGAAGGCGCCGACGATCCCCGTGACGCGGATGCGGGCGCCGATCTCCTCCTGCACCTCTCGGGCGATCGCCTCGTCCGGATCCTCCCCCGGCTCGACCCCACCACCGATCAGACCCCATTGCTCCGAACTCGCCGCGCGCGCGAGAAGGAAACGATCGCCCTCGCGGATCACCGCGGTCACACCCGGCAGCAGCAGAAGATCATGACCGATCCGCGCGCGGATGGACTGGACGTAGTCGGAGAACGGCATGGCGGGAGTCTAGGTGGCGGTGCTCGACGCTCTCCGGTCACACCTGACCGGGCCGCCCGTCTCTCGCCATCGCCTGACGGTGCGATGTCAGCGCCGCGCGCACGGCCGAATAGATCACCAGCCAGGAGACGAGGATCCCGATGAGGATGTACGCGAGGTTCATGAGGATGAAGGGTACGAGCGAGTCGGAGAACATCGCCCCAGGATGCCGCACCCCGTGCACCTGCCCGGTCAGACTCCCCGCATCCGCGCCACGGCCGCCCGCACCAGCGCGGCGTTCCCGGGCGCGGGCGCACCGTCGGGGAGCAGCAGAGTGTCTTCCAACCCGATGCGCGACGCCAGCCCGAGCTCGACCGCGAGGTCGAACACCGGCCAGGTCGACCCCTCTTCGCCATGGAGCAGAACCGGCAGGTCGGGCTCTTCGAGCTCGACGTGCGCGATCATCCCCTCGGCGTGGTCGCGCAGCAGCTCGGTCGGTTCATCGGGAAGCTCGATCAGCACCCGTAGGCACTCACCTCTCACCGGCGAACGTTTCCACACCTCGAAACCGGCCGCGTCCCACAGACCGGCCTCGACCGCGACTCCACGCTTCAGCAGCAGGGCGGCCACCTCGTCGGCACCGGCCTCGTGCCAATTGACCGATGCGTGATCGGGCAGCTCCGTCCACGACTCGATCGCGGCGAGACGACGCGCGACATCGGGCTCGGCCCACGCCCCCGTGGTCACGCCGACCGGCGCACCGGGAATCGCGGTCCGCACCGCCCGCACCCACCGCGCGACATCATCGGCGGCGAGACTGTCACGACCCGCCGCATCCTTCGGGTGCACGTGCACCTCCTGCGCTCCCGCAGCCACCGCACGCGCGGCGTCGTCGGCCACGACCGAGGCATCCGCGCTCAGCCACGGGTGCTCGACCGCATCACGGGCGCCGTTGACACATACCTGCAACTGCATCCGACGCGCAGACCGGGCAGGAGGGTCTGAGTCCGACACCACCGTCATCGGCCGATCAACTCGCGCGGGTGCAGGTCGTACGCGGAGGAGTCGGCCGACGGGCCCTCTTCCGTCCGCACCGTGTGCTCGACCTGACGTGCGACCGCCGCGCTGCGACCGACCTTGACCGCCTCGGCTTCACTCTCGAAACTGCTCCCCAACGTCTGCGATTCCCCTTCGATGCGGTTGAACCAGATGCCGTTGCGGTGGAACGTCTCGATGTCGCCTGCAGCCATGGCGGGATCCCTTCTCTCGTATCCCTTTCTACGTGAGACCACCGACACGACAGAGGGGCTTGACAGCATCCACGGCGCCGCCCGAGCACCCCCGGCTCAGACCGTGAGACCCGCCAGGCGCACGGCATCACCCATCGCCACGAACGCCTCTTCGAGGATCGGACGCGGTGTCGCGAAGACCACCCGAACATGACCCTCGGCGCCACGCCCGAGCAGCCGCCCCTCGGTCAGCACGACCCCGGCCCGCTCACGAAAGAACTCGGCTGGCGGCTCAGGGATCCCCAGCGCGGAGGTGTCGATCCACCCGATGTACGTCGCCTCGGGCACGCGATACACAGCCCCGGGAAGATGCTCGTCCACCAGCCGCGCGAGCTCGTGCCGCGATCCGTCGAGGTACGCGATCACCTCCGTCAGCCACGGCTTTCCCGCCCGATACGCCGCCGTCGAGGCCACCACGCCAAGGGTCGCCGCGCCATGCTGCACCGCGAACCCGAACCGCTTGTACAGCTGCTGGTCGGCATCGTTCGAGGTGATCAGCTGCGCAGTCTTCAGCCCCGGGATGTTCCACGCCTTCGACGCGCTCGTCCCCGTGACCGTGTGCGCGGCCGTCGCCGCCGACACCGACGCGTAGGGCACGAACGGCGCACCGTCGTAACGCAGCGGCGCGTGGATCTCGTCCGCGAAAACCCGCCCGCCGTGCCGCTCGACGATCTCGGCGATCGCCTCCAGCTCCTCACGTCCGACGATCGTGCCGGTCGGGTTGTGCGGATTGCAGAGCACGAGCGTCCGCGCCCCTGCAGCGAACGCCTCGTCGATGCGCTGCAGATCGTGCTGCCAGCGCCCGTCGATCTCGACGCCGGGGACCTCGATCACCGGATGCCCGATCGCCGGCAGGTATGTCAGGAACGGCATGTACGCCGGAGTCGGCACGATCACGGGCGACCCCGCGGGCGCATACTCCTGCACCGCGACACCGAGCGCCGCCATCACGTCCGAGACCGGATGCACACGCTCGGGGTCGACCGCCCAGCCGTACTCATCCTGCATCCACTCGGCCGTCGCCTCCCCCAGCTCCGCGGCCTGCGGAGGGGAGAGGTAGCCGAGATTCTCGTCGTCGATCGCGCGATGCAGTGCCTCGGCGATCTCGGGAGCGACCCCGAAATCCATCTCCGCCACCCATGCCCCAATGCGACCGGGATGCAGACTCCACTTGCGACTCTGCGGCCGATCGAGGAAGAGACGGGTGCGCGCATCGAAGGGATGCGACGGTTGCGAGGAACGGTCCGTGGTCATGATCTGGGTGCCCGCCGGCTCAGCCGACGGCGTCGATACAGGACGCGTGCAGGACGCGGATCTCGGACACGGGGACTCCATTCGCAACGGCTCCGACCAATCTACGGACACCGCTGCGCCGTCGCATTTCGCGTTTCCATACGTGACGCGATTCCGGGCCCCGCCGAGAGACGGCCAGCCGACGGGGCCCCGGCCGGGGCGTGAACAACTCCGGAGACTCGCCCCGCAGATGGCTCGAATCCCCTCCCAGAGTCGAATCTGCAGAACTTCTCCTGAGTTGTGCACGCGACTCCCGGGACAGTGTCCGGAACCGAGGCTCAACCGGCGACGTCGAGCACCCAGGTCACGCCGAAGCGGTCGGTGAGCATGCCGAAGCCGGACGACCACGCCGACGCGGCCAACGGCTCGACGATTGTCGCGCCCTCGGAGAGCCCGTCCCAGTACCCCTGGACCTCGTCGGGGGAGTCTGCCCGCAGCGACTGGAAGAAGGTGCGGTCGGTGATGGTCGCTCCGTTCTCACGGCGCGTGGTCCCGGCCGTCGCCGCCGGGTCCTGGTCATCCTGGCCCGGGATGTCGTAGGCCATCAGGCGGATGCCCGCGGGGGAATCGAGCTGCCCGAACACGATCTTGTCGAAGCCGGGGACACCCTCGTGCACGCCGAACTGTGACCCGTGCCTCGTCTTCTACACCGACGACCCTGATGCTGTACGAGTGCACCGCGTGCTTCACACGCGGAGAGACATCGCCGCCGTCCTCATCGACCGACTCTGACTCCGCATCCCGCGGAAGAGCGGCCCCACCCACGCCGGTAGACTGGACCTGCCCCGCCGGCCCCTTCCTTTGGAGTGCGCGTGACCACCGCCCCTGCACCTTCCCACCAGCACGTCCCCGACTCCGTCGAGAACGCGATCGCGACGCCCGAGAAGGAGCAGCCGTACGCGGCCCTCGGACTCAAGCCCGACGAGTACGCGCGCATCAAGGAGATCCTCGGACGCCGCCCGACCTCGGGCGAGCTGGCGATGTACTCCGTCATGTGGAGCGAGCACTGCTCCTACAAGTCGTCGAAGAACTACCTGCGCCGCTTCGGCCAGAAGGTCAGCGACGAGATGAAGGAACGCCTGATGGTGGGCATGGGCCAGAACGCGGGCGTCGTCGACGTCGGCGAGGGCTGGGCCGTCACCTTCAAGGCCGAGTCGCACAACCACCCGTCGTTCATCGAGCCCTTCCAGGGTGCGGCGACCGGCGTCGGCGGCATCGTCCGCGACATCATCTCGATGGGCGCCCGCCCGGTCGCAGTCATGGACGCCCTGCGCTTCGGTGCAGTCGACCACCCCGACACCGCCCGCGTCGTGCACGGCGTGACCAGCGGCATCAGCTTCTACGGCAACTGCCTGGGACTCCCGAACATCGGCGGCGAGACGGTCTTCGACGCCGTCTACCAGGCCAACCCGCTCGTGAACGCCCTCGCGGTGGGCGTGCTGCGTCATGAAGACCTCAAGCTCGCGAACGCGACCGGCGTCGGCAACAAGGTCGTCCTGTTCGGTGCGCGCACGGGTGGCGACGGCATCGGCGGCGCGAGCATCCTCGCGTCCGACTCCTTCGACTCGACCGGCCCGACCAAGCGCCCCGCGGTGCAGGTGGGCGACCCGTTCGCCGAGAAGGTGCTCATCGAGTGCTGCCTCGAGCTGTACCGCGGCGAGCTCGTCGAGGCGATCCAGGACCTCGGTGCCGCCGGCATCTCGTGCGCGACCAGCGAGCTCGCGGCCAACGGCAACAGCGGCATGAAGGTCTCGCTCGACAACGTGCTGCTGCGCGACCCCACGCTCACGGCCGAGGAGATCCTCATGTCGGAGTCGCAGGAGCGCATGATGGCGATCGTCGCGCCCGAGAAGCTCGATGCCTTCCTCGAGGTCGTGAACAAGTGGGAGGTCGAGACCTCCGTGCTCGGCGAGGTCACCGGTGACGGACGCCTCATCATCGACTGGCAGGGCGAGCGCATCGTCGACGTCGACCCCTCGACGGTCGCGGTCGACGGCCCCGTCTACGACCGCCCGGTCGCCTACCCGACGTGGATCGACGCCCTCCAGGCGGATGCCGCCGAGAACCTGCCCCGCGCGACCGACCCGGAGACGCTGCGCGAGCAGTTCCTGAACCTCGTCGCCTCACCGAACCTCGCAGACACGAGCTGGATCACCAACCAGTACGACTACTACGTGCTCGGCAACACGGCCCTCTCGTTCCCCGACGACGCCGGCATGATCCGCGTCGACGAGGAATCGGGTCTCGGCTTCGCGGTCTCGACCGATGCCAACGGCCGCTACTGCCAGCTCGACCCGTACGCGGGCGCACAGCTGGCCCTGGCCGAGGCGTACCGCAACGTCGCCGTCACCGGCGCCGTGCCGACCGCGATCACCGACTGCCTGAACTTCGGCTCTCCCGAGAACCCCGAGGTCATGTGGCAGTTCGGCCAGACGGTCGACGGCCTGGCCGACGGCTGCTACGAGCTGGGCACCCCGGTCACCGGCGGCAACGTCTCGTTCTACAACCAGACCGGCGACGTGCCGATCCACCCGACCCCGCTGGTCGGCGTGCTCGGCATCATCGACGACGTCTCGCGCCGCATCCCCTCCGGATGGCAGGACGAGGGCCAGAACATCTACCTGCTCGGCACCACCTCGACCGAGCTCTCCGGCTCGGCATGGGCAGAGGTCGTGCACCAGCACCTGGGCGGTCTGCCCCCGAAGGTCGACCTCGCGGGCGAGAAGCGCCTCGCCGGTCTGCTGTCGGCAGCCCGCGACGAATGGCTGATCTCCTCGGCGCACGACCTCTCCGAGGGAGGCCTCGCGCAGGCGCTCGCCGAGGGCGTCATGCGCTTCGGCGTCGGAGCTCGCGTCTGGTTGAACGAGATCATCGAGCGCGACGGAGTGGACGCCGCAACCGCCCTGTTCTCCGAGTCGACCGGCCGCGTGATCGTGACCGTGCCCCGTGAGGATGACGTGAAGTTCCGCGGCCTCTGCGAAGGACGCGACTACCCGGTGATGCGCATCGGCGTGACCGACAGCGAGGGCGCGAAGCTCGAGGTGCAGGGCGTCTTCACCGTGTCGGCCGCCGAGCTGCGTGAGCGCTCGCAGGCCACCCTCCCGTCGTACTTCGGCCCGACCGTCACGGAGCAGGTCAGCGCATGAGCGAGGTCAGCCGCCAGAACCCGAACGACGAGGACTACGGCGACCTCGGCGAGAAGCGCAACCGGCGCATCCGCATCGTCGCCTGGACCGTCATCATCGCGCTCATCCTCGGCGGTGGCGGCGCGACCGTGCTGACCCTGCTCCTCGGCTGAGACACGGGACAGCACCTGCCGCTCAGCGGGTGAAGAGGTACCTCGTCAGCTCGATGATCCCGTCGGGTCCGTGGCTCTCCCGTCCGAGCGACTCCACGATGATCGCGCCGAGGATCGCCCGACCGATCTGCGCGATCGGTGCATCTTCCGGCAACTGACCGTCGCGGATCCCGCCCCTCAAGCGCTCAGACAGGTGCTGCTCGACGCCCAGGCTTCCACCGAGGTGCGCACCGACCGCAGCATCTTCGGCGGCAGCCGCGACCAGCGACTGCAGCAGAGCCTGACCCTGCGCGCTCGCGAGGATCGTGAAGACCGACTGCAACCACGTCTCGACGTCGGCGAACAGGTCGCCCGTGTCGGGCACGACGAAGTCCACCGGGATGAGACGTCCGTCCACGAGACAGTCGGCGATCAGCGCGCCGCGCGACGGCCACCAGCGGTAGATCGTCTGCTTGCCGACCCCGGCTTCCTTCGCGATGCCCTCGATCGTGAGCCGGTCGTACCCCTGCGCATGGAACAGTCGGGAGGTCGCATCGAGGATCGCCTCGCGCGCCGCCGTGCTGCGCACGGGCCCGCTCCGGTGCTCGTTGACCATGGATTCAGGATAGCCACAGATCTCTAGACGAGACGTGCCGTATGATCTTCGAGTCTGAAGGAGACCACTGTGGCATCACTGCTGTACCGTCTGGGTTCGTTCGCTGCACGCAAGGCGTGGACGGTGATCGTCTCGTGGGTCCTGATCCTCGGTATCGGCGTGGGAGCCTTCCTGACCCTCGGCGGCACGCTGAGCAACAGCTTCGACATCCCCGGCACCGCCTCGGGCGCGGTCACCGACGAGCTCGCCGACAAGCTGCCCGACACGGCCGGCGGCACCGGCACGGTGGTCTACCGGACCGAAGACGGGTCTCCGTTCACCGACGACCAGAAGAAGGAGATCTCCGACCTCGCCGCGAGCGCCGAGGATCTCGACGGCGTCGCCGGGGTGATCGATCCGTTCGACGCGCAGAAGCAGCAGGACGAGCAGGCGCAGCAGCTCGCCGACGGCCAGACCCAGATCACCGACGGCCGCGCGCAGCTGGATGCCGCCCAGACCCAGCTCGACGACGGACGCGCGCAGCTCGAAGCCGGGCTCACACAGCTCACGGCGGCCCGCACCCAGGCCGAGCAGTCCGGTGCCGGGTCCGCACAGCTCGCCGCCCTCGACGCGCAGATCGCCGCGGTGAACGCCCAGCTGGCGCAGGTCGCGGCCCAGAACGCCGAGCTCGACCAGTCGCGCATCACCCTCGACGACAACGCCGATCAGGTGGAGCTGGGCTCGACCCTCCTCGATCTGGCCGACGGCATCGGCGTGGTCTCCGAAGACGGATCGACCGCCATCGTCAACATCTCGTTCGTCGACCCGCGCCTCGAACTCTCCGAAGAGGTGAAGCAGGGCGCGATCGACCACTTCGCATCTTCCCCCGTCGACGGTGTCGAGGTCGACTTCGGCACCGACATCGCACAGGGCGTCCCGGAGATCTTCGGCATCGGCGAGGCGGTCGGCCTCGCATTCGCGGCGATCGTCCTCATCGTGATGCTCGGCTCCCTCATCGCCGCCGCCCTCCCGATCGTCACCGCCATCGTGGGTGTGGGCGTCGGCGTCACGGCATCCCTCGCCTTCTCCGGCGTGGTGAACATGGCCTCGGTGACCCCGGTGCTGGGTGTGATGCTCGGGCTCGCGGTCGGCATCGACTACTCGCTGTTCATCGTCAACAGACACCGCAAACAGCTGCTCGCCGGGGTGCCGGTGCGTGAATCCATCGGCCTCGCCACGGGCACCTCCGGCACGGCCGTCGTGTTCGCCGGCACGACCGTGATCGTCGCACTGCTCGCCCTCAACGTGACCGGCGTGCCCTTCCTCGGCCTCATGGGCACAGTCGGCGCGGTCTGCGTCGCGGTGGCCGTGCTCGTCGCGATCACCCTCGCCCCCGCCATCCTCGGCCTCGTCGGCACGCGCCTGCTCAGCCGACGAGCGCGGGGAACGATCGGCCAGGAGCACGCGGCAGGCAAGCCCGTGAAGCGCATGTCGACCCTCCGCGCCGTCGTCACCGCGCTCGTGAGCGTGGTCGCCCTGCTGATCATCGCCATCCCCGCCATGTCGATGCGCCTCGGGCTGCCCGACGGATCGAGCGAACCGAGCGACTCGACCAGCTACCGCGCGTTCCAGACCGTCGACGAGCAGTTCGGCGAGGGCGCGAACGGACCGCTGCTGGTCACCGCGACCCTCGACGATGCCGTCAGCGACGACGACCTGCTCTCCACGCAGGTCACGATCGCCCAGGCCATCGCCGACCAGGACGACGTGGTGGCCGTCGCGCCGATCGCGACGTCCGACGACAACACGCTGCTCGCGTTCCAGGTCGTGCCGAAGGAGGGACCGAACAGCGCCTCGACCGAGAAGCTCGTGCAGGACCTGCGCTCGATGCCCGCGATCGGCGACGGCATCACTCTGGGCGTCGCCGGACAGGCCGCGATCAACATCGACATCTCCGAGGCGCTGGCCGGAGTCCTGCCGCTCTACCTCGTGGTCGTGGTCGGGCTCTCGCTGCTCATCATGATCGTGGTGTTCCGGTCGCTGCTCGTGCCCATCATCGCAACCGGCGGGTTCGTGCTGTCGCTCTTCGCGACGTACGGCCTGATCGTGGCGGTGTTCCAGTTCGGCTGGGGCGCCGAGATCATCGGACTGCACAGCACCGGGCCGATCCTCAGCTTCCTTCCCGTGATCCTCGTCGGCATCCTGTTCGGACTCGCGATGGACTACCAGCTGTTCCTCGCCTCCGGCATGCGCGAGGCGTACGTGCACGGCGCCTCGGCGCGGGATGCCGTCGCCCAGGGCTTCCGCGCCGGCCGCTCGGTCGTGATCGCCGCCGCCCTCATCATGGTGTCGGTGTTCGGCGGGTTCATCTTCTCGGAGTCGACGATCATCCGCTCCATCGGCTTCGGTCTCGCGTTCGGCGTGCTGCTCGACGCGTTCGTGGTGCGCATGCTGCTGATGCCCGCGCTCATGCACCTGCTCGGACGCTCGGCCTGGTGGCTGCCGCGCTGGCTCGACCGCATCCTGCCGAACGTCGACATGGAAGGAGCGGCGCTCGAACGCGACCACCCCGGCATGAAGGCCGTGGCCGTTCCGACCACGACCGACTCGGTGCCGACGCGGGAGACATCCGCCTGATCGGGAGTCGGAGACACCTCGCCCGGCGGAGTTCTCCGTGTCGGGAGGAGGGTTCGGGGCGAAGCTTCCGCCCGACACGGAGTTCTCCGCCCGACAAGGTGCCCCGACAGGGTGCCCCGACAGGGAGCCCCGACACAGTGCCCCGCACGGAGCACGACCCCGACGTCAGAGGCCATGCCTAGAGTGGGCGCATGACCGCCGACGCCCGGGAACGACTGCTCGCGCTGCGCGCCCAGGCCGAGGCGCGGGTGCAGGCGACAGCGGCGACCCTCGATGAACTCACCCACGACCGTGCGGGCTCGAACGACGACGACGAGCACGACCCCGAGGGCGTCACCCTGTCGTCGGAGTGGTCTCGCCTGACCGGGCTCGCCGAGGCAGCAGCATCCGAGCTGCACCAGGTCGACGAGGCGCTGGCGCGGCTGGATGCCGGCACCTACGGCCTCTGCGCGAACTGCGGAAGACCGATCCCGGCCGGCCGCCTCGAAGCCCGCCCCTTCGCGGAGTACTGCGTCTCCTGCGCCGAAAAGCTCGGACGGTAGCCCTGACGCGAGGGTCGATCGCGAGTAGCATCCCACCCATGCCCATCACACTCGAGAACGTCGGCATCGCCGTCCGCGATCTGGAAGCCACCATCTCCTTCTTCACCGACCTGGGCCTCACGGTGCTCGGCCGCGACGAGGTCAGCGGAGAGTGGGCGGCGACCGCGGTCGGACTCGACGGCAACCACGCCAAGATCGCGGTGCTGCAGACTCCGGACGGACGCGGCCAGATCGAGCTGTTCGAGTACATCCACCCCGACGCGATCGAGACCGAGCCGACCCTGCCGAACGAGATCGGCATGCACCGGATCGCCTTCTCGGTCGACGACATCGACGAGTCGCTCGCGATCGCCGCCCGCCACGGCTACCACCCGCTCCGCGGCGTCGCGAACTACCAGGACGTGTACAAGCTCACGTATCTGCGCGGCCCGAGCGGGATCCTGGTGATGTTCGCGCAGGACCTCACGAAGAGCTGACCCGTCACCCGGGGATGACCGTCCCCTGATGAAAGCGCAGAACGGGCCCGGAATCGGACAGCTGCCAGATCGATGACCGCCGGCTCTCCCGCCCCTCGGCGATCAGGCGATAGTTCACGAGGACGATGCCGGGGGACAGCTCGTTGAAGAGCCAATCCGCGGTCTCGGGTACGGCCCTGCTGTCCTCGTTCGAAAGCTCGACGACGGTTTCCGTCCGCAGCCATCGCCGCCCCGATGCCCCGATCTCCGCGAAATCGGGGGCGAGCAGGGCCTGTACCCGGTCTGCGTCGGTCCGTACCTCCGAGGAGAGGAGCGCGATTTCGGCAGCGACCACGACGGCATACCGGTCCGCGTCGTCATCCCACATGCGTAAACGGTACCTCCGCCCTCTCGGGGAGCCCGCTGAGAAGTAGGCTGAACGCATCATGCAAGAGTTCTTCCAGTGGGCGGGCAACTTCTGGTGGCTCATCTTCCCGATCATGGGAATGGCCGGCGGGGCCGCGAAGGCGTGGGAGCGGGGCTCCAAGCGCCGTCACGAGCGACGCCTCGAGACGCTCAAGGTCAAGGCGCAGCTGAAGACCGCCGAGATCGAGGCGCGCGCGCTGACCCAGCAGGCCAAGCGCCGCGGACCCTCGGTCGTCGACACCACGGCATCCGTCGCGCCGAACGATCTGGTCGCACGCCTTTTCACCGAGCACGATGAGATCACCGCCCGCTGGCTCGACTACGAACTCGACGTCGCGAAGCTCATCGCCTTCCCCGCCATGAGCGACGGGCGCCAGCCCCTGACCGCCGCGTTCCTGCGCGCGAAGAAGACGGCGGATGCGTTGCGTCCCTCCTCTGCCGACGCCAAGGTGTCCGAGCAGCAGGTCACCGAGTACCTGCAGGCCGTCGGCGACTACGCGGTCGCGTTCGAGATCGCCGAGAAGGATGCCCGGCGTCTGCGCGACTCCACCTTCACCGAGCCGGAGCGCAAGAGACTCGAACGCGCACAGCAGCTCCTGAAGGTCGCGGTGGACGAATCGGCGACGCAGGCCGAGCGCAACGTCGCGTACAAGCGGGTGCGCGAAGAGCTCGATGGGCTCATCCTGCTCTCCGACGATGCGGTCACGGTGCTCGAGAAGCAGGTGGCCCGGGAGCTGCCGGCCCAGGCGAGCACCTCCACCGACGCATCGACCGATGCGGCCCCCGCCCCCGCGGCGGAGGCCCAGCCGTTGCCGATCACCGATCCCCTGCGCCCGGCACCACCGCGGACGCTGCCGCGCGAAGACGCATGACCCCGGAGAACATCACCGGACCCGTCGCGCACCATGCCGAAGGCCCCGTCTGGTGGCCGGGCTGGGGTGGACTGCGCTGGGTCGACGGGACCGCGGGCGACCTGCTCACGCTGCGCCCCGACGGCGTGACCCGCCAGCACATCGACGACGAGTACCTCGCCTTCGCCCGCCCCCGTTCCGGCGGAGGGCTCGTGGCCGTCGGCGCCCGCACGCTCTATCTCGCGGATGACGTCGACGGCGGGACCAGGGCCGTCGCCGGGCTGGGCGACGACCCCCGTGTGCGCATGAACGACGGGTGCTGCGACCCCCGCGGTCGCCTGCTGGCCGGATCGATGGCCTACGACGCGACAGCGGATGCCGGAACCGTCCTGCGAATCGATGCCTCCCTGTCGGTGACGACGGTGCTGCCGCAGACGACGGTGTCGAACGGCATCGGCTTCTCTCCCGACGGCAGGCGGGCCTACTACGTCGACACCCTGACCCATCGCGTCGACGTGTTCGATGTGGTCGAGGGGGAGCTGCGAGGACGCCGCGCCTTCGTGCGCTTCCCCGAGGGGCAGGGAATGCCGGACGGGCTCACCGTGGCATCCGACGGCAGCGTCTGGGTGGCCCTGTGGGACGGGAGCGCTGTGCACGGTTACGACGCGACCGGCGCCGTGATCGCGCGCATCGAGCTGCCGGTGCCGAAGGTGACCGCCTGCACGTTCGGTGACGACGACCTCGGCACGCTCTACATCACGACGTCGGCACAGGACCTCTCGCCCGACCACGGCACCGAGGCAGGTTCGCTCTTCGCCGTGCGACCGGGCGTGCGCGGCATGCCCGTCACGCCGTTCGCCGGCTGAGACCCCGCAAAACCGACGGCCTCTGCCCGAGGCACGGTGCACTCAGCGAAAGGAACCGTGCCCCGGACACAGGCCGCCGGGTGGATGACGCAGGTCAGCGCAGGTGAACCCGCTCGGTGCGCTGGTGCTGGCGTCCCAGCCCCTCGATCTCGATGGTCATCTCATCGCCGTCCTGCAGGTACGGGAACCTGCCCGACAGCGCGACGCCCTGCGGGGTGCCGGTGTTGATCACGTCGCCGGGCTCGAGCACCAGGTAGTGGCTCAGCTCGTGCACGATGTGCAGCACGGAGAAGATCATGTCGGCAGTCGAGGAGTCCTGCCGCGGCTCGCCGTTCACGAAGGACCGCAGCCGCAGCGCCTGCGGATCGAGCTCGTCGGCGGGGACGAGCGCCGGCCCGAGCGGGTTGAACGTCTCGGAGCACTTGCCCTTCGACCACTGTCCGCCCGAGACGTCGAGCTGGTACGCGCGCTCCGAGACATCGTTCGAGATCGTGTAGCCGGCGATGACATCGCGTGCGGCCTCCGGTGACGACAGGTAGCGCGCCGCCTTGCCGATCACGATCGCCAGCTCGACCTCCCAGTCGACCTTCTCGGCACCGGGTGGCAGCAGCACGACGTCATTCGGCCCGACGACCGTGTTCGGGTGCTTGAAGAAGATCACCGGATGCTCGGGCGGCTCCGATCCGGACTCGGCCGCGTGGGCTGCGTAGTTCTGGCCGACGCAGACCACCGCGGTCGGGCGGGCGACCGGGGCGCCGAAGCGCAGACCGTCGACATCGGCGGTGGGGAGCTCGCCGCGGCCGAGGGCTTCGCGCACGCGAGCGATGCCGTCAGCGGCGAGGAAGGCGCCGTCGATCTCAGTGGTGAGGGGCGCGAGGTCGTAGACGACGTCGCCCTCACGGACGTAGGGGCGTTCGTGGCCGGTGGGGCCGAGTCGCAGGAGTTCCACGTCGATCCTTCGGTCAGCGCGCGTCGGCGTAGGTCGGGTTGACGATCGGCACGGATTCCCCGGCCAGGTACCGGATGATGTTCTCGGCCGCGTGCACGGGAAGATCCGCCAGCGCCTCGGGCGAGTACCAGGCGGCGTGCGGGGTGAGCAGCACGCTGTCGAGATCGCGCAGCGGGGAGTCGGCGGCGAGCGGCTCCCCCGCGAACACGTCGAGGGCGGCGGCTCCCAGGTGTCCGGAGCGGAGTGAGGCGGCGAGCGCCCCCTCGTCGATGAGCGGACCTCGGCAGGTGTTCACCACGACCGCTCCCGGCTTCATGGTCGCGAGCGCAGCGGCATCGATCAGGTGGCGGGTGTCGTCGCTCAGCGGGACGTGGAGGGTGAGGATGTCGGCCTGCGCCACGGCATCCGGGATCTCGACGAGTTCACAGTCAGCCTCGCGCACCGCGTCGCCGGAGGCGTACGGGTCGGCGACGAGCACGCGGAACCCCAGCGCGCGGCAACCGCGGGCCACCATCGAGCCGATGCGGCCGAAGCCGAGCACCGAGACCGTGGTGGCCGAGGGGCGCACGGCGAGCGGGCGGGCGTCGACGGCCTTCCACGTGCCGGCGCGCACGGCGCGGTCGTAGGCGGGGAGGCCGCGGCCCTGGGTCATGATCATCGCGATGGTGTGCGCGGCGACCTCTTCGATGCAGTAGCTCGGGGTGTTCGCGACGGCGATGCCGCGGGCGGTGGCCGCCTCGACGTCGACCATGTCGTAGCCGATGCCGACGCGGCTGATGATGCGGAGGTTCGGCATGCGGTCCATCACCTCGCCGCTGATCTGCGCCCACTGCACGACCAGTCCTTCGGCGTCGGCGCCGTGAGCGGCGATGTCGTCGAGGCTGCCGGAAGCTGCGCGCTCGGCACGCAGCCCCGCCTGTCGGAGGGTGTCTTCGATGACGGTTCCCGGCAGGTCGCAGTCGCTGACGAGGATGAATGGCGCGGTCATGGATGCGATGCTATAGCATCTAGCAAGCGGCTGCACCCCTCCAGGCGCGGGGCGCGGGGCTCGGGGCGCGGGGCGCGGGGGCGCGTGCGAAAACCCAGACGAACTGCTCCGGCTCGGGCGCGCCTCGCTACAACACGCCGCAGGCGACGCGAGTGGTCTCCGTTTTCGCCTCGGCGCTCTGGGCACGCCTGCTCGACAGGCGCAAGATTTGCTATAGCATCGACCCCATGACTCGTCGCGCACTGATCACGGGGGCCAGTTCCGGTATCGGGACGGCCGCCGCCCTCGAACTCGCCCGCGAGGGTGCCGCTCTCTGGATCACGTATGCCGGACGCGAGGCGGAGGCCCTCCGCGTCGCCGACGAATGCCGTGCGGCTGGGGCGCCCGAGGTGCACGTGTCGCGCCTCGACCTGCGCGAGCGCGAGTCGATCGACGCGCTGGTCGGTGAGATCACGGACGCGTGGGGATCGCTCCACGTGCTCGTCAACAATGGCGGCGTCTGCCCGTACACCCCGTACGACGACATCGAGTTCGATGAGTGGGACATGGTCCTCGAGACCAACGCTCGCGGTACCTTCTTCCTGACTCGCGGCGCTCTCCCGCTGCTCCGGGCCGCCGAGGGCGACCGCTCGGTGATCAACATCGCCTCGATCGCCGGCCAGGTCGGCGCGCTGCAGACCGGCATCCACTACGCCGCGAGCAAAGGCGCGATCCTCGCGATCACCCGCAGCTTCGCGCGGCACCTCGCGTCCGAGGGCATCCGCGTCAACGCCGTCACCCCCGGACCGGTCGCGAGCGCGATCACCGACCAGCTGCAGGGCGCGGGGCGCGAGAAGCTCGAAGCCGGCATCCCGCTCGGCGCGTTCGGACAGCCGGAAGACGTCGCCTGGATCATCGCATCACTCGCGTCGGAGCGCGCCCGGTTCATCACCGGCGCCACCTACGACGTCAACGGAGGAGTTCGCATTGACTGACCGCACCGCACTCGACCGCACCGCACTCGACACCGTCCAGGCACAACTCGACGCGTTCAACGCACACGACCTCGACGCGTTCGTCGCGACCTATGCCGCGGATGCCGTGATCACCGGGGTCGCGCCCGAACCCGTGGTCGGATCGGCCGCCATCCGCGCGTTCTACGAGCCTCGGCTGCAGAACCCCGAGCTGTCGTGCGTCATCGAGACCAGCGTGCTGTTCGGCACGCGGTGGGTCGTCGCACAGGAGCAGGTCATCAACGCGGGCGTCGCGACCGAGACCATCGCGACGTTCGACATCGTCGACGGGCTGATCGCTCGCGCGTCGATGCTCAAGGCCTGAGGCGCGGCAGCCTCCCGGGAGGAGCACTCCCTGTGGGGAGGAGCTTTCCTGCTCAGGAGTCCTCCCGACAGGGAGTTGTCCTCCCCACGCGGTGCGGCTCACTCGTGCTCGGGCAGGATCGGGGACGACCAGCCCGGATCACGACCCAGCTGAGCCGCCCGCGACACCGAAGTCGAACCGTAGCGGTCGCGCAGGGTGTCGAGCACGGTGTCGAGGCGGGCTTCATCGCCCCAGTCGATCGGCAGTTCGGGCTGCACGCGATCGGCGCGGTCGAGCTGCGACAGCGAGATGCCGATCAAGGTGGTGCCGCGGTCGGTGATTTCGCTCTGCGCCGCGGCGAGCAGCGTGCGTGCGAGGGTGAGCAGGACGGCGGTGCGGTCGGTAGGAGCGCGGAGTGAGCGGGAGCGGGTGGCCTTCGAGAAGTCGCCGAAGCGCAGACGCAGCACGACGGTGCGGCAGACACGGTCGCCATCGCGGAGTCGGCGACCGAGCCGGTCGACGATCTGGGTGAGAATGAGGTCGAGTTCCTCGGGCGAGCGAGGGCGGTTGCCGAGAGCACGCTGCGAGCCGATCGACCCGCGGCGGCGGGTGGTGTCGACCGGCCGCGGATCCCGTAGACGAGCGAGCGCGTGCACGTGCGCCCCCGTCGCCTTGCCCAGCATACGCTCGGCTGTCGCGGCCTCGAGCTCGGCCAGCTCTCCGACCGTGCGGATACCGTAGCGGTGCAGCTTCTCGGCCGTGACCGCCCCCACACCCCACAGGCGCTCGACCGGGAGGGGAAGCAGGAACTCCTCCTCGCGTTCGGGCTCGACGACCAGCAGCCCGTCGGGCTTGCTCACGGCACTGGCGACCTTGGCGAGGAACTTGGTGCGCGCGACCCCGACCGAGATCGCGAGTCCCGCCTCGGCACGCACGCGTTCGCGCAGCCGTGCCGCGATCTGCTCGGGGCTGCCGGCGATCCGCCTCAGACCCCCGACTTCGAGGAACGCCTCGTCGATCGACAGCCCCTCCACGAGCGGGGTGGTGTCGCGGAAGATCGCGAACACGTTCTTGCTGGCGGCCGAGTACGCCTCCATGCGCGGCGGGACGACCACGGCATCGGGGCAGAGCTCCCGCGCCTGCCGGCCGCCCATCGCGGTGCGGACGCCGCGGGCCTTCGCCTCGTAGCTCGCGGCCAAGACGACCCCGCCGCCCACGATGACGGGTCGCCCGCGCAACTCCGGTGCATCACGCTGCTCGACCGACGCGTAGAACGCATCGAGGTCGGCGTGCAGCACCGTCGCTTCCCCACGCATCCCGTTCTCCTGTCGACGTGCGGATCGTCGCACGGACCGGGGACATCGGGATGGGTGGCGACTTCGACCTCTCGCCCGGGATGTCGCGGTGTCGGTGCTCACGGATATCGTCGGCGCGTGCCGGAACCGGTGAAGCAGTGGTGGGCGCGACGGCAGTTCTCCCGCGGTCGCGCTGTCCCGTATGAGGTGGGCACCTACCGTGCCGGGTGGGCGGCATATCCGGAGCTGATCCGGCAGTACCACCCCGAGCTGAACCACGGCATCGTGCTGTCGCAGATCCCGCTCGCGGCCGACGTGCTCCTGTGCTGGGAGTGCGCGGTCGGGCACCGGTTCGCGGCGACTCCGACCGAGCAGCGCGAGCGTCCTGGACAGGTGCGGCGCCGCTCCGCATGGTGCCCCGAGTGCTCTGCGCTCGCCCGTCCGCAGCCGGTCGTGCTCGGCGAAGCCCGCGCCCTCCCCCGTAAACCCCGTCGCCCAGCCCCCGCGCTCTGCACGAAGACGCCCGACCTTCCCGCAGGCTCCGCGTTCGTCAGCGAGTGCGCCCCGAAGCCCGCATCCGCGACCGAGGGCCGCCTGCGAACGGAGCTCGGGGCGGCAATCGCCTTCGACCCGTCCGTGAACGCCGTGAAAGTGTCGCGCCCGTTCTTCCGCCACACCGAGGTCTGGCCCGACATCGTGTTTCCGGAGCTGCGGGTCGCACTCGAATACGACACCGTCGGTCGCCACGGACTCGAGCACGTCGGCAAGCGGCAAGATGCCGATCTGCGCAAAGACCGCGCCCTCCGTGCCGCGGGCTGGGAGGTCATCCGCATCCGCACCGGGAAGCTCGAACCCCTCGGTCCGCACGACCTGGCGCTGTCGTCGGTGAGCGCGAAGAGCATCGCCCGGATCATCGACGAGCTGCGGGCCATCCGCGGGGCGCTGTTCGTGGACGCGTACCTGCGGTGACGAGCGCCACGGTCGCGTCGGGGGCACACCCCGACGGGAGGAAGACCCGGTGTCGGGAGGAGAATCCTGCGCGGATCTTCCGCCCGAGGCAGAGTTCTCCGCCCGTGCCGAGCGCCGGAGATGCCTGCTCGCGTGCCCCTGCACCTATCGAGGTGCCTCAGGCGTCGAAGCGCTCCCGCAACCCCGGGTCGAGCGCGATATCCCCGAAGGATGCCGTCCACGCCCCGTCGACCGCGATGGACTGACCCGACAGGTACGGAGCCTCATCCGACAGCAGGAACGCCGTGACGGACGCCACCTCTTCGGCGCGGGCGATGCGCCCCATCGGCGGCCCCTCCGCGAGCGCACGCTCTTCGGCCTCGGGGTCGGCCGCGCGCGCGATCTGGGCTTCGAGGTGCGGGGTGCGCACGCCACCAGGAGCGACGGTGTTGGCGCGGATACCGAGGGCCCCGTACGACACGGCCACACTGCGGGTGAGGGCGTCGATGCCGCCCTTGGTGAACTCGTAGGCCGCGTGGTCTGTGAAGGACGCGCGGCCGTGGATCGAGCCGATGTTCACGATCGCGCCCGGTACACCCTGGTCGACGAAGGCCGAGACCGCGGTCGAGCAGCCCCAGATGTAGCCGAAGCCGTTGATGTCGAGCACCTCGCGCACGGTGTCTTCATCGAGCTCGTGCAGCGGTGTGCGCTTGGTGATGCCGGCGTTGTTCACCCAGCCGGCGAGGGGCGCTCGGGCGCGGGCGGCAGCGGCAGCGCGCTCATGCGTCGCGCGATCGGCGGCGTCGCCGAGCACGACCTCGGCCACGATGCCGTCTTCGACCGTGCCGGATCCCGGAGAGCGCTCGAGCCCGACCACGATCCACCCGTCGGCGGTGAGACGTTCGGCGATGGCGCGACCGATGCCCTTTCCGCTGCCGGTCACGACCACGCTGCGCTGCACGGCGCTGAGGTTCACGGCATTGCGGTCCACAGAGTTGCGGTCCACAGAACTGCGCGGGGAGTCTGTCATCTCAGTCCCTCTCGAATCGGAAGACGGTGGGGTCGAGCACGAAGCCGAGGCCCGCCGCGCCCGTCGGCCGCACCCTGCCGTCGAACGACGGACCGCCGAGGATGAACGATGGCGCGGGATCGTACGGGTTGACTCCCCGGGCGAACGTCTCCACACCGATGCCCAGGTGCGCGGTGACCTCAGGATAGACATGCCCCGACACGGGCACACCGCGCGAGGCTGCCCACGCGATTATCTCGCGGGCAGGGGTGACGCCGCCGATCGCGACGACGTCGAGTCGCAGCACGTCGACACCGCCGACATCGACCAGCGCCTTCAGCACGGCGGGGTCGGTGACCTCATCGCCCACGGACACGGGGAGTCCCGACTCCCGGCGGATGCGCGCGACCCCCTCGGCGTCTTCGGGGAGCAGGGGGTCTTCGAGCCACGCGAGCTGCGGGTCGCCCCACTGCTCGATCTCGGCCAGCGCGGAGTCGGCGTCCGGCCAGCCGAGGCCGACATCCACGACCAGACCGGTCGCATCGGGAAGCTCGGCGTTCAGCAGGGCGAGCAGTTCACGCATATATGCCGGATCCGGAATGCGGGAGATCTTCACGTTCGTCCAGCCCTCCGCCTGCGCGAGAACCTCATCGGCCACCTCGCGGGGAGTCCGCTCGGCAGACGGGTACGCGGCGACGAGCATCGACTCCCGCGGGGCGTCACCCGTGCCGAGCAGCGTCCACAGCGGCACGCCCGCACGACGCGCGGCGATGTCCCACAGCGCGATGTCGACGAGCCCGATCGCGCGCCGCACCAGGCCCACCCGTCCGACGATGGCGCTGCCGCGCAGCATCCGCTCCCAGGTCGCCGCGGGGTCGTCGGCATCCGCACCCATCGCGTGCACGGCGACGAGGCGGTCGACGATCTCGGCCATCGGCGCCTCCCGCGAGAGGCAGTAGGCCACCCCGGTCGTGCCGTCGTCAGCCGTCGCCTGCACGGCGCTGTACTCGCGGCGGGTCACCGTCATCGCCCCCAGGTGCAACGGTGCCGGGAGCGGCAGCACGGCCGTGGCCGTGTCGATGCGGGCGATCGCGCTCATTCGGGCTTCTTCGCCAGCGGCACGCCGTAGTCGACCATGAAGCCGCCGTCGACGTAGAGGGTCTGTCCGTTCATGTAGCGCGACTGGTCGGAGACGAGGAAGCTGACCGCCGCGGCGATCTCGCTCGCCTCGGCCAGGCGCTTCGCGGGGATGCGCGACAGGATCGTGTCGAGGCTGAGGGTGCCCGCCTCGACGCCCTGACGGAAGACACCGGTGTCGACGTAGCCGGGCGCGACCGCGTTGACCCGCACGCCGCGCGACGCCCACTCGGCACCCGCGGTCGAGGTCAGTCCGATCACCGCGGCCTTGGTCGTGGCATAGGGCGCACGACCGGCCGAGCCGCGCGACGAGATGGAGGAGATGTTGACGATGCGCCCATCGCCGCGCTCCAGCATCCGCTTCCCTGCCGCCTGCAGCGCCGAGAACACCCCGTGCAGGTTGACGTCGACCACGGCCGACCATTCGTCCCAACTGAGGTCTTCGATGCCGCGATGGCGCTGGATGCCGGCGTTGTTGACGAGCACCTCGATCGGCCCGAGCTCGGCTTCGATCTCTCCGAACACACGGTCGACGCCGGCATGATCGGTGACATCGAGCTCGCGCCACAGGATGCCGGCGGGGTTGTCGTCGGCGGTGAGGCCCGGCACCCGGTCGGCGGCGACGACGAGGTAGCCGTCTGCGGCGAGGCGCTGGCCGATCTCCCATCCGATCCCGGCGGATCCTCCGGTGACGACGGCGACGGAGCCGGCAGGGGTGGGGGCGGTCATTGCTCTCCTCAGGTTCGAGTTTTGCTATAGCAAGTGTATCGGGGGCGCCGTCAGTGGTCGAGTAGCTCCGCCACGACCGCCACCGCATGCGTCTCGAGCAGGTCGAGCGCGCCCGGCGCCAGGGGCGTCTGCCACGCCTGATACGCCCCGCGGTCGTAGGCATCGCGCGTCGGCAGGTACACGAACCCCGGGCCGTTCGTGAGGTTCATCACCACGATCGGCGTCGCGGGGAACCGCGCGCGCAGCGTGGTCTGCAGCCGCGAGTACGCCTCACCCGGATGCCCCACGATCACGGCATCGCCGAGCCTCCAGGCCCAGACAGGGTGCTGCACGGTCGGACCGTCGATGTATCCGTCACGCAGATTGCGCGCGCGACCGAGACGCTCCTCCCGCGAGCGCGGGTCGATGTCCTTCCACTCCTCGGCGAGCGCGTCGAGCGTCGGCAGGTCGCGCAGCGGAAGCTCGACGCTCGTGACCGAACCCGCCGCATCCTCCCCGCCGTCCGCCGTCCGGCCCGTCCAGATCGCGAGCGGTGCACCGGACTCGACGATGCCGTCGAGCGTCAGCTCTTCTCCGGGAACGGGAAGCGCGTCCAACGCCGCGAGCACCGCGTGCCCGAGCGAGCGTCCGTGTCGATCGGCGACCGCGACGTCGCCGGTGTACTGTTCGCGCGGAGCCAACTCTCCCGATGCCCCCTGCACGAACAGGCAGGGCGCCCCCGTGGCCGACTCGATGACCTCGCGCATCGCCCCGACGTAGTCCGGCGACACCTCACGGCTCTGCCAGGCGAGCGTGGTCGGGTGGCACGCGTAGTTCACGAGCGTGCCTCGCACCGCACCGTCGACACTGAGGCGCCCGATCGTGACGGTGTCGTCGGCCGTGGCCGCGGGGTTGTACCCCACCAACGCCCGCCCATCCACGTCGAGCTCCCGATCGGCGGCCAGGGTGCAGGTGCCGGTCGTCCACTCGATCAGGCCGGGGACCGCACCGTCGAGCGCCTCGCGCCCGGCGGCGACCCCTGCGGCAGCGAGCGCCTCGAGATACCCCGGGATCAGCTCTCCCCCCGGCAGATGCGCATCCGCGGCACAGAGCACGGCGCCCGCGTGGGTGTGCGAGAGCGAGAGCATCAGCTGATCGGGGTCGAGGCCGAGAGCGTCGAGGATCGTTCCGCGCACACCCTGCTCATCCGCGACGCGACGCCACCAGGTACCGTCCACCGCGAGCAGCACGCGCGGGCGGTCGTCGGCGGCGATCACGGCGAGCGCGGTCAGCTCGAACGGACGATGCGCCCCCTCGGATCGCTCCCAGTCGGCGGGTCCCCAGTTCTTGGCACGGATGCCGACCGGCGGCGTGATGTCGCGTCGGGCGATACCGATGCGCGCCCGCGTGCGGGGGATGCGGATGCGGGCGCCGAGGCGTGTGGCCGGTGCCGTGTCGTTCAAACCTGGTCCTCCATGTTCTCCATGATGCCGCCGCTCAGGCGATCGTCAGCACGTCGGCGATCAGCACACGTGCTCCAGCCTCGGGAAGAGTCACCTCGACGCCGCGCTCGACGCCGTCGCTGTAGAGCAGCGTGGAGGGTGCGGCGAAGCCCTCGGCCAGCCGCATCCGTCCTCCCACGAACTGACTCCCGGTGATGCGAGCGTGGTTGACCCCCACGCCGATGTCGAGGTGGGCAGCACCCTTCGGCACGGTCGATGTCACGCCACCCACCCGCCAGGTCACGACGCCGGCACCGGCGGCCCTGCTCAGCAGAGCGCTGTCGGTGCGCTCGGTCGACAGCTCGACCCCCTCGACAGCGATGGCCTGGTCCCGCACCGCGGTCACGGTGAGCTGCACATCGCGCACCGTGCCGCCCCGGATGGTCACCCTCGACGCACCGAGCTCTGCCGGGGCACCTGTTGCCGGACCGCTCAGCCGGCAGTCGACGAACTCGACGGCTCCGGCGCCTCGTGCCTTCATCCCGTCGATTCCGGTGATCGTGCATCGCACGAAGCTGACGGGCACCGAGACCGGCGTCTGGATCAGCACCTGATCCTTCGGGAGGGCGAAGGTGCAGTCCTCGATCACCGTCGGCCGCGATGATCGCGCCGATCGCTGGCCGATCGCCAGCAGCCCGGCGGTGCAGCCGCGCAGCTGAGCCCCGTCGGCATTGATCGTCATGGTCGCCTGCGGATCGAACGTCGATCGTCCGATCACCCGGACGTTCTCGAGCGTCAGGTCGCTGATCTTCGTGCCGGCGACGAACCACGAGCAGACGTGGTCGCGCACCGTGATGCGCTTCGCGGCGGTGCCCCATTGCGCCCCGGAGTTGGCGATGTCCATCAGCCCCGAGTTGCCGATGAAGGTGAGATCGTGCTCGTACTGCCCGTGCGTGGTGAAGGGGTTCCCGCCCTGATCGTCGCCGTCTCCGTGGCAGTTCTCGACGATGCAGTAGGCGCTGGCCGTCAGATCGTTCAGGTGCCGCGCGTTCGACGACGTGCAGTCGCTCACGCGACCGTACAGGCTGTAGATCTGCTGCGTGAGATAGCCCGCACCGCCGTAGAAGACCGTGGGCGGGTTCTCGACCGAGCAGCGTTCGGTCGTGAAGTGGGTGTTCCATCTGCGCATGATGACGGGCCACCAGGTGCGGCTGGCGTGCACGTCGGCGACATCGCAGTGGATCGCGTACTCGAAGGCGATCGGGTGCGATCCGGTGAGCTCGCGAGAGTCCGGGAAGGAGCCGTCCGTCGGTCCGTCGAAGGGCCCGGCCCCGAGGAACCGCATGTTCGAGATGCGCACCCCCGCGACCGGATCCACCTGCCGCCAGACGAGCTTTCGCCCCTTGTCGAGCGGCCAGCCGTTGAGGTAGTCGATCCGGATGTGGGTGCCGTCGATCTGCTGCGTCACCTGGACGAATCGCTGAAGCTCGCGCTCATCGGCTCCACCGCCGGCGACCGGATCGCACTGCACCGCCCACCAGGTGTCGACGGCGAACTTCGACGCATCGGGCACGGCGACCGCATCCGTCAGCTCCGGCCAGGCTTCCGCCAGGGCGTGCTCGACGGTGACGTCGCGGGACACCCCGGTGAAGAACATCACCGCACCGAACGGGTTGTCGTGGGTGTTCGCCTCGATGCCCTCCGTGGTGATGACATGACCGCCGAAGTCGATCTCGAGATGGGAACGGGTGAAGCAGTGCCGCCGCTGGAAGAGCAGATCGGTGCTCGCCTCGATCCGCCGGACGCGGAGGTCGTTCACCAGGGCGTCGAGCGCGTCATCGGCCGCCGTCTCGGGCCCGGTGATGCCGAAGACCCGGAAGTCGACCGTGCCGTCATGCTGCAGCAGCCACGTGGTGCCGCGCTTTCCGGCGATCACCGTGCCGCCGTTGGCCGCGACGTCGGCCCCGCCGCAGCCTACGTAGACGAGCAGCCCGGCGTCGCCGGGGGTCCGGTAACCGGCGACGATGGCCACCTCGCCGTCGCGTGCCCGCAACCGGGACAGGTCGGAGACCGTCTCCGCGCGGAGGATGTCCTTCGCACCGGCCGCGACGGGAGCGGCCTGAGCGGCCGTCGCACCGGCGAGAGAGCCGGCAGCGCCGAGGGCGACCGCACCGAGTCCGGTCATGACGGCGCGGCGACCCGCCGATCGCACACTCGCATCCAGTTCGGCGCGGGACATCACCGCACCCCGGACGTGGCGTCCGCTTTCAACTGCACCTCGGCCGGAACCGTGAAGTCCGCCCGTCGACTCAGCACGAACGCGATGCTCGCGCCGAGCAGGGTGAGTCCGGCGATGAGGAGCAGACCCCAGATCGCCGATCCGGTGGTCTCGCTGATCCAGCCGATCGCATACGGACCGGCGAAACCGGCCAGGTTGCCGACCGAGTTGATGAAGGCCAGCCCGGCAGCAGCCGCCGTGCCCGTGAGCACCATGGGCGGCAGGCTCCAGAACAGCGGTGTCGTCGAGAACAGGGCCGACATGCCGACGCACAGGGCGGCGAGCGCGAGGATCGGCGTGCCCTGGGCCGCGACCGCCGCGATGAGCGAGAGCGCGGTGATCGTGAGCGTGATGCCGATCTGCAGGGGGATGTTGCCCTGCTTCCTGGCTGCGCGCTCCCAGGGGAGCATCACGAGCGCGGCGCACAGGTTCGGCAGGGCGACGAGCCATCCGGTGGTGGAGTTGGAGAAGTCGCCCATGCTCTTCACGATCGTCGGCAGCCACATGCCCAGCCCGTACGCGCCGAACACGACGCCGAAGAAGAGCACGATCAGGGTCCACAGACGCCCGTTGCTGAACACCTCGCGCAGGCGCAGCCGCCCGTGCTTCTGCTCGGTGGCCGCGATCTCGGCGGCCAGGGTGTCGTTGATCCACCGCTGTTCGGTCGGGTCGAGCCAGCGGGCGTCCTGCGGGCGGTCGGGCAGCCAGAAGAAGACGACGAAGGCGAGGATCACCGCGGGGATGCCCTGCAGCAGGAAGACCAGCTGCCAGCCGTCGAGGCCCCACATCCCGTGCAGTTCGAGCATCCAGCCCGACAGCGGTGCCGCGACCGCGTTCGCGATCGGGTTCGACAAGACGAACACCGCGAGCACCTGCGTGCGGTACTGCCGCGGGAACCAGAGCGTGAGGTACAGGAGCACGCCGGGGAAGAAGCCGGCTTCGGCGATGCCCAGCACGAAGCGTGCGATGGCGAACTGGGTCGCATCCTGCACGAAGGCCGTCAGGGCGGCGACCAGGCCCCAGGAGACCATGATGCGCGCGATCCACTTGCGCGCACCGAAGCGCTCGAGAAGCAGGTTGCTGGGCACTTCGAACAGCAGGTACCCGATGAAGAAGATGCCGGCGGCGAATCCGAAGGCCGCTTCGGTAATCTGCAGCGCCGCCGTCATCTCCAGCTTGGCGAAGCCCGCGTTGTTGCGGTCCATGTAGGCGACGAGATAGAGCAGCCCGAGGAACGGGCCGAGGCGCCAGATCGCCTTCTTCATGGCGGAGGCCCCGACCTCCTCTGACGTGCGCGTATCGGGGGCGATTCCGTTCCCGGACATGACAACTCCTTCGTCATCGATGGACTGGCTTGCTATAGCATCTAGCAAAACCCTCGCCGTGTCCACTCATCCGGAAAATGCCATAGCATCGAGCGAACGAATGCGCGCCCGCTCGACGAGACGGAACCGCGGATCGAGAAGGGCACCGAATGCGCAGCGTCTCGGATCAGAACATCGCCGAACAGGTCGCAGACGAGCTGCGTGCGGCCATCCATTCCGGAGAACTCGCCCCCGGTGAACGCCTCGTCGAACGCAAGCTCGCCGACCGGCTGGGCGTCAGCCACATCCCGGTACGCGAGGCACTGACCCGTCTCGCCGAGGAGCGCCTCATCACCCGGGAGCCCCGCCGCGGCGCCCGCGTCGCCCAGCTGAGCGCACAAGACCTCCAGGAGATCTCGAGCCTGCGGATCGTGCTCGAGCAGTTCATGGCGATCCGCGTGCAGGAGCGGTGGAACGAGGAATCCGCCGCCCGACTCGGTGCCATCATCCAGGCGATGGCGGATGCGGCACCCGGCGACATCGACGAGGTGCTGCGCCAGGACCGCTTGTTCCACGAGACGCTCGCCGACCTCGCCGAGCACCGCTTCCTCGACGAGTTGAGCGGCCAGCTGCGCGGACGCATCACCGGTTTCCTGCATGCCGCCAACGCCGCTCTCGACCCTGCCGAGCAGGAAGAGCATGTGCGCAGCCACCAACAGATCGTCGATGCCATCGCGAGCGGTGACCCGGAGCAGGCGCAGGCCGTGATCGCCGCGCACGTGACCAGGGCGGTCGAGCGCATCACCCCGTCGACCGACGCGGACACCCCGTGACCGCGCGCACGATCGTCCTCACCGGAGCCTCCGACGGGATCGGCGCGGCAGCCGCCCGCCAGCTCGCGTCGTCCCCGCATCGGCTCATCCTGGTGGGACGCTCGGAGGAGAAGACCCGTGCGGTCGCCGCGGAGACGGGCGCTGCGTGGTTCACCGCCGACTTCGCACGCCTCGACGACGTGCGGGCGCTCGCCACGAAGATCGTGGAGGGGGTCGGCGACGGCGGCATCCACGTGCTGGCGAACAACGCCGGTGGCATCTTCGGCGATCAGACCCCCACGGTCGACGGCTTCGAGAAGACCATGCAGGTCAACCACCTGGCGCCGTTCCTGCTCACGAACCTGTTGCGGCCTCAGCTGTTGAAGGCCGAGGGCGCAGTCATCAACACCTCCAGCATCGCGCACCGCCTGTTCGGCCACCTCGATGTGGACGACCTCGACAATCACCGCCGCTTCAGCGCGAACAAGGCCTACGGCGATGCGAAGCTCGCCAACGTGCTGTTCGCCAAGAGCCTGCACACGAAGTTCCACGCCGACGGGCTGAGTGCGGTCGCGTTCCACCCCGGCACCGTGCAGACGAACTTCGCTTCGGACTCGTCGAGCATCATGCGCCTGCTCTACCGCACACCGCTCAAGCGCCTCATGCTCGTCGGCGCCGACAAGGGTGGCGCGACCCTGCGCTGGTTCATCGAGGGCACCCCTGATGAGACATGGTTCTCCGGCGCCTACTACGACGAGCGTCAGCTGACCGCGAAGGTCAATCCGCAGGTGGATGACGCGGCCCTGGCCGAGGCGCTCTGGCAGCGCAGCGCCGAGCTCGTCGGCATCCCCTCCACCTAGTCCCGCCTCCTCCCGCCGCCTCGCTCCGGCACCTCTCCCGCCGCCTCCCCCGCCGGTGAGATTCGCCCTTCTCGCGCCCGGTCCACCGAATCGCCCATATACTTGCCACGGAAAGTAAGTCAGTGCTCGTGGAAAGGACGCGCCGTGGACCTGCATCGACTCTTCGATGATGTGATCCGCTTCGAGATGGAGATCTGGGAGGCGGTCGACCGACGCCTCCGCGCCGAGCATTCCCTGCCGCTGAGCTGGTTCGAGCCCATGCGGGCCATCGACCGGATCGAGAACTGCCGGGCCTCCGACATCGCGACCGAGCTCTCGATCACCGAGGGCGGCACCAGCAAGCTGGTCGCTCGCATCGAAGCAGCGGGCTATTGCGAGCGCACACCGAACCCCGACGACCGACGGGCTTCGTTCATCACGCTCACGCCGGCGGGCGAGGACATGTTGACGATCGCGACCCAGACCTTCGGCAGAGAACTGGAGCCGTGGTTCCAGAGCGTCTCCGCCGACGACCTTCAGCACTTCGCCACCACTCTCGCCACCCTTCGGGTGCGCAAGCCCATACCGACGACAGGAGTCACCCCATGACCGAGATGATGCGCGCGATCGTGCTCGACGCACCCGGCCCCGTTGAGGCCCTCACCATCCGCGAGCTGCCGATCCCGACACCGAGTGAGGGCTGGGTGCTGATCCAGGTGAAGGCGTTCGGCTTGAACCGCTCCGAACTCCACACCCGACTCGGCCTGGCGGAGGGCGTCACCTTTCCCCGCGTGCTCGGCATCGAGGCGACCGGAGTCGTCGTCGAGGCGCCCGGGGGCGAATTCACCCCCGGCCAGCAGGTCGTGGCGGTGATGGGCGGGATGGGACGCGCGTACGACGGCGGATACGCGGAGTACACCTGCGTTCCCGCGACCCAGGTGATCGCTTTCGAGAGCGACCTCGACTGGGGCACCCTCGGCGCCCTGCCCGAGATGCTGCAGACCTCGTACGGATCGCTCACCGTGGGGCTCGACGCTCAGCCGGGCCAGTCGATCCTGATCCGCGGCGGCACCTCGTCGATCGGGATGGCGACCGCGGTGCTCGCGAAGCAGCGCGGGATGACGGTCTTCTCGACCACACGCAACCCCCGCAAGGCCGAGGCGCTCACCCGCATCGGCGTCGACCACGTGCTCATCGACGACGGCGACGTGCAGGCGCAGGTCAGAGCGATCCTGCCCGAGGGCGTCGACACGGCTCTCGAGCTGGTCGGCACGCCGACCCTGCCGGACACCCTCCGCTCGACGCGCGTGCACGGCGTGGTCTGCTTCACCGGGATGCTCTCGAACGAGTGGACCGTGAAGGACTTCTACCCCATCGAGTACATCCCCCGCGGCGTGCGCCTCAGCGCGTACGGCGGAGGCGCGGCCGACCTGCCGCCGGCTGTGCTCCAGGGCTTCCTCGATGCGGTCGCGGCCGGCGAGGCCACCGTGCCGATCGACCGCGTCTATGCCTTCGACCAGATCGCCGAGGCGCACACCGCGATGGAACAGGGCACCGCCGTCGGCAAGCTGGTCGTCGTCACCGGCCTCTGACCCCACGCCCCACGCCCCGCCGAGTGCACGGGTGCTCACCGAGCGCACGGCTTCTTCACGTCGAGAAGCCGTGCACTCGGCAGCATCCCGTGCGCTCGGCGGCATCCGCGGCACTCGCGCCAGGAAGCGCGCCCGGCTCAGACCCTGAGGTTCGCCGTGTCGACGACGCGCGGGCCCTCGGCGGGGAAGGCCGTGCGCGTGACGCCCGACTCGACGTTGCCGGTGTGCACCAACGTGGACGAGGCGCCGAACGCGGCGTCCGCCAGCTCCAGCGCCCCGCCCTCGAAGCGGTTGCCGACCGCGCGGTAGTGAGTCGCGCCCTTCGTGACCGCGACGTGCGTCGCCGCCCCCTCCGCGCGGAAGGTGCTGTCGGAGAGCGTCAGATGCAGCTCGCCGTCGCCGGTCCGGGAGACGCCGGTGCCGCCCTTGACCGCCACGTCCGATCCCGCGATCTCGACGGCCTGCCGCTCTCCTCTGGCCGCGGCGATACGGGCGTTGCGGAGTGTCGATCCCTCGAACCGCAGACGCTCCGACGACGAGGCGATCGGCGCGGCATCGTCAGCCGCCGTGAGCGTCGATCCCCGGAACGTGACCGCTCCGGCTCCCGCGATCTTCATGCCGCCGACCCGGTCGAGCACCGTGTCGACGAACGTGACGGGTGTCTTCACCGTGGCGTTGGTGAGTTCTCCCGGCGCGACGAACGTGAAGTGCGAGTCGGCGATCACCGTCGGCCGTGCGGAATTGTCGGACGCCTGCGTGATCACGAGGGTGTCGGATGCCGTGCACCCGCGCAGCTGCGCGCCGTCGGCGTTGATCCACAGCATGCCGGAGCCGGCGAGCGAGGGCTTGCCGATCACCTGCACGTCTTCGAGCGTGAGGTCGGTGATGCGCACACGGGCGACGAACCACGAGCACACGTGCTTGCGCACCGTGATGCGCTTGGCCGCGGAGCCCCAGGCCGCACCGGAGTTCGCGAACGTCATGAGACCGGAATTGCCGGTGTACGTGAGGTCGTGCTCGTACTGCCCGTGGGTGACGAACGGACCCTGGTCGTCACCGTCGCCGTGGCAGTTCTCGACCAGGCAGTAGGCGCTCGCGGTGAAGTCGTTCAGGTGCCGGGCGTTCGCGGTGTGGCAGTTGGCGACGTATCCGTAGAGGCAGTAGATCTGCTGCGTCAGGTAGCCGGCCCCACCCCAGGTGACCGAGGTCGGGTTCTTGAGCGTGCAGCTCACGGTCGAGTAGTAGGTGTTCCACCGGCGCTGGATGAGCGGCCAGAAGGTCCCCGTGCCGTCGATGTGGTCGACGTCGCAGCGCACCGCGTACTCGAACGCCAGCGGGTGCGATCCCGTGTACTCGTCGGTACCGGTGCCGAGGAACTTCAGGTTCGACACCGTCACGTCCTGCACCGGCACGACCCGGCGCCAGGTCATCGTGCGGTCCTTGCCCAGCGGCCAGCCGTTCTTGTAGTTGATGCGGATGTGCGTGCCGTCCACGATCTGCGTGACCTGCACCATGCGCTGCAGCTCGCGCTCCCAACGACCCGACAGCGCGTTCACCTCTGCCGCGTACCACTCGCCGACAGCGAAGAACGACGAATCGGCGACCGGGAAGACGTCGCCGAGATCCGGCACCACCTCGCCGAGCTTCGCCTCCTGCACCGCATCGGTCACCTCGCCGCGGAAGAACATGACCGCCGCGAACGGATCGTCTTTGCCGGCGTTCTCGATGCCGACCGTGGTCATGAGGTGTCCCCCGAAGTCGAAGGCGATGTTCGACCGTGAGAACCTGTGGCGGCGCACGAAGTTGAGGGGGCTGTGCCCCTCGATGCGGTGGATGCTCGCGTCGTTCACCATGGCGTCGAGGGCGTCGTCGGCGTTCACGCTCGCATCCATGATCCCGAACATCCGGAAGTCCACGATCCCGCCGTGCACGAGCAGCCACGCTCCGCCCTTCGGGGCCGCCAGCACGGTGCCGCCGTTCGCCGCCGGAGCGTCCTTCTTCACGAAGCGGTACAGCCCGGCACCCCCGTCGCCGGCTGCGGCGTAACCGGTCGTGCGGACCAGATCACCGTCCTTGCCCTTGCGCTTCACGAGCGTGGTCGCCGTGCCGCCGTTCGCCACCGACGACGATCCCGAATCGCCCTGCGTCACGATGGGGCCGGCAGCCTGCGCCGGAGTCTGCGCGCTGACGGCCGCCACGCCTCCGATCGCCGCCGCGCCGAAGCCGGCGAGCAGCATGCGCCTGCTGCGCAGGGTCGCGGTCGGGCTCTCGAGAGCGGCCGTCTCCTTCTGGGTCGTGCTCATCTTCTGGGTCATGCTCATCCTCCTTGCGGCGTCATCGCCGCGGTCAGGCGTCCGGTCCTTCGGCCGGGCCGCATCATCCGATCGATCCCCCGTCCCCAGCGCTTTTCCGAGCGAGGCGCTCAGAAGTAGTCGCCCGCCGTGAAATGGCGGATGCCGTCGAGCCGCGGCGCACGCCGCAGCGCACGGATCATCCCGGTGCGGTCGTCCTGCCGCACGGCCTCGGGGGCAAAGGCGCGAAGTGCGCGATCCTCCTCGGGCAGGGCGGGAACGGCGAGCTCGCACGATGTCACCCCGGCGGAGTGCCAGTCGACGGCGATGGCGGAGAGCAGCTCATCGCGCACCTCGTCGCCGTCCATTCCCGGGAGCACAGCGCTCTCCAGGAGCGTGCCGATCCCGCCGCGACGCTCGGCGACCGCGTAGCCGAGCACCGTCGACCCCTCGGTCCGGCAGTACAGCGTCGCACCCCGCATCCGCACCTCCGCCATCGCCCTGTCGCGGTCACCACGCACCGGGGCGAGCACGACCCTGCCCGCACGTGAGCACTCGTAGACCTCGCACAGCGGGCGGAAGCTCCCGAGTCCGACGGTCGCGCGCTCGACTCGCGCATCGGTCCCGGCCGACACCGGTGCCGTCCAGGAGCCGGCCAGAGTGCGCGCCATGGAGAAGGTGTCGAAGCCGCTGGACCGATACACCTCCGGGGTGCCGGTGAACAGCAATGCCCAGTCGGCGTCGCCGCCCGTCTGCAGGGTCGCCGCCACGAGTCGACGGGCGAGGCCCTGTCCTCGCGCCCGCTCGGCCACCGCGACGCTGCCGATCGCGTGCACCTCGGCGACGCCATCGGACTCGCGCAGCTGCTTGGGCAGACCGTATATCGAACCGCACAGGCCGTCATCGTCCTCGGCGACGAGTGTGTGCGCGAGCCGCTCCTGATCGATGAGCCACTGGTCGGGGGCGAGCGGCGGCGTGAACGCCTGCGCCCACAGCGCGGTGAGCGTGGTCTGATCCTCGGCCCGAGCCGCACGGATGATCGGTGCACTCATGCGTCGCTCCGGGCGATCTCGGCCGCGCGGACCGTGTTCGCCACGACCACCCGCGACTCGCCCCAGGGAGCCACGGTCGCCCCGCGCGGTGCCGCATCGAGCAACGCGTGGATCAGGTCACGGAACCCCAGCGTCTCGTTCGGCCCCTCACCCTGATCGCCCACCGCGTCCTGATCGCCGTCCACGTCGAGCGAGACCGAACGGATACCGGCGGCCGTCACCACCTCCGCTCCGTACGCATCCGCGCCCGGCGTCCCCGTGACGAGCACCTGCACCGGCACTTCGCGCTCCGCGCCGGGAACCCGCAGCAGACCCTCGATGCCCGCAGCATCCTCCGACGCGCTCGTCGATCCGGGGCGCGTGCGCGTCCAGCCGGACCCCGAGACGAGAGCCGCCCCGGGCAGCAGCACATCGACCATCTCCCAGGCGTGCACCCCGACCGTCACGGCCGTACCGCCACCGCGCCGCGGGTCGTCCTGCCACGCCCGGTCCGGCAGTTGGAAGGCGGCATTGTCGTGCTGTGCGTGCACGCGGAGCGCGAGCACATCCTCGCCCCCGATCTGCCCGGCCAGCGCGACGAGCGCCGGAGCGAAGCGCAGGACGGAGCTCGTGCCGACGGGGGCCGACGATGCCGTCAGCACGCGGTCGATCTCGGCGAATCGAGCCCCGGTGGGGGCGATCACCTTGTTCACGAACACCGGAGCGTCTCGGCTGCCGAGCAGGTGCAGAAAGCCCCGGACATCGTGCGGGCGCGGTGTCGCGATGACCAGGTCGGGACGCAGCGCCGTCAGCAGATCGACCGAGGCCACCGCCGCGCCACCGAAACGCAGGGCGAACTCCTCGGCCGCCCCCGCATCCGCATCGTGCACCCCGACGACTTCGGCACCGAGCGCGCGAACGTTCGCCGCGTCGCTGTAGGGGTGCGAGTGCGCGAGTCCGGCGAAGGCCACACGCAGCGGCGTGCCGGTCATGCCATCGACGACAGCTGGTCGCGGGAGACGGCGTGCGCGAGGGGACGCCCCGCGGCGAAGGCCTCGACCTCGTCGGCGACGATCCGCCCCTGACGCCGTCGCCCCTGGGTCGTCCCGGCGGCGCGGTGCGGGGTGACCAGCACTCCGGGAAGCGCGCGGAACGGACTGTCCGCGGCGAGCGGCTCCTCGTCGAACACGTCGATCGCGGCGCTCAGCCGTCCCCGCTGCAGCTCGTCGATCAGCGCCGCCTCATCGACGATCCAGGAGCGCGCGGTGTTCACGAGCCCCGCGCCGTGGGGCATCAGCGCGAGCTCCCGCCGACCGATCAGGTGGTGGGTCTCGGGCAGGGTGGGGGCATGCACCGCGACGATCCGGGCACGCTGGAGTGCCTCGTCGAGCGGGACGAGTGCGGCTCCGAGAGCGGTGGCCGCCTCCGCATCGATGGTCGGGTCGACCAGCAGCGGCTCGGCGCCGAGCACCCGGATCAGTTCGAGGTAGGCCCGCCCGGTGCGGGACGCCCCGATCACCGCGATGGGGGTGCCGAGGATCTCGCGCTGCACGCCCACGGCATCCGCGTCGTACCAGCCGTCGCCGGCGCGCAGGGCGTTGTGCATCTCGGGCACCCGGTGCAGCAGGGCGAGCGTGAACGTGAGCGACACCTCGGCGACCGGCCGCGCCATGCCCGCACCCGCCTGGGTCACGACGACACCGCGGTCGAACAGCTCATCGGTCGCGAAGGGCTTGATCGTCGCACCGGTGTGCGCGATCAGTTCGAGCTTCGGCAGCGCCGCGAGCACGGCCGCGTCGAAGGGGCCGACGCCCCAGCTCGTGATGACGATGCGTGCGGCGCCGAGCTCTGCCTCTGCGAGTCGATCGACCCGTGCGAACCCGCCGCCCAGACCCGCGGCGACCGCACGCAGGCGTTCGGCATCCGCGTCGGAGAAGAACTCCGTGAAGAGCGCCTCCGAGACGACCGCGACCACGGTCGGCGCACTCATGCCCACGCTCATCTCGACACTCACCTCAACACTCACCTCAACCAGGTCTCGAGGTTCTCGGCGATGAAGGCGTCGTCGTTCAGATCGGGATACGCGAGACGCACCCGCGCGATCTCCTCCGCCTGCCCCGGCGAGAGACCCTCGGCGGGGTCGAGGCACCAGGTGCCATCGAGCAGCCCCTGCTGGCGGAGCATCTCGTGCACGCCGGCGATGACGCCGTGGAAGTCGTTGCCCGGATCGAACACCGCCTGGTTCACGTCGACCATGTCGGAGGCGATGAGGCCCAGCTCGCGGTAGGCGTCCTCGTCTCCCCCCATCGCCCGCTGCGCGCGTTCGAGCAGCGAGACGGCGGCACGCGTGCCCACGGCCCACTGGCCGAGCAGCCCACCGACGAACCGCAGGGTGCGCGGACCGGTCGGCGAATCCACGTGGAACTCGGAGAGCAGGTCGGCCACGATCGCGTCGTCGTTGCCGGTGTAGAGAGCGATCTCGTCGGCACGGCCGGAGGCGGCGACCCCGCGCACCAGCTCCAGCGTGCGGTAGCGGTCGAAGGGAGCGGCCTTGACGGCGACGACGGCCGGGATCGAGGCGAACTCGCGCCAGAAGTCGCGATCGAGCACAGGTCCGCCGATCGCCGTCTGCAGGTAGAAGCCGACCACCGGCAGCACCTCGCCCACCGCGCGGGCGCGTTCGAGCAGAGCCCGCTCGTCGGCACCGGCGACGCGAGGGCTCACGAGCACGGCGTCGTAGCCCAGGTCACGGGCGAGCTCGGCTTCGGCGACCGCCTGGGCCGTGCCACCGGCGACACCGGCGATGCGCACCACGTCGGCATCCGCGCGGGCATCCAGCTCCTCCGCGGCGAGCGCGAGGACCGGTTCGAACAGGGCGTGCTCCGGATCGCGGATCTCGAACTGGGTCGTGTGCACCCCGACCGCGATGCCTCCGGCTCCGGCGTCGAGGTAGTAGCGGGTGAGCGCGCGCTGACGGCGTTCATCGATGCGTCGCTCGGCAGTGAGGGCGAGCGGATGCGCCGGGATCACGGCGCCACGGGCGAGGGTCGCCGCGGCCTCCGGGCGCAGAGGGGGAACGGTCATCAGAACTTCCCGTCCCGCACGGCCCACTTGGTCGGCTTGGCGATCATCGGCAGCTCCTTCTCGATCCAGTCGGCCTGCAGGCCGATCAGGGTCTCGGCGGAGACCGCCGGGTAACCGAACAGCGCCATGCACCGGCGGGCGTCGCTGAGCAGCGCGGTGGGCTGCGGCTCGTCGACGATCTCGACCTCGCGGTCGAACAGGGTGCCGAAGCGACGGGCGATCGATTCCACGCTCAGCAGCTCCGGGCCGGTGAGGTTGATCGTGAAGGGGTCGGTCGAGGCGTGCACGAGGCTGCGGAGCACGACCTCGTTCGCGTAACCCTGCCAGATCACGTTGACGTTGGCGGTGGCGACCGACACGGGCTGTCCCGCATGCACGGCGCTGCCGATATCGGCGAGCACGCCGTAACGCAGGTCGACCGCGTAGTTCAGGCGGATGATGGCGACCCTGGTGCCGCGCTCCTGCGCCCCGAACTCGAAGACGCGCTCACGTCCCAGGCACGACTGCGCATACTCGCCGATGGGTGCGGGCTGCACCTCTTCAGACGCTCCACCCGAAGCCGCAGGAAGGAATGGGTAGACGTTGCCGGTCGAGAGCACCGAGATCGCGCTGTCGCGGTAGCGGCGGGCGACGCGGTCGGGCAGCGCGGCGTTGACTTCCCACGCCCACGACGCGTTGGTCGCGGCGCCGAACTTCGCACCGACCATGAACACCACGTTCGGGGCATCCGGGAGGGATGCGAAGTCGTCGTTCTCGATCAGGTCGAACGGGACGACCTTCACCCCGGCGCTCTCCAGGCGCTCACGGATCGCGGCGTCTCCGAAGCGGGAGACGGCGTAGACCGTGTCGCCCTGGCGTCCGGCGGCATCCATCCCGCGGCGCGCGAGCATCGCCAGGGTCGGACCCATCTTGCCGCCGGCGCCGAGGATCACGAGGTCGCCCGCACCGCGTGCGAGATCGGCGATCAGCGCGGCGCTCGGTGTCGCGAGCGCCTCCTCGAGTTCCGCCTCGGAAGTGAACTGGTGCTGAGTCATGTGGTGCTTTCCCTTCTTCTCAGCCCTTGATGCCCGTACCGGCCACGCCCTCCTGCACGTACCGCTGAGCGATGAGGTACGCGAGGAAGATGGGCAGCAGTGCCACGACGGATCCGGCGAGCATGGTACTCAGCGGCACGTTCTGCTGCTGCAGCGACGAGATGCCGACGGTGAGTGTGAACATCGCGTTGGACTTCGCGATGATGAGCGGCCACAGGAAGTCGTTCCAGTGCCACAGGAAGACGAAGATGCCGAGCGTCGCCAGGATCGGCTTGCACAGCGGCAGCACGATCCGCAGGAAGATGCGGAACTCCCCGGCGCCGTCGATGCGTGCGGCCTCGAACAACTCGTCCGGCAGCCCCTGGATGAACTGCCGCATCAGGAACACGGCCTGTGCGTTCGCGAGCGACGGCAGGATCAGGCCCCAGTACGTGTCGACGCCACCGAGGTTCGCCATCAGGATGAACGTCGGGATGAGGGTGACATGGAACGGCACCATCACCATCGCGAGGAACGACCAGAACATCACCTCCTTGCCGCGGAAGCGCTTCTTGGCGAACGCGTAGCCGGCGAGCGCCGAGAGGAACAGCACCGCGACGACCGAGACGAGCGAGTAGATGAGGGTGTTGCCGAGCCAGCCGAGGATGTTCTGCCCGGCGAGCACCTGCTCGTAGGCGTCGAACGAGATGTCCTGGAAAGGCAGCAGGGAACCCGGGAGCTCGACGACCATGCCGGGCTTCAGGCTCAGCACGACCATCGCGTAGAAGGGGAAGAAGCTGAGGATGCCGGCCAGGCTCAGCCAGATCCATCGCCCCACGATCCCCCAGCCGGTGGGCTGCAGCGCGCGGTAGGCGCGGCGCTGCTTCGTCGACGTCTTCGGCGGCGTCGCCGGGGTCTGGGTCGGCGGCTGCAACAGAGCGGTCATTTCTGCTTTCCGATCACCAGGCGCTGGATGAGCGCGACGACGAGGGTCATGACGAACAGGGCCACACCGATCGCGGCCGCGTAGCCGTAGTCGAAGTAGCGGAAGCCCTGGTCGTAGAGCATGTAGACGAGCGAGTAGCTGGCGTTCGCCGGCCCGCCCTGGGTCATCACGTAGATGACGTCGAACACCTGGAACGCGGCGGTCGTCTCGATCACCGCCAGGAAGAAGAACGTCGGCCGCAGCACCGGGAGGATCACGTAGCGGAAGCGCTGCCAGGCGTTGGCGCCGTCCATCAGCGCCGCCTCTTCGAGCTCGCGCGGCACGTCCTGCAGCGCGGCGATGAGGATCATCATCCCGTAGCCGAATCGCGACCAGACGCCGACGACGACGATCGCGGGGATCACCAGGACGGTGCTGCCGAGCCAGGATCCGCCGAGACCGAGGGGCGCCATCAGCGCCGACCAGGGTCCGTTCGCGGAGAAGATCCAGACGAAGATCGACCCGGCCAGCACGAGCGAGGTGATGACGGGGAGGAAGAAGATCGAGCGGAAGAAGCGTGCGCCGCGGAAGGCCCGACGCACGCCGAGGGCCATCACGGTCGAGAGCACCAGCGCGATCGGCACGGCGCACACCGTGTAGATGAGCGTGGTGCCCATCGCCCGCCAGAACAGCGGGTCGGCGATCATGCGCTGGAAGTGGTCGAGACCCCGCCACGAGATCTCACCGGTGATGTCGTAGTCGAAGAAGCTCAGCGCGACTCCGGCGATGCTCGGGCCGAAGCGGAAGGCGATGAACAGGAGGAAGGCGGGGAGCACGAACAGGAACGCGATCCGCGCCTCTCGTCGTGCGAGCACCCGCGTGACTCGCCCTGCGGGCTTCTTCGCCGTGGTTGCCGTCGTCATCAGTGGTACCTCACGTGGGGGGAGTGAAGGGGTGCGGGGGCGTGCAGAGTTCGGGCTCCGCACGCCCCCGAGGTGTTACTTCTTGACCAGCGGCGCCGCGGCGGTCGCGGCATCCTTCAACGCGTCCTCCGGCGACTTGTCGCCGAGGAGCGCTGCCTGGATCTCCGGGGCGAGCACGCCCATCAGCGCACGGGACGAGGCGTTGAGCTCGCCGACCGTGGTGTCGGGAACATACTTCTCGACCTCGCCGAGCAGCGGGTCGTCCGCGTACAGCGGCTCGGTGGTGCTGAGTGCGGAGAAGTAGCCGGCGGCCTTGAGGTACGGCTCGACGACGTCGGCGCCGGTGGCGTACTCGACGAACTTCGCCGCCGCGTCCTGCGCCTTGGAGCCCTTGAGCACCGAGAGCGATCCGACCGTGCCGTAGGCCACGGACTCCTTCTCGGTCAGCGGCGCCATGACCTTGACGTTCTCCTCGCCCCAGAAGGGCACGACCTCGTTGACCGCGTTGTTCCACGTGCACGCGACCTTGCCCTGGGCGACGGCGGTCTGCTCGAGCGGGACGTTGGTGGTGAGCGCCTCGGGGTCGAGAGCACCCGCCTCGGCCAGGTCGGTGAGGAAGGTGAGCGCCTGCACGCCTTCCTTGCTGTCGAAGCCGACGTCGCCGTCCTTCGTGTAGACCTCGCCACCGGCCTGCCACAGCAGCGGGTAGTAGGTGAGGTTGAGGGTGTTCTCCGCGGATGCCGGGTAGTTCAGGGCGTACATGCCCTTCTCGGTGAACCGGGGGGCCATCGCGGTGACGTCGTCCCAGGTCTCGGGGTACTCGGTGACGCCCGCGGCCTCGAACGCGGCGGCGTTGCAGATGAGCGGCTGCGCGCTGGTGAGGATCGGGGCTCCGAGGATGTCGCCGTCGAGCGTGACCGACTTCTTCACGTTGGGCAGCAGGTCGTCCTGACGCTCCGTGCTCAGCAGGTCGTTGAGCGGGGCGATCGACTTCTGGTACGCCGCGAGCTGATCGGGGATCAGGTAGACCACGTCGGGCCCCTTGCCGGCCGCGATCGCGGTCTGGAGAGCCTCGTCGCGGTTCGCCCACGGGAAGATCTCGTACTTCACGTTGATGTTCTCGTTCTGCTTCTCGAAGTCGGCGATCGTCGAGTCCCAGAAGTCCTTGTGCACCGCCTCGTCGGCGATGACCGGGTAGAGCCAGACGGTGATGTCCTGCTCTCCCTCTGCGGTGTTGCCTCCGCCGGCCGAACATCCGGCCAACAGGGTGGCGGCCGCGATTCCCGCGACGACGCCGGTGATCTTGCTGACGCGCATGGTGCTCCTTTGCTTATACCGTGCTGAGTACGGTTCATTATGACACTGCAATGGGATAATTCGTCAAGTACAAGTTCTCAGAGCCATGTTTCCGCCGTGTTTCCCGTTCGAGAACATCAAAGCTTGATCTGAGAATTGGGTGTGCTAATTTGATCGCACCCGACGACGGAGATGAGGAAAGGACCGCACATGGCCGTGAACAGCCCGCTCTCGATCGTCGCGCGATCCGCTCTGCAGCTGCGCGACTCGGGGCCCGCGACCGTGAACGATCTGTCCCGCTCGCTCGAGATCTCGCGCACGTCGGTCGAGAACGCGGTGACCGTGCTGGCCGACTCGGGCCTGATCGTCGACGCCCCCGCCCAGAACGGCGGCGGTGCCGGTCGCCCCGCCCGTCGCTATTCGTTCCACGGTGCCGCCGGGACCGTCGTGGGCGTCGACATCGGTGTCGCGAGCGTTCGCGTCGTGCTCGCCGATCTGTCAGGGGTCGTGATCGCGCAGCGCAGCTACTCCGGTGTGGCCGAGCAGCTCGACGGCGCAGCCAAGCTCGCGGCCGTGATCGACGACGTGCGCCGCACCCTCTCGGTCGTGTCGATCCCCGCATCGAAGGTACGAGCGGTCGGGGTCTCGCTCCCCGGCATCGTCGACGATGCGGGACGCGTGACCACCTCGGTCGTGATCCCGGAATGGTCGGGCATCGACATCGGCTCGCAGCTGCGGCACGCGTTCGGCTGCCCCGTCGCGGTCGACAACGGGGTGCGGCTCGCGGCCGTCGCCGAGCACCATCTCGGGGTCGCGCAACTCGTCGACGACGTGATCTACCTGTCCGTCGGCAACCGGATCGCGATGGGACTGATCCTCGGCGGACGACCGCGCCGCGGCATCCACAACGCCGCGGGCGACATCGGCCGCCTCGCCTTCCGCGGGCTGAACACCGAGACGGGCCAGATCACGTGGCGCACCGCCCCGACCGCCGCCGAGGTGTTCGCTCTGGTCCGCGGGGGCGATCACGCCGCGCAGCAGGAGCTCGACGCCTTCATCGACGAGCTCGCGCACGGCATCGCCACCCTGACCATGACGGTCGACCCCGCCATGATCGTGATCGGCGGCGGGCTCTCCGCCGCGCACGAGCAGCTGCTCGATCCGCTCCGGGCGGCCCTGCCCGGCCACCTGGGCCTGCCCTTCCAGGTGCCGATCGCCGAAGCACGGCTGGGCGCCGAAGCCGCCGCGCACGGAGCCGTCGTGCATGCGTTCCAACGGCACGCCGCCGAGATCTACGGCATCGAGGACATGCCGGCGCCGCCCATCACCCCGCGGCCGCTCGAACCGGTGGGGGCGGAAGGCCCCGTCATCGACACAACCGAGGAGAAGCAGTGAGCACGTTGAAGGTCGGACTCATCGGCGCGGGCGGCATCTCCCGCGTGCATGCCGACGCCTGGCGGGCGCTCGGGGCGGAGGGGTACGTCACCTCTCTCGTCGGAGCGGAGGAGATCGCCGAGGAGTACGGATTCGAGCTCGTACCCGACGTCGACACACTCATCGGGCTGGTCGACATCGTCGACATCGTGACCCCCAGCAGCACCCACGCCGACTTCGCGCAGCGCGCCATCGCCCGAGGACTCGACGTGATCTGCGAGAAGCCGCTCGCGGCGACGGCCGAAGCCGCGGCGACCGTGGCCCGATCCGCCGAAGAGGCCGGGGTACGGCTCTTCCCGGCCCACGTCGTGCGGTACATGGGCGAATACGCCCAGATCAAGGCCGGCATCGACGCCGGTCGCATCGGCACGCTCGCCGTGCAGCGGTTCAGCCGTGCCGGCTCCGCCCCGCAGACGCCGTGGTTCTTCTCCGAACGCGCGGGCGGGGGCGTCATCCGCGACCTGATGATCCACGACATCGACCAGGCCGTCTGGTTCGCCGGTCCCGTCGCGAGCGTCTACGCAGTGCAGAACCCGCCGACGATCGACGACCGCGTTCCCGCCCCCGTCACGTCGCACGTGGTGCTCACGCACCGCAGCGGCGTCATCAGCCACATCCACGGCAGCTGGGTCGCTCCGGGCATGCCGTTCCGCACGAGCGTCGAGGTGTCGGGCTCCGAGGGGCGCCTCCGCTACGACAGCGCCGAGGACCATGCGCTGCGCACCGACGCCGTGCTCCCCGCGGGCGACGCCGACTACCTGCCGCCGATGTCTCCGCAGGAGAGTCCGTACTACGCCGAGATCGCCGACTTCGTCGCCGCGCTGCGCGAGGGGCGGGAGGCGAGGGTCAGCCCTGCGGACGGCATCGAGGCGGTCGCCGTCGCCGAGGCCGCATACGCGTCGATCGCTTCCGGCGCCCCCGTGGCGCTGTCCGAACACCGCGCTCCTGAACATTTCGCGCCCGATGCCGAGGAGGCCGCCCGATGACCGCTTCCGCCCCGCTGCGCATCGCCGTGCTCTCGTTCGCGCACACGCATGCCCTCAGTTATGTGCACGCGCTGCAGACGATGCCGGGAGTGGAGCTGATCGCGGCCGACCCCGACGGCGCTTCGGCTCCCGACGACGCCCCTCGCGGCGCAGACCTCGCGTCCGAGCTGGGCGTCGCCTACGTCGAGACCTACGACGAAGCCTTCGCCTGGAAACCGGATGCGGTCGTGATCGCCGCCGAGAACTCCCGGCATCGTGCCCTCGTCGAGCGCGCGGCCGCGGCCGGGGTGCACGTACTCTGCGAGAAGCCGCTGGCCACGACGGTCGCCGACGCGATCGCGATGCGCGAGGCGTGCGACCGCGCCGGCGTGATCCTGATGGTCGCCTACCCGGTGCGGTTCGCGCCGAGCGTGCGCGAGGCGATCGCCGAGCTGCGCAGCGGCCGTCTCGGCACGATCCTCGGTGTCACCGGCATCAACAACGGCAAGCTGCCGCAGGATCGTGCCTGGTTCACCGATCCGGAGCTGGCCGGAGGCGGCGCACTGGTCGACCACGTCGTGCACTGCGCCGACCTGCTCGACGAGCTGCTGGGTGAGCGCGCCCAGTCGGTCCGCGCCGTGTCCAACAGCATCCTGCACGCGCAGAGCGAACTCGACGTCGAGACCGGCGGACTCGTGACCATCCGGTACCCGAGCGGGGTCATCGCCACGATCGACTGCTCCTGGAGCTGGCCGATGAGCTCGGCCACCTGGGGTGGACTCACCCTGCAGGTCGTCGCCGAGCGCGGCACGGTCACGGTCAGTCCCTTCGCCAAGGGGGTCGCCGGGCACGATGCGCACGGCGAGACCTGGAGCCCGGTCGGCGCCGACCTCGACGCGCTGCTGCTCGACGAGTTCGTGCGCGCCGTGAGCGAGGGGCGCCAACCGCAGCCCGACGCCGGCGTGGGCATCCGCACGGTCGAGATCGCCACGGCCGCGCAGGCCTCCGCCGCCCGCGGCGGCGCGGTCATCGCCCTCTGACGCGCCTCGCGACGGACGATAACCACAGCCGCGGACACAGCCGTCACGAGCTCACCCGAACCGAGCGGTGAGCTCGTGAACCTGGTCACGGTTGATCGTGCAGGTCCCGGCGTGCGACAGCACTCCGTCTGGCGTCGTCTACTCCTTGCAGAAGTAGGCGACGTCGGAGGCGAACGCGGTCCCGCGCTCCGCAAGCTCCTGGGATGTCTTCGTCGCATCCGCCCCGGCCGGCAGCGCCCTGATATCCACCGCGTACCCGTCCATGGCTGTCGCGTAGTCGGGAGTCAGACCGGAGTCCGCATCCTCTTGTCCGCTGATGAACCTCTCGCGGATCTTGTCGACCAGCGAAGCCGCAGCTGCGGGGTCGGACTTGACGAGTTCGGAAGCCCTCTCGAGATCAGGCACCACGTCGGCGGCGACCTTCTTGAGAGCCGTGCACATGGCGAGCTCCGCAGTGCTGAAGGTGCTCGCCGACGTGCTCGTCGGTGCCCCCGTGGGCGACCCTGCGGGTGCACCCGAGGGACTGGTGCACGCGGCAAGCAGACCCGCAGCCAGAACCAGTCCACCGAGAGCTGCTGCTGTCTTCGTCTTCATGAGATGACCTCCGGTCCTCGACGTTCGCATCATCCGGATGGACACTCACTGAGCGTGATGCGTAACGTGTTACGCGATCATCCCTGAACCGGACTATGCATCTGCCGAGGCCGCGAGCGAACGGCCGGTCGGAGCGCTCCCGACCGGCCTTCCTCGACGCTCCCGCCTCGGTCCGCGTCAGCTCACGTGTCCGTTCAGATCAGCTCACGTCGTGGCGAGCCCCGCGGCGCCCGCGGAGGACGAGCCCTGCACCGACGGCGATGACCAGCACGGCGCCCACGATGCCGCCGATCGCGACTCCGCCTCCCGTGGTCGCAAGGCCGGCAGCGGGGGGCGGGACCCAGTCGTGCGTGGTCGTGCAGGCGGTGCTGCACCCCGGGCTGGTGACCGTGTTGACGAGGTCACCGTCACCGCGCGTTCCCACGGTCACCGAATACGTGATCGTGACCACGTCGCCCGCTGCCAGGTCGCCTCTCCACGAGAGCGTCCCCGCGGCCGCGTCGAAGGATGCGGCACCGGCAGAAGCGGAGACATCACCGTTGTAGGCGGCATCGTCCAGCACCTCGGCGAGATCATCCTCGAGCACCGCTCCGGGAACGGCCGCCAGGCCGCGTTGGGTCACCGTGAGCGTGTAGGCGATGACGGAACCCGCCGCCACCGAGCTGCCAGACCGGGGGTCCGACCCCTTGGTCACGGTGTAGCCGCCGACCGGTGTCTCCGTGGTGTCCGGAGGGGTGATGACAGGGGGCTTACCCGGGGGCGTGCCTGTCCCCGTCGCCGTGTTGACCACCGCGCCCGCGGCGAGATCGGCCGGCGTGATCGTATAGGGCCGGTCCGCCGTGCACACCACCGACTCCGCCGGGGCGAGCGCGTCCGGATCGCAGGTGATGCCGATACCTGCAGCAGCGAGCCTGTCGTCGTCGATCGTGAGTCCCGCGAGCGGAGTCTCGCCGGTGTTGGTGAGTTCGAACTCCCACGTGATCCGGTCGCCCACATCGTCGTAGCCGTTTCCATTGGCGTCGATGACTCCGGTGACCCTCTTGTCGAGGCTCATCCCGGGCACGAGCGGCTCGTTGAACACGGTGCAGACCACGGCGACGCCGGCGATCTGCGGAATCGTGACGCTCCCCGACGGACCGGTGCCGGAGCCGATCGTGGCCCCCGCGGGTCCCTGCGCATCGACGCACTCCCAGCGGGATCCGTAGTCCGCGAGATTCGTCGTTCCCGCGGCGGTCTCGCCGAAGTCGTAGGTGGCGTTCGGCTGCACGATCACCGATCCGGCGGTCTCGGCCGGAGACTGCGTCTGCAGCCCGGGCTCCGCACCCTCGGTGACCCCGATGCTGCCTGGTCCCGGCACGATGCCGCCGCCGGTGATCGAGAGGGCGAACTGATCGGTGGGCTGCACCCGCCCCGCCACGTTCTTCTGCACCGTCAGGGTCGGCGGCGCACCACAGGTCGCGAAGTCCGTCATGTTCGAGGCGACGGCCCCCGAGACCGGCACGTTCCCGACCAATGCCCCGGTGGTGGCGTTCACCCGGAGGATCGGTCCCGCGCCTCCACCGATGTACACCTCGCCGGTCCCACCGAAGGCGATGGCGGCATAGGTCACACCGGCGACGGGCTCGATCCTCGTGAGCAGCGACGAGGTGAGTGCGGAGTTCGACCCCGTCGAGGGGATCGAACCGTCGACGCGGATCAGCGCACCACCGGTCGGTGTACTGCCCACGATGTACATCTGACCGAGGGTGTCGAACGCGAAGTCGCTGTTGGTGAGCGCGATGCCGTCGGGCAGACGGATCGTCGAGGCGACGCCTCGATTCGTGTTCGTCACGGGGTCGTAGACGGCGATCTGGTACTCGGTGCCGCCGGCGCCGATGCCCCCGTAGTAGTAGAGCCCGCTCGTCGGGCTCACCGCCCCGCCGACGGCCGAGTAGCCCGTGAGCACCTGGGCCGGTGTGGAGTCGAAGGAGTCGGTCGCGAGCGTGTAGTCGTACACGGTCCCCGCCTTGGTGAACAGGAAGTTCCCCCCTCCCGGCGCGATGCCCAGCTGATTGACGACGTTGTCACCGGGAAGGTCGACCAGCGCAGTCGCCGCCCCCGTCGTCGCATCGATCTGCCAGAGATCGCCGTCACCCGCACCCTGGTTGGTGACGTAGACCGTCGGCCCCGTGCACTGCAGGACCGGCGCCGCCTGAGCGGCGGGTGCGGTGGCGATGGAGGCCCCGACGAGCCCGGCCGACACCATCAGCACGGCGGCGATCCCACCCCGCAGACCGCGGGCTCGAGGACGACTGAGGGCAGCGGACATGGAGTCTCCTTCGTGCGGCGCATCGTCCGCACACACCGGGCGCACGAAGAGGCTGCGCCGGGAGCGGACGGATCGATGCGGAAAGGGGCGACGCCGGACTCTCCGCATCGCTTCGAGGTCCGATGCTACTAGCAGGTAACGTGCTACTCCACCTCTCGGCGAGCAGAATACTGCTCTGATCGGGGCAGGAGCCCGACCGGGAATCCTCACAGCAGACAGGAGTATGCTGACGTGTTGGGTCGTTCGGCCCGAAGAGTCTCGAAAGGCGGTGATGGCGATGTCCGGTGATAGTTACGACGCCGCCTTCGCTGCGTCGCGACTCCCTGCGCTCGCGCGTTGACCTTCCGGTCCGCTTTCGCACGTCCTTCTCCGCAGCCGTCGGCGGCGTCATCCGCCCCCTGACGAAACCCGCGCACGGAGCTCTCTGCTGCCGTGCACCTGCGAGAACGGAGCCGCATGATGGCGCTCATCGACAACGGCGTGTACGTCCACGGACGTCGCGTGGAGACCCCCAAGAACCTGGACGAGACCTACCGGATGCTGGACGCCGCCGGGGGCATCGCCTGGATCGGCCTGTACCGGCCCAGCCCCGAAGAGGTGGCGTCCGTCGCGCGCGAGTTCGACCTGCATCCCCTCGCCGTCGAGGATGCGCTCTCAGGCCACCAGCGCTCGAAGGTGGAGCGCTACGGCGATACCCTGTTCGCCGTGCTGCGCCCCGCGCGCTACCGCGACGAGCAGGAGTCGATCGAGTTCGGCGAGCTGCACCTGTTCGTCGGCCCCGACTTCGTGGTGACGATCCGGCACGCCGAGTCGCCCAACCTCGCCGCCGTGCGCGCCCGCATGGAGGCGAACCCCGAACTGCTCGCGATGGGGCCGGAGGCCGTGCTCTACGCGATTCTCGATGAGGTCGTCGACGGCTACGAGCCGATCGTGGCGGGTCTGCTGAACGACATCGACGAGATCGAGGACCAGCTCTTCGGCGACGGCGACGACGACAGCGCGCTCTCCCGCCGCATCTACGAGCTGTCCCGCGAGGTCATCAACTTCCAGCGCGCCGTGCACCCGCTGAACGGGATGCTGGAGTGGCTGCGTCGGGGATCGGCGAAGTACCGCATCGACGAGGAGCTGCAGCGTTCGCTGCGCGACGTGCTCGACCACACGATCCGCGTCAACGAGAAGATCGACTCGTTCCGGGCGATCCTCGAGAACGCGCTCACCGTGCACTCCGCGCTGGTCGCACGCCGCCAGACCGAAGCCGGGCTCGCGCAGAACGACGAGATCAAGAAGATCTCCTCCTGGGCGGCGATCATCTTCGCCCCGACGCTGGTCGGCACGGTGTACGGGATGAACTTCGACGTGATGCCCGAGCTGCACTGGGCCTTCGGCTACCCGATGGCCATCGGCGCGATGGTCGCGTTCGCCGTCGGCCTGTTCGGGGTGTTCAAGTACAAGAAGTGGCTCTGAACCGACCGCCTCAGGCGAGCGGCTCTCCCGTGCTGATGAAGCGGGGGTCGTTGCGCCGGGCGAAGCTCCGGGCGCTCTGCGCCGACAGGGCGAGCAGCACGAGGATGTCGAGCGCGACGCTCGCGAGCGAGGTGCGGAACGTGACGGGGATGCCGGCGTTCCACCAGTCGAGGAAGACGACGATGATGCTGAGCGAGGCGAAGCTCATCGCCACGATGCGTGCCCAGTTCGACCCGGTGAACACCAGGCCGGCGAGCACACCGTAGAACAGGTACCAGACGCCGAGCGCGCTGAACCCGACGATGAGGAGGATGTCGGCGACATCCGGTGGAACCAGCACGGTGCCGTCGCCGGTGGAGAAGATCTCCTCCCTGATCGCCGTCCAGTTCAGCACGTAGACGAGGATCGAGACGAACCCCCAGATCACCCGGAGCGACATCAGCACCGCGCCGAGGCCGGTGGCCAGAGGCCGCTTCACGACAGACCTCGCAGCTCGGTGACCGGCGCCTCTTCGACGGCCTCCTCCGCGGCATCCGCCGACCGCGCCTGCACCACGCGGCGGAGATCGACCACGGGCAGATCGCCATCGGTGTGGATGCTGTCGCCCCCGCCGTTCCGGGAGTGGTATCCCGTGGAGAAGTCACGGATGATGACGATGCGCACCCCGGTGTGCGCCTCGCGGAGCGTGCCGACGATGTGATCGCGTTCGATGTCGATGTCCGCATCGATCTTGTGGGTGATCTGCAGGGTGAACAGCGAGAACCCGACTGCACGGTCGAACGTTCCGGCGGCCACCCAGTCGACACGGTGCCCACCTGGCAGCATCCAGCCGTCAGGGCAGCGCCAGAATCTGACATGGTGCCGCTTGGCCGGGTTGCCCTCGACCTCCTGCTGATAGGCGAGATCCTGCCGTCTCCCGAACAGGAAGAGCGGGCTGACCGGTGCCTCGTCGTAGCTGCGCCTGAGCATGGTCGACGACACGATGCGCCAGGTCGATGCGGCGGTGATGTCATCGGCGCGTGTCCACCCGGCCTCGGCCATGCACCGGGTGAGCTGCTCCTCGGTGCCGAGGACGGCGAGGTTCACCGGGTCTCCGAGCAGGCCGTCGCTCGTTCGCGCCCGCCCAATGAAGTAGCTGGGCACGTAGATGCGCGTGAGGATGGAGTGCAGTCTCGGCAGCACGAGGTAGGCGAGGATCAGCCAGAACGCCACCGCGAACCCGATGGCCCACCAGCCCCACGAGAACGCCTCCGTGATGATGAGATACGCGAGCCAGATCGCGGCGAGACCGGCGAACACGAAGAAGACGTCGTCGAGAGCCGCGTTGACGGAGAACCGTCGGCGCGGGACCAGAGGGTCCCGCCGCTTAATCGGTTCCGTCATGTCCACATCCTAGGAACTGCGCGCTCGGGTGAGAAGACGCCGAGGGACCGCCCCCTCAGCGCGACCTCTCCTCTGCCGAGCCGAGATCCGCCAGGGCCAGCGCATCCGCTGCTCGCACGAGCGCGAGGTGCGAGAAGGCCTGCGGAGTGTTGCCGAGTTGCCGCCCCGCCACCGGGTCATACTCCTCCGACAGCATCCCCACGTCGTTCGCGAGCCCGCACAACCGCTCCATGAGGGCATGCCCATCCGCACGCCGCCCCGTCAACGCGTACTGCTCGACCAGCCAGAACGAGCACGCCAGGAAAGCACCTTCCGAGCCCGAGAGTCCGTCGACCCCCGTGCCGGTGCGATACCGACGCACGAGCCCGTCGGACATCAGCGTCTGCTCGATGCGTGCGACCGTCGCCAGCATCCGGGGATCATCCGGCCGGCAGTACCCCACCTGCGGAAGGAGGAGCAGCGAGGCGTCGACCTCGGTGGTCGCGTAGTGCTGCACGAAGTGACCGTCGACGACACCGTCGCGATCGATCTCCTCGCGCATCCGATCCCGCAGCCCGCGCCAGCGCTCCACGGGGCCTTCGAGCCCGTGCTCCTCGACAGCGCGCACCGCGCGGTCGAACGCCGCCCACATCATCACCCGTGAGTGCGTGAAGAGACGGGGCTCACCCCGGATCTCCCACAGTCCCTGATCCGGGCGCTCGATCTGCTCGGAGGCGAATCGGACCAACTCGCGCTCCAGCGGCCAGGAGAAGCCCGACTCGTTGAGTCCCGCCGCCCGCGCGGCCGACAGCGTCACCAGCACCTCGCCCACGACGTCGGCCTGATACTGGTCCGCCGCACCGTTGCCGATCCGCACCGGTGCGGAACCCTCGTATCCCGGGAGATTCGTCAGCACGCGCTCCACGAGATCTCTCTCCCCCGCCGGGCCGTACATGATCTGGAGGTCGGCAGGATCCCCGGCGACGGCCCGCAGCAGCCATTCCCGCCACTGCCCCGCCACCCCGAGGAACCCGTGGGCGAGCAGCGCTTCGAGGGTGAGGGCGGCATCGCGCAGCCAGACATAGCGGTAGTCCCAGTTGCGCACGCCCCCGATCTCCTCCGGCAGGGCCATGGTCGCCGCGGCGGCGATCCCGCCCGTCTCGTGGTTGGTGAGTGCCCGCAGGATCAGCAGCGACCGGACCACCTCGTCCCGGTGCGGGCCGTCGTGCGAGATCCGATCGGCCCAGTCCTGCCACCAGGCCTTCGTGGCGTCCAGCTCGTTCTGCACGTCGAGCGCATGGGGGAGGTCGAGGTGCGAGGGGAACCACGTCAGCTGCAGGTCACGCACCTCTCCGGCGTCGACCGCCAGCTCGCCCCGGTGCTGATGGTCGATCGGCTTCAGCGGTGCACCGCGCAGGGCGAGGGCATCCGGGCCACCCATCGCGACCAGACATGGGTCTCCCTCCGGCCCGACCTGGCGCACCCAGGGCATCACCCTGGCGTAGTCGAAGCGGATGCTCAGCCGCTGCTCGAAGACCATGGAGCCGCGCACTCCCACGATCCGGCGGACCAGATCGGTCCGCCGGATCGCCGCATCGGGATCGAGTCCCATCGGCATGAAGTCGTGCACCTCGGCGACCGCATCGCCGCTCTCCCATCGGGTGACCAGCACGAAGGTCTCCCGGTCGTAGCGTCGCGTGCTCGTCGCAGCGGGGTCGGTCGGATGCAGCAGCCACCGCCCGTGGGACTCGTCGCCGAGGATCGCCGCGAACGTCGATGCCGAGTCCAGCCGCGGCAGGCACAGCCAGTCGATGCTGCCCGCGCACGACACCAGCGCCGCCGTGCGGCAGTTGCTCAGCAGCGCGTAGTCCTCGATGCGGACGCCCGCCTCATCCCCCACGGCGCCTCAACCCCTCGGGCCGGACGATCGGAGGACGATGTCGGCGATGTCGATGTCCGCGATGTCGATGTCCGCGATGTCGATGTCCGCACTGTCGAGCAGCGACACGGCCCTCGAGCCCGCTCCCGTGGCGCGGACGCCACCGGCTATCGACACCTCGCCCACACGTCCCCCCACTTCCAGTGTGACCACGTTAGCCCCCGCGGTGACGAGCCGTCCGCCGATGCGGAGCGCGTCGACGGATCCGGTCCCCGTCACGCTCAGCGCGATCGCCGGGAGCATCATCTGCACGCCTTTGACGAGGCTCAGCCCCTCACCGCCGCTCGTCGTGACATCGCCATCCACCGCAAGCCTCCCCATCGGCCTGCTGATCTGGATGCCGATCGACCCGTCGCCCGTCGTGCGGATGCTCTGGAACCTCGCCTCCCGCAACGTGCCGTCGTAGAGGTTGAAGCCCCGGGCGCCCCTCCCCGTCGTGACGATCGGCGCGCGCACGTCGAGGGTGTCGATATCGCCGAAGTTCACGACCCCGATACCGCTCGGCCCGTGCGACGCAACCTCTCCCGTGGCGATCCAGGTGCCCACCGATCCCCAGTTGTCGAGCACCATGTCGTTCGGGCCGTACGTCGTGACGGCCCCCGCGGTGCGCACCGCGTCGACCGTCGCCCCGCTGAGCACGAACACCCCGGCCGAGATCAGGTCCGGCGTCCCCGCCGGGATCGCCCCGTCCGTGTGCACCTCTCCGGTGCGCAATCGGGTGACGTGCACGGTTCCGCCCGCACCGCGCCCGTCCCGACCTCCGTGTCCCCCGACGAAGATCCCGCTTCCGTACACCGGCTCGGCCTCCGTCCCCGCAGAGATCTCGAGCAGTTCGGCTGTCAGCTCCACCTCGGGATCCGCCTGCCGGTTCCACAGCGTGAAGCCTCCTTGCAAGACGTCCACGCCGAACCCGTGCGGACGGTGGAACCGTCCACGCAGGTCGGCGGTGATCACCCGCACGTTCTCGGCCTGCACGTGCCCGGCACGCACACGGTCCTCCGCCAGGATGACGATCTGCCCCCGCGTGGTGACGTTGCGCAGCGTGAGGGTGCCGAGATCGGTCACCCCCGTGTCGTTGAGGATCGCCGCCTCCTCATCGGCCGTCAGGATCGAGATGTCCTCGAGCGTGTTGTCCGAGGTGAGGCGCACACCCCTGGCCCCGAACTGCAGGGTCCCTCCGCGAAGACTCACACCGGGCGCGAGGGTGAACCCCGGCGCCCCGACGATCACCCCGCGCACCTCGATGTCCTCGACACCTGCGCTGACGGCGGCCAGCAGCTCCCGAGCCGTCGAGACGGTCACCGCGTGTTCGCTCATCGTTCTACTCGGCCGTCAGCAGCGCGACGTTCTCCTGAGCCCACGTGCGGAAGTCCTTGAGCCCGGGAACGAGTTTCCGCAGTGACGTCAGGTCACGCGCCCCGGTGAACTCGGCGTCGAAATCGCCGTAGTACTGGAACATGTTGCCGAACTCGTCACTGCCGGGAGCGCCCGAGCTGCGCGCATCGTCGTACGCGATCGACCGGAATCGCACGGGTTCCCCGAGCACGTCGCTCAAGACGGACGCGTACTCGGCTCCCGTCAGGTGGTCCCCCGCCAACCCGACCGTCCGGCCGATGTACTCGTCGCCCGCGGCCAGGATCGCGAACGCGGTCCGTCCGATGTCCGAGACGTCGACCGCCGACATGCGCTTCCCGTCCTCGAGCGGAAGCGTCAGCGTCAGCACACCGTCGTCCTCTCGACGCGCGCCCATCGCGGAGGCCGCGAGGTTCTGGAAGAAGAATGCCGTGTTCAGGTAGGTGGTCGGCACTCCTGCCGCGGCGAAGAAGGCGTTGCCCTCGCCCTTCGCGTCGAAGTGCGGCACGTTGTAGTGATCCTGCAGCACAGGCATTCGCGGGTCTTCCAGGGGGAGCAGATCGCGCGTGTCCTCCAGCGTCGACCACACCACGTGGCCGACGCCGCTCGCGGCGGCGGCGCGGGCGAGCGTCGCGATCTCCGCGAGCTCCCTGGCAGCGGATCCGTGCGCCCAGAAGTTCGTCACCAGGAACGCGCCATCGACGCCGGTGAGTGCGGCGACCACGCTCGGCTCGTCGGCGAAGTCGGCCTGCACCACCTCCACTCCGCGTGCGGCGAGCGCGCGTGCGGCCGGGGACGCCGGGTCGCGCGTGAGCGCGCGGACGGCGAATCGCTGCTCGGGGTCGGCGAGGATGGCGTCCACGACGCCACCGCCCTGGGAACCGGTCGCACCGGCGACCGCGATCTTCTTCTGTTCGTTCATCGGCTTTCCTTCTGTTGCTCTTCGTGCGGTTGCAGTTCGTGCGGTTGCGGGTTCGGGAAGATCCATCACAGGGCGGCGCGGGCCTCCTCCGCGGTGACGGTCCGGCCGAGCCCACCGATCTCGTGCAGTTCGCCGTACACCTCGATGCGCACGGACTGGTCGAGTCCGCCGACGTTCACGGGTGCGAAACCGGCGGAGCGGATCAGCGAGGCGACGGCCTCCCCTGCCGCACCGTCGTCGGTCGCATAGAGGAGTGCGATCGCAGGATCCTGCCGAGCGCTCACCTTCATCGACTCCGCGCCCAGCGTTCCGAAGGCCTTCACGAGGGATGCTCCGGCGGGGAGCTTCTGGGCCAGGATCTGCCCCGAGGACTCCTCGGGCGCGAGGATCTTCACGTATCCGCCGTTCCCGTCCGGGCCGAGCGGATTGGAGGGATCGACGACGATCTTGCCGTCGAGAGCGTCGCGGTTCTCGTCGATCAGCTTCTTCGACACGTCGAACCAGACGGCGAGGATGACGATGTCGGCAGCGGCGATCGCGGCGGGCACCTCGGCCGCACGCGCACTTCCGCCGACCGCGGCGGCGAGCGACGCCGCCTTCTCCAGGTCGCTGCCGGCGATGATCAGGTCCTCTCCTCCGTCCGCGAGGTCCTGGGCGATGATGCTGCCGATCTTTCCGGTTCCGATGATGGCGGTGGTCATGGTGATCTCCTGTAGGTCTTGTGCGGTCGGTGCTATGCGGACTTGTTGAACATGTAGCGGCTGATCTTCCATCGGCCGTCTTCGACGGCGAAGGTGAACAGCTCGCGATTCGACTCCGGCGTGGTGGTCGACGTGGCGCGGACGGTCTGGGTTCCGTTGCTGCGGGTCAGCGCGGCGGCTGCGGTGTCGCTGAACACGGTCACCTCGTCGATCGTGAACACCACCGCGAGGTGGATCGCCGCGAACACGGCGTCGTAGGCCTGTGTGAGCTCCGGGCCCACGGCCGTGGGCAGCATCGTCGGCATGAACACGCCGTCTTGCGTGTAACATGACACCGCAAGCGCGGTGTCATCGGTATTGAGTGCCCGCTCGTAGGTGGCGAGCAGCTCGCGGATATCTTCTTCGGCTGACATGGTGTCCCTCTCGGTTCCTGCGATGCCTAGATTACTTTCCGTGGAAAGTATATGGTCGGAGTACGGTAACCGATCCCACGCAGGAGGTATTCCCATGACCACGAAACCGACGATCATCCTCGTTCACGGATTCTGGGGCGGCGCCGCCCACTGGGCGAAAGTCATCGTCGAACTGCGGCGGCGCGGGTACGAATCGATCCAGGCGGTCGAGAACCCGCTCACCTCGCTCGCCGACGACGCGGAGCGCACGCGCACGATGATCCGGCAGGTCGACGGCCCTGTCCTCCTGGTCGGGCACTCCTACGGCGGGGCGGTCATCACCGAGGCAGGAGACCTGCCCAACGTCGTCGGACTCGTCTATGTCGCGGCCTTCGCTCCGGATGCGGGCGAGAACCCCGGGCAGATCAGCGCGGAGCACCCGCCCGCAGCGTTCGAGAACATCGCGCCGGACAGCGACGGCTACCTCTGGGTCACCCAGGACAAGTTCCAGGAGAGCTTCTGCCAGGATCTGACGGACGATGAGGCGCTCGTGATGGCCGTCACCCAGAAGGCGCCGCTCGCCTCCACGTTCGGCGACGACGTCACCGCACCAGCCTGGAAGGTCAAGCCCACCTGGTACCAGGTGTCGACCCAGGACCGCATGATCCACCCCGACAACGAGCGGCGCATGGCGGCGCGGATGTCACCGCGCAAGATCGTGGAACTGGATGCCAGCCATGCCTCGCTGGCCTCGCACCCCGCCGCGATCTGCGATCTGATCGACGACGCGACAACCGCCATCGCCGGCGCCTGACCCCCGATCGACCGTCGGATGCCACGGGCCCACGCCGCGGCGTCCGACGGTCACTTCTCGTCGGGGCCGCTGATGTGGTCGAGCAGCTCGTCGAGCGTCTCGAAATCGATGCTCTCGGAACCGTCGAGCTCTCGCACCTCGACCCCGTCGACGTCGAGCTGGTCGTCGAGCTGCACGAGGATGCGCGACTCGGGGAACTGCTTCGGCGCGACGAAGGCGAGCAGCACGGCGTCGGCGAACACCACGACCGAGGTCGCCTCGAGGTCGTCTCGCAGATCGATCTGCTCGACCACGGACTCGTCATCCACCGCATCATCGATGTCGGTCGCCACCTCGTCGATCACCGCGCGCCAACGGGATTCCCCGACGGAGAGGATGCGCGAAACGGCCGCGATCAGCACATCGAGATCGACGTCGTCGCCGTGTTCGTCATCGTCGTCGAGCTCCGGGTCGATGTTGACGTTGACCACGGTTCCCGCCGCGTCGATGCTCGCCCGTCCGTAGACGAGGCCGTTCTCGGCGATGGGATCTTCGAGCAGCCCGCTCTCGACGATGCGGGCCAGGAGGGAATCGAGCGCAGGCGAGGTCATGCCTCCAGTCTTTCGCATCGCCCGGGTTCCCGGGCGGTCATCGCGCGCGAAGGAGGGGAGCGAGGAGCACACCGACGGCCGCCAGACCGGCAGCCGCGACGAGCACCCCGGGCGCTCCGGCCTGCGCGTAGGCGAAGCCGGCAGCCACGGGACCGACGAACGCCCCCAGGTTCAGCGCTGCCGTGGCATAGGCGCCGCCGAGGACCGGGGCACCCGACGCCTGCCCGACGATGCGGGCGATCAGGGCCGAGCCCACGGCGAACGACAGCATGCCCCCGGCCGCGGCGCCGAAGAACACCCCCGGCACGGAATCGACGGACAGGGCGAACACGCTCCAGGCCATGGCCGTCACCGCGGCACCCACCACGATCCAGCCCCGCTCGAAGCGGGCCGCCCATCGGCCGGTCGCGGAGACACCCACGAAGGCTCCCACCCCGAAGGCGGCGAGCAGCAGGGGGATCCCGGTCTCCTCCACCCCGGCATCGGCACCGATCACAGCGAGGAATGTGAAGACGCCGAAGGTCGCGGCGTTCACGATCACCGCGAGCACCACGGCGACGACCACCGGGCGACGCCTCAGTTCCCCGAGCTCTGCACGCACGGCGATCCTCGGCGAACGCGGCACCGCGACGAGAGTGCGGTCCCGCAGCAGGGCGACCACAGCGGGCAGGCACAGCAGCGCGACGGCCCAGAAGGTCGAGCGCCAGCCGTACGCATTCGCGAGCGCCGCACCGGCGGGGACGCCGACGATCGTGGCCAGGGTCGTGCCCGAGAGGAGGACGGCGACGGCGCGCGTCACCGTCGCCGGATCGACGACGGCCCGGACCGTCGCCAGAGCGATCGCGAGGAATCCCGCGTTCGCCAGGGCAGCGAGCACGCGCGTCGCGAGCAGCAGCCAGAAGGAGGACGCGAGCGCGCCGACGAGGTGCGCGGCGATGAAGACCACCAGCAGCAGCACGAGAGCGCGCCGCGGAGCCCAACGGCTGGCGAAGACCGCCATGGTCGGGGCGCCGATCACCATGCCGACCGCGAAGGCCGAGGTCAGCAGGGCCGCCGTCGACGGATCGACATCGAGATCGACGGAGAGGGGGAGGAGGAGGCCGGCGAGCATGAACTCGCTGGTGCCCTGGGCGAAGATCGCCAGAGCCAGGACGGGGACGAGCAGGGGCATGGAGCATCCAGACACGAAGACGCCGCTCGAATCGCACAGCGCGATGAACAGCGGGTGAGAAGGGTCGACAGCGGATGCGGGGAGCGCGCGGAAGGCGCTCGACCCGCGATCTACGGTCTGTCGGACTCAGGGCTCACGGTCCCAACCTAGCCGATGCCGAAGGGGCCGCCCATCGGGACGACCCCTTCGGTGTTGCGGTCACGCGCTCAGCGCGCGCTGCCGTAGTAGGTGATTCCGGGGAATGCGAACCCGTCCCCGTTGCCGCTCCAGACGCCGGTGAACGTCAGCACGACCTTCTGCCCCGAGGCCAGCGGCCCCTTCCAGTCGATGCTGCTGCCGTTAACGGTGACGGCGCCGCTGGTCGCGGTGAGGCTGGCCTGGTTCCACGACGAGTCGTCCAGAATCCCGGCGATGTCGAACGCGAGCTCCGCGTTCGCCGAGTCGACGTTGCCGTTGTTCCCGTACTCCATCCGATACGTCACGGCCTGGCCGGGAATCGGGTCGGTCGGGGTCGAGTTGAACGTGTACTGGAAGAACTCGCGCTTGACCATGTCGGTGTCGTCGTCGCATGCCTTCGCCGCGTTCGCGCCGGCCACGCAAGCCGTGTTCGTCAGAGCACCGGGTGCTGCCGACTGGTTGACCTTCGCCTTGACCGTGAGGACGATCGACTGCCCAGGGGCCACTGACCCGAGGCTGGCCGTGACGGTGCGCCCTGTCGCGGTCACGGTGGTTCCGGCCGGGCCGCTGCCCGAGACGAAATCGAGGCCGGCGGGGAGCTGGTCGCTCACGACGACGCCCTGAGCCTGTCCATCACCCGTGTTCTTCACGACGATGTCATAGGTCAGTGCCTGTCCCAGTGAGACGTCGCCCTGGTGATCGTCCTTGACGATCGTCAGAACGGGCGTCGTGGGCTTGTCGATCCTCGTGTCATCCCAATCGCATGCCTGGTTCGAGGAGGTGGCGACGGCGCAGGCGTTGTTGCGCAGCGTTCCGATCGGTGCCGTCGTGGCGATCGTGGCCTTGACGGTGAGCGTCGACGAGGCGCCGGGGGCGAGTGACGGGATGGTTCCTTGGACGTTCTGCCCGGCGATCGTCGCCTGCCCCGTGGTGCCGGCCGTGTAGGTCGCCGAGACCGGGGCGAGGCCCGCGGGCAGCGCATCGCTGATGGCCACGTTGTTGGCGGCCGCGTTGCCGGTGTTCTTCACGACGATGTCGTAGGAGAGCTGGTCTCCGATCACAGCGACGTCGCGGTGGTCGTTCTTGTCGAGGGTCAGGACCGGCTTGAGAGGAGCGTCCACATCGACGTCGATGCTGTGGAGGTCACTGGGGACCTTGGTCCACAGGGGGACAAGGCCGACGAACGCGCCCTTCGAACGCATCTTGATCTGGAAGTCGACCTTCGACACGACCCCGTTGATCTGCACGGTGCCCGACTTGGCACCGAGGTCGTTCGACGTGATGGTGGTGGCGGTCACATCGAGGTTTCCGGCGACACGGGAGAGGCTCACCCCCGGTGTCTGCAGGGTGTACTTGGCGGAACTGGTGACGACACCACCCAGCGCATAAATATCACCGCCCAGGTTGGCGAGCGAGATCTTGGGGTTCGTCACGCGCTGACCGAAATCGACGGTGACGACACCGCGGACGCACTCCGCGCCGTTCGCGCACGGGAAGAGCTCCGGCGCACCAATGATGTTCAGACCGAACTCGCCGCCATTCCGCACGGTGGCGAGGTCGACGACGTCGCCGGACCCCTTCACCTGGACCTTGTCGCTGGTGCTGATGGTGACGGTGGCGCCGGCCGCGGATGCGGTACGGGTGTCGCCGGATCCGGCCCACCCGTTCACATCAGCAGCGCTGGCCGCCGGAGCGGCGGCGAGGGCACCGACCGCGAGGGCCGCGAGCAGCCCTCCGGCCAGCGCGCCCCGGAGGAGTGATGTTCTTTTCACGATGTTGTCCTTTGATTGCTCGAGTGGGAGTGCTCTGGTGAGAAGGGTCGAAGGTCAGCTGTCCGCTGAGGCACGACGACGCAGGACGATGGCACCCGCGGCTCCGGCCGCGAGCACACCGGCACCGACGAGACCGATGGTCGGATCGATCAACGGCACGGCGGGGCGCTCGGCGAACGTGTGGGCGTAGGAGTAGGTGAATCGCGGATCGTCGGTGAACACGCCACCGGAGTACAGGACCTGAGCACTGTTCGTGATCGTCGGCCCCCAGTAGCCCCCGTCCACCTGGAAGGTCGCCACGGGCTTCACGATCCGTGTGGAACCGTCGTGAGCGACGTTGAACGTCCACACCACGTTGCCGTCGACGAGCACGCCGCCCTCGGTCGCCGAGACGAAGCTCGTGTGCGCGGGAACCGGGAGGACGACTCTGTACACGCCGTCGATCTGTTCGTCGTTGACGAGCTGCACGACGGCCCCCTCGCTGATCATCGATTCCGGGGTCACCCCCTGGGCGGCCGTCTGGGTGGCCTGTCCGAGATAACCGCGAACCTGCGGTGGTGCGACCGGATCCGTGTTGGTCGTGGTGGCGGTGGTCGCGGACGTGGCGTCCGGCGGGACCGGCTGCTCGGCGGCGAAAGCCGCCTGGCCGCCGAATACAGCCCCTCCTGCGATCAGCAGGCCGAGACCGGTTGAGCATGCGGACGTGAGGATCTTGTTCATCCTGTGCCCCTTTCATCATCTGGTGGAGGCGAGCAGGACTGCTGCGCCTCCCACTAGACGGAAGGAGTGCTGTTCGGTTACGCCCGCCGGCCCCGCGATCTACGGCGGTTCGGATCCCGACGGAACAGGTGGAGGTCGGCGATCACCACGACGAAGACCAGATAGGCGGCGCTGAAGCCGATGATGCTGAGCACCGAACCGATCAGTCGGTGCGTCAGCTCGTAGCCCACCTCGAACCCCAGCGCCTGCGATCCGAGGGCGATCACCCCGAGACGGAGCTGGTTCGTGACGAAGATGAGCACGACGGAGAGGAGCAGAGACTTCACGACCTGCCTCCAGCGCACTCGCGTCGTGGCGAGAATCACGCCGCTGAGCGCCAAGAGGGGCGCGGTGAGGAAGGCGACGGTGCACTCGATCGTCACCATGAATGCGACGGTCCGGCCCGGCTCGACTTCGAGGATGTAGTAGTTCAGGTAGTGGCGCACACCGCCGGGGACGAACGGTGTGAGCCACGAACCGGCCACACCCGCCTCGAAGATGCGAAACCGTTCTTCGAGGAGCACGAGGAGCACGGCGGCGACGATCAGCAACACTCCGACGGTGTATCGAGCCGCGATGTCGGCCGGGGCACGGCGTGATTCCTCGCGATCGCTGCGGCTGCTGCCTCGTGCGTCCGGATTCAGAGCGAGCGTGTGCATCATGTGTCCTTCGCGATCGGTCCGGCGACATCGGTCTCTCCGTTGCGCCGAGTCTTCGCCCATCCGTTTCGACCGCGGAGGATCCGGTAGATGGCGCGAGCACCCGTCAGGTAGACGTAGTAGTCGTAGAGCCACATCCCGAATCCCCAGAGCACTCCGGTCCAGAATCCGGCCTGCGGTTCGCTGTAGCGACGGTAGAGCGGCCCCCAGATGAAGAAGGGGCCGATGCCGAACAGGAGGTAGAAGATCGCGAGGAGGAGCACGGAGCTCGGGGGCAGGGTCACCGCACCGGACAGGAGGCCGACGGCTGCTCCGATCACCAGCAGGACGGCCGCGGCGCTGGCGACGACCTGGAACAACGGCAGCATCAGGTAGTAGCAGACCTCCAGGACACCGGCGTTGGAGAGTTTCGTCGAACGCGCGATCTCGGGGATGTAGCGGATGCACTGCATGTTGCCCTGCGCCCAACGGGTGCGCTGGACGGTGAAGCGCCGGAAGTCGTGCAGAGCCTCCTGAGCGACGAAGGTGTCGTGGAGGTGCCTGTTCTTATGTCCCGCGAGGAGCACGTGGATCCCCAGCTCGTAGTCTTCGAGGAGCGACCCGTGCCAGGGCCGATCGGACCGCTCGGCGATGTCGTCCAGCACGGAGAGCCGAGTGAACTGCCCGTTTCCGCCGAGGCCGACGGTCTGGGTCCAGCCGCGAAGCGACTGGACCGCCGCGATCGGGCCTCGGAATTCGAGGTCCTGCATCCTGATCAGGAATCGTCCGAAGGTGTTGCGGGCCCACCCCGCTCCCTCGACCGGATGCCGGTCATCCCGATTCTTCATGAAGACCGTGACCTGGGCGGCGCCCACCTCTGGATCACCGAAAGCATACGGAGAGGCGGCCTGGCGGAGGATGTTCTCCGCCACTTCACCATCGGCGTCCACGACGCAGACGACGACGCGGGTTCGATCCGTGTCGCCGGGAAGGAACGCGTTGAGCTCGAAATAGGCGGCATTGAGAGCATCGCCCTTTCCGGTGCGGGCCTCGGGACGCCGCCGCTGGACGAGGTGCACGTAGGGATCCGCATCGGCGGCGGCCTGCACGAGCGCCGCCGTCCGATCATCGCTGTCGTCGTCGATCACCCAGACGTGCGCTTCGGGAACCGTGGTGCGAAGCATCTCGATGGTGCGTCCGATCACGACCTCCTCGTCCCGACAGGGGACGAACATGTGCCAGTCGAACAGATCCACCCTCCCTTCCGGGTCGGGTGTGCGACGCAGGAAGGGCACGACGATCATGAAGACATAGACGAGGAATGTCAGGGTGACGAGGAAGGAGATGGCGTTAGCGGCAGCGATCATGTGGCTCTCGCGACTCAGGAGCGACGACACGCAGGAGATGCCGACGCCAGACCAGAAACGCCCCGGCTCCCACAGCGACTGCGCCGAGGACCGCCCAGACGATCACGGAGTCGGGCCCGGTCATCGCGAGCACCCCGACCACGGCCACGGGCGCGGAGACTTCGCTGCTGTACATCACGCCTCCTCGGTGAACAGATCGGCCACGACCGAGTGGATGTGCGCGGCGATGCGTTCGGTCGCCCTGCCGTCGCCGAACGGCGAGGGCAGGGAACCCAGCGCGAGAAGAGTGTTCTTGACATCGGCGAGCAGGGTCGCGGTCTCCGCCGCGAGCGTCTGGGGCGTCACCAGCTTCGTGAAGGTACCGAGCGCCTCCGGGCGCTCGGTCGAGTCCCGGACGACGAGCACTGGACGCGCGAGGACGGTGGCCTCCTCCTGGATACCGCCGGAATCGGAGACCAGCACCGCGGCATGCGCGGCCAGAGCGAGGAACCGCTCGTACGGGAAGGGCTCCTCGGCGATCAGCGCGTCGAGAAGGTGCTCCGCGTCGAGGTCAGCAAGCATCGCGCGTGTCCGCGGATGCACCGGGAAGACGACCGGCCACCCCGATGACGCGATGTCGTTGAACGCGTGCAACGTCGCGAGCAGGTTCTCGGGCGAGTCGACGTTCTCCTGCCGATGCAGGGTCGCCAGCACGTATCGGTCGGGATAGACCCCGAGGTGGACGAGTTCCTCCACATCGGATTCGACCGAAGCCCTCTGCCGGAGCACGGCTTCGACCACGGGGTTGCCCGTGACCAGGATGCGCTCGTCGGGGATTCCCTCGTCGAGCAGATTCGATCTGTTCGCCTCGGTCGCGGCGAAGAGATCGTCGGAGATGTGATCGACCATCACCCGGTTGTGTTCCTCCGGCATGCGGCGATCGTTGGCGCGCAATCCCGCCTCGACGTGCCCCAGACGCACTCCGGCGGCGTTCGCAGCCAGGGCGGCGGCGAATGTCGCGTTGGTGTCGCCCTGGACCACGACGTACTTCGGTCCGATCTGGCTGATCGCCTCGGCGATCTGCTCGGCACCGCGCCCGATCTGCGCCGCACGCGGCAGCCCGCCGACGTGGAGCTGACGGTGGACGCGGGCGATCCCGCACGACTGGAGGAAGACCGCCGACATCCCCCGGTCGTAGTGCTGACCGGTGTGGACGACGTACGCGGCATCACCGAGCCGACGGATGAGCGGCGCGAGTTTGACGATCTCGGGGCGAGTGCCGAACACGATCATGACCGAGGACGTCGGCAGTTCAGACGTTGGGGACGGGAAGGAGAGCTTCATTTTGGGTACCTCGAACAGCCCCCGGGGGAAGAATCCCCCGGGGCCGACACGGTGAGTGGTTAGTGGTTGGACTTGCGGCGAACGCCGGCGACGGTGAGGAATGCCCCAGCCGCGAGGAGGACGACCGCGGGGATCGCCAGAGCGAACGTCGCCCCGGTCTGGGCCAGCCCCGCCGGTGCGGGGGTGATGGCGGTCTCTGCGCACGACCAGGATTCGTCTCCGCCGCACGCGTGCGCCGCGGTGTGCGGAGGGAGCGCGGGCAGATCGGCCAGGTCGTCGGGGTAGGGCACCCCGGCCTGCTTCGCCGCGGTGCGCAGGGCATCACTCATGCTCTGGTCATAGGAGATGGTCGCGCGATTGACGACCTTGGCGGTCGTGCCCAGTGGCACCTGCGCCCGCATCGTCATGGTCGCCGTCTGACCAGGGAGGATCTGCTCCACCATCCAGCCGACCCGGTCCCTGACAGCGATGCCCCCCGTCGATGCGGAGATGAACCGTGCCCCATCGGGCAGGTCGTCGACGACCGGGATCTGCACGGCGGTACCGGGACCGGTGTTGGTCACGGTGATCGTGTAGTCGAGGATGGCCCCGGCCTGTGCAGTGGGCTGCTTCACGGTCTTGCTGATCTCCAGCGACGCACTCGCGGGGACGACCGTCAGCGCGCATGCCTGCTGGACGTCATCGGGACACGGGGTGATCACCGTCGGTGCCGGCGTGCCCGCGGGGGCATCGGCCGGATTCTGGACCGCGGCGCGATTCACGATGTTCGCCTCGTCGAGCCCACCCGGAGTCGTTCCGGTCACGTGCAGCTCCACCACGCCGCCGGCGGGCACCTCGGGGACGGTCCAACGGACCACGCCTTCGGCGACCACACCCCCTCGATCCGCGGATACCTGGGTGAGTGCGGCAGGAAGCAGGTCCCTGACCGGCACCCCGACAGCAGCGGTGGTGCCGGAGTTGGCGACGGTCAGGGTGTAGGTGAGCACCTCACCGTGTCCCGCGACCTGCTTGTCGACGGTCTTGGACACCGACAGCGCAGGCAGCGCGGCGATGACGGTGGAGGCGCACGCAGCGGCCGAGTCGTCGGCGCACGGCGTCGTGTACGCGGGAGCGGGGGTCTCGGCGGGTGCGTCGGCGGAGTTCTTCACGACGGCCCGGTTCACGAGGGTCGTGCCCGCGCCGGAGCGGTCCACGGTGCCACGCACATGCAACTGGCTCTGACCGCCGGCGGGGATCTCGTCGACGGTCCAGGACACGCTCGCGTCGCCGATGTCTCCCCCCTGCCCTGCGGTGACACCGGTCAGCCCGCGTGGGAGGGCGTCGGTGACGGGAACCCGGCGCGCAGCGGCGTCGCCCGTGTTCTTGACCGTGATGGTGTAGTCCAGCTCATCTCCGGGCACCGCAGCCGCCTTGTCCACGGTCTTCGAGACGGAGAGGCCGGGAAGGGTCGGAACGGGGGTCGCCGTCGCGGTCACCCCGAACGCGTAGCCGTCGAGGCCGGCCGCCTGGTCTGCGCTCAGCGCGAAGCGCGCCACGTCGAACACGATCCGGGTGATCTTGGTCCCCGGCACGGTGAAGCTTCCGCAACCCCCGGGCCGAGTCGGTGCGGAGCAGTTGATCTTCACGTCACCGCGATGAAAGCCGTCGCCACCGTCGGTGAATGTCGCGCCGGCCGACACGACGGCGGCCGTCGCACCGCCGTCAGCCGAGGAGAAGCGGATTCCGTCGGCGGCGGACCACCCGGTCGCGGCGCCCCCGTTGCCGGCACCGAACTCCGCGATGTGGATCGCAGGGTTGTCGACCGGACGATCGAATTCGACGGTGATCTGCCCGTCGGCGCATCGTGCGGCGCTCCCGCAGTCGCGACTGGAATGGATGTTGAGGACCGGAAGGTCCTTCGCCGATACGCCGTCGGCATACATGGCGTCGACTCCGCTCCATGCGCCGAGCGACTGCCCCTGGCCTCCGAAGACACGGGCGCCGTCGCCGGAGATCGTCGCGGTCGCGACGGTGCCGTCGGCGAGGGTGAAGACCCCGGTCTTGGGGTTCACGATGGTCGCGGCTCCTATCGCGGCAGACGCAGGAGCCGCGGACGCGACAGCTCCCATCGCGAGCAGGGTTCCGAGCAGGAGTGCGCTCGATCTCTTCCACATGGTGAGGTTGGTTCCAATCTCATGTTCCTGGCGGTTCGGGGAGGCGCCACAGGGGTGCCGCATGCGTACTGGACGCGGATTCCCGCGATCGATTACGCGAGGATCGAGATCAATCCACGACGACCACCTCCGCCCATGCGCTGCCCGAGACTCCGGCGATGTTGGACTGAGCGAAAGCGAAACCGATCGCTGTCCCCGACGGCACCGGGTAGGAGCTGACATCGATGCTCGCCTGCCACGTCTCGTCGGTGGTGCATGTTCCGGCGGCGACGGTGACCCCGTAGGCGGAGACGGAGACCTCGGCGCCGACCTCGCAACGCACCGAGGCGCTGATCCACTGGGTCCGCGTGACCTGGGAAGGGATCGAGAGGATCACCGGCGGGCCGGGGACCTGCGCAGGAGCGGGAGGAGGTGGGGGCGCAGCGGGGGGTGAGGAGGCCTGCGGGAGCGGGGTGGTCTCTGTAAGCGGCACGGCAGAGGGCTCGGCCGTCGGTGCCGCACTGGGGACGAGGGTGGGGAGATCGGTCGGGAGGGAACCGAAGCCGGGCCCCGCATCCGAGGAGTCGGTGTGCGCGAACGCCGTGGCAGCGACCGCACTGTCGTTGTTGTTCACGACGCTGCCGGTGACCCCGACGGCGAGCGCCGCAACCGTCACGATGGCCATTCCGACGAGGCCCGCTTTCGCCGCGGCGAGACCGGCGAAGGGCACCGTGACCGTGACGGGCATCGGGGCGGCTGTGGCGGAGGCTCCCTCGAGGGACAGCGATTGCCACACCTGAGCGCCCCCGCCGAGTGCGAGGCCTGCGGGGAACAGGATGGACAGCATCCGCGAGCTCGCCCGTCGGGCTTCCTCGGCCCCCGCGCGGCAGTCATCGCAGTGCTCGAGATGTGCACGGACCCGCTGATCGTCCCGGACGGTGAGGCGGCGGCGAGCGTGGGCCCCGATCTTGCCCAACGTCCACCGGCACTCCTTCGAGGTCGGGGGTCGCTCCTTCAGATGCGCGGCGATCCACGCCTGTCGGAGCCCTTCCCTGGCCCGGAACGCGAGCACGGCCGCGGCGCGTTCAGTGATCTCGAGGCGCTTTCCGATCTCCTGCATGGAGAGGTTCTCGACCTCACCGAACCAGAGGACCTCCTGCCAGCGCTCCGGGAGGGCGAGGATCGCCTTCGAGACCAGAGAAGCGTCGAAGTCGGCGTCTGCGGCGGCTTCGGTGGAGGCCGGGTCTTCGACCGTCTCGATGTGTTCGATGGGGACCTCGCGGCGGGCTCGACCCCAGCTGATCGCCAGGTTCCTCATCGTCGCGAAGAGATAGGGCTTGAACGCACTCTGGGGCCCTTTGCCGGCCTGCATCGCCTGATAGATACGGGTGAAGGACTCGGCGACGAGGTCGTCGGGGTCGGCCGACCACCAGTAGGTGCGGGCGACGGCTCTGGCCACGTGCTCATAGCGTCGCCAGAGTTCGGCATACGCACGCTGATCGCCCGTGCGTGCGCAGGCGAGGAGTTCGGCGTCCGCCTCCCGGCTCAGCTCCGCGTAGCGATGGTCTGTATAGCGATGGCTCATGTCGTCCCTTTCCCCCAAGGGCCTTGCCGGGATGCGCGGAAAGCAGCGATCCCGTGTGTTTCGCACCCCGAGGGTCCGCCAGCCGCATCGACTCGCGGACCCTGCCGGGGCCGTCGAACTAGTCGTGCGATCGGCGCAGTCGCCTCCTCACGACGAGGCTTGCGCCTCCCCCGAGCAGCAATGCTGCGAGCAGCAGGCTCGACACCGCCCCCTCGGTTCCGGTGGATGCCAGCGTCGAACCGGAAACGCCCGGATCCTTCGGCGTCACCGGCGGAGGCACGACCACGTCGACCGGGTTCTTCACGGCGACGGTGACGTTCTGATCGCCGACCGTGAAGCGCTCGGGACTGATCTGCGGCGCACCCCAGCTGATCCCCTCGATGGGCTTCGGAGCGCGCTCGCGGATCGTGACGTCGGCGCCGACGGGAAGCGCCGGCGCGGAGACGGATTCTCCCGCCGTCAGGGTGAGCTCTCCGGAACCTGCGGCGAAGCCGGGCCCTGCCGGGTACGAGTACTCGATGACGTAGACCGTGTCCGCTGGCACCCGGGTCGTCGCAGCAGAGGGACCCGAGACGGTCTTCACCGCGGAGAAGGGCTGACGCCGCAGCGTCGCGGTGTTGTTCAACGAGACGTCCACGGCGTTCCCGGCCTCGATCGCGAACGTCTTCGAGGAGAAGTCGGGCGCGGCCCAATCGAGATTCCCCGGGAGGCCGGCCAACGACTCGGAGAGCTCCACGATGCTGCCCACGGGGAACGCCGGGCTGGTCCAGGTCTCTCCCGCCTGGACGGCGAAGTCGCCGGTGACGGGAGTGCTACCGGGAATCGCGACCGAGTAGGCACCGCGGAAAGTGAGGTCGTCGAGGTTCGCGTCGTCTCCGCGAAGGTGCTTGGCGATCGTGAACGTGCCGACCTGGGTGCCCCCACCGGTTCCCGAGCCGCCGTGCCGCGTGACCTCCGACGTCGTCGTGGCCGTCGTCTGGGTTCCGACCTTGATGTCTGCGGCGTTCCGGTAGGTTCCGGCTGCTCCCCCATCGGTGACCTCGGAGAGGTAGTGGACGTTGTAGAAGTAGCCCTCCTCCGCCGTGAAGCTGACGGTGGCACCGTCCGCCGAGACGACGTAGTCGCTGAGGGGACGCTCGACGAAGGGTCCAGGGACGACGAGGCCGCCGGGGAGCGTCATGAGGGTGTTGGTCGCCCAGAGGCTCGGGAACCGCTCTCCGCTCGCCGAAACCGGGAGGAGGGCCTGGTTCGGTCCGAGGATGTCGTGGACCACCACTTCCTGGCCGCCCGTCATGCCCGTTGCGCCCGCGCCGACGGCGACATCCCAGAAGATCGTGTCGGTGCCGTTCTGATACTCACCGCTCTTGAAGTTCGAGCGACCGACGAAGTCGCAGTCGTCTGTGCACGCGAGTGCGGCCGGAGTCACCTCCACCGTGGCCGACGCGTCGCCGAAGTCGTACTCGACCGTGGTCTGCTCGGTCACCTCGGTGGTCACGGTCGCCCAGAACGAGAAGCCTCCGGAGAGGCCGACCGGATGGCTCTTCACGTACTCGCTGTCGAGATCGCACACGAGCTGATCCGCCGTGGTCACACAACTTCCCATCAGCGCTCCCCCCGCATCGAGCAGGGGGAACGCATCCTGCAGCCCCCGAAGACCCCCGGGGAGGTCGACGACGAACCCCGCAGGGGTGGCGGGGTTATCGGGCAGCGACCAGGAACCGGTCAGTTCGGCTTTCGTGCCGCTCTGGACGACGCCCTCGGTGAATTGCACGGCGTCGATCGACGCCTCCGTGGCGTACGGCGGCGCAGCCGAAGCCGGCGACGGCGCGATCACGAGTCCGATGAGTCCCGCGAGCAGGGCGAGGAAGGCGACGCCTCGGCGGGCGAGCCGCTGCGGCTGGGATTTCCGTGTTCGGGCAGGTGGCGGATCGGTCAACATGGTTCCTCCGGTGGCGGTCTTCGCGCATGAGCTTGCGTGCGCTGTGTCAGACAGGACTCGGCAGCCGCGGGGTCACTACGGCACCCGCGAGCTTTTTCGGAATCCGACAACGCCCCTTGGAGCTGACCTCTAACGTCCTCTGCGGTGCGGCCGATCGCTCGGGGCTCCGGTGCGATCGTGAGCGGTGCGCTCGGCACCGGCTGCGATGACGGCTCGGACCCGCACCGACAGTACGCGTCGACGCCCTCCTCGACCGCCCCTGCGCACGTGCGTATATCGGCGTTCTGGCATACGTGGTCGATCGCGGTACTGGTCCGCGTCCGCGTCGACGAATGCGGGGAATGTGCGGCGGGCGAGGGGAGCCCGCCGCACGAGGGTGGCCGTCTGGGGAAGCAGGGGTGAGCGGGGACCCACCACCCGGGCGCCATGGACGGTGTCCGTGGCGCCCGACCGAACCCTCGCGAGCATGACGACGATCGACGCGGACCATTACGCGTGCGGCGGACGATTTTTGTCCGCCCCTCGGAACACAGCCGCGAAACCCGGCCGATAGGCTCGGTGCCGTGTCGAACGCCGAATCCTCCGTCTCCGCATCCGCCGCCTCCGACCTCCGCCGCATCGCCGCGGCCCTCGCGGATCCGGAGCCGCTGAACTGGGTCATCACGGGCGACTCGATCACCCACGGGCTGGTGCACACACAGGGCGGGCGCAGCTACCCGGAGCACCTGCACGAGCTGATCCGCGGCGAACTGGAGCGCGTGCGCGACGTCGTGCTTAACACCGCGATCAGCGGCAACCGCATCGTCGACCTCCTCGGTGACTGGGACCGTCGCGTCGCGTCGTGGCACCCCGACGTCGTCACGCTCATGATCGGAACGAACGACGCCTCCGACGGTGGACCGCGCGAGGTCATCACGGCGGACGACTACGCCGCGTCGCTGCGGGAGTTCGTCGAGCGAGTGCGCGGGCTCGGGGCGATCCCGGTGCTGCAGACCCCGCCCGCGATCGACACCCGCAACGCCCCGGAGCGGGCGCGCATCGGCGAGTTCGCCGATGCCGTGCGGCACGTCGCCGCGAGCGAGGACGTGATCCTGGTCGACCAGTACGCCCGCTTCGCCGATATCGGCGCCGGTGGCGTCCCGTGGGGGCTCATGAACGATCCGTTCCACCCGAACACCGAAGGGCATGCGGCCCTCGCGCTCGAACTCGCGCACGTGATCGGCATCCGCCCCGACGGGCCCCGCGCGCGCACCTTCGCTCTGCTCGAAGGAATGGTCGCGACCGCCCGGCTGAACGGCTAGACCGCTCGGACGCCCTCACCCTCGGTGGACGAAAGGCCTCTGGACGCCGCCGCAGGCCCCCGCTAGGTTGAGCGCATTCGCAGTCGTCGGAGAGGTGGGGGCATGTCTCACGTGGTGGCAACAGGGGCCGGGAAGGCCATGATGGAGCGTCGGAACGACCCGACGCACGATTACATCCTCGAGCTCACCGGCAAGGAGCGACCCCGCGTCCTCTTCGTCGGCACGGCCACGGGTGACGACAGCGCGTACATCGTGAGCTTCTACTCCACCTACGACTCCGACAGGTGCGCGCCACACCACCTGCCGCTCTTCCACCGCGCGGTCGACGACCTCGCCGGCTTCGTCAAGGGCTTCGACGTGATCCACGTCGGCGGCGGGAACACCGCGAACATGCTCGACGTGTGGAAGCGGCAGGGCCTCGACGAGATCATGCGCGAGATGTGGGAGGACCCCGACTCGAATGTGGTGTTCACCGGAGGCAGCGCCGGGGGCATCTGCTGGTTCGAAGGCGGCACCACCGACAGCTACGGTCCCACCCTGCAGGTCCTTCCCGAGGGACTCGGGTTCCTGCACGGCAGCTTCTGCCCGCACTACGACGCCGAGGACCAGCGCCGTCCGCTGTTCCACGCCTCTCTGCTGAGCGGCGAGCTCTCCACCGGGTACGCGGTCGGCAACCTCCAGTCCCTGCACTTCGCGAACTCCACCTTCGTGACCGCGGTCAGCCCCGTGGAGGACGCCCTCGCCCTGCGCGTCGAAGCCATCGACGGCAAGATCGTCGAGACCGAACTCCCCACGACGGTGCTCGCCGGGAACGCCCCGATCGTGAAGGGACCGTCGTCATGAACGACAACGTGTGGATCCTCGTCGCCGAGCTGATCGTCGTCATCGGCGCCATCTACATGGGCACCCGCACGAGCGGGATCGGGCTCGGCGTGTGGGGGCTGGTCGGCGTGGCCGTCCTCATCTTCTTCTTCGGCGAGGCGCCCGGCAATGCGCCGGTCGATGCGGTCTTCATCGTCATCACCGTCATCACCGCCGCATCGACCATGCAAGCCGCCGGCGGCATCGACTGGATGGTGTCGGTCGCGGCGAAGGTGATCAGACGCAGGCCGAGATCCGTGGTCTTCCTCGCCCCGGCGATGTCGTTCCTCTTCACGGTGGGCGCCGGAACGGGGAACATCTTCTACCCGTTGCTGCCCGTCATCTACGACGTCTCGTATCAGCAGAAGATCCGTCCGGAGCGGGCGCTCTCGGTCTCCGCCGTCGCCTCGCAGGTCGGCATCCTGTGCTCCCCCGTCTCCGCAGCCACCGCCTCGATGGTGGTGCTGCTCGCCCCTCAGGGAGTCGACCTCGGCGGGCTGCTGCTCATCATGTGGCCGGCCTCGATCGTCGGGCTCTTCGTCGCCGCACTCGTCATGATGCGTCACGGCAAGGACCTGGAGGACGACCCCGAGTTCCAGAGGCGCCTGGCCGACCACCAGATCAAGCCGCCGGAGACCGACGCCCACGAGAAGAAGCTGCCGTCGACCGCCGTCCTCTCCGCCTCGCTGTTCCTGGCCGGCGTCGGCGTGATCGTGCTCTTCGGCCTGTTCGAGAATCTGCGTCCGGTCATCGGCACCGACGACGCCGGCGACCCGGTTCGACTCAGCGTCACCGTGATCATCGAGGTCGTGATGGGCATCATCGCCGCCCTGATCTTCGTCTTCTGCAAGGTGAAGGCAGCCGACGTGCCCAAGCAGCCCACGTTCCCCGCCGGCATCGTCGGCGCCATCGCGCTCTTCGGCATCGCCTGGCTGGCGAACACGTTCGTCGCCGCGAACCAGACCCTCATCGTCGACGGACTCGGCTCGGTGGTCTCCGGGTCTTCGGCTTTCCTCGGCGCGCTGCTGTTCGCGCTGGCGCTGTTCGCGGTCGCGATGCTCACGACCAGCCAGTCGAGCGCCACGAACGCGATCGTGCCGATCGGCATCACGATCGGCCTGCCCGCCTCGCTCCTGGTGGGGCTCTGGCCGGCGGCGATGGGCATCTACACGCTGCCGGCCAACGGCAGCCAGGTCGCGACCGTGGCGTTCGACCAGACGGGAACCACCAAGATGGGCAAGTTCGTCTTCGACCACTCGTTCCAACTGCCGAACCTCATCTACGTGGCCGTGGCGATCATCGTGGGCGTGCCGCTCTCGTTCCTGTTCACGTGAGCTGAGCGGTCGTCCACGACATGACCGACGGCGTCGACCGGACCGCACTGCGACAGTTCCTGCTCGGGTTGGCGCAGGGCATGAACGCCTCGGCCGAATCGGTCGACCGCATCCGCGACACGATGACCGACGTCGCGAAGGCCTACGGCGGCGGTGACGCCGACTTCGTCGTCCTGCCGACGATCATCCTCGTCGAGACCGGGGAGTCGGAGGAAGCCCGCGTCGCGATCCGCTCCGCCACGAACGCCTCTTTCCGCTTCGATCAGATCGCCGCGCTGTACGAACTGATCGGCCAGGCGCGGACGGGGGCGATCCCGCCACTCGACGGCATCAGACGGCTGAACGAGATCGGAGCCATGCGCCCGCGGCTCGACTGGTTCACGCGCACCCTGGGTCACGCCATCCTCACCACCGGGCTCGCCCTGCTGCTCGCGCCGACCTGGCAGGGCGTGATCGTCGCGTTCGTGCTCGGCTTCGGTATCGGGCTGCTCAAGCTGGTGCGGTCGCCGACGCTCCAGCTGATCCTGCCCATCGCCGCCGCGTTCGTGTGTGCGGCGGCGGTCTTCCTCCTGGCCGAGGTGATCGAGATCGGCGATCCGATCCGTCTTCTCATCGCGCCGCTGGTGACGTTCCTCCCCGGCGGCGTGCTGACCACGGCGACGGTCGAGCTGGCGGCCGGACAGATGATCTCCGGCGCCTCCCGCCTGGTCTACGGCTTCGTGCAGCTGGCCCTCCTGGCTTTCGGCATCCTCGCCGCCGGCACCGTGGTGGGAGTGGAGTCGCGATCGTACGAACCGTTGGAGGCCACCTCCCCCCTGCCGTGGTGGGTGGCGATCATCGGCATCCTCGTCTTCGCGCTCGGCAACTATCTGCATTTCTCGGCGCCGCCCTCGACCTTCGGCTGGGTGCTGATCGCCCTGGTCGTCGCGTATTCGGGGCAGTGGGCAGGCAACGAGTTCGTCGGCCCCACGGTCGGAGGTTTCGTCGGCGCGCTCGTGATGACCCCCGTCGTCTTCTGGATCGCGGGGCTCCGGCACGGGGCGCCGTCGCAGCTCACGTTCCTGCCGGCGTTCTGGCTGCTCGTCCCCGGAGCGGCCGGTCTGGTCGGACTCACCGAGGCGGTCGCCACCGACGGCGGACTCACCGACTTCGTCGCGGCCCTCGTCTCGGTCATGTCGATCGCCCTCGGTGTGCTCATCGGCACCGCGCTGTACCGCGTCGTGCATCATGGTGCGGAAGAGATCGTGCAGTTCGCCGTGGCCCTGCCTGCGCCCGACGAGACCACGTCGACTCCGAGATTCTGGTCACGGCTCACGGCTCCGTGGCGTCGGTCGGCCGACCGCTGACGCGACCGGACGGCGCAGAGTCCGGCATCCCTCCCCCGGGTATCACCGGCACTCCCTCCCCCTGGCTTGCCCCTCTGGCTTGCCCCTCTGGCTTGCCCCTCTGAGATTTCGGAATATCGTAGGGGTGGGGACCTGGGGAGGTACGGTGTCGGCATTTGTCGCGCAGGGGGACGGACACATACCGCGAGTATCGGCGCACGCCATCAGTCGTCCACGACTGATCGCCGCGCTCGAGACCGAGACGCCGTTGACGCTGGTCCGGTCGGCATCGGGGTCGGGCAAGACCACCGCCCTCGTCGATTGGGCGGCCGCGACCACCTCACGTGTCGTGTGGATCACCGTGACGCCTTCCATCGCGACCGGCGATGCCCTCGCCCGCGCGCTGCTGCGGGTACTGCCAGGCACGGCTCCCGCGCACTCCGCCGCCGCGGAAGACGGCTGGGCCGCCGTGACCTCGCGTCTGTGCGACGTGGACGGTCCACTGGTCGTGGTGCTCGATGATGCGGCCGCCGTCGACCGCGAGGGCGTGTTCGCACTGTGTCGAGCCGTCGCCACCACCCCGCTGACCCGCTTGATCGTCGCCACGAACCGCCCCAGCCCCTTCGACAGCGAGGGCCTCGACCTCGTGATCGACACGACGCTCCTGGCCCCCGAAGAGCTCATGTTCGACGCCGAGGAGATCCGCCGGGCGCTCGACGTCGACGAAGACACGGCCATCGCCACGCGCGAAGCGACGGGAGGGTTCCCCGCTCTCATCCGTGCGCTGGCCCTCCGCGGCGCCGGAACGGACGCGGTGTCGTTGCGCGCCGCCACCACCGTGATCGAGGACTACCTGCAGGATCGGCTCGCCGAATGCGCCTTCGATCGGCAGACCCTGCAGGGCCTGTTGCGGATCAGCGTCACGGAGTCGGTCGACGTTCCGCTCGCGGTGGCGCTGACGGGTGACGCCGAGATCACCAGAGCCCTGGACCAGGCCGAGACGTTCGGCTTCGGTCGCTGGGCCGCCGACGGGCGCAGCGCCTTCGCCCTGACGCCGCTCACGCGAGGCATGCTGCGCCGCGAGCTCCGCCGGGTCGCTCCGCACGAGATCCCCCAGCTGCGGCGCGTCGCGGCAGAAGGTGCGGTGCGCCGCGACCTCCCGCTCGAGGGACTCCGCCTCGCCCTGGAGGACGACGACCTGCGCCTCGCGACGCACGTCACGATGTCGGGATGGAACCGGCTGCTCCACCGTGATCGGAATGCGGTGGTCGAGCTGCTCGGGGATGCGCCCGTGGCGCGGCTCAAGCGGGAGCCCCTCGTGGCCATGCTGCTCGGGATGTGCCTCAAACCCAACCGGCTCCGACGCCAGCGCGGGCTCCAGCTGCTGCGCATGGCGGTGGCGGCGGCGAACGCCCGCCGCACGACGCTCTCGGCCACGGAGCGGATCTTCATCTGGGCGGCCGAGAGCGCGTCGCTGCGAGCCATCGGTCGACCGGAGCGGGCGGCCCAGGTGGCGGCGCGCGCACTGGCGCTGTTCCACGAGACCCCCGAATCGCAGTGGCAGCAGTACGCCCGCGACATGCCGCTGCTGTGCACCCATCTGGGCATCTCGCTCTATTACGGCGGAGAGCAGGATGAGGCCATCCGGCTGTGGGAGGAGGCCACCGCCCTGGCCGCGGCGCACGGGAGCACCAACGCCTTCCACGGGATATGCCTCCTCGCCGGGGTCCACGCCCTGAACGGGGATCTGCCGGAGGCGCGTCATTATGTCGGTCTCATCCGCGACGGCGAATGGGACCCGGTGCTCCTCGACAGCTATCGGGGCACCTACTACCGGGTGGCCGAGGCGATGCTCGCGGTCGAGGACGGCGACATCGCCGCGGCGAAGCGGCACATCCGCTTCTTCGAGCCGTACCGGGCGACGAGCGAGCACTGGACGACGATGGCCTCCGTGGAGGCATGGATCGCTCTGCACGAGGGTGAGGCCGCTGCCGGACTGGAGCGCCTGGAGTCGTTCGTCCGTCTCCGGGGAAAAGAGGCGAGTGCACCTCACGTGCGCCACGCCCTGTCGCGCCCGAGGACGCTCCTGCACCTCGCCCTCGGTGATGTGAGCACCGCCAGGAACATCGTGCAGCGGGATACGCTTCCCGACCGTTTCGGCACGGTCCTCAAACGGGCGCGCCTGGCACTCGTCGACGGCAGGACCGCCGACGTGGTCCGGCTTCTGGGGCAGACCCGCCTGCGCCCCTCCACCGCCCGAGAGCGCGCCGAAGCAGCGGCCGTGCACAGCGCCGCGCTGCACCGGGTGTCCGCTGCGGCCGCGCAGCCGTCGAGCGAGGCCCTGAATGCCCAGCTCACCGACCGGGGACTCACCACCCCGCTCGTGCTCCTGGGCGCCGAGGACTTCGGCGCCGTGCGATCCGATCTCGACCCCACCGGTCGGGCGACCTTCCCGCTGCGATCGGCGCTGCCGTCGTTCGCGACCCGGCCACGACTGTCATCCCGCGAGCAGATCGTGCTGCGCGCCCTGACGTCGGGAGCGCCGCTGCCGGCGATCGCCGACGAGCTCCGCGTCTCGCAGAACACGCTCAAGACCCAGCTCCGCAGCATCTATCGCAAGCTCGGCGCCCACAACCGCGCCGAGGCGATGGAGCAGGCGGCGCGCCACGGCCTGCTCGCGGAGTGACCCGCGGTCCCGCGGGAACGCGGAAGGCCTCGCCCGTCGCATGCGACGGACGAGGCCTTTCCCGTGTCCGCTAGACCTGCGCCCGGCGACGACGCACGATCAGCAGCACGGCACCGCCGAGCAGCAGCGCGATCGCGAGAGCCAGCACCCACGGGGCCAGCAGGCCGCCGGTGAGAGCGAGCGGCGTGAGCACCGGGTTCTCGGTCACGCTCGTCGGCGGAGTGATCGTCTCGCCACCGGGAGGCGTGGCCGTCCCCACGGCCACGTTGCGCAGATTCGCTCCGGCGGCGTCGGCGTGCACGGTCACGGAGTACGTGATCGTGACGCTCTCGCCCTCGGCGAGGCTGCCGGACCAGCGCAACTGCGTGCCTTCCACCGTGGGAGCGGCCACCGTGCGTGCGGATGCCGTGCCGTCGCCCACGACGGCGGTCGCGCCGGCGCGGAGGTCGGCGTGCCGCAGCACTCCGGAGAGATCATCCGTGATGACGACCTCGTCGAGGCCCGTCTCGCCGGTGTTCGTGCCGACGAGCGTGTACGTGACGACGCTTCCCGTGGCGACGGCCGTACCGGCTCCGGGATCGGCGGTCTTGACGAACGCGAAGCCGGGGGTGCCGACAGGGTTCTCCGTCGTGACGGGCGGAGGCGTGATCACCGCACCACCCGGCGGGGTGGCGGTACCGGAGACCGTGTTCGCGATCGTCGCACCGCCCGCGTCGCCGTTCACGGTGACCGAGTACGTGATCGTGACGCGCTGGCCCACGGCGAGAGCGCCCGTCCAGGTGAGCTCGTCGCCGTCCACGACAGGAGCCGGGGCTGACCCGTCGACCACAGTCGCGGTGGCGTCGCCGTTGTAGGCGGCGTGGGCGAGCACGACCGACAGGTCGTCGCTGATGCTCACAGGCGCCAGTGCGGTCTCACCGGTGTTCACGCCGGTCACCGTGTAGGTGATGACGCTGCCGGGGTCGACCCGGGTTCCCGAGGAGGGGTCGGCCGACTTGCGCACCTCGAAGCCGGGCGCGTTCACCGGATGCTCCGTCGTCGCGGGAGGCGTCTCGATCGGCGGCACACCTCCCGGCGGCGTCGCCGAGCCCGAGACCGAGTTCGCGATGACCGTTCCCCCGGCGTCGGCCTGCACGGTCACGGAGTACGTGATCGTGACGGTCGCACCGACGGGGAGGACACCATCCCACGACAGCCGGTCACCGGTCACCACAGGGGCGATCGCCGCGGTGGTGCCGATCCTGGCGGTCGCGTCGCCGTTGTAGTCGGCGTGCGAGACCACTCCCGAGAGGTCGTCGACGATCGTGACCGGGTCGAGGATCGTCTCGCCGGTGTTCACGCCGGTCACCGTGTAGGTGATGACACTGCCGGGGTCGACCGCGGTGCCCGCCGCCGGATCGGCGCTCTTCGACACCGAGAATCCGGGCACGTTGACGACGTTCGTCGTGATGCCGGGCGGCGGGGTGATGACCGAGCCACCCGGCGGAGTGGCGGTCGCGCTCGCACTGTTCTCGAGCACGGATCCCACGCCGTCCGCCCCGACCGTGACGGAGTACGTGACGGTGACGGTCTGGCCGACCGCGAGCGCGCCCGACCAGCGGAGCTTCACTCCGGCGACGGACACCGCACCGGCGGGCTGTCCGCCGATCACGGCCACGGCATCGGAGTTGTACGACGCGTACGGCAGCACCTTCGACAGGTCATCCGTGATCTCGACCGGGTCGAGGGCGGTCTGACCGGTGTTGACGGCCGTCAGCGTATAGGTGAGCACGTCACCGGGGTCCACGGCGGTGCCCGGTGCCGGATCGGCCGTCTTGGCGAACGTGAAGCCGGGTGCGTTGACCGGGTGCTCCGTGGTCGAGGGCGGCGGGGTGATCGGCGTGCCCGGGGTCGTCGGGCTGTCGGGGTCGCTCGGGTCCGTCGGGATCAGCGGAGTCGCCGTGCCCGTCGCCGTGTTGGCGACCGTCTCGCCACCGGCGGTCGGATCGACCGTCACCGAGTAGACGATGACGACGTCCTGACCCGGGCGCAGCATTCCGCTCCAGGACAGGGCCCCGCGAGCCACGCTCACGTCCCCGCGGGTGGCGGTCACGTCGTCGTTGTACGACGCGTGGGCCAGCGCACCGCGCAGGTCGTCGGCGATCGAAGCCGGGTCGAGCACGGTGTCACCCGTGTTGGTGCCGGTGACCGTGTAGGTGATGACGCTGCCGGGATCGACGCGCGTCCCGGTGACGGGATCGGCCGACTTGGTCACCGTGAATCCGGGGGTGGCGACCGGGTGCTCCGTCGTCGACGGGGGCGTCGTCACCGGGGTTCCCGGTGTGGTCGGGCTGCCCGGGTCCGTCGGGTCGACCGGAATGAGGGGTGTGCCCTCACCCGTGACGGTGTTGCGCAGCAGCACACCGGTGGCATCCTCGTCGACCGTGACCGTATAGGTGATCTCGACCCGAGCGCCGGGAGCGAGCGTCCCCTTCCAGGTCAGGGTGGTGCCGTCGAGGGCGATCGCGCCGGTCGAAGCGGTCGCGTCGTCACCGTACCGGGCGTGCGCGAGCACGGCCGACAAGTCGTCGACGATCGTCGCCGGATCGAGCGTCGTGTTGCCCGTGTTGACCCCCGAGATCGTGTAGGTGATCGTGTCACCCGCGCGCACGGCGGTACCGGTGGCCGGGTCAGCGGACTTCACGACCTCGAAGCCGGTGTCCACGACCGGGTGGTTCGTCTCCACCGCCGGCGGGACGATCGGCGTTCCCGGGGTCGAGGGACCGGCAGGGTCGGTCGGGTCGACGGGGATCTGCGGCGTGGCGGTGCCGGTGGCGACGTTGTGCAGCAGCGCCTTCTGGACACCCGCGTCGACGGTCACCGAGTAGCGGATCGTGACGGAGGCTCCGCGGGGCACCTCACCCGACCAGGTCAGCGTGCTGCCGGTGACGGTGACGGAGCCGCGGTCGGCGGTGACGTCGTCGTTGTAGCCGGCGTCGTCGAGCACACCCGAGAGGTCGTCGACGATGCGGGCCGGGTCGAGGTCGGTGTCACCGGTGTTGGTGCCGGTGATCGTGTACGTGACCGTGTCGCCGGCCGAGACCGCCGTGCCCGACACGGGATCGGCGGACTTGCTGATCGTGAAGCCCGACCCGATGACCGGGTGCTCGGTGGTGACGGTCGGCGGGACGATCGGCTCGCCCGGCACCTCCGGCCCCTCGGGATCACCGGGCTTCGGCGTGGTCGGCGTCGCGGTGCCGGTGACGGAGTTCTTCAGGATCTCTCCCGAAGCGTCCGCATCCACGGTCACGGAGTACGTGATGGTCACAGCCTGCCCGGGGGCGAGCGCGCCGGTCCAGGCGAGGTCGTCACCGGTGATGGCGGCGGCGCCCGTGGTGAGGGGCGTGCCGGCGACCGAGGTCGCGATGTCGGAGTTGTAGGCGGCGTGCGCGAGCACACCGGACAGGTCGTCGGCGATCGACGCGGGGTTCAGCGTGGTCGCCCCCGTGTTGGTCCCGGTCACCGTGTACTCGATGACCTGCCCCGGCTCCACGACCGTTCCCGCTGCGGGGGTGGAGGTCTTGGCGACGGTGAAGCCCGCGACGGGGTGCTCGGTGGTCACGGGCGGGGTGACGGGCGGAGGGAGCGTGCCGGGCGGGGTGCCCGAGGCGGTGACGCTGTTGGCGATCCGCTCACCCTCGACGCCGGCGTCGACGATGACCGAGTAGGTCACGGTGAGCACCTGACCGGGCTCGAGCGCACCGGTCCAGGCGAGGTCGTCACCCGTGACGGTGGCGGCCCCAGACGCGACGGGCGTGCCGTCGATCTTGGTGACGACATCACCCTGGTACTCGGCGAACGCGAGCACGCCGGAGAGGTCGTCGTTCACCTGCACGGGGTCGAGGACCGTGTTCCCGGTGTTCTCGGCCTCGACCGTGTATGTGAGGCGCTGGCCGGCCTGCACGGCGAGGCCGTCGGCGGGGTCGGACGTCTTGCGCAGAGCGAGGCCGGGCACGAGTCGCACGTTCGTGAACGTGCACGTGACGTCGGTGCCGCGCGAGCCCGACGGCTGCGTCACCTCGCCCGAGGCAGTCACCGCCACCGGGGTCGTGGTCCCGTTGGGGTTCACCTGCACGCAGTCCAGCGACTCGGCGTACCGGGTGCGATCCGTCGTGCCGGATGCCGCCTCGGACAGGCGGAAGGTGTCGCCCTGGTTGGTGAAGATCGGGCCCGCGTAATCGGGCTGCAGGCCCGTGCGCTCTCCGCGCGTGGTGGCGTCGGTCTGCGCGACCTGGTAGCCGGCGGGCGACTGCACGCGCAGCGCGAACTGGTCGGTGGCCGAGTGGCGCCCCGCGGGGAGGTCCTTCTTCAGCGTGAGGGTGTTCGGGAAGGTGCAGCTGGACATGTCGGTGGGAGCGAAGGACCCGAGCGACGTGGTGTTGACGGTCTGCCCGCGGGGCAGGTCGACCTCGATGATGCGGTTTCCGCCACCGGACGCGGAGACGAAGATGTGCCCGAGGTTTCCGAACGCGATGCCGTTGCCCTGCACACCGGCACCCATGTCGTGCACCTGCTTGGCCTCGATGGTGGCCGTGCTCGGCGTGACCGTGGCGGGCAGGTCGGCGGAGTAGATGAAGTTGTCCGCGACCAGGACGAGCTGACCCGAGGCACTGAAGGCCATGTCGCCGTTGGCGCCGAACGCGCTGCTGCCGGCGGTCGGGCGGAGGGTTCCGACCTGCACGTAGGTCTGCGGCGTGAGGTTCTCCTCCCACGCGTAGATGTTGATCGCGCCGTTGATCGTGCCGCTGGCGAAGTAGTAGACGCCCGTGTCGGGGTGCACGGCGCCACGCAGCACCGACGAGTTGAGGGTGAACGACGTGCGCGTGGTGACGTCGGTCACACGGTCGTGCTTGGCCAGCACCTTGCTTCCGGCGGCGTTGGTGACCGTGTAGGCGTACTGGCCGCTGGACGAGATGCCCAGGGCGTTGTTGGAGTGGTCGACGCCGAGGGTCGTGGCACCGAGCGTTCCCCCTTCGCCGGGGGCACCGCCCTGCTCGTTCACGACGAACTCGCGCACCTCGGTCGCGCTCTGCACGTACACCGCTCCGGGGGTGCAGAGGAACGGATCAGCCGCAGCTGCCGGCGCTGCCGTCAGCGTCCCGCCGATGAAGACCATCGACGAGGCGACGAGCGCCGTGCTCACGGCGCCGCCGATCAGCTTTCTCGCGCGGCCCCGCCAACGGCTGCGCCGCTCGGACGGAAGGCCATCGGATGTGCGGTCCTTGCGGGCAACACGAAACGCCATGACTGTCTCCCCATTCATCGCTTCCCCGGCGCGCACTCGCGCACGGAAGCCCCCGCCCCCTCAGGCGACCGCCGAGCACCATTCGGGCATGGTGAACTCGGTCCGGGCCACCGCCAGCCTGCCCGTCGGCCGAGACGCGATCCTGCCGATCCCGGAGAATTCACCCCGTCTTTTCACCCCGTACGACGGCTTCCCCCGATCCCGCGAAGAGGGGCGCACCGACGACTCCGGCGCGCCCCTCCGCAGCGTGGCTACTGCCGGGACCCGATCTCTTCGATGGGACGGGTGCGCATGGTCGCCGTGGTCCCGACCCACATCGCCACGAGCGCCAGCGCGCCCATCGCCCCGACGATCAGGAACGACCCCAGCACGGGCAACGCGGGGATCGGCTGCCCCGAGATGCCCATGCTCACGCCGATGAGCGGAGGGATCGCGACGACCACGCCGAACACCATCGCGATCGCCGCCACGAGCACGGCCTCGATCCGCATCATCGAGCGCACCTGCCCGCGGGACGATCCGATCAGCTGCAGCAGAGCCAGCTCCCGTGAGCGCTCACCCGTCGCCATGACGAGCGTGTTCACCACGGCGATCGCGATGTAGCCGAGGATCACCAGCAGGGCGACGAGGTTCACCCACCCGTTCTGGGCGTGCGCTCCGGCCCCCGCGGCCCCCTGCCCCGATCCGTCGGTCACGAGCAGACCGCGCGCCTCCAGCGCGGCCCGGACCTCGCCGGTCGCCGCCTCGTCGACCGCCACGAGCGCGAAGGCATCGAGACCCGTCGTGGTGTGGGCTCTGACCTCTTCGGCGGCCATGGTGAGGTCGCCGAAGCCCAGACCCCGCTCGTACACCGCGACGACCGTGGCCTTCAGCGGCGAACCGTCTCCGAGTTGTCCGACGACCGTGCCGCCGATACCCAGCCCGAGCGTCTGCGCGGCATCCGTGCTCACCGCGACCGTCGCGATGCCGTCGAGGTCGGCGAGCGATCCTTCGCGCACGCGGAGATCGAGACTGTGCGCGATGTTCTCCGGGTCGACGCCCTGCAGCACATGCTCGGCACGCTCCAGCTTGCCCTCGAAATCGAACGAGTCCACCACCGCCGCGCTGAGTGCGACCCCCGACGCCTCGGTCACCCCCGGCATCTCGCGGATCACGTCGACCGCCTCCGGCGAGAGTCCCGACGGCGCGGCCACCCGCAGGTCGGCGATCACCCCGGCGCTGGCCTGGGTCGCCGCCTCCGCGGCGATGATCGACGGCGCCCCGATCTGCACGAGGCCCAGCCCGATGCCGAGAGCGACCGGCAGGATGGCCGACGCCAGCCGCCTGCTGTGCGCCGCGGCGTTCGCCGACGCGAGGAAGCCCGCACACGACGAGCGACGCAGCACGGTGCCGACCAGCCGGACGCTCAACGACACCAGCCACGGGCCGAGCACCGCGAGCGCGACGATCAGCAGCATGGCCGCACCGGCAGCCGCGCCGGCGGCGACCTGCCCGCGCACGACGAGTGGCACCGTCGAGACCGAGATCCCCGCGGCGGCGAGCACGATTCCGGTGATGATGCGCGGCAGACCGATGGCCGGAGCGCCCGTCGCCGATTCCCGCAGCGCTTCGACCGGATCGAGCTTCGCGACCCGGGCCGCCGCGATGCGCGCCGCACCCCAGGCCGAGGCCAGCACGAGCAGCACCGCGCCGACGGCGGGGAGAGGACCTGTGGCCAGGGCGAAGTCGCCGGGGATCACGCCACCGGATACGAAAGCCGCCTGCAGCACGGTCGACAGCAGGTATCCCGGCGCGATGCCGAGCAGCACCGCGACGGCCGAGACCCACAGCACCTCGCGGGCGACGAGCGCGTGCACCTGGGACGGACTCGCCCCGACGGCCCGCAGCAGCGCGTAATCACGGCGGCGCGACTGCACCGACAGCGACAGGGTGCCCGCCACGATGAACATCGCCACGAGGATGCAAGTGCCGACGAACGCGCTGCCGATGGCCACGAGCGTCGAACGCGCGGCGCCCGAGTCGAGGAACTCGACGTCGCCGCGGGCGTCTCCCGTGCGGGCGATCAGGTCGGGGAAGGCCTCGCGGATCGCACCGGCCGTCTGCTCGGGGTCGACGCCCGAGACGAACACGCCGAGTGCCTGCGCGGCCCCCTCGTGCGGGTCGAGCTGGTCGATGCGACGCTCGCTGAGGAACACGTGCGCTCCTCGCTCCGGCATCACCGGTGCCGCGACCTCGCCGACCACGCGGTACTCCGACGGGACGCCGCCGTGCGCGAGGACGACCGCGTCGCCCACGGCAAGACCGCTGCCCGCGGTGACGACGACCTCGTCGGCTGCCGCGGGCTCCCCACCCTCGCGCAGCTCGAAGCCGGTCAGCGCGGTGGAGGGCCACGGGTGCGCCTCGACCAGGACGGAACCGCCGGCATCGGCATCCGCACCGGCATCCGCACCGGCATCCTGCAGTGAGAGCGGAATCGTGACGTCGGCCACGACGCGGTCGACTCCGGGAAGAGCGGCGATGTCGCGCGCTGCGTCGGCGGGCAGCGGCACGCGTTCCCGCAGGGGAACCGGCAGGTCTTCCGGCACATCGACCTGCTGCGGCGCACCGACCACCACGTCGACCGCGGAATAGCGTTCCGGCGCCAGGCCTCCGCGCATGCCGGATTCGACGAGGACTCCGAGGCCCGTCACCAGTGCACTCGCCACGAACACCGCGACCGCCACTCCCACGAAGCTCCCGCGGTGATGGCGAAGATCGGCACCGACGAGTCGGCTCAAGCCCAGCGTGCCCGACATCACCACTCCCCCAATGCGCTCATGCGGGCGTTGATCTGCGCGGGGTCGGCACCGTCGAGGTATCCCGCGAAGGCTCCATCGGCGAGGAAGATGGTGCGATCCGCGTGCGCGGCCACCACCGGGTCGTGCGTGACGACCACGACCGTCTGATCGAGCTCGCGCGCCGTGTGCGCGAGCAGGTCGAGAACCTGCTCGCCGGAGCGGGAATCGAGCGCGCCGGTCGGCTCGTCGCCGAACACCACATGCGGCCGGGTGATGAGCGCGCGGGCGATCGCCACCCGCTGCTGCTGGCCCCCGGAGAGCTCGGAGGGGCGACGATGACGGTACTCGGTGAGCCCCACGGCGTCGAGCAGGAAGTCGAGCCACCGCGCCTCGAGTCGACGGCCGCCGAGTCGCAGCGGCAGAGTGATGTTGTCTTCGACGTTCAGTGCGGGGAGCAGGTTGTACGCCTGGAACACGAAGCCCACGTGATCGCGGCGGAAGGCGGTGAGCTGGCGTGCCTTCAGCCCCGAGATCTCGGTTCCGCCGAGGTGCACGGTGCCACTGCTCGGCCGGTCGAGTCCTGCGGCGCTGTGCAGCAGGGTGCTCTTGCCCGAGCCCGAAGGGCCCATGATCGCGGTGAACGTGCCCTTCGCGATGGCGAGGTCCACGCCACGGAGGGCCGTGACGCGGCTGGCACCTGTGCCGTAGGTCTTGACGACGGACTGCAGCCGCAGTGCTTCGGAGGGCCGCGCGTCGACGGCCCGGGAGAGGGGGGTGAAGGTCATGATCCGACGCTAGGGACGGGGCGGACGGCATCCCATCCCGCCCGCTGCCGCTTCGATGGTGGTGCTGGCTATACCGTGCCGCTCCGACCGCTCGGGCAGACTGTGAGAGTGAAGGACGGACGGATGCGGCGATGGCTGCGCGCGTGGGGATACCTGGCCGTCGAGGCCGGAGTCTCGATCGCCTCCGTGGTGTTCCTCTGCCTGGGCATCGTCCTGCTTCCCTTCATGATCCTCACCGGCGGCGTGCTGCTGATGCCCGAGACCGTGCAGAGCCTGCACCGCTGGACGGACCTGAACCGCCGTCGTGTCGGCGCCTACCGGGGCGAGGAGCTGACGCCGATCGGCCACGTGCTCCCGCGGGCCTCGACCATCGACGATCGTCTGCGCTTCGCTTTCTCGCGCGCCACCGGCCGCGACGTGCTGTGGCTCGCCGTGCAGGGGCTCCCCGTGCTGTTCGTCTCACTGCTGACGATCTCGCTGCCGGTCGCGGCGGTCAACACCCTCGCGATCACCTACTACTGGCAGTTCGCTCCCGCCGACGACCCCGTGGGTTCGGTGTACCCCGTCACGTCCTGGGAGCTCGCGGCCACGATGCCGCTGCTCGCGGCGGCGTACGCGATCCTGTCGATCCTCCTGATCCCCGCGGTCGCACGGCTGGTGTCGTACGTGTCGGCGACGCTGCTCGCGACGCCGGAGAAGTCGCGCCTCGCCGCACGGGTCGACGCCCTGACCCTCAGCCGCGCCGCCGCGCTCGATGCCCACGCGGCCGAACTGCGGCGCATCGAGCGCGACCTGCACGACGGTGCGCAGAACCGCCTGGTCAACGTGGTGATGATGCTCGGGATCGCCGAGCGCGCGCAGGAGACCGGCGGCGACGTGCTCGAACCGCTGCGGCGAGCGCAGGATGCGGCGACCGACGCGCTCGCCGGACTCCGCCGCACGGTGCACGACATCTACCCGCCGATCCTCGACGAGCTCGGGCTGGAGGGGGCGCTGGCGTCGCTGGCCGGGCGCAGCGTCGTGCCCTGCACGATCGAGACGTCGCAGGTCGGACGCGTCCCGGCCGCCGTCGAGTCGGCCAGCTACTTCGTGGTGGCCGAGGCTCTGACCAACGTCAGCAAGTACAGCGATGCCACGCGGGCCGCGGTGCGGGTCGAACGGGAGGGGGAGGTGCTGCTGATCACGGTCGAGGACGACGGCGTGGGCGGAGCAGCCGAACGCCCGGGCGGCGGCGTGGCCGGCATCCGTCGTCGCCTCGAGGCCTTCGAGGGTGGGCTGGAGCTGTCGAGCCCGGTCGGCGGCCCCACCATCCTGAGAGCGGAGTTGCCATGCGGATCGTGATCGCCGAAGACGACACCCTGCTCCGCGAGGGGCTGGCGCTGCTGCTGCGCAGCGAGGGGTTCGAGGTCGTGGCGGCCGTCGACAACGCCGAGGCATTCCTCACCCGGCTCGACGAGGCCGATGCCGCCGTGGTCGATGTGCGGATGCCGCCCACCTTCACCAGCGAGGGGCTGAAGGCCGCGGCCGAAGCCCGCGCTCGCCGCCCCGGTTTCCCCGTGCTGGTGCTGTCGGCCTACGTCGAGGATCGGTACGCCGGTGAGCTGCTGGCTGCCGGAGCCGACGGCCTCGGCTATCTGCTCAAGGAGCGTGTCGGCAAGGTCGCGGCCTTCATCGATGCCCTGCACCGCGTGGCCGCCGGCGGCACGGTGATGGATCCCGAGGTCATCTCGCAGCTGATGAGCCGCCGTCGCGCCGACGATCCGGTGCAGACCCTCACGCCCCGCGAGCGCGAGGTGCTGGGCCTCATGGCCGAGGGGCTCGACAACGGCACCATCGCCGAACGGCTCTTCGTGACCGAGACCGCGGTGAGCAAGCACATCGGCAACATCTTCGCCAAGCTCGGCCTCGCCTCCAGTGACAGCGGCCACCGGCGTGTGCTCGCCGTGCTCGCATACCTGCGCAGCTGACCCGGCACCCGCTCTACCGCCGCGGTGCCGAGCGATGCCATGCTGTCGGGGATGAAGCGCAACACCAGGATCACCACTGCCGTCGTCGTCGTGGCCGTCGCCGGGCTGGTCGCCGTTGCCGCTCCCGCCGTGATCAGCGCCGCACCCGCCGTCGTCGATGCGGCTTCGTGGGCGTCGGAACGCTTCGCCGCCGAACCCTCCACGGCCCCGACGAGTGCCGCCGACGCCTCTGATCCGGTCGGATACGTCGATCTGGGCGATGGCATCAGCGTTCCCGCCCGCGGACCGGGTGATTGCACCACCAACGCGTTCATCAACATCGGGAGCGACGACGGCTCCCCGGCCCACGGGAAGCTCCTGGGCGAGCTCGTCGACCTGGGCGCGTCGGAGCTGGCACGCGGGCCGGTCACCCTCGATGCCGACGGCCAGATCTTCTCTTACGAGGTGCAGGCCGGCGACAGCCTCATCGCGATCGGCGAGCGCTTCTGCGTCGACTACGTCACCGTCGGCAGCTTCAACCACGTGCGCGGCAATGAGCCGATCGCTCCCGGGGACGTGCTATACCTGCGACCGGACCCGACGCTTCCGTTCGTCGACATCTACTCGCCGTACAACGCCGAACCCGGGTCTTCGACCATCCCCTACTACGACGGAGTGGCAGCGTTCTCCACCGCTGTCGCCACCGCAGACCTGGGTGCCGCGCGGTGGCTGTGGCAGCGGCTGGAGAAGGACATGCCCCCGGAGACGGCGGCCGTGATCTCACAGGCCCTGAGCACCGACGACCTGGCGCTGCTGCGCCGCATGTTCCCGTAGCAGCGCTTCCCCCTCTCCGCGCTTCCCCTCTCCACGCCTTCCTCTCCACTCCTCGCGTCTCCACCCTCGCCGTCGACGGTCGTTCTCGCGCGCCCGGAACCGCTTCGGGATCTCGTCCGAAAAAGTTTGGTATTCGGTGTTGCTAAGTACCGGTACTCAGTGTTACTTTGTACCGGTACCCAGCAACACTGAGTACCAACCGAAACGAAAGGAGGACCTGATGGGCAAGCAGATGACCGAGATGCTCAAGGGCACTCTGGAGGGCATCGTTCTGGCCCTCCTCGCCGAGCAGCCGGCATACGGGTACGAGATCACCACACGCATCCGCGACCACGGATTCACCGACATCGCCGAGGGCACGATCTACGCACTCCTCGTGCGCATCGAGCAGAAGAACCTCGTCGACGTCGAGAAGGTCCCGAGCGAGAAGGGTCCGCCGCGCAAGGTGTACACCCTGAACGCACAGGGCCGCCAGGAGCTCGAGGAGTTCTGGAAGACCTGGGACTTCCTCGCGCAGCACATCGCACAGCTGAACAAGACCGACACCGACAATACGAGCACCACCCCGAACAAGGAGAACTGATCATGGCCGCAAAGTGGATCGAAGCGCTCACCGGATCGCTCGAGCAGAAGAAGCAGTACAAGCAGGCCAAGGCCCGCATCGACGCCCTCCCCTCGCCGTACCGCGAGGTGGCGAACGCCCAGTACCGGTACTACCTGTACTACGGCGGCATCACCGACGGCGACACGATCGTCACGATGTTCCTCGACCTCGCCGACCTGTGGGAGCGCGCCGCAGTCGACGGCACGCCGGTCAGCGCCATCGTGGGCGATGACCCCGTGGAGTACGCCGAGGACTACGCCCGTGCCTACGGCGGCACGCAGTGGATCGACAAGGAGCGCGCACGCCTCATCAAGGCGTTCGACGACGCGAAGAAGAAGGAGAACGAGTCATGACGAACCCCGCCATCTCGGTGCGCGGCATCGAGAAGTCGTACAAGGATCTGCACGTGCTGCGCGGCGTCGACTTCGAGGTCGAGAAGGGCAGCATCTTCGCCCTCCTCGGCTCGAACGGCGCCGGCAAGACCACCATGGTGCGCATCCTCTCCACCCTGCTGAAGGCAGACGCCGGCACGGCGACCGTGCAGGGCGTGGATGTCGCCTCCGACCCGGTCGGCGTCCGTGAGCGCATCAGCCTCACCGGGCAGTTCGCCGCCGTCGACGAGATCCTCACCGGACGCGAGAACCTCGTGCTGGTCGCGAAGCTGCGGCACCTGCCCGACGCCGGGAAGGTCGCCGACGACCTGCTGGCGACGTTCCGTCTGACCGATGCCGGCGGCCGCAAGGTCGGCACCTACTCCGGCGGCATGCGTCGCCGGCTCGACATCGCGATGAGCCTGGTCGGCGACCCCGAGGTCATCTACCTCGACGAACCGACCACGGGCCTCGACCCCGAAGCCCGCATCGAGGTGTGGGACGTGGTCAAACAGCTCGCGAACAGCGGCACCACCGTGCTGCTCACCACACAGTACCTCGACGAGGCGGAGCAGCTGGCCGACCGCATCGCGATCCTGCACGAGGGTCGCATCATCGCCGACGACACCCTCGCCGGCCTCAAGCGGCTGCTCCCCGCCGCCAAGGTCGAGTACGTCGAGAAGCAGCCCACCCTCGAGGAGATCTTCCTCACCCTCATCGGCCCCAAGGCCTCCGGAAAGGAGAACGCAGCATGAGCACGCACTTCGCCGCCGATACGGCGACACTCACCGGCCGCTCCATGCGGCACATCTTCCGCAGTCCCGACACGATCATCACCACGGCGGTCACCCCGATCGCGCTGATGCTCCTGTTCGTCTACGTCTTCGGCGGTGCACTCCAGCAGAGCACCGGCACCGACAACTACGTGAACTACCTGCTGCCCGGCATCCTGCTCATCGCGATCGCATCCGGCATCGCCTACACGGCGTTCCGACTGTTCACCGACATGCAGAGCGGCATCTTCGAGCGGTTCCACTCCATGCCGATCGCGCGATCGAGCGTGCTGTGGGCGCACGTGCTCACGTCTCTGACGGCGAACGCCATCACCCTGGCGATCATCTTCGGCGTCGGATTCCTGATGGGCTTCCGCACCGGGGCGAGCTTCTGGGCCTGGCTCGGAGTCATCGGCATCCTGATGCTGTTCACCCTGGCCCTCACGTGGCTGGCGATCATCGCGGGTCTGAACGCCAAGACGGTCGACGGCGCGAGCGCGTTCTCGTACCCGCTGATCTTCCTGCCGTTCATCAGCTCGGCGTTCGTGCCGACCGACACCATGCCGGCTCCGGTGCAGTGGTTCGCCGACAACCAGCCGGTCACCTCGATCGTCAACACCATCCAGGCACTCTTCGCCGAGAAGCCCGTCGGCAACGACATCTGGGTCGCCCTCGCCTGGTGCGTCGGCATCCTCGTGGTCGCCTACGTGTTCGCGATCATCTCGTACCGGAAGAAGGTCAGCTGATCTTCGCCCAGCGAGACGGGACGCTCCGACCGGGTCACTCGACCCGGCCGGGGCGTTTCGCCGCGCTCGGCGAGGTGTCGGACCTCGGCGTAGCTTCGGACCTCGGCGTAGCTTCGGACCTCGGCGTAGGGAGGAGTTCCCCCTCTCGGGAGGATCCTTCCGCCCGGATGCTCCTCCCGACGCGGAGAACTCCGCCCGGGAGGAGGCGCGGGATCACGCCTGGCGCAGAGCCGCGACCACGTCGATCTCGACGAGGATGTTCGCCAGTTGCGAGCCCACGGTTGTGCGCACGGGGTACGGCGCGGTGAAGAACTCCTCGTAGGCCTCGTTGAACTCGGCGAAATCGGCGAGGTCCTGCAGATGCACAGTCGACTTCACGACGTCGTCCGTGGTCAGCCCGTGCACCGCGAGCACCTTCTGGATGTTCCGGAGCACCTGGCGGGTCTGGTCGCCCACGCTCGCGGGAACCGCGTGGTCGTTCGCCGCATCCTGCGGTCCGAACCCCGCAGTGTAGAGGAATCCGTTCGCGACCACTCCGTGGCTGTAGGGGCCGGCGGGCGTGGGTGCCCCGTCTGCGTAGAATCCGGTCTTCGGCATCTTTCTTTTCCTTTCGTTGACGATTCAGGTCTGAGGTGAACGGCGGAGCCCGCGGCCCGGCTGGGCACCGGTCAGGCACCCGTCAGCGAGAACACGGATACCGGCGACGAACACGTCGTCGATACCCGCACCGCGACCCCGAGGGTTCTCGTAGGTGGCGGTATCGGTGACCGTCTCCGGGTCGACAACCACGAGGTCGGCGATCGCCCCGGCCACGACGGCGCCCCGACGCCCGAGACCGAAGCGTCGCGCAGGCAGCGCCGACAGGTGGTGCACCGCATCCGACCACGTCCAGCTCGCCCGCTCCCGCACGTATTCGCGCAGGAAAAGCGAGAACGAGCCGGCCGCTCGCGGATGGGGATGGGCGCCGATGAAGATCCCGTCGGAGCCGCCCATCTGCCCGGGATGCCGGAAGATGCGAGCGAGTTCCGCTCCCGAGCGAGGGCTGCGTACTGCCATCACCGCGCTGCACTCCAGACGGCAGGCGGCAAGCGCATCGAGGGCGAGGTCGACCGGTGCGACGCCGGCACGGGCGGCCGCCTCGCGCAGCGTGAGCCCGTGCGCCCACGCCCACTCGGGCGCGGCGAGGTGAGCGAGTGTGATCATGTCCGCCCATTCCGGGCCGAGGCTGGCGCTGCGTTCCGCCCGCAGCGTGCACAGCTCGCGCAGCTCGGCACGGCGAGAAGGATCCGCGATCACCGCAACCGCCGCCGCCACCGGCAGTGCCGACACCGCAGGTGGGAGCAGCGGCATGCCCAGCAGCGTGCAGCCGCGGGTGTAGGGGTAGGCGTCGAAAGTCGCGTCCACACCGGCGGCACCCAGCGCATCGAGCTGATCCAGCACGATGTCGGCGTCGGCGTGGAAGTGCGAGATGTGCACGGACAAAGGAGATCCCGCATGCGCAGCGGCCATCCGGGCGATCTCCGCGATCTCATCCATACCGGCAGCCGTGTTCGCCTCATATCCTCCGCGCATGTGCGTCACGTACACTCCGCCGGCACGCGCGACCGGTTCACAGAGGGCGGCTATCTCCGCCGCGTCCTGGAAGAGACCGGGCGTGTAGTCCAGACCGGTCGAGAGCCCGAGGGCGCCGTCGGACATGCCTTGCGCGACCAGAGCACGCATGCGTCGGCGCTCGTCCTCGCTCGCTGAACCAGCCTTGCGCCCACACACCTCGAAGCGCACGGTGCCCGCCGGTACGAGATAGCCGGCATTCACTGCTGAGATCCCGTCGACGGAGGCGAGGTAGGCATCTACGCCCCCGCCCCGAAAGGTGGGGTGCGTCCCGTTGATGGCGGCGAAGTACTCCGACGCGTACTCACCGCTGCCCGGCGCGTACGACACTCCGTCCTGGCCGGCGATCACGGTCGTGATCCCCTGTCGCAGCAGAGCGAGAGTGACGTCCGGATCGTTCAACAGGCCATCGGCATGCGAGTGCACGTCGATGAATCCGGGAATCACCAGGCGATCAGAGACGTCGATCATTTCGTCGCCGTCATGCGCATCGACCCGACCGACCTTCGTGACGAGCCCGTTCTCGATCGCGACATCAGCGCGCATCGGGCCTGTCGCGTCGACGACTGAACCGCCGCGGAGAACTGATCGAATCATCATCGCTCCCCTCAGAAGTAGGTGCGGACGAGGCCGGTCACGACGTCGGATCCGGCGGACTCGACGACCGGCAGCACGCGCCACTTGTCGAAGGCGGTGCAGGGGTGCGACAGCCCGAGACGAACGACCGAGCCGATCGCGAGAGACTGCTCCGAGCGGACGTACGAGTGCTGATCGTTCATCGCCGAGACCTCGCCGTGCAGCGGCTGCCAGGGCCCGGCGACACCTCTGGACCAGGAGCGCGGGATCGGCAGACCTTCGTCGTAGGGCAGGTCTCGCTTCCCGGCGTCGACGAGAGCCAGTCCCGGTTCCGGCGCCGACACGACGCGCGCGATCGCGTGCATCGCGTTCAGGAATCGAGGAGAGTCTTCCGCCTGCACTGCCCCCTCATCGAACGGCGAGATGCCTCGATAGAAACCATCGTCATGCACGATGTAGGCGCCGGAGCGAAGGGTGAAATGCGTACGGTCATCGCGCGCGGTCGTCCCCCAGACGTCAGCGACGACATCGAAGTAGGCACTGCCGCCGGCGGTCACGAAGAGCTCGCCGGCGTCGTAGAGAGGCGTGATCGCGGAGTGCAGTTCGAGCTGGGACTGCAGGTACGCGCGGACGGCCGCGAGAGCCGCGGGGGAGCGATCGTGCGCGAGGCTCCCCTCGTATCCGGCCACTCCGGCGAGGCGCAGCACGGAGGATGCGGCGATGCGCTCAGCCACACGCACGGCCTCCGCGATCGACCGCGCACCCGTCCGACCCCCTTCGCCGCCGAGCTCGACGCAGACGTCGACCGGGCGCGGTGTCGCGGTGGAGAGCAGAGCCGCCTCCATCGTCTCGACCGTCGCAACCGAATCGGCCCAGCTCACGAACCGGAAACCCGGATCCGCCAGCTCCTGCGCCAGCCACGCCAGCGCCGGCCGATCGACGGCGGCGTTCGCGAGCATCACCGAATCGACGCCCAGATCGCGGGCGGTACGAACCTGCCCCATGGTCGCGAAGGTGATGCCGAGCGCGCCCGCATCCCTCTGCCGCTTCCACAGCGCAGGCGCCATGGTGGTCTTGCCGTGGGGCATGAGGGCGAGGCCGCGCTCCGCGCACCACTGCGCCATCGTGGCGACGTTCGCCGTCATCGCTGCGTCGTCGAGCACGATCAGCGGAGTCCAGAACTCCTCGAGTCGTGGGGCTGTCGCGAGGAATTCCGTCACCGTCAGTCCGGCCGCACGCCCAGGTAGGCCCTTGTCGCGCGCGGAGAGCACTCCTGCGTCATCCATCGTCATCGCGTCTTCACCGGCGTGCTCGTCTTCAGCTCGTGCAGGCGCCCCGCACCCTCGACATCGGGCTGGACCGAGGCGACCAGTGTGGCGATCACACCGACCACCGCGATCACCGCCGCGTACACGACGACCGGCCAGAAGGCGCCTCCGGCAGCCGCCACCAGTGCCGTGCAGATCAGCGGGGCGAGGCCGCCGCCGAGGGTGTTGGAGATCTGGTAGCCGATGTTCACGCCTGTCGTCCGAGCCTCCGGATCGAACATCTCCACGAGCATCGTCGAGAGGGTCGCCTGCATCGCAACGCCGAAGATGACGAACCCGAGGATCTGTCCGAGCCAGATCAGCCACATGTTCCCCGTGCTGAACATCATGAAGGCCGGATAGACCATGGCCGCGAAGCCGAGACAGCCGATGATGTAGACCGTCCGCCTGCCGATGCGATCGGAGATCGCACCCCACAGCGGAGCGACGACGATCTGCAGCAGACCCACGAGCATGGTGCCGGCGAACCCCATCCAGGCCGGCAGCTGCTGGTTCGACACGATGAACGCCAGACCGTACGTGAGGATGACGTAGCCGGCGATCGACTGCGGCAACCCGATGAGGATGCCCATGATCGCGTTCTTCGGGTGACGGAAGACCTCGATGAGCGGGTTGGGCTTCTTGCCCGTGGTGGCGAGGAGAAGCGTCTGCGTGTCGGTGAACGCCTCAGACTCCTCGAGCTGGCGACGAAGCAGCACTGCCGCGATCGCGAGCACGATCGAGAAGACGAACGGGATGCGCCACCCCCACTGCAGGAACCACGATTCCGGCGTGAGCCCGAGACCTGCCATCAGACCGCCCGAGACCACGTTGGCGACACCCGCACCGCTGATGAGGAAGGCTCCGTAGAGCCCCCGCTTGCCGGTCGGCGCGGCTTCGACGACCATCGTGGCCGCACCGCCCATCTCGCCGCCGACGAAGAAGCCCTGGCAGAGCCGGAAGAACAACAGCAGCAGCGGTGCAGCGATGCCGATCATCTGGTCGGAAGGGATCAGGCCGATGCCCGTGGTCGCTACCCCCATGCCGATGACCGTGCTCATGAGAACGACCTTGCGGCCCCGGCGGTCGCCGACGATACCCCAGATGATGCCGCCGACCGGACGGAGGAAGAATCCGACGGCGAAGGTCGCGAACGACGACAGCTGGGCGATGACGGGGTCGTTCGAGGAGAAGAACACCGCGGGGAACACTGCCGCAGCCGCGAGGCCGTAGAGGTAGTAGTCGTAGTACTCGATCAGCGTTCCGATCGCCCCACCGGCGATCGTCTTGCGCTGCTTCGGGGTCAGGCCAGATGAGGCGACAGTGGCCATCCGGGGCTCCTTCTTCGGGGAATGCAGGGCCGCATACGTTGCGGTCCGGCCTCGACGGATCGTCTGGGCGTGGATAAACTAACAGCGGAATAGACAATCTGTCTATCACTCGTATTTTTTGTACGCCTGTATCGTTGCTCCGGATTGGAGTCACAGAATGTCGACATCGACGACAGCAGAGAACGCGGTTGCAGCCCTGGCCGATGATCTCGCACGGGAGACGTACGAGAGTGCAGAAGAGGTCCTCCGCCTCTATCGACCCGTGCTCCGTGCCCTCGCCACTGCGGCCGGACCGACCGTCGAAGTCGTGCTCCACAATCTCGACGGCACCGACGTCGACCTGGGTCACACGATCATGGCCATCGAGAACGGGCACGTCACCGGGCGCGCTGTCGGGGGCCCCTCGACCTCTCTCGGTCTGGACGTGCTCAAGGACCGCCGGGGGAACCACGACGCCTTCGGCTACACCGGCTACACCAGCGACGGGCGGGAGCTGCGCTGTTCCTCGGTCTACTTCCACAATGGCGCCGGCGACATCATCGCGTCGCTGTGCGTGAATGTCGACCTCAGCCCGCTGCTCCTCGCCCGCAAGACGCTCGACGCGCTCCTCCCGGCGCCCGTACCCGCGAACGCTCCGAAGGAGCACTTCGGCGCCGACCTCGTGTCGGTGATGGATTCGATGATCACCGAAGCCATCCGCGAGATCGGGCGACCCCTCGAGAGCATGTCGCGCGATGACAAGATCACCGTGCTGGAGCGGCTGGATCAGCGTGGTGCCACACAGATGCGCAAGTCGGTGGAGGCCATCGCCAAGCGCCTGGGCATCTCCCGGGTGACCGCATACTCCTACCTCGAAGAGGCCAGAACGCGATGACGGGACCGACAGGGAACATGATGGACAACTCCGGCTTTGATGCGATCTTCGGTGGCACGCGCCTGATGGCGATCCTGCGTGGCATGGGGGCGGAGCGCAGCCTCGCCCTGTCGACCACCGCGTGGAACCTCGGGATCGACGTCGTAGAACTCCCCATCCAGACCCCCGACGACGTCGAGGCGCTGCGCGTGGTCGCCGCCGCCGGACGCACGCGTGGCAAGGCCGTCGGCGCCGGCACTGTGGTCTCGGCCGAGCATGTCGCGCAGGCGCTCTCCGCCGGCGCCACGTTCACCGTCAGCCCCGGGCTCGATCTCGACGTCGTGCGCGCCTCGCACGAGGCCGGAATGCTCAGCCTTCCCGGTGTCGCCACGGCCAGCGAGGTGCAATCCGCCACTTCCGCGGGACTCACCTGGCTCAAGGCCTTCCCCGCGTCGGTACTCGGTCCGCAGTGGCTCACGGCGATGAACGGCCCCTTCCCCCAGGCACGATTCGTGACCACGGGTGGCATGAACGCGGTCAACGCCGCCGAGTACCTCGACGCCGGCGCCCATGTCGTCGCCGTCGGCTCGGCGCTGGAAGACCCCGCGCAGCTGCCGCAGCTCGCCGCGCTGCTCGGTGCGGGCGCGCGGCGATGAGCTCTCTCGACGCGAGGCTCGCCTACGTCGACGCGCGTCTCGCGTACGAGATCGATGTGGTCGCCGCCCGCGAAGCCGTGGCCGCCGGAGAGGCGGTGCTGGTCGATACGCGGCGCCTCGAGTCGTGGGATCACGGCCACATCGCCGGGGCGGTGCATCTGCCCACGAGCGACGTCGACGCACGGCTCACAACGCTTCCCCGCGATCGCACGCTCATCGTCTACGGCTGGGGCCCCGGGTGCAACGGCGCCACCTCGACCGCCCGAGTACTGCTCGCCACCGGGTTCGATGTCCGCGAGCTGCTCGGCGGCTACGAGTACTGGGTGCGCAACGGCTTCGAGGTCGAGTCGTCCGGGGTCGTCTCCCGGCGTCGTCCCGACCCTCTGGTCACGGCCGAGCCCTGACGGCGTCCCGGCCCGTCCGCCCTCCGTTCCGGTCGCACTTACTGTCGCCAAAAGGCCGCCGGCGCGACAGAAAGTGCGACCGGAACGAGGGTGCGGGAGCGCCGGAGGGGACGGAGCTGGAGGGAAGGGACCGAGGACTGGGGGAGGCGTCACCGGAGCCCGAAGGGCGCGAGCACCACACGGCGGCCCGTGCGCACCCAGACCGCACCGTCGGCCTTCTTTTCGGCGCGGGTGGCGAAGCGGTAGCGGTACGACACCGCACGCACCCACCGCGGTCTTTCGCCCTCGAACGGGTCGATGCGCAGCAGCGCGAGGGTCGGAGCATCCGCTTCCAGCAACCGCACCAGGAACGCGGTGAACCAGTCGTCGAGCGAATGCCCGAGCGGAAGGAACCACATCAGCCAGTCGAGCCGCAGATGGTAGGGAGCGAACTGTCGCGGCATCCTGCGCACATCACCGGGCTTGCCCCGGAACTCGTACTCGCGCCACTCCATCCCCTCTTCGTCGGCTGAGCCCTCGACGATGATCTCGATGCGCTCCTTCGTGACCGTGCCGAATGCGCCGTAGGCGTTGGCGAGCTGCCAGCGGTTGAAGCTCGCGTTCATCAGCTGCCGCCGCGCGAAGAGGTTGCGCAGCGCCGGCACGCTCAGCACGACATACAGCAGCCCGACCGCCGAGGTGACCACGACCCAGGCCAGCGGCATCCCGTCGATGATCCAGGGAGGATCGGTCCGCGGCGCGGCCACAGGCATCCCGACTCCCGGCAGCCCGATCACGGAGAACGCGATGACCATCGTCGCCGCGTTCAACCACGCGAAGTTTCCGGTGACGACGAGCCACAGCTGCGTCAGGATCACGATGGATGCCGCCACCGCACCGACGACCTGCGGCACCGGGCCGCGCACCCACAGCGACAGGACCGGCGCGAACAGGAAGATCGGCACGACCAGCTGCGCGAAGTGGTTGCCCAGCACCTCGCCGCGATGGAACCAGCGCGGCAGCAGATGCGCCTGCCTGCTGAGCGGACCCGGCATGGGCTGCGTCTCATGGTGGTACATGAGTGCCGTCAGGTCGCGCCATTCGCGTCCGCCGCGGATCTTGATCATCCCGGCACCGAACTCGAGCCGGAAGACCAGCCACCAGAACAGGACGATCACGACGGTGGGCGGCGGCTGATCGCCCGAGCCGAGGAACGCCGCGAGGAACCCCGCCTCCAGCAGCAGCATCTCCCACCCGAACGAGTAGAACGTCTGCCCGATACTGACGATCGACATGTACCCGAGCCACAGCGCGAGGAAGCACAGCATCGGAACCCACGGCGGCCCCCACTGCGGGATGCCGACCACGAGAAGTGCCGCGACCACGATGCCGGCCGCGCACAGCAGCACGAGGCGGCGGTCGGTATAGCGGATGCGCGAGAACAGGGTCGGATGCAGCATCCGTCGTCTCGCCTTGTCGCGGCCGACCCATTCGAGCAGCGCCGGCGCGGGAAGCAGTCCGTGTTCGCCCAGCAGCGGCCGGAACTGGTTCAGGCTGGAGACGAACGCGACGAGGTACATCGCCGCGATGCCGCGCTGCAGCACCTCACGCGCGAATCCGAAGTCGACCGCCGCGAACCCGTCCACGGCCACAGGCTACGCCCGGGCTCGTGAACGGGTCAGGGGGTTGCACCGCGTCGGGAGGAGGTCTCCGCGTCGGGAGGAGGTCTCCGCGTCGGGAGGAGCCTCGAGGTCGAGATCTCCGCCCGAACGCGAGATCTCCTCCCACCGCGCGCTCACACCGTGCGCAGCGCCGACGTGGGCGAGAGGCGGGCGGCGCTGATCGCCGGATACAGCCCCGCGATCACACCGACCACCAGCGCCACGGCCGGGCCCCCGACGAGCACCACGAGGGGTATCGTCGCCGCCTGCCCCTGGATGCCGGCGTAGACGAACACCCCCGCGGCCCCCAGCAGCAGACCGGCGACGCCCCCCAGGCCGCCGAGCACGATCGCCTCCGCCACGAACTGACCCGCGATCTGACCCGAACGCGCGCCGAGCGCCCGCCGGAGTCCGATCTCGCCACGCCGCTCCAGCACCGCCACCACCATGGTGTTCGCGATGCCGATCCCTCCGACCAGCAGCGCGATCGCCGCGAGACCGACCGCGAGGCCGGACAGCGAGTCATCCGCGGTGTCCCGCGCCCCGGCGAGGTCGCCGAGTCCGGTCACCTGCACATACGGGGACGACGGATTCGCGGCGCGGGCGATCGCGTCTCGGACCTTCTCGCCCGTGCCGCCGTCGGCCATGCGCACGTAGATCGAGGCGATCGTGTCATCGCCCTTCGCCGACACGTGCTCGGCCGCCCAATGATCGCCGAGGAAGGCACTCGCGTCGATGTCCTCCGCGAGCCCAGCCGAGTCGAGGATCCCGATCACGGTGTACCACTGCTCGCCGATCCACACCCGCACGCCCGGCTCCGTGATGCCCATGCGCGCAGCTGCCGCTGACCCGAGCACGGTCACCGGCAGGGAGCGGTCGGTCTCGTCGAACCACGACCCCTTCGCGACCGATCCCTCCACGGACGAGAGGAAGTCGGGACTCGCCGCATACGCGGTCAGCCCGTTGCCCTGGCTCTTCGGCATGAGGTCGTTGCGATACACGCCGGTACCGTCCGGCACCTTCTCGAGCACCCCGACCTGCTCCACCCCCGTCACCCGCTCGATCATCCCGCCGGCCGTCTCGGGCAGTGCGACCGGTTTGTTGTCCGGCCCGTACCCCGGCTGCACCACGATCATGTTGGCGCCGAGCGCGTCGAGCTTGGCCAACAGCTCCGCCTGGTTCGATGCGGCGATGCCCGTGATGGCGGTGAGTGCCGCGATGCCCACGGCGACGCCGAGCGCCGACAGGGCCGTGCGCATCTTGCGGCTGCGCGGTCCGATGAGCGCCGTGCGGATGCTGTCCGCGACGCTCAGCCGCGGCATCCGCTCCCCTCGGCGCCTCATGCCGCGACCTCTTCCCGATCCGGTGAGCCCGTATCGCTCACGATGCGTCCGTCGTGGATGCCGACCTGCCGCTGCGTGCGCTCCGCGATGTGCGGGTCATGAGTGATGATCACGACCGCAGTGCCGGAGTCGGCGATCGAGGTGAGGAGTTCGAGGATGCGTTCGCCCGTGGTGGAGTCGAGCGCCCCCGTGGGCTCGTCGGCGAAGAGCACCGACGGATTCCCGACGATCGCGCGGGCGATGGCCACCCGCTGCTGCTCCCCGCCGGAGAGCTGCCCGGGCCGGTGCTTCATGCGGGCGCCGAGACCGACCCGTTCCAGGGCGGCCGCGGCACGCACCGAGCGCTCCGCCGCGGGCACTCCCGAGTAGAGGAGCCCGAGCGCCACGTTGTCGACCGCGCTGAGCGCCGGCAACAGGAAGAACTGCTGGAACACGAACCCGATGCGGCGAGCGCGCAGCACCGCCCGCTCGCGCTCGGCGAGGGCTGCGGCATCCGTCCCGTCGATCAGCACGGTGCCGCTGGTGGGATCGTCGAGCGTACCCATGATCGAGAGCATCGTGCTCTTGCCGGATCCGGATGCCCCGACCACTGCGACCAGTTCTCCGCTCTCGATCGCGAGACTCATGCCGTGCAGCACGCGCAGCGGCGGACTTCCCGGATACTCCTTGATCACGTCGACGAGCTCGACCACGGTGTCCGGTGTCATTGCGCCACCACCACGGCGTCGCCGGCAGCGAGGTCTCCGCCCGTGACCTGCACCTTGGTGTCGGCGATCAGTCCGACCTCCACGGCGACCCGTTCGACCTTGCCGCCCTTGCGCAGCACGTCGACCGCATAGCCTCCGTCGGTCGTCGCCACCAGGGCGGTGACCGGCACGACCAGCGCGTCCTTCACCTCCGAGGTCGCGAACACGACCTTGACCGCACGCAGTCCGATGCCCTCGGCGACGGCCGGATCGTCGAACTCCACGTTCGCCGTGGCGGGCGTGGTCTCGCCCTCCTTCTCGGTCGGCTGACCACCGGGGTCGACGGCGGTCACCGTCGCGGGCACCTCCGTCCCGTCCGGCAGCACCACGGTCACCCGGGTCCCCGGCAGGATCTCGCGGGCCTGCGCGTCGGTGAGCTTGGCGACCACACGCAGGGTGGTGCTGGTGTAGGTCAGCGGACTCGTCCCGGCGGGGTCTCCCAGCTTTCCTTTCACCGACTCGATGCGCACCGATGCGGCGGTGATCGCGACCACGTCTCCCAGCTTCACGATGCCGTCCTGCGGCACCCCGAGCGACTTCTGCCAGGCCTTGACGTTGGTCTCCGTGACCGCGGTGAACTCGTCGTCCACCGTCATGTTCCTGCCGAAGCCGAGGTCGGCGAGCGCCTGCTCCAGCTGGCGCACATCCGGGCCCTTCTCGACGCCGACGCCGAGGTCGCGCCAGAACGGACGGTCGCCGCGCATCGCGATCACCGGCTTCCCGTCGACCTCGTAGATCGCCTGGCCGACGCCGATCACCTCACCCGCGGTGGGCAGGCGTGTGATGGTCCCCCCGCGCCCCGGCAGCGCGATGGACGCTCCGTAGCTGAGGGTGCCGTTCAGCCGCAGGTCGGAGGTCAGCGTGGTGAGCTCGGCCGTGGCGGTGACCGGCTTCTCGGCGTCGTCCGGAGACTCGGCCACCGAGCTCCACGGCTGCAGCACTGCGAGTGCCACCGCCGCGGCCACGAGCAGCACCCCGACCGGCAGCAGCACCTTCGTCACCCGGCGGCTCATTCCTCGCCTCCGGAGGGCATGACGGTCGCCGCAGTGAAGGCGCCTTCGAAGTATTCGCTCATCAGGGCGAACCAGTCGAAGTCGACGGCTTCGATGCTCTCCTGCGTGAACATGGGCGGCATGTCGCCCGCCTTCTCCGCACACGCCTCGAGGAGGGTGCGCGCCTCGTCTTCGGTGATGCCCGTCGGCAGCGTCAGCATGCCGTCGGAGTCGGGGTCGGCGAAGTCCGTGAAGCCGTTGTCCCGTGCGCACGACGCGAAGGCGAGCCCGGCCTCCGTGAGCTCCTCGGGGGAGATCATCTGCGTCTCGGCGCCCGCCTTCATCGAGATGTCCGGCTCCGGCTGCGTGAACTCGGGGACCTTCTCCTCGCACGCCTCCCACGCCGCGCGCTGGCCGCCGTCCTCGGGGTAGCCGGATGCAGCTGTCGAAGCCATCCACGTGCCGTCGTCGTCCGTGAAGATCATCGTCATCGCCATCTCCTCTCCGGCGCCGGCAGAGGCGGTACTGTCGCTCAGCGTGCCCATCGCCCCGTCTCCGGGAGCATCCGGCATCAGCAGCCCGACCTGACCGCCTTCGACGATCTTCGCCGTCTGGCCCTCGTCGGTCAGGCAGCTCACGAACCGCGCAGCGGCCGCATCGTTCGCTCCGTCCTTCGCCTTGTCGTCCCCGGACGGGGCGGTGCACGCAGAGAGCGCGAAGAGCGCCACGACAGCGGGCATCACCACCATGGACCGGCGTGCTTTCGAGTCGAACATGACTTTCCCTTTCTCGCGGTCGCAGCTCGTCCGCGACGTGCAGTCAGTTCTACGGATGCGCTGGTTTGCTGGGGGTATGACGGCGCCTAACCGGAAACTAACCGCGCACCGCGCACCCTCGGAGACGGGAGGTGCCATGCGACTGCTGCTGGTGGAAGACGAGGCCGACCTGGCCGACACCCTCGCCGACGGCCTGCGCCGGGAGGGATACCTCGTCGACGTGGCGCGCGATGGGGCGAGCGCCCTGACCGCCGCCGCATCGAACGATGTGGACGTGATCGTGCTCGACCGTGACCTGCCCGTGCTGAGCGGCGATGCCGTGTGCCGCACCCTCGTGGCGCAGGAGTACCCGGCGCGCATCCTGATGCTCACCGCCGCCGGTACCCTCAACGACCGCGTCGAGGGCCTCGACCTCGGTGCCGACGACTACCTCGCCAAGCCGTTCGCGTACGTCGAGCTGCTCGCGCGCCTGCGTGCTCTCGGCCGCCGCGGACACTCCGCGCGCGCGAGTGCGGTGCTCGAATTCGCCGGGGTGCGCCTCGACGTCGTGCGGCGCATCGTGGAGCGCGACGGCACGCCGATCCGCCTCACGCTCAAGGAGTTCGGGGTGCTCGAGACGCTTCTCGCGGCGGAGGGCGGCTACGTCAGCGCCGACGATCTGCTCGACGAGGTGTGGGACGAGCCGCAGGAACGCACCCGAGGCGTGGTGAAGATCGTGGTGCACACGCTGCGCCGCAAGCTCGGGGCTCCCGAGGTCGTCCAGTCCGCGGCGGGGCACGGGTATCGAGTGGGGACGGCATGAGACGCATGAGCTTCCGCACCCGGCTGGTCGTCACCATCGCGGCCGTGTTCATCGCCGCGGGTGCCGCACTGCTCTCGGTGCAGTACCTGGTGGTGCAGTCGCTGTTCGCCTCGGCCATCGACACGACGGCCGCGACCTGCGTGCCCGCACTCTCGGTCACACAGGTCGCACCGGGGACGCCGGCCGCGGACAGCACCGACATGAGCGGCGTCTCCCCGCTCACCGAGAGCGGCGATCTCCTCTACGGCACGACCGGCACCGGATGCGCCTACTTCGCCGATGTCACCGGCTTCGCGGTGGCCACGCCGATGCAGACCGTCGCACTCGACGCCGTGGAAGGGGCGGTGCTGCAGCAGTCGACGTTCCTCGCGGACGAGGTCGGCAGCGGGCTCCTCCTGTGGTCGATCGTGGTGCTCGTCGCCTTCACCGGTGTCGCCGCCGCGATCGCGTTCTGGCTCGCACGGCGCTCACTTGACCGCATCGGCGAAGTCACCGCCGCAGCCCGCGACATCTCGGAGCGCGACCTCGGGCGCCGCCTCGATCTGCCGGGCCCCGACGACGAGATCAAGGAGCTGGGCGACACGATCGACGGGATGCTCGACCGGCTGCAGTCGGCGTTCACCGCGCAGGATCGCTTCGTGGCCAACGCCTCGCACGAGCTGCGCACCCCGCTGACCACGACCAGGACCGCCCTGGAGATCCCGCTCGAACAGGGGGCGGTGCCGGCGGACCTGCAGGCCAACATGCAGCGCGCGCTGCGGGCCACCGAGCAGAGCGAGCGTCTCATCACGGCCCTGCTCGCCCTCGCCCGCGCCCGCACCGGGCTGGACGAGGTCGAACCGGTGCAGCTGCGCACGCTCATCGAGGACCAGGTCGACGACCTCGACGCCCAGGAGATCGAGGTGCACGCGAACCTGCGCGACCTCACGGTCGAGGGCGATGCGGTGCTGCTGGCCAGGGCCGTGCGCAACCTGCTCGAGAACGGCATCCGCCACAACGTGCCCGGCGGTGAGCTGTGGGTGCGATGCCGGCGGGAACGCGGACGAGCCGTCATCGAGGTCGAGAACACCGGGACGCCGATCACCCCTGCCACCGTGCAGCTGCTCACCGAGCCGTTCTACCGTGGCGATGCGAGTCGCACCTCGGCCGGCCCGGACGGCACCGGCCTGGGACTCGCGATCGTGCAGAGCATCGCCAAGACCCATGGCGGCGAGGTGCGTCTGCGCGCCCGCAAGGGCGGCGGCCTGATCGCCGCGATCGTCCTCCCGCTCTGACCCGACCTACCTCCGGTCGCCCCGACCGACGACCTCCATGCGTTGCGTGAAGGTCATCCGGTCCTGCACGACCCGCTCCGGGTCCCACCCCGGGCCGGGCGTCGAGGCGATGAGGAGCTGCGAGTACGGGTGTTGCGGGCTTCGCAGCACCTGGCCGGTCTCTCCCTGTTCGACCACCGTGCCGCGGAACAGCACGAGCACGCGGGAGCAGAGCTCGCGGATGACGGCGAGGTCGTGACTGACGAACAGATAGCTCACCCCCGACTCGCGCTGGATCTCGGCGAGGAGTTCGAGCACCTGCGCCTGCACGGAGACATCGAGTGCGGACACGGCCTCGTCGAGCACGACGAGGCGCGGAGACACCGCCAGTGCGCGCGCGATCGCGACGCGCTGCCGCTGACCGCCGGACAGCTCATGCGGCTTCGCGTCGGCGTGCCGCTCGGTCAGCCGCACGCGATCCAGCAGCTCTCCGATCGTGCGGTCGATGTGCGCGCCCGCCCCCTGTTCCCGCAGACGCAGGGTGCGCCGCAACGCCTCGCGCACGGTCAGCCGTCGATCGAGCGAACCGTTCGGGTCCTGGAACACCATCTGCACCGCACGAGCCCTCGCACGGCGCTCGGCTCCGCCGCGCGGCCTGCTCAGGCGGTCGACACCGTCGATCACCGCCGACCCCGCGTCGGCGCGTTCCAGACCGACGAGGATCCGAGCGATCGTCGACTTGCCCGAACCCGATTCACCGACGAGGCCGAGCGCCTCACCCGATTCGATGGCGAAGCTCACGTTGTTCACCGCGACGACGCGCTCGGCTCCCGGACCCATCCGAAAGGCCCGATACAGCTCGGAGACCTCCACCAGACTCATGACGCCTCCTTCGTGTCGAGCACCGGGGCCGCGGCGATCAGCGAGAGCGTGTACGGATGGACGGCGTCCGCGAACAGGCCCGGTGTCGTCAGCGTCTCGACGATCTCGCCCTGCCGGAGCACATGGATCCGATCGCAGATCGCTCCGGCGAGCGCCAGGTCGTGGGTGATGAAGAGCATGCCGAGACCACGGTCGCGGATCTGCCGTTGGAAGATCGCGATGATCTCGGCCTGCGTCGTCACGTCGAGCGCACTCGTCGCCTCATCGGCGAGCAGGAGCGCGGGATCGGTGCTCAGTGCGCAAGCGATGACCACGCGCTGGAGCATGCCGCCCGAGAGCTCATGCGGGTACTGTCGCATTCTCCGCTCCGGGTGGGTGAGTCCCACCGCGGCGAGGAGCTGGACGATATGCGCCTCGGCGCGACCTCGTCGCCAGCCGTGCACGCGGACGAGTCGTTCGGTGAGCGAGTCCCCGATGCGCCGCACCGGATTGAGCGCGGCGCGCGGATCCTGCTGCACCAGCGAGACGGAATCGGAGCGCACTCGGCGCCGGGTGCTCCCATCGGCGGCGACCATCTGGGTGCCGTCGACGCGGATGCTCCCCTCGATCGACGCCTCATCGCCGTAGAGCGCGAGGACGGCGCGAGCCGTCGTGGACTTGCCCGAGCCCGACTCTCCCACGAGTCCGACGAGCTCACCGCGGTCCACCGTGAGGCTGACACCGGCGAGGATCCGAACCGCGTCGTCTCCTTCGCCGAAGGCCAGGTCAAGGTCCTGGATGTCGAGGAGCATCTTTCATCCCTTCGCAAGCAGTCGGTCGGCCACGCGCACCCCGGCGACGTTCACCGCGATGACGACGATGGCGATGGCGGCACCGGGGACGAGCGTGGGAAGGAACTCCCCCTGGATGATTCCGGGTTGCCCCTCCTGGACCATCAGGCCCCACTCCGAGCTCGGAGGCTGCGCCCCGAACCCGAGAAAGCTGAGCGTCGCGAGACTCATGAGGGCTTCGCCGAAGAGGACGACGAGATACCCGACGAGCGGAGGGAGCAGGTTCGGGATGACTCCGCGCACGCAGATCGTCAGGCCGCCGAGCCCCTGAACCCGGTACGCGTCGATGTAGGGCCGCGTCATCTCGCTCAGGGCCAGGCTGCGCGTGTACTTCGCGATGACCGGCGCGTATGCGAGCGCGAGCGCCACGATCGCCGTGGCCGGCCCCTTGCCGAACACGGCGATGACCAGCACGACGAAGAGCAGCCCGGGGAACGCGAACATCACGTCGGTCGCGCGGGCCAGGACCGTATCGATCCATCCGCCCCGCCACGCCGCCAGGACACCGATCGCCACTCCGAGCACGGTGGCGAGCGCGAGCAGCACCACCGGCCCGACGAGCGTTTCACCCGCTCCGATGAGGAGCCGGGAGAAGAGGTCGCGTCCGAGCTGGTCCGTGCCGAGCAGGTGCTGTGCGCTCGGCCCTTCCCAGATAGCGGCGAAGTCGACGCTGTCGGCCTGGTAGGGGGCGAGGAGCGGGGCGAACGCGGCCGCCGCCGCGATGAGTGCGAGGAGGCCGCAGGAGATCCAGAAACCGAGGTCGGATCCGGACCGCCGACGGCGGCGCACCCGCGGGAGGATCACGGAGGTCATGCGGACACCGTCCTTCGTCGGATACGGGGGTCGAGCACGGGAAGGAGCAGATCGACGATCGTCGTGACGATCATGTAGGCCACGACCATGAACAGGAGCACCGCCTGCACCACCGGGAAGTCGTGCGTGTTGATCGCGTCGACGAGGAGCGAGCCGACGCCGGAGATCCCGAACACCGTCTCGACCGCGACCGTTCCGGCGATCATGCTCGCGATGACGAGTGCGACCATGGTGATGATGGGTCCCCAGGCCCCGCGCAGGACGTGATCGCGCACGATGTACCGCTCGCGGAGACCCGAGGCACGGGCGGCCTCGACGTGCTCCGAGGAGAACTGCTCGATCATGGACTGTCGTGTCACTCGGCTCACGATGGCGAGCGCGGTGATGGCGAGGGTGAGTGCCGGGAGCGTGAGCGCATACAGACGATCGAGTCCAGCGGAACCCGCACCTGCCACGGGGAACCATCGCAGTTCCACGGCGAAGAACGCGACGAAGGCGATTCCCAGCACGAAGGAGGGGATGCTCGCGGCGAGAGTCGTGAATCCGATGATGGCGGTATCGGCCGCCTTTCCTCGGCGCACGGCCGCGACGATGCCGAGGCCGATGCCGACGACGGTGAGCACGACGGCCGCGTAGGCGACGAGCGACAGGGTGATGGGCACCCTCGCCGCCAGGAGCGCGCTCACGGGCTGGTGGTACTGGAACGACTGTCCGAAGTCGCCGGTGAGGACTCCGGAGGCCCAGTGCCAGTACTGGACGAGCATCGGCTCGTCCAGGTGGTACTGGGCCCGGACGCTCGCGATCCGCTCCGGGGTCAGGTTCTCGGGGTTGCCGATGAGGAACGTGACCGGGTCACCCGGCGCTGCGTACATCGCAGCGAAGATGATGAAGGAGGCGATCACCAGCGTGAAGACCATGCCGGCGAGCTTGCGGAGCGCGAATGGCATCGTGCCTACCCCTTCGCGCTGCCGAGATCGACGGCCCACGGGTAGTAGATGAACGCCGCAGAGGCGGGGACACCCGTCACCGTCTTCGACATGATGAGCGTCGACGGCGTCGCGACGACCGGGATCCACACCGCGTGCTCCACCCAGCGCTTCTGCAGCTCTGTCGTGATCTCGGCGCGCTCGACGTCATCGGTCGCGGCGTAGCCCTCGTCCACCAGCGCATCGTATTCCGGGTCGGAGAAGACGCCGAAGTTCACGCTCGCATCGGACGCGCCGTTCTTGTAGAAGCCGAGGGGGTCGTTCTTCGAGATGTAGTACTCGTCGGGCCACAGATCGGCCTGGCCTCGGAGGTCGGGGTCGGAGTAGAAGTCGCCGTACTGCACCTGCGGGATCACGGTGATCTCCGCCTCGAGCCCGATCGATTGCGCCGCGGCGACCAGCGCATTCGCGATCACGTTGTGTGTCGAGGAGCCGTTCGAGGCGACGACGATCGGGGCGGAAGGGGCGCCGGCCTCGGCGATCAGGTCCTTGGCCGCCGCGAGATCGGCCTCGCTCGGCTTCGCGGGCGCGCCCTCGAGGGCGTCGTAGGCCTGCTCGAAGGTGTCGACCTCGTATCCCCATGCTCCCGAGCCGACGGGTGTCTTCCATGGCTGGGCGAGACCGCCGAAGGCAGCCGTGGCGACGCCGGTCCGGTCGAGGGCGAGCGAGAGGGCCTGCCGGATGCGCTCATCCGTCAGTGCGCCGCGATCGGTCGTCTCGAGCACCCATGCGTTCGTCGACGGGCCTTGATACACGGACACATCGGCGCTCCCGATGAAACTCCGGGCGGCGCCGGCGTTCTCGAGGAACGACCCCTGGGCCTCGCCCGTCGTGACCGAGTTGGCTATCGCGGTCTCGTCGGCCCATCGGAAGACGACCTCGTCCGTGAGGGCATCGACGTCGGAGTTCCAGTACTCGGGGAACCTGGTGATGGTGAGCTGCGACCCCGCGTCCCACGACGTCACCTGGTACGGCCCGCTGCACGCGGAGGCGGAGCCGGGGCTGCCGAAGTCCTCCCCTTCGGCTTCGATGACGCGCGGGTTCCAGACGATACCGCCGTCGCCCGCCATCGCCTGGAGCAGGATCGCATCCGGCTGGGCTGTCGTGACGGTGATCTGGTCGGCGCCGGTCTGCTCGATCGAGACCACGTTCCGGTACTCGTCGGATTCGGCGGCACCGTCCTCGGAGTGGCGCTGCATGCTCCACACGACGTCCGCCGTGCTCACGGGGCTGCCGTCGTGGAACAGCGCCCCCTGCCTGATGGTGAAGACGAGATGGGTGTCGTCGGTCCACTCGGCGTCCGATGCCAGCCCGGGGCCGAGGGTCAGGTCGGGCTGCACCTGCATGAGCCGGTCGCAGACGTTCGCGAGAACCGTGTCGTCGGCGGTGGTCGCATCGATGTCGGCATCGAGTGTCGTCGGCTCTCCGCCGAGCATCCACGTCACGCTCTCGAGCGGGCCGGAGGCGGCGGGTGTCGTCGCGCCGAAAGGCACGTCGAGCGCGGCGTCGCCGTCTTCGCCCTTCGAGCCCGAACTGCAGCCGGCGAGCACGAATGCCGAGGCGGCGAGCACGCCGATCGTCACGGTGATGGGGTGATGCTGCTTCTTCATTGAACGCTATCTCCTCGGGTTCTCAATCTGTCGGTCAGGGGGAGGGGAGTTCGACGTGCGGGCCGTCGTAGAGGTTCCAGGGCAGCACCTCGTACTCGGTCTCGCAGGGGAATCCGTTCGCGACGCGGTACTCGCCGGTGGTGAGGTCGACACAGCTCGAGAGGAGCGTCGACCACTGCTTCACCGAGGGGGAGTCGGGATGCGGATGCGTGCAGACACCCTCGGGGAAGCCGAGGTGATCCGACATCGCCTCACGCACGAGCGCGTAGCTCTGTTCGGGGTTCTCCGCACGCGCGACCGCCGCCAGCCCGGCCTGGACACGCGGCAGACGAAGCAGCGAATCCGCTGCCACCGGAAGGTAGGACCCGGCGAGCTGCGGCGGCACGGACGCCTGGAAGTGGTTGGTGTGCGCGATCACGCCGCGTTCGGGATAGATCCAGTCCACGCCGCTCGGCGTGGTCTCGAGGTCGATGCCGAATCCGCTGCGGTCGGCGAGGAGCGCATTGCTCGCGATATGGGGACGGGTCTTGACCAGCATCCTGAGCGCGCTCGCGATATCGCCCTGATCGAGCACGAGTCGGCGTATCAGGGTCTGCGGCACGCCGACCGCCGCTCCGAAGCTCCCCCCGAGCCCGTTGGCGTTCAACGAGATGCCGGCGGAGTTGGCACCGTGGCGTCCCACCTGCCCGGCTTCCACCTGCATGATCACCGTGGGAAGCGGATCCTGCACGACGCGGACGATGAGGGTCGTTCCCGCGGTGCGCGTGCGCCAGTCCCAGTTCTGCCCGACGAGCGTGTGCCCGGTGCCGCTGCCCTCACCCGTCAGGAAGAACGACGTGCATCCGTCGACGGCGTCGTCGCGCTCGTCGTCGGCGGCACGGGCCGTGGTGCTCGTGACTCGCGACGGTCCCTGGTGGTCGTAGACGAACTCGCCGCGCACGTTCAGCGTGACGATCTCGGCGAAGGCGACACCCGCCCCCTCCGCGATCCCCCGCATCTCCTCGACGAGGTGCGGCGCGATCTGCTCGCTGATCGGAACCCATCGCGAGACGGAATCCGTGATCGCGGCCCAGCTCATGCCGGTCTGCTGGGTCAGCGCTTCCGTGTAGTACTCGATCGAGCCGGCGATGAGGTCGGCGGCGGCCTCGCCGTATCGGCGCCCGCGCTCGCGGGGCGCCCCACTGATCTCGATCGTGCGGATCGGTGTCATGGCCGCCATGTGACCTCCCTGTCAGGTGCGCCTGTTGCGCAATGTGGTTGCACCCGAGATGATTGAATCATCCGTTACGGATGATGCGCCTCTCGAACAGAATGATACAGCAATGGAACCGTTTGTAACAAGCGATACAGAGAACCCCGCGCTCTCCGGCCTCCGCGCGCGCATCGCCAGGACGTGGAACGATCTCTCGAAATCCGAACGTGCCGTCTGCCGCGTGCTCTCATCGACGTCAGCCGAGCACATCCTCTATGCGAGCGCCGCCGAACTGGGCACCCAGAGCGGCACCTCGAACGCCTCCGTCGTGCGCACCCTGCAGAAGCTCGGATACTCGGGCCTCTCACATCTGAAGCAGGAGGTGGCCGCTCCGTTCTCGAGCAGCGTCTCGCCCGAGGTGCGCCTCAAGACCCGCATCGAGCACATCGGCCAGGATCTCGCCCGCATCCAGCAGGAGACCTGGGATGAGGCGGCGTCGCTCATCGAACTCGCCCGCAGCTCGAACGACGACGACGCGTATTCCGCCGCCATCACGCTGCTCATGCGCGCCGAGAGCATCTATTGCTACGGCCTCGGCGCCTCCGGGATCGCCGCCGAGAACCTCGCACTGCGCCTACGACGCACGGGACTCTCCACTCGACGGCTCAGCACCGACGGATTCCGTCTCGCAGACGAGGTCCTGAACCTCGGGGCGAAGGACGTCCTCGTCATCTTCGCGCCTGGACGGGTCACCCGCGACATCGATGTGCTCCTGGACCACGCGCAGTTGATGGGCGCCGGCGTCATCCTCGTGACCGACGAGCTCCACGAGAGGCTCTCCTCCCGTGTCGACGCGATCCTGACCGCACCGCACACCCCCACAGGGCTGACCTCCGAGAGCCTCTCGGCGATCCTGATCTCGGACGTGCTGGTCCAGGGCATCTCCGCCGTCGCCCCCGATGCGGCACTGCGTTCTTCGCAGCTGCTCAACGACGTTCGGGCACGACTGGGCTACTGAGCCCCCACGCAGAAGCTCCGGTCGCCCTTCCTGTCGCCCGGCGGACCGGGAAGCGGCAGGAAGTGCGACCGGAGCACACCTCTGAGACGGGTTCGCGTCAGCTGGTGACGGCCCAGTCGAACTGGTCGCCGTACTCCTTCAGCCACGCGTCGACCGCGTCGGCTTCCTTGCCCTCGCCGTACTCGTTCACCACGAGGTCTTCGAGTGCGCCGTACTGCGCGTCGTCGAGCTTGATCTTCTCGATCAGCTCAGCGGCATCGGGGAACTCCTCCGCGAAGCCCTTGGTGCCCAGGAAGTGCAGGCCCTCGGCCTTGCCCATGGCGCCCTTCGGGTCTTCGAGGTCCTTCACGGGGAAGGCATCGTTGGCCCAGAACGGACGCCACAGCGTCACGACGATGTCCTCCTGCTTGTCGGTCGCGGTCTTCAGCTCGGTGAGCATGGCCGCGGTCGACGAGGTCACGAGTTCGTACTCGCTGTCGAGTCCGTACTCGGGCATCATCTTCTGGGTCTGGGCGGTGAGACCCGCGCCCGGCTCGATGCCGTAGATCTTGCCGTCGAACTCGGCACCCTTGCCCATGAGGTCCTCGATCGAGGTGAGCTCGGAGTACTCGGGCACGGCGAGCGTGAGCTTGGCATTCTCGTAGTACTTGCCCAGATCCTCGATGTCGTCGCCGTACTTCTCCATGTACGAGGCGTGGGTGAGTTCGGGCCACGCCGACGGGTACATGTCGACGTCACCCTGCGCGAGTCCGGTGTAGAGCGGTCCCGCCTCGGTGAGCGTCTTCATCTCGACCGTGTAGCCGATCTTCTCGAGCTGGTCCTGCAGCAGGTATGCGGTGCTGAGGCCGTCGGTCCACGAGGGCAGGAAGCCCAGCGTGATCGTGCCCTTGTCATCGGCCGAGCCGTCGCCGCCGCCCGTACCGCCGGCGCCGTCGCCGCTGCATCCGGCGAGGGTGAGCGCCGCTGCGGCACCGAGCGCTGTGATTGCGAGGATCTTCTTCTTCATGTGATTTCTCTCTCTTGCGTTCCGTATGGGTGTTGTTTCGTAGGGGTGTGAGTCAGTGCACTCCGCCACCGACGGCGTTGCGTCGCGGAGCGACTTCGGCACGTTCCGCCGCAGCCGCGGCATCCTGCTGCTCGATGACCTCGGGAGCGGGAGCGGATGCTGTTCCGCCACCGTTCGGAGTGCGTCGACGCTCGATCATGCCGAGCAGCGACGACCGGTTCTCGCCCGGCGCGCCCAGCGCCGCGGTGACGCGGTCGAGGAAGACCGCGATCAGCACGACGCCGAGGCCGGCCTCCACGCCCTTCGGGATGTTGATCGTCGAGATCGCCTCGACGACCATCTTCCCGAGACCGTCCGCGCCGGCCATACCGGCGATGACCGCCATCGACAGGGCGAGCATGATGACCTGGTTGACGCCGGCCATGATGGTCGGCATCGCGAGCGGCAGCTGGATACCGCGCAGGATCTGGCCGGGCTTCGCACCGAAGGCCTGTCCCGCCTCGACGGTCTCGGAGTCGACGCCACGGATGCCGAGCTCGGTCAGGCGCACGCCCGGAGGCAGCGCGAAGATCACGGTGGCCACCAGGCCCGGCACCACGCCGATGCCGAAGAACACGATCGCGGGGATCAGGTACACGAACGCCGGCATGGTCTGCATGAAGTCGAGCACGGGCTTGAGCACCGCGCGCACCGTGGCGTTGCGCGCCGACCAGATGCCGAGCGGCACGGCGATCAGTACCGCGATCACGGCGGCGACGAGCACCAAGGCGAGAGTCTGCATGGCGGGGACCCAGAGGTCCATCCCCACGATCAGCGCGAACGACACGATCGTGCCGATCGCGAGCTGCCACGAGCGCACGACCCAGGCGATGAGTGCGGCGATCACGATGATGACCACGAAGTTCGGGGCGAGGAGCGCTCGGGTGAGGCCGTCGACGAGGAAGCTCATCACGAACGAGATCACATCGAGCAGGCCGTCGAGGTTGTCCTTGATCCAGTCGACAGCGGACTCGATCCAGGTTCCGATGGGAATGCGGAAGCCATCCATCAGCGCACCTCCTCCGTGGTCGGGGCGTCGACCGGGTCGGCGGTCCACCCGTCATCGAGCACGGCATCGATCTCGGCCTGGGGCATCGGCATCATCGGCAGGGTGATCTCCTCGGTCGCGCCGGGCCCGGGGCCGAGGGCGGCGAGCAGGGTGACGCGCGGGATCACACCCACGAGACGGCCGTCGGCGTCGATCACGGCGAGCGGCAGCGGAGACTCGACGGCGGGGACGAAGAGGTTCATCAGCACGTCGTCCTCGCGCACGCTCTGCAGCACGGGCTTGATGATCGAATCGAGGGTGGTCGCGCCGTTGCGCACGAGCTTGACCGCATCCCGGTCGGTCACGACGCCCACGAGCTGCCGGTCGCGGCCGACGACGTAGGTGGCCGACATGTACGCGTCGCGCATCTGCCGCAGCGCCGTGCGGGGGCCGGCGGTGTGCGGCACGACGGGGCGCGGGCGCTCCATCACGTTCGCGGCGGTGAGCACGCGAGCGCGGTCGACGTCCTGCACGAACTGCTCGACGTAGTCGTTGGCCGGGTCCATCAGGATGTCCTCCGGCGTGCCGATCTGCACGATACGGCCGTCGCGCATGACCGCGATGCGGTCGCCCAGGAACATGGCCTCGTTCAGGTCGTGGGTGATGAAGACGATCGTCTTCTGCAGCTTCTGCTGCAGTTCGAGCAGCTGCTCCTGCATCTCGCGGCGGATCAGCGGGTCGAGGGCACTGAACGCCTCGTCCATCAACAGGATGTCGCTGTCGGCGGCGAGCGCACGGGCGATGCCCACGCGCTGCTGCATTCCGCCGGAGAGTTCGGAGGGGAGCTTCTCGCCCTGGCCCTCGAGGCCGACCAGGGAGAGGATCTCCTCCGCCTTGGCCAGACGCTCGGCCTTGGGAGTGCCCTTGAGCTCGAGCGGGTAGGCGACGTTCGCGGCGACCGAGCGGTGCGGCAGCAGTGCGAAGTGCTGGAACACCATCGAGATGCGGTCACGACGGATCTCGCGGAGCCTCGATGACGGGATGCCGGTGATCGGGTCGCCGTTGACGGTGACGGTGCCGTCGGTGACGTCGTGCAGACCGTTGAGCATGCGGATGATGGTGGACTTGCCCGATCCGGACAGCCCCATGATGACGAAGATCTCACCGCGGTTGACGGTGAAGCTGGCGTCGATGACCGCCGCGGTACCGGCATCCGCGACGGCGGCACGGCTCTCACCGGCTTTCAGTCGACGGACGGCGGTGTTCGGATTCTTACCGAAAACCTTGTACAGATGGCGCGCTTCGAGAGCGATTTCGGACACGTTTCCCCCGCGGCTCGCCTTCGGGTGGCTGAGCCTGCTTCGGTTACGCCCGGGTGAGGCTCTCGGGGCCGTTCGACGTGTTCGCTGTGGCGGCACAGACGGCGGATTTCGGATCCGCCGCGATAGAGCATCGACCGTACGTCCACGCCTCTTCGCAGCACAGCTCATCGAAAGAAGGACGTGGTCGCGGACTGGTCTTCGGGCCGTCAGGCCCACGTTCCAACGTAACGAAATGGCCGATCAGGGGCAAATCCTGGGTCCGCGGCGCGCTCGGGTTTCCGTCGCTGACCGGGGAATTGCACGGGTATTCAACAATCCCTCCGCGTGGCTGGCGGCAGGCCGGAATCGCCCTCTCAGGAGCTGCGGATGCTGCGTGTCACGGTGAACTTCGGTGTACGTTCCACCTGCACCGTCGCACCGACCAGCCGGGTGAGTTCGGGGCGGTACGCGAGCGAAGAGTTGTAGACGGTGAAGAGTTCGCCGCCCGGTCGGAGCAGGCGTGCCGCGGCCTCGAACAGGCGGGTCGCCGCCCCCGTGTGGATGCTCGCGCCGAGGTGGAACGGCGGGTTCAGCAGGATCACGTCGAAGGAGGCGTCCGGCAGCTCGGAGGCCGCGTCGTCATGGGTGACCGTGACCCGGTCGGCGACGCCGTTCGCGGCGACCGTCGCCTGCGCGGATGCCACAGCGGCGGCGGATCGGTCGGTCGCCGTCACACGCGCATCGGGGTGAGCGAGCGCGTACGACACGGCGAGCGCTCCCGTGCCGCAGCCGAGATCGAGCACGCGTGGCGCGGCGGCCGGCGGCTGAGCACGGAGTGCGTCGAGCAGCACACGCGTGCCGATGTCGAGGCGCGCGCCCGCGAAGGCTCCGCCATGGGCGACCAAGATCAGCCCGTCATGCTGCGCGGTCACGGGGTACGGCGGATCGACGGGGACCGGCAGGGCTTCCGACGCCACGATCAGACGCGACTTCCGCTCGGCGCGTTGGGGCTGAACCCGCGCGAAGCTGCGTCCCAGCACCTCGTTCTGCGTGAGGGTCATGTGCTTCACCCGCCCTCCGGCGACGAGCACCACGTCGGGAGCCGCCCAGCGGGCGACCGCATCCGCGATCTCCTCGAGCTCCGCGAGCGCCTTCGGCAGCTGCAGCAGCACCAGTTTCGCGCCGGTGAGCAGTTCGGCATCGAGCTCGCGGGGGCGGAACGGTTCGTCGAAACCCAGACCATCCGACTTACCCTCGGCGTGTTGCGGGGCGACGCGCCGCACCGGGGCGCCCTCGTCTCCGTTTCGGCCGTCCGCGACGGCGAGTCCGAGCTCCTCGGCGTTGCGCAGCAGAGCCCGCCGACCGGTCGCGAGGTCCTGATGCACGCGGATGCCGTGTCTCCCGGCGGCGACGAGAGCGAGGGTGATCGCACCGTACTCGTCGCCGATGACCACGGTCTCGGAGCCGGCGACATCGAGCGCGAGCGCCCGTTCGACGAGCAGCAGATCGGTCGCGTCATGAGCCTGGAGGTTGTCCGCCTCGACGTCGGGCCAGCGGCGCAGGCGGCTGTAGGGGAACTCCGGCACCAGCCCACTGTACGCGGCGGCCGTAAGGATTTCGCATGCGTTGTTTTCGCCCGATTCACAAGTTTGTGAATCGGGCGTACGCTCCCGCGCATGACCACCGTCATCACCACCCGGAACCTCACCAAGCACTACGGCCACGTGCACGCTCTCGACGGCCTCGACCTCACGGTCGAACACGGCCAGGTGCACGGCTTCCTCGGCCCGAACGGTGCGGGCAAGTCGACCACCATCCGCGTCCTCCTCGGCCTCGCGCGGCGCACCGGGGGCGAGACGACCGTGTTCGGTGAGGACCCCTGGAATCGCGCGGTCGAGCTGCATCGACGCATCGCGTACGTTCCCGGTGACGTCAGCGTCTGGCCCAACCTGTCGGGAGGTGAGGCCGTCGATCTGCTCGCCCGGCTGCGGGGAGCGCACACCAAGGACCCCGCCTACCAGCACGAGAAGAAGCGGCTGATGGACGCGTTCCAGTTCGATCCGCGCAAGAAGGGCCGCGCCTACTCGAAGGGAAACCGGCAGAAGGTCGCCCTCATCGCGGCGTTCGCGGTGCCCGCCGACCTCTACATCCTCGACGAGCCCACCAGTGGCCTCGATCCCCTGATGGCGGTCATCTTCCAGCGCGAGGTCGCCCGTGCGCATGCGAACGGTGCGACCGTGCTGCTGTCGAGCCACATCATGAGTGAGGTCGAGCAGTTGTGCGACCGGGTGTCGATCATCCGCGCCGGCCGCATCGTCGAGACCGGCACGCTCACGGAGCTGCGGCACCTCACGCGCAGTGACGTGTCGTTCACCCCCTCCGGAGCCACCCTCGAGCAGGTCGCCCGCATCCCGGATGTGCACAGCCCGGAGCAGCAGGGCGACCGCATCCGCCTCGCCGTCGACAGCGACCGCACGGCCACCGTGCTTCCCGCGCTCGCGGCCCTCGGCATCAGCGACCTGCGCGTCGCGCCGCCTTCGCTCGAGGAGCTGTTCCTGCGCCACTACGGCGATGACCTCGCGACGCTCGAGGCCGCGGAGGACGGTCGGACGGACGACGCGAGCCCCTCCACCCGCCGCGAGCGGCGTGCGCAGAAGGAGCGTGCGTGATGAGCGCCTTCGGAGTGCTGCTCCGACAGCGGCTGCGGCGTGACCGGCTGCAGCTGACCCTGTGGATCGTCGGCACGGCGCTGATGGCGTTCGCGGGGTACGCCGGTGTCAGCCAGTCGTACGCCACCCTCGCCGACCGGCAGAACATCCTGGCCGCGGCGCTCGCGAACCCGGTGATCCTGATGTTCCGCGGCCTCCCCTCCGGCACATCCGAGGGCGCCTTCCTCGCCTTCGAGGTGCTGCCGTGGCTGGCGCTGCTCGCCGCGCTCATGAGCACGTTCCTCGCCGTGCGGCACACCCGCGGCGATGAGGAGGCCGGGCGCGCCGAGCTCGTGTGGGCGACTCCGGCCGGACGCCGCCTGCCGACGATCGCCACCATCGTGCACGGCATCCTGGCGAACGTCGTGCTGGCCGCGCTCACAGCGCTCGCGCTGGTCGCCACCGGACTCCCGGCGGGAGGATCGCTCCTCACCGGAGCTGCGGCCGCGTCGTGCGGCATCGCATTCCTCGGCATCGGCCTGCTGGCCGCACAGTTCATGCGCACCTCGCGCGGGGCGAACTCCCTGACGGTCTGGGTGCTCGTGGCGACGTTCCTGATCCGCGGCATCGGCAACGCGGCAGGAACCCCGAGCGATGACCTCACGAGCATGACGAGCGCCTGGCCCGCCTGGCTCTCCCCCTTCGGCTGGGTCGAGCAGACCCGCCCGTACGACACCGATATCGTCTGGCCGATGCTGCTCGGGCTCGGTTTCGGGTTCGTGCTCGCCGGTGCCGCCGTCGCCCTGCAGTCGCTGCGCGACATCGATGCCGGTTTCGTCGCGGAGCGCCTCGGCCGGGTCTCGGCACGACCGACCCTCGCCTCGCCCCATGCCCTGGCGTGGCGGCTCACCTCCGGCTCGATCGTGGGCTGGGCGATCGGAGGCGCCATCACGGGTATCCTCGCCACCACGCTGAGCGGGCTGGTCGACCAGATCTCGGGCGAGAATCCGGCCGTCGCCGACATCCTGAAGAAGATCGGAGGCGCGACGGGCGGACTCGACGAGGTCGTCGTCACGGTGTTCTTCACCCTGCTCGGGATCCTGGCCGCGTGCTGTGCCGTACAGACGGTGGTGCGCGCGCGACAGGAGGAGGCCCATGGCACCGCCGAGGCCGTGCTCGCCACCCCGGTCGGTCGCGTGCGCTGGCTCGCCGACTTCGTGATCGTCGGGATCGTCGCGGTGCTGATCGTGGTCGCCGCCGCGGTGCTCGCCGGCTGGGCGGGTGTCTGGTCGAACGGCGGCGACGCGTCGCTCTACCGCATCGTCGCGGTGGCCGGGCTCGGCCAGGCGGTCGCGGCCTCGATCTTCGCGGTGCTCACTGCGCTGGTGTTCGTGCTCCTCCCCCGGGCGACGACAGCGGTGGCGTGGAGCCTCGTGCTGCTCGCGGCCCTGCTCGGCATGTTCGGCCCCCTGTTCGGTCTGCCGGAATGGAGTGCGAACCTCTCCCCGTTCGCCGTGACCCCCGTGGTGGACGGCAGCGGCGTGGACGTGCGCGGCCTCTGGTGGCTGATGCTCGCGCTGGCCGCTGGAGCTGCAGGATCCCTGGCCCTGATGAGGCGGCGCGAACTCGCCCCCGGAGCATAGGAGGACTCCGATGGCCGACGACAGCACCGACGACCTCGACCCCGAGGCGTCGATTCGCCACAGCGACTCCCACCGCGGGATGGAACCCGCCGAGCAGGCCGCGGCCATGATGACCGCGGCCGGGATGCCACGCATGCCCGCCCGCGTGATGATGGCGCTGATCGCCGCCCCCGAGGGCGGATACACTGCCGCCCAGCTCGGCGAGCGCCTCGGGGTCTCGGCAGCCGCCGTCTCCGGTGCGGTGCGCTACCTGCAGCAGCTGCACTTCATCCAGCGCCGCTCACGGCCCGGCGACCGGCGGGACCGCTACGAGTTCGTGCACGATCCGTTCTACAGCTCGATCGTCGGGAACATGCCGGTGTACTCGCGCCTGTCGGAGTACATCGACGACATCGCCGCCGCGCACGACGACGACCGGGGCGCGCATGACCGGGCCGTCGAACTGGCCGAATTCTTCCGCTTCCTCTCCGTGCGCATGCTGCAGATCGTCGAGGACTGGCGCGAGCACCGCCGCGACGCCGACTGACCGCAGCGCCCACCCGTCGGCCGAAACGGAGACCATCCGCGTGCGCTCCGGCGTGCCGCGCGTCGACGCGCCGGCCCCGGGACGAACGCTCTGGGTTTTCGCACGCGAGACGACGAGGGGTTGACACCCGCGCGGGTTGCATGGTTACTTAGTTGAGTAAGTAACCCACTCACCCAGCGGAGGACTCGTGATCGAAGAAGGCAAGCCGCTCTTCCTGCAGATCGCCGAGCAGATCGAGGACTCGATCGTCGACGGCTCGCTCGCCGAGGAGGCGCAGGCCCCTTCCACGAATGAGCTGGCCGCGTTCTATCGCATCAACCCCGCCACCGCAGCCAAGGGAGTCGCCATGCTCACCGACAAGGGAGTGCTCTACAAGCGCCGAGGCATCGGCATGTTCGTCGCCGATGGCGCCAGGGATCTGCTCCTCGGCGAGCGCCGTGCCGCCTTCGCCGACCGCTACATCGACCCGCTCCTCGCCGAGGCCCGCACGCTCGGGCTCGGCGCCGAAGACCTCGCGGCCCTGCTCCGGCATCGCGCCGCACTGACCACCGACGCAGAAGGGAAGACCCCCGCATGACCACCGTCATCGAGGTGCAGAACCTCAGCAAGCGCTACAAGGAGAAGCGAGCCCTCGACAACGTGTCGCTCGCCATCGAGGGTGGCGCCATCTACGGCCTCCTCGGTCGCAACGGGGCAGGGAAGACGACACTCATGTCGATCCTCACGGCCCAGAACTTCGAATCGTCCGGCACCGTGAAGGTGTTCGGCGAGCACCCGTATGAGAATGCGCACGTGCTCAGCCGGATCTGCTTCGTCCGCGAGAGCCAGAAGTACCCCGACGACGCGTACCCCAAGCACGCCTTCAAGGCTGCGAGCCTGTTCTTCCCGAACTGGGACCAGTCGCTCGCCGACGAGCTCATCGCCGAGTTCCAGCTGCCGATGAAGCAGACCATCAAGAAGCTCTCCCGCGGACAGCTCTCCGCGGTCGGCGTCATCATCGGACTCGCCTCGCGCGCCGAGATCACGTTCTTCGACGAGCCCTACCTCGGCCTCGACGCCGTCGCCCGGCAGATCTTCTACGACCGTCTGGTCGAGGACTACGCCGAGCACCCGCGCACCGTCATCCTCTCGTCGCACCTGATCGACGAGGTCTCCAACCTCATCGAGAAGGTCATCGTGATCGACAACGGCCGGGTCCTCCTGAACGAGGACACGGATGCGGTGCGTGACCGCGCCGTGACCGTGGTGGGTGACGCCGCGAAGGTCGACGCCTGGGTGGGAGCCCGCGAGGTGCTGCACCGTGAGGCGCTCGGCCGCGTGGCCTCCGTCACCGTCCTCGGTGCCGTGTCCCCGGCGGAGCGTGCGGAGATCACGGCCTCCGGGCTCGACCTCGCGCCGGTCTCGCTGCAGCAGCTGATCGTGCGCCTCACCCAGAAGGCCGAGGCCGACTCCACGAGATCGGCCATCACGAAAGAGGAGGTGCGCTGATGCGACGCACGCTCAACGTCATCCGCCTGCAGATGATCAATCGACAGACGTTCATCTGGGTCCCGCTGATCGTCCTCGCCGGAGCAACACTGATCTCGGTGCTGATCTACGCGATGATCCCGGGGGACTCCCCTAAATACGGCGGCGGCGGCCAGGCGCCCCTCTGGTACTTCTTCGCCATCGGGCTGTCGGCGATGACGCTCACGTTCCCGTTCTCCCAGGCGATGAGCATCACACGTCGCGAGTTCTTCTTCGGCACGATGCTGACCGCGGTGCTCGCCAGCACGTTCATGGGCGCACTCTTCCTGGTCGGTGGGGGCATCGAGGTCGCCACGAACGGCTACGGCGTGAACGGCTGGGTGTTCTATCTTCCGTGGCTGTGGGAGGCGGGACCGCTCGGGGCCTTCATCGTCTACTTCACGCTCGCGCTGTTCTTCTTCGTGGTCGGCTTCACGGGCGCCACGATCTACAAGAGCTGGGGGCTGACGGTCCTGACGATCACGTGGATCGCGCTGGCACTGATCCTCGTCGGAATCGTGTACCTCGTGACCAGGCTCGAGCTGTGGGGACAGGTCTGGACCGGGATCGGCGATCTGGGGGCCCTCGGCCTCGCGCTGTGGGGCCTCGTGGTCACCGCGGCCCTCATGGGCGTCTCGTTCCTCGCATTCCGCAGAGCCATCCCCTAGATCCGACCGCCTCGTCGACGCCGGTCGCCCTCCCGGGCGGCCGGCGTCGCGTGTGCGCGCTACCCGTACGTCCCCGAGGACGCAACCCGCTCGCCCCCGACGCACAGGACGCATAGGCTCGCGGGACCACCCGCCCCTACCGCACACGCCCCGACCGCGCCCATCCCGACCGCGCCGACCCCGACCGAGAGGACGCCGTGCCCCAGACCCGCACCCGGCTCCGGGTACGACGAGCAGGAGTCCAACGCGCACTCCACGACGCCGTCCGCCCCGCCCGCCTCCTGCTCGTGGCCAAGACGACCCTCGCGGTCGGACTGGCCTGGATGATCGCCCCGCACATGCCCGGGGTCACCGACGAGTACCCCTACTACGCTCCGCTCGGGGCGCTGTTGAGCATGTACCCGACGCTGATGGGTTCGGCGAAGTCGAGTCTGCAGACGCTGCTCGGCCTCGCCACGGGCATCGGGCTCGCCACGATCGTGGTGCTGACGATCGGCCCGACCTGGTGGAGCATCCCGCTGGTGGTCGGGGTCGGAGTGCTGCTCTCCGGTACGGGCTGGTTCGGTGTCGGTCGCGAGTACGTGCCGATGGCCGCGCTGTTCGTGCTGATCATCGGCGGGCAGGACGCCGATGACTACTCGCTCGGCTACCTGACCCAGACGGCCGTCGGGGTGATCGTCGGGTTGCTGGTGAACCTCATCATCGCGCCGGCACCCCTGACCGTCGCGGCAGCCGGGCGGGTGGCGGCCTTCCGGGAGCAACTGGCCGCGCACCTGCACGACATCGGCTCCGCGGTCTCGGAGTCGTGGCCTCCGGAGCACGAGCAATGGGCCGACGATGCGGCCTCGCTCGCCGACACGTCCTCCGCGCTGCGCTCGGCTCTGACGGAGGCGGACGAGAGCAGACGCGGCAACCCTCGCGCCAAGGGCCATCGCACCCGGATCCAGCAGAGCCACGATGAACTCGCCGCCCTCGACCGCATCGCGCACCTCATCCGCGACATCTCCGACGAGATCGCCGACACCATCTGGGATCGGCCGGCCGGCCTGGCGCTCGACCCCGCCCTGCCGGATCCCCTGTCCGCGGCCTGTCACGCGGTCGCCGACGTGATCGCTCGCGGTGACGCCTCGTCCAGTGACGATCACCGCGCTCGCGGCGAGGCGGCCCGTGCGATCCGACTGCTTCTCGAGACCGTCGACGACCGCACCATCGATGTCCGGCGGTCGATGGGACCCGGCGTGCTCACCGCCATGCATCTGCGGCGGATCCTGATCCTGAGCGGGACGCCCGCCCCGGCGGAGGAGTAGCAGCCTGAGCCGCGTCAGATGGTGTCGTCGGCGGCGATCAGATCCAGTTGCCAGTACCGACCCTCGGAGTCGGAACTGTCGTGGGCATCATCGGCAGCGCTCAAGACGTCGTTGATCTTCACCATCACATCGTCGAACTCCGACTCGGTGAGCCGGATGGTCCGCTGGGTGAAGGCGGCGTGCACCTCGGCCGTGCGCCCGGCCACGTACTCCGGGGTCCAGGCCATCACCCGGCGGATCAGATCCTGATGGTCCTCGACGAGGGCGGCGATCACCGCAGAGCCGAGAGCCTCGTCGGCGACGGGGCTCTCGGGCCCTCCGACGTTGAGCGCACCCTTGTGTCCGGTCCAGACACGATCGCGCCGATCGCGGGCCTTGTCGGGCGCCTCTTCGATGAGCCCGGCGTCGGCGAGCGCGCGCAGATGGAAGCTCGCACTGTTCGCCGGCACACCGAGCTCGGCGGCGATGTCGGCGGCGCGGAGGAACTCCCGCCGCGAGAACAGCCGGATCATCTGGCGCCGCAGTGGGTGCGAGTAGGCCTTGAGCATGGCCGAGGTCATCCAGACGGGATCGTCGCTGGTGCTCTTCGCGGTGTCCTCCGTCATGTGCCGATCCTACCCGCACCCAGAATTGCGCAATAAGAGTTGCGCAATAGTTCTTGCGCATCTATTCTCAAGACATGACCACCGTCACCGCGCCCCACCGCCTGTGGCGCAACACCCGATACCTCACCTGGCTGGTGAGCGACACGAGCAAGGGCCTCGCGGCCTCGCTGTTCGGCTTCGCCATCCCCCTGCTCGCACTGATCGTGACGAACGATCCCGCCCAGGCCGGCATCATCGGCGGTGCCGGCATGGTCGCCCGACTCCTCATGACCCTGGCCGGCGGCGTGCTGGCCGACCGCCACCGCCGCATCGCGTTGATGCTCCTCGGCTCCCTCATCGGCATCGTGCTCGCGGGCGGCTTCACCCTTCTCGCCCTCGGCGATGCGATGACGTTCGGGTCGCTGCTGGTGATCGACGTGCTGCTCGCCGCGCGCAGTGGACTCTTCGACGTCGCGGGCGAGAGTGCGATCAAGGAGATCGTGCCCGACGACGCGATGGGCCGTGCCCAAGCCGCGAACCAGGGACGCGATGCCGCTCTCCAGCTCGCAGGCGGTCCGCTCGGCGGCCTGCTGCTGGGCGTGGGCGGATGGCTCGTCGGCGTGGTCATGACGCTGTGTCACGCGATCGCGGCCCTGACCGCGTGGATGCTGGGGCGTCAGGTGCGCCGTGCTGGGATGATCGACACGGGTGCGGATGACGTCGCCGAGCCGAGTACCGTCGTCGAGCCCGGTGTGGCCGTGAAGCCGAACGCCTGGGCGGAACTGCGCGAGGGATTCGGCTGGCTGCTCTCCCGCCCCGACCTCGGCGGAGTGCTGCTCATCACGACCGTCATCAACCTCGGCTTCAACGCCACGATCACGACCATCATCTACGCCCTCCAGCAGGACGGCTACTCCGCGCTGCTGATCGGCACCCTGAGCGCGTCGATCGGAGCCGTGATGCTCGTGGGCGCGGTCTGTGCACCGCTGCTCGTGCCGAGGATCAAGGCCGGCGTCCTGACCATCGCCGGACTCACGGTCGTCTCGATCGGCGCGATCGCCCTCTCGATGGTGACCGATCCCTGGGCCATCGCGGTGGTACTCGGCGCCTCGGTTCTCCTGATCCCCGCGCTCAACGCCGGGATGATGGGCTACTTCATGGTCGCCACCCCGAGCCATCTGCTCGGTCGTGCCAACAGCGCCGCCGGAGTCCTCGGCATGGGTGCGATGCCGCTCGCACCGCTCATCGCGGGCTTCGGGCTCGCGTGGATCGGGAGGGAGTGGACCATCCTGATCTGCGCCGCACTGTGCCTGATCTCGGTCGTGCTCGCCGTGAGCAACCGTGCGCTGCGGGCGCTCCCGGTCGAGTCAGGCTGGGCCACGCACGCGAAACAGTACGAGAGGGTTTGACGCCGCGCGGCGGCGAGGCCCGACTCTTCCGGCCTAGAGAACGCCGGTCAGCGCCGCGATACCGGCGAGCAGGGAGACCAGGGCGAGCACGAGCGCGATCCCGATGAGCACCGCGTGCACCTTGAGGAACGCGGTGGCCCTGCCGTTCTCATCCCGCGCCCGCGGATCCTTGGCGACGCGCTTGTAGAACTGCGGCCAGACGAGAGCGTTGAAGACGGCATTGAGGAAGAGCACGACGGCGAGGGGGATCACCCCTCCACGCTATCGGCGTCACCTACGCGCGCGACCCACCGGGGAGCCGCGGGATTCTTGGATGCAGACATGTATCAGAAAGCCCTTGCCGCGCTCCTGGTAGGTGTGATCACAATGGGCTTCATGATCGACGGTGCACCCGGCACCGCTCACGATCCTGCCTCGGACGACGGGCGCGCACGCTGGGAGCGCGCCGCGGATCTGTTCGGTGCATGGCGCGAGAGCGACGGCCGCGCGATGGACGAGCTCGTACGGCTGATGACGCCCGTGCTCTGGCACGTCGTGCGCGCGTACGGGCTCGAACGCACGCTCGCCGAAGACGTCGTGCAGACCACGTGGCTGCAGCTCGTCCGCGGTCACGGGTCGATCAGCGATCCTCGCGCCGTGTCTGCCTGGCTCACGACCACCGCGCGCCGCGAGGCCTGGAAGGTCGCGAAGGCGCATGGCAAGGTCGACACGGCCGAAGCAGACGACCTCGACACGCTTCTTCCCGAGCAGGCCTCGGCTGAGGAGCACGCGGCGCTCGGCGACGAGAACCGTCGCCTGTGGTCGGCCGTGCGCCGCCTCAACGAACGCTGCCAGAAGCTGCTGCGTGTGATCGCTTTCGAGGATCGCCCCGACTATGCACGCATCGCCAGCGACCTCGCCATGCCCATCGGAAGCATCGGCCCCACACGCAATCGGTGCCTCGCCAAGCTGCGCGCCCTGCTGGACGCGCCGCCGACAGCGCAGACAGGGGGACTCGCATGACCGAGCATGAGGATGCCCAGATGTTCGCCCGGCTCCGCTCCCTGTGGAGCGAGGTCGATCCGATGCCCGCCGGCCTGATCGATCGCATGGTCGCCGCGGTCGCCGCCGACGGCCTGAACCGCGAGTACGCGCTTCTGACCCTCGTGGAGGGACAGTTCGGCGCGGTGCGGGGCGAAGCGGATGCGCTCACCCTGCAGTTCAGCGACGGCTCCACGAGCATCCTGCTGCACGTGACGACCACCGCGTCCGGTCACCGCCGCGTCGACGGCTGGGTCGACACCGCTGCCGCGGAGATCGTGCTGACGCAGGGCGAGAAGACACGGTCGGTCTCGCCGGAGGAGACAGGACGCTTCGTGTTCGACGATGTGCCTCCCGGCCTCACACGCGTGAGCCTGACGACCGTGATCGGGGACGAGACGCGCACCCTCGCGACCCCGCAGTTCGAGCTGTGATCGCGGGCACCGCCCGTCGATGAGGACGCGGGGCGACCCGCACGGAGAGGATGACGCATGGATCAGCCCAAGGGATGGACCTGGCAGGACCGCGCGGAGGGATCGATCCGCCGGGGCACGGCACTCGACCCGAGCACGGAACCGGTGGACGGCATCCGCGCGTTTCCGACGGCGTACCTGCCGGAGCGGCTGCTGATCACCCGCGCCCTCGGCGACGAAGAGGCCTACGACCGCGAGGTGCGCACCCTGCGTGATGCAGCCGACACCTTCGGATGGCAGCTCGAGATCGAGGACGGCACCCGCTCGGCACTCGACGGCGAGCTGGTTCCGGGAGTCCCCGGCTTCCTGCGCGCACGGCTGCGCACCCCCGACGAACCGGTCCGCGGCGAATCGCCCGTCGCACCCGACGCCTGGCGCGTGCTCCAGCGCGCCCGCCGCATGTCCCGCTCCACGATGCCGCGCACGAGCCTCGACCACGTGCTGTCCATCGACCCGGTCGGGCTCAATCCGTTCACCCGGACGAACCCGTTCACCCGCACCAACCCGTTCACGCGCACCAACCCGGTGCGCGGCGCCGGAGGGGGCGCGGGCGGCAGCGACGACTACCTCGAGCCCGGACGCGGCGCGCGACAGCCCGTCACCTGGTTGGGCCCCGCTCCGGTGCGCGGGCCCGCACCGAAGCGCGGACGGCGGCCCGTCGTCGCGGTGCTCGACACCGGCTGCGGCGAACACGCCTGGCTGCCCGCCGACATCGTCACCCGCACGGTCGACCTCGACGGCGTGCCGGTGGGGCTGACCGACGACGCCGACCCGGAGCGCTACCCCGACCTGTACGGGCAGCTCGACGGCGAGATCGACGCGGTCGCCGGGCACGGCACATTCATCGCCGGGCTCGTCCGACAGGCGGCCCCGGATGCCGATATCCTCTCCATCCGGGTGGCCGGAGCCCTCGGAGTGGTCGACGAGAGCACCCTGCTCGAGACCGTCGCCCAGGTCGTGACGCTGCTCGCCCGCCACCGGGAGGATCCGAACACGGGCTTCCCGATCGATGTGCTGAACCTGTCGCTCAGCTACTACCACGAGACACCGACCGACGGACTCTTCAGCCTCACGCTGTACCAGCTGCTCGCCAAGGCGCGCGAGCTCGGATGCGTGGTGGTGTGTTCGGCCGGGAACGACGCGATCGACCGCCCTTCCTTCCCCGCGTCGCTCTGGCCCTGGCCTGGTGCCGACAATGGCATCCGCCCCGACAAGGACGCGCCGCTCGTCTCGGTCGGAGCTCTCAACCCGTCGGCGCAGTCGGTCGCCCTCTTCTCGAACATCGGCCCCTGGGTCCGGGTCTATGCACCGGGCGCGGCCGTGGTGAGCACGTCACCCGCGTTCGTGGGCGGCACCCAGGCGGTGACGAGGGCCGACGTCGACGGTCTCCGCCGCGAGACGATCGACCCCGACGACTATCGCGGCGGATTCGCGATCTGGAGCGGCACCTCCTTCTCCGCCCCGTACGTGGCCGCGCGCGTCGCCGCGCAGCTCGGCACCGTGCCGGTCGGCGGTGTCAGCCCCGGAGCCGCGGCGAAAGCCGTCGCCGCGGTGCTGAAGTCGCTTCCGGATCCCGTGGACTCCGCCTGATCGATCGCGCCTGATGCACCCGGCCTGATGTACCCCCGGGACGAGCCGTCCGTACCGATGCGGGCGGCCCGTCCTGGTGCGCGGGGTGTTCCGCGGAATCCGGGCTCTTCCCTTGCAGACCCGACGCACGGCATTCTGGAGGGATGCCCCTGTCCGCGATCGAGCTGCACCGGCGCGGCGTCGAAGCGGCGAACGCCCGACGATTCACGCAGGCACGACGCGCGCTCGACACGGCAGCCACCCGCACCGACGACCCCGACCTCCGCGCGCGCATCGACGGCACGGTCGCCTACGTGCTCGCGCAGACCGGAGAGCCCGCGGCCGCCGAGCAGCTGTGCCGCGAGGCCCTCGGCCGAACGGGCCTCCGTGCGGAGACGATCACGGTGCTCAGCGGCCAGCTCGGCACACTTCTCATGCACGGCGGGCGGCTGGACGAGGCGGAAGTCGAACTGACCCGCGCCATCGACACGCTCACGGCGATCGGAGACGAGACCACCGAGCTCGCGAACTGTCTGATGAACCGTTCGGTGGTGCGGATGCAGCAGCGCGAGCTCGAGACCTGCGTCGAGGATCTGCGGCGCGCGGTGGCCGTGTACGAGGCGAACGACGATGACGAGCCCCTGGCCGAGGCGCGGCACAATCTCGGCTATGCGGCGCTGCTCGGGGGCGACCTCGTCACCGCGCTCACCCTGATGACCCGTTCCCGTCCGAAGCTCGCCGCGATCAGCGACCTCGCCGCGGCGATCAGCGACCTCGATCGGGCGGAGGTGCTGCGCGACGCGGGCCTCACGACCGAGGCCGAAGCGCTGCTCGAACAGGTCGCCGCCCAGTTCGGCGCGCAGCGGATGCGGCAAGCCAGGGGCGAGGCGGAATTCCACCTCGCCCGCTCGCTGCTGCGACATGATCCCGCCGCCGCAGAGCGGGCGGCCCGCACCGCCGCCCGACGTTTCACCGCACTCGGGAATCACGGGTGGGCGGCGCGTGCCGAAGCGGTGCGCCTCGAGGCGCAGCAGCGGGCGAAGCCGCACCGCCCCGTCGACGGCGACGATTTCGCGCGCACCGCGAAGGCGCTCGACCAGGGCGGCTTCCGCACCGAGGCGACAGGGCTCCGCCTGAGCGCTCGGCGTGACGGTTCCGGCCGGCTGCCGCGGCTGGACGATGCGGCCCCGACACCCCTGCGCCTGCGTGCACACGAGGTGCGCGCCGCTCGCGCCGCAGCCGCCGGTCGCGACCGCGATGCCCTCCGGGCAGCCGCCGATGGCCTCGATCTGCTCACCGCCTGGCAGCAGTCGTTCGGCGCTCTCGACCTGCAGGCGTCGGTCGCGATGCACGGCAGCGACCTGATGTTCGCTGGACTCGCCGCGGCCGCTCGACGGCGCGAACCCGCCCTCCTGTTCGAGTGGTCGGAGCGTGCGCGGCACCTCAGCCAGCAGGTCGCCCCCGTGCGCCCCCCGCACGACGAATCCCTCGCGGTCGATCTGGCGGAACTGCGCATGCTCCGTGCCGAGCTGGCCGGCGCCGACTGGACGACGGATGCGAGGGTGCGCGCCCTCCGTGATCGGGTGCGCGAACGACAGTGGGCGGCGACCGGCTCAGGCGGCACGCGCGAACGGCTCGGACTCACGGAGGCGATGGCGCTGCTCGATCCCGACCTTGCCGTCCTGTCATACGTGTTCACCGGCACCGATCTGCATGCGGTCGTGGTGACCGCCACCGGAGCGACCGTCGTCGATCTGTCCTGGTCGCGGGTGCAGTCGGCGCTCGACGGCCTCCGCGCCGACCTCGACATGGCCGCCCTGACCCGTGGCGGCCTGATGGGCGAGGTCACCGAAAGGGCGCTCGCCTCGCGCCTGGCGATCCTCGACGCCGAGCTCCTCGCGCCGCTGCTGCTCGCCGCGCCGTCCGCAGCACGACTGGCCATCACGGTACCCGGAGCGCTCGGTGGAGTTCCGTGGGCGATACTCTCCGGCATGTCGGGCACCCCGTTCACGCTCGCGACATCCGTCTCGCGCCTGCTGGCCGGCCCCTCCCGCACGATCACGCGGCCGGCCTCGGTCGGATTCGCCGCCGGTCCGCGTGTCGCTCGCGCCGGTGACGAGGTCGAACGGGCAGCGGCGGCCTGGCGACGCGCCGGGGTGGCACCGCAGACCCTGCTGACCGGGGAGGCGACGGTCGCCGCGGTCACCGAACTCGCCGCAGCCACCGATGTGCTGCACATCGCCGCGCACGGCAGGCACGCGGTGGACAACCCGCTGTTCTCCGGATTCGAGCTCGCCGACGGCATCCTCTTCGGCTACGACGTCGATCTCATTCCGCGGGTCCCGGCGACGGTGATCCTCTCGGCCTGTGAGCTCGGACGCTCGTCGGTGCGCTGGGGCGAGGAGGCATTGGGCATGACGCGGGTGTGGCTGCACGCCGGTGCCGACTGCGTGATCGCCGCCCCCGTCGCGGTCCCCGATGATGTGGCCGGCGATCTGCTCAGCGCTGTGCACACCGGTCTCTCCGCGGGTGCCGCACCGGCCGTCGCGCTCGCGAAGGCCGCGATCGACACCGGCGTGAACGCGCCGTTCCAGTGTCACGGAAACGGATTCTGACTTTTCCTCCATTCGGTGTATCAGAACCGATGCCGCACGCTCCTGTTCTTCGGAAGGTGCCATGCGAAGGGCCTCGAAGGGTGAGGCGCGAGGGAGGCGCAGTCGGATCTGGGGATCAGGCGCACTGGGGAGCGCGAGTACGACACGGACACCATCTGCTCGGGGGCGTCGCGGCATGCAGCCGCGACACCCTCAGAGGGCCTCGACGATCTGGGGACGTCGGGGCCCTTGGGGTGTCCGACAGCGTCCGGGCTCAGGCGACCAGCACCGCGTATCCGGCCGCGCGGAGGGCGGCGAGCACCTCGGGATCCGCTCCGGCGTCCGTGATGACGGTCGGGAAGAGGTCGACGCCGCCGACCGTCGAGAACGCCTCCACGCCGAGCTTGCTGCCGTCGGTCACCACGACCGCACGCCGGGCCCGCTCGGCCATCATCCGGTTCACCGCGGCTTCGCGCTCGTCCTGCGTGGTCGCACCGGCGACGGCGTCCATCCCGTTCACGCCGATGAAGGCGATGTCGAGCCGCACCCCGCGCAGCAGCTGCTCCACGAACGGACCGACCAGTTCGTAACTGCGCGAGTGGATGACGCCGCCGGTGACGACGACCTTGATGTCGGGGCGGGTGGCGAGCTGGGCGGCGATGTTCACGGCGTTGGTGACGACCGTGATGCCGCCGTTGCCCGAGAGGTCGTCGCGCGCGGCGAGCGCTGCGGCGATGGCGGTCGTGGTGGTTCCGCCCGAGAGTCCGACGACCATGCCGGGGGCGACCAGGCCGGCGGCGGTCTGCGCGATGCTTGCCTTCTCGTGCGTGCGCAGGTGGCTCTTGTAGCGGATGGGCAGCTCATAGGCGACGGTCTGCGCCACCGCACCGCCATGGGTGCGGGTGAGCAGGCGCTGCTCGGCGAGGGTGTCGAGGTCTCGGCGTGTGGTCGCCGACGAGGCCTCGAACCGTTCGACCAGCTCTTCGACCGTCACCTCGCCCTTCGCGGCCAGGAGGTCGAGGATCGCGTTCAGCCGAGCCGCCCGCTTCATCAGGCGACCGATTCCGCCGGCTGCAGCGCGAACAGCCGCAGCATCCGCGCCGCTTCACCGGCGAGGGCGTCGCGGGCGGGGGCGAGGTATTTGCGGGAGTCGACGAGACGCTCATCGGCGTCGAGCTTCTCGCGCACCGCCCGCGTGAAGAACCCGTTCAGGTGCGTCGAGACGTTGATCTTCGTCATGCCCGCCCGCACGGCGTCGGCGATCACGGCATCCGCGACGCCGGAGGACCCGTGCAGCACCAGCGGCACCGGCAGGGCCTCGTGCAGTCGTGCGATCAGGTCGAGGTCGAGGGACGCCGTGCGGTCGGTCATCGCGTGCGAGGAACCCACCGCGACCGCGAGCGCATCGACGCCGGTGGCCGCGACGAACGCACGCGCCTCGTCGGGGTCGGTGCGCACACCCGGAGCGTGCGCCCCGTCCTTGCCCCCCACCTCGCCGAGCTCGCCCTCGACGTAGACCCCCGCCTCGCGGGCACGGGCGGCGACCTCCGCCGTGAGAGCCACGTTGTCGTCGTAGGGCAGGGCGCCGCCGTCGAACATGACCGAGCCGAAGCCCAGTGCGATGGCCTCGTCGACCAGTTCGGGCCGCTCAGCGTGATCGAGGTGCACAGCCACGGGCGTCTGCGCGCGCCTGGCCACCGCGAGCGTGGCGAGCGCAATGGGCTCGAGCCCGCCGTGATAGTCGGCGCAGTTCTGCGAGATCTGCAGGATGACGGGCAGCTGCGCGAGGGCGGCGGCCCGCACCAGCCCCTCGGCGGTCTCGAGGTGGATCACGTTGAAGGCGCCGATGCCGGTGCCTTCGGCGGCAGCGGCGGAGACGAGGTCGCGAGCGGAGACGAGGGTCACGAAGGGTCCTTCCGGAACGATTCAGGATGGGGATGCGAGATGCGGAGCTGTTGTTCGAGCTCCGTCCAGCGCGACGAGATGTCGCCGGCCAGCGGGGTCAGCACCGCGGCGGCGGACCAGGCGGTGGCCCGGCGAAGGATCTGCTCGGGATCGCGCACCCCCTCGGCGTACAGCACGGCGCAGGCGGCGACCCCGGCATCACCGGCGCCCGTCGGGTTGCCCGCGAGGGGTTCGTCGAGGCGAGCGTGCACGAGTGCGGACGCCGTGACCGCGAGCATGCCCTCGGCCCCCAGCGAGAGCAGCACGAGTTCGGTGCCCCGGGCGATCAGCGATCGGGCCCCTTCGACAGGGTCGGCGATGCCTGTGGCCTCGACCAGCTCGGCCGCGTTGGGCTTGAGCACTGCGGCTCCGGCCTCCGCCGCGCGCAGCAGAGCGGGTCCGGAGGTGTCGACGATCACCGGCACTCCGGCGTCCTTCCCCACCGCGATGAGCATGGGGAGCAACGACTCCGGCGCGCCAGGCGGCACACTGCCGGACACGACCAGCACTCGCGCACCCGACAACCGTTCGACGACCTCGGCGAGCAGCGCCGCCCATTCGGCATCGGTCGGATTCGCACCCCGCTCATTGATGATCGTGGTGTCGCCGAGCGCCTCATCGACCACCGCGATGCTGCGGCGGGTCTCCGCGGCGACCGCCACCAGCGCGTTCGGCACACCGCTCGTGCGCAGCTCCGCGGCGAACTCCTCGCCGACCCGACCGCCCACGGTGGTGACCGCGAGCACGTCCGCACCCTCGGCGTGCGCCACCCGCGCGACGTTGAGTCCTTTGCCGCCGGCACGAGCGGCCCCGGCATCCGCCCGGTGCGTTCCGCCCTCGACGAGCCGATTGACGCGCCAGGTGAGGTCGAGGGCGGGGTTCGGAGTGACGGTGAGGATCATGTGAGCTCCCGTGCGCGGAGAGCGGCGCCCAGCAGCCCTGCGTTGCCGGAGAGCTCGGCGGGGACCAGCGCCGGGATGCGATGGAAGCTGAGCCGGGCGGCCAGGCGCGTGCGCAGCTCATCGAACAGGGCGCCGCCGGCGCGGGAGAGTCCGCCGCCGATGACCACTGCTTCCGGCGCCACGACGGCGGTGAGCTGAGCCAGAGACATCGTGAGCGCGTCGAGCGCGGAATTCCAGATGTCCCCGGCCACCTCGTCGCCGGCCGCCGCGCGGGCGATCACGTCCTTCGCTCCGTCCGGAGCGATCCCGGTCGCCTCGCGATACCGCCGGGCGATGGCACCGGCCGAGGCGACGGCTTCGAGGCAACCGCGTGCGCCGCACGCGCAGATCGGCCCGTCCGCGATCGGGGAGTGCCCGATCTCACCCGCGTAACCGCCGGCGGTGTACGGGACGCCCCCGACCAGCAGCGCACCGGCGATCCCCGTGCCGATCACGAGCACCACCGAATCGGCGTAGTCGCGCGCGCCACCGAGTCGGCGTTCCGCCCAGCTGGCGGCACGGACATCGTGGTCGAAGGCCACGGGCAGCCCGAGGCGTTCAGCGGCGAGGTCGCGCAAGGGCGAGTCGTGCCAGCCGAGGTTGCTCGCGAAGACGCCCAAGCCGGCATCCGCATCGACGATCCCGGGCACGACGAGTCCCACCGCCTGCGGCACGACAGAGGGGTGCGCGGCGCGGAGCTCCTCGGCCAGCACCTCGAGACGCTCGAGCAGCACCTGCGTGCGGTCGCCCTCGGCGATCGGCGTGGGCGTGCGGCGCAGTCCGAGGGCGGTGCCGTCGGCGTCGAACAGGGCCGACTTGATGTCGGTGCCGCCCACGTCGAACGCCAGCACGGGGGCACCGACGCCGAGCGTGCGCACGGCGGCGAGCTTCTCACCGGTCGCGTCTCGCTCGACGTCGGGAACGGCATCCGTCCCGTCAGCTCGGGTCATGGTCAGCTCCGGCGGCGGGTTGCGTCATGCATCCAGGATGACGGATCGCGTGAGGTTGCGGGGCTGGTCGGGGTCGAGGCCGCGGGCGACGGCGCGGTCGAGCGCGGTGCGGTGCAGGCGCACGAGGTCGGCGAGCGGGTCGATCGACCGCTGCTCGAAGCGGGCGCCGGTGGCCTCGACCTGCGCAGCGAGTCCCTCGGGAGCCTCGCCGAACTGCCAGGTGACGCGGCCAGGGGCCGCGATCGCGATCGGACCGTGCCGGTAGTCCATCGAGGGGTACGCCTCGGTCCACGACTGCGAGGACTCGCGCAGCTTCAGCGCGGCCTCGTGGGCGAGGCCGATCGTCCATCCGCGACCGAGGAACGTGTACTGCTCCGCGTCGCGCAGCTCGTCGTCGCCGCCCTCGGCGAGCACGGCCTCGGCATCGGTGATGGCGCCGGAGAGGTCTTCGCCGAGCGACGCCCGGAAGAGCGCCAGCGCGGTGGTCGCGAATCGCGTCTGCACGACCGACTGCTCATCGGCGAACGGGAGCAGCACCGCCTCGTCGGCGAGCGAGACGAGCGGCGAATCCGGATCGCCGATCACTCCGATGGTCGGGATGCGCCCCTTGATGCGGTCGACGAGCTCGAGCACCTCGCTCGTGGTCCCGGAACGGGTGAGGGCGACGACGGCGTCGTATCCGCGATCGAGGAAGGCCTCGGACGCCGCGTAGGCGTCGGTCTCACCCTGACCGGCGGACTCGCGCAACGCGGCGTACGACTGCGCCATGAACCACGACGTACCGCATCCGACGACGGCGATGCGGGCTCCCGATGCGGGGAGCAGTGCCTGCTCGGCCTTCAGATCGGCCGCCCGCGCCCACATCTCCGGCTGGGAATTGAGTTCTTCGCGCATGTGTGCGCCGGGCAGCGATTCGGACATCGAGGTGCCTTTCTGGCGATAAGTTGCAGACTTGTGATCGTTTGAAGACTAATTCGATCATAGTATGGCGTCGAATCACAACACCAACAGCTTTACCTTGATTTGTTTGTTCTCCTGACAAATAATCAGACGAGTTCCACCCTCGACGTCGACCCCGGCCGAAGTCGAGAGCCCCGAGCCCCGGCTTGAACGATCGCGGCTGCCTCATGGCGAAACGATCACCCACGCACTGTCGCGTGATGTGCTTGCGACTGTGCACCACACCCCCTCCCGAAGCGGCCCTGCCGCCGAGGGTTCGGACATCACAGTGAGGAATGCAATACACATGAAGAAGTCACTGCGGTTCGGCGCCGCCGCCATTGCGGCCGTCGCCACGCTCTCGCTCGCTTCGTGCGGGTTCGGCGGTTCGTCCGGCGACAGCGGAGGCGGGGACGGCTCGACCACCCTCGACCTCCTCGTCCCCAGCTACTCCGACGGCACCAAGGCCAACTGGGAGACGGTGATCGACGGGTTCGAGAAGGCCAACCCCGACATCAAGGTCAAGCTCGAGGTGCAGTCGTGGGACAACCTCGAGAAGGTCGTCTCCACCAAGATCCAGGCCGGCGAGGCACCGGACATCTACAACGGCGGACCCTTCGCGGGCTTCGTCGGCGATGAGCTGCTCTACCCGACGAAGGACGTCGTCTCCGACGACACCTACTCCGACTTCCAGGAGTCGTTCCTCAAGAACGCCGAGGTCGACGGGACCGCCTACGCGCTGCCGATGATCGCCTCGGCGCGCGCCCTGTTCGTCAACAACGCGCTGCTCGACCAGGCCGGCGTCGAGGCGCCGACCAACTGGGATGAGCTGCTGGATGCCGCCACCAAGGTGTCGGCACTCGGCGGCGGTGTCGCCGGCTACGGCATGCCGCTCGGATCGGAAGAGGCACAGGCGGAAGCGGCCGTGTGGCTGTGGGGCGGCGGCGGATCGTTCGGCGATGCCTCCGAGATCACGATCGACACCCCGGAGAACCTCCCCGGTGCCGAGCAGATCAAGAAGATGATCGACGCCGGTGCGACGCAGGCCGACCCGGGTTCCACGCAGCGCTCCCCCCTGATGGACATCTTCATCCAGGGCAAGATCGGCATGCAGGTCGGCCTCCCGCCGACGGTCGGCCAGATCAAGGAGAACAACCCGGACCTGGACTACTCCATCGTTCCGATCCCGACGAAGGACGGCTCGCCCTTCACCCTCGGCGTCATGGACCAGCTGATGGCGTTCCAGAACGATGGTGACAAGCAGGAGGCGATCACCAAGTTCTTCGACTACTACTACTCCGCCGACGTCTACGTGCCGTGGGTGCAGGCCGAGGGCTTCCTGCCGGTCACCAAGTCCGGCGCCGAGCAGCTCTCCGGCGAAGAGGCCCTCAAGCCGTTCCTCGACGTGCTGCCCGACGCGCAGTTCTACCCGTCGACGAACCCGAAGTGGTCCGCTGCCGACGGTGCGTTCAAGTCGCTGTTCGGTCAGATCCAGTCGAAGCCGGCACAGGACGTGCTGACCGAGATCCAGGCACAGGTCGACGCGGGCTGAGCCCGCTGATCGGAGAGGTTCGGGTACCCGAATGAGCCAGAAGACAGAGTCCTCGAACCTCGCGGGGGCGGCGAAGAGCCGCCCCCGCACTCCGAAGACCCCGGATGCCACGCGTGGCAGGCCGGGCGGAAAGGATCTTCTCCAAGCGCTGCCGTGGATCGCACCGGCGCTGCTGCTCATCATCGGCGTCGTGCTGTTCCCCGCCGGGGTGATGTTCTTCAACTCGACGCGTGACATCTCCCTGTCGGGCCTCGACAAGGGGTCCGTGGGCTTCGACAACTTCGTCACGGTCTTCACGTTCACCGAGTTCTGGCCGATCTTCTTCCGCACGATCGTGTGGGTGGTCGCGGTCGTGACCCTCACGGTCGTGATCTCGCTCGGTCTGGCGCAGATCCTGAACAAGGCCTTCCCCGGGCGCCAGCTCGTGCGCATGGCCGTGATCGTGCCGTGGGCCGCATCCGTCGTGATGACGACCATGGTGTTCTACTACAGCCTCGAGCCGTACTTCGGCATCTTCAACAAGTTCCTCTACGACATCGGGCTCTCCGATGACGCGGTGGGCTACGGCTGGACGAAGAACCCCGCGACGGCCTTCACCTGGTCGATCGTGATCGCGATCTTCGTGTCGCTCCCCTTCACGACCTACACGATCCTCGCCGGACTCCAGTCGGTCCCGGCCGACGCGATCGAGGCGGCGAAGATGGACGGCGCCGGCCCTGCCCGCACCTACTGGTCGATCGTGCTGCCGCAGCTGCGCAGCGCTCTGGCCGTGGCCATCCTCATCAACATCATCAACGTCTTCAACTCGCTGCCGATCCTGAAGGTGATGACCGGGTCGATCCCCGGCTACGGCGCCGACACGATCATGACCCTGATCTTCAAATACATCGAGCTGCAGAAGAAGGTCGATGTCGCGAGTGCCCTGTCGGTGGTCGCGTTCCTCATCGTCATCGTGATCGTCGCGGCGTACGTGAAGATCGTCAAGCCCATGAAGGAGGTCTGATCATGACCATGACCGAGACCGAGCTCGTGACCACCGCCGGAGGCCGCGGTCGTCGCACGCCGCCGACACCCGGCCGCAAGCGCCGCTACACCGAAGACCAGGTCACGCTGCCCCGGGTGATCCTGCGCACCGTCGCCGGTCTCCTGGTGCTCGCCATCTTCGTGCTGCCCTACCTGATCATGTTCTTCGGCTCGGTGAAGACCAAGTCGCAGATCCGGTCGGTCGATCCGACCTACCTCCCGATCGAGTGGCACTGGGAGAACTACATCTCGATGTGGTCCACCCCCGAGACGCCCCTGCCGTACAACCTGATCTCGACCATCGTCATCGCCGTGTTCGCGACGCTGCTGGTCCTGCTGGTCTCGCTTCCGGCGGCGTACTACACGGCGCGCTTCAAGTTCCCCGGCCGCATGGTGTTCCTGTTCCTGGTCATCGTCACGCAGATGCTGCAGCCGGCCGTGCTCACCTCGGGTCTGTTCCGCCAGTTCACCGTGCTCGGACTCGGCGACACCTGGATCGCGATGATCTTCATCAACGCGGCCTTCAACCTGTCGTTCGCGGTGTGGATCATGCACTCGTTCTTCGCCGGCATCCCCAAGGAGGTCGACGAGGCCGCGCAGATCGACGGCGCCGGGCGCTTCACCGTGCTGTTCAAGATCAACCTGCCGCTCGTGTGGCCGGGCATCGTCACGGCGATCGTGTTCACCTTCGTCGCCTGCTGGAACGAGTTCGCGGCATCGCTCGTGATCCTGTCGACCGACAAGAACCAGCCGTTGTCGGTCGCTCTGACCAAGTTCGTCGGTCAGTACGAGACGAGCTGGCAGTACGTGTTCGGCGTCTCGATCGTCGCGATCCTGCCCGTGGTCATCCTGTTCATGCTCATCGAGAAGCGTCTCGTCGGCGGCTTGACGGCGGGCAGCGTCAAGTAGCCCTCCGCATCCGCGCGTCGACATCCGCTTGACGACATCCGCCCGATGGGAGCACCCGTCGGGCGGATGTGCGTCTGCCGGTCAGGAGCGCGACGTCGATGCCGCGCGCAGCTGCTCGGGATTCCAGCGCACGCCGAGCGCCGACGTCAGTGCGGCCTGGGCGGCTCCGGCGGCGAGCGACACACGAGGATCGGCGTAGCGCACCGGAACCTGCGCCGTGCCGCGGGCGGGGTACTCGGTCTCACGGCGCACGCGATCGAGGAAGCGCGGTCCGAGCTCGGTTGCCGGGCCGCCGATGACGACCTCGATCGGGTCGAGCAGCGCGCCGATGAGCTTGACGGCTCTGGCCAGCGCGCGAGCCCCCTCATCGAGTTGCTCCTCGTCGGCCTGAGCCGCGAGCGCGCGGATCTCCGGGGCATCCATGGCGTCGGAGAAGTCGTCGCCGAGCATCGCCCCGAGAGCGGCGGCCGATTCCAGGCAGCCGCGCTGCCCGCATCGGCAGGCGCGCGCGGCGTCGCCGAACACGACCTGCACATGTCCGATCTCACCCGCGCGGTCTCGGGGGCCGGGAGCCAGCTCGCCGTCGAGCGTGACGGCCGCGCCGACACCGCCGCCGAGATGGATGAAGAGGCGGTAGCCGGACGGCGACTCCTCCATACCCGCCTCGGCGATGGCTTCGGCGTCGACGTCGTTGATCAGCAGCACGGGCGCTCCCAGCACACGCTCGAACCGGTCGGCGAGGGGGACGTTCTGCCACTTGAGCTGCACGCTCTCGAGCACCGATCGCCCATCGGTCGTGCCCGGCAGCTGCACGCCGGCGGCCAGGAGCCGTCCGCCGAACTCCTCCGCCACGGCCGACACCGCCTCGTCGAGGGTGCGGTCGCGGTTCTCGGCGGTGTAGCTCACGCGACGGAGGTCGACCTCGGTGCCGTCGAGCGCCACGAGAGCGATGTCGGCGTGCAGGGGCTGGATCACCAGCACCAGGATCAGGTGATGGTCCGCATCGACGCTCAGAGTGGTCGCCCGTTTGCCACCGGTGCTCGCCGCCTGCTCCCCTTCGACGATCAGCCGGTTCTCGATGAGTTCGGCGACCAGCGATGACGCGGTAGCGGCGGTCAGCCCGGTCGACCTCGCGATGCCCGCGCGCGTCTGCGTGCCCGGATTCCGGAAGACCAGCTGCAGAGCCCGGCGCAGGTTCGCACGCCGAACAGACGCCTGGGTGTCGAGGCCGTCATCCGTGCTGAGCATGTGTTCCCGTTCCGACGCTCGCCCGTCGCGAGCTGTTGACAGATCGTGGCGCGATCCGTAGTCTCTCCCTAAGTTTATTCATTGAACTTAGTTGGTCAATGAATCTCACAAAGCTCCGGACGGGCGAGTGCTGCACACACCGTCGCCCGTCCGGCTCCTCCTCCTCAGCGGCTCTCGGCCGCTTCGGTGTGGTGACGGATGACCTCTGCCACCACGAAGTTGAACCACTTCTCCGCGAACTCCGGGTCGAGGTGCGCTTCCTCGGCGAGAGCACGCAGCCGGGCGACCTGCTGTTCCTCCCGATTCGGGTCCGATGCCGGCATCTCATGCTCCGCTTTCAGATGCCCGACCTGCTGAGTCGCGCGGAAGCGCTCGGCCAGCATGAAGATCAGTGCGGCGTCGATGTTGTCGATGGTGGCGCGAAGCCGGAGCAGTTCGGCCTTCGGGTCCTCGGCGGCGGTCATGCCCCTACTCTAGAGCCGCGTGACATCCTGGTTTCGATCCATGGCACCGCTATCGTGAGCACATGAGCAACGAAGAGCCGCCGGAATCCGCGCCCCACGACGACGACGCATCCGCCGCGACTCCCGCCGCGCCGGCGACCGGCCGTCGCAAGGCCGCACCCGCATCCGTGCCGGCCGTCGCAGACGCTCCGATCCCGGTCGTGATCGAGCCGACGACGCCGAGCCGTTCGTTCTGGACGCGCATCGACCGCCCGTTCGTGTTCGGCTTCCTCGTGACGCTGGGTGGACTCGGGGCGATCGTGATCGGCCTCGCGCTGTCGAACCTGTCGACCGTGCTCATCTACATCGCCCTCGCCCTGTTCGGTGCGCTCGGACTCGACCCCGCCGTACGGTTCCTGGAACGCCGTGGCCTCTCGCGTGTGATCTCGGTGGTCATCACGATCCTCGCACTCATCGTGGTGTTCGCCCTCGTGCTCTGGATGATCGTTCCCGTCGTGATCGATCAGATCGTGAGCTTCGTGCAGTCCGTGCCCGGCATGATCAAGGACTTCACACACAGCGACATCTACGCGACCCTCGAAGCCCAGTTCGGCGACCAGTTCCAAGAACTGGTCGCCCAGGTGCAGTCCTTCCTCACCGACTTCGGCAACCTCGCGACGATCGGCGGCGGCGCCCTGGCCGTGGGCGCTTCGATCGCCACCAGCATCTCCGGAGCCATCGTCGTGCTCGTGCTGACGTTGTACTTCCTCGCGTCGCTGCCGTCGATGAAGCAGGGTCTGCTGCGTCTCGCCCCCGCCCGCGACCGCGCTCGTGCCGGCGACATCACCGACCAGATCACCGACTCGGTCGGCGGCTACGTGATGGGCATGGTCGTGCTCGCGTTCTGCAACGCGACGCTCGCGTTCCTGCTCTACCTCTTCCTCGGGTTGCCGTTCCCCCCGCTGATGGCGGCCATCGCCTTCTGCATCACGTTGATCCCGCTGGTCGGCTCGGTGCTGTTCTGGATCCTCGGCACCTGCCTGGCGCTGTTCACCAACCCGATCGCCGCCCTGATCTTCGCGGCGATCTACCTCGTCTACATGCAGATCGAGGCCTACGTGATCACCCCTCGCGTCATGAACAAGGCGGTCTCGGTGCCGGGTTCTCTCGTCGTGATCGGTGCTCTCGCCGGCGGCACGCTGCTCGGTCTGCTCGGGGCGCTGGTCGCCGTGCCGGTGACCGCGTCGATCCTCATCATCATCAAACAGGTTCTCGTCCCGAAGCAGGACGCCCGGATCTGACCCGCCCGCAACGCAGAAGCGCCCGGACCCTCAAGGGCCCGGGCGCTTCTGCGTGGTGACGACTCAGCTGAGGTCGTTGTCTGCCAGCCACTTCTTGGCGATGTCCTCTGCCGACTTCTGGTCGACCGTGCTCTGCACGTTCAGCCCCACCAGCTCCTCGGCGGTGAGCTTCTTGCTGACCGCGTTGATCACGTCGGAGATCTCGTCGGCGACGTCGCTCGATGCGATCGGCACGACGTTCGAGGCCAGGATGATGTTCTCCGGGTCTTCGAGCGCGACGATGTCTTCGGTCTGGAAGGCCGGGTCTGCCGAGTAGATGTCGGCGACCTGGATCTCACCGGCCAGCAGGGACTCGAGCGTGGTCGGGCCGGTGGCCGAGAAGCCGAGATCGACGCCGTAGACCTCCTTGGCCGCAGCCGGACCGTACGGACGCTGCTCGAACTCCGGAGCGGCACCGATCGTCACCGGGGTCGTGACCTTCGAGAGGTCGCCGATCGTGGTGAGACCGTTTTCCTCGGCGAAGCTCTTCAGCACGGTGTAGGTGTCCTGGTCAGACGCCTCGGCGTAGTCGAGAGCGGTCAGGCCCTTGGGCAGCGCCTCCTTCAGCGCGGCGTAGACGTCTTCCGGGCTGGTGGCGGTCGCGTCCTTGTCGAGGTACTCGAGCAGGTTGCCGGTGTACTCCGGGAACAGGTCGATCGCGCCGGACTCGACATCGGGCATGTAGGCGTCGCGCTGTCCGATGTTGAACTGGCGGTCGACCTTGATGTCGGCACCCTCGAGAGCCTGCGCGTAGATCTCGGCGATGATCTCGTTCGAGTAATACGCCTGCGAGCCGATGACGATCGTGTCGCCGCCGGAGCTCGAGCCTTCGCTCGGGGCGTCGAGCGGGTTGCTGTTCGCGCAGCCGCCGAGGACGAGCACCGCGGCGAGCGCGGCACCACCGGCAAGGGCGAGTCGTGACTTACGTGCTGTGAACATGAGGACTTCCTCTTCTCTGGGACAACGGGGTTGGTGCTGTGGGACGGTGTGAGGGCTGTGGGATGAGTCGGATGATAGGCGTCAGGCGGTGGCCGGTGCCGGCGAGGCAGCGGCCGCGCGCGAGCGACGTGTGGTGGTCGGTGCGCGCACCCCCGCGGGGACGGCGGCGTGCTGGAGCAGGGCGAAGATCAGGTCGACGACCAGGGCGAGCACCGCGACGAGGATCGCCCCTCCGAGCACCTGGTCGAACTTGCGCAGCGGAATGCCCTGGATGATCGGCCAGCCGAGTCCGCCGAGGTTCACGTATGCGGCGATCGTGACCGTGGCGATCACCTGCAAGAGCGCCGCGCGGATGCCGCCGACGAGCAGCGGGAGACCGAGCGGGACCTCGACCTTCCAGAACACCTGCCACTCGGTCATGCCCATCGAACGCGCGGAGTCGAGCACGCGACGGTCGATGGCTTCGAGGCCGGTGTAGGCGCCGGCGAGGAGCGAGGGGATCGCGAGGAGCACGAACGTGATGATCGCGGCCTCGGGAACGCGGAGCACGCCCAGGATCAGCACGAGCAGCACCATGAGACCGAAAGACGGGATGGCACGTGCCGCGCCGGAGACCGCGACCGCGATCTCACGGCCTTTGCCGGTGTGACCGATGAGCCACCCCAGGGGAATCGCGATGATGCCGGCGATGAGCACCGAGATCAGCGTGTAGTACATGTGCTGGCCGAACAGGATGGGCAGGGAGTACGGCCCCTCCCAGCGGTCAGGGGAGAAGAGCCAGGCGAAGGCGTCGGTGAACACGTTCATGCGGCGGTCCTCAGGGTGGCGGCCTGTCGTGCGGCCGACGGTGTCTTCGCCGCGCGCGTCCACGGCATCAGTGCGCGACCCAGGAGAAGGAGCAGCAGGTCGATCACGAGCGCGATCACGACCACCGCGATGACGCCGGCGAACACCTCGGCGAGGATGCGACGCTGCAGGCCGTTGGTGAACAGGTAACCGAGGTTGTTCACCCCGACCAGGATGCCGACCGTGGCGAGGGAGATGGTGCTGACGGCTGCCACGCGGAGACCGGCGAGCACGACGGGACCGGCGAGCGGGAAGTCGACGGTCCAGAACCGGCGGAAGCCGCCGTAACCCATCGCGGTCGCGGATTGCCGGATGGCGGGGTCGACCGAGTCGAGGCCGTCGGATACCGCGCGCACCAGGATCGCGACCGCGTAGATCGTGAGGCCGATGATGAGGTTCACGGGGCTGCGGGCGGGATATCCGGCGACGGATGGGAGAAGGATCAGCAGCGCGAGCGAGGGGATCGTGTAGAGGAGTCCGGTGAGAACGATGACCGGCCCCTTCACCAGCTGATAACGCCATGCGACCCACCCCAGCGGCAGCGACAGCACGAAGCCGAGCACGATGGCGATCGCGCTCTGCTGCAGGTGGATCCCGGTCAGCTCGAGGATGAGGCCGAGATTGTCGCCGATCCAGTTCACGGAGCGCCCTTCGTCGCGCTCTCCTCGCTCAGAAGCGCGTCGGTCACGGCATCAGGAACATCGATGATCGCCCCCTGGGTGCGACCCTCGCCGTCGACCACCACGGTGCCGTGCGGCGTCTGCTTGAGGTGCAGAGCACGGCGTCCGCGTTCGGCGCCGATGAACGCCGAGACGAAGTCGTCTGCCGGGTTCTCGATGATCTCGCTGGGGCTGCCCACCTGAACGATGCGCGCGCCCTTGTCGAGGATGACGACCTGGTCGCCGAGCAGGAACGCCTCGTCGATGTCGTGCGTGACGAACACGACCGTCTTGTCGAGCTCGCGCTGCAGCCGCAGGGTCTCCTGCTGCAGGTCGGCCCGCACGATGGGGTCGACCGCACCGAAGGGCTCGTCCATGAGCAGGATGTTCGGGTCGGCGGCAAGACCGCGGGCCACACCGACGCGCTGCTGCTGGCCGCCGGACAACTGGCTCGGGTACCGCTCGGCGAGTGCCTGGTCGAGGCCGACCGTGTCGAGCAGTTCCCGTGCGCGCTTATGGGCGGCAGCCTTCTTCACGCCGGTCAGGCGCAGCACCGTGGCCACGTTGTCGATGACCGTGAAGTGCGGCATGAGGCCGGAGTTCTGCATCACGTAGCCGATGCGTCGACGCAGGGCCACCGGGTCACCCTGGAGCACGCTCTCGCCGTCGATCTCGACCTCGCCGGAAGTCGGCTCGACCATGCGGTTGATCATGCGGAGCAGAGTGGTCTTACCGCAGCCGGACGAGCCGACGAACACCGTGGTCTTTCGCGAGGGCAGCACGAGGCTGAAGTCATTGACGGCGAGGGCGCCGCCGGGGAAGCGCTTGGTGACGTTGCGGAACTCGATCATGGGCTGGTCTCCAGTCGGTCGATCGATGTGCGAGCGGACGAGTATTGCTCTTCAGATGGCTACGGGGCTCTTCTGATGGCTACGGGCCGACCTCGACGCGCGGATCGAAGGCGACGAACCCGGAGAAGTCCTTGCCCACCCGATCGAAGGCGGAGGGGTAGGGGTTCGGATACGACCACGCGTAGTCGGTGTGGAGCTCGCCGTCGATCTGCACCGAGTAGTACTGAGCCTCACCCTTCCACGGACAGGTGTAGGGCGTGGGGCTCTCGACGAGAACTCCGGGCGTGATGGACGCCGGCGGGAAGTACCAGTTCCCCTCGATGCGGGCGAGATCGCTCTCGTCAGCTTCGGCGATGACGGTTCCTGCGAGTACAGCCTTCATGGTCCTGCCTCCTCGGATGTGGGTATGAGCGTATAAGACGGTGCGGACATCGGGGGTGAGGGTTGCGCCGCGGCCGTCAATATGAGAAACAATCCGGATCCTGTTCGATGCGATCGGAAGAACGGATTGCCCTGGATTCGGGTCAGGCCCGATGTCGGGATCGATTCCCTCCGCGGGTCAGGCGGAGTCGCGACCGTACCCCTCCAGCAGTCGCAGCCAGATCTCGCTGATCGTGGGATACGACGGCACCGCATGCCAGAGGCGGGCGATCGGCACCTCTCCGACGACCGCCACGGTCGCCGCGTGCACCAGTTCCGCCACCTCGGGCCCGACGAACGTCGCACCGATCACGATGTCGCGGTCGGTGTCGACCACGAGTCGCGCCTGGCCTTCGAAGCCGTCTTCGTAGAGGCTCGCGCCGGCGACCCAGCCCAGGTCGTAGTCGACGGCCTTCACCGCGATGCCGGCCTTCGTCGCCTGGGCCTCGGTGAGCCCGACGGACCCGACTTCGGGAATCGAGAACGTGACCTGCGGAACGGCGGCCTGGTCGGCGGTCGCGACGTGACGACCCCACGGGGCGTCGTCCACATCTTCGCCCTGGGCACGGGCGACGATCACATCGCCGGCGGCGCGCGCCTGGTACTTGCCCTGATGGGTGAGGAGCACGCGACCGTTGACGTCGCCGACCGCATAGAGCCAGTCGGATCCGGGGACGCGGAGCGTGTCGTCGACGTCGATCCAGCGACCGGGTTCCAGGCCCACGACGTCGAGGCCGATGTCACCGCTTCGGGGCGAGCGACCCGTCGCGGCCAGCACCTCGGTCGCGGTGATCTCCTCGCCGCCGTCGAGGGTGATGGTCACGCCGTCCGCGCCGCGGCGCACGGATGTGGTGCCCGTGCCGGTGCGCACGTCGACGCCGAGTTCCTTGAGGCCTGCGGCGACGCGCTCGCCCGCGAAGGGCTCCATCCCGCCGAGCAGGCCGCTGCGGGCGATCACGGTGACCTTCGAGCCGAGTGCGGCATAGGCAGTCGCCATCTCGACGGCCACGACGCCTCCGCCGATGACGGCCAGGCTCTCGGGCAGCTCTTCTGCGCTCGTCGCCTCGCGGCTGGTCCACGGGGTGGCCCCGCGGAGTCCGTCGATGGGCGGGATGACGGCATCCGATCCGGTGCTGATCGCGACAGCGTGCCGGGCCGTGAGCACGCGCTCGGCGCCGTCGGCATCGGTCACGGTCACCTCGCGTTCGCCCGTGATGCGGCCGTGGCCGCGGGCCAGGTCGATGCCGGCCGACTCGAGCCACTTGACCTGACCGTCGTCCGACCAGTTGCTGGTGAACGAGTCGCGGCGGTCGAACACGGCGCGCACATCGAGCTTTCCGGTCACCGCCTGCGAAGACCCACCCACGTGCTGAGCTGCCCTGAGCGCCTGCGCCGAACGCAGCAGCGCCTTCGACGGCATGCACGCCCAGTAGGAGCACTCGCCTCCGACGAGCTCGCTCTCCACGATGATCGCGGTGAGTCCGCCCTGCACGGCTCGGTCGGCGACGTTCTCGCCCACCGGACCACCGCCCAACACGATCAGGTCATACTCGTCGGTCTTCTCCGCAGCGTTCATGCGTCGCACCTCTCCGTGAGCCGGTTACGTGGCCCAGTCTCGCTCATGAGCAACGCCGAGTCACGGGTGAGTTGTTCCCGGCGGCGTGGCGGGGAACGCCTGGGGCAGGTCATAGAGTGTGGTTCGTTGTTTGGATCGGCGGCGGAGGCCCCGCCCGCGCCACGATGTGGTCCAGCATTCTGGGCGAGGCCTTCCTCATCGCCGCCGCCTTGATGGCCTTCATCATCATCCGTGGAATCACACACGGCGTGATCCACCGTGCACAGCAGCAGTAGCCCGCAGGCGCCACCAACCCGATGCCTCACTCACTCCAATCTGAGCGTTGCAGGCTACCCCGGTCGAACGTCACCGGTTCCGCTGAGGTGACGTCGACGGATCTGCTGGGGGATCGCTCCGGGATCTACGCCGAGCTACGTTCACGGCAACGGTCGCCCGTACGAACCGAGCAGTTCCCGATAGTGGGGGTTCCTGAGTAGTTCGGGGTGGACGCTCTCAATTCGCTGGCGAACCTTAGTGAACATCCCCTCCGCCGCCCGCAGGAACTCGCTGACGGATCCCGCCGCCACGGTCTTCACATACTCAGCCATCGATGACGCGAAAGAAATCCATCAAAGAAAGTTTTGAACAATACCCGTCATCGCAAAAGCTAGCATGACGAGACCCACGAGTATGATTCCGGCGCCGACGACCCCCATCATAAACGGCGTCTGGCGGCCCGCCGAGGCCTGAGCGGCACGCTGACCGAACATCGCTTTTTGGTTCTTGTAGACCGCGTCGTTGAGCCGCCGACGATAGCGAATGGTAAGCATCCCTAAAACGACGGCCATCAACCCAAAGATCAAATTCGGGAGAATCGTGCCAGCATGAACGAAGTTCAAGTTCACCATCCCCATCCGACGTCTGCGCTGCATCCGAGAGCTGCGCCCACCGAGACGCCGCCACCCCCATATCCTAGTGGCCCGTTCTCTTGGATTCCGCCTGAGATGTAGCCACCCACCGGTCCCATGACCGCAGTGCAGCTTCCTCCCAAATAGAGCCCCCCTTCAGACTCAGTCGATGCTCCCGCTGAGACCGATACTCCCGCCTTCAGGCCGAAACCAAGTCCGACTCGGCCCGTACCGTCGTGACCAATTGAGAGGTTGAGACAGGCACCGGCGCAGGCTGAGACAGTGAGGTCTGCAGTTCCACCGTTTTCGGGCATCCATTGCCAGAGAGGTTGCTGCTTGGGCCCGGTGCGGGTTGGCTGTGACGGTGCGGCGGGCAGCGCGGCGAGCTGCGAGATGAGCGTGGGCGTGCCACTTGCCTTGGGGCGTGACTTACTAAACGGCAATCCGCCTCCTCCTAGCCACGTTAGAGGCTTGGTCCCTGACCGTTTCGCGGCTGTCGAGCCACCGTCGACTAGTGGAGCGATGGACCATTTCTTGCCGGTGAGGTCGTGTCCGTTGATGGGATCCGTAGGCCAGGAGTAGTCGTTCGCTCCACCGCCTTCGATGGGGTCGACTTGCAGGAACCTCCCGAGGGCGGGGACATACAACCGCACGCCCATCTCCACCACCAGAGCCGACCCTGCCGATTCCGCGGGCTTCAACGCCCCCTGATGCCACAGCGTGTTCCCCGCCACCTGCCCGGAGTCATCCGACGCAGTGGTGCCGATCGCGAACGTCACCGGGTCCACCGGCTGACCAAACGGATCCCACAACAACAACGCACTCGTCGTCACCCCGGTGCGGGTCACGAGACCGTGTCCACCCAACCCGGGGAACGACCACGTCACCACCCCGGCCTGGTTCGTCCACGACACCCCGCCCGGCAACCCGACACTCCGGGTCAACTCCGCACCGGACTTCTGACCCCACGCCGCATCACCACCCGCCGCAAACAAGTAGCTCGTCGTCACCGCGGGGGCATCACCAGTCGGGTCAATGGTGCGTGTGGCGATGCGTCCGGACGCGTCGCGCATAATCCGCACCGTCGTGCCATCGTCATACGTCGTCCCGATGTGCCGGTTGGCCGCGTCGTAGGAGAACTGCATATCGCCCAGACGAACCGTGTTCCCCCGCACGTCGTACACAATCTCCGACGCCGCCAGACCATCCATCACCGTCGTCGCACCCGGGACCGCCCCCGTCACCGACGACGACAACAACCGATCCGCCCAGTCGTAACAGGACGTCGTCGTCGTGGTCACGGCCGCCTGGCCCGGCGCCGTCCACACATCCGTCAGACCCGTCCGGTTCCCCGACATCCCCGCCGCCGCATTCGGACCACACCCACCCGACGACCCGAACCCATACGTGAACTCATGCCCCGGAATGGTCGCCGACACCAAACGCCCAGCCGTGTCATACCCGTACGTCGACGAATACGACGTCGACCCCATCGACGACTGCTGCTTCACCACACGCCCCGACTGCGACCGCACCACAGCATCCGACACGACCTGCCCGCCGACCAGCCACTCCTGACCGATCACGCGCTCCGCCACATCCCGACCCACACTGTTCAGCGCCGAACCGTCCGGATACGTGATCTGCTGCAGCCGCTGCAACGCGTCATACGTCACCGACGCGAGCTGCTGCCCGTCGACGGTAACCGTCTTCACCTTGCCGTCGGCGTCATACGTGTACGCCGTCACCGACGCTGCACCACCGGCCGGAGTCGTCGAGATCTGCATCACACGCCCGGAAGCCGGGTCGTATGTGGGCGTAGTCACCGTGCCCCACACATCCGTGTAACTCACGGTGCGTCCGAGCAGGTCGGTGACCGTCGTGATGGTCGAGTCATTCGGCGAACCCGCGACCGACACCCCGCTCGTGACGGTGGCGTATCCACCGTTCGTCACTCGAGCTTGCGCGGATTCCTAGACCGCAGAAACCGTCCGCACCCGCCGGCCGTCGGTGAACGCACGCGGGTAGGCCCGCCGGAGCGCGACCGCAACCAGCGTCGCGGCCACCACCTTGATCAGGTCTCCCGGCAGGAAGGCGAGACTCGACAGCGCGGTGGGTCCGAGCGGCACGCCGGTCACGAGCGCCTGCACAGGGATGCCGAATGCGTAGACGACGAGCACCCCGCCGACGAACGCGGCAGTCGCGGAACGCCACCACGTGAAGCGTCCCGTGCGCATGAGGAGCCCGATCACCACGACTCCGGCGATCCAGCCGACGAGGTACCCGGCACTCGGTCCGACGAACACGCCGAGGCCGCCACGACCACCCGCGAGAACCGGAAGTCCGACCGCGGCGAGCGCGAGCACCAGGACCACGGCGAGTGGCGCGAGACGCGGCCCCAGCACGAGTCCGGCGAGCATGACCCCCAGGGTCTGCGCCGTGATCGGCACACCGCTCGGAAGGGGCACGATCACCGTGCCGAGCACGACGATCAGTGCGGCGAAGACCGCGATGCGGCCGAGCGAGGCGCTCGTGTCGGTGGCGCGGGACGTGGTCATGAATCCTCCTGAACACCGTTCACCTGAACGGTGTTCATTAGAATAGGGACACCACCCTTTCCGCGCAAACCCACCCCAGGAGTCGTCACGTCTCTCACCCCGACGCTGCACCGTATCGCGGCCGACGACCCCGACCGCTGGGCGATCGTCGGCCGCGATGCCCACCTGACGTACGGCGAACTCCACGCCGAGTCCCGTCGAATCTCAGCGACTCTCGAGAGCCAGCTCATGATGGCCGCGACCACGGATCATCCGCATCTCCCCTCGGCCCTGCCACCGATCGTCGCCATCTGCTTGTCCACCGCCGTCGACATCGCACGCATCTCCGTCGCGGTAGAGGCCGGCCCGCGCATTCTCACCGTCATCGATGAACGATGGCCGACCGCTCTACAGATGCGACTGATCGCCGCCACCGGAGCGACGGCCCTCATCACGGATGCTCCTGCGCTCAAAACGGCACTTCGAGCGAGCGGATGGCGCGGACCGGTCCTCCGACTCGCCGACCTCGCCCCCACCACCCCGAATGCCGCGGAGCCGGAGGTTCCCGCCGACGACACCCCGTTCCTGCTGCTGACGTCATCCGGTACGACGGGCGCGCCGAAGGCGTTCCTCAAGACGCGAGCGCAGTACGCGGCGAACATCGAGGTGTCCCGCGAGCACTTGGGCGCGCACGATGGCGTCGCGACTTTCGCGCCCGGCCCGATGTCGTACAGCCTGACCCTGTACACACTGTTCGAGGTACTCGCCACGGGTGGTCAGCTGCACGTCGCCGACGGCCTGGACGAGCTGTGGCTCACCTCCCGCGTGCACGACGAGCGCATCACGCGCCTCGTCACGATCCCCGCGGCGGTGACGACACTCGTCGACGCAGCCCTCCGCCATCCGGGACGGTACGACGGCATCGAGCTCATCGTCACGGGAGGGGCGGCGCTCTCCGCATCGACGCGAGCCGACGTCGCCGAGGCGCTCCCCCATGCCCGGAGCATCGGCTACTTCGGCACCGGCGAACTCGGCTTCATCGGCGACGATCGCGCCGGCGACGAAGCCATCCGGCTCTACCCGCAGGTCGAGGCCCGCGTCCGTGGCGATGACGGCGACGACCTGGCTCCCGGCGAGCTCGGCAGTCTCTGGGTGCGCTCGCCCTCCTGCTCGACCGACTACCTGCCGAAGACGAGCACGACATCGTTGACGGACGCTGACGGCTGGGCGAGCGTGCACGATCAAGGGCGACTGCTCGGCCGGGACTTCACGTTCGTCGGCCGAAGAGGCGACGTCGTCACCACGGGCGGACACACCGTCGCGCTCGACGAGGTCGACCGCGCGTTCGAAGGGATGCCGGGCCTCAGCACCTGTTGCGCGATCACCGAGAGCGACGAGCGTCTCGGCACGCGTATCGCGCTGGTCACCGAAGGCGTCGCCCCACCCGCCGCGGAGCTGCGTCGGTGGGCGAAACAGCATCTCGCCCCGGCATCCGTTCCGCGCCGCTGGTACGCACTGCCGGAGTTTCCGCGGACCGTCGGTGGGAAGATCCGTCGCGCCGCCGTCGCGGATCTCGTGGCGCTCGGGAAGGAGCGAACATGAACGGCAGGCGATCCGTGGTCATCACCGGTGTCGGCGCGGTCACACCGAGCGGACTGACGGTATCGGCGTCATGGGCGTCTGTGCGCGCGGGACGAAGCGGCATCACCCGCCTCCCTCCGGAGATCTCCGGCTCAGGCCCTGTGCAGGTCGGCGGAGTGGTGCACGGCTTCACCACCCCGGTCGATCTGGCGGCATCGCTCGCCCGGCACCTCACCCCGATGCAGCTGTGGGCGATCACCGCCGCCGATGAAGCACTCGCCGACGCGGGCGTCCAGGGGCAGCCGTGGCAGACGGATGTCGCGCAGGTGATCGTCGCCACAGGATCCGGGCCCGTGGCGGCGACAGTCCACGCGGCGAATGCACTGCGCGAGCACGGACCTCGCCGGGTGCCGCCAGGGCTCACCGCCTACGGAACGGCGGATGCGATCGCCGGCGTGCTCAGCAGACGGTACGCATTCCTCGGTCAGACCCACGCGGTCGCCGCGGCCTGCGCGAGTGGAGCGGTCGCGATCGGGGAAGCCCTTCGACGGATCCGCCACGGCTACGCCGACACCGTGCTGGTCGTCGGGATGGAGGATTGCCTCAACCCGCTGCACCTCGCCGCGCACGCGAACCTCCGCTCGGTCGCGACGGGCTTCGGCGACGACCCCTCGTCGGCCTCACGCCCCTTCGACCGCGCCCGCACGGGCTTCGTCATGGCTCAGGGCGCGGCCGCCGTACTGGTGGAATCCGCCGATGCCGCACGGGAGCGCGGCATTCGGCCCCTCGCGACGATCGCCGGATTCGGCGCGACCAGCGACGCACATCACGCCACCGCGCCCGACCCTGCCGCCGCGGGGGCGACGAGGGCGATCAACGCCTGCCTCGCGGACGCCGATGTCGACGCCGCCGAGATCGACCACGTGAACACGCACGGCACGGGCACCGTCCTGGGCGATGAGGCCGAGCTGGTCGCGCTCACGCAGGCGCTCGGCCGGAGAGCATCGTCCGTTCCCCTCACCGCGACCAAGTCGACGACCGGACATCTGCTCGGTGCGGCCGGCGTCGTCGAGGCCGTCATCATCGCGATGACGCTCCGCGATCAGGTGCTGCCCCCGACGATGAATCTGTCGCATCCGTGTGCCGACGACTGGGACTTCGTACGCGACAGGGAACGACCGCATCCGGTCCGCACCGTGCTGTCGACCTCGTTCGGCTTCGGCGGCCACAACGCGGCGCTGCTGCTCACCGCGAGCGAATGAATCACGCCGAGGTCAGCGCACCGGCAGGAAGTGCGTCGGGGTCGGAACCTGCGCCTCGTGACGGATACCGAGGGGCGCGCCCGTGCGCTCGTCGAGGTCGATCAGCGTGATCGTGTCGGAGCGCTGCCCCGCGACGAGCATCTTGCCCTCGTGGACCAGATGATGCCGCGGCCAGTCGACACCGGAATCGGCGAGCGCCACGGATTCCAGAGACTCGCCGCCACCCCGCACCCGCAGCGCGGCGATGGTGTTGCTGCCGCGCAGAGCCGTGTAGAGGAACTGTCCGTCGCGCGTACGTGCGAGTTCTGCCGGGAAGTCCGTCCCCACCTCGGCGATCGGGCTCGTCAGGGTCACCGACACGACACTCCAGGTGCCGTCTGCCGCGCGCGCGAGGGTGAAGACCTCACAGGAGTACTCGGTGACCACATGGAGGTGTCCGCTGGGGTGCAGGACCATGTGCCGCGGTCCGGTGCCGAGCGGGAGCACGACCTCGTGGTCGAGCACGAGCCCACTGCCGCTCTGCCGCCAGAACCGCACGAGGTCGAAGCCGAGGTCGGTCGTGGCGACGCGTCCGTCGGGCAGGAAGACGGCAGCGTGCGCGTGGGAGACGCGGTCGCCGCCCACCCCGTACGGGTCGATCGCGGCGACGCCGTCGCCGGGCGGAGTCGCAGCGGCAGCATCCGGGTCGGCGTCACCGAACAGTGCTGCGCGGAGCGCCGCCGCGGCATCCGGCTTCGGAGGCACGATACGGCCTTCCGCATCCAGGTCGAACCGCACCACGCGACCGTCGCCGTAGCAGCTGGCGATCAGGGCCGAACCGTTCGGCGCCACCGCGACGTGGCAGACGTACTGGCCGACCGGCGCGGGCGCACCCAGCGGCGCAAGGGCGGCCTCCCCTGCGCGTGAGAAGGACTGCACCGCGGAGTCGCCCTCGAGTGCCGCGTAGACGACATCGAGGGTCGGATGCTGCGCCAGCCACGACGGCGACGGCGTCTCGACCACGGCACCGCGGTAGGCGAGAGTCGAGGCCTCGCGGCCCTCATCCCCCGCGAGCAGGCCGATGCCGTCGGCCGAGCCGTCCATCGCGGCACCGTAGCCGCCCAGCCAGAAGCGCGTCACGGGCGCGGGTCAGTCGAGCAGACCGTGGCGGACGATGACCTGGTCGCGCTCCGGGCCGACGCCGATCACCGAGATGCGCGTGTTGCTCATCTTCTCGAGCGCCAGCACATAGTCCTGCGCGTTCTGCGGCAGGTCCTCGAAGGTGCGCGCGACCGAGATGTCCTCGTTCCAGCCGGGGAAGTACTCCAGGATCGGCTTCGCGTGGTGGAAGTCGGTCTGGTTGACCGGCACCTCGTCGAAGCGTTCGCCATCGACGTCGTAGGCGACGCACACCGGGATCTGCTCGAGACCCGTGAGGATGTCGAGCTTGGTGAGCACCAGGTCGGTGATGCCGTTGATGCGCGTCGCGTAGCGCGTGATGGGAGCGTCGTACCAGCCCACCCGGCGCGGACGGCCGGTGGTGGTGCCGAACTCGAAGCCCTGCTTGCGCAGCCACTCGCCCTGCTCGTCGAAGAGCTCGGTCGGGAACGGACCCGAGCCGACGCGAGTCGTGTAGGCCTTGACGATACCGACGATGCGGTCGAGCGCACCAGGCCCGACGCCCGCACCCGTCGCCGCGCCTCCGGCCGTCGCCGAAGACGAGGTCACGAACGGGTAGGTGCCGTGGTCGATGTCGAGCATCGTCGCCTGGCCGCCCTCGAACACGACGACCTCGCCGCGGTCCAGGGCCTGGGCGATCAGGTAGCCGGTGTCGGCCACCATGGGCCGCAGTCGCTCGGCGTACGACAGCAGGTCTTCGACGACCTCGTCTGCGGTGATCGCACGGCGGTTGAAGATCTTCACCAGAAGATGGTTCTTCTGGTCGAGGGCGCCCTCGACCTTCTGGCGCAGGATGTTCTCGTCGAACAGGTCCTGCACACGGATGCCCACGCGATTGATCTTGTCGGCGTACGCCGGGCCGATGCCGCGCCCGGTCGTGCCGATCATGCGCTTGCCGAGGAAGCGCTCGGTGACCTTGTCGAGCGTGCGGTGGTACTGCGTGATGATGTGCGCGTTGGCGCTGACCTTGAGGCGCGAGACATCGATGCCGCGGGCGGCGAGCGCCTCGAGCTCGAAGAACAGCACCTCGAGGTCGACCACGACGCCGTTGCCGATCACGGGCGTCACGCCCGGAGACAGGATGCCGGAGGGCAGCAGGTGCAGCGCGTACTTCTCATCGCCGACGACGACGGTGTGCCCGGCGTTGTTGCCGCCGTTGAACTTCACCACCCAGTCGGTGCGCTCACCGAGAAGATCGGTGGCCTTGCCCTTTCCTTCGTCGCCCCACTGCACGCCGACGATAACGATTCCTGGCATGGGTAACCCCCTGGCTTTCGCCGGGTTTGCACCGGCCGATGAGCTGGCCCTCTTCGGGCGGTCCCATCCTATCGGGAGGGCTTCGGTGCGCCTTTCGGGGGAGCGTCGGGGGCGGTCAGAACACGTACAGCTGGCCGAGGATCAGGATGACCACGAAGAACGCGACGGCGATCGCGCCGATGATCGTGAGGGTTCGCGCCGAGAGTTTCGCGACACCCCACCCCACGAGGAAGGGAAGGGCGAGGAGCATGATCGCGACGATCCACCAGAACGCCGTATAGCCGCCGACGGTCGCCTCCGACAGTCGGCCTCCGAACAGCTGCTGGGACATCGGATGGGTCGCGAAGCGCACCGCCGCGCTGATCGGGACACCGACGAAGACGAACACGATGAGTCCGATCAGCGCACCCCACAGCGCCGGGCTGCCACCGCCGCTCAGCACCCCTCCGTGAAGTTCGGGCTGATGCTGCCGCTGGTTCTTGTGCTCCGTCATGGCACAGGAGCATATCCGTCTGGATGCACGCAGGGTGGTCGATTCCCCACTCTTCGCCGGCGCGGGCACAGAAGTCACCCGGGTGGAAGCACCAGGGATTGCATGTTTCGCCCCATCATCGACGGCCCACACGCAAGGCGATGTGGGTTCGCGCCTCGGCGGCAGTGCGGACGAATCGGTCGATGCCCTCCGGGTGCGCATCGCTGACGTTCAGCAGCACGTGGAACGGGATGGGCGGACGCGCATAGATCTCGGGGCTGTCCACGGCTGCAGACCAGGATTCTCCGGCCGAATGGAGCGTGCGCAAGAACGCTTCGACATCAAGGGGATCGTCGACGAGAACCTCTTCCGCGCGCTCGACGACGAGCACGTAGGCCTTGGCCGGCAGCCACTCGTCCAGAGATCGGAGGCAGTCGCTCAGCGCCGACCAGTTCTCCCCGAATCCGTCGAAGAACTGGAGCGCAGCTCCGAACTCGTTCATCAGTCCTTCGTAAGAACGCATCTTCCACCCGCGGAGCGTCCGCACACACGCGTCATCCAGCTCGGCCGTTATGTAGAACGACGATGGAATCCACTTCTCGCGCCCCTGCTCGCCGTGTCCGACGTACACCCACGGACCTTCCGTCGCCCAGAGGAAGCCCCTCGCGGTCGACGTCGGGCCGACCTCTCCCCCTTCGAGCGTCATCGCCGCCCCTCGGCGGCTCGGTTCCGTGCGTTGGCCTCGATCTCTCGCCCCCGCGCGTAGTGCGCCTCGATGCGCAGGGCTTGCGGTGATTCGGGGGCGGGATACCTCAGAGACGCCGGCATGACCGCGGCCGCCTCGGCGCACCGCCCGTCGCCTGCGGGATCGAGCACCCCTCGGAAGCCGGCGGGGATCCACGGATCGCCGCTCAACCGAAGGAGCTCCTCCGCCTCGGCCGGGTGCTCCGTCCAGCGGTGCAGAGTCCCCTGGCCGTTGGCCTTCGTGCGGATGGGATCGAGATGCGGAGCGACCATCTCGGCGTATTCCGGCTCGAACCAGGTCATCCATTGCGGCGCAGTCGGCAATCCGCTCCACGGGTCTTCGAGCTTGACGTCCATGAGCGGGTGGGCGGTTCCGTACCGATTCGTATTGACCTCGGCGAACGCGAAGAAGGCCCCGGTCCGTTCGGCGAGTGCGACGAAGAACGGCTCGATGGCGTCAAGAGCTTTGAGCTTCTCGAGCCGATCGAGCTCGAACTTCAGTCGGATCGATTGAGTTCGGCGCTCCAGGTCGTTCGTCCAGCCGTCGATGGTCCCGTGCTCGATCGGCTTGCCCGCGAGGATGAGATCGCCGAGGTAGCAGTTTGCGCGGTACATCGCGTCAAACGTCGCATCGTCGTCGCGGGGAAACCTCCCCTGAAACGGTTCGTGCGTGCCGAATCGCGACGGCACCCCTGGTCTGAAGAACTCGCGCGCCGTGCGGAGGTAAATCGCGGCGAGATCCTTATCGTGTGTGTCATCGAGCAGTCGGTACCAGCGCAGATGCAGGAAGCGGGGGCGCTGCGGCTGCGGTTCCGGCTGCGGTTCCGGCTGCGGCTCGTAGGTCTGCGGGTCGATCACCGTGCCGTCGACGCGCTCCGCCAACCGTGCGGCGAAGGCCGACGCCGTCGCCAGCTTCGTCCCGTCGAGGCTGAACGAGAACCCCGCTCCCGACGTGACGTCGTACGACACGTGGATGCTGTAGAGCACCGTCGCATCCGCGACCTCGGTCCACTCCGCCGGGATATCCTCCGGCTCCACACGATCGGGGCCGTCGAGCTCGAACGCCATCTCGCGGGTGCGCTTATCGACGATCGACGAGATCGTCTGCGATCGCCGATCGACCTTAGCCTTCAGCCCGCGCAGTGACGAAACCACTTTTGCCAGGTCCCTCGCCGTCAACGAGACCTTCCCGTACACCTCGAGGTCGTATGACACCTATCCCGCCTTTCGACTCGTCTGTCTCGTCCTGCCGGAAGCGCTCCACACGCTCCGATCGCAGGCCCTGTCACTCCCCCCGCGGAGAGCGACAGGGCCTACGAAGAGAGCAGAGGCACGCCGTCCGAGGAGCCTCCTACGGTGCGGTCACCCAAGGCTCGCCGAAGACCCATGCGGTGTCAGGGATGTAGTTGGCGGCGTCGTCGCCGTTCGGCACTCCCGCACTGAACGTCGCACCACCATAGACGAGACCGTTCTGGTGCATGCGAAGCTTGCGCCACGGATCACGGGCGGCCGGGAAAGAGAGTCCCACGCCGAATTCCGCGTCCTCTGCGCACCAGGTCGCGTTACGGCTGCTGGTCGCAGAAGGCGTGGCCAAGACGATGTAGCCATCCGTCGTCGTGGAGATGTTCAAGTACTTCCCGGGAGATGCGACCGACTCGAAGCTGTAGCACTGTGGATCCACCAGCCCCTGCACTACCCGGAACGTCGCTGCTTGACGCTGAGCGAGCGGTGAGGAGGCAGTGACGTTGCCGACGGATGCTTGCGCCGCGGCAGGCACGGCCGTCAAGGACTTCCCACCGACGACGGTGCGCAGCGAAACGTAACTGCCGATCGTCGCGACGTCGGAACGCATCTTGGTGACGTTCTTGTACGTCCATCGTTCGACGCTCGCGCCCGTGGCGGCCCTCAAGGTGAGAGTCGTCGAGGTCGGCGCTGTGAGCACCTTGCCGGAGGCGACGTTGACGATGCTCACTCCGCCCGAGGGCTGGTCGGCGAATGTCCACTGCTGACGGGTGTCAGTCGTAGCACACGCAGCCTGCACGACCCCGCTGCCCGCAGCATCCGAACTCGCGGCGCACATGGGGTGATGCGCGTAATTGCGCAGGCCGAAGACGGTCGGTGAGACCTCGATCAGTTCCCAACGACGCATCTGGGGGTTCAGGGTGCAGCCCACGGGAGCCAGGACAGCCCCGGCGTTCGGACTCGACGCCGCGCTCTTCGTCGAGAAGCATGTGCCTGGTTGGCCGATGCTCTCGATCTCGAAGACCTGACCTCCTGCGAACGTGGGCGCGGCCCAGGGCTCGCCGATGACCCACGCGGTATCGGGAACGTAGCCGGCCTGATCATCGCCGTTGGGCACGCCCGCATTGAAGCTGGCGCCGCCGTAGACGAGACCGTTCTTGTGTGAACGCAGCATCCGCCAGGAATCGCGAGCCGCGGGGAACGAGAAGCCGACTCCGTGCGCCGCATCCTGCGCACACCAGGTCGCGTTGCGCGTACTGGTGGGAGAAGGCGCGACCAGCACAATGTTTCCGTCTGCCGTCGTGGAGATGTTCAGGAACTTGCCCGGCGAGGCGATCGACTCGAAGCTGACGCACTGCGGATCGATCAGACCCTTCACGACCCGGAATGTCGATTCCTGGCGCAACGCGAGAGGTGACGTCGCGACGACATCCTTGACGTTCGCCTGGGCGGTGGTGGTCGCGGTGAGGGACTTGCCTCCGACGGCCGTGCGCAACGATACGTAGCTTCCCACGGTGGCAGCGTCGTAACGCATCTTCGCGACGTTCGTGTACTTCCATCGATCGACGTTCGCGCCGGAATCCGTCTTCAGCGTGATGGCCGTCGTCGCGGGCGCTGCGAGAACCTTGCCGGACGCGATGTTCACGACACTCACCGTGCCGGCGGCCTGCTCGCGGAACGTCCACTGCTGCTTCGGATCGGCGGGCGCGCAGGCGGCCTGCACGAGGGCGCTGCCTGCGGCATCCGAACTCGCGGCACACATCGCGCGGTCGACGTAGTTGCGCAGGGCGAAGACGGTCGGAGTGACCTCTACGAGCTCCCACCGACGCATCTGGCCGATGAGCGTGCAGCTCGACGGAATCACCACAGGTCCCGCTGAAGAGTTCGACGCTGCGTTCTTGGTCGACATGCACGCGCCCGCCTGAGCGATGCTCTCGATCTCCAGCACCTGACCGGCGCTGATTCCGGCGAGCTTCCGGCCGTTCTCGATCGTCGCGGTGACCCAGGGTGCGATGACATCGCCGCGGGTCGCCGTGACCGCCCCGGTTCCGGCGGGGATGCCGGAGCCGTAGCAGCCAGCCTGTGATGCCTGCGACGCGACAGCGACGAGTGTCTTCGTGCCGTTGATGTCGCGGACGCCGGGGGCGCCGCCGTCACCGAGACAGAGCGAAGCACCGGAGGCTGCGGTGGTCACTGTGGCCGTGTTGAGGGACGTGACCGGGTAGGTGTTCGTCCGAGAGGTGAGCGGGACCCAGACGTTGTTCGTGCGGCCGAAGCCCGTGAACGCGATGTCCTGGCCTGCGACCGGAGCGGCCGTCGCGACCGGCATCGGGGTGATGTCATCGACAGGTGCCTCCAGCTTCGCCAGCACCACGTCCTGACCGTTGCCCGCCGGCTCCACGTGCGTGACCTTCACACCCAGATCTCCGGTGCCGCTCGCGATCTTGTCGTTCGCGACATCCGGGCCGAACAACGCCCGCGCCGGAGCGGCCGGAACACCCGCGACAAGCGTCGCCGGATCGGCCGCGAAACAGCTCGCCGCCGTCAGCACCCACGACCGGTCCACCAACGTGCCCGTGCACGAGCCCAGACCCGTGCGGATCTTCGTGACAGCCGTCCGCGGATGCGTGGCCGTCGTCGCCGGCACATCCGTCGACACCGCATCAACCTCGATCGCCACGACCGTCGACTGCCCCGTCTGATTCTGGTCGACCGTGCGACGCCCACCCGCCGGAACCGGGATCGCCGTCTCCGGACCACCCGCGACCGAATACGTGACATCCATCGGCTGCTTACCGGCCTTCACACCGAACGACGCCGCGATCTCCAGATTCAACACCGCCGGACGGAACACCGTCTCGAAACACACCTTCGCCTTCTTGCCCGCGTTCTCGAACTCCACCTCGATCAGCCCGGCCGCGACCGGAACCGGGACCGGACACGTCACCACCCGCAACCCGCCGTTGCCGTCCTTCAGAACGATCCCATTCGCCGCCCCCACCGACGCCCCATCCGGATACGCCCCCGACTCCACCAGGAACCCCGGAGCATCATCCGCCACCGCCGACGACACAGGAACCGACACGAGCAACGCCGACACCAACGCGGACGCGATACCGACCGCGCCGATGCGCGCACGGCGGCGAGACTTCGAGGGGAGCATTGAGGGCCTTTCTAGAGGTGATGAGGTCGGTGGCTCGGCGGGGGCTCGACGAGGTGTTCCCGTTAAGGCACTGTCGCCCAGGGCGCGCCGATCGTCCATGCGACATCGGGGATGTAGTTCTGCGTGTCATCCGCGTTCGGAATGCCCGCCCACCACGAGGCTCCGCCGTAGACGAGGCCGTTCTTGTAGCTGCGCATCACGCGCCAGGAGTCGCCCGAGATGCTGAAGGTGAGTCCCTTCCCGAACGCGGCGTCCTCGGCGCACCACGTCGCCCGGTACGGAACGGTGGGAGCACTCAGGATGACATTGCCCCCGATGTTCATGTACAGGTACTGCCCCGGCGCCGAGAGCGACTCGAAGCTGTAGCACTGCGGGTTCGCGAGGCCTTGGACCACCCGGAACGTCGCGTCCTTCCGTGCATTCGACGTCGATGCCTCGGTGACCATCGGGATCGTGGCCTGCGCGCCGCCCACGGTCGCGGAGAGGGACTTCCCGGTCTCGGCGGTGCGGAGCGAGATGAGGCTGCCCACCGGGGCGATGTCGTACTGCATCTTGGTCGCATTGCGATAGCGCCACTGCTGCTGCGGCGACGCGGCCACGGGCGCAGCGAGCGCCACCGTGCTCGCTGTCGGCGCGGCGAGTGCCTTGCCGGACCCGGCGTTCACGATCGAGACCGCCCCGGAGGGAAGCGTGGTGAACGACCACCGCTGCTTGGCATCGGTCAGATCGCACGAAGCCTGCACGACAGCGCTGCCGGCCGCGTCAGCGCTGCCGAGACACAATGATCGCGTGACGGTGTTGCGCAGCGCGAAGGCTCCAGCACCCGACTCGATCAGCTCCCACTGACGCACCTGCCAGACCTCGGAGCAGCCGACGGCACCGATGACGGCACCAGCGACAGCGCTGCGCTCCTTCGCCGTCAAGCACTTGCCGCCCTGTGCGACGCTCTCGAGCTCCAGCACCTGCGCAGCGGCTAGCGTCGGCGGAGCCCAGGCCTCGCCGATCGTCCATGCGGTGTCGGGGACGAAGTTCTGCGAGTCGTCGGCGATCGGGATCCCGGCGTACCAGGACGCTCCGCCGTAGACGAGGCCGTTCGAGTGGCTGCGCATCACGCGCCACGAGTCCGTCGCCGTCGAGAATGTGATGCCCTGACCGAACGCGGCATCCTCCGCGCACCACGTCGCGCGGTACGGAACCGCAGGCGGCGTCAAGGTGACGAGGCCGCCCATGTTCATGTAGATGTACTGACCAGGGACCGTGATCGACTCGAAGCTGTAGCACTGGGCATCTGCCAGCCCCGCGACGACCCGGAAAGTCGATGCCGCGCGGGTGGCCAGCGGGGAGGTCGCGACGACATCGTTCACCGTCGCCTGCGCCGAAGCAGCGCCAGCGACCAGGGACTTCCCGCCGACAGCGGTCCGCAGCGAGACGTAGCTTCCGATGGTCGCGACGTCGTAGCGCATCTTGGTGACGTTGCGGTACTTCCACCGATCGGCGTTCGCCCCGGTGTCCGCCCGCAGCGAGAGCGTCGTCGCCGACGGTGCGGAGAGGACATTTCCCGACGCGGCGTTGACGATGCTCACGGCGCCGGCGCGCTGCTCCCGGAAGGTCCACTGCTGCTTCTTGTCGGTCGTGGCGCACACGGCCTGCACGACGCCGGTACCCGCTGCATCGGCCGCGATGCACTTGTCGCGGTTCACATAGTTGCGAAGGGCGAAGACGGTCGGGGTGACCTCCACCAGCTCCCAACGGCGCTGCTGCCAGACCTCGGTGCAGCCCACGCCGACGACGACGTTGCCCACACCGGTGTTCCGGTCCTTGGTCGTCACGCAGGCACCGGCCTGAGCGATGCTCTCGATCTCCAGCACCTGACCGGCGCTGATTCCGGCGAGCTTCCGGCCGTTCTCGATCGTCGCGGTGACCCAGGGTGCGATGACATCGCCGCGGGTCGCCGTGACCGCCCCGGTTCCGGCGGGGATGCCGGAGCCGTAGCAGCCAGCCTGTGATGCCTGCGACGCGACAGCGACGAGTGTCTTCGTGCCGTTGATGTCGCGGACGCCGGGGGCGCCGCCGTCACCGAGACAGAGCGAAGCACCGGAGGCTGCGGTGGTCACTGTGGCCGTGTTGAGGGACGTGACCGGGTAGGTGTTCGTCCGAGAGGTGAGCGGGACCCAGACGTTGTTCGTGCGGCCGAAGCCCGTGAACGCGATGTCCTGGCCTGCGACCGGAGCGGCCGTCGCGACCGGCATCGGGGTGATGTCATCGACAGGTGCCTCCAGCTTCGCCAGCACCACGTCCTGACCGTTGCCCGCCGGCTCCACGTGCGTGACCTTCACACCCAGATCTCCGGTGCCGCTCGCGATCTTGTCGTTCGCGACATCCGGGCCGAACAACGCCCGCGCCGGAGCGGCCGGAACACCCGCGACAAGCGTCGCCGGATCGGCCGCGAAACAGCTCGCCGCCGTCAGCACCCACGACCGGTCCACCAACGTGCCCGTGCACGAGCCCAGACCCGTGCGGATCTTCGTGACAGCCGTCCGCGGATGCGTGGCCGTCGTCGCCGGCACATCCGTCGACACCGCATCAACCTCGATCGCCACGACCGTCGACTGCCCCGTCTGATTCTGGTCGACCGTGCGACGCCCACCCGCCGGAACCGGGATCGCCGTCTCCGGACCACCCGCGACCGAGTACGTGACATCCATCGGCTGCGCGCCGGCCTTGACCCCGAACGATGCCGCGATCTCCAGATTCAGCACCGCCGGACGGAACACGGCCTCGAAGCACACCTTCGCCTTCTTGCCGGCCTTCTGATACTCCACCTCGACCTGCCCGGTCCCCGCCGCGCACGTGACGACACGCAGACCACCGTTGCCGTCCTTCAGAACGATGCCCGCGGCCGCACCCACCGACGCCCCATCCGGATACGCCCCGGACTCCACGAGATACCCGGCAGCGTCGTCCGCCACCGCAGAACTCACGGGGACCGACACGAGCAACGCCGACACCAACGCCGCCGCCACCCCCACAGCCGTGATGCGGCCCCGACGGGGAGAATTCAACGAAAACATGCAATGCCTTTCAAGGAATGTGAGTGCGCGAGACGGGGCTCAGCTGAACAGCCGGAGCGAGGTCCACCCGTTGCCGACACGGGTTGAGGCGCCGAACCCGGAGATGCCGAGCCCGGGATACAGATACAGACCGCCGTCACCAACCCGGCCGAAGAGGTCGGCCTTGCCATCCGCGCCGTAGTCGACGCCGCCGGTGATGGCCGTGATGTTGTTCCAGCCATTGCCGACCTGCGGACCACCGGTGAGCGTCACGTTGTTGCCAGGGTAGATGCGAAGGTCCCCGGTCGTCGTCGTGGCGAGGATGTCGCCCTTGCCGTCACCGGTCCAGTCGCCGGCGAGGACCCGAGAGATCCCACCCCAGTCATGGCCGATCTTCATCTTGGCGCCGAAGGTTCCGTTCCCGTTGCCGGGGTAGGCGTAGAGGTGGCCGTCGGACTCACGGGCGACGAGGTCGGCCTTCTTGTCTCCATTGAAGTCGATGCCACCCGTGATCAGGCCCTTCGCATCCCATCCGCGGGCAGCCAGCGCCTTCGTCGGGAAGCCCAGCGCACCATCACCCTGGTAGTACCAGAGCGTGCCGTCGGTGTTGACGACCATCATGTCGCCCTTGCCGTCCCCGTTGTAGTCGCCGTGGATGAGGGTCTTGGCCGAAGCCCACCCTGCGCTGACGGAAGTCTGGGTCGTCCATCCACCGCTGCCGTTGCCGTGGTAGATGTAGAGCACATTAGAAGAGGTGATGCCGATCACGTCGGCCTTGCCATCGCTGTTCAGATCGAACGAGGGCTTGGCCTGTGTGAGCGGCACGCCGTGGTACTCGAAGTGGTTGTGCGTGCAGTCCTCTTCGGTCTGCGCCCAGCCGTTCGGAACCGTGAGCGCCGGGCGGCACGCGACCTGACCGATGCCCGCCGGCGCCGGCAGCGCGGTGAACATGGCGGTCGCCAGAGCCTGGTCTTGCGCAGTGTTGCCGGTCGCCGCGACGCCGTTCACGACGCTGATGTCGACGGCGTGACCGCCATTGTTCTTCGCGTGGTAGCTCGTGGCCGACGGAGTCGCCGTGGTGCAGTACTCGTTGAGGGACGAGATCGTGATCGTGAAGTTCTGATCCACGACGACCTTCTTCAGTGCGGAGAGGATGACGGGGTCGATCGTGCAGTCGCGAATCTGTCCGCCGATCAAGTGGCCGCGCTTGAAGCCGTCGGCATACGCCTGGATCTGGGCAAGCGCCTCGGTTCCGCTCACGCGGCCAGTGGCCACGATCTGCTGTGCGAGCGTCTGATCCGCAGCGGCGACCGGGGTCGTGTCGAGCCCCTTCTGAACCGTGGCGGCCACCCATCCGGCGATGATGTCGCCGCGTGTCGCGATGGTCGAAGCGGTGCCTGCGGGGAGGCCGGAGCCGTAGCAACCGGTCTGCGTCGACTGCGATGCGACAGCGACGAGCGTGTCGGTTCCATCGACGCTGCGGACGCCGGGGGCGCCGCCATCGCCGAGGCAGAGCGAAGCGCCGGACGCTGCGGCCGTCAGCGTGGCCGAGTTGACCGCCGTGACCGGGTAGGTGTTCGTGCGGCTGGCGAGGGGAACCCAGACGTTGTTCGTGCGGCCGAAGCCTGTGAACGCCACGTCTTGACCCGCAGCAGGTGCCGATGTCGCGATCGGCATCGGCACGATGTCGTCGACGAGGGTCTCGAGCTTCGCCAGGACCGCGTCCTGACCGTTGCCCGCCGGCTCCACGTGCGTGACCTTCACACCCAGATCTCCGGTACCACTCACGACCTTGTCATTCGCGACATCCGGACCGAACAGCACCCGCGCCGGAGCGGCCGGAACACCCGCGACCAACGTCGCCGGATCGGCCGCGAAACAGCTCGCCGCCGTCAGCACCCACGACCGGTCCACCAACGTGCCCGTGCACGAGCCCAGACCCGTGCGGATCTTCGTGACAGCCGTCCGCGGATGCGTGGCCGTCGTCGCCGGCACATCCGTCGACACCGCATCAACCTCGATCGCCACGACCGTCGACTGCCCCGTCTGATTCTGGTCGACCGTGCGACGCCCACCCGCCGGAACCGGGATCGCCGTCTCCGGACCACCCGCGACCGAATACGTGACATCCATCGGCTGCTTACCGGCCTTCACACCGAACGACGCCGCGATCTCCAGATTCAACACCGCCGGACGGAACACCGTCTCGAAACACACCTTCGCCTTCTTGCCCGCGTTCTCGAACTCCACCTCGATCAGCCCGGCCGCGACCGGAACCGGGACCGGACACGTCACCACCCGCAACCCGCCGTTGCCGTCCTTCAGAACGATCCCATTCGCCGCCCCCACCGACGCCCCATCCGGATACGCCCCCGACTCCACCAGGAACCCCGGAGCATCATCCGCCACCGCCGACGACACAGGAACCGACACGAGCAACGCCGACACCAACACGGCGGAAATGCCGACCGCGCCGATGCGCGCGCGACGGCGAGACTTCAACGAGAACATGCAATACCTTTCAAGAGACCTGGGAGCCGGCTCTGCGAGCCGGTACGACGTTCGGGCGAAGATGGTGCGACCTTGTCGCTCGGGAACGAGGCGAGAGCCTCGGTGACTCGCTGGTCATAGCGCATTCAATTGCGTGGGCATGGTGGCGGCAGGGCCGAGCACTTTGCGATGGTTCTGCGGATCAGCGGGAGCAAGCAGGTCGCTAGGCAGCCATGTGTCGCGCCCGACGATGACGTCTAGCTCTTCACCGGAGCTTGGTTCGTCCGTCCATCGATGCGATATTCCGCGCGCATGCCTCGTCGTGACACCCGCCGTGAGGTGTGGGAGAACCATGTCTTCGTATCCGCCGGAGTACCAGGTCAGCCATTGAGGACGTTCGGGGAGACCACTCCATGCGCCTACGTGGTGCGGTGAGCTGGCGGTCTTGAGTGGAGTTGCATTGACCTCTGCAAATGCGAAGTAGCTACCTGTCCTTTCTGCGACCGCGACGAGGAATCGCTCGACGTCATCAGTCCTTCCCATGCGTTGGAGCGCGGCAAGATCGAAAGTGACCCACAGCTGTTGGTACCTCAGGTAGAAACTTTGAGACCACGCCGTGATCCTCCCCCAGCGCAAGCTCTTTCCCTTGAAAAGGAGCTCTTTCGCCAGGCACTTGTCTCTGTACATCTGGCCGAACTCGGCATCGTTCACTCCGTTGTCGGCAAGGCTGCCCTGCAGGGGCTCGTGCGTCCCGAACCGCGTCGGCACGGCGGGAGGAAACTCCTCTCTCGCCGTGGCGAGGTAGTCGGATGCCAACTCCTTTCCACCGTCATTGGGGCGGAACCAACTCAGGTGAAGATGCAGCTTCTGCGTCGACCGTGCGGCGCGTCGCTGGGGCTGGGACTGGGGCTCCTCATTCTGTGGATCGATCGCCTGCCCATCAGATCGTCTTGCGAGTTCCTGAGCGAACGTCACGGCATACGAAACGCTCTCCGGTCGGCTTCCCTCCACGGAGATCCGATAGAGGGTGTCGGGCAGCGGCGCGACGAATCGAACGTCGGGAAGGTCTGACTCGTCAACCCTCAGTGGGCCCTCGAAAGTGAAGCAATACTCACCCGAGCTCTGATACTCGGCCGACAGCAACCCACCGGTTATCGGGTCGAGACGAGGGCTCAGCCCGTCGACGGAAGCAACGATTAGCGCAGCATCTTCGCTCGATACAGCGGTTCGACCGTAAACCTCGAGATCGTAAGACATTCTTTCCCCTTGGGCGCCGAGAGTGGTGATGGACGAGTATCAAGGACAGATGCCAGGCACCTTGTTCTCGCTGAGCTCACCCAGGACCTCGTTCGGCAGATACTTGACAACAAAACTGAACTTGGGGACGTCCTTACAGAGAGCATCGACAAGGGGAGCGGACAGGTGCGTGTTCGGGCGGACAACGAGGACGAACTCTGATCTCCCCGTGTATTGCGCCAGTTCGATCATGTCCTGGATCTGGCTGCTGTAGTACAGCTTGTTCACGTTCTTCACTTCCATGATGTAGGTGGAAGTCGCCTTATCAGCGATGCGAGTCCGTTTGATCTCAAGACCGTACTCGCCGAACATGCTCTCGTACTCCTTCTTGTCGAAGATCTCCTTGGAACTCCCCGGCTTGATCCCGGCTGCATATTCCGCTCGACTGCCCTTCACTTGAACAGTCGCCCCCGGAGGGTTGGTCAGACCTGGCAGTTCGCACACGTTGCTGCCCGCCGGACGAATCCCCGACTGCGCAGAGACAGACGACCTTCCGAAGGTGTTCCCCCCACAGGCCTGAGCGGCGAGGTCGTCGGTCTTGGTCTTGTTCTTCTTGAGAAGGCTGAACGCGTCGCCGACCTTGTTGACGAAGCCCACAACCTTGTCGGCGAGCTTCATGATCAGCGGGATCGACTCGACGAGCTTGGCAAGCTTGCCCCAGGGCGCGAACCCGATAAGCGTCATGAAGCACGCACCGATGTCGCCCTTGGTGACGCAGTCCATGATGTCCGTCACACCGATGAGGTCGAGGAGAACCTTGCCGCCCTCCTGGATGATGAAGTTCAGCAGGGCATCAGGCTGTGTCAACGCGTGGGCGTCCTTCAGCCGCTGTACCTCTGCGTCTCCACCGAGCGCGTACGCGGCATCGATCTGCGCCTGGGTGAGCTCCCCTTCTTTGCCGGCAGGCGGCGGGTAGTTGTCGGCCCCATCTTCCGCGCGTTGCTTCGATGCCGCGATCTCGCGAGCCTCCGTCGCCGCCTTCACCGCGGCTTCCGCGTCCAGTCCGGCGTTCGTCGCCGAGGTGGCCGCACGGCTCGCGGCATCGTTGGCCCGCGACGCCGCCGCGCTGGCAGACTGCGCCGACGACGTCGCCTGCGCCGCGAACCCGTTGGCCTTCTTCGCATCGGCGGTCGCGGCCGTCAGCGCCTGATGCGCTCGCTGCGACGACTGGCGCGCTTCGTTCTCCGAAGCAGTCGCCTGGTTGGCCGACGTGGCCGCCTGCGCAGCCCATCCCTGCGCCTCCTGCGCATACTTCCGGGCCAGGTCGGCGCTGGCCTGGGCCTCGGCCGCCGCCTGCCGCGCGGTCGCCGCCGCCTTCTCCGCGAGCGCAGCCGCCTCCCGCGCGGCCGCGGCCTGCTGGTCGGCCAGGTGCAACATGCTCTGCATCTGCGCCACGTGAGCCGCGGTGTCGTTGTCGCGCTTGGCAGCTTCGTACTGGCCCTGCTCGAGGAACCTCTTCAGCGCCGTCTGGGAACCTTCGAGCGCGATGTTCGCGGCCGCCTGCACCTCGGGGCCGCCCGACGTGCTGAGCGCGAAGGCTGCCGCCCGCTGGTCGACCTCGAGCGCGTCGTACTGTCCTTCCGCGATGAACTTGGCGAGGACCGCGGGGTCGTCGGCATCGAGCGCGAGGTTCGCCGCGCGCTGCATGGCCGGTCCCCCCTCGGTGGCGAGCACGAATGCGATCTGGCGGTTCTCGAGGTCGCGGATCTCAGGAAGCCGCTCGTTGAGGAACGCCGCGACGTACTCCTCGCCGTTCTCGAGGACGTCATAGGCCTCGTCCTGCAGCATCGTGTTGTCACCGTCATACAGCAGGGCCTTCGCCTCGTCCCACTGATCCTGCTCGAGCGCGACGCCGTACCCGTTCTTGAAGAACTCGACGACGGCCTCGTCATTGCCGACGACAGCCTGCTCGGCCGCAGCGGCAATCCACGGGGTTCCCGACGTGATCAGGGCGAGCATGGCCGAGCGCGCTTCTGGCAGCAGCTCCTGCAGGTTCGCATCCGGAGCGGTGATCTTCTTCAGGAACGCGCTGCTCTCCGCAACGGCGGCTGCGCCCTCCTTCTTGGCCTCGTCCTTGAGCTCCTTCTCCTCGGCTTCCTCTGCTGCGGCGATCTCCGCCTGCGCCAGCCCGAATTCCTCTTCTGCGGCCAGACGCTCCGCATCGGCCTTCCGCGCCAGGTCGAAGATGGTCTTCGCCAGCTCGACGTCCTTCGTCGCGGCCTCAGCAGCGGCCGCCGCCTTCGCCGAAGAAGCGGTCGCCCGAGCAGCAGCCCCCTGCGCAACACCGGCCTGGGCCGCGGCCGTGTCTGCCTCGATCGCCGCGGCGTTGGCGTTGTCGGCCGCACGCCCGGCCGCATCACGGGCCTGCTGAGCGACAGCCGAGGTCTCGGCGGCAAGGCGGTCCGTCCGCGCCGTGGCGGATGCCGCGCGGTTCTTGGCCGCGTTCGCCTTGGCCGCAGCAGCCCGCGCCTGCGCGGCAGCGGCCGATGACACTCCCGACGCCTGAGAGGCTTCCATCGCATATCCGGCCGCCTCGCCCGAGTAGCCGGCCGCGGCGCCCGCAGCCTGCGCAGCGCGGTTCGCCGCATTCGTCGCCGTCTCCGCCTCGGCCGCTGCACGCTTGGCCTTCGCCGCCTTGTCTGCGGCGTCGCGCGCCTTCTCCGCCTCTGCCCGTGCCGCAGCCGCCATGCCCTCCTGGCCCGCCGCATTCGCCGCCGCACCATCAGCGTTCGCCGCCGCCCGGTTGGCGCGCGCAGCCGCGGATGCGGCTGTTCCCGCCGCGCTCATCGACGCGTTCATCGCCTGGTGCGCTGCCGCAGCCGCCTGCACGGCGAGATCTGCCGCGTCGGCGGCTTGACGGGCGAGACCGGCTGCCCTGCTCGCGGCGGCGCTGGCCTGTTCGGCGTTGCCCTGCGCGGCGGCGGCCTGCTGGGCGGCGCGCTGCGTGGCCTCCTTCGCGAGCTTGGCCGCGAGGACCGCCTGCGCGGAGGCGTTGTCGGCGTTGCGACGCTCTTCCTGAGCGACCATGTTCGCCGCGATCACCTGGTTCGTCAGCTGGGCGATGGTCGCCGCCTCGGCGTCGCGCGCCCCGGCGACGAACTGCCCGTAACGCAGGAAATCCGCCACGGCCTGTGCGTCTTCGGACCCGTCCGGGAGCGTCGCATCGAGTGCGGCCTCCGCGGCGGCGATCACACTCGGCGATCCCGTGGAGGCGAGCACGTAGGCCGCCGCGCGGTCGTCGATGATCTTCGCGTCGTACTGACCGATCAGCAGGAACTGCGACACGGCGCTCGAGTCATCCGAGTCCAGAGCCTTGTTCGCCTCGCGCTGCACCGTCGGCGTTCCGGTGTCTGCGAGCACGAACGCCGCCGAGCGGTCGTCGACCTCCCAGGCGTCCTTCCACCCTTCTGTGACGAAGGCACGAAGCTGGTCCGGATTGTTCGCCGTCAGTACGGCCTCCGCCTGCTGCCGGACGGCGCGCCCGCCCGCGAGGCTCAGTCGCAGCGCGATGAGGCGGTAGTCCTGTGCGATCGCCTCGTGCTGCCCCGTGGTGATGAAGCTCTCGATGCTCTGCCCGCCCTTGAGCAGCGCCTGCCTCGCCGCCTCCTGGACAGCCGGACCCCCATCGGTGAACTGCGTGACCACACCGGCGGCATCCGTCGACGGGGTGAAGAGACCCGCCGGCGCGGACACCTGCGTCCGCGCGGCCGATGCGGCGGTCGCCGCTGACGCTTCGAGCGGCTGGAAGAGACCGACCGCGACGACGGTCGTCATCAGCATGGCGGCGAACGCGAACGGGAGCCGCCGCGCCGGTGCGAAACGCAGGCGCCGACGGTGAGATCTGGTCTTCATCGCAGGACTCTTCTCCAGGGGGACACGATTGGGATCGGACCGCGTGAAGATCACGACTGCGATGGAGCCCCAGAACGAGTCACGGCGCGTGCGCGCACACGCACGTCGGAATGCACGCAGACCACGACCTCGAAACAGGACCGTCACGCTTCGACCGTGGGCTTGCGGCGGTACTCGCTCGGGACTCTATCCGTCAGCTGTGAGTCTTGTCTGTCCCCCGAATGGCCTACTTGACGCTGGACTTTTCCTGTGAAGTGCGGATTTCCGTGTTCATATGACGCCACAATCTCCACGGATAAGGAACGTAATCGAACGGAACTTTTTCTCCACTCGGGAGAGAAAGGTGAACCTGTCGGGAAGGTCTCGTGAATCACCCCTCATGGGCCACCGTCTCGGATCGTCCGAAATGCAACGGCGGATGTCGCTTCGACGGCTCGCCCGATGTCGGACGCCCCTGCCAGGATCGAAAGATGGCAGAAGCCGCATCCGGGGACCCCGGAATCCACACGCGCACCAGCGCGACCACCAGCACCGATGCGCCGAAGAAACAGGGCGCGCTCGTGCTCGTCGCAGCGCTCGTCACCGTCGTGCTGTGGGCTTCGGCCTTCATCGGCATCCGCGGTGCGGGCCCGCACTACGACCCCGGCGCACTGGCCCTGCTGCGGATGGCCGTCGGCACCGTCGTGCTGACGATCATCGCCGTGCGGCACGGCGTCCGCATCCCGGAACGCCGCCACTGGCTGCTGATCGCGGTGTGGGGCGTCGGCTGGTTCTGCGTCTACAACCTCGCCCTCAACAGTGCCGAGCTCACGCTCGACGCCGGCACCGCGGCGATGGTCGTGAACCTCGCGCCCCTCATGGTCGTCGTCTTCAGCGGACTCTTCCTGCGCGAGGGGTTCCCGAAGCCGCTCGTGATCGGCGCACCCATCGCGTTCCTCGGCGTCGTGCTCATCGGCATGAACTCGTCCACCAGCGCCGGCCCCGACATCACGGGTCTGCTCCTCGCCCTCCTCGCCGCGGTCATGTACGCCGGGTGCACGCTCGTGCAGAAGCGCCTGCTCACCTCGGGCGTCGACCCGACCACCCTCACCTGGCTCGGAGCGGGTGTCGGCACCATCGCGCTGCTGCCCTGGATCGGCAACCTCATCGGCTCGCTCGAAACGGCACCTCTGGATGCGACACTGTGGGTCGTCTACCTCGGCATCTTCCCCACCGCGATCGCCTTCACCACCTGGGCCTACGTGCTGCAGCGCAGCACCGCGGGTCAGACCTCGGCGACCACCTACGTGGTGCCGGCGATCGCGATCCTGATGTCGTGGGCGATCCTCGGCGAGGTGCCGACGCCGCTGATGTTCCTCGGCGGGGCGCTGTGCCTGCTCGGCGTGCTCATCACGCGTCTGCGGTGGCGTCGACGCACCTGACGCCGTTCAGCGCCCGGTGATCACCCCGCGCGCGATCCCCAGCTCAGCGAGCCGGGAGGCGGCGAGCGTGCGCTTGAGTTCGAGCGACTCGCCGATCTCGGCCGCCAGGCGGGGTCGTGTGCGGATGAGGGCGTCGATCGTGTCGAGAGGCAGCACCACCACGGTGAGGATCTCGCCCGCGACGGTCACGGCCTGCGTCCGCTCGCGGGTGAGAGCGGTCTGCCCGATGAGATCGCCCTTCTCGGCGGCGGCGAACTCGACCCGCCCGCCTTCCACCTCGAGGGCGAGCGCCGCACGGCCCGACAAGACGACGCGCACTTCGTCGGGCACGACGCCGCTGGGCAGCACGATCTCGCCGACGCCGTAGCGCTCCAGCCGGGCCTGCGTGAGCACGGCCTCGATGTCATCGTCGCGCAGATGCAAGGTCGGTGCGATCTGGTGCATCGCCTCGACCAGGCGCTGCGGCTCGGCGAGCGGATCGGTGGAGTCGCCGTCGAGCGCGAATCCGCGACGCCGTGCCGCGTACCAGAGCCAGGAGAGGTACATCGAAAGGGCCCGGGACGCATCGGCCGGACCCGCCACCGGGATCGACACGGAGTACGCGCCCGCACCCGAGTAGTCGACGGTCGCTCGCTCGCGCTGCAGTCGCATCGGAAGCGAGTCGGCCACCTCGACGAGGAGCGCGATCACCTCGTGCGGAGGATCGTCGGTCGAGAACTTCACGTCCGTCGCGGCGTAGTACGGCCCCTCGGGCTCGCTCATGTTCGTGAACGAGGCGCCGGAGAGCGACGAGTTCGGCACGATCTGGATGCCGGAGCCGGTGTCGATGTGCACCGCGCGCCAATTCACCTCGACGACCCGGCCCTTCACGCCGGCGGCATCGAGCCAGTCGCCGATCTTGAACGGCTGCTCGAACAGTAGCAGCAGACCGGAGATCACCCCGCCCACCGCGTTCTGCAGGGCGAGACCGATCACGATCGATCCGACACCGAGCGCAGTGAACAGTCCACCGACGTCGGCATCCCACACCCACGAGAACAGCAGCGCGAGCCCGACGCCCACCAGGACCAGCCGCCCGATCTCCACGAAGATCGACGGGATGCGCTCCCGCCACGACCCGGGCTTCGCATTGGCGAACAGCGCGACGTTGAACGCCGACAGCACGAGCAGGATGATGAGGAACCCGAACACGGTCGCCACAACGCGGGTCCACACCTGGTCGGCGGGGGACTGGATCGCGAACACCAGCAGCGCGAACAAGGCTCCGACCGGGATGACCCAGTTCCGCAGCATGCGCAACGGCTTCGCGACGGGGTTGTTCCGCCGGGTCAGCGTGCCGATGAGCTCGGTGAGCACGACGAGGACGACGGGCACGCCGACCGCGAGGCCGATGATCCACCAGCCCCAGCCACCCGTGAACACGTCGCCCATGCTCAGACCACCTTCCACACGGTCTCGGTCCGGCCCTGGGTCTCCACCGTGCCCGCCTCGACGTAGCTCACGATCTCCTGCGTGCGGTCGCGCACGGTCTGGCTCACGTAGATACCGGGCTCACCCGTGACCGAACGCACCCGGTAGGCGAGACTCACGGCATCGCCCCAGAGGTCGTACGCCAGGCTCGTCCGGGCCACCAGACCACTCGTGACGGTGCCGGTGTCGACGCCCGCCCGCAGCGAGATCTGGGTGCCGTTCTGCGCGTTGAACCGTTCCAGCACGCCCAGCAGACTCCGCGCGAATTCGACGGTGCGGCGGATGTTGTCGACCCGCGGGACGATCAGACCCGACGAGGCCAGGTAACCGCCGCGCAGGGTGCGCACCTTCTCGACGCCCGCCTTCTCGGCTGCCTCGTCGAACCCGCGCATCAGCGTGTTCAGCAGGCCGATCTCCTCCTCCGCACTCATGCCGCGGGCGAGGTCGTCGAATCCGACGAGTTCGGCGAACACGACCGAGACGTTCTCATGGGCCTCGGTGATCGCCTCCTCACCCTGCTTGTACTTCGTCGCGACGCTCTCGGGCATGAGGGTGTGCAGCAGCTTCTCGTTCTCCTTCTGCTGCTCCTCGATCAGGTCCTGCTTGATCCGCAGACTCGAGGCCATGTCGTTGAAGGCACTGCCGAGGTCGCCGAACTCGTCGCGTGAGCCCTGCGGCACCTGCACGTCGAGATCGCCCTCCGCCACCCGGTGCACAGCTCCGACGAGACGGTGGATAGGACGGGTGAACACCTGCGCGAGCAGAAGCGAGAGCAACGAGACACCGAGCAGGATGCCGAGCAGCGACAGCAGCACGTTGCGGGTGAAAACGTTGACCGGCTCGAATGCCTCTGCAGTGTCGATGCGGGCGATCACGACCCAGTCGAGGCCTTCGATGTCGAGCGGCGCGTAGGCGGTGACGCTCTCGCCGCCGATGAAGTCGCGTCCGACGACCGTTCCACTCCTGCCGGCCTGCGCTTCCTGCACCGCCTTGGTGTCGACCGGCTGCAGCAGCACGGTGCCCTTGATCGCGGCGATGCGGTCGATGATCGTCGGCGCCATGCCCCCGCTGATGAGGCGCTCCACGTAGTCGTCCGGATCTTCCACGAGTCGGCGCGCGGTGCTGCGCATGAGGTCGTCGCGTCCGACGAGATAGACCTCACCGGTGTCGCCGAGCCCCTGCGCCTTCCACCCCTCGTGCCCCGTCATCACGTCGTTGATCGTGTCGATCGAGATCTGGAACGCCATCGCGCCGGTGACTCCTCGGTCGTTGCCCACGGGTGAGACGACCCACATCGAGGGAACGTTCAACGATGGGATCCATCGGTCGAAGTCGGTGAGCACGACGGTGTTGACGGAGTTGGTCGCGATCGCCTCCGCGTACGCCTTCGACAATGCCGAGTCGCGATAGGGGCCGGTCAGAAGGTTCGTGCCGAGCTCGACCCCCTTGTACGCGGAGTAGGTGACATCACCGTCGAGGTTGAGCAGAAGCGCGTCTTCGTAGCCCGCCTCTTGGACGAGTCGGGTGAAGTAGTCGCCGTAACGTTCGGTCGCAGCCGAATAGCTCGTGCCGTCACCGCTGTCGTTGAGCTCCAGCTGCGCGTCGTAATCGGCGTCGAAGTCCTTGTTGCCGAGGGCGTACTGCAGCTGCACATACTGCCCGGCCGCGGAGTCGGGGATGAAGGCGGTGTCGCCGTACTCCTCACCCGAGCGCGCCTCGAGCTCGGGGATGAAGACATCCTTGTAGTACGCCTCGACCTCGCCGCGCTGGCTCTCGTCGAGCTCCACATCGACGAGGTCGGCGAATCCCGCATTCACCGCCGTCGACATCGACTGCGCACTGAGGTTGCGGCTGTTGAGCGAGGCGTCGCGCCGCACGCTCTCCATGTAGGTCGTGATCTCGGCCGCTCGCATCGACCGGATGGTGATGAGCTGATCGACCGCCGAGTCGTGCAGGGACTGCCGCCCGTTCACGAAGCCGATCGCGCCGACGATCACCGACGAGACCAGGCTCACCCCGAGCAGCATGATGAGGAGTTTGGATTGGATGCTGAGACCCGCACGCGAGAATCGCCGCTTCTTGGTTCCGCCCGTGCCACCCGCTCCGACCGTGTTACCGCCGTCTCCGCTGTCGCTCATCTGCCCCTCCGCCATGCGCGTGCTGCGTGAACGGTCCGACGATATCGATATATCGGTGCCGCGGTCTACGGAAATCTGCCACTACAGTTGCGACCGGAGGCGAACATGACGACCTGGTGGCCCTACGTGCGCATCGCCGCAGCCGTGCTCTCCGCGGCAGCGATCATCGCGCAGCTCATCCGCACCCTCGAGATCGCCGCTGCGGCCACGACCGAGTGGGGCGCACATCTGCCGACCGTTATCTCGAACTTCTTCAGCTTCTTCACGATCGAGTCGAACGTCCTCGCCGTGGTCGCGTTGGCGTGTGGCGGGTTCTGGGCGCTCGCCCACCGCGGCACGACGGCGGAACCTCGGTGGCTCGCGATCCTGCTGATGTGCGCCAGCACCTACATGATCGTCACCGGCGTGGTCTACAACCTGCTGCTTCGCGGCATCGAGCTGCCCCAGGGCTCGACGGTCGGCTGGTCGAACGAGGTGCTCCACGTGGTGGTGCCGATCATCATGCTGGCCGATGTGCTGTTCGCCCCGAGACGGCGGGCTCTCGGCTGGAGCGCCGTGGGCATCGCCGCCATCTTCCCGATCGTCTGGGTGATCTACACGCTGATCCGAGCGAACCTCGTGATCGCGCCGGCATCGGGTGAGCCGTCATGGTATCCGTACCCGTTCCTCAACCCTGCCCAGCCCGGCGGGTATGGAGGCGTCGCCCTCTACGTGCTGCTGATCGCCGCGATCATCATCGGCGCCGCCGCCCTCGTCGTGTGGGTGGGCCGTCGCCGGGCGGTCGTCTCGGATTCGACCGCCGACGCCACCATCGCCGCAGCCTGACGCGCAGCCTGACCCCGCAGCTGCTTCCGCCCACTCCTGCTCACGCATGGACGCCCCGCGACGGGCGGAGTTCTCGCCGTCGGGCGGAGATCTCGAGACGAAAGCTCCGCCCGACAGGGAGAATCCCGCCCGGGACGGGGGTGCTCCGCCCGACAGGGAGAATCCCGCCCGGGACGGGGGTGGTCAGCCCGAGGTCTACTCCCCGGCGTACGCGACGAGCGTGGCTCGCGCGATCGTGTGCGGGCCCGCCGTGAAGCCGAGGAGCGCCGGGGATGCACCGGAGTCCAGATCGAGCCGCGCCACATCCAGCGCGGTCACGGTGATGTGGTACCGGTGCACGCCCGATCCGGCAGGCGGAGCGGCGCCGATGTAGCGCGCGAGCCCGGCGTCGTTCGGGAAAGCCACGGCACCGGCGGGAAGCAGCTCCCGGCTCTCGGAGCCAGCGTCCTCGACGAGGTGGGTCGTGGTCGCGGGGATATTGCCGACGGCCCAATGCCAGAATCCCGATCCGGTGGGAGCGTCCGGATCGAAGACCGTGACGATGAAGCTCCGGGTGTCGTCGGGAAACCCCGACCAGGTGAGTTCGGGAGAGATGTCGCGTCCGCCCGGGACGCCGAAGACTCCGGAGTACTGCGCCTCGGCGAAGGGCGTTCCGTCAGCGACGGTGGAGCTGCGGAGCTCGAAGCTCGGCACCTCGGGAAGCGCGTAGTACGGGTCGTTCGTTGCCTGTGTCTGATCTGTCATGCGAGGACGGTATCGACGAGCACCTGGTTTCCCGCAAGGGGTGCAAGTCACCTCCGGGTAACCACCCCACTCTCGGAATCTCAGAGATCGGGGAAGCGCTGGATGTTCGACTCGACCCAATCACGGAGGCTCTGCAGGGGCTTCGCCGCGTCGGCGCCGAGGGCGGTGAGCGAGTACTCGACGCGAGCCGGCACCTCGGCGAAGATCTCGCGCGCGACGAGGTCGCGGTCTTCGAGTCGCCGAAGGCACGACGTGAGCACCTTCGGGCTGATGCCCTCGAGCTTGCGCTTGAGCTCACCGAACCGCATCGGGCCGCCCTCGAGTGCGCCGAGGATGAGCGCGCTCCATTTGTCGGCGAGCAGATCGAGGATGCCCCGGCACGGGCACTGGGCGTCGTAGACATCATGGGGCCTGCCGGCGGCGCAGGTGCTGAGAGAAGTCACCCGTTCATGGTATCCGAAAGTTACCAGCAGTCCTTGCGGGTAACTGCTTCCCTTCGAGTAGTAATGATCTCGCGGCAGCCTGCCGTGCTCGATCCCACGAGAGAAGGACCACATCATGTCTTCACCCCTGCCCGACCCGCTGTACAGCCTCGCCATCCTGCGCGCCCTCCCCGGTCGCCGCGACGCACTGCTCGCAGCCCTGCAGCGCCTGATCGAGCCGACTCGCGCGGAGCCCGGCAACCAGGATTACGTGCTGTTCGAATCGCGCAGCGAGCCAGGAACTTTCTACATGCGCGAGGCGTTCGACGACCAGGCCGCGCTCGACACCCACTTCGCCACACCTCACTTCCAGGCATTCGCGCAGGGAGTGGATGCGCTGCTGGCCTCACCGCTCGAGTTGCTGTTCCTCGACCGGCGGTCGGCGTAGCGGCCCACGCTGCCGGAACACGCTCCGCCGCCCGTACCTGAGAACCGGCGCAATCATCCGCTGGACGTACGACGTGGGTACTCCAGTCCGATGACCGCCGACAGACCCCGTCATAGCGTGGATGTCATGTCAACAACTGCTTCTGCACCCGCCCCTTCCACCACCGCGCCGTCCGTCGCTGCGACGTCGACCGCCAAAGGCACCGCCAGTCTCGTTCTCGGGATCTGCTCCGTGTTCGCCGGCTGGACGTTCTTCGCGCCCGCCATCGGACTCATCCTCGGGATCGTCTCGCTGCGAGGCGAGCCGCGCGCACGCACGCAGGCGGGATGGGGGATCGCCCTCAACGCGATCGCCATGAGCATCTGGATCATCGTGACGATCCTCGCCCTCACGTTCGGATGGATCGCGGCGACCTCGTCCATGTTCGGCCAGTGACGGCGCTCAGCTCTCCTCCTCGGTGCGGCGGCTACCCTGGCTGAGGGGAGAAGCGCCGCGCTCCCCAGGAGGAGAGAGCATGCACGACCTGAACGCCGCATCCCCGCAGCCGGTGGCACCTCCGCCTCCGCCCGCTCCCGCGCAGGCCCCTGCCCCCACAGCCTCACCCGCCACGGCGAACGGCGCACCCATCGACGCCGAGATGGCCAGAGCGTCCGAGGTGCTGCGGGTCATCTCCGCCTCCTACTCCGCCAAGATGGTCGGTCAGGACCGGCTGCGCACGAGCCTGCTCATCTCGCTCATCGCCGGCGGCCACATTCTGCTCGAGAGCGTGCCGGGACTGGCGAAGACCACTGCGGCCAGCACCCTCGCCGACACCGTGAAGGCGCAGTTCAAGCGCATCCAGTGCACGCCCGACCTGCTGCCGAGCGACATCACGGGCAACCAGATCTACGACGCGGCGACGGGATCGTTCCGGACAGTGCTCGGCCCGGTGCACGCGAACTTCGTGCTGCTCGACGAGATCAACCGCTCCAGCGCCAAGACACAGAGCGCCATGCTCGAGGCCATGCAGGAGCATCAGACCACGATCGGCGGCGAGATCCACCACCTGCCGAAGCCGTTCCTCGTGATCGCGACGCAGAACCCCATCGAGCAGGAGGGCACGTACGAGCTGCCCGAGGCGCAGATGGACCGCTTCCTGCTCAAAGAGATCGTCGAATACCCGAGCCCGGCCGAAGAGCTCGAGGTGCTCAGCCGCATCGATTCGGGTGTGCTCGACCCCGACCGGCACGTCGCCAGCGCCGTCAGCCTCGACGACGTGCATCTGCTGCAGGACGTCGCGAGCCGCATCTACGTCGACCCCGCGATCCGCAACTACATCGTGTCGATCGCCTACGTCACCCGCAACCCGGCGCCGTACATCGGCGAAGAACGCGCCCGCTTCATCAAGTACGGCGCGAGTCCGCGTGCGAGCATCGCGTTCCTCCAGGCTTCTAGAGCGCTGGCTCTGCTCAAGGGACGCACGCATGTGCTGCCCGAAGACATCCGCGAGCTCCGGCACCTCGTGCTGCGCCACCGGGTGCTGCTGACGTTCGAGGCCGACGCCGAAGGAATCCGCAGCGAGGAGATCATCGACCAGATCTTCGCGTCGGTCCCCACACCCTGACATCTCCATGGCCAGCCTGATCACGCAGGTGAAGAGCAAGCTCTTCATCCACTCGACGCGCAAGTCGCTGCACGCGCTCGACGGCGCCTACGCGTCGCTGCTGCGCGGGCGGAGCCTCGACTTCGAAGACCTGCGCAAGTACGAGTACGGCGATCAGGTGCGCGACATCGACTGGCGGGCGACCGCCCGGCTGGGAACGCCCCTGGTGAAGCGCTCGCGCGCGACCCGCATGCACACCGTGCTGTTCGTGGTCGACACCGGGCGCTCGATGTCAGCACTCGCCGCAGACGAGCAGTCGAAGAAGCACCTGGCGATCCTGGCGACCGGAGTGCTCGGTGTGCTGACGCTGCGCCACGGCGACGACTTCACCACGGTGTACGGCGATGCCGCCAAGGTGCGCCGCCTCGCGCCGGGCCGCAGCGAAGGGGCGCTCGAGCACGCGCTGCGCACGATCGATCGGGCCGTCGACCAGAGCGACGCACCGAGCGACCGTGATGGCCTGCTGTCGTTCGTCACCCGCACGATCGCGCGTCGCATGATCGTGGTCGTGATCACCGACGAGGCCCCCGTCACCGGCGAGACCGAACGGATGCTGCGGCGACTGCGCGTGCAGCACGACGTGCTCTGGCTCACGCTGCGCGACGCCGAGCCCGTGCTGGACCACGCCACCGGACACATCCGCAGTGACGTCGACAGTCGCTGGCAGGTGCCGGGATTCGTGCAGGGCGACCGCGAGATCGTGCAGGAGCTGACCGCGCAACGCGAGGCCGACGCCGCACACCTCGCCGAGCTCCTCACCCGGATGGAGATCAGCCACTCCACGCTGGACGGGCAGGACGATGCCGTCGCTCAGCTGCTGACGCTGCTGAATCGGAGGTCGAATGCCCGGCTCTGACGACCTCTATCCGCCGGCGCAGTACGGCTGGGGATGGATGCTGCTCGCAATCGGCATCCTGGCTCTGCTGGTGCTGGGGGCGTGGTTGCTGATCGTCCTCACCCGACCGCGGCGCACCCTGGCGGTCGCCGACCCGAACGCCGGGCAGGCACCGCTGGTCATCGACGTGCTCTCGCAGCTGCGCACCGAGTACCTGGCGCGCATCCAGCAGATCGAGACCGAGTACGTCGAACGCCGCATCTCCGCCCGGCAGGCGAATCTCGAGCTGAGCCGCACCGTGCGCACCTTCGTGAACGAGTACAGCGGCCTGGAGGCGCCGGTGCTCGCACTCGACGATCTCGTGGCCCGCGGTGTGCATCCCGCCCTCATCGATGCGCTCGGCAGGCACTACTACCCGAGCATCTTCCGCCAGGGACCGGTGATCGATCCTGTGGCCGGCGCCGAAGCCGCCAGGACGGTGGTGCGCACGTGGCACTAGCGAACGTCTGGATGCTCGCGGCCGCGGTCGCGGTCGTGGTGCTCGCGATCACGATCGGTCTCGTCGTCGGCCTCCGGCGGGGCGGCCCGAGCCGAGGCATCGACGCCGCGCGCGTCGCCCGTGCCGAGCGCGTGCGCGCGCTGCCCTCCTTCCGCCGCGCACTGACGCGGAGAGCACTCGCGCTGTCCGGCATCCTCGCCCTCGGCGCGACCGCCGCCATCGTCGCGGGCGTGGTGGCTGCGCGGCCGATGTCGGCGCAGACGATCCAGCCCGTCAACACCAGCCGAGACATCATGCTGTGCCTCGACGTCTCCGGTTCCATGACCGAGGTCGACGTGGAGGTGCTGAACGTCTTCGACGAGCTTCTGGACAGCTTCGAGGGCGAACGCATCGGGCTGACGATCTTCAACAGCTCGCCCGTGCAGATCTTCCCCCTGACCGACGACTACGACTTCGTGCGCGAGCACATCGAGAGCATGACGCAGAGCTTCGACTATGTCGATCAGGTCCCGGAGCACTGGGTCGGCACCCTCAATGGAGACGGCGCCTCCCTGATCGGCGACGGTCTCGCCGCCTGCACGATGGGTTTCGACAACCCGGACGCCGAGCGCTCACGCTCTGTGATCTTCGCCACCGACAACGAGGTCAACGGCGCCTCGATCGTCACGCTCGACGAGGCCGCCGCCTACGCCGCCTCGAAGGACGTGCGCGTCTTCGCACTGAACCCGGTCCAGGGCAAGGATGCCGACGTCAGCGCCGAGCTGAGCGCTGCGGCCGAGGCGACGGGCGGCGCCGCATTCGGCCTGCGCGACACGACCACCGTCTCCGACATCGTCACCCAGGTTCAGAAACAGGAGGCGACCGAGTTGCGCGGGGAGGCGCAGGTGGTCTGGACCGACACCCCGAACCTGTGGATCGTGCTGCTCTCGATCTGCCTGCTCGGCTTCGTCGTGGTGCTGTGGAGGGTGCGACTGTGATCCTCCAACCCGTGCTCAACCCGCTGCTCGTCGCTCTGCTGTGCGCCCCCGTCGCCGTCGCCGCCGTCTGGGTGCTGGTGCGTCCGCCGAAGTCCGCCGGGGTGCCGGTCACCGATCGTCGCGTGCTGGCCGGGCATCGCGCCCTGTGGGCCATGCGGCTGCTTCTGGTGCTCGCCTGCTTCGCGATGCTCATGCGTCCGGGCATCCCCGGGGGAGCGAACCAGACCCTCGCGACGGATACCGACATCGTGCTCGTGGTCGACACGACGGCGAGCATCGTGGCTGAGGACTGGGACGACGGCGACCCGCGGCTCGACGGCATCCGTGCAGACGTGCGCGCTCTGGTGGAGGAGTATCCGGGAGCGCGCTTCGCCCTCATCACCTCGGATGCCGCGGCCGAGCTGAGGATGCCGCTGACCACGGACACCACGGCACTCCTGGGTTCACTCGGGGTGCTGCGCCCCGAGGTCACCAGCCAGTCACGCGGCAGCTCGATCGGCATCGCCGCCCCCCTGCTGTCGGAAACCCTCGCCTCGGCAGCCGAATCGTCTCCCGACCGCTCGCGCATGGTGTTCTATTTCGGCGACGGGGAGCAGACGGTCGACACCGCGGCGGAGTCGTTCAGCGCGAGCGAGAAGTACACCGATTCGGGAGCCGTGTTCGGCTACGGCACCGCCGAGGGCGGGCCGATGCGCATCACCACGGGCGGCGTCTCGGATCAGGGCGGCGGCTACATCCAGTACCAGGGCGCCGACGCTCTCTCGGTGATCGACGAGTCGAACCTCGAGACGATCGCCGACCAGCTCGGGGTCACGTACGCGACTCGGACGGCGGATGCCGCCCCCTCCCTTCCCGAGGCCCCGTCGACCACCACCGACTACGCCGATTCGGGCGAGGTCGGCAACGTCATCGAGCTCTACTGGATCGCAGCGCTCGTCGCCCTGGCCATCCTCGGCGTCGAGCTCACACGTGCCGCCCTGCTGATCGCGCGACTTCGGCAGCTGCGCGCGCCACGACAGCGCGTCCGCTCACGCACCCAGATCTAACACTCAGGCTTCGTCGATATCAGCTGCTAATGTTTTACCGGTCGAGGACTGTCTTGGTCCCGGCAGGGGTTCGCAGATGCATGACGATCGCGGAACACATGGCTTGGGGAAGCCTCCGCGGCGCGTGACTGCGATGTCGTATCGGCGCTCGCGTCGGCATCAGATCACTGGGGAAAACAAAATCATGGGGAACAATCACGTTCTTGAACGCGCCCGCTCCGCGGCCGCTGGTGTCGTCGTCGGCATCTTGGTCGTGGCGGGGCTGGTGTCGTTCGGGGGTGGAGCCGCCGTGGCGACCGACGCCGCGCCGACGTTGCCACCACTGCTGCAACGCGACGGTGACGTCGTCACATCCGACCCGATTCCAACGGTGCAGATCGATAACGGCTACGTCTGGGCACAGACCACCATCGGCTCCACCGTCTACGCCGTGGGCAAGTTCGACAACGCCCGCGAGCCCAAAGCCGCTCCGGGCACTGCCCTCACCGCGCGGTCGAACGTTCTCGCCTACGACATCAACACCGGGGCACTGCTGCCGTTCGCACCGAAGGTCAACGGCGTCATCAAGGCCGTCGCCGCATCTCCCGACGGCAGCCGCATCTACATCGGCGGTTCGTTCAACAGTGTCAACGGGAAGGACCGTTGGAACATCGCCGCGATCGACGCGAAGACCGGCGAGCTGGTCGCCGGGTTCGTCCCGTCGATCGGCGGATCGGGCGTCTACGCTCTCACGACATCCGGAACCGCGGTCTACGCTGGCGGCCTGTTCGGCCAGGCCAACGGCACCGCACGGAAGAACCTCGCCGCGTTCAACACCGCGAACGGCGCGCTCCTGCCCTGGGCCCCGCAGACCGACCTGCAGGTGGATGCGATGGTGATGGACCCCGCCGGCAAGGACACCATCATCGGCGGACGGTTCTCGCAGATCAACGGCAACACCGAGATGCGTGGCAGCGGAGCCGTCGACAAGACCACCGGCACGCTGAACACCGCGTGGGAGCTGGCCAAGACGGTGAAGAACGGCGCCGGTAGCGGCATCTACGCCGGTAAAGCCGGAACCTTCAGCCTCACCACCGATGCCACCGGCGTATACGGCACCGGGTGGGGCTATGCCGACGCTGCCACCGGCAACCTCGAAGGCACCTTCGCGGCCGAGGCCGGCACCGGCAAGGTCCGCTGGATCGCGGACTGCATCGGCGACCACTACGGCGTCTACTCGACCGGCAAGGTCGTCTACACCACGAGCCACACCCATACCTGCGAGACGTTGGGTCTCCACCCGGAACAGGCCCCGCGCGTGCACCGTTATTCCGAGGCATACACGGCCGATGCCCGGGGGACCCTCGCACCTCAGCCGGCGGCACCGGGCCGAAAGGACTGGGGCGGAACTCCCGCGCCTTCGCCGTATGCGTGGTCTCCCGACTGGGCGGTCGGTGTCACCACCGGACTCGGTCAGGCCGGGTTGTCGATCACCGGCACGGGCAACATGATCTCCATCGGAGGCGAGTTCCGCTCCGTCAACAACGGCCAGTTCGAGGGACTCGTGCGATTCTCGACCGCTCCTCCCGCCGGCCCCAAAGACGGCCCCCGCCTCTCCGGAGACAAGTGGCAGCCGACCGCGACGTCTCTCACCCCCGGTCGGGTGAAGGTGTCGATCCCGGCCAACTGGGACCGTGACGACCTCACGCTCACCTATGAGCTGCGCCGCGCCGGTTCGACCGCTCCTCTGCTCACCACGAAGGTGGACTCCACCTGGTGGAACCTGCCCGCCGTCAGCTTCGAGGACACGACGGCTCCGGCCGGCTCGCAGCAGCAGTACACCTTCACCGCCACAGACGGCAACGGCAACACCGTCTCGAGCAAGACGGCGACCGTGACGGTGGCCGTGACGGTGGCCGACCCGACGCCACCGTATTCCAACGCGGTGCTCGCCGATGAACCCCAGCTCTACTACCCGCTGGGAACCATCGGCCAGGACGTTGCCGGCGCGAACAGCCCGATCTTCCGCGCAGGGGCGAAGCTCTTGTCGTCGGGAACGTCGAAGGGCACGGGCGCGACGGCCCTCGACGGCACCGAGACCGGACGCGTCGACACCACCACGAAGATGCCCGCACCTTCCGCGTACTCCGCCGAGATGTGGTTCCAGACGTCGACGACAAGCGGCGGAGTGCTGTTCGATTTCGAGAGCTCAGCAGCGGGCTTCTCGAAGAACTACGACCGCAACGTCTATATGTCGAACGACGGACGCCTGAACTTCGGGGTGTACAGCGACGGCACGAGAGTCATCACGACCAAGGCTGCGTACAACGACAACCAGTGGCACCAGGTCGTGGCGTCCGTCAGCCCCGAGGGGATGAAGCTCTTCGTCGACGGCCAACTCAACGATCAGATCACCGGTGTGACCAAGGGTCAGGCCTACGAGGGCTTCTGGAAGATCGGCAGCGGCAAGCTGGTCAACTGGCCGAACATCCCGACGTCGGTGTCCCTCACCGGCAACGTCAACCAGTTCGCCATCTACCCGTACGGGCTGAGCGCCGGGCAGGTGAAGACGCACTTCTGGGTCGCCAAGGGCTCAACGGCGCCCGTCGCGGCGTACACGGCGACCCCGGTCGGGCTCGCTGTGGCATTCGACGCGAGCACGTCGGTCCCGCCGGGATCCGCTACTGTCGCGGCGTACCGCTGGGACTTCGGCGACGGGACGACGGGTACGGGCAAGACGCCCTCGCACACGTATGCGGCGCCCGGCACGTACCAGGTCAAGCTCACGATCACCGACAGCCAAGGGCTCGTGGGGTCGGTCAAGAAGCCGGTGGTCGTGCAGGGAGCCAATGCGCTGCCCACCGCGTCTTTCACCCTCTCCTCATCGGGTCTCACCTCCTCGGCTGACGCAGCGGCATCGACCGACACCGACGGCACCATCAGCAGCTACAGCTGGAACTGGGGCGATGGCACGACCAGTGCGGGTGCGGTCGCCAGCCACGCCTACTCGACGGCGGGGACACGTACGGTCACCCTCACCGTGACCGACGACGTGGGCGGCTCGGCGACCACGACCCGCGAATCCGTCGTGGCGGAACCCGCGCCGCTCGCGGGTGACGACTTCGAGCAGGCATCCAGCCGCGGCTGGGGGAACGCGGTCGCGGGCGGCGCCTGGACGATCGCGGGCGGTTCGCAGGCGGCGGCCACGGTCGCCGACGGCTTCGGACGGTTGAACCTGGCCGCGGGCGACACCCGACACGCCACGCTGAACGCGACGTCGGTCCCGAGCCCGACTCTGGAGACGACCTTCCGCGTCGATCAGGGGGCCACCACCGGTGGTGCGTACATCGGAGTCATCGCACGCGACTCCGCCGCCGGACGCTATCTCGTCCGCGCATGGCTCCGTCCCGACGGAACCATCTGGCTCGTCGCCCACCGTGACGGAACCGTCCTGGCCACCCGAGCCGTCTCGGGTCTCGCCTTCGCGGCGAACACCTCGTACACCCTCAAGGTCACGGTGACGGGCACCGCGCAGGCGTCCATCAACGCGAAGATCTGGGCGACCGGGGCGACGGAACCGGCCGATTGGCAGCTCAAGGCGTCGGATGCGACGCCCCTGCAGCCCGCGGGCGGGGTGGGCCTGAGCGGCAACCGCTCCGGCAGCTCGACCGCGGCACTCGGCGTGGCCTTCGACACGTTCCGCGTCACCGCAGCCGAGTAGCGCCCGGGGACGGGCATCGTCCCTCACCATGATTCAGCCGACCTCGGCACTCGAGGTCGGCTGAATCGTATCCGGAGGATCCCCGGATAGGATGTTCAGCGCTTCGTCCTGCCGCTTCGGGGACCAGAATTCCCCGCGCTGAGCAGTGGTCGATCGGTAAGGGGGTTGGACGTGACACATCCGTCGGCACCCGCGGCGACCGAGCTCGGGTCCTCGACCACCACCGCCAGCACGGCCGACAGCGCCGCCGCCCTCCTCCGGTCCAACCGCCGTCGTCGCAGCGTCCGCCGCTGGGTCGCGATCGGGACGATTCCGCTCACCCTCGCCGCGCTCCTGTTCGTGGGCAAGCTGCTGAGCATGTACGCCTTCGCACATCAGGCCATCACCGCCTACGTGGTGGACGACTTCGCCGGGTCGGAGGCATCCGCACGCGGACAAGACCTCCTGAACTGGTTCGAGCCGTACAAGGCGCCGTTCAACATCGGCACCGCGCTCGGTGCGGCGGAGCAGCTGCCGGAGGCGCGGGCCGAGCTCGAAAGGGCACTCGACCTCGCCACCGGACTGGAGGTGTGCGGGGTACGGATCAATCTCGCCCTGGTGGTCGAGCGCATGGGTGACGCCGCACGCGCGGACGGCGACGGCGCGGGCGCTGCTGCGCTCTACGGCGAGGCGCTCACGATCACGGTCGAGACGCCGGAGGAGTGCCGCAGCGAAGAGGCCCGGCAGCAGTCGTCCGACCCGCAGCGCGACATGGCCGATTCTCTCGACGGCACCGCCGATCGTCTCAAGCAGAAGCAGCAGGAGGAGCAGCAGCCGTCACCCCAGCCGCAACCGGGGGAGAAGGAACAGCCGTCGGAGGACAAGCTGAAGGGCCTGCAGGACAAGCTCGAGCAGGGGACGCAGGAACGCGATCAGCAACAGGGCGACGACCAGGGCGGTTCGGAGACGGACAAGCCGTGGTGAGCGATCACGAGAGGCAGCGCGCGCGCTACATCGCGGGCACCGAGGGCGCTCCACCCGTGCCCCCACCCGGCGGCTACCGAGGAGCGCGGCGCGATGCGTTCGGATCCGCACCGCGCCCGAACGTGGCGACGATCGCCCCGGCGGAAGAGCCGAGGAAGCCGTCGAACGCCCTCGGTTGGATCGCCCTCACCACTTCCATCCTCTTCGCGCTGATCCTGCTCGGGACGCTGATCGCCGGCGGCACCGACCTGCTCTACGGCGTCACGATGCTCGCCCTGCAGCTCGTCGTGGTCGCGGTCATCGCGGCCGCCCTGTTCTCGGCACGCGGACGGAAGCTGGGGGCGATCGCGCTCGTCGTGGCGATCCTGTTCAACGTCGCCACCGTGGGCGGCATGAGTGCCCTGCAGACCTCAGCCTCCGGCAACTACGAGGGTACGAAGACGGCCGCGCAGAAGCACGCGGAGGCCTATCCCGCGATCAAGGGCACCGACCCCCAGCAGACCCTCTCGCAGCAGTCGCTCGAAGAGGTGCGTGCGCAGGCCGAGACCATGTTCGCCGACATCCGCACGCGACTCACCGACGAGTTCGGCTACACCTGGGTGCAGGTGGGCGATGACGACCTGCGTCCGGAGCGCAACGGCTACGGCGGCGAGTCGATGCTCGTCGAATTCACCTCCGCGGCGTGGGCGACGAACGAACCGATCCAGGATGACGAGCGCAAGCTCGACGTGATGCGTGTCATCAACGAGGTCGTCGTCGAGCACGGACTGTGGGACCTCTACTCCTTCAACGATCCCTCGGTCTCGGGAATCGACCCCGCGATGATCGCGAAGCTCTATGGCAGCGACGACCCGCGCACGCAGACGACGTGGGAGTACTACACCGAGAACTTCCCCGATCCGCTGCGCTTCTACGCCACCATCAACGACCTCTCGAACGATCGGGACGGCGGATTCCTGGCCGCCCGCGAGGCGCAGAACGCCCGCACCGGCGAACCCCTCGAAGGCCTGCAGCTGACCGTGATCGCCAGCGGAGTGCTGAGCGAAGCCGATCGCGAGGAGTTCCAGACGAAGCTGCAGGAGTACCCCGGCTTCGAGTGAGACGGTGCCGGAGCCCTGCCGGGGCCGTGGGCCGACGCGCGTCAGGGGCCGAGCGTCAGCAGCATCCGGGCCAGCACGTAGCGGGCGTGGCCGCGGGAGGTGCGCGGGTCGTAGCCCAGAGTCTCCACCAGCACCGTCAGACGCTCCTGCACGCTGGAATGATGGCGGCCGAGACGCGTGGCGGCGGCGCGCACGCTCTGCTCTTCGGCGACCGCGTCGAGAAGCTCCCGACTACGGGCGTCGAGGACCGCGAGCGCGGCGGCATCCGGGTGCAACGGGCTCGACTCGGCGGCGTCGGCGACGAGGAGCAGCGCTCCGAGGTCGGCCGCATCGACCACCGGCTCGCCCGGACTCGTCAGACGCACGGCGACGAGAGCCGATGCCCACGACTGGGGAAGCTGGTCTCCCGGTCCGGCGAGACCGACGCCCAACCGCAGAGCAGCGGTCTCGGGCCAGACTTCCCGCACGTCCGTCTGCGCGTCGATGATCGTCGCGCGCGTGAGTCCGTGCCGGGTGGCGACCACAGCCGAGGGGTGCGTCGGCAACGGTGCGGGCTCCGGGGGTGACGCGACCAGTCGCAGCATGCTCGCGGAGAGCCGGAGCCGCGGCAGCGCAGCCGCCCGCTCCTCGGCACCGGCGTAGGAACTGATGGCGAGTTCGACCGCGCTCTCGGGGCCGACCGCGCGTCGCGCCCGGATGATGCCGAGGCCGAGGCTGAGCCGCTCCAGGATCATCGCGTCGTTCGAATGCGCATCGCCCTCCCGCTCGATCCAGGCGACGGCACCCGGCCCACTCTCCCGGACGGGCCAGGAGGGGGACGGCTCGACGGGATCGACGCGCACCCCATCTGCCCGGACGCGCACGATGTGTCGGCCGTCGCGCTGGCCGACGGTCGCACCGCTCAGCACCGCCGCACCCCGCAGCATGCTCTCCACACCCACGGAGCGGGCGACGAGGGCATCGAAGTAGCTGACGACTTTGAGCGTCTCGCTGGCATCCGGGTCGAGGGCGGTGAGACGCCCCAGCAGATCTTGCATGTCGGCTCCATCGCGCGGGGATTCCACCCTACGGGGTCGGTGCGCGGCCCCGGAGGGTGGAATCCGGACTCAGGAGAGCAGGCGGTTCACCCAGTTGTCCCGCGCGGCGAGCATGGCCTGAGCGACGGCGGCGTGCGGGGCGAACATGTCGAAGCCGTGGAAGCCGCCGGCCCACACGTGCAGCTCGGCCTGGACCCCGGCTTCCCAGAGCTTCGTGGCATAGGCGACATCCTCGTCGCGGAACACCTCTGCGCTGCCGCAATCGATGAACGCCGGGGGCAGTCCGCTCAGATCGGTCGCCCGTGCGGGGGCGGCATAGATCGAGACGTCGTCTGTACCCTTGCGGTCGCCGAGCAGCGCCGTCCATCCGGTCACGTTCGACCCGCGATCCCAGACCCCGATCCCGTCGATCTGCCGGGTGGACACCGACTCGTCTCGGTCGTCGAGCATCGGGTAGATGAGCAGCTGGCCGATCAGCTCGGGGCCCTTCCGGTCACGGGCGAGCAGCGCGGTGCCCGCAGCCAGGCCTCCCCCGGCGCTGCCGCCGCCGATCAGCAGGCGCGACAGGTCGATCCCGAGCTCCTCGGCATGCTCGGCGGTCCACAGCAGACCCGCGTAGCAATCCTCCACCGGATAAGGGTCGGGGAACTCGGGGGCGAGCCGATACTCGACCGTGACGATCACGCCGTCGTAGCGCTCCGCCCAGTCGAGGAAGCCGACCACACCGAGCCAGCGGTTGCCGATGATCATGCCGCCACCGTGGGTGTGGAAGAAGCCCGGACCGGTGCCGGTCCGGCCCTCCTTCTCGATCACGGACAGGACGATCTCGCCTCCGTCGTATCCGGCGATCGTGACGTCACGGCGTGTGAAGCCGCGGTCGTCGAGCACGGTGAAGATCTCCTGGTCGCCGCTCACCGGCGACTGGCGCATCAGCGGGATCATCTCGGGCGTCAGGGTCGACGGCAGCTGGTCGCCGACGAGAGCGAGAGCAGCCTCGAGCTCGGGATCGAACGGCGGTCGCGCCAGGGTCGTGTCAGTCATCGGAACTCCTTTGTCCTCGGCCACCATCGCGGCGGTGTTCCGCCAGCCTCCCGCACGCCGCTCCCGAGAGTAACCCGCCAGCGCGGGCGGATCCGACGCCTCCGATCCGCCGGATGGCGGGCTGTTCCGCTCCGGCGTCGCACGACTCCCTTGATGGCGCGTGTCGCGCTGGATAGCCTGGCGCCAAAAGGAAGGGATGCGCGCATGATTCGAGCACTCGACGAGCAGCAGTCCTACGAACTGCTGTCCACCACCACGATCGGCCGGATCGGCTTCGTCCATGAGGACCGGGTGCAGATCCTTCCCGTGAACTTCGCGGTCTCCGGTCACGACCTGCTTCTTCGCACCGCGCCGGACGGCGTGTTGGCCGCCCTGACCTCTGAGCCGCTCCCGGTCGCGTTCGAGGTGGACTACCACGACCCCCTCGGCAACACGGCATGGAGCGTGCTGCTGCATGGTCCCCTCTCGCGGGTCCCCGACGACGAAGCGGCCGGTGATGCCGCGCGCGTGCATCCGTGGGCGGGGGAGGATCGGAGCCTTCCGCTGTCGTTCCGCATCGAGAGCATCACCGGCCGTACCGTGCGACGGGACCAGTTCCGCGGCGCGGACTGAGCGCCGTCTCCGGGTGATCTCCGTCGTCGCTCAGGATGCGAGGGCCAGGCCGGCGGCGAGCGCGAAGCCCAGCACGGTCGCGAGTCCCGTCGATTCCTTGGCTTTGGACTGCGCCTCGGGGATCATCGAATCGACCAGCATCACGAGCAGGGCGCCGGCGGCGAAACCACTCGCCGCCGAACGGAACTCATCGCCGGTGATGCTCGCGAGACCGAAGCCCGCGACAGTCGCGGCCGCGCAGAGCACCGCGACACCCGCCCAGAGCAGCAGCACCCGCGATTTCGCCATGCCGCCTTCGAGCAGGTCGGCAGCCGAGCCGATCGATTCGGGCAGGTTCGAGACCAGGATGGCGACCACGAGCGCGATGCTGACCGGTTCCCCGGAGGCGAGACCGATGCCGAGCACCAGCTGCTCCGGGATGCCGTCGAGCAGAGCGCCGACGGCGAGCTGCCCCCCGCCCGCCTGCTCCTTGGTCTTCGCGGCCCTGGCGTCGAGGATGCGGTCGGCGATGTAGTAGCTGATCGCTCCCGCCGCGACACCGACCACGAGGGGGACAGGACCGGCGAGATCGAGCCCCTCCTCCCACAGCTCGAAGGCGATCGACGCCATGAGCGCGCCGGCGCCGAAGCCCAGCACGATGCCGAGCCAGCGCGGCGGCCACGTGCGCAGCAGTGCGAGCACCGCACCGATGAACAGCGGCGCCGCCGCGACCACACCCCACAGGACTGCTTCGCCCATGTCCGACCTCCGTGCGCCTACTCTCCCACTTCATCGCGCCTCACCCGGCACGGCCCCGGCCAAAACGGAGACGTGTCGCGCCCCCATCGGCGCGCCGCCTCACGACGCTCCGAGTCGCGGTCGATGCTCCTCCGTTTTCGCACGGCACCCGTACCGCGGACGCATAGGATGACGAGAACGGGAGCGAGGCGGCGATGCACGACAGACCGATGGAGGTGCTGCGCGTCCCGGCATTCGCTCTCTTCTGGTCGTCGTCGACTCTCGGCGCGTTCACGGGCTCCGTGACCGCCGTCGCCTTCCAGGTCCTGATCGTCTCGACGCTGGGGGCCTCTCCGTTCAGCGGATCGTCCTGGCTGAAGCGCGTCAGCCGTTCGCCAGCCTCGATGACGACCCCGCCTGCATCGTCCGTCCGCCAGCTCGCCTTCCCCGTAACCGGGATCACGTCGCCGTCGAGACACACGCGTCCGTCATCGAGCTTCCGCTCCCCGGACCCGAGCATCAACGCCGACACCTCGGCGGTGCCGTCTTCGTTGAGAATGAACGCGGCGGTTTCCGAGGCCTCCTGGAAGCCTTGATACGTCGCGGGGAACGTCAGATGTGCGGCCATGTCCTGCCGCGCGAGTGTCGATCCGCGGAAGGCCTGGAACGCCACGACGAGAAGCACAGCGAGAATCACGCCTCCCGCGATGAACCACCACATTCTGCGCGAGGCTGATCTCTGCATCAGAGCAATGTATCGGCCGGCCCCGCGCACGCACCGCCGATACGACGCGTTCCGTTCGTGCCATTCAAATGGTATCGTCATGGCATGAGAGCGACCATGGACAAGGCAGGGCGGATCGTCATCCCGGCCGCGCTGCGCGAGCGCGTCGGACTGATCCCGGGTCCGGTCGATCTCATCCTCGACGGCAACGGCATCCGGATCGAGATCGATGCCCCGGACAACCTCACCGAGAAGGATGGACGTCTCATCATCACGGGCGGCCCCACCCTCACCGCGGATCACATCCGGGAGCTGCGACTTGCCGATCAGCGCTGACCTCCTCCTCGACACCAGCGCCGCGATCGCACTGGTCCACGACAGGAATCCCGCGCACGAACGCGTCCTCGAACTCACGCACGACCGTGTCATCGGGCTCGCCGGTCACGCGGCGATCGAGACCTACTCGGTACTGACGCGTATGCCGGGTGCGGCGCGCGTCAGCCCCGGCCGTGCGCGCGAGATCATCGAGCGATCCTTTCCCGCCTTCGCACCGCTCTCGCCTGCATCAGCGAAGGCTGCGCTCACGACCTTCGCCAACGCCGGTATAGCCGGAGGATCCGTCTACGACGGGCTCGTCGGCCTGGCCGCACGCGATGCGGCCGTCCCGCTCCTCACGTGCGACCGCCGCGCCCTGGGCACGTATGCCGCGTTGCGGGTCGAAGTGCTCGTCGCCTGAAGCCGCCGTCATGCGACACGGGGCGACACGCCGCCCGCCGATAGACTGGGAAGCATGTCCAAGGTCCTCCAGTCCCTGCCCGTCGGCGAGCGCGTCGGCATCGCCTTCTCCGGAGGACTCGACACCTCCGTCGCCGTCGCGTGGATGCGCGAGAAGGGCGCGGTTCCCTTCACGTATACCGGCGACCTCGGCCAGTACGACGAAGACGACATCGCCTCGATCCCCGGCCGCGCGCTCGAGTACGGCGCCGAGGCCTCGCGCCTGATCGACTGCAAGACCGCCCTGGTCGAAGAGGGCTTCGTCGCCCTCTCCTGCGGCGCCTTCCACATCCGCTCCGGCGGCAAGACCTACTTCAACACGACGCCCCTCGGCCGCGCGGTCACCGGCACCATGCTGGTGCGCGCCATGAAGGAGGACGGCGTCGACATCTGGGGCGACGGCTCTACCTACAAGGGCAACGACATCGAGCGGTTCTACCGCTACGGCCTGCTCGCCAACCCGCGCCTGCGCATCTACAAGCCGTGGCTCGACGCCGACTTCGTCACCGAGCTGGGCGGCCGCAAGGAGATGAGCGACTGGCTCGTCGCCCGCGATTTCCCGTACCGTGACTCCGCCGAGAAGGCCTACTCGACCGACGCCAACATCTGGGGCGCGACGCACGAGGCCAAGACGCTCGAGCACCTCGACGTCTCGCTCGAGACCGTCGACCCGATCATGGGCGTGAAGTTCTGGGACCCGTCCGTCGCGATCGAGACCGAAGACGTCACCGTCACGTTCGAGGCCGGCCGCCCCGTCGCCATCAACGGTGTCGAGTACTCCGACCCGGTCGCCCTCGTCATGGAGGCGAACACGATCGGCGGTCGCCACGGCCTCGGCATGAGCGACCAGATCGAGAACCGCATCATCGAGGCGAAGTCGCGCGGCATCTACGAAGCTCCGGCCATGTCGCTGTTGTTCATCGCCTACGAGCGCCTGGTCAACGGCATCCTGAACGAAGACACCCTCGCGACCTACCACGAACAGGGTCGCCGCCTCGGCCGTCTGATGTACGAGGGCCGCTGGCTCGAGCCGCAGTCGCTCATGCTGCGCGAGTCGATCCAGCGCTGGGTCGGGCTCACCATCTCGGGCACGGTCACGATCCGCCTGCGCCGCGGCGACGACTGGACGATCCTCGACACCGTCTCGCCGAACCTCTCCTACGGCCCCGAGAAGCTGTCGATGGAGCGCGTCGGCGATGCGGCCTTCGGCCCGGTCGACCGCATCGGCCAGCTCACCATGCGCAACCTCGACATCGCCGACTCCCGCGCACGCCTCGAGCAGTACGCGGGTCTCGGTCTCGTGGGCGGTGCGACCGGCGAGCTCGTCGGCCGCGTCACCGCCGGCGAGTCGAGCGAGATCACCGAGTCCGTCCACGGGTCGATCTCCGAAGCCGACGAGACACTGGCCGACGCCGTCGACTCGGCGTCCGAAGGCGCGGCCTTCGACTCCGGCACGGACTGACATATCGACCGACACCGATGCGCCGGCACCCTCGGATGTCGGCGCATCGTGTATTCGGTCCCCGTCCTGCCTCAGCGGTCTCCGACCTCCGTCCGGTCGATGATGCCGGGAAGCACCTCGTCGGACAGGGTCACGAGGGCCGCGCGCACCTGCGTCGCATCTCGGCAGACGATGGCGTCCCTGATCTCGAGGGTGGATCGCTCGCTCGCGGCCCAATCGAACCAGCCGGCGGCATGCTGCGTGAAGCGCCGGATCTGCGGCCCGAGCAGCTCGATCACGGACGCCCGCGTGGCATTGCCCTCGAGACGAGCGAAGCCGATGGCGATGGCACGCAGAGCCACGCCGTAGGCCAGGACGTCGCGCTCGACCGCCGCGTCGGACATGTCCTCCGTCAGGTCGACGAGGTAGCTGACGTCATCCTGTCGGACGAGCGGCATCGCATGCCGCACCGATCCGATCCAGATGTCGCCGAACAGCGCGATCGCGTCGCGGATCCGGTCCAGGTCGAGCGGCGCCACGCGCGTGAAGCGATTTCGCTGCATCTCGACGAGACCCTGCTCGGCCAGTCGCGCCAGCGCATGACGCACGGGCGTCTTGGAGGTGCCCAGATCTTCCGCCAGCTCGGTGTCGCGAAGGCGTTCCCCCGGTCGCAACTCACCGTCCACGATCGCATCTCGCAACCGCCGATAGACGTCCTCGCTCATCGTCCTGCGCTCGAGCGCCACATCGATGCCTGCCAAATCACACCCTCCCTCGACCACAGCGGGTCCCCCACCACTCGAAACGGTCGGCACGCGCGAACCGAACAACCCCCGTGTCCGGAACCGGTGCGATCCCCCGTGCGCGCCAGCGCGCAACGCGTAACATAACACAGCAGTCCTCGATCAGCGCTGTACGCCTGCCTGGGCGCTCTCCACGAATCCGCACGCCATACCTTGCACATTCATGTGCATGATCCCTATCGTGAACTCATGACCACCCGTGCACCTCGTCGCGACGCCGTCGAGAATCGCGCCGGCATCCTCTCCGCCGCCCGCGCGACCCTGGCGCTGCACCCGCACGCCTCCGTCGACGTCATCGCGCGCAGCGCCGGGCTCTCGCGACGCACCCTGTACGGACACTTCGACGATCGCGACGCCCTCATCCGCGAACTCATCTCCAGCGGCGCGCAGCGGTTCAACGCCATCGCCGCCTCGATCGACGACACCGACGCCCGCCTCGCCCTCGCCCGCCTCGCCGCCCACCTCTGGCACGAAGCCGCGCACGTGCAGGTGGCCGCCGCCCTCGCCCTCGATGAGACGCACGTCGAACACACCGCCACCGCGCTCGCTCCCCTGCGCCGCACTGTGGCAGCGCTCGTGCGCCGGGGACAGGACGACGGCAGCTTCCGCACCGACCTCGCCGCCCCCACCCTCGCTCGCCTCATCGAAGAGATGGCGCGCACGGTCATCTCCCGCACGGATGCGGCCAGCTCGGGGGCCGCCGACCTCGCCGTGCGGACGGTGCTGAGCATCGCCGGACTCTCCTGGCGCGAAGCGGACGACCTGCTCGCATCGCACCCCGACCTCGCCACATCCGCGGCAGCCCCGACGGAACCCCCGAACACCCCGGAGGACCGGGCATGAGAATCTCTCTGCACGACGTGAGCAAGGGCCGCAACGGCCAAGCACTCCCGGCGATCTCGCTCGAGTTCCACACCGGCTCGGTGCGCTTCGCCCTGGCCGAGACGGAGCAGCGACCGACGGTGCTCGGACTCATCGCGAGCGGTCGCATGCGCCCCGACACCGGCCACGTGAGCATCGACGCCGCCGACGATCCGAAGGCACTGCGTCGTCGCGTGGCTCTGGTCGACGCCCCCGCCGTCAGCGACCCGCACCCCGACGTCGCCCTCGTCGGTGTCGTGGAGGAAGAGCTCATGTTCGCCGGACTCGGCGCCACTCCGCTGCACGCACGACGCTGGCTCGCGCGGCTCGGCTACACCGAGCTGGCCGGCGTGCCGTTCGGCTCCATCGATCCCGCCGCACGCGTGCGCATCCTGTGTGAACTCGCGGTGCTCCGATCCGGGGTCGAGGGCATCGTGCTCGTGTCGCCCGACCGCCACGGAGGAAGCCCCGACGGCTGGTGGCGCATCGCGGGCGAATTCGCGGACCGCGGCTACGCGATGCTCGTGATCATCGGAGGCTCGGCAGCCATCGCCCTGGAGCGGATGCAGGAGTTCGACGCGATCAACGCCTCCGGGCCTGTCGAACCGCTCGCGATCGACGAGCCCGCGTCTCCCGCCGCCGACGAGACACCCGCCACGAGTGAGAACGGAGATGCGCGATGAAGGTTCCCGCCATGATCGCCGCCGAGCTGCGGCGACTCACCGCGAGCCGTATGGGCATCATCGCCCTGGTCGCGTTGATCTGCGTCCCGATCCTCTACGGCGGTCTCTACCTCTGGGCGAACCAGGATCCGTACGCGAAGTTCCCCGAGGTCCCTGTCGCGCTCGTGGTCGACGACGAAGGCGCCCCCGCGCCCACCACCGGCACCGAACCCGCGACCGGTGAGACCGTGAACTACGGCGAGGACGTGGCCGAGAACCTCATCAAGGGCAACGCCTTCGACTGGCAGCTGATGTCGGCCGACGAAGCCTCCGAAGCCCTGAAACACGGCACTGTGGACTTCACCGTGACGATCCCGGCCGACTTCTCCTCCGCCCTCACCTCAGCCGCGGGAAGCGACCCGCACCAGGCGCGCATCGACCTCGAGACCAACGACGCGAACAACTACCTCGCTTCATCGATGGGCACGCAGGCCGTGGAGAAGATCCGCAGCTCGGTCGCCCAGATGGTCGGCAGCCAGGCCGCAGAGCGCCTGCTCACCGGCCTCAGCGACGTGCGCGACAAGCTGATCACGGCGACGGACGGCGCCACGCAGCTCACCGACGGCGCCGGCACCGCCGCTTCCGGCAGCTCCACGCTCGCCGAAGGCACCGCGAAGCTCGCCGACGGAACGGCGCAACTGGCCACGGGGGCGCAGAGCCTCGCGAACGGCGCGCAACAGGTGAGCGCGGGCAACCGTCAGCTCGCCGATGTCGCCGACCGGGCAGGAGCCGCGGTGCAGCAGGCCGCGAACGCCCTGCCGCAGGTGCGCACCGACATCGCGAACGCCCTGACGCAGCAGGGCCTCACGCCCGACGAGATCGACCAGGTGCTCGCCACGCTCGATCCGCTCGGCGCTCGCCTGCAGGAGGGGAACACTCAGGTGCAGGCCGCGGTCGGCAAGGTCGACCAGCTCGCCGCCGGTGCCGCCTCCCTCGCCTCGGGCGCCTCGGAACTCGCCACCGGTGCCGGCGCGGTCGCCACGGGTGCCTCCGCCGCGAACGACGGTGCCTCTCAGTTGCGCGACGGACTCGCCACGCTCGCCTCCGGCACGGCCGAGCTGCGCGACGGACTGTCCCAGGGCGTCGACGCGATTCCCGCCTCCACCCCCGACCTGCGCTCGCTTCAGGCCGACACGATCGCCGACCCGGTCAAGGTGTCGAGCGACAAGGTCGCCTCCGCCGAGGACTACGGTGCCGGACTCGCCCCCTTCTTCGCCGCGCTCTCCGCCTGGATCGGCATCTACGCCCTCTTCCTGATCGTGAAGCCCATCTCCCGGCGCGCCATCACCGCACTGCACTCCCCCATCCGCATCACGCTGGCCGGCTGGCTGACCCCGGCGATGCTCGGTGCCGTGCAGATGCTCGGGTTGATGGGCATCCTCGCCATCACGCTCGGCTTCACCTTCGACCATCCGCTCGGCACGCTCGGCATCATGGTCTTCGCGTCGGCGACCTTCGCGGCGATCATCCTCGCCCTGAACGTCTGGCTCGGATCGGTCGGGCAGTTCCTCGGCCTGGTTCTTATGGTGCTGCAACTGGTCACCGCGGGCGGCACGTTCCCGTGGCAGACGCTGCCCGCTCCCCTCGCCGCCCTGCATCACGTGCTGCCGCTGGGTTACGTCGTCGATGCGATGCGACAGCTGATGTACGGCGGCGACTTCGCGCGTGCCGGCGGGGATCTGGCCGTGCTCGGCGTGTGGCTCGTCGGCGCGCTGCTGTTCGCGATGATCGGGGTGACGCGGATGACACATCGGCGCACCCTGCGCGATCTGCAGCCGAGCCTGATCGGATGATCGACCCGGTGCTCGTCGTGGAACGCCTCGTGGCGAGCGCCGGTGCGGATATGATGCGAAGGCGCGGCCCTGAAACGCGCGCTGGGGCTCGGTGGAACTGAGTTCCACCTTTCTACCCGAAAGTGTTCTCGACGATGATGACCGATTCGCAGGAGTCCGCTGCCCCTTCCCGCCTCCCGCTGGGCGTTCGCATCGGGCGCATCGCGTTCCTCGTCGTGGCCGCCGTCGTGGTGATCGCCGTGGCTGCGGCGTTCTTCGTGACCTGGACCATCCAGCGTTCCTTCCCGCAGACCGAGGGATCGATCGAGCTCGACGGGCTCGCGGCCGCGGTCACCGTGCAGCGCGACGACCGCGGTATCCCGACGATCACCGCCGACTCGACCGACGACCTGTTCTACGCGCAGGGCTTCGTGCACGCGCAGGACCGGTTCTTCGAGATGGACTTCCGCCGCCATGTGACCGCCGGCCGCGTCGCCGAGATGTTCGGGGAGTCGCAGGCCGGCACCGACGCCTTCCTCCGCACGCTCGGATGGCGCACGGTCGCGGAGGCCGAGGTCGAGGCGATGGACGACACCACGCGCGGCTACTACGAGGCCTATGCGGATGGCGTGAACGCCTACCTGGCTTCGCGCTCCGGCGCCGAACTGTCGCTCGAGTACGCCGTGATCGGACTGCAGAACCCCGACTACGCTCCCGAGCCGTGGGAACCCGCGGATTCCGTCGCCTGGCTCAAGGCCATGGCCTGGGACCTGCGCGGCAACATCGAGGACGAGACCGAACGCTCGCTGCTGGCCGCAGAGCTGAGCACAGGCGCGGACGGGGCAGAGGACGCGGCCACCGGTGACCTGCTGGCGAAGCTCTATCCCGACTACCCGTTCGACGAGAACCCCGTGATCGTGCCCAAGATCTCGACCGTTCCCGCACTCGGCACCGATGCGGAGCCTGCGGCCTACACCACCTCCGAGACCGACGGCGAGGCGCAGCAGGCATCGACGACCGTCGAATGGGAGGAGACCTCGAGCGTGATCGAAGCGGCGAGTGTGCTGGTCGGCGATGTCGGCGAGGGCATCGGCTCGAACTCCTGGGTCGTCTCCGGAGACCTCACCGAAACCGGGATGCCCCTGCTCGCGAACGATCCGCACCTCGGGGCCTCGCTGCCCTCGGTCTGGTACCAGGTGCAGTTGAAGTGCTCGACGGTGAGCGAGGAGTGCCCGTTCGACGTGGGAGGCTTCTCGTTCTCCGGCCTTCCCGGCATCGTCATCGGCCACAACCAGAAGGTCGCCTGGGGGTTCACGAACCTCACCACCGATGTCACCGACCTGTACATCGAGCGCGTCGAGGGCGACCAGTACTGGCGCGACGGAGCACTGGTGCCTCTCGAGGAGAGCACCGAGACGATCAAGGTCGCGGGCGGCGACGACATCGAGCTGACCATCCGCTCGACCGTCCACGGGCCCCTCATCTCCGGACTCACCGACGACTTCACGGCGATCGCGGGGGCCCCGGAACCCGCCCTCGGCGCCGAAGCCATCGCTCCGACGCCCGCACCCCCCGGTTCCGACGATGCCGAGTACGCCGTGAGTCTGCGGTGGACCGCGCTCGATCCCGGTACGGCGGCGACGGCCATCTTCGCGCTCTCCACCGCGCAGGACTTCGACGACTTCCGCTACGCGGCCTCGCTCTTCGACGTGCCGGCACAGAACCTCATCTACGCCGACACCGAGGGCAACATCGGCTACCAGACCCCGGGCCGTCTTCCGATCCGCGGCGCGGGCGACGGATGGATGCCGCAGCCCGGGTGGGACAGCAGCTACGACTGGACGGGGTTCATCCCGTTCGAGGAGCTGCCGGTCTCGTACAACCCGGCCTCGGGATACATCGTGACCGCGAACAACGCGATCGTCACCGACGACTACGCCTACTTCCTCTCCCGCGACTGGGACTACGGCTACCGCGCCGCCCGGATCGCACACCTCATCGAGCGACGCGCGGCCGTCGCACCGCTGACCGCCGACGACATGCGCGAGATCCAGATGGACAACGAGATGTGGATCGGCACCCAGCTGGCGACCGCCATGGCCGACGTCGACGTGTCCGGTGCAGGCCCGACCGGGGCCGTGGAACTGCTGCAGGGGTGGGACGGGCAGAACTCCGCATCGTCGGCGGCTGCGGCCTACGCGAACGTGCTGTGGTCGAACCTGGTGCAGAACATCTTCGCCGAGCGCGCTCAGCCGCTCCCCATCGACGGCCAAGGTCGGCTCTTCACCGTCGTCTCCGACATGCTGGCCGATCCTTCCGACCCGCTCTGGGTCAACGCGCAGATCGACGTCGACGGGATGGAGCAGATGCTGGCACTGTCGGCGGAAGAGGCCTACGACGAGCTCGCGGCTCTGCAGGGCACGACCGTCTCACGCTGGAACTGGGGCGACCTGCACGCGATCACCCTCACCAGCGAGACACTCGGCTCCTCGGGCATCGCGCCGATCGAAGCACTCTTCAACCGTGGACCTTTCCCGGTCAGCGGAGGGGCCTCGGTGGTGAACGCGACCGGATGGGAGCTCGGGGTCTCGTACGCCACCACGACCGTGCCGTCGATGCGCATGGTCGTCGACCTCTCCGACTTCGACGCCTCGACCTGGAATCATCTCACCGGCGCCTCGGGTCACGCGTACAACGAGCACTACACGGATCAGACGGCGGACTGGGCAGCGGGCATCCAGAAGCCGTGGGCGTACTCGACGAAGGCCGTGAAGGCAGCGGCCGTCAACACCCTGGTGCTCACCCCGGCCGGCTGAACGACGGCTCTCGGGGCATCTGAAGCAGCGCCCCAGGATGCTCGGCTAGCGTTGACGGGTGCCATCCGCCTATCTCGCCCCCAAGGGCACCCCCGTCACGCTCCTGGAGTTCGAGCATGCAGGTGCGACCCTCATCGCCGAGACGTTCGGTGAGGGCCCGCACACGTATCTGCTCCTGCACGGCATCGGCATGGGGCGGAGCGTCTATCTCGATATCGTGCAACGTCTCGAGGGAAGGGTCATCGCCCTCGATCTGCCCGGATTCGGCGAGGCGCCCGAGCCCACCCGCACGCTCACCATGGAACGGCATGCCGACCTCGTCGCGGCCTACCTGCAGCACGTCGACTCGGGCCCCGTCGTCGTGATCGGGCACTCGATGGGCAGTCAGATCGCCGCCGAGCTCGCCGCGCGGCATCCGTCCCTCGTCGAGGGAGTGGTGCTCGCCGGCCCCACCGTGAACAAGGCCGCGCGCAACATCGGCGCGCAGGCGCGGTATCTGCTCACCGACCTCATCGGCGAACGCCCCCTGGTCATCTGGCGCGGGGCCCGGGAGTACCTCCGCGGCGGCCCCCACCTGTTCCGGAAGATGCGTGCGACCATCGTGCACGAGCCCGAAGACGCCTTCGTGCGCATCCAGTGCCCCGTGCTCGTGCTGCGCGGGGAGAGCGATCCGCTGGCTCCGATGAGCTGGTGCCGCGAGATCATCGACGCCATCCCCGGCGCCGACCTCGAAGTCATCCCCGACCACGGTCACGGCACGCTGATCAGCGACTCCGAACCCGCGGCGCGCCTGATCCACGAGTTCACCGCTCGCCTCTGACGCCCCGGGCCCTCCTCATGAGCGGCCCACGGGATCAGGCGTGCCGGCATCGAGCGCCCGGCGCAGCCGGCAGGATCAGAGCTCGATGTCAGCCCGCAGCGGGCGGGGTCTGCTTCGACTCGGAGAGCTCGTCGACGACGAGGCCGCGCTGCTCGATGGTGCCGTTGCGATACGCCTGCCGTCCGACCATGTGCGCCGAGAGCGGAGCGGTGGCGAACTGCATGAGCACGACCGGGGCGACCAGCACGAACCCGATCAGGATGCCGCCGACCGACCGCTGCGACAGCGCGATCGCGATGCAGATGAGCAGCAGTCCGAGCACCTGAGGCTTGGTCGCCGCGTGCAGACGCGACGGCACATCGCGGAAGTGCAGCAGTCCGACCGCCGCCGACAGGCACAGCAGCGCTCCGAGCAGGATGAGCACCAGGACCGCCACGTCGATGACGGCATCCGGGATCATGAGACCGAACACGTTCATGGTGTCGTATTGTCCCTTCTCGCGACGAACCGGGCGACGGCGATCGATCCGAACACTCCGATCGCCGCGATGATCAAGAGCACGGGGATGTTTCGAGTGTGACCGTTGATCGCCATCTCGGCGCCGATCACGCACATCACCTCGGTGAGCAGCACGTCGGAGGCGACGGCGCGGTCGAGGATCGACGGTCCGCGCACGATGCGGATCAGCGCGAGCACAGCGGCGATGCCGAACACCACCATGATCAGCAGCAGGAGGATGTTCATCGGGCACCGCCCTTCATCGTTCCGAGTCCCACGCGCTCGTCGGCCTTGAGGGCACGATACTGATCGGGGTCGCCGAGCGCACGCACCACGCGTCGCTCCCACCGGAGCACGCCGGCGCGCTGCTTCTCCACGTCGTCGAGATTTCGGACCCCGATCACGTGCAGGTACAGGATCCGCCGGTCGCGGTCGGTCTCCACGACGAGAGACCCGGGGATCAGCGACGACACGACGGCGACGTGCGTCATCACCAGGTCGTCGGCGTACCGCAGCGGCACCGCGATGATGGCCGTGCCGGGCTGGCGACGGAAGTCGAACACCTGCACCGTGACCGAGAGAGCACCGCTCAGCACCGCGAACAGGAATTGCACCACGAACAGTGCGGCGTACCAGAGGTTGACGCGGCCGGAGAGCGCGACGGTCGGCAGGCGGAACACGCGGGTGACGAAGATCGCGACGACGAGTCCGGTGAGGAACGACAGCACCGTGAACTGCGCCCACAGCAGCATCCAGAGCACCACGAGCCAGGCGAGGAAGGGCAGCTGCACGCGAATGTCGCGCCAGAGGTGACGTCGGGTGTCGCGCGCCATCAGCCCACCTCCTCTTCCAGTTGCACGAGGCTCACCGGCTGCAGCAGTGCGGCGCCGATGCGGTCGCAGAGGGCGTAGAGAGGACCAGCGAAGATCGTCAACGCGAGCGTGACCGCGACCATGCCGCCGGTCGCCACGGTCATGATCTTCGGGATGCGACGGCGCTCCTGCTGCTCATCGGCCGCCGGCGCGTTGCCGAGGTACGAGATGCGTCCCTCGGTCTCGGTGGAGTCCTCCTCTTCGCGCCAGAAGGCGAGGTTCCAGGCGCGCATCAGGGCGTAGAGGGTCAGCAGCGACGTGACGATGCCGCCGAAGATCAGCACGATCATGATCGGTGTACCGACCGAAGCCGCCGCCTCGAAGAGGGCGAACTTGCCGATGAAGCCGGAGAAGGGCGGCAGTCCGCCGAGGTTGATCGCGGGGACGAAGTAGAGGACGGCGATCAGGGGGGCGACCTTCAGCAGCCCCTTGACCCGCAGGATCGAGGTGCTTCCGGCTCGACGTTCCACGAGCCCGACGGCGAGGAACAGGGTGGTCTGCACGACGATGTGGTGCACGATGTAGTACACCGTGGCGCCGATCGCGGCGGGGGTCGCTATCGCGAGGCCGAAGATCATGTAGCCGACGTGGCTGACCAGTGTGAACGACAGGATTCGCTTGAGCTCGGCCTGTGCGACGGCACCGAGCACTCCGACGATCATGGTCGCGAGCGCGATGATCAAGAGCAGCGTGTCGATGCTGTTCGAGGCGAAGAGCTGGGTCTCGGTGCGGATCAGCGCGTACACGCCGACCTTCGTGAGCAGGCCGGCGAACACGGCGGTGACCGGGGCCGGTGCGGTCGGGTACGAGTCCGGCAGCCAGAACGACACCGGGAAGATGGCGGCCTTGATGCCGAAGGCGACCACGAGCATCAGGTGCAGCACCAGCTGCGTCTCCTGCGGGAGCTCCGACATGCGCTCGGCGATCTGGGCCATGTTGACCGTGCCGAGTGCGCCGTAGATCATCGCGATCGACGCGAGGAACAGGATCGACGAGACCAGCGACACCACGATGTAGACCGCGCCGGTACGGATGCGGGACTCGGTGCTGCCGAGAGTGATCAACACGTACGACGCGACGAGCAGGATCTCGAAGCCGACGTAGAGGTTGAACAGGTCGCCCGCGATGAAGGCGTTGAAGATGCCGGCCGCGAGGATCAGGTACGACGGGTTGAAGATCGAGATCGGCGTCTCGTCGGTGCCGTCTGCGGCACCCTGGCCGATGGAGAAGAGCAGGACCGCGAGCAGCACGATGCTGGAGATGAGCACGAGGAGGGCGGCGAGCCTGTCGACGTAGAGCACGATGCCGAACGGCACGGGCCAGCCGCCGACCGACACCGCCAGCGGAGCACCGGAATCGACCACGACCAGGAGCACGGCGGCGATGACCGAGACCGCGGCCAGAGTGGCCACCGTGACGACGACCTGCAGGCGCGCATTGCGACCGAAGACGAGGGTGACCGCGGCGCCCAGCAGAGGCAGTGCGACGAGGAGCGGGACGAGGGCGGTCATGGCTTGCCCTCCTCGTTCTCGTCGCGGTCATGGGGTTGGTCTGGGCGCGGTTCACGGCCCTCGTCGGAGGGTTCTGACGGTTCGGAGGGCTCGCTCCCCCACCCGGTCGGGGCGTCGAACGGAGCATCGTCGTGGATCGAGGGATGATCGCGCATGTGCAGCACCGTGATCGGCGCGGTCTGCACGCCGACGAAGTCGGTGGTCGCCTCGTCGTCGTCGGTCTCGGACTCGTCGTCCATGAGGTCTTCGTCGGCATCTGTGCGCTCGCGGAGCGCGATGTCGGCCTCGTCGTCCTCGACCGTGTCGGCCTGACCCAGTTGCCAGGAGCGGTAGATCAGGGCGAGCAGGAAAGCCGAGACCGCGAACGTGATGACGATGGCGGTGAGGGTGAGCGCCTGCGGGAGCGGGTCGCTCATCTCCCCTTCCGTCCCGAAGAACGGCGCGTTGCCGGGAACGCCCATCACGATCAGGAGCAGCAGGTTCGTGGCGTTGCCGAGCAGCAGGAAGCCGATCAGTACACGGGTCAGGCTGCGCTCCAGCATCGCGTACACGCCGCACGCGAAGAGGATGGCCATGATGACGATCAGGGTGAGGGAGACGTCCATCAGCTGCTCCTCCCGCCCCGGGAGAGGAATCCTTCAGGACCCGGTGTGGTGCGCAGCGCCGCCTGACGGTCGACCTCGGCGCCCACGCTGCGCAGCACGTCGAGGACGAGCCCGATCACGACGAGGTACACGCCGATGTCGAAGATGGTCGAGGTGACGAACTCCATGTGTCCGATGCCGGGGATCTCCCACTCCCAGAAGGTGCTGGTCAGGGGCGCGAGACCGAAGAACAGGGGAACGACCGCCGTGCCGACGGCGAGGATCAGGCCGGTGCCGAGCAGTCGTCCCGCATCCGTGGGGGCCGCGGCGCCCAGCTCCCAGCGTCCGCCGGCGATGTAGCGCATCACGAGTGCCATGCCCGCGACGAGACCGCCGGCGAAGCCGCCGCCCGGCAGATTGTGGCCGGAGAACAGCAGGAAGATCGACACCACGATGATGGTGTGGAACAGGATGCGGACGATCACCTCGAGCAGGATCGACCTGTTCTCGGGCTTCATCTTCTGACCGCCGACGAGCCACGCCCGCGGGCTGCTCTCGTTCTCCGAGGTCTGGAATCGGATGCCCTCGGTCGTCTCGACGAGCGGGCGGCTGCGTGCGGCCTTGCGCGTCGCCCGGGGGAGATTCTTGGTGGCGGCGAGCAGGTCGGCGCGGTGCGTGACGAACACCAGGGAGGCCACACCGGTCGCGGCGAGCACGAGCACCGAGAGCTCGCCCATGGTGTCCCAGCCGCGCAGGTCGACCAGCGCCACATTGACGACGTTCTTGCCGTGTCCGATCTCGTACGCGAGCTTCGGGAACGCCTCCGAGATCGGGTCGGCGATGCGCGACTGGGTGGCGACGACGGCGACGAAGGCCATCGTGACGCCCACGCCGATCGCCAGCAGCGCGCGGGGGATGCGCCCGACCGAGGCGTTGTGCTCGCCCATCCGCGCGGGGAGGCGACGGAGTACCAGCGCGAACGTGACCATCGTGACCGTCTCGACCAGGATCTGCGTCAGCGCGAGGTCGGGTGCACCGCTCGTCGCGAACAGCACGACCATGCCGAGTCCGGTGACCGAGACGAGCACCACGCCGGTGTAGCGCTTCTGCGCACGGACGGCGAAGATGCCGGCGATCGCCATGATCGGCGCGACCACGATCTGCGCCGGGGTGTGCCAGAGGGACAGGTTGTACCGATCGATGTCGCTCGCGATGAGGGCCGTGACCTCGGCGGCGACGAACACCACGAAGATGGTGCCGACGTACACCGGCAGCGAGCCCCGCTGGGTGAGCGTGGTGCTGAGCACCGAGAGCCGGTCGACGCCGCGCATGACGAAGTAGTAGACGTCGGCCGCGGTGAATCGCAGGATACGCGGCTTGCGATCCCATCCGGTCCTGCGGGTGACCAGGAACAGCCCGATGCCGAGCAGGATCGACAGGATCGAGATGCCCAGTGCAGGCTCGAAGCCGTGCCACAGCGCGAGATGGCCGGGGCCCTCGACGGCTTCGCCCGCATGGTCGAGCCCCGGGGTCGCGGTGAGGGCGTACCCCTGCAGAGCCGTGTCGAGAGCGGGGGCGCCGATCCCCGCCGCGAGCGTGACGCCGGCGAGGATGATCGGGGCCGAGAGGAAGCCGACCGGCGGGTCGGGCCAGGCTGTGTCGGGGAGTTGCTGGCCCTGCTCATCGCGCTTCTTCCAGAACGCGCCCCAGAGGAAACGCACCCCATATGCCGCAGTCAGCATGGATCCGAGGACGATACCGATGAGGGCGACGAGTCCCCACGGGGATCCGCCTTGTGCGTCGTCGAGGAGGGCGGTGAGCGTGGATTCCTTGGCGACGAAGCCGATGGTCGGCGCTATGCCCGCCATCGATGCCACGGAGATGAATGCCGCGGTCGCCATGACGGGTGCCTGCCGACCGACGCCGGAGAGCTCGTTGATGTCTCGGGTGGACAGTTGACGGTCGATGACGCCGACGATCAGGAAGAGCGCCGACTTGAACAGCGCGTGGCCGATGACCAGGGCGAGACCGGCGAGCGCCGCCGCCTGCGTGCCGTAGCCGACGACGATCGCGAAGAAGCCGAGCTGGCTGACCGTGCCGAAGGCGAGAATGCGCTTGAGGTCGGTCTCACGCAACGCCTGGATGCCCCCGAGCAGCATCGTGATGATGCCCAGGGTGATGACGATCGGCCGCCAGGTGGTGCTGAACGCGAAGATCGGCGCGAACCGGGCGATCAGATAGATGCCGGCCTTCACCATCGCGGCGGCGTGCAGATACGCGCTCACCGGCGTGGGCGCGGCCATCGCACCGGGGAGCCAGAAGTGGAAGGGGAACAGTGCCGACTTGCTGATCGCCCCGATCAGGAGCATGACGATCGCAGCATCGACGAGAGGTCCGCTGGGCGCGATGACGAGGATCTCGCGGATGCTCGAGGTGCCGGTGTCGACCACGAGCAGCACGACGCCCACGAACATCACGAGGCCACCGAGCGTCGTCACCAGCAGAGCCTGCAGCGCCGCACGACGGCTGGCGGCACGGCGGCGGTAGTGACCGATGAGGAGGTACGAGAGGATGCTCGTGACTTCCCAGAACATGACGAGGATCACGAGGTCATCGGTCAGGACCAGTCCGTACATCGCGCCCGCGAAGCCCAACAGCACGCCGGCGAACTGTCCGACGCCCGCCGAGTCCTCGTAGAAGTACCAACGGCAGTAGAGGAGAACCAGTGCCCCGACGCCCGTGACGATCAGGGTGAGCACCCAGCCGAGCACGTCCATGTTCATGGAGAGGTTCAGACCCAGTTGGGGGATCCACTCGACCGACTCGAACGGTACCGGCCCGTCGAGCACCTGCGGCGTCATGACGAGTGCATGCACGAAGGCGGCGGCCGGGACGAGGGCGGCGATGGCGAAAGCCTGAGCTCCGAGCCAGCGCACCAGAACGGGCATCAACAGCGACCCGAGGAGGAACACAGCGAGGAGCATCAGCATATACGCGGCTCCCTCAGGGCTCGTCGGCCATTTCGGCACAGGCGGGCGGGTGTCAGACCAGTTTACCGGCGCGAGAGGTTCCTGCGGTCCACGTTTGCACGATCGTGCGAGAGTAGCCCCATGCGGCGGGTCTGGGTTCGAGAGCTCGCGGGCTGGGTGGGGGCACTGGCCGTGGCGATGATCACGGTGGCGCAGGTCGCTTCATCCGCTCGCGCCGACCTGCTGTTCCGCGATGGAGATTCCCTGGTCGTGGCGATGTTCGCACGATCCGTCCTGTCCGGCGCTCCGCTGGATTGGGCGATGTCCAGCGTGCTGTTCCTGCCCGAGTCCGCGGTTTTCACCGGCCTCGATGCGGTGCTACCTGTCGACGTGAACGGATTGCTCACGATCAATGCCGTCATCAACATGCTCGCTCTCTACGGGGCCCTCCGGCTGGTCTCGGGCCGTCGACGCGACGACACCGCCCCGGTCAGCTGGGCGCTCCTCGGGCTCGCGGTCTTCGGCATCTTGGCGATGACCGATGTCTCGGGTTCTCGGGACGCGCTCGAACTCGCCTCCCTGCTGCTCACCACCACGTATTACTGCTCGACGGTGATCGCCGTCGTGCTGTCCGTCGGTCTGGTGCGTCGGGTGATCGACCGCGACGAGGGCGGGACCGGGTCGTTGGTCGCTCTGGGCGCGACGGCGGCCGTCTCCACTCTCTCCAACCCGCTGTTCGCCGCCTGGGCGACGGTTCCGATCACCCTTCTCCTCGCCGTGATGCTCATCCGGTCGCCTCGACGCACCCGCACGGCGACGATGCTCGTCGTGCTGGTCCTGGGCACCGCGATGGGCTTCCTCGGTCGCATTCCTCTTCGGGCATGGATCGCCAACACCGGAGCCGGCTACGCCCAGCCCGAACTCTGGCCGGAGTCGGCGGGCTACTACGGAACCCTTCTCCTCGACCGCACGGCGACGCCCGCCGGCATCATCCGCGCCCTGATCGTGCTCGCCCTCATCGCGTCGGCCATCGCGCGCACGGCGCGAGCGGGCGATCCCGGCACGCGGTTCGTCGCGACCGTCGCGTGGGTCACCCCCGTGCTCGTCGCGATCGGCGCGATCGCTCTCGGCACCCACGCCGCCCGGTACCTGCAGCCCCTCGTCTTCGCGCCGGTGCTCGCCGTGGTGGCGGCTCCCCGTGCCTGGCGGGTGCCGCGGCGTGCCGGTGCTCTCCTCGCGGCGGCCGCCACCGTGGTGCTCGTGATCGGCGGCACGTTCAGCGTTCCCCGGCTCGCCGCTGCGAGCGCCGCCCCCGATGCCGATCTCGCCTGTGTGACCGACTGGGTCGATGCATCGGGCCGGGTCGGGGCCGGCCAGTTCTGGACGGTACGCCTGCCGAAGCTGCATCTGGAGGATCCCGCCCGTCTCGTGCAGGTCGATCATGAGCTCAACGGCTACGCGTGGCTCGTGAACCGAGCGGATTTCGATGTCGGTGAGGTGTCATTCCTCGTGGAGGACGCCCAGACGGTTCCCTGGCGCCTCTCGTCACCGGCCATCCCTGACGAGGTGATCGACTGCGGGCGCTACCGCATCCTCGATTTCGGGGAGAACGGCCTGCCGCTCGGTCCGCAGCGCAGCTGAGCGGGCGCCGCTCAGCGTGGGACGGGGCCGGTGGTCGTGCCGGCGCGGAACACACAGGTGAGATGCTGCGTCTCGCCCGGTTCTCCGCGGAGCATGCGGGCGACCTGCTCCCCCGCCGCGCGACCCTTCTCGACCGCCGGTTGCACGCTGGTGGTGAGGGTGAGATCCCCGAAGCCGTCGAGCGGGATCCCGTCGAAACCGGCGACCGAGAGGTCCTCGGGCACGCGGAGCCCCAGGTCCTCGGCCGCTCGGATCACCCCGACCGCGAGCAGGTCGCTCTGGGCGAGCACGGCCGTCGGGCGGGTGGCGGGGTCGGTCAGAAGCATCCGTCCGACCAGCACGCCCTCGTCGATGAGGCTGCCGGACGCCGAGATCGCCGGCGCATCGGGGAACACCTGACGCATCCCCTCGAGGCGATGCACCGAGACGTCGACGGTCGCGTTCGCGATCCGTTCGGGGGTCACCAGTGCCCGTTCCCGTTCGCTGTCGAGCGAGAGCGTGACCAGCGCCACGTCGCGGTGACCGAGGTCGTGGACGTGCCGCGCGACGTCGGCGGACGCTGCGACGTTGTCGAGCGTGATGCGGGGGATATCCTCACCGGCGTCTCCTTCGATCACGACCACCGGCAGACCACGGCCGACGACCACCTCGAGCGAGGCCTTCGTGCGCCCCGAGCATCCGATCAGGACGAAGGCATCGACGGGGGCGTTCGTGATGGCGGCCCCCTCCTCCCCCGGTTCGTCGCGCATCAGGAGGATGCCCGCACTGAGGTCGGCGAGACCGTCGGTGAGGCCGTCCATCATGGCCGTCGTCACCGGATCGAGGAATGCCGCGCGCAGGTGCCCCTCGAGAACGACGGCGACGATGCCGCTGCGTCCGCGACGCAGCGACGCCGCGCGGGGATCCGGACCCGCGTATCCGAGGTCCGACGCCGCGGTGAGCACACGCTCCCGCGTGGCGGCCGCCACATTCGCCTTGCCGCTGAAGACGACCGAGGCGGTGGACGTCGCCACGCCCGCCTCACGTGCGACGTCGGCGATCGTGGGCCGACGCGGCGTCTCCTGACTGCTCATACTTCGAGGATAGCTCCCCACGGTTCTCTTCGGTCGAATCGATTCGATAGGCTGTCCGGCATGGAAACAGCCCTCTCCCGTTCGCAGTTCGTGCGCTGGCGCGCGGCGATCTTCGCCATCTTCCTCGCGAGCGGGCTGTCGATCGCCACCTGGGCGTCGCGCGTACCCGGTATCAAGGAGGCGCTGGGGCTCGACAACGCGCAGGTCGGCCTCATCCTGCTCGGCATGGGCGTGTCATCGATCATCGGCATCTCGACAGGTCCCGCCGTGATGGCGCGCCTCGGTGCCCGGCGGGGCATGCTCCTGACGATGCTGATGTTCGCATCCGGGATCGTCCTCGTGGGCCTCGGGGCCAATGTGTTCGGCTCCGTTCCCGTCGTCATCATCGGCATGGTGCTGTTCGGGTTCGGCAACGGATCGGTCGACGTGATGATGAACGTCGAAGCCACGGCGATCGAGCAGCAGATGGGCCGCACGATCCTGCCGGTCTTCCACGCATTCTTCAGCTTCGGCACGGTCATCGGCGCGGGAATCGGCGCCCTCGCGGCGCAGCTCTCCATCAACGTCGCCACCCACGCCGCGGTCATGGGTGCGCTGATCGCCGTGATCGCGATCGTCTGCTTCTTCCAGGTGCCGGTGCGCGAGGCCGCCCTCGATCCCGCGGCGCACGAGAAGCCGGCCTTCCGTGCACGCATGCACACCGCGCTCGAGGCATGGCGCGAACCGCGCACCTATCTGATCGGCGTGGTCATGCTCGGCATGTCGTTCGCCGAGGGCGGCGCCAACGACTGGATCGCCCTGGGCACCGAGCAGGGGCACGGCTTCGCCGAGGGTACCGGCGCCGTGTCGCTCGCCGTGTTCTCGGTGGGCATGACCGTCGTGCGTCTGTTCGGAGGTCCGCTCGTCGACCGCTTCGGCCGCGTGCTGGTGCTGCGCATCCTCGCGGTCGCGGCGGCATCGGGCATCCTGCTCTTCATCCTCGCGCCCACCTTCCCGCTCGTGCTCGTCGGGGCGGCGCTCTGGGGCGTCGGCGCCTCCCTCGGCTTCCCGCTCGGCATGTCGGCGGCGGCCGACGATCCGGCAAAGGCAGCGGCCCGGGTGAGCGCTGCGGCCACGATCGGCTACATCGCGTTCCTGGGTGGACCTCCCGTGCTCGGCGTCATCAGCGAGCACATCGGTCTGCTCAACACGCTGTTCATCCTGGTCGCACTGGTCGTGATGTCCGGGCTGTTCTCCGGCGCCGCGCGCCCGCTCCGCGACGACGAGAAGACGCTGGCCGCGACGACTCCACAGGGCTGACCACGGCGACGGGGTGATCACGGCGGCGGAGTGATCACGGCGTCGGAGGGAGGTTCAGTCCTCGCCACCGCGGACGAGCGCTGCCGCGTGTGAACGGCTGCGCGCGCCGAGCTTCGTGAGCACATTCGAGACATGAGTCTTGACCGTCGGCACCGAGATGCACAGCCGTGCGGCGAGTTGAGCGTTCGACCACCCCTGCAGGATCCCCTCGAGCACTTCCTGCTCCCGGCCGGTCAGATTCGCGAGCCTCCCCGCATCCGGCACCGGCACGGGAAGCGCGGCGTTCTCGGCGACGGCGGCGAGCGCACGTCTCGTCACCCGCGGATCCAGAGCGCCGTCGCCCGCGGCGACCGCGCGGACAGCCTGCCCGAGGGTAGGGGCGTCGACCGTCTTGAGCAGGAATCCGACGGCCCCGGCGCGGATGGCCCCGAACACGAGGTCGTCTTCGTCGAAGCTCGTCAGGACCAGGACGTCGCCGAGACCGCGCTCGACGATCTCTCTGGTGGCCGAGATCCCGTCGCGCCCCGGCATCCGCACATCCATGAGCACGACGTCGGGGCGCAGTGCCGCGGCGTTGCGGACAGCGACCTCACCATCCGCGGCCTCTCCGACCACCGAGATGCCCTGTGTCTCGAGCATGATGCGCAGGCCCGCCCTGATCGCGCTGTGATCATCGGCCAGCAGCACGGTCGGCGCCGTCATGCCCGCACCTCCATCGGGATGCGCCCCTCGACCGCCCATCCACCCGGGGTCGGCCCCGCGGAGAAGACGCCGTCCAATGCGCCGACGCGTTCCCGGAGCATCTGCAGCCCCCAGCCTTCGTCGCCGTGTGCAGCCGCGCGGCTGGGCGCACCGCCACGCGAGCGCACCTCGACCCGCACCTCGGAGTCCTGCTCCTGAACCGTGATGTCGACGACGGCGCCGCTCGCATGGCGGATGCAGTTGTTCAGCGCCTCGCGCACGATGCGGATGACGGCCTGCTCGCGTGCCGCACCGATGTCCTCGATGTCATCGACGACGAGGTGCACGACGAGCCCTGCCCGCTCCGCCTCCTGCACGATTCCGCCGAGATCCGCCCAGCGCGGTGCGGGCGCCAGAGTCCCGTCGCCGCGACGGAGCACCGAGATCATGGATCGCAGCGCACCATGAGCATCGAGTCCCGCGTCGCGCACAGCCTGCAGGGCTTCTCGATCCCTGGCACGGTCGGGTGCGGACGACAATGCCGCTTCGGCACGGATCGCCATCGCCATCACGTGACCGGCGACGACATCGTGCAGCTCTCTCGCCATCGTCTCGCGCTCACGCTGCACCGCTTCGACGCGGTCCCGCTCGGCGGCGGCGGCGGCCTCTTCCGCTCGCTGACGATGCAGCTCGGCGAGTTCGTGGGCCTGGGAGACCGCCACCGCCCACCAGTAGTCGGTGCCGAAGATCGCGCCGAACTGCACGCCGATGAGGAAGGCCACGGCGAACGGCACGTCGGTGAAGAACCAGGCGGCGAGGAAGAAGATGATCGTCGAAGCGCCCAGCAGGAGGAGCAGCACCCGCCTCCCCTGCGGCCCCGCCAGGAACGCCGCCGTCCACAACACGTCCAGCAGCACCACGAGCGTGCCGATGCCGCCGACGGTGAGCAGATCGACCACGAAGAGGAGCGTGACCAGCGCGAGGACCGTCACGGGCATACGCCGCTTGACGAGGGCGAGCGCGCACGCGGGAAGCGCGAGGGCCAGTGCCCACCACGGCGAGACGGAGGTCTCGAGGATCGAGAACGGACCCCAGATGCCGCGGAACCCGAAGCCCGCCATGACGACCGCGAGGATCGCCATCCCGAGGGGATCCGCCCACCAGCGGTGCCGGCGGTACCAGGCTCCGAACCCGCCTTCGACCTGCTCGTGCATGCCCTCATGCAACCACGGCGCGCGCACTCGCGCATCCGACGAAGGGATGAGGGAGCCGAAGGAGACGATACTTTCGCCCGATCCGCAGCCGTCCCCCGTTCCGTGAACGTGGAGACATGGAACTCTTCGGCGGAATGCCGCTTCCCCTCTCCCTCGCCCTCCTGGCGCTGATCGATGGGCTGAGCGTCGGCACTCTCCTCATCCCCGTCTTCCTGCTCCTGCATCCGGGGCGGGTGCGCGCCGGACGCATCCTGCTGTATCTGGTGACGATCGCCGCGTTCTACCTGCTCGTCGGGCTCCTCTTCCTCTGGGGGCTGGTGAATCTCGTCGACGTGGCGTCCGACTTCCTGGCCTCGCCCGCCGGCCTGGTCATCCGCCTGCTCGTCGGAGGAGCGCTCCTCATCACGGCCTTCGTGATGCCAACCGGTGACAAGCGCGCCAAGCCCACGTCGACGACCCCCACGTCGGGACCCACGACCCCGCAGGTCTCGGCGTGGACGGGGATGCCGACGAGGTCGGCTGCGCACAGCTCGTCGATGACGACGCCACCCCCTCCGACTCCCGCGATGACGACGGACGCCGCGCCGCGCCCCGGTCGCATCACCCGGTGGCGCGAGCGACTGCTCGACCCGCGCACTCGCGGGACCGCCGTGATGGCCGTCGCGATCGCCGCCGGGCTTGTCGAGATCGCCACCATGCTCCCGTATATCGTCGCGATGACGATGCTGGCGGATGCGGGGATCGACACTCCGCTGCGTGTGCTGTCGCTCGTCGGGTACTGCGCGCTGATGATCCTGCCCGCTGTCGTGCTGCTCGTCCTGCGCCTGGTCGCCGCTCCCCTGGTGCAGCGGCCGCTCGAACGCTTCGCGGCTTGGATGGAGCGCACCGGCGCGGAGAACACCGCCTGGATCATCGGCATCATCGGATTCCTCATCGCCCGCTCCGCCGCCACCGAGCTCGGTCTCTTTCAGGCGATCGGGTCGTTCCTCGACCGATGACCGCCGCGCCCACCGCCTGCGACCGCGCAGCACTCCCGACGAAGTAGGCTCGACGGGTGCGTCTCGTCATCGCCCGCTGCTCGGTCGACTACACCGGTCGACTCAACGCCCATCTCCCGCTTGCCACGCGTCTGCTCGTGCACAAGGGAGACGGGAGTCTGCTCGTGCACTCCGACGGCGGCAGCTACAAGCCGCTGAACTGGATGAGCCCGCCGTGCTCGCTCTCGAGCGAGACCCCCGGCGAGGAAGAAGCCAGCGCCGGCGTCGTCGAGGTCTGGCGCGTCACCCACAAGAAGACCGGTGATGCGCTGCGCGTGCAGATCTACGAGATCATCCACGACACCTCCCACGAGCTGGGTATTGACCCCGGGCTGCAGAAGGACGGCGTCGAGGCCGATCTGCAGCGGCTGCTCGCCGAACAGGTGGACCGCATCTCCGAGGGCGCGACGCTCGTACGCCGCGAGTACCCGACGGCCATCGGGCCCGTCGACCTGCTGGTGCGCGATGCCGACGGCGCCGCGATCGCGGTCGAGATCAAACGCCGCGGCGACATCGACGGCGTGGAGCAGCTGACCCGCTATCTCGAACTGCTGGGCCGCGACCCGCACCTCTCCCCCGTGCAGGGCGTCTTCGCCGCGCAGGAGATCAAGCCTCAGGCACGCGTGCTCGCCGAGGATCGCGGTATCCGCTGCCTGGTGCTCGACTACGACGACATGAAGGGCATCGAGTCGGGCATCCCCCGACTGTTCTGAGGCGTCACTTCTCAGCGCGCGGCGATGAGCCGGGGTGCCGGCCCCTCCAGACGCGCGATCGCGATCTTCACCTCGAAGATCTGCTGCTCGACGCGATCGAAACGCGCATCGGACTTCGTCTCCATCGTGTCGAACCGGGCATCGAACTTCGCATCCTGGGCATCGCACCGGGCATCGATTTTCGCGTCCAGGGCATCGCACCGGGCATCGAACTTCGTCTCCATCGCATCGCACCGGACATCGATTTTCGCGTCCAGGGCATCGCACCGGGCATCGAACTTCGTCTCCATCGCATCGCACCGCGCATCGAACTTCGTCTCCATCGCATCGCACCGCGCATCGAACTTCGTCTCCATCGCATCGCACCGCGCATCGAACTTCGTCTCCATCGCATCGCACCGCGCGTCGAACCTTGCATCCTGCGCCGCGAATCGCGCGTCCATCCGGTTGATCATCCAGCCGAAACCGCTGATGATCGCCACCAGGAGCGTCACTGCTGTCGCCAGCATCGTGATGACTTCCACCGACACGTACATGCCCCCATTCTCGCCCGCGTATCCGCCGATGTCACGACCTTATATGGGGACACACGGTGCCCACATGAGGTGTGCACAAGCTTTTGCGTTGCACACCTGTGCAGGAAGAGCGGACACCCTCCGTCCGGCCCATAGGCTGGAGAGATGCCTCACTCCCCCTACTCCTGCGTGCTGTGGGACGTCGACGGCACCATCGTCGACGCGTCCGTCGGCATCCTCCGCCGGCTCAATGTCGCGCTGACCCACTTCGGCCGACCGGCGCCGACCCGCGAAGAGCTGGTGCACTGGATCGGTCCCCCCATGTTCCAGTCCTTCCAGGATCAGGCCGGCATGACGCCGGAGCAGTCCGCCGAGGCGGTCGCCTTCTACCGCACCCTCGGCAAGGCCGACGGCTACACCACAGACGTCGCGACCTACCCGGGAGTGGTCGACCTCATCCACGAGCTGCACGCCGCCGGAGTGCCCCAGGCGACGGCCAGCTCGAAGCCCGAGAACCAGGTCGACGCACTGGTCGACCACTTCGGTCTGCGCCCTGCATTCCTGACGACCGTCGGGGCGACCCCGGACGAGTCGACCCTCGCCTCGAAGACCGACATCGTGGCAGAGGCTCTTCGTCGGCTGCGCGAGCTCGGCGCCGACACCTCGCGTCCCGTCCTGGTCGGAGACCGGCACCACGACGTCGAGGGTGGCAACGCCAACGGCGTTCCCGTGATCTTCGTCGAGTGGGGGTTCAGTGATTCGCACGAGGGCGACGAGGCCGCGTTCCGTGTCTCCTCGGTCGAAGAGCTGCGTGCGCTGCTGATCTCCTGATCGCCCTCATCATCGCTCAGAAAGCACAGAACTCCCCTCCGGATGACGCATCGGGGACGCGATCCGGTGGGGAGTTCGGTGTCTCGCCCGTCTCAGACGGGGCGAATGTTCTCTGCCTGCAGGCCCTTCGGACCCTGCGCCACATCGAACTCGACTCGCTGGTTCTCTTCGAGAGACCGGTAGCCGGATGACTGGATGGCGGAGTAGTGCGCGAAGACGTCAGCGCCTCCGTCGTCGGGGGAGATGAAGCCGAAGCCCTTCTCCGAGTTGAACCACTTAACCGTGCCCTGGGTGCTCATGTACTGCCTGTTCTGCTGGTGAAGAAGCCGACGCAGGGATGCCCCGACATCGCTAACGCTAGTGGAGGAGGCCCTGAGCGGAATAGCCGCCGCAAGAAGGTAATCCAAATGTTGCACGAGCGGCATCCGGCCGTCATCGGCGCGAGCGCGGGAGCGGACGCACGAGAACGCCCAGAAAATGGTGTGGCCCTCACCGCGGGGGGAGCGATGAGGGCCGAAGACGACCGGAGGGTGCGTCAGAGACAGCTTAGCCCCTTTTCGATGTTCTTGTCCCCCTTTTGGGGGACAAATCTGAACTTCTCTGCGAGACGAACGACAGCGGCCCCCTCGAGTAGCCCATTGGGGACTGAACTACTCGAGAGGGCCCAATCGCATGCACGGATCATCTGCCCCTGGGGTGGGCCACCGTCTCCTGGGGAGAGACGTCGACGATCGATCCCCATGTGCACGCACCTTCACCATAGGGGAGGATCCACGTTCTCGCCACGGACCTTCATCGGCGCGCGAGTAGCCTGATCCGGTGACTCTGCTCAACAAAGACATGACGCTCTGCATCTCGCTGTCCGCGCGCCCGAGCAACAACGGAACACGCTTCCACAATCATCTCTACGAGGCGCTCGGCCTGAACTGGATCTACAAGGCGTTCGCGCCGACCGACCTCGCGCAGGCCATCGCAGGTGTCCGGGGTCTCGGCATCCGTGGGTGCGCGATCTCCATGCCGTACAAGGAAGAGGTCATCGCGCTCGTCGACCGGATGGATCCCTCGGCGAGCGCCATCGACTCCGTCAACACGATCGTCAACGACGACGGCGTGCTCACGGCCTACAACACCGACTACTCCGCGATCGCGCAGCTCATCGAACGCGGAGGTCTCGATCGCACGGCCTCGGTGCTGCTGCGCGGATCGGGAGGCATGGCGAAGGCCACGGCCGCCGCGTTCCGCGACGCCGGCTTCACGCGGGTGACGATCATCGCCAGGAATGAGGCGAACGGGCGCCCCCTTGCCGACTTGTACGACTTCGCCTGGACCGCTGGGCTCGACGATGCCAGGGCGGACATCCTGGTCAATGTCACGCCGATCGGCATGGCCGGGGGCGCGGAAGAGCACACGCTGTCGTTTTCGGAAGAGGCGATCGGGGCCGCATCCGTCGTCTTCGACGTGGTGGCCCTCCCCGCGGAGACACCTCTCATCGCTGCGGCTCGCAGGGCTGGCAAGACGGTGATCACGGGGGCGGAGGTGGCGACCCTGCAGGCACTGGAGCAGTTCGTGCTCTACACGGGCATCCGTCCGTCGGCGGAGCAGGTGCGCGCGGCGGAGGAGTTCATGCGAGCCGGAAACGCCTGACGACTGCCCTCCCGCACGCAGCCGGAGCGACGAGCTGTCGGGCACACGCTCCATCTTCGTTCCGGCGCCGATCAGCGATGTGTGGGAGCTTGTCACATCGGCAGGCCGCATTCCCGAGTGGGGGCCGAGCCGTGGGCACGATCGATGCCACGCTCGAACGCTCGGCAGATCGCGTTCGGCCGGTGGGCGGGCATCTCGCGCAGCGCGGATGTGCCCGCCCACGGGTCGAACCGACTCAGCCCTTCGCGCCCTTGCGGGGCTTGATGAACTCGGCCGGTGCGTTCTTCTCCCGCTTGGCAGCTCGCTTCTCCTTGAGCGAGAGCTGCGGCGCCTTCTTGCTGTCGCGACCCTGGATGGACTTTCCGGACATGGTTACTCGCTTCCCCTTCGGTGGCTGGCGTAACCTCCGACCATAGCCCGGAACCAGGGGAAGTCAAATTTCCCGCTGAACGGGAAAAATCTTCGTCGCCAGGCTCATGCCGTTTTCGGAATATTCAGTGAACTATCTCATGCGCGACACATTGCGACGGTGCCCGCGACAAGCCCTGGCACCCCCCGGGAATCCGCCGAGGAGGAACCCGAGCAGGCGGCGAGGCGAACGGGTTTGCTACCCTGGGAGCGGAACAACGACGGAGGACGACCTCCGACGGAGAGACAGACCGGGGACGACCCCGACAGGAGTCTCCCGTGAATCACTCGTCCACCTGGCCCCTCTGGGTCGTATCCCGCGAACCTCGGGCCGCACGCGCCACGCTCGTGCTGTGCTTCGTCTCGTTCTCCATGGTCAGCGCGGCAGCACTGTCCGTCGGCGTGCGCGGGATCTGGCTGGAACTCCTCCTCTCGGCGGGATTCCTCGTCTGGGCTACTGCGCAGTGGGGCTGCGTCGAGCGTCGTCGACATCGAGAATCGGCGTTCCGCCGCGACGTCGAGCGGTACATCCACGCGCTCTCCCGCTCCTCCGCTCCGGAGTGACGCCACCGCCGTCGATCGCCGGCCATCCGCCGCGAACGCCGCGTACCATCAGAAGCAGTGCGCTGAGACAGCGCTGCGGCCGGGACGACCCGGTCGTGGTCACCACTCGGGGACGGCCCCAGCTCGAAGGAGTCCGGCGATGTCACGCACGGAACGGAAACAGTTGATCAGCGTCACGGACATCGTCCGCGTCATCCTGGGATGGGGGGCCTTCGCAGCTCTCCTCCTCCTCCACCCGGTGCTGGAACCCCCCGTGCCCACCCCGGTACTCATCATCGCGCTCGGGGCGATCATCGCGGTGATCCTCGTCTGCGCGTTCGGTGTCGTGAAGCAGGCCGAGGCCCTCGCGCATCGCCTCGGCGACCCCTACGGCTCGCTCGTCCTGACCCTGTCGATCGTCCTGATCGAAGTCATCCTGATCTCGGCGGTCATGCTCGGTCCGGGAGAGCACGCCACCATCGCGCGCGACTCGGTCATGGCCGTCTCGATGATCATCCTGAACCTCGTCATCGGCCTCGCACTCCTCCTCGGCGGACTCCGCCATCGCGGCATGGCCCACAATCGCACCGGCACCTCGGCGTATCTGTCGATGCTGGTCGTGCTCGTCGCGCTCGCATTCGGCCTCCCCGCCCTCATCGGCACGGACGGCTCGTACACGACCGCGCAGGAGATCCCGATCATCGTGCTCACCCTCGTGCTCTACGCCTTCTTCCTCTACCGGCAGATGGGTGCCCAGGCGAGTGACTTCACCGAAGTCGACCCGCGCATGCTGGAGACCACTCCGCACCGGGCGAAGGCGGAGGCGGGTGGCGGGATCCGCGAGGTTCTCGCGGAGCATCGCACCGAGGTGCTCGTGCGTCTCGCGCTCCTGGTGGTGACCGTGATCCCCATCGTGCTCCTGTCGCATGACATGGCGGCGCTCCTGGACGACGGCCTGGGACGTCTCGGTGCCCCTGTCGCCCTCGCCGGCGTGCTCATCGCGGGCATCGTCTTCCTGCCGGAGTCGATCACCGCGGTGCGTGCCGCGCTCGGGGGAGAAGCCCAGCGCGTCAGCAACCTGTGCCACGGCGCCCTCGTGTCGACCGTGGGGCTGACCATTCCTGCGGTGCTGATCATCGGCATGTTCACCGGTCAGACCGTCGTTCTGGCGGAGTCGCCGGCGAACCTGCTGATGCTGGGCGTGACACTGCTGCTGTCGGTGACGACGTTCGCCGCGAAGCGGGTGACCGCCATGCACGGCGCCGCGCACCTGGTGACGTTCGCGGTCTACCTGGTGGTGCTCTTCAGCTGATCCTGGGTCGGTGGGGCGATGGACCTCCACCGACCCCACCCCTCTTCTCGCGTGATATTTTTGGCATAGGCCAAAAGTCAATCACCGCCGGAATCCGGCACAGGAGGGAGCATCATGTCCACGAAGATCGCCATCAACGGCTTCGGCCGCATCGGTCGCAACTACTTCCGGGCCCTGCTCGCGAAGCACTCGGATCTTGAAGTGGTCGCGGTCAACGACCTCACCGACACGCGCACGCTCGCCCATCTGCTCAAGTACGACGCGGCGAACGGCACCCTGCCCGGACCTGTGAAGCACGACGACGCGCACCTGTTCGTCAACGGTCAGGCGATCCGCGTGTTCTCGGAGCGCGATCCACTCCGCCTTCCCTGGACAGACCTCGGCGTCGACATCGTGATCGAGTCGACCGGGCTGTTCACCAAGGCGGAGCTCGCCGCGAAGCACGTCGAGGCCGGGGCGCGGAAGGTGATCATCTCGGCGCCCGCGACCGGAGACGACGGAACGTTCGTGCTCGGCGTGAACGAGCACACCTACGACCCCGATCGACACCACATCATCTCGAACGCCTCCTGCACGACGAACTGCCTCGCCCCGGTGGCCAAGGTGTTCCACGAAGCCTTCGGTATCGAGGCCGGCCTGATGACCACCGTGCACGCGTACACGGCCGACCAGAACCTGCAGGATGGCCCGCATTCGGACCTCCGGCGCGCTCGGGCGGCGGGGGTCAACATCGTCCCGACCAGCACGGGCGCGGCGAAGGCGATCGGGCGCGTCATCCCCGAACTCGACGGGAAGCTCGACGGGTTCGCGCTGCGCGTGCCGGTGCTCACCGGATCCATCACCGACCTCACCGTCACCGCATCGCGCCCCGTGACCGTGGAAGAGGTGAAGGCCGCCTACCGCGCCGCGGCGGAAGGGCCGCTCAAGGGGATCCTCCGCTACACCGAGGACGAGATCGTCTCCGCCGACATCGTCGCCGATCCGCACTCCTCGATCCTCGACGCGGGATTGATCCGTGTGATCGGCGACCAGGTGAAGGTCTCAGCCTGGTACGACAACGAGTGGGGCTACTCGAACCGCCTGGCAGACCTCACCGAATACGTCGCAGCACGGCTGCCCGAGCGTGAGGAGGAAGCCCGTGTCTGAGCCGCTGCTCGGTGCCGACGCCTTCGCGCTCGACGTCTCGGAGTGGGTGAACAGCGCCCCGATCAGCCCGGAATCGCTCCGCGGACGCGTCGTGGTCGTCGAAGCGTTCCAGATGCTGTGCCCCGGATGCGTGAGCCACGGCCTCCCGCTTGCCCAGCGTCTCCACGGCATGTTCGACTCCCGCGAGCTCGTCGTGCTCGGGTTGCACACGGTTTTCGAGCATCACGCCGTGATGGGCCGCGAGGCGCTCGAGGTCTTCCTGTCGGAATACCGGATCGAGTTCCCCGTGGCGATCGATCGGCCGCTCGACGGTCAGGCGATTCCGGCGACCATGCACAGGTACGGACTCCGGGGAACGCCGTCGACGATCATCGTCGACCGGGAAGGGCGCGTGCGTCAGATCGCATTCGGCGCGGTCGATGAACTGGCCCTCGGCACCTACCTCGGGCGTCTTCTCGCCGAGCCGACCACACCGTCGATGCCGTCGGTCTCCGCCTCGATGTCGGCGGCCGGCGAGGCGTGCAGCATCGACGGCGTGTGCACCTGAGCGTCGACGGACGACCGGCACGCAGGACTCTGTGAAGGCCCGGTCTCTGGGAGGTCCGGGCCTTCGTCAGGTCTCGACGCGAACAGACCCCTTCCAGACATTTTGGATACCCCTACCCCCTATGGGTATATGGTGATCTCTGACCGGACCCACCGGCACGCACCCTCAGGAGGAACCCATGTCCCGCCCGCCCATCTCCCGAACCCAGCGCTGGCTCGGGCTCGTCCTCATCGCCACGGCGCAGTTCGTCGTCATCATGGACACCTCGATCATCGGAGTGGCTCTGCCCGATATCCAGCGCGACCTGGGCTTCACTCCGGAATCACTGTCGTGGGTGTTCAACGCCTACGTCGTGGCGTTCGGCGGTCTGCTGCTGCTCGGCGGACGCCTGGCCGACGCGTTCGGCGCGAGGAAGATCTTCGTGAGCGGGTGGATCGTCCTCATCATCGGCTCGCTCCTCGCCGGCGCCGCCACCGACGTCGGGCTTGAGATCGCCGGTCGTGCCATTCAGGGTGCCGGGTCCGCTCTGATCGCTCCCGCCGCGCTCACCCTGCTCATGATGCTGTTCGGCGGCACCTCCGACCTTCCCAAGGCGTTCGCGGTGTACGGCGCCGCCGCCCCCATCGGCGGCACGGCTGGTGTCTTCCTCGGCGGAGTGCTGACCGAGTACGCGAGCTGGCCGTGGGTGTTCTACGTGACGGTGCCGATCGCGCTGTTCGTGCTCGCCTTCACGGCCTCCACCCTCCCTCGCACCGTCCGCACGGTCGCCGGATCGATCGACGTGGCCGGTGCTCTCACCGTCACCCTCGGTCTCGCTGCCGTCGTCTACGGCGTCGTCAATGCCCCCGAGGTCGGATGGCTCACCTGGTCGACCCTGACCTTCGTGGGCGCCGGAATCGTCCTGCTCGCGATCTTCTTCGTGATCCAGGCACGCAGCCGGAACCCCCTGCTGCGCCTCGGGCTGCTGCGTGCACCGCTGTTGGCCGCGGCCAACAGCGCCCAGCTGCTCCTCGGAGCGGCTTGGGTGTCGATGTGGTTCTTCCTGAACCTCTACCTGCAGCAGGTCCTCGGGGCGAGCGCATTCGCCGCGGGTGCCGCTCTGCTGCCGATGACGGGCCTGGTCGTCCTGGTGATGGTCGCCCTCGCCCCTCGCCTCCTTGCGCGGTTCGGAGCCAGGTCGATGATCGTCAGCGGCCTGCTGATCCTCGCCGGCGGCCTCCTCTGGCTCTCGTTCGTCCGCCCGGACGGCGACTACGCCGCGGACGTGCTGCCGGCGTCGCTCCTCGCCGCGCTCGGGATGTCGCTCGCCTTCGTCCCGTCGCTGGGCACCGCGATCAACGCCGCACCTCCGATGGAGACGGGCGTCGCCTCCGGACTCGTGAGCACGAGCTACCAGATCGGATCGGCCCTCGGGCTCGCCGTCCTCACCGCGATCGTCTACGGCATCTCGGGCACCGCTCCGACGGCGGTCGACCTGACGCGCGGGTACTCCGCCGCCTTCCTGGGCGCGGCGATCCTCGCCCTTGTCGGCGCGATCGTCACCGCGATCTGGATGACGAAGCCGCGGGCACGGAGCGAGGCGTCCGAGGAGTCCGTCTCCGTGTGACATCGGCCCCGACACCGACAGCGCCCCGCGGGCGCAGGGGGAGGATGATCCGCCCCCTGCCTCCGCGGGGCGGCGTGCATCCACTCAGGTGGTTCGGAACGCCGACCGATACTGGCTCGGAGTCGCACCGAATGCACGACCGAAGTGCTGGCGGAAGAGCGCGGCCCCGCCGAACCCGGTCGTCGATGCGACCGTGTCGACCGGGAGCGACGTGGCCTCGAGCAGCTCCCGAGCCGCCGCCAGCCGCTGCGCGAGCACCCACTTCGCCACCGTCGACCCCGTCTGCGCCCGAAATGCCCGGGTGAACGAACTCCGGCTGAGATGGGCTCGAGCGGCGAGGACGTCGATGGACAGATCGGCATCGAGGTTCGCGGCACTCCATCGCATCGCCTCGGCGATCGGGGCTCCTCCCGCGTCCGGAACCGGCCGCTCGATGAACTGCGCCTGTCCACCGGAGCGATGGGGCGGTGCGACGATCCTCCGGGCGACCCGGTTCGCGACGAGCTGGCCCTCTCGGCGGGCGAGGAGGTGCAAGCAGGCGTCGATCCCGGCCGTGGCGCCTGCTCCCGTGACGATCTGCCCCTCGTCGATGTACAGCTCGTCCGGTTCGAGCGCGACGCGGGGGAACCTGTGCCGGAACACGTCGGCCCACTTCCAGTGCGTGGTCGCGGTGCGACCCTCCAACACGCCGCTGTCGGCGAGGGGAAAAGCGCCGAGGCAGAGTCCGACCAGTTCGGCTCCCTCGTCGTGCGCGTCCCGCAGCGCGTTCGACAGCTCATCCGACGCCGCCCGGTCGGGCTCGCCCCACCACGGCACCACGACGACGTCGGCACCGCGAACCGCTTCGAGCCCGTGTCGCACGTCGATGTCGAAGTCGGCGGAGGTGCGGAGCGTGCCCGCGCGCAGCGCCGCGACGCGGATGGGCCATGGATCGATCTCGCCGACGGGCGTCTCGCCTCCCCACACGAGGGACGGAACGGACAGGTGGAAGGGGCTGATGCCGTCGACGGCGATCACGGTCACACGCGGTGCGCTCATTGCGCGTCCCTCCATCCTTAGGGCGAGCCGATCACGGCGACGGCTGACCCGAATCCGGCTGTTCAGAGTCGTTCGGGTCAACAAGACTACAGACGACCCGAGAGAGGACACCTCATGACCACGTCATCCACACTCCGCGCCCTGAGCGGCATCGTCGACGCCCCTGCCGCCCTCGCGGCCTCGACCGTCATCCTCGTCGACTTCCAGAACACCTACACCCGCGGAGAGATGGAGCTCGACGGGTGGGACGCCGCCCTCGACGCCGCGGCCGACCTCCTCATGCGGGCCCGCAGCGCCGGTGCGACCGTGATCCACGTGCAGCACGACGGCGGGGTCGGCTCGGCGTACGACATCCGCGAGGACATCGGCGCGATCCACGAACGTGTCGCTCCGACCGACGGGGAGGCGGTCGTCGTGAAGACCGCTCCGAACTCCTTCGTCGGCACCGAGCTCGGAGACCTCATCGACGCCGCGGGCCACGACGATGTCGTGATCGCCGGGTTCATGACGCACATGTGCGTCACCTACACGACCGAGGGCGCCTTCCTCCGCGGAAACCGTCCGACGGTGGTCGCTGCCGCCACCGCGACGCGAAGCCTCCCCTCGGTCGTCGGCGACGTGTCGGCCGCGCAGCTGCACCGCGCAGCCCTCGCCGGCATCGCCGATCTGTACGCCACGGTCGTCGCGACGGCGGCCGACCTCTCTTGACGGACAACCCTCCTTTTACAGTTGCCTCACGCAACTGAGCTGATATGATGAGCTTGTGGCGATCGAGGGCAGGATCGAAGACATCCGTGAGGCGCTGGTCGGCGTCGTCGCGGAGTGGACGCAGAGCGAGCTGCAGGTAGAGGTCGCCGAGAGCGTCGACAGATCCCTCGATGCCGCAGAGGTGCGCAGCCTGTACCTGGTCGGCATGAGCGGCGGCTCCCTGGGGTTCAGTCAGCTGGCCGATCGAGCCGCGTTGTCGCGCCCGACGACGTCGAAGCTGGTCTCGCGGATGTCGGCGCAGGGCTTCTTCGACCGGGTCCGCTCCGGCCGCACGGTCGATGTGCGCCTGACGGACGCGGGCCGCGAAGCCTACGGACGACTCGTCGCCGCCGGGCAGCAGATGGTCGGCGGCGCCCTCGCCGGCTGGTCGACACAGGAGATCGCCCAGTTCCAGGCTCACCTCAGCCGTTTCGTCGCCGCCCTACCAGGGGCGACGCAGGCGACCGTATCGCGGTCGCCGTCCGATGCCGTCTCATCACCCCAGGAGGAATCATGACCCGCACCTATGTCGTCACCGGCGCCGCATCCGGCATCGGCGCCGCGACCGCCGAGCTGCTTCGCGCGCACGGACACACCGTGATCGGTGTCGACCTCGCCGGCGTGGAGGTCACAGGCGACCTCTCGACTCCCGAAGGCCGCGCGGCCGCCGCTGACGCCGTGCTCGCCACCGCCGACGGAGGCATCGACGCGATCATCGCGTGCGCGGGGATCGCGGCGCCGATCGCCAAGACCATGGCGATCAACTACTTCGGTGTGACCGAGTTCCTCACCGCGCTGCTGCCGAACCTGAGCCTGGCGGACCAGCCGCGCGCCGCCGTGGTGTCGTCGATGGCATCGCTGCAGCCCGTCTCGGCCGAGCTCGTCGACGCGGCACTGAGCGGCGACGAGCCCCTCGCCCTCGAGATCGGCGATCAGCTCGCCGCCACGGCTGAGGGAGGGTTCCTCAACTACTCCTCGAGCAAGCGCGCCCTCTCGCGCTGGGTGCGACGCGCGTCGGTCTCCGACGCCTGGGCCGGTGCGGGGATCCCCCTCAACGCCGTCGCGCCCGGCACGGTCACCACGGCCATGACCGCCGGATTGCTGGCGAGCCCTGAGGGCCTGGCACAGGTCGACGCCGCCGTGCCGATGCCCCTCAACTACCACCAGCCCGCATCGTCGATCGCCGAGCTGCTGGTGTGGCTGACCAGCCCGGCCAACACCCATATGGCAGGTCAGACCATCTATTGCGACGGCGGTGCCGACGCCGTGCTGCGCGGCGACGACATCTGGTCCTGGAACGACGCTCCGCGCGCCTGACACCCACCCCGCGAGAAGGCCCGGTCCCCCGTGGATCGGGCCTTCTCGGCGCTTCCGACCCACTCGGACCACCTCCTTATTTTGAATGACTAAAAATAAGTGTTACTGTCGTAGGGAACCGGACGGCCAGATCGTCCTTCCCTCCGTCGGCATCCGACAGCTCTGCGGGAAGGCTCCTGGCCGCAGGACAGCGCGCCGTCCGTCGGGGGTCTCTGGCCCCAGGGGGTGTTCGGCGCGCCCACGCGCAAGAACGGATGCACCCGCGTTCGACGGCGCCAGGAGACAGAGGAGAGGAATCACTGATGGAGGAGACCCGAACCGGTTGGAAACCGAACCCGGTGTTCAGTTCGATGCCGCATTCGATGGGCCGCGGCTCCCGCGAGGACATCGTCTGGGAGGCGCTCGACCGCGTGAACGGCAAGCCGGCACCCACGATGGGGACGATGCAGGCCGCCATGGGGAACGAGGCGCAGATCCGCATCGTCCACGACACCATCCGCGCCTACCTCGACGCGCACGGTCTCCGCGACACCAGCGAGCTGGGCGTCCGAGCCGGTGACCTCGCATGAGACGGCGAGCCGCGCAGGCCGCGCAGACGATGCACATCCGCTCGACCGAGCTCTGCCGTACACCGCCCGCCTCCCTCGACGACGATCAGTTCGTCGCCCAGCTCGGATCCGTCGGCCTCGGTAGCACGTCATACGTGGTCGGACGGCGCGATCCGCACGCTCCCGAATGGATCGTGCTCGACTACGCCACCGGTGGACACGAGCGAGTGTGGCGGCGGACACGACCGCAGACGGACGGCCTGCTCGCGTACGTCCTCGTCGAGGACGACTCCTCGAACGGATACGTGTCGGCCGCCTGACGGGAGCGTCGGTCGCCCGGCGGGAGCGGGGCGACCGACATGCGCAGAACGAGGGTCAATCCCCGAACACGACCACCGATCGCCTCCGCGAGCGCGCGGCCTGGATGGCCACGGCTCCCATCGCTCCGGTGGCGAGGATTCGTGTCAGCGTCAGCACGTGGGAGACGAGGATCATCGCATTCTGATCGGTCACGCTGCCGGACATCACGGCGACCTCGATCAACGACCCCAGGATCACCGTGGCGAGCGCGCCCGCGGGGACCACGTTCCAGGGCTTCGCGAGTGGACTGCGGAGGACACCTGCCACGATCGTTCCGCTGAGCCCCAACTCCACGAGGGCGTCCACGTAGATCGGTGCAGCCGACGTGATGTCGAACGACGCCGCCAGCGACGGGGGACCGACCGGCAGCCAGACCGCCAGGAGAAAGAGGGAGATGACCGCGGACCTCGGCGGCCGCAGGGTGCCGTCACGACGTGTAGCTCCGACCCCGGCCGCGGCGAGCGCGAGGCTGAAGGCCACGGTCGCCGCCGTCGAGATGCCGACGAGAGCATTCCCCTCGAGCGACCCGGGAAGACTGCGGAACGCGGCCAGCAGCGCCGAGACGATGAAGAGCACTCCGGAGGCCAGCCACCATGGCGACCACCGCGTCGATGCGCCCTCGACCGCGACCATCGGGGATTCAGGTCCACTCATCGCTCACCGCTCGTCATCGTTCAGGGCAGGTCCTGCCTCCACCCTCTCAGAGGCTCCGCGACAGCGCGAAAAGGGATGAACGCCTCCCTGGCATGGCACCCTGGTCATGCACCCGCCCGTCGTCGAACCCCCGAAAGCGTCGTGACCGCGATGAGCATCCGCGTCGAACCCGTCGATCCGCAGAACGTCACCCTCTTGCTGCGGTGGAACGGCATCCTCCGCGACGGGTGCGCCTTCGGCCGTCAGAAGGCGTGGTCCCGCAGCAACGAGGCCACGCGCCTGCAGTTCCAGAACCCCCATCCCACCCGCAGCTCGGTGCTGCTGCTCGCGGAGATCGACGGAGTGCCGGTCGGCGCGGCCGAGGCGCACGTGCACCCTGGCGAACCGGCAGACGTCGAGATCGCCGTTCTCGATGCGTTCCGTCGACGCGGAGTCGCCCGTGCGCTGCTCCACGCCGTGCGGAACACCCTGCGCGGCACCGCCACGGTGATGCGCACCGAGACGTACTCCGATGCCGGCGTCTCGTTCGCACGTTCCGAGGGCATGCGGATCGGCGTCCGCGAGAGCCGGCAGGTGGTCGATCTCCCGCTGCCGCAGGGCATCCTCGACAGCTTCCCCGGCCCGCCGTCGAACGTCGAGGTCATCTCGTGGGTGGACGCCTGTCCGGAGGAGCTTCTCGACGACTGGGCTCGGCTGCGCGCGCACATGTCGGACGACGTACCGATGGGCGACCTGACACGCACTGCCGCGCCCGTCGATGTCGCGGCCGTCCGCCGGAACGAGGAGCGCATGTCGGAACAGGGGTATGCCCTGGTGCGGAGCGTCGCTCGCATCGACGGGCACTCCGTCGGCTACACCGAGATCCTGCTCTCTCGGCCCGATCCGACGATCGCCCTTCAGGACGACACCTTCGTCGAGGAGCGGGTTCGAGCTCGCGGCATCGGGCGTGCGCTGAAGGTCGCCAACCTCCGCCGACTCCTGAGCGTTCCGGAGAGTGCCGGCTCGCGTTTCCTGCAGACGTACACGGCGCTGACGAACGAGCCGATGCTCGCCCTCAACAGGTCGGTCGGGTTCGAGGAGGTCGACGTGCTCACCGTTCTCGAGGGGCCGCTGGGCTGACGGCCGTCCCGATCGCCGGCCGCGCTCTCCTCACGATCCGGCAGCGGTCGGCTCACACTCTTCATCACCGGATGGACGTCCGCCGGCCGCCGTGGGGAACGGCGGCCAACGAACGAGGCGCAGCACCCCTCGATGGTGATCTTGGGGACGATCACCGTGACGGCGGGGAAGCCAGGGATGCTGGGCGGTCGCCCTCAGAAGGCGACTACTGAACGGTATCCACTCTCCGACCGGCCCAGTGAAATATCGGTGCGCGGTCAGTTCAGGATGAGGTCATCGAGCACGTAGACGTAGAGGTCGCCGACGATCTCCGCCCCTTCGTGCGCGGCCCCGTCGTCGACCGCTTCGAGAAGCTCCGCGACCGCGCCCGTCACCATCGCGGCGTTGCGCTCGCGCCCGAGGTGCGTGAACCCGAGCACGAGGGCGGGACGCTTGGCGGCGTGCATCGCTTCGAGGTACTGGCTTCGCGAGTAGGACGCCAGTATCTGGAAGAGGTTCCAGGTCAAGCCGGACGCGACCCGGTGATCGACGGATTGCGCCCGCCATGCCGTGATCGCCTGCTCGGCGGCCACCCGGAACGCCCGGCGCTCGCTCGGGGTCGCCCGCGCGATGCCCAGGGTCGCGGCCAGAGTCGACAGCCCGGAGCATTCCGCGACGACGGCCGCGAGCCACGCGCGTGTGGGGGTCGCCACCACCGACGACTTGTGCGCACGAGCCTCGACCAGATGCTGCACCGTCAGGATCGATATCGCCTCGCGCACGGTGTTCGTGGCGACGTCGAGCTCCTTCGCGAGCGTCGAGACCGTCAACGCGGCTCCCGGGGGCAGCTCGCCGGTCTCCATCTTGCGGGTCAGTGCCTCGACGACCGACTCCAGCCGTGTGGCCACAGGTCTCGGCGCGTCCAGATCCTTCCGATCGACGAGGTCGAGGATCTCGACCGACAGGAACGAGGGAGCACCCGCGCGCCTTTCCGACTCCGGGCTACTCACCGGGATGCCGCCATTCGCCGGTCAGCGCCGCCCGCAGTGGCTCGACCGTGGTGACGCGGAAGAGCTCGAAGACGGCATCCCGTGCGGCCGCGCCGTCTCGCGCTCGAAACGCCACCCGCAGCGGCTCCACGAGTACGCGCTGCTGCTGTCCGAGCCATTCGGGGAGAGGGCGATCCTGTACCGAGCGGCTCAGGTGCAGCACGAGGTTGCGATCGAGGATCTCGGTCACGATCGCGTTGTCGGCGAGTTCGATCACCTCGACCCACAGGGCGAACCAGAGCCGCAGCCCGTCCGGCATCCCTCCGCGAGTGAGGTCGGAGTCCAGGATCGCCTGCACGCGGGCATCGAGGGAGTCGAGCTGGGCGTCGGTGAGGGCGGGCACCACCTTCGCGGCTGCGTAGGCGATCAGCGCGCCAGCGGCCTCGGCGCGATCCGCCTGTGCCCGCAGATCGATGGGGGCCACCCGCGTGAAGCGGTTCGAGCTCATCTCGACCAGGCCCACGTCGGCGAGCCGGATGAGGGCCTCCCTGATCGGTGTGCGGGAGACGCCGTATTCGGCCTGCAGGTCCTGATCGCGGATCTCCTCGAGCGGAGCCAGGCGTCCGGTCACGATCTCCTGAGCCAACCGCGCGTACACCTGATCTCGGATCAGAGTACGAGGACGGGCCTTCGTCGAGGGCTTCGGCTCGTCCGTCATACCGGCCAGACTAACCAGCAGCCTTCGATTTGTCTCCGCCGTGGTGGGCTGGCGCATCTTCTCCCGTGGCGGGGGCGGTGGAGGGGGACGCGGAGGAGGCAGCCGAAGCGCACGCGGCGAGCGCGAGCGCCGAGGTGCTGAGCCCGACGGCGGCCAAAGCGAGAGCGAAACGGGGGTCTGGGGTGCGTGCGGTCACAGAACGTCTTCTCTGGGGAGGGTGGACTTCCATCGTCGCCGGGACGGCACGGGGAAGCATCGGCCGAAGGTAGCGGCGGCGTCGTACTACGGACGGATGTTTCCCGAGTGTTCGATGACGAGGACCCCCGCCCGGGGCGGGCGAGGGGCCCTCTGTGACGCGGACTAGCGCGACAGCTCGGCGGTCACGGGTTTGGGGATGAACATCGAGAAGACGAGGGCGCCGACCAGCACCACCGCCCCGGTGATCAGTGCCGCGACGTATCCCGCCGTCGCATCGCCTGCTCCGGAGGCGAACGAGGTCTGCGCCGCGTAGATGACGACGAAGCTCAGTCCCGCCCCGAGGTTGATGGCGCCCGTGTTCAGGCCGGGAAGCGAGCCAGGGCGGTCCTTCGGCGACAGCACGACACCCAGGCCGTTGAGCATGATGTTGCCGATCCCGGCATAGGTGACGCCGACCGCGATGGAGAGGAGGAGCAGGACGAACCGGGATGAGGTCTCGACATTGGCGACCATGATCGCGAGCACCGCGACGGTGCCGCCCAGCCCGATGCGCAGCATCGTGCGGTACCCGACGGTGGCGGCGAGCCTGCCGCTGAGCGGTCCCATCAGGAGGCCGGCGAGCGCGTAGGGCATCAGGATCCACAATGAGACCTCCTCGGCAGTCATCGCGAGGTTCATCGCCGTGTCCTGCGCGAGGGCGGGGACCACTCCGTTCATGATCGCGAAGATCCCCGACAGGGTGAGCAGCGAGGTGGCGCTGAGCGCCCAGGTGGCTCGTTGCTTGAGTTGGGCCGTCGAGACGAGCGGATCGTCGATCCTGCCCTCGAGCTTCCAGAAAGAGGTGAACGCCACGACGGCGACGACCGCGAGAACGATCACGAGCACCAGGTTCGCCTCGGCGAGCGCGCCCAGTTCGTTGAGAGCGACGAGCATCGACCCCACCGAGATGACCAGCAGCAGTGATCCCCACCAGTCCATACGCGGGCGGTCGTCGGCCATCGTCTCCGGGGCGAGGTATCGCACGGTGAGCGCAGCGATGATCGCCACACCCGCCATCGTCCAGAAGATGGAGGCGAAGCCGTGGTTCGTCGCCAGGTATCCGCCGAGCAGAGCATCTCCACCGGCGATCCCTCCGTTGACCGCCGTGACGACACCGAGGAGGGTCCCGTACGCCTTCGGATCCTTGACGGCCGCCCGCAGCATGATGAGGCAGAGAGGCACGACCGGCCCCGAGACGCCTTGGATGAGGCGACCGATGAAGAGCATCGGGACGTTGGTGGCCAGCGCCGCGACGACGCAGCCGATCGCCATCACCACGAGCATTCCGACCAGGACGCGTCGGCGCCCGATCAGGTCACCCAGGCGGGGGAGGAACAGGGTGAACAGCGCGGCGGCCGTGAAGAAGACGGTCTGCGTCGCGGCGATCTCGGTCGACGTCGCATCGAGCTCGCGCTCCATCGTCACCAGCGCGGGGCTCAGCATGCTGGCGTTGAGCTGGAAGGCCAGGCACGCGGCGAGGAGGGCGATCATCAGCGACACCACGCTGGTCCGGGTGCGAACCGCATCTACTTGATTGGTCATTGCTCACTTCTTCGTGTCGAATCGTTGGCTGTTCGCGTGCGTAATCCTTTACGCACGCCCTATCTTGGACTGATGGTGTCGACGGCGGCACCGGTCAGGGTGGGAAGTCGTGGTGAAGAAGGCGTCCGTCACGCTGCACGAGGTGGCAGCCGCCGCCGGTGTGTCCATCGCGACCGTCTCGCGAGCCCTCAACGGCAAGGACCGGGTGTCCGGTCGCACCGCGGAGCATGTGGCCGAGGTGGCCGAGCGACTCGGCTATCGGGTGAATCTCATCGGCCGCGGCCTGCGCGCCGGCACCGGCGCCACCATCGGCGTCGTGGTCCCGGTCATCAGCAACCCCTTCTACGGTGAGCTCATCCACCGCCTCGAGGACCATCTGCAGCGCCGCGGCTTCGATCTCGTCATCGCGGACTCCCACGGCGAGGTCGACCGCGAACGCGACCGCCTCCGCATGCTGGTCGAACGTCGCGTCGAGGGCATCTTCGTGGTCCCCTCCGACGCCGAGCTCTCGTTCGACGCCGTCGCAGACACCGCGCGAAGGGTTCCGCTCGTGCAGCTCGACCGTCGCGTGCTCGATCTTCCTGCCGACTTCGTGGGTGTCGACAACGACGCCGGCATCGATCTCGCCGTCGAGCACGTCACCGCCCGGGGCGCACACCGTGTGGTGCTCGTCTCGGGCAACGACGTCACCTCCGTGGGCCGTGAACGACGAGCGGCGTTCGAGGCCACGGTGCGCACCCGATCGATGCCCCGCGAACAGAACATCTTCGGCGAGTACCTGCTTGCCTTCGGCGAGAGGGCTGCGGAGGAGCTGCTGGCGCGCGGCCCTCTTCCCGATGCGATCATCGCCGGCGACGACCTCGTCGCTGCCGGGGCCATCGCGGCGCTGAAACGTGCCGGCAAGAGCGTGCCCTCCGATGTGCAGGTCACCGGCTTCGACGGCACGATGCTCGCCGACGTATGCGAACCGCGGTTGACGACCGTGGTGCAGCCGTTCGACGAGCTCGCCCGGGAGGCGACCGAGGCGCTGGTGCGTCGAATGGACGATCCCGAGGCCCCGTACGTGCTCAGCCGCCTCGCGCCGAGTCTGCGTGTGGCCGAGTCGACGACGCTCGTCGCGCCGCGCTGAACGTCAGGCCAGTGCCGCGACAGCATCCGTCACCAGGTTCCAGAACTTCGGCACGTCGAGGGTGATCGCGACGTCGGTGTTCGGCTCCTTGCCCAGCATGTCGTGAAGATCGACGCAGGTCGCGCCCGCCGTGAACTCACCCGCGGTCTCGATGTCGACGTGGCAGCGCTGGATCGATGCGACGGCGCGGTCGATCGCGATCGCCACGGTGATGGGATCGTGCAGAGGGCCTTCGGGCATTCCCTCCGCCTTCTCGTAGGTGCTGCAGAAGAAGCGCAGCAGCTCCACGCCGAAGGCCGCTGTCTCGTTGCCGACCGCACCGATCCGCCGGATCACCTCTTCGGTGATCAGCGCCTGATGGGAGATGTTGAGCCCGACCATCGTCAGCGGCAGCCCGAAGGCGAACACGACCGCTGCGGCTTCCGGGTCGGCCCAGGCGTTGAACTCCGGGTACGCGCCGACGTTGCCGCGGCCGGTCGAGCCGCCCATCCAGATGATCTCCTTGATCTGGGGCGCGACCTCCGGGTGCTGCTGCAGCAGGAGCGCGATGTTGGTGAGGGGGCCGGTCGGGATCAGCGTGATCGGCTCCGGTGAGGCGGCGAGAGTGTCGGCGAGGAACTCGACCGCGTGACGGGGGTCCAGCGGCACCGTGGGCTCCGGGAGGGCGGGCCCACCCAGGGCGTTCTCCCCATGGATCCATGCCCCGGGCGTCAGCTCACGGGTGAGCGGCTTGTCGGCACCTGCCGCGACCGGCACGTTCTCGACACCGGCGACGGTGAGGGCGATCCGCGCGTTCCGGGTCGTGTGCTCGAGGTAGCCGTTGCCGCCGACAGTGGTCACCCCGCGTAGGTCGATGGCGTCGTTTCCGGCTGCGAGCCAGATCGCGAAGACGTCATCGTGGCCCGGATCGCAGTCGAGAAGGACGGGAGTGGTCATGGTGCTCCTTTGCAGATGTTCGTGCGTAAACGTTTACACTTTCTCACGGGAACGTCAAGTCGACTGCGACGCCGTCGTTCCGATCCCGCCTCCTCGATCCGAAAGCTGCCGCCATGGTCACTCCCGCTCTTCCGTCTCTCGTCGTCGTCGGCAGTGCGAACGTCGACGTCACCGCGTTCGTCGATCGCCTCCCCACCGCAGGTGAGACCGTGGCGGGAGGACGACTCTCCCGCGATCTGGGCGGGAAGGGTGCGAATCAGGCCGTCGCCGCCGCGAAGCTCGGGGGACGGGTGCGCATGGTCGGCGCCGTCGGCGATGACGCCGACGGGACCTGGACGCGAGAGGAGATGATCCGGGCCGGAGTGGACGTCGCCGATCTGCGGACCGTGGACGCACCTACCGGAACGGCCCTGATCGTGGTGGATTCCGACGCCGAGAATCAGATCGCGGTCTGCCCGGGAGCGAACGACCACGTGGCCCTCGACGGGGTGACCTTCCGAGAAGACGAGGCGGTGCTCATGCAGTTGGAGATCGCACTCGCCGTCGTCGAAGCGGTGGCCGCCATCGCCACCGGTTTCGTCGCGGTCAACGCCGCCCCCGCCCAGCCCTTGCCCGAGGCCCTGCTGCGCCGCGTGGACCTGTTCATCGTGAACGAGACCGAACGCGAGCTCATGCCCGAGCTCGCCGAAGCCGAGCTCGTCGCCGTCACCTACGGGGCGGCCGGGGCGGCGTTGTACCGCCGGGGCGAGGAGATCGCACGGGCCGACGGCGTCCGTGCGGAGGCCGTGAACACCGTCGGCGCGGGCGATGCGTTCTGTGCGGCTCTCGTGCTCGCGCTTCGCGCCGGAAATTCGCCGGCCGACGCGCTTGCAGCCGCCTGTGCGGTCGGATCCGCGGCCGTGTCGCACCTCTCGTCGCAGCCGCCGCTCGCGCACCTGAACCGGTATCTGCCCGTGCGGTGAGGAGGCTGACCGCACCTCCGGCGCCGGCTCCGTGGGCGCGGCGTCCACGGACCTGATCCAAAAGAGAAGGCCCGGCTTCCTCAACGGAACCGGGCCATTCTCACACTCGGATCGGATCAACTTCCGATACGCACCTACTGTGGGTGGTTCATGATTTCCGCGATCCCAGTCGAGAGTAAGGCTCGTGGAAGGGGGATTTCAGCGCTTTCCACGCTAAGCACTCCGATTTTCCACACCCTCGGAAAGCCTTTGTGTCTCCGGGATGTGCATCTGCCCGCACACGCCCGAGACGGACACGCTTTCGCCTGCGAGGATCGCCCTCAGATCGGTGGATTCCTGTTTCATCCCGGGCTGCGCGAGCAAGCTGGAGTCTCACTTCAAGCCCAATGGCATAGACCGCAGTCCGTCAGCTTAAAAGCGCCGCAGCGGCAGCCTGGTTCGCGGTCTAGCGTTCTGCGCACACAGGGCGGCAGTTGGGGTACGCACGGGCGATGCCGTGTTCGTGGCGCGGTTGACCGTGAACACTGCGGCGCCTCAGATCGAACGTGACGGACCGCGGCCCGCCCGGCCATTGGCCCGTCACGCCGCGGTACGCTCCGAGCATGCTCTGGACTCTCATCGGCCGCGGCATCGAGATCGTTGGTCTTGCCGTCGCCGCCTACGGACTCTTCCTCAGCTGGCGCGGGGTCGCGGACGGTCACCCCCTGATCCCGCTCCGACGAAGACATCGCCGTACCGGTGTCGCTGCCAGTGGGACGGTCGCAATCTCGGCCAGCGCGTACGGGTATGTGACGCACCCAGACGAGACCGTCGACGAGAAGCTTGCGAGAGTGCACTCAGTTCTTGCCACGCTCGACAGAAGGATCACGACTGAAACTCATGACCGCGAACAGTCCATCGCGCGGCTGGCGAGCGCCGTGCGAGTCGACTGGGACCGCGAGAACGCTGAACGAAAGGCTGAGGCGCGGTCGGACACCCGCGTGGCTGTCGCCGGCCTCTGCTTCGCTGCGATTGGAGCGGTGCTGCAGTTGATTGGTTCGGCCACTCTCTAAGCACAGGCCGACTCCCGTGGACTGCAGTCCGACCGCCAGGAAGCCCACAGACATCATGCTCTTCGCGTCTGCGCGCCAGAACCTCCAGGGCGGTCTTGCCACCGGGACCGGTCTTGAAAGCCGCGACCCACGCGATAGGGACAGTGACAAGAACAACAATCACCAGCGATGCGCCTCAACCCTTGCACTTTAGTACCGGCGGTAACGCTCGAGCGTAGCCCGGTGTGCGATGAGCGCGTCATCGAGCGTGCCCTCATCGCTGACGAGAACACGAATCCACTCGTCGCTGCCGTTGCGCTCCACATCGCGACGGAACCGAGCTTCGGCTTTCGGAACCTCGTCCAGCCATGCCCAGTCCCCGACATACTCGCCGGAGATGGCACGGTAGCCGCCGCGGTGCGATTGGAGGAGGCCCATGCGGTACTCGAACCCGTGAAATGCAGCTTGAAAGCTGTCGTCACCGCCGATGAGGTCACCGAAGTATCTGCGGGTGTCTTCAAGGAAGACGTGACTGACCGGGTAGTAGAAGTGTGTTTGCTCACTTCGCGGCATGACGTTGACCCACTCGTCGTTCGCGATGCGTAGGTAATGGAGAAACTGGACACAGTTCTGCGGGTCAGTGCCTCGGTAGCGGTCGACTACCTCTACACGGGACGTGAGTTGGGGGAGCAATTCTTCCCGCCCGCGCTTGGTCGCGGTTATGGAGATCACCTCGAGAGCGACGAGCGCCGGTATCCGCCGCGCCCCCCGATAGCCCTCGTTGTAACTCGGCTCGAAGGCCGCCGCCACGTCCACGAGACGTTGCACGACGTCTTGCCACAGCTGGTCGTGGTGCCCTTCGATGTCGTGCCAGACACCTTCAATGAGGAGTGGCGCAAGACGCTCCATGGATCGGAATCGCTCCTCCCAAACTGCTTGGAGATCCTCGCCGGTGACGTCAGCCCCGCCCCCTGTGATGGGCTGGGTGGCGATCCCCTCGACCACCTCGTCGACCACTCCCATCACCAGATCGTGAAGATCCAACCGACGGACAGGATCAGGGAGGTACTTCTTCAGACGCGCAACCGCCAAGGCGGTGGTGAGTGGCGCCGCCGACATACGGTCCAGGGCGTCAAGGTTTTCCGCAAGTTCGGTGAACAGCGCATCCGCATTCGTAGCGGGGACGCACACCCCTCGTCGAGCCGCGATGAGACGCTTCGCATTTGCCTTCCGAGCGCTGCGTTCATCCCAGAAGAGCGGATACCGGTGACGCGCTACCTCAAGCGCGTGGACAAGTGCGTTGTCCCATTCGGCGGACCATCCGGAGATGACCAGTCCATACTCCTCGAACACTTGTGACAGCACATTTATCCACTCGGCAGGGTACTCGGACAGTTCCGACGGCGTGTTGCGCGAACCGAGATCCTTGTAGTCTCCGTGAAGCTTGATGACAGTGGCGGGAGCGTGAGCGAGCGGCATCATCCCGTTTACCGCTTCCGCGCGGGAGATCACCTGTGGGGAGATCCCAACGGCCTCCAACGCTTGTTCCATGAGTCGGTCGAAGTTTGTGGTGACGATGACCCGGACGGCCCCACGCTTGACGAGCTGGGCGATGACATGGTGCGCTCGACTGGGGACGAGTGGCTCGCCGTCCGCCGTCGTGCCCTCGAAGAACTCAGCTAGGAGTCCCTGTCGCGCCGCTGGCGTGTGAGCGAGCTGTTCGAGGAGCGTGGAGTACCCGAGTTCTCCTTTCCCGTGGGCCCGCCACCACGCATCCGCATCGATCCGTGCTGCATCGGCACCCTCGCCATCCCCCTCCAGCATGGCGACGCGGGCGACGAGTTCACTCACGACTCCCCACCCCGTCGGAACACCGGCGCCGGTTGAGACGCCAGAGCCCAGGAGCAGCGCATACACCCCTGGTTGGGCATGCATGGTGGTCGCCAGCGAAACGAGGGGGGAGATTGCAGGAGGCACAGACGGTCCTTCCGACACGCGATGAGCGCTTGGGGTGAATCCGGAGTAGTTCAGCGGGCGCATTTCATGCGCTCTGCCACCCTTGCACATCGCCGGCGCGGTCCACATGCCTCAGCAGTCGCCGTCCACTTCAGGGTCGCGCCCTTACGCTGTGAGTCGTGACCGAAAGTGCACCCGCAAGCTGGTGGGACCAATTCTTGGCAGCCCTCATCAGTCCAACTGCCGCTGCAGACGTCGTGCTCACACTGCTCAGCGTCGGCCTCGCGTTCCTCGGTGCTTTCTGGCTGTTCCGCGGACAGCTTTCCCATGACAGGCAGCTGACCCAAGTCCAGTTGGCCGCGGAGCGCACCGAGCGCGTCAACGATGCCCGACGTCAGGCGGCACGAAAGCTCGGGAACGCACTCATCACGGCTCAGGATGAGTTCAACTCGATGGATGGTCCCACGTTGTTCGAGGCGGCGAGCCGTCCAGGGTTCAACGGCGACCAAGGCGCTCCGGGCGCAGAGACCATCTACAGGGCCTTCCGGGTGGCCGAACATGAGCTTGACCTCGACGACATCATCCTCCGTCTGCGCCGAGTGCGTCTGGCGTGGTGGCATGGCGTCCGTTCCGTGCATGACAGTGGTCGTTTGAAGCGGCTCCCGAGGGAGCAGCAGGCACACGTCTTGTTCGCGCTCGCTGACGAGTACTTCACACCAAATGGAGAGCAGCTTCTTGAGCTCGGGCGGGCCCTCATGCGGTGGGACGGTGCGGGCGAGGTGCCAACCCTGGACCAGGTTTTCATGAAAGGATGCGAGACCCCCGCCGCGCTGGCGCAGTCCGTTGAGCGCCTACTCACCCGGGAACTCCCTAAGCTGCCCTGGTAGCAGCCGACCGCAAGGCTTCCATACAGAACGCAGCGGCTGCGAACACTGTAGATGCAGCAACTCTTATCCGAACTCCTGTGCGAGGGGGATCCGCGGCCGGGCTCGTCGGGTCGATGTCACTCGCCGCCACCCCGCGGCGGGCAAACAACCTCGAACAGCACTGCATCGCGTACGACCGTGAGTTTTCCAACCTGCGCACTCAGCGTTGCCTGAAGCGATCTGCTAACGATGCTGCGGACCCTACCCTCGATGGCCCCAAGCCAAAAAGGGCATCGCGGCCTGCCAAAATGCCTGCCACATGACTCCCCCCTGTCGCCGCCCAGGATCGAACTCCTCCCTCATGGCGCAGCTCGCGACGCCAGGTGGTTGGTCTCGTGACCGTGTCAGAGGGCCGTCGATGCGCGCACACCTCAGGCGCCAGATAACGGACCTGTCGACAGCGCGCGACCATCCATCGGACGTACACGTTACGCTCACAAGATGATGTCGCCAGCGAGGTCGAAGTCGGGTGTCCGTACAGGGCAAGGTCCGTTGGAGCGCTTTAGCAGGCCAATCTGCCTCATCACCGGAGTTCTTATTGTGCCGTTTGCCCTCGCGATTCTTGTCGGTGGTGCCGGCGAACTGACGGCCTCGAGTGCGGTTCGGATGGCGTTCGCTGGGGTGGCTGGGCAAACAGTTGCTGTGCTGACCGCACTGGTCCTTGTTGTCGATACACTGCGGCGACGAGAGCAGATCTACTGGATTCTGCTCTACGGTTTCATAGCGGCAGCGGTTGGCTTGTTTGCGTACTATCAGGTCACGAGCGCAGCCGAGTTGTTGCTGACTCGCCTTGATGGAGTGGAGAAAGTCTGAGCACTATTACCACGAGCCGGGAGGCGACATCACGCGGATGTAGGAATGCCTACTCCGGTGCCGTCGTACAAGTCTCCGAGATCACATGCTTGCTGCCCCGGCATACTCGCCTCCGGATCGGCGGACGCAGTCTCCTCTTCCTCGGGGGGTGCCGCCTCGGTCGATAGGGCATGGCGGCGTGAAGGAATCAACTCGTGGCCCGACGAGGCCATCACCGACGAACTTGTTGCCGCGGCCATCGCCAGCGGTCCCGCAGACGTCATGCTCACCCACGAGCCTCCGGCCCGCACGCCCGTGCGCGGCGTGCGGGAGGCACTTCGCAAGAATCCGATGGGCTTCCCCGATGACGCTCTAGCGGAATCTGCGGCCTCTCGCGCACACGTCGCCGAGGTTTGGTATTCCGCGCGCCTTGAGCTGCTGTTGCACGGCCACATGCACATCGCGAGAGGCCGGGTTACGGCGAGTAGCGAGCCTAAGATGCGATGTCCAAGAAGGTAGTCCTGTGTTTCTCGACGTGCGCACCTTGACGTTGAAGACCCCGAGCCTGCGGCAGATCCGAGATGCGGCAGAAGGATGATGTTGGCCAAGGCGAGGAACCCGTCGGCCGACATCATCGGCCCCTGCTACAGCGGCGAAGTTCTGCAGACACTGGCCACCGGGACCAACTCCAAATGGACGTGGTCCCAGTGGCTGATCGCCCGACCGGAGGGCGACGGCGTGGAGCCCAGCGCCATCGAGCAGTTGCGCGCAGGTCACCTGGATGATGTGCTTCGTGACGCCCGGCACGACGCCTGGGTGTGGAGCCAGTGAGCACCTGAAGACGTTGAACCATGGCCGCGGCACGCCGGCTGTTCGAGCATCCACCGTGGCTCATTCTTATACTTCCGCGAAGTATAAGAATGAGCCGCGGCAACCTCGACGCGATGAAGCAACTCCTGGGCGTACTCAGTCACGGAGACAGCGGCCACAAAGGAGGCGCCCGATGCGCAGCCGGTTCCCGGTGGAGCCCCGGGCCCGAATTTTCGACATGCGGACTCTGCGGCTGGAGGCGCCCGGGTTTCGCGAGATTCGAGAATGGCGACAAGAAGTTCCGCATCCGAACCCGCGGTCGGATGCGTGCCGTAGATTGCCCTACGTGGAGCTCACCGACATCCTTGCCACCATCGGCCTCGTTCTCCTCGCGCTCGGCGGAGGAACCTTCTGGGCGTTCTCGACCGGAGTCATGCCTGGCCTGGGCCGCGCGGACGACGCGACATTCGTGACGGCGATGACATTGATCAACCGTGCCGTCATCAACCCGATGTTCCTTCTGCCGATCTTCGTACCGCCCTTCTTGCTCTTCTGGGCAGGGCTGCTCGACCTCGAGGATGTGCGCGGATGGATGCTCATCGCCTCAGGGGTTCTCTTTTTCTTTGGGGCCATCGTCGTGACTGTCGGCGGAAACGTCCCGCTGAACAACACGCTCGACCGCTCGACATCGACCCCGACTGTCGCCCGCACCGCATTCGAGCGCCGCTGGAACCTGCTGAACGGCGTGCGATCAGCGTAGTCCGTTGGCGCACTCGGGCTTGCCGTTCTCGCCGGCACGCTCTAAGCCGGGGTTCCGTGCCCCGCGCTGATCGATCCTCGATCTCGGTAGAGCCAAGGCCCGCAGCACCCACGACAACCCCCACGGACTCGTCCGGGTGACTGGCCTAGACGAGCCAGCTGCGTCCAGTGATCTTCAGTGGCGCCCATACGACGACCTCATCTGCCTCGCCCAGGTCGCGCGAGATTCTAGTTCGCGAGGACGTCAACATGATCAATATGCGGCTCGCCGAGACCCGGTCCCGCGCCCATACCGGCTCCCGTCTGATCGGCAACGCTGCGGCGGTGACCCAGAAGCGACGTCGCCTCACGCTCGCGGAACAGGTGCGCGCGGAAGCTGCGCGTGACCAGGTCCGTACCGACCGCAGCCGCTGGGTGCGACAGGCACTCGTTGACGCGTCCGTCGCGCTCCTCCCACAGCGCTACCGCGACCGCTACAACGGCGATGTCTCCCTGGACTCGACAAACGTTCCCATCCTCGGCAAGGTGCACTCTCGTGCGACGACCCTCGTGCGTAACGGCAAGCCACTCGATGACCCGGAGGTCCTCGAGTACAGCAAGACCCTCAGCCCCGGCGGCCTGGCAACCAACGTCGACTTCTCCGCCGGCACCTACAACCACGAGCACCGCGACGACAAACCGAAGGCACCACCCATCCCCGCCTTCGAAATGGACATCGTCACCATGATGGACACCGAAGGGTATGACGAGAAACGCCACCCCGCCTTCTGCCGACTCATCACCGGCATCGGCTTCCACCGCCCCGGCAACATCAAGCACGCGCCCCGGGAAGCCATGCACCAGCACTCACGCAGCTTCGAGCAGCGCGGCATCGCGGCCGCTGACCGCGCGTTCAACGGCCAGAAGCCAGAGAACTTCCAGCAGCCCCTGCGCATCGACGGGTGGGAGTTCGCGTTCGACTACAAGAAGGACCAGTTTGGGGTCCAGGCGACCGTCCCTGGATACCGCGTCATCGTGGTCGATGGCGCGCTTTACGTGGACTACATGCCCAAGCGCCTGCGATACATCACCTACTGGTTCCACAATGACCAAGCCGACCCCGACACCGGCGAGCTCTTCACACGGCAAGACGTCGAAGACGCCATCGAAGCCCGCAAGGCCTACGCGCTGAAGCGGCACGGGAACATCCGCTCGGAAGAAGCGCACCGAGGCAAGCAGCGCTTCACCTACCCCGAGCCCCGCACGTACATCGCATTCGACCCCGCGACCGGCAAGAGAATCTCCGCGACAAAGAACAACCTGCGCGGCAGCTTACAGCTGGACCCGCACGCTGACGTCGTCCGGCATCTCCAGCGCTACCCCTGGGGTACGAGCGAGTGGAAGCAGGCCTACGGCCAGCGCAACCAGGTCGAGTCCGTCAACAAGTCCATCAAGCACACTCGCTTCACCGACCTCGAGTCCGCTGCGAAGCGACCGGGCCGTGGCGAGACCTACCACAGCCTCGCCACGGCCCTGATGGCAGTCGCGTACAACGTGCGCGTCCTCGTGCGCGCGCTCATCCAGGAGTGCACGCCGGCAGGCAAGCGACGACGAAAGTCGAAGAAGAGGTACTCGGCGGCGAACGAGCTGAACGTCAGGCCGGCGACAAGAGAACCGCTCGCCCCTCCCGCGTAACCCGCTCGACGCCCCGAACAGAACAAGCAGACGGATAGCCCCTCGAGGGGCTATCCGTCGTGGACTGAGACTGCGGCGAGCGCCAATTCACTGATAAGAACGCCGTCTAGGCCCGAAAATGAAGCGGCGGCTGCCCCGATTTTCATCGAAGCAACCGCCGAACTCGCATTTCATGAACTGATTCAGAGTCTTTTCATGAACCAGCCCTGTGCGCGAGGGGGGACTTGAACCCCCACGTCCTTACGGACACTGGCACCTGAAGCCAGCGCGTCTACCATTCCGCCACTCGCGCGTGTGTCTCGTTCCGAAGAACTCAACTTCCCAAAGATATCATGCGTTTTCGGCCTCGTTGCACATGCCTGGAGGGTCATCGGCGGCGTTCCCCCAGGACACCTGGCTACGATGTGTCTACCAGTCGGCATGCCAGAGGAGCCCAGTGGGACTACTTGACAGCTTTGAGAAGGGTCTCGAACGCGCAGTTAACAGCGCGTTCGCCAAGACCTTCCGCAGCGGCATCCAGCCAGTGGAGATCGCTTCGGCGCTGCGGCGCGAAGCCGACACGAAGGCTGCGGTCGTCAGCCGCGACCGCATCATCGCCCCCAACAGCTTCGTCGTGCGCCTCAGCGCCGACGACGCCGAACGGATGCGCGGGCTCGGTGGTGCCCTCACGGACGAGCTGCACGCTCTTCTCACCGCGCACGCCAAGTCCCAGGGATACAGCTTCTCCGGACCGCTCGCCATCACTCTCGAGGCCGATGAGAAGGTCGCCACCGGCACGGTGCGTGTGAGCTCGGGAACGGTCGAAGGTCGTGTGACCTGGCAGGCCGTGGTCGACGTCGACGGCCGTCGTCATTCGATCTCCCGTGCCCGCACCGTGATCGGCCGCGGCTCGGATGCCGACATCACGATCGCCGACGCCGGTTCGAGTCGGAAGCACGCCGAGATCCTGTGGGATGGCGAACGCGCCATGATGCGCGACCTCGGCTCCACCAACGGCACGAAGGTCAACGGCCAGAAGCTGCGCGAAGCCGCGCTCCCGAGCGACACCACCATCACGATCGGACGCACCGATCTGGTGTTCCGCGTCGTCCCGGTCGCGTCACCCTCGCGTCCTGCACCCCGCGGCGACGACGCCACCCGAGCGTTCGGAGCCCTCGGGTGAGTGAACTGATCCTCCTTCTGCTCCGCATCGGGTTCCTCATCCTGATGTGGTTCTTCGTGTTCGGGGTCGTGTATTCGTTGCGTGCCGACCTGTTCGGCGTGCGAGTGCGCAAGCTCCCCGCAGAGGCGGCGGCAGGGTCGGCCGCCGCGCCGGTCGCAGCCCCTGCGGCACCGGTGGCGAAACCGGCATCCGCTCGCCCTTCCACCGGTCCGGCCACGGTCGCGACCGCCAAGCGGCTCGTGATCACCTCCGGCCCCAAAGCGGGCCTCGAGCTGCCGCTCAGCGCCGACTCCCTCACGATCGGCCGCTCCAGCGAGTCCGCTCTCGTGATCCGCGACGACTACACGTCCAGTCACCACGCGCGCCTGATGCTGCGCGGCGACAGCTGGGCGATCCAGGACCTGGACTCCACCAACGGCACCTTCGTCGCGGGCCAGCGCGTCTCCGGCTCGCCCGTCGCCCTCTCGCTCGGCACCCCGATCAAGGTGGGCGCCACGACCTTCGAGCTGCGAGCCTGACGCCGGCATGGTCTTCGAGGGCTCGAGCGTCGCGATCTCCCACACCGGGAAGGTCCGCTCCAACAACCAGGATTCCGGATACTCCGGGGCGAATCTCTTCGTCGTCGCCGACGGCATGGGCGGGCACGCCGGCGGAGACGTCGCCTCCAGCATCGCGATCCAGCGCCTGGAGCCCCTCGACCAGCCCTATGCGTCGACCGAAGACGCGCAGGCCTCGCTGCAGGCCGCCGCGACCACCGCAGCGGGCGACCTGATCCGCGCCGCGAAGGACCGCCCCGAACTCGCCGGCCTCGGCACCACGGTCAGCGCGATCATCATGGTCGATGAATACGCGGTCATCGGCCACATCGGCGACTCGCGCATCTACCTGTACCGCGACGACGCACTGACGCAGATCACCGCCGACCACACCTTCGTGCAGCGTCTGGTCGATTCGGGCCGCATCACGCCGGAGGAGGCGCGCTACCACCCCCGCCGTTCCGTGCTCATGCGCGTGCTCAGCGACATGGACTCCGATCCCGAGCTCGACATGTTCGTGATGCACACGCAACCAGGCGACCGGTGGCTGCTCTGCTCCGACGGCCTCTCGGGCGTGGTCGACGAACCGCACATCCTCAAGGCCATGCAGCTCGGCCTCGCGCCCGGCCGCACTGCCGACAACCTCCTCAAGCAGGCTCTCGACGGCGGCGCGCCCGACAACGTCACGATCGTCCTCGTCGACGTGGGCGGGCAGCATCCGATCCACTCGGGCACGCCCACGATCGTCGGCTCGGCATCGAACCCCGACGGCGTCTACGTGCCTCCGGTCCGACCTCCGCGCGGCAACTGGCTGCACCCGGTGCGCCAGGCCGCGAACGAGCCGAGCCACTTCGAGCCGGCTCCCGAGTACCTCGAGGAGCTGATCGAGGAGGATCGCCGTCGCGCCAAGCGCCGTCGTCTCGGCTGGATCGCCGGTGCCCTCGTGGTGATCGTGATGCTCGGCGTCGCCGCCTTCGCCGCCTACAGCTGGACCCAGACGCGCTACTTCATCGGCGCCGACGAGGACAGCGTCGTGATCTTCCAAGGCGTGCAGCAGAACATCGGGCCGATCACGTTGTCGACTCCGGTCGAAGACACCGATATCCTCCTCGCGAATCTGCCTCCGTATCAGCGGGCATCGGTCGAGCGCACGATCACCGCACGATCTCTGTCCGATGCGATGGCGATCGTCGACCGACTCCGCGCCGGGGCCGACGCGAATACGATCGAGACCCCGCTGCCCACCCCCATGCCGACTCCTGTCGACACGCCGGCCGGGGGTGAGGGATGAGCACCGACGTCGCCGCCGACACCAGCGTCATCAAGGCGCTCAAGCGCATCCGGATGCCGCAGAACCAGCGCAATCGCGAATTCTGGCTGCTGCTGTTCGCCTGCGCGATCAGCGGAGCCGCCCTCACGCTCGTGCAGCTGGGCGCACTCGGCGTGATCGACCCGATGATCCTGGCTATCGGCGGCGGTCTCGCCGCCCTCGCATTCGCCCTGCATATCGTGCTCCGCTTCGTCGCGTCCGACGCCGACCCGTTCGTCGTGCCCATCGCGACCCTCCTCACCGGCCTCGGCATCGCGATGATCTATCGGATCGACATCGCCTTCGAGAACACCGGCTGGAACGCCTACTCGACCAAGCAGCTCGCGTGGACCGCGATCTCGCTCGCAGGTGCGATCGCGGTCGTCATCCTGTTGCGCAACTACCGCGTGCTGTTCCGCTACACCTACATCTTCGGCCTGGCCGGAATCCTGCTCCTGTTGCTGCCGTTCGTCCCCGGGCTGCGCATCCCCGATGCGAATGCGGCGGTCTGGGTGTCGCTCGGCGGTGCCTTCGCCTTCCAGCCGGGCGAGCTCGCCAAGATCTGCCTGGCGATCTTCTTCGCCGGCTATCTGGTGCGCACCCGCGAGAGTCTGACGTCGGTCGGCAAGCGGGTGCTGGGCATCACCTGGCCCCGTATGCGCGAGCTCGGACCTGTGCTCGTCGTCTGGCTCATCTCGCTGGGGATCATCGTGTTCCAGCGCGACCTCGGAACCGGAACCCTGATCTTCGGGATGTTCGTCGCGATGCTCTACGTCGCGACGGGGAAGACCAGCTGGGTGCTCATCGGCCTGGCCCTCGTGGTCGCCGGCGTGGCACTCGCGACGCAGATCCTCAGCTACGTGCAGGGACGCTTCATCAACTGGCTCTTCCTCTTCGACGCCGACCAGGTCGATCCCGACGGCGCCGGCTACCAGCCCATGCAGGGACTCTTCGGCCTCGCACGCGGCGGACTCATGGGCACCGGCTGGGGCCAGGGCCGTCCCGAGGTCACCCCGCTGGCCCACAGCGACTACATCATCACCAGCCTCGGCGAAGAGCTCGGCCTGATCGGGCTGTTCGCGATCCTCTGCCTCTACATGGTGTTCGTCAGCCGCGGCATGCGCATCGGCCTCGCGGGTCAGGACGATTTCGGAAAGCTGCTCGCCACCGGACTCTCGTTCACGATCGCTCTGCAGGTGTTCATCATGGTCGGCGGCGTGACCCGCCTCATCCCGCTGACGGGTCTGACCACTCCTTTCCTCGCCGCGGGTGGCTCCTCCCTCGTGGCCAACTGGCTCATCGTGGCGCTGTTGCTGCGCATCTCCGACGGTGTGCGCCGTCAGCCCCGGGTGGTGATCGGCTGACATGACCAAGGAACTCCGTCGCCTCAGCATCATCATGCTGTTCATGTTCATCGCACTGTTCGCCGCGACCAGCTGGATCCAGGTCGTCGAGGCGGATGCGCTGGCCCAGAACAGCAACAACAAGCGCACGCGCCTCGACAGCTACGAGATCCAACGCGGATCGATCATCGTCGACGGGGTCGCGATCGCCAACTCGGTGCCGAGCGACGACCGGTACCAGTTCCAGCGCGTCTACACGGATGCGGCGCTGTGGGAACCGGTCACCGGTTACTTCAACCCCGCCTTGGGCTCGAGCACCGGCATCGAGAAGGCCATGAACGCCGAGCTCTCCGGCACGGGGTCGAACGCGTTCCTCGGCGAGGTCGAGCGCATCCTCTCCGGCCAGCCGCAGCGCGGATACAGCGTCGAGCTCTCTCTGAACACCGCGGCGCAGCGGGCTGCCTACGAAGCCCTCGGCGACCTCAAGGGCGCGGTCGTGGCCATGGACCCGAAAACCGGACGCATCCTCGCGATGGTCTCGACTCCCGGCTTCGACACCAACCTGATGGCGACGCATGATGCGAACGCTGCGAACGCGACCTACGATCAGCTGGTCGCCGACGCGAACAAGCCGTTGTCCAACCGGGCGATCGCCGGTGACCTCAACCCTCCCGGCTCGACGTTCAAGGTCGTGGTCGCGGCTGCCGCCTATGCAACCGGCAAATGGACTCCGGATTCCACGCTGCCCAACCCGATCGCGTATACCCTTCCCGGTTCGAGCAACCGCGTCTCCAACGCCTGGGGGGGCACGTGCGGTCCGGGTGAGACCGTCACGATCGCCGAGGCGATCCGTCTGAGCTGCAACATCCCGATGGCCGAGCTGGCCGTCGAGCTCGGTGACGACACCATCCGCGAGATGGCGGACAAGCTGGGCTTCAACCAGTCGTTCGACACGCCGCTCACGTCGACGCCGTCGAGCTACCCGCGCGGCCTCGACGACGCCCAGACCGCGCTGACCGGATTCGGTCAGGGAAAGGTCACGGCGACCCCGCTGCAGATGGCCATGGTCTCGTCCGGATTGGCGAACGACGGCATCGTGATGAACCCGCGGATGGTCGACGCCGTCATCGGCAACGACCTCTCGGTCATCAAGGCTTTCCAGGACAGTGAGTTCGGACGTGCGATGGAGGCCGATGTGGCGAACAACGTCACCGCGGCGATGGTCGCGAGCGTCGCAACGGGCGCGGCCCAGGGTGCAAGAATAGACGGGATCGACGTGGCCGGTAAGACGGGCACCGCAGAGAACGGAAACAGGCCGCACACGTTGTGGTTCACCGGCTTCGCGCCGGCGAACGACCCCGCGGTCGCAGTAGCGGTCGTCGTCGAAGACGGCGGCGGACAGGGACAATCAGGGAGCGGCGACACCATCGCGGCTCCGATTGCGAAGAAGGTCATAGAGGCGGTGCTGGGCAGATGAGGCCGACGCAGGGTGTGTCGTTCGGTGGTCGTTACGAGCTGCAGTCGCGTATCGCGATCGGTGGCATGGGCGAGGTATGGGAGGCGACGGATCACGTCATCGGACGTACCGTCGCCATCAAGATCCTCAAGGACGAGTACATGGGGGACCCCGGGTTCCTCGAGCGTTTCCGTGCCGAGGCGCGGCACGCTGCTCTCGTCAACCATGAGGGCATCGCCAGCGTGTTCGACTACGGCGAGGAGAACGGCAGCGCCTACCTCGTCATGGAACTGGTGCCGGGCGAGGCACTCTCGACCGTGCTCGAGCGCGATGGTGCGCTGAGCGCCGACAAGACTCTCGACATCGTCGCCCAGACGGCTTCCGCGCTGCAGGCAGCCCACGCGGCCGGTCTCGTGCACCGCGACATCAAGCCGGGAAACCTGCTGATCACGCCCGACGGCCGCGTCAAGATCACCGACTTCGGCATCGCCCGCATCGCCGACCAGGTGCCTCTCACCGCGACCGGCCAGGTCATGGGCACGGTGCAGTACCTCTCGCCCGAGCAGGCGTCAGGTCACCCGGCATCGCCAGCGACCGACACCTACTCGCTCGGCATCGTCGCGTACGAGTGCCTGGCGGGCAAGCGTCCTTTCACGGGCGAGTCGCAGGTGGCCATCGCGATGGCGCAGATCAACGAGCAGCCGCCGCCCCTGCCTCCGACCGTCCCGATCCCGGTGCAGAACCTGGTCATGGCGATGATCGCCAAGAAGCCCAGCGATCGTCCCTCGTCGTCCGCGACGGTGGCACGAGCGGCCCAGGCCCTTCGCCGGGGCGATCTGAACTCCGCGGCCATCGCTGTGCCGGCGATCGCGACCGGTGGTATCGCCGGCGGCGACGACGCGACCCGACTCCTGAATGCCTCCGGCGACGACGGCACCACGCGCATCCTTCCCACCACCGCTCAGCTTCCCACGGAGGAAGCCGTGGAAGAGGAGAAGAAGAAGAAGCGCAGCCCCTGGACCTGGCCGCTGATCGCTCTGATCGCGCTGCTGGTGATCGTGCTCGGCGGCACGGTGTGGGCGATGCTCGCGAACCAGGGCGGCGACGCCGACCCCACGGGGTCGCCGAGCAGCAAGCCGACCCAGACGCAGACGACTCCACCGCCGAACACCCCGACGCCGGAGGTGACGCGAGTGGATGTGACCGCCCTGAACCTGAACGGCATGGACTGCGGCGCGGCCACCTCCACGCTCAAGGGCGCCGGCTTCAACAGCGAGATCACCTGTGTCGACGGAGACCCGGCACCCAGCGATGAAGAGGTCGGAAAGGTCTACCGCGTGGCTCCCACCGGCAACGTGGAGACCACCCAGGCGATGACCCTCACGGTCTACGCCGCTCGTGCCGGTCTGCCGACCCCGACCGACGCCCCGACCATCACGGGCAACCCTGTCGCCGGCTCGACGGTGACCATCTCCTGGGGCACCGGATTCACCTGCCCCAGCGGAACCACTCTCTCCGGCTACGTCGTGTCGGTCCAGAACGGCACCTTCGTCTCGGGCGGCCCGAACTTCCAGCCGACGCAGCGCAACACGCAGGTGAAGATCGCCGACGCCGCGGGACAGCAGCTCATCGTCAGCTACCAGGGCATGTGCTCCGGCGGCGACCAGCGCACCTCCGCCGCGTCTCCGCCGCTCTCGGTGACGATCACGGCGGCCACCGACCCGGGCGATGGGAACAGCGGCACCGACGGGTAATCTGTAGTTCCAGTTCAGCAAGCGTAGTTTCCAGGGGGGTCTTCCGTGTCCACAGAGCCACAAGTCATCGCGGGTCGGTACCGCGTCGACGAGCTCATCGGGCATGGCGGAATGGCGAAGGTGTACCGCGGGTACGACCTGACGCTCGGGCGCGAGGTCGCGATCAAGATCCTCGATGCCGACCTTGCGCGCGACACCACCTTCCGTAACCGGTTCCGCCTCGAGGCCCAGGCGGCGTCGCGCATGTCGCATCCGTCGATCGTCCGCGTGTTCGACGCCGGCGACCCTTCGACGAGCGAGATCGGCTCCACGGAACCGCCGTACATCGTGATGGAGCTCGTCAAGGGCACCCTCCTCAAGGACATCATCGCCGCCGGCCCGGTGCCGGCCACCGATGCGGTCCGCTACGTCGACGGAATCCTCGAGGCGCTCGACTACTCGCACCGCGCCGGTGTCGTGCATCGCGACATCAAGCCCGGCAACGTGATGGTCACCGACAAGGGTCAGGTCAAGGTGATGGACTTCGGCATCGCCCGAGCCGTCTCCGACTCGTCGTCGACCGTCGCCGAGACCACCCAGATCATCGGGACCGCCGCCTACTTCTCACCGGAGCAGGCGAAGGGCGAACCCGTCGATGCTCGTGCCGACCTCTACTCCACCGGTGTCGTGCTGTACGAGCTGCTCACGGGGCGGCAGCCGTTCCGTGGCGAGTCGCCGGTAGCGGTCGCCTATCAGCACGTCAGCGAGACTCCCGTTCCTCCCACCGAGGTCAACGAGGACGCCCCGCGGAATCTCGACCCGATCGTGCTCCGCGCGCTCGCCAAGGACCCGTACCAGCGCTATCCGGATGCCGCGCACTTCCGCGCGGCGCTCGATTCCGCGATGACGGGAAACGCTCCGACCCGCAAGGAGCTCGGTGCGCTGACCAGCGAGCTGTACGGGGCGAGCCCGCGGCAGGCGCAGGAGACCGCGCGATCGCTTCGCCAGTTGAGCACGGACACGACCATGACCAGAACCCAGTCCGGTCCTCCGGTCGCCTGGATCTGGGCGGGCGTGGCGCTGCTCGCCGTGTTGTTGGCCTCCGTGCTGTTCTGGGTCGTCACGATCAGCATGCGGCCCACTGAGGTGTCGAGCACGTCGCGCACCATCCCCAACCTCGTCAACGTGTCTTCGGAACGGGCACAGGACGACCTCGCCGCACTCGACCTCTCATCGAAGATCGTGATCGAGACGAGCTCCGAGGTGACGGAGGGGAACGTGATCCGCACCGACCCCGAAGCGGGAGTGTCGGTGGAAGAGGGTTCCACGATCACCCTGTACGTCTCCAAGGGAGAGGAGACCGTGGTGATGCCGAAGATCGAGGGGATGGCCCTCGACGATGCCACGAAGGCCCTCACGGCGGCCGGCCTCGAACTCGGGACCGTCATCCAGCGCAACGACAAGGCCCTGGCGACGAACACGGTCATCTCCGCCAGCGAGAAGGCCGATGCGGAGTTGGATCCGGGAACCGTCGTCAATCTCGTCGTGGCCAGCGGCAAGGTCACGCTGACCGACCTCGTCGGCTGGACCGTCGATGCCGCCACGACAAACCTCGCGGACCTCGGTCTGGTCGCTGTGCCGACGGAGACCGCGGAGTGCCCCGCGACGGAGCCGACCACGGTCCACTCGATGTCGGTGGCGCCGGGTGACGTTCCGGTGGGCTCCTCGGTCCAGATCTTCTTCTGCACCGGATAGCACCGTCGGGCGTATGCCCCCGCCCGACGCTGTTCAGCGAGCCAGCGGGTGAAGTTCCTCAGCGCGCCCGACGGCGTTCGCGTCGCCGCACAGCTCCAGCCAGTTCGCCAGGAGCCGGTAGCCTCCCTCGGTCAGCACGCTCTCCGGATGGAACTGCACGCCCCAGAGGGGCTGATCGCGGTGAGCCAGAGCCATCACGGTTCCGTTCTCGGTCCAGGCGGTCACGACGACTTCGGAGGGCAGATCGGAGGCCGCCAGCGCGAGGGAGTGGTAGCGCCCGGCGTCGAACGGCGAAGGGATCCCGGCGAACAACGCGGAGCCGTCGTGCGTCACCGCCGAGACCATGCCGTGCATGAGCTCGGGCGCTGCGGCGACCGGAGCCCCGAACGCCTCGCCGATCGTCTGATGCCCGAGGCACACCCCGAGCGTCGGCACCCGCAGGCGAGCGGCGATGCGCACCGCGTCGAGCGACGCACCCGCGTCGACGGGTGCACCGGGGCCCGGAGAGAGCATCAACGCGTCGTACTCGGGAAGGATCCGCTCCAGCTGAGCCGCATCCGTGGCATCGGATTCGATCATCACCGTGTGCGCGCCGAGCTCGCTCAGGTATCCGACCAGTGTGTGCACGAAGCTGTCGTGGTTGTCGACCACGAGAACTCGCGTCATTCGACGTCGACCTCACCGGGGGCGATGATCGGGCTCACCCAGGGGAACACGTACCAGAAAAGGCCATAGAGCACGGCGGCGATGACGACCACGAGGATGAGCACACGCAGCCACCACGGTCCGGGCAGCAGGCGCCAGAGTGCGGCGTACATCAGTCTTCTCCCTTATGACTGTCCACGATCACACGGATGGTGCGGCCGGCGGGGGCGGCGGGTCGGTCAGCGCGGTCGGCGGTCCCTCGGCCCGCGGCTGGAAGCTCTCGAACACCCCGTAGGCGACGATGCGCTCCGCCAGCGAGTACAGAGGCGAGCAGGCGGTGAGGGTGATGTACTGCTCGCCGGTCTGCTGCTCCGGCATCTGCGGCACATCGGCGAGCACATCGGTCTGCGAGGGCTTCACGTACTCGAGCGTACGGAAGCGGTAGGTGTACCAGCCGTCGGGCGTCTCGACGACGATCGCGTCGTTCAGCTGCAGCTTGTCGAGTTGGTTGAACGGCTTGCCCCACGTCGTGCGGTGCCCGGCCAGGGAGAAGTTTCCGACCTCGCCGGGCATCTTGGAGTTCGTGTAGATTCCGATGCCCTGCTGATCGAGCGTGCGCGCACGGCTCGTACCCCCGAAGATCCCGAAGTTGTACTCGGCTCCGAAACGGGGGATGTGCATCTGGCCGAACCACTGCGCGTCGGCCGGGGCTGCGGGCACGGGTGGGATGTAGGTGGAGGTGCCGTCTTCGCCCTCGACGACCGGGGGGAGCGCGGGTGCCTCCGCCTGCGCGAGGGCTTGGGAGACGGCGGCACCCTCGTCGTTCTTCTGTGCACTGATGATGATGTCGCCGATCCACATCTGCCAGGCCACGAAGAGGAGAACGACCACGCCTGCCGTCAGAAGGAGCTCGCCGAGTACGCTCGCGAACGTCGCACGGGAGCGTGGTCGCTGCCGGCGCGGACGTCGCCCCCCAGGCGCGACGGATGCAGTCATGCGGTGATCATATCCGGGAACGCTGGGCGGATGCCGTGGCGTCACCGTCTCGCCCTCTGTCCCAGGGCCTGCTCGACCTCGTCCGAGACAGGTCTCATGGGTACAATGACGGAATGGCACGTGACCGCAAGACTGAAGAACCCGCCGTCGAGCGCGCTGAAGGCGACGCCGCTCCCAACGCCGTGTGGTTCAAGCCGGTGATGATCGGGTTCATGCTCCTGGGTCTCGCCTGGATCCTGGTGTTCTACATCTCCGGCATGCAGTACCCGATCCCGGGTCTCTCCAATTGGAACCTGGCGATCGGACTCGGTATCGCGCTGATCGGATTCCTGATGACCACCCGCTGGCGCTGACGCCTCACTCCTTCTTCCAGAAAGGCCCTCTCGCGATGCGAGAGGGCCTTTCTCATGTCAGCAGCGAAGTACGACTCACGTAAGGGAACGGCCCCGTTCCCGCCCCACAAGCCACCCAGAGCGAAAGTTATCCACAGCCCTCTCCACAGCCTGGGGAGAATTACACCGTTGTTATTAACAGGGGTTAACAACCCTGTTAACAACTCTGGATCAGGACAAAAGGATGAGCGGCGGCACGAACGCCACCACAACGATCAACAGGACGACCAGAGCGGAGAGCAGCACGATCTGCAGGGTGCGCTGGTCTCGTCGCTTCGTCTTGACGTAGATGAACGCCACCAGGGCTCCGATGAGCAGGCCGCCGAGATGTGCCTGCCAGGAGATCCGTCCGCCGCCGAATACCAGGCCGTAGACGAAGTTGATGCCGAGGATCACGAGAAGACCCGTGACGTTGGCACCGAGGTGTCGACCGACGATGAGTAGAGCGGCCATCATGCCGAAGATCGCGCCGGAGGCACCGACGGTCGAGGTCAGCGGCGCGAGCACCGCCACCATGACCGAGCCGCCGAGACCACTGATGAGGTAGAGAGCGAGGAAGCGAACGCGACCGAGCATGGGCTCGAGGCTCTGTCCGAGCATCCACAGGGCCAGCATGTTGAGCGCGAGGTGGATGAAGCCGCCATGGGCGAAGATCGCGGTCAGCAATCGCCAGGGCTCGAAGGGCAGCGGCGACAGGTTCGGATACAGATACGGCGCCGCGAAGAGCAGTTGGCCGGTGATCTGCTCGCCGATACCAGGGATCAGCTGCAGCAGTCCGATGAACGACGTGACCGCGAGCAGCGCGTAGGTCACCACCGGCTTGCCGCTGCGAGCCATCGCCATGCTCGCTCCACCGCTGCCGCCCCAACGACGGGCCGCCTTCTTCTGGGCCGGGGTGCGGTTCTTGCGGTCGGCGTTCATGCACTCCGGGCAGATGACGCCGACGGGCGCCTGCGTCTGGCACTCGGGGCAGATGGTGCGCATGCACCGTTGGCAGAGCACGAAGCTCTGCCGATCCGGATGCCGGTAGCAGAAGTTGTCGCGATTGCTCGTGAACTCAGGCGTGGTCATCCGGATCGGCCGCAGCTGTCGTCAGGCCGCGACGATGTCGATCGACTGCAGCACGACCGGCTCGACGGGACGGTCGCCCGCACCGGTCTGCACGGCGCCGATCGCGTCGACGACGGCCTTGGAAGCGTCATCGGCGACCTCGCCGAAGATCGTGTGCTTGCCCTGCAGCCACGGCGTCGGGTCGGTGGTGATGAAGAACTGCGAACCGTTGGTGCCCTCGGGCTTGCCGGTGATGGCGTTGCGGCGGAGACCGGCGTTGGCCATGGCGAGGATGTAGGGCTCGTTGAAGTTGAGCTCCATGTTGATCTCGTCGTCGAAGTTGTAGCCGGGGCCGCCGACGCCCTGTCCGAGCGGGTCGCCGCCCTGGATCATGAAGTTCGGGATGATGCGGTGGAAGATGACGTCCTTGTAGAGGGGTCCCTCGCCGGGCTTGCCGGTGGCGGGATCGGTCCACTCCTGGGTGCCGTCGGCGAGGCCGACGAAGTTCTTTACCGTCTTCGGGGCGTGGTCACCGAAGAGGTTGATGACGATGTCACCGTGGTTGGTGTGCAGGGTTGCGACATGAGAAGCGTGAGCCATGTCCTCATTCTCGCAGAGCTTCCGGTGAGTTGGCCGTGGTATCTACCCCTGATGAGGCGAAGAAGCAAGGGCCGGGCGATTCCCGCCCGGCTTCCAGCCTCTCGTGGCAAGATGGGGAACCCGTACTCCAATGGACAGGAGAGCATCGTGAGCCTCAGCCGCAAGCGGAAGAAGGAACTGCGTCGTCTTCAGAACGACGCGAACCAGCTCTGGGAGAACCAGCAGGTGCTCGTCGGTCACGCCGCCGATGTCGCCCGTGAGGCCGGCCGTCAGCTCGGCAACCTCAATCGTGAGCAGGTCGTGCCGGTCATCCAGGACACGTACAACCGCCGTGTCGCCCCGGTCGTCGACCGTGGCGTGAAGATCGGCAAGCACGTCGTCGACGACAAGTTCGTCCCGATCGTGGGCGGAGTTGTCGGTTCGGCACTCAGCGCGTGGGACGTCGCCAACGCCAAGCGCCACGGCGTCGCCGTGCAGGTGCGCAAGGCGACCAAGCCGCAGAAGTCGGGACCGGGCCTCGGCTCCGTCATCGCGATCATCCTCGGCGCTGCTGCGGCCGTCGGTGTGCTCTACGCCGCGTGGCAGACTCTGCGCGCCGACGATGAGCTCTGGGTCGCGGACGACCCGCTCGCCGCACCCGACGCGTGACCCCGTCTGATCCCGCCTCCGTCGCCTCCGGTGACGGAGGCGATCAGCATGCACGGGTGCGGGACGCGGCGGCCGCTCGAGGGCTCGACATCGAGATCCGTGAACGTCCCGCCGCCGGCAGCCTGTTCGAGGCGGCCGAGCTCCTCGGCATCCCTCCGTCGGGCATCGTGAAGACCCTCGTGGTGAAGCGGTCCGATGACACGTTCCTGTTCGCGCTCGTGCCCGGTGGCCGCTCGATCTCGTGGCCGAAGCTGCGGGCGCTGGTCGGCGTCAACAAGCTGCGGCTGCCGGAGCCCGAGCTTGCGCTCGCGGCCACCGGTTACGAACGCGGAACCATCGTGCCGATCGGCAGCACGACCGATTGGCCGATCTACGCCGACGAGTCGATCGTCGGTCAGCGCATCGCCATGGGTGCGGGGGCTCACGGATACAGCTTGTTCGTCGACGCCGACGACCTGATCGCGGCCTACGGCGCGACCGTCGCCGACATCTCCGTCCCCGAAGAGCGCTGATCCCGGGCGGCGGCGCAGCTCCTGTCAGAGGATGCCGGCCATCCGCAAGGCGATGTCGACCAGCTTGACGCGCTGCAGCTCGGCAACCGCCTTCAGGGGGAACCACTCCGCCATGTCGGTCGAGCCGCCGGTCTCGAAGCGCAGTTTGCCGCCCGTGACCTCGGCCCGATACAGGATCCGCAGGGTATGCAGCGGATCTGCAGCCTTCTGCACGCGTCGACCGGCGGGGATCACCCGCGAGTGGATGCCGAGGAGTTCACCGACCTTGACCGTGTAACCGGTCTCCTCGCGCAGCTCACGACGCACGGCATCCTCCGGAGACTCTCCCGCTTCGAGTCCGCCGCCCGGCATCGTCCATGCCACCCGGCGACCCTCGGTCCAGCGCGCCAGCAGCAACCGCCCGTCGTCATCGGTGACGACCGCGTACGCCGCCACACGCAGGTCCATGGATCACACACTATCCGTCGGCGACGACAGTCGATGACCGTACGTCCTGCCGAGATCGATCACGAATCGAGAAGCGCATCGCCACCCGGCGTCCGTAGTGTGATCTGCACACCGGACGCACGTCGAGAGGACCGATCATGGCCGAGAAAGAGAAGAACTTCAGCGCTGAGGAACGCGAGGCCATGCAGGCCGCCGCGAAGGAGGCCCGCACCCGGCGCTCCCGCGCGAAGAAGTCCCCGGAAGAGCTTCGAGCGGCGGGAGAGGCCGACATCAAGGAGGCGATCGAGAAGCTCACTCCCGAAGACCAGGCGCTGTCGAAGAAGCTGCACGCCCTGGTCTCGGAGGTCGCCCCGGAGCTCGTACCGCGCACCTACTACGGAATGCCGGCATGGGGCCGCGACGGCAAGGTGCTCTGCTTCTTCCAGCCGGCCAGCAAATTCAAGGTGCGCTACGGCACGTTCGGGTTCGAGCCCATCTCGAACCTCGACGACGGCACCGTCTGGCCTACTGCCTACGCGGTGACCGACCTCACGAAGGCCGATCTGGAGTTCCTCGCCGAGCGCATCCGCGTCGCCATCAGCTGACCACCGCGGAGGGGGAGCGGCTGAACGACCGCGCCCCTCCGTTCAGCCGTCGATGATCTGCGGCATTGCGACCGGGGCGAGTCGCTCAGCCCCGACCGTGCGCGCGAAATGGATCGAACCATGAATCGGATGCCCTGCGAGCACCCGCGCAGTAGCGTGGAGCCCGTGAGCACATTGCCCTTCCCCGCTTCCGTGTACGCCGCCCGCCTCAGCCGTGCCGCATCCCTCGCCGCCGAGGCCGGGCTCGACGCCATCATCGTGGGCCCGGGTCCCGATCTGCAGTATCTGGTGGGCGTCGAAGGCGACACCATCGAACGACTCACTGCGCTGGTCATCGGCCCCGACGTCGCGCCGACGATCGTCGTCCCGCGGATGGAGCTCGCGAAGGTGCGCACCACGGCGGTCGGAGAGCTCGCACTCGCCGTCGCGGACTGGGTCGACGGCGAAGACCCGTACGCACTGGTCACCGCATCCGTCGGCACCGTATCGCGCGTCGGCGTCTCCGATGCCCTCCCCGCCCTGCACGTGATCCCGATCGGTGAGCGACTGGGTGTGCGTCTCGAACTCGCGACGCCCGTGCTCCGCGAGGGCCGCATGGTCAAGGACGCCGAGGAGATCACCGAGCTTCGCCGCGCCGGAGAGGCGATCGATGCGGTGCACCGCCGCGTGCACGAGTGGCTTCGGGCCGGACGCACCGAGCGCGCGGTCGCCGCCGACATCGCCGATGCCATCGTCGCCGAAGGACACCGCACGGTGGAGTTCGTCATCGTAGGATCCGGCCCGAACGGCGCCGATCCGCACCACGAGGTCTCGGACCGCGTGATCGAGGACGGCGACATCGTGGTGGTCGACATCGGAGGGGCAGTGCCGAGCGGCTACAACTCCGACAGCACCAGGACCTACGTCGTCGGCACTCCCGACCCCGCTGCCGCCGAGCGCATCGCGGTGCTCGTACGCGCTCAGCAGGCAGCAGTGGACGCCGTGCGTCCTGGCGCCACGGCGGCGGAGGTGGATGCTGCGGCGCGAAACATTCTCGCCGACGCCGGGCTGGGTGAGGCGTTCCTGCACCGCACCGGCCATGGCATCGGCGTCTCGGTGCACGAGGAGCCGTACATCGCTCCGGGCAACGACCTGGTGCTTCGCGAGGGCATGGCATTCAGCATCGAGCCGGGTATCTATTTCGCCGGCTCCTGGGGTGCCCGCATCGAGGACATCGTGGTCGTGACCGCGGTCGGCGGCGAGCGGTTGAATCTCGCGCCACATGAGGTGACCTCGGTGGGCCAGGGCTGAGGCGCGTCGAGCGCTCACCGCGATAGCATCGGCCCATGCGCCGCCGCCGCAAGGTCTCTTCCGCCACCGCGTCGCCGGCGACCCGTGCCCGCTATGCCAAGCGCCGACAGAACCGGCTCGCCCGCGTCGACAACGACCTCACCGACGAGCAGTGGTACGACTTGATGGATGCCTGGGGCGGGTGCGCGTACTGCGGTGGGGACGGTGCCGCCCTGCAACGCGACTGCATCCAACCCGTGTCGCGCGGCGGCCGCTACACGCTCGAGAACGTCGTCCCGGCGTGCGCCTCGTGCAACGCGAGCAAGCACAACGACGAGGTCACCGGCTGGCTGCGGCGCAAGAAGCTCGACGAACGCACCTTCCTGGTTCGTCACGCCACGATCCTGCGGAGCCTTCGACCCGTCGAGTGAACCTCCGCACCACTTCGTTACTCTCGAGTCATGACGACGATCGCACCGATCACGACCCAGGACCGTGCCGAGTGGGACGACCTGTGGAGCGGCTATCTGTCCTTTTATGAGGAAGCCCTCGACCCCTCGACCACCGATGCCACCTTCGAACGCCTCATCGACGCCGATTCCGGCGTCCATGGCGCGCTCGCCCGCGACGAGAGCGGCACCGCAGTGGGGATCGTCCACTGGTTGACGCACCCCTCGACGTGGGCGACGACGGACTACTGCTACCTCGAAGACCTGTTCGTCGCACCCGGCGTGCGCGGTGGCGGGGTCGGCCGGGCTCTGATCGCGCACGTCCGCGCATGGGCTGAGCAGCAGGGCGCGGCGAAGGTCTACTGGCTCACGGCCGAGACGAACACCACCGCGCGCGGACTGTACGACCGCCTCGCCACCCGCTCGGGGATGATCCACTACGAGATCGACCTCGAGACGCGCACCGAGGTCTGAGGAGCCTCAGCCTTCGCGCACACTCAGTTTCTGCGTGATCATGGCACGGGCGTACTGGGACGCCGCGATGTAGTGACCGACGATCCCGATCAGGAACAGCAGGAATGACATCCCGACGATCCAGCTCAGCGACACCAGACCCGACTCACTCAGCGCACTGCCGAGGAGGACGCCGAGGAGTCCGACGAAGATCAGAGCCGTCCGGACCTTCCCGACCATCGTGACCGGGACTGCCGGGTTTCCTCGGAAGAAGAGCAGGGCGGCCGATCCGAGCAGGACGTCGGGGATGAGCAGCAGCACGAGCGTCTCCCACGGGATGAGATGCCCGAGCGTGAAGGCGACGGCCGTGACGACCACCGTGATCCGGTCGGCGACCGGATCGAGCCAGGTGCCGAGGGCGGAGACGCTGTTCGTCCGCCGCGCGAGCCAACCGTCGAGCCAATCCGTCAGGAAGACCAGGCCGATGACGACCAGCGCGGCCCACAGCATCCTGGCGGTGATCAGCCAGAGGAACACCGGCAGCAGGAGCAGGCGGATCCCGGTGATGAGGTTGGGCCACGTGCGCCATTCGTCTTCACGGAAGAGACGGTCGACGACGGTGGGCTGGATGGGCGCAGCATCATCGGTCGCATCGACGGCGCGTGCGAGCGACCGGGTGCGGATGAATCGCACCGCGAAGAAGACGACGCCACCGGCGACCACGACGAGGAGCAGCACGTTGCTGATCGGTCCCAACGCCTTGGTGACGGCGTCGAGGGATGCCCTCAACAGGAACCCCACGCTGACGTAGATCGCAGCCCAGGTCGCTGCTCCGGCGAGCGAGGCGAGCAGGAACGACGGGTACCTCACCTTCGCAACGCCCGCAGCAGCCGGGGTCAACGTGCGAACGACAGGGACGAGTCGTGTGAGGAAGACGGCGATCGCACCGCGCAGGTGGAGGATCTCGACGGCCCGATCCCATCGATCGATCCCGAGTCGCTTGACCAGTCTGAGATCACGCATGCCGACGCCGAAGTGTCGCCCGAGGAGATAGCCGACGTGGTCTCCCGCGCTTCCCGCGACGACGACCACGAGGAACATCACCACCACCGCCCAGACGTCGGAGAGCGAAGCGGAAAGGAAGACGACGATCGTCTCACCGGGCAGGAAGAAGCCGAGGCCCAAGCCGTTCTCGAGGAAGGCGAACAATCCGCCGAGGGCCCAGACCAGAGGGTCGGGAAGGGCTGATGCGGTCGTCCTCACCCATTCGAGGATGTCCATGTGTCTCCTGAGTCTTGCGAGCTGGAGCCGGCCCTGCCATGTGCGGGGGCGACATTGATCTGAAGCAGCTCAGCACGAGGCAAGCTCTACATGGGTAACACGCTACGTGAAGTATTCACTCCCTCGCGTCGTCCACCGGGACGATTCGCGTCCCCCCGTGGGCGGAGATGCACAACCAGGCAGACGCGATGGGTCGACACCCGCCTCAACAGAAGAAGCCCCCGGCCGGGGGCCGGGGGCTTCTCGATCCTGTGGAGCCTAGGAGATTCGAACTCCTGACATCCTGCTTGCAAAGCAGGCGCTCTACCAACTGAGCTAAGGCCCCGTGAGGGATTTTCTTGAGTTAAGGAGTGGGGCTACCAGGACTTGAACCTGGGACCTCTTCATTATCAGTGAAGCGCTCTAACCGCCTGAGCTATAGCCCCGTCAACCTCCAAGACTTTACCGGAGAAATACGGAAAATCCGAATCGAGGGGGAGCACCCGGGAGTGTCCTCCCCCTCGAGCGTGTTCAGCGGCCCGGTCGGATGGTCGCGGTGCCGGCCGACAGCGAGACCTCGATCGTCCTCCGCGCGCTCGAAGCCTCGTCGACCTCGGCATTCAGCGTGCCCGCGCTGATCTCCTGAGAGATCGCGTACTCCACGTCGGGAACGGTCAGATCGAGGGTGCCGGCGCTCACGTCGATCGCCGTCCGGGTCGGGGGAGCACCCGTGAGCTCGACCGTGAGATCGCCGGCGGAGACGCCGAGGTCCGCCTGGGAGACGCCGTCGAGGAGGATGTCGGCGCGGCCGGCGCTCATCTGCACATCGAGTTCCTTCGCGGCCCCTTCGACGTCGAGCGCTCCGGCGTTGACGCTGACGTCGAGCACACCGAAGTCGCCGTTCACGTCGAGGCTGCCCGCATCGAGGTTCAGGTCGGCGTCGAGTCCTGCGTCGCGAAGACTTTCCGGGAGCGTGAGCACGGCGATCTCCTCATCACCGAACCAGCCGCCGAGCCACCACCCGAAGACTCCTTGTGGACTCCGGACGACCAGCTCGTCGCCATCGCGCTCGAACGTCCACGGTGTACCGCGCCCGTTCGTGATGGCGAGTGTGGCCTCGTCGACGTCGCCGAACTCGACCCGCATGCTGCTGGCATCGGCGGCGAGGTCGATGCTGTCCAGCCCCTCGACGTCCACGCTCTGCACGGAGTCCGGACGACTCGACGACACGATGGTCCCGGCCGCCGCGGCAGCAGCCGTGCCGCCGGCCCCGAGAAGCGCGATCCCCCCGACCACCGCGGTCACCACCATGACCGCGGTCGCCCCTGGGGTGCGCCCGTTGGTCGGCGCGGAAGGAGTGGACGCGCCTGTAGAAGGCGCGGCAGGAGAGGACGGACCCGCCTGCGGGGCCGTTCCTTGGGGCGGGGAGGGCGGCGGCGGGGTGAGTGGGGCGTGCTCGCCCGGGGTGCCGTTGTTGTCGGTGGTCATCGTGCCACTCCTGTCTGGCCGGTCGGCGGCGTCGGGCCGCCGGTGTTCTCGATGTGCGCGAGGGCGGCGAGCACACGACGGTTTCCCGCCTCGTCCTGCTCGAAGCCCAGCTTCTGGAAGATGGAGGTGATGTGTTTCTCGACACTCGCCTCGGAGAGGAACAGCAGCCCCGCGATCGCCTGGTTCGACTTGCCCTCGGCGATCAGTGCGAGCACGGTGCGCTCGCGTTCCGTGAGCCGCAGCATTCGATCGTCGCGGTTGCGGCGGGTCAGCAGCTGGGCGACGACCTCGGGGTCGAGCACGGTGGCGCCCTCGGAGATCCGCTGCACCGAGGCGAGGAACTCGGAGACGTCGGCGACCCGATCCTTGAGCAGGTAGCCGAGGGGCCCACCCTGCGCCGCGATCAGATCCGACGCATACCGCTCTTCGACGTACTGCGAGAGCACCAGGATCGCGAGAGACGGATGCGTCGAGCGCAGACCGAGAGCGGCCCGGATGCCTTCATCGGTGAACGTCGGGGGGAGACGCACGTCCAGGATGCACAGGTCGGGGGTCGTGGTGGCGACGGCCTGGTCGAGACCCTCGATGTCGGGGAGGGCGGCGACCACCTCATGGCCGGCGTCTTCGAGCAGACGGACCAGGCCCTCGCGCAGGAGGACCGAGTCCTCGCAGATCAGGATGCGCACGGTACGTTCACCTCCAGGCTCGTCGGCCCGCCCTGGGGACTGTCGAGGCGGAAGGCTCCCCCTGCGGCCAGGATGCGATTCGCGATGCCGTCGAGCCCGCCGCCGGGCTGCACCTGAGCGCCGCCGATGCCGTTGTCCTCGACGCGTGCCCAGAGCGTGTTGCCCTCTCGAAGCCGCACGATCACGCGGGCTTCGCTGGCTCTCGAGTGCTTCGCCGCGTTGGTCAGCGACTCGGCGATCGAGAAGTACACGGCAGCCTCGGCCTCGCGACTGCACCGCCCGTCCATGCGCACATCCAGGTGCACGGGGATGTGCGAGCGTCCAGCGAGTGCCGACAGTGCAGCGTCGAGGCCTCTGTCATCGAGCACCGAGGCGTGGATGCCCCGAGCCAGCTGACGCAGCTCGGTGATGGCCGCCTTGGTCGAGGTGTGCGCCTCGTTGATGAGCTCCTTCGCGGCCTCGGGATCGTTGTCGATCTTCTGCTGCGCGAGGCCGAGCGTCATGCCGACCGACACGAGTCGGGGCTGGACACCGTCGTGCAGGTCGCGCTCGATGCGGGTGCGCTCCACGTCGGCGGCGCGCACGGCGCCCTCCCGCTGCGCGGTCGAGGTGCGCACGCGCTCGGTGAGCTCGGTCTCCTTGCTGCGGATCACGATCGCGAGCGAGAGCGTGCGGTGCAGCAGCGCCAAGCCGATCGTCCCGACGACACAGGCCGCAATTCCCAAGATGCCGATCAGCGGCGCCCATGCGACGGGGATGCCTCCCCCACCGAACGGTCCCATGACCGAATCCGCCGCGGTGAGGGGAGCGAACGAGATGATGATCGACCACACCAGACCCCAGAACAGGCGAAGCACCACCCAGCCGAGAAGCGCCGAGATGGCGAAGTTCGCGACCGCGCGCCACATGCGCCCGTCGATGGCCTGGTGGCCGAGAGCTCGCAACCAACCGACGAAGCCGGGACGGTCGCGCGGCTGCAGACGCAGCGGTGCGATCGGCGTGCGGTACAGCGCACCGACACGAGCGACTTCGAACCAGCCCACACCGTAGAGCGCGTAGACCAGTCCCACCAGCATGATGAGCCCGATACCGGCGGCGAAGAGAAGTCCGAGGCCCGTGCCGAGGAGCCCGCCGAGCATGCCGAAGATGGCACCACCGAGGATGCCGACACCTGCCAGATGCAGGATCGTGAGGAAGATGCGCAACGGCGGCTTCACCGCCGTTGCGGGAGTCGGAGTCGCAGTCTGAGTGGTCATGGTTCCAAGGTACGGCGGGCCGGATGGGCTCGATACCGAGCCAACCGGACACTCGACTTCGGGTTTTCCGTAATGCCCGTCGCGGACTCCCTCCTTCTCCGGCCACCGTCTGCTTCACTGGGGGCATGACAGCGCATGAAGGTGAACCGCACGGTGCCGGTCTCGGTCAGCGACTGAACTGGCTGCGTGCGGGAGTTCTCGGAGCGAACGACGGCATCGTCTCGGTCGCCTCCCTCGTGGTCGGGGTCGCCGGCGCCACAACCGACAACGCGGCGCTCCTCACGGCGGGTATCGCCGGCCTGGTCGGCGGAGCGATCTCCATGGCCCTCGGGGAGTACGTCTCGGTGAGCAGTCAGCGAGACAGCGAACGCGCCCTCATCGCGAAAGAGAGCGAGGAGCTGCGCACGATGCCCGCTGTGGAGCTCGATGAACTCACGCAGCTCTATCGCGAGAGGGGGCTCTCGGACGAGACGGCGCGACAGGTGGCCGAAGAGCTCACCGCGCACGATGCCCTCGCCGCGCACCTGGAGGTCGAACTCGGCATCGACCAGGACGACCTCGTCAATCCCTGGCATGCGGCCATGTCGTCGGCGATCGCTTTCACCCTCGGCGCGCTATTGCCCTTGCTCGCCATCCTCCTTCCGCCGCCGGAGTGGCGGGTTCCGGTGACCTTCGTCGCCGTCCTCCTCGCCCTGGCCGTCACGGGAACACTGTCCGCGAAGATCGGAGGTTCGGCGCCCGTGCGAGCATCGGTCCGACTGGTGATCGGTGGTGGGCTCGCCCTGGCGGCGACCTGGCTCATCGGCACGCTTCTCGGCACGACGGGCGTCGTCTAGAGAAAGCGCGAAGAGAAACAGCGAAGGGCGGATGCCGAAGCACCCGCCCTTCGTGAAACGTTCCGAGGATCAGTTCGACATGAAGCCGACGAGCAGTCCGCCCGTGACCTTCACTGCGAGGTTGTAGATTCCCGCGACGACGGCGCCGAGCACCGTGAAGACGATGAGGTTCAGGATCGCGACAACCGCCGCGAACGCCATCACCTGCGGAAGTCCGACGACCTCGGAGAGCACGAACGTGTTGTCGGTGATGCCGAGCAGGAAGCTCTCCGCCGTGGTCATGATCCCCGTCGCCTGGAAGACCAGGAAGATGAGGAAGAACGAGACCATCGTGACGACCGCGAGGGCCACCGCTCCGAGGAACGAGAGCTTCACGGCCGACCAGAAGTCCACGTAGACCAGTCGGAGGCGTACCTGCTTGCCGCTCGTCTTGCGGGTCGACTTCTTCGCCAGCTTGTCGGCCACTGTGCTCATGCGTCTGTATCCTCGGGGGTCGGTGTCGTCTCGGGGGCCTGGGTCTCGGCATCCTCCGCATCCGCCTCGTCTTCGGCGAGGCCACGCTCACCGTTACGGGCGATGGCGAGGATGCGATCGGCCTCCGTCGTCCGGGCGAACACCACTCCCATGGTGTCTCGACCCTTGGCGGGGACCTCGGCCACGGCAGAGCGTACCACCTTGCCGCTGGAGAGAACCACCAAGACCTCGTCGTCCTCGGAGACGATCAGACCACCCGCGAGAGTGCCCCGATCGTCGTTGAGCTTGGCGACCTTGATGCCTGTTCCGCCGCGTCCCTGCACCCGATATTCCTCCACCGCGGTGCGCTTCGCGTAGCCTCCGTCGGTCACGACGAAGACGAACTTGCCCGGCGCTGCGACGGATGCCGAGAGCAGGCAGTCCTCGTCGATCTTGAACTTCATGCCGCGGACACCGGCTGTCGCCCGACCCATCGGCCGCAGGGCCTCATCGGTCGCCTCGAAGCGCACCGACATGCCGCGGCGGCTGATGAGGAGGATGTCGTCCTCGGCGTTCACGAGCAATGCGCTGACGAGCTCGTCCTCGTCGTTCAGACGGATCGCGATGACGCCGCCCTGGCGGTTGGTGTCGTACGCCTCGAGTCGCGTCTTCTTGACGAGGCCCTCACGGGTCGCCAGCACCAGGTAGTCGGCCACCTGGTAGTCGCGGATGTCGAGCACCTGGGCGATGTTCTCGTCCGGCTGCAGGGCGAGCAGGTTCGCGACGTGCATGCCCTTCGCGTCGCGTCCGGCCTCGGGCACCTCGTAGGTCTTCGCGCGGTAGACGCGCCCCTTGTCGGTGAAGAACAGCAGCCAGTGGTGCGTGGTCGTCACGAAGAAGTGCTCGACGATGTCGTTCGCGCGCAGCTGCGCACCCTTGACGCCCTTGCCGCCACGGTGCTGAGAACGGTAGTTGTCGCTGCGCGTGCGCTTGATGTACCCCTCGCGCGTGACGGTGACGACCATCTCCTCTTCGGCGATGAGGTCTTCCATCGAGACATCACCGTCGAAGCCGTGCAGGATGTGCGTGCGACGCTCGTCGCCGAAGCGGTCGACGATGCCCGTCAGTTCTTCGCGGATGATCGTGCGCTGACGACCCTCGTCGGCCAGGATCGCCTTGTAATCGGTGATCTGCGCTTCGAGCTCGTTCGCCTGATCGATGATCTTCTGACGCTCGAGAGCCGCAAGACGGCGCAGCTGCATCTGCAGGATCGCGTCGGCCTGGATCTCGTCGATGTCGAGGAGCTTCTGGAGTCCCTCGTTCGCATCCGCCGTGGTCTGCGAGCGGCGGATGAGCGCGATGACCTCGTCGAGGGCGTCGAGCGCCTTCAGATATCCGCGCAGGATGTGCATGCGCTTCTCGGCCTCGCGCAGACGGAACTCGGTGCGGCGGACGATCACGTCGATCTGGTGGGAGATCCAGTGCGTGATGAAACCGTCGATCGCGAGGGTGCGCGGCACGCCGTCGACGATCGCGAGCATGTTCGCGCCGAAGTTCTCCTGCAGCTGCGTGTGCTTGTAGAGGTTGTTCAGCACGACCCGCGCGACCGCGTCGCGCTTGAGCACGACGACCAGACGCTGACCCGTGCGGTCCGAGGACTCATCGCGGATGTCGGCGATACCGGTGATCTTGCCGTCACGGGCGAGGTCGCCGATCTTCACCGCCACGTTGTCGGGGTTCACCTGGTACGGCAGCTCGGTGATGACGAGGCAGGTGCGGCCCTGGATCTCCTCGACGTTGACGACCGCGCGCATCGTGATCGAGCCGCGACCCGTGCGGTACGCCTCGTGGATGCCCTTGGTGCCGAGGATCTGCGCACCGGTCGGGAAGTCGGGACCGGGAACGCGCTGGATAAGACCTTCGAGCAGCTCCTCACGGGAGATGCCGGGGTTGTCGAGTGCCCAGAGCGCCGCATCGGACACCTCGCGCAGGTTGTGCGGGGGGATGTTCGTGGCCATGCCGACCGCGATACCGACCGAGCCGTTGACGAGCAGGTTCGGGAAGCGGGCCGGGAGGACCGTCGGCTCCTGCGTCTGGCCGTCGTAGTTGTCGGTGAAGTCGACGGTGTCTTCTTCGATGTCGCGCACCATCTCGAGCGCGAGCGGGGCCATCTTGGTCTCGGTGTATCGCGGGGCTGCCGCGCCCATGTTGCCCGGGGACCCGAAGTTGCCCTGGCCGAGAGCCAGCGGATACCGCAGCGACCACGGCTGCACCAGTCGCACGAGGGCGTCGTAGATCGCCGAGTCGCCGTGCGGGTGGTACTGGCCCATGACCTCGCCCACCACACGGGCGCACTTCGAGAACGACTTGTCGGGGCGGAAGCCGCCGTCGTACATGCCGTAGATCACGCGGCGGTGCACGGGCTTGAGCCCGTCGCGCACGTCGGGGAGCGCGCGCCCCACGATGACGGCCATCGCGTAGTCGAGGTAGCTGCGCTGCATCTCCGACTGCAGGTCGACCTGATCGATCTTGCCGTGATCGTGTTCCGGCTCGGTGCGTTCTTCGTCAGTCATGAATCAATCTCTCTGTCACACATCTGGTCTGAGCCCGCGAGCATCAGATGTCGAGGAAGCGGACGTCCTTGGCGTTGCGCTGGATGAAGCTGCGTCGGGACTCGACGTCCTCGCCCATCAGCACGCTGAAGATCTCGTCGGCCGCGGCCGCGTCCTCGATGGTGATCTGCTGCAGGGTGCGCGTGGTGTGATCCATCGTCGTCTCCCACAGCTCCTTCGGGTTCATCTCACCGAGACCCTTGTACCGCTGGATGCCGGCGTCCTTCGGGATCCGCTTGCCGTTGTCGATGCCGTGCTTGAGCAGGGCATCGCGCTCGGCGTCGCTGAACACGTACTCGTGCGCGGAGTTGGACCACTTCAGGCGGTACAGCGGCGGCATCGCGAGGTACACGAAGCCGGCCTCGATCAGACCGCGCATGTAGCGGAAGAGCAGCGTCAGCAGCAGCGTCGTGATGTGCTGGCCATCGACGTCGGCATCGGCCATCAGCACGATCTTGTGATAGCGCGCCTTCTCGATGTCGAACTCTTCGCCGATGCCCGTGCCGAAGGCCTGGATCATCGCCTGGACTTCCTTGTTGCCCAGGGCCTTGTCGAGACGCGCACGCTCGACGTTGAGGATCTTCCCTCGTAGCGCCAGGATCGCCTGCGTGTGCGGGTCGCGACCCTGCACCGCGGAGCCACCGGCCGAGTCACCCTCCACCAGGAAGATCTCGCTGATGGACGGGTCCTTGCTCGTGCAGTCCTTGAGCTTGTCCGGCATGGCGGCCGACTCGAAGACGCTCTTGCGGCGGGCGGTCTCGCGCGCCTTGCGGGCGGCGAGGCGAGCGGTCGCGGCGTCGATCGCCTTGCGGATGACGTTCTTCGCCTGGTTCGGGTTGCGCTCGAACCAGTCCCCGAGCTGATCGCCGACGACCTTCTGAACGAAAGCCTTCGCCTCGGTGTTGCCGAGCTTGGTCTTCGTCTGGCCCTCGAACTGCGGTTCGCCGAGCTTGATCGAGATGACCGCCGTCAGGCCCTCGCGCACGTCGTCGCCGGAGAGGTTGTCGTCCTTCTCCTTGAGCAGGTTGTTCGCGCGGGCGTACTTGTTGACCAGGGTGGTCAGCGCCGCGCGGAAGCCCTCCTCATGCGTTCCACCCTCGTGGGTGTTGATCGTGTTCGCATAGGTGAAGACGTTCTCGGTGTACGACGTGGTCCACTGCATCGCGACCTCGAGCGAGATCTTGCGCTCGGTGTCCTCCGATTCGAACGCGATGATCTCGTCGTTGACGACTTCGGCGTGACGCACCTTGTTGAGGTACTCGACGTAGTCGACGAGACCCCGTTCGTAGAAGAACACGTCGCCGGGCTGCTTGGTGACGGTGGCCCCGTCTTCCTCCACCTCGTAGGCGGAGGACTCCCGCTCGTCGCGCAGCTCGATGCGAAGGCCCTTGTTGAGGAATGCCATCTGCTGGAACCGCGTGCGGAGGGTGTCGTACTCGAACTCGATCGTCTCGGTGAAGATCGAGGCGTCCGGCCAGAACGTGATGCTCGTTCCGGTCTCTTCGGTCGCTTCGCCCTTCTCGAGCTTCTGCTGGGGGATACCGCCGTCGGCGAAGCTGTGCCGCCAGACGAAGCCCTTCTGCTTGACCTCGACGTCGAAGCGCGTCGACAGCGCGTTCACGACGGAGGAGCCGACACCGTGCAGACCACCGGAGACGGCGTAGGCACCACCGCCGAACTTTCCACCGGCGTGCAGGATGGTGAGCACGACCTCGACCGTCGACTTGTTGGGGTCCGACGAGTGCGGGTCGACCGGGATGCCGCGACCGTTGTCGACGACGCGCACACCGCCATCCGCGAGCATCGTCACGAAGATCGTGTCGGCGTAACCGGCCAGTGCCTCATCGACGGAGTTGTCGACGATCTCGTAGACCAGGTGGTGGAGTCCTCGAGGCCCGGTGGACCCGATGTACATGCCGGGGCGCTTGCGCACGGCTTCGAGGCCTTCGAGGATCTGGATCGAATCCGCACCGTACTCACCCGGCTGCTTCGCCTTGGGTGCGATGGTGCCCTCGGTTGCGGGGGTTCCCCCGGTGTTCGATTCCGTCTCGTCAGCAGGGGATTCAGGCGTCATCAGAGGGCATTCTCCACATCGATATCACGAACTCCCATTCTAGCGGAGTTTCATCGGGAAATGCCGCTCAACGGCCGTGTGTGGGCCTCTGAGCCTTTCGACCCCCTCGCGTGGTGCCCTACCCGTAGGTATCGCGCGGGCCCCGTCCTGGAACGGCTCTGGGACCCCATTTCCACGAGGGAACGTCCGGTCCGATGAAGCGGAGGTTCTCGACGCCCGCATCGGGATACCGTCGGCCGATCTCGGTGAGAATCGTCGCCCGCATGAACTGCAGGTTCTTCGCCCACGCGGTCGAGTCGCACTTCACGGTGAGCAGGCCGCGCTCCAGGGAGACGGGTTCGGAGTGCTTCGCGGTGTCTGCGCCTGCGAGATCAGCCCATTGGCGCACGAGATCTTCTCGGGCGAGGGTGATCTGCCAGCCGGAGTCACGACTCAGCTTGTCGAGCACCGCACCGAGCGCGCCGGGGTCTCGCCCGGGCGTGAAGGGTGCGTTGTCGTCGTCGGTCGCGATGCGTCGCTTGCGTTTCCAGCTCTTGGAACTCGGCTGCAGCCCGCGCAGCCGCAGATAGGTGCCGATCGTCTCGGGAACATCGGCCACCGGAGGGGGAGTGTCCGGAGTCGGTGCCGAGGGGCTCGAAGCGGACGGATGGCGTGCCGCGTCAGTCATCCGTCGCCTCCCGCTCGTCGCTGATGGTTCCGGCGCTGATCCGTACCACGTGGGCATGCAGCACCTCGGGGATATCCTCCTCCACCGCTGCCGTGACCACCACTTGCTCATAACCGGCGGTCAAGGCCGCCAACCGCTGACGCCGATCGGCGTCGAGTTCTGCGAAGACGTCGTCGAGGATGAGCACCGGATCGCCGGCGGGAGATTCGCTGCGGAGCAGCTCGGCCGACGCGAGCCGCAGGGCGAGAGCCACCGACCACGATTCCCCGTGGGAGGCGTATCCCTTGACCGGGAGGTCGCGGACCCGCAGCACCAGGTCGTCTCGGTGCGGCCCGGTGAGGGTCAGTCCGCGATCGAGTTCTTTCGATCGCTTCGCCGCAAGGGATGCGCGGAACACCTCGGCGATACGAATCGGATCGGTGAGTCTGTCTGCGGACGGCCCCGTCTCGGCACCTTCCGCTCCCTCTTCCCCCTCTTCGGGGTCTCCGCCGCCCACCGAGAGCGCCCATTCCAGCTGGGGACGATGATCTGCACCGGCGATCGCCTCGTAGGCATCGGCCACGGGCTGCTGCAGATCCGCCGCCAGGCGCTGACGGGCGGTGATGATCTCCGATCCGAGGGAGACCAGCTTGTCGTCCCAGACGTCCAGAGTGCTCAGACCTTCGCCGCGAACGCCGCGAGCACGCGCCGACTTCAGCAGCGCATTGCGCTGCTTCAGGACGCGGTCGTAGTCGGCGAGCACAGCTGCGAGCCTCGGCGTGCGCTGGATGAGGAGCTGATCCGTGAAGCGGCGCCGAGCTGAGGGGTCCCCCCTCACGATCTGCAGGTCTTCCGGAGCGAACAGCACGACGTGCGCGTAGCGGGGGAGTTCGTTCGGCTTCGACGGCGATCCGTTGATGCGAGCCTTGTTCGATCCCTGCCTGTTCACCTGGATCTCGGCGAGCACGCGACGCTCTCCGTGCGACAGTCGGGCACGGATCACCGCGAACTCCTGGCCATCGCGGACCATCGGCGCATCAGATGACACCCGGTGCGAACCGAGCGTGGCGAGGAACACCACGGCTTCGGCCAGATTCGTCTTTCCCTGACCGTTGCGCCCGACAAGCACGTTGGGTCCGCGGTGGAGGGTGAGTTCAGCGGTCGCGTAATTGCGGAAATCGACCAGACTCAGGTGCTCCACAATCACGGAGTCAGCCTACCTTCGGGGTCTGACAGTCCGGATTCCCCGAGGAACGTTCCGGGTATGGATGAAGCGGAGAAGATCAGCGCAGGAGGAGGTTCGGCTGGAGCAGGTACTTGAACGAGTCGAGACCCGCCTGGTCGACCGAGGTCTGGCTCGTGATGAGCACGGGGCTCAGCTTGTTGGCGTTGTCGCTCGACGTGAACGTGACGCGCACGAACTCGCTCTTGACGGCGCCGAGAGCCTCGATCAGGTACTGCGGGTTCAGGCCCAGCGTGACCTCATCGCCACCGGAGAGGATCGCGTCGACCGACTCGGATGCCCGTGCGTGGTCTCCGCCGGAGGCGTCCATCGTCACACTGTCGTTCGAGAACGTGAAACGCAGGGGAGCAGCACGATCGAGCACGAGTGAGACTCGGCGAACGGCCTCGACGAGGTCTGCGGTGTTCACGACCGCGTAGTGGTCGGTCTGCTCGGGGAACAGTCGGCGTACAGGCGGGAAGTTGCCCTTGATCAGGAGAGAAGTGACGGTCTTGTTGCCCGCGGTGAAGGCGATGATCTCTCGGTCGCCCGCTCCGGAGAACGCCACCTGGATCGTGCCGGCGTGTCCGAAGGTCTTGCCGACCTCGAGCAGAGTGCGGGCAGGGACCAGGGCGGTGGCTTCGACGGCCTCGCCGTCCCACGGCACATCCCGCAGCGAGACGCGGTAACGGTCGGTCGCGACGAGGCTCAGCGTGTGTCCCGAGACCTCGAGCTGCACACCCGTGAGCACAGGAGTCACGTCGTCACGCGACGCGGCGAATCCGACCTGGGCGATCGCCGTGCCGAAGTCGTCGGCCGGGACCACACCGGACGAACCGGTCACCTCGGGGATCGAGGGGTATTCCTCGACGGGCATGGCTGCGAGGGTGAATCGTGCGGAGCCGCAGGTGACCGCGATGCCCCCGTCTTCCTCGATGGCGATCTCGATCGGAGCGTTCGGAAGTCGGCTGGCGATGTCCGAGAGGAGCCGGCCATGCACCAGGAGCGTTCCCGGGGTCTCGACCGTCGCCTCGATGGTGGTGCGGGCGGAAGCCTCGTAGTCGAATGCCGAGAGCGTCAGACCGGAACCATCGGCTTCGATCAGGACGCCGGCGAGGATCGGCTGAGGATTGCGCTGCGGCAGAAGCTTGACGACGAACGAGACAGCCTCGCTGAAGACATCGCGGTTGACCTGAAACCTCACGGGTGCTCCCTTGTCGTCGAACTGTGACGCGTTGTCGTCGGCCCTGCCGGTGCAGGGCTTCCCATGCTAGCCCCACAGTCCGGCGTATCCCTACGCCGAGGTTCCTGTCATTCGGTCGACCGGTTGTCCCCACCGTCTGGTGATCGGATCGCGCCTTGAATGACTTAACTCCTTAACGGTGTTAACAGCTGTGGATACTGTGGATAACTCGGTGGATAGCAGTGGCGAGTAGGGAACTACACAGTTGTCAGTTGTGGAAACCCTGAGGAATCCGCGGGTTCCGGGCTTTCCGGTCGGTGATGGCCCTCCCCGAGTTATCCACAGGTTTGGGTGATCAGCCCACATTCGTCCCGATCGAATCCACGGTCATCCACAAGTTATCCACATGTGCATAGAGGCATCTATCCGACGATCAGAATCCCTGTCGGGCTCACAAAAAAGGGGAGGACGGCACCGGTTCAGGTGCTGTCCTCCCCTTTTCTCGGAGACGCGGCGTGTCAGCGTCGTCCGAGCTGCGTGGTGATCTCGGTGACCTGGTTGTAGATGGAGCGGCGCTCCTTCATGAGCTCGCTGATCTTCTTGTACGCGTACATGACCGTGGTGTGGTCGCGGTTGCCGAACAGCTGTCCGATCTTCGGCAGGGAGAGACTGGTCCGCTCGCGACACAGGTACATCGCGATCTGGCGGGCGGTCGCGATCTGCTGCGACCGGCTGGAGCCGTAGAGGTCGTCGACCGTGAGCTTGAAGTACTGTGCAGTCGCCGTGATGATGTCGGTCGGCGAGATGATGTTGTCCTCGGCCGTGTCGATGATGTCGCGGAGCACGGTCTGCGCCAGGGAGATGTCGAGAGCGGAGCGGTTCAGGCTCGCGAAGGCCGACACCCGGATGAGTGCGCCCTCCAGTTCCCGGATGTTCGATGACACCACGGTCGCGATGTACTCGAGTACCTCGTCGGGAATATGGAGGGCCTCGCTCTGCGCCTTCTTCCGGAGGATCGCGATACGCGTCTCGAGGTCGGGCGCCTGCACATCGGTGATCAGACCCCACTCGAAGCGGCTGCGCATACGGTCCTCGAACCCGGTCAGGTGCTTCGGGGCCACGTCGCTGGTGATCACGACCTGCTTGTTGTGATCGTGCAGCGTGTTGAAGGTGTGGAAGAAGGCTTCCTGCGTCTCGGCGCGTCCCTGCAGGAACTGGATGTCGTCGATCAGGAGGATGTCGACGTCGCGGTAGCGCGCCTGGAACGCGGCGCCGCGGTTGTTCGCGATCGAGTTGATGAAGTCGTTCGTGAACTCCTCGCTCGAGACGTAGCGGACCTTGACCCCTGCGTAGAGGGATTGCGCGTAGTCGCCGATGGCGTGAAGGAGGTGGGTCTTCCCGAGACCGGAGTCTCCATAGATGAAGAGGGGGTTGTAGGCCTTGGCCGGCGCTTCGGCGACCGCGACGGCCGCGGCGTGCGCGAAGCGGTTGGACTGTCCGATCACGAAGTTGTCGAAGGTGTACTTCGGATTCAGCCGCGATTCGTGGCGCAGCTGGGTCGGCTGTTCCATGGGGGATTCGACACGCACCTGCTCGTGGCGCCCGAAGTCGCCGACCGCGATCGGCGCCGTCTGCTGCTCTGCCAGCTCGTGGTTGACGACGACGCGGTAGGACGTGACCTCTTCGCCGATGTGCGAGAGGGCCTCCATGATCGGCAGGCGCAGGCGCTTGTTGATCTGCGCCGCGGTGAGATCGTTCGGCACTTCCAGATACAGCGTCGCTGACATCACCCCTGCCGGGACGGCGAGACTGAGGAAGCCCTGCAGCTGAGGTGTGACCCGATCGTCGTCGACCAGAAGCTCCTGCACCGTGGTCCAGATGGGGACGTCGGGCTGGGCAGGTGATGACAT